>CAWGHF010000032.1:0-163441 GCA_963822305.1 uncultured Actinomycetota bacterium | reverse complement strand
GATCGGCTAGTCTCGGATCGAATCCTGGAAGAGCCGAGGTCAATGTGCGCAGGTTACTGCTCGTGTTCACCGCTTTTGTCGCCATCGGACCGTTCTTTCAATCTGGTTCCGCGCACGCACTCGGCATCGGACCGATCCAGCTGCCCGACTTCAATCCGCCGGCATCGGTCAATGACCAACCCGGAACGCGGATCAAGCCCTCCTGGCTGCCCGCCAACCTGGGGAAGAACGCAACAGTGGTCCTGGTACCGGGCACCACTGACTACGACGGTGCCGATCAGCTCAAGCGAACCCGCGATATCGGGTTCTATGACTCCGCGGACCCCGACGATCCTGCCTACTACAACCCGACCTTCATCATCATTGGCGCCGATGGGGAGTACGACAACTATCCCGCGGCCTTCGGCTTCACCGTGCTGGGCGTGCCGGTCAATCTTGCGGGAGAGGGAACGTTCAACGATTCGGTCGACATCGGAACAGACGACGCCATGAGGGCGATAACCGACGCGTACCGAGCGAACCCCAACCAGACGATCATCGTGAATGGGTACTCGCAGAGCGCGCCGGTGGCGCTGAATGCTGCTTACCTCATTCACCGCGACAACCTCATCCCAGACGACAGAATGACCGTTGTCGTCGGCGCCGACTCTCGATTTCCGAACACCGGTGTAGAGAACGTCGTCCCAAGTTTTATCCCGGGCATGTACACCAACGGCGACCGCGACCCCGCCGATACCGGTGACATTCAGGTGATCTCCTACTGCGTGCGGGGCGACGCGACCTGCGGAGTGGGCAATCCATTTGCACACCCGGTGTCCACGATCTTCTACCTCGCGCCGGGCTTCTATGTGCACGCGTTCCTCAACGGCGACATCAACGACTACGACGAAACAGCCAAGTGGACCGTCGGGAACACCACGTACGTCGTCTTGGATGGCGGCAACCCCTGGGGCATGATGCTGCGTGATCTGGGGTTGCCTGTGCCGGCCGAGTTCGACACCGCACTGAGCACACTGGTACCGGTGCCCATGCCCGGACAGCAGGCCACCGTTGCGGGTCGGCCCGTCCCGACCCCGCGAGAACTGCAGGAGCGGGTCTATCAGCGACTTGGCTGGAAGGTTCCGGTCACCGATCCCGACGTGGTGGACAAGCAAGACGATGAATCATCCGCCCAGTCCACAGCGGCCGTGCCGAATCGCATCGCGTCACCGACCGCGACATTGCAACAGTCCACCGATCCCGCGGCCGACGAACCCCAGTTCTCAGACGAGGATCAGAAGGGCCTGCAGTCCACGACGACAGCGGATAAGACCGCCCGAACTAGTGGCGACGACACCGACACCGCTACCACGAACGACCCGACGTCGTCGCGGCCGAAACATCGCGAGGCAAAAACAGTGAGCCAACGCGTCGAGTCCACACGTCGCGTGAGTCTCGGCCATCTGCCACAGACACCCACGGTGAGACGTGACGTCCGCGTCAGCGACACTGATCCTTTTGCGTGATTACCTCAGTTCGACGAGAGTGGCCTCAGAAGTGGATTGTCCTGTGTTGGAATTCATTCCGTCGAGCCTACGTTCCGGTCTCCTTGTCCTAATGACATGTTCGAGATCGGTTGTCCGCATTAGGCCGCGGCATCGAGTCAGCGATCCCGGAAGGATGCCTGGTGGCCACCACAGGTCTTGAGCGCTCGGCCCGCGTCGGCAAAGGAATTAATCGGCTTTCGGAGGAGATCCGAGGGCCGCTTGTTTGTCGCGGTACTGAAATGGCCCCTGAAGGATGGTCGGCGACACAACAATATTCCGAGTCTGACCAGTCCGACGTTCGGAGTCGCTACGGTGAGTGTCGCTATAGATAACTCATCACCAACGTTTGCGAAAGACACTACGCAATGAATGCTCTCTCGGCGGTGGTCAATTCCTGGAACGAGTGGGATCCGCTGGAGGAGATCGTCGTCGGCTCCGCGGACGGATCGTGTTTTGAGCCAACGGAGCCGGGCAACCGCCCGCAGGTGCGCAACACACTTCCAGGCACGCCTTTTCCTACAGGACCGAAGTCGCACGGTGCCCTTGAGCGTGCGAATGAAGAACTGGCCGGACTGGTTGCGTTACTGGAATCGCATGGAGTGAAGGTTCGCAGGCCGAAACCGTACGACTTCAGCGGTTCTGTGAAGACGCCAGACTTCTCCGTCGATAATCAGTACTGCGCGGTCTGCCCGCGGGACGTGATGATCACGCTCGGAAGGGAAATAATTGAAGCGCCGATGTCGCGCCGAGCGCGGTATTTCGAATACAAAGCGTATCGCGAACTTGTCTACGAATATTGGAAGGCCGACACAAGCGTTGTTTGGACGAGCGCGCCTAAGCCCTCGATGTGCGACGACATGTACCGCGAACGCTTCTGGGACTGGCCTGTTGAGAAGCGCCACTCTGAGATGCACGGTTTTGAGTTCTGCATTACACAGGACGAGGTAGTTTTCGACGCGGCTGACATCAGCAGATTCGGTCGAGACCTGATCGTCCAGGAATCGATGACGACCAATCGGCCAGGAATTGCCTGGCTCAAGCGGCATCTCGAACCCAAAGGATTTCGGGTCCACGATGTACTTTCCGCTAGATTTCTTTCCCTCGCACATTGATTGTACGTTCGTTCCACTTCGCCCCGGGTTGATACTTACCAATCCAGACCGTCCATTGCGTGACGGAGAGGAGAAACTGTTCCTAGGTAACGACTGGGAGTTTGTTTCGGCTCCGGAGCCAAAATCAGCAACGCTGATATGCCTGACTATTGCCAGTCGTCGAAGTGGTTGTCAATGAATGTACTCAGTATTTCACCAGACCACAGTTGTATGTGAAGAGCAGGAGGAGCCCCTGCAGGAACTACTGTCCAAACTCGGCTTCGAGGTGTTCACCCTTCCATTCCGAAATGTCTTCGAGTTTGGCGGATCATTGCACTGCGCTACATGGGATGTCCGCCGCACCGGCAACTGCGAGGACTACTTCCCTCGCATCAGCTATCGCCCACTGTCGACGTGAGTAGTCCCGCAAGTTCCAACGCAAGCAGCTGACGTCGAAAGCGAGTCACGGTGAAGATCGGACTTATCTCTGGAGATGGCCTACCGATCTCCGGATTGCTAACAGTATTTCGCAACGTTTTTGATATCGGACGATCGATGGGACTCTTCGATGACACGGTCGTCGCCGATCTTGGCTACTCCTGGCGATCAGACAAAGCGCGATTTTTTCCTAACGGCCCGAACTCCTATCGATATCCAGCCTGGCTGAAACCAACGATCAACAATTCGATCGCGAACTCGGACTGGGCCGTGCTGTCGACTGAGATTGAGGACATCCGGCGATGTGTCACGGGTTTCGCAGCACTTGATGAATTGGAGCGGGAGTCAGTTGTTGGTCGAATCGATGATCTCCGGAAGTTGTACTTCGACCATTTTTCGTCGTGGTTGGAGCAGCATGAACCAGATTGGGTCTTCGCTATCAACCTCACTCTCCCGCATGCGGTGAGTGCTACGTCAGCGCTGTACGCGGCGGCAGACCTTCATTACAGGACGCGGCCGGGTGGACTTGTGATTTGGGACCATGATCTCTGCGGGTCAAATGGGCGCTGGGACACCGTAGTTAATCGTCGGTTCTATCCATCTGCTCCCCACGAGCTGACGCCTCTTCCCGCGGCATCGCCTCATATCAAGTGGATCGTCATTTCGCAAGCGCTTGCGCGGGAGGCTGAAAGCTATGATACGCCGGCGCGCCCACAGGTCCTCGCGAACGTGCTGCCCTCGATTCCACCGGGAATCGAACAGCACCATCGTGAATTTGCGCGGCAGTTGGAGTTGGACCTCGAACGTCCAATAATCATCAACCCCGTGCGAATATATCCGGTTAAGGGTGTAAATCAGGCAATGCGATTCCACCGCGAAGTCCTGAATGAATGTGTCCGCCGTTCACTTCCACTTCCCTACCTTCTCATTTTCGGAAGCCTTGACGAAGACCCGGAGTACGCGAATGAACTATTAACGCTCCGCAACGAACTCGGTACCGAAGAACATCTCCGCTTCCTCGGCGGTGTCCCGCTTGAGACGCTGCGAGCCGACAGCGGGGATTGGCACTTAGACGAAGTCGACCTGTTGCGGCTGGCGCGGGTGACGAACGGCGGTGTTGTCTTCACGCCTTCCGTCAGCGACTTCGAGACGGTCGGCCTGGGCCCGGGCTTGGCAGCTGCCGCAGAGATTCCTGCAGTGTCTACGCGATACAACGCCTTTGACGAGGTCTACGGTGCTGCCGGCGTCACGTGCACGACGTTCGAGCCGGACGGAACTGGTATGACGAAAGCGGCGAACGAGTTCGTCGAGTTGCTGGCCAGACTTGCACGGCAGGACGAAGTCCTGATCGCCGACCTGAGACGAAACCGAGAAGTCGTAGAGTCGATTTTTCCGGCTGACCCGTGGAGGGACCTGCTCAAGTCGATGAACGCCGTTGTCGCCAAGTCCAACTACGTTTCACCGAAGAGTGACTGATTTGAACTCGGCACAACTGCGAGTGGCCCTTGTCGCGCCGCCATATTATGAGGTTCCGCCGAAGGATTACGGCGGAACCGAGATCCAAATTGCGGATCTGGCCAATTCTCTTGTGGCGCGCGGTCACAACGTCTTCGTTCTCGGCGCGGGGCGATCGGCTACTAATGCGCGGTTTGTTGCAGTTTCACCTGACGCTGTTCCGGAACGGCTTGGCCAGGTTCGGCCCGAGATCGTGCACGCCATAGAAGTGCGTCGGGCGATCGCGCGGCTTGCTCACCTGGATGGCTTGGACATCGTTCATGATCACACCATGTCCGGAGCCCTCAACGCTTCGAGCTATGCGAGCCTCGGCGTGAAGACCGTATCCACAGTGCATACAGCGATTGATGCATACATGCGCCGTTACTACTCGGCCCTCGATCGGGACGTCGGCCTCGTTGCGATCAGCAATCGCCAACGAATGCTAGCTCCGGACCTCAACTGGTTACGGACCGTACACCACGGCCTTCGTGTCGCCGATTGGCCGTTTCGATCTAAAAAGGATGACTTCGCACTGTTCCTCGGCCGATTCTGTCCAGAGAAGGCGCCGCACCTGGCACTGGATGCCGCCCACTCCGCAGGCGTCCCGACGGTTCTCGCGGGTGCTTTTGTCGAGCCGAGCGACCGCCCCTATTTCGAACAGCAGGTTCGGCCACTGTTGACCAAAAACGACAAGGTAATCGGACCCGTTGGAGGTCAGGCGAAGCGTGAATTGCTCGCTGCAGCGCGATGCCTGCTGTTTCCGATCCGGTGGGAAGAGCCCTTTGGGTTAGTCATGATCGAGGCCATGGTGACGGGCACACCCGTCCTGGCCTTTCGGGCCGGCTCCGTCAGTGAGATCGTCGTTGACGGCGAAACCGGCTACGTCTGCGACGAACCGGCAGACCTCGGACCCGCCTTGGAAGCGATTGGCGATATCGATCCGAATGCATGTCGATCTCATGTCGAAAAGCACTTCAGCCTGGAGCGGATGGTTGCCGAGTACGAAGAGGTCTATGCATCCGTCCTCTAGACAGTGCCGGCGTCGACGTCCCCGAGACATGACACGGTGGCTGACCAGGGTGGCAGGTGCAGGATTCGATCCCTCGTAGGCGTTAGCCGAGGATTTACCGTCCACCCCGGCGTTTGCGGCTGATTTCAGCTAACCGGCATTCGTGCTGGCAAGAGCTCTCGCTAGCCCAAATTACGTTGCGCTGCAACGTTTCTCGCACTCATACGGTGACCAATCTGAGACTCTTGATTGCCTTACATAGGTTTGCGGGAGACCAGCGTTAGACCCTGGCTACTGGGACAGTGCTGGGACGAAGTTGCCACGGCTAGCTATCTCCACCGCTCGCGTGGTGTGGGTCCGGGACGTGGGGGCGATCAGAAACCATCTAGTTTGTTGGCCTTAAATGTAAGGGGTAACCGGTGGGAGTCGCTACCACCGTCTCGTTGCACACTTCTAGCTGACAGATCAGCGTATGGAACGGTGCACATCGGACTTGCCGACGCCGCCCTCCTGAGCGATCCATGGTCCCTCGATCGATGGGTCGAGGATCCCTTCTTCGAGCCAGCTGTAGCGATCGTCGAGCACGCCACGAGCCAGCTTGAGGTCGGAGTCGTCGCAGTTGCGCCACAGCTGATCGAACCGCTGGTCGGCCCGAACCCGCGCCTGACGGCAGAATGCGTCGGCGAGTTCGACGACAGTACCGTCCGCCCGGTCACGCTGTGCCCGAACGCACGCGGCGGTCATGGCGAACAACTCCGTGCCGATATCCACGATCCTCGCCAGGAACCGCTGCTTGTGCTCGAGTTTGCCCTGCCACCGCGACATTCCGTAGAAGGTGTTGCGCGCCAGTCGGCGGCTGGCCCGTTCGACATAGCGCAGATGCGCCGCCAGCGGTCCGAATTCGGCGAACGCCGTGGGCATTTGGCCTTTGCCTGTGACCAAAGTAGGCAGCCAGCGGGCATAGAACTTGCCGGCCTTCGCGGCCGATTTCGCCTTGCGCCGGGTGTCGGCCTGCGGGTCGATGATGTCGCCGGCCACCGAAAGGTGTGCGTCCACTGCTTCGCGGGCGATCATCAGATGCATGATTTCGGTGGAGCCCTCGAAGATCCGATTGATGCGCATGTCGCGCAGCACCTGCTCGGCGGGCACCCCTCGCTCACCGCGGGCGGCAAGCGATTCGGCGGTCTCGAAGCCGCGCCCGCCGCGAATCTGGACCAGCTCGTCGGCGACCAGCCAGGCCATCTCCGAGCCGTAGAGCTTGGCCAGCGCCGCCTCGATCCGTATGTCGGTTTGGCCGGCGTCGGCCAACTCACTGGCAAGCTCGAGCATCGCCTCCAGCCCGTAGGTGGTGGCCGCGATGAATGCGACCTTTCCAGCCACCGCTTCGTGCTCACCGAGCGGCCGGCCCCATTGCACCCGCTCGCGAGACCATTCCCTGGCGATCTTCAAACACCATTTCATCGACCCAGTGCAGACCGCCGGTAGCGACAACCGCCCCACGTTCAGCGTGGACAGCGCGATCCGCAGCCCGTCGCCTTCGCGGCCGATCCGGTTCGCGGCCGGCACCCGCACGTCGGTCAACCGGGTGAGCCCGTTTTCGATGCCGCGCAACCCCATGAACGCGTTGCGGTTCTCCACCACGATGCCCGGTGCGTCCGCTTCCACCACGAATGCGGTGATCCCACCCCTGTGTCCCTCGCTCTCGGGTACCTGCGCCATCACGACCAGCAGATCGGCGATCACGCCGTTGGTGGTCCACAGCTTGACGCCGTTCAGCACATAGTCATCACCATCAGGGTTGGCGGTGGCGTGCAGCCGCGCCGGGTCGCTGCCCACGTCCGGCTCGGTGAGCAGGAACGCGCTGATCTCCTGGGTACACCGGGGCAGCCATGTTCGCTTCTGCTCCTCGGTGCCGAACATCGTGATCGGCTGCGGCACACCGATCGACTGGTGCGCGGAAAGCAGCGCGCCCAGCGAGGGATGCACCGAGCCGACGAGTGCGAGCGCCTTGTTGTAGTACACCTGTGACAGCCCGACCCCGCCGTACTCGGTGGCAATCTTCATGCCGAAAGCGCCGAGTTCCTTCAATCCGCGGACGACCTTGTCCGGAATCTGCGCGTCGTGTTCGATCGCAGCGGCATCGATCTGCGATTCGCAGAAATCGCGCAGTCTGTCCAGGAACGCCTCGCCACGCTTCGAAGCCTCCGGCGACCCGGTGGGGTGCGGATGAACGAGGTCCAACCGAAAACGGCCCAGGAACAACTCCTTGCCGAAACTGGGCTGGCGCCACTGGGCCTCCCGCGCCTCTTCGGCCACCTGCCTGGCGTGTTGCTCGCTGACTTGTTCGGTGACGGTCACGGCGGACCTCCCAACGTGGGCGGAGTTGTTACTCGACAGTAACCCCATTTTCGGACACTTAAACCGCTCATCAGCGGATCGCGTTCCGACGTTGGGCTCCCTCAAATGCGGAACTCCCCGAAAACAGACCCCGTCCGGGTTGGCCGCGCGCGGGCGTGCTCGAGTGGTGGCACGGCGAAGTCATGCTGGCACAGAATTGCCGGCGAGCCACGCGGTGGTTACCGTACGCGTCTCCGGCGGTGGAAAGTGCTCGGTGGGTGTGCCCAGTTGACCGACTTTGACCGTCCACGCCGGCGTCGAGCGATCGACACAGGTACCGGGGCCCTGGCTGGGCAACCACAGGACCGCAAGGTTTGAGTCGGCGGCCCCGCAGCGGTACACGCCGGCGTAACCGTCATCGCGTCCACCCCACGCTCCGCCGTTGCGAAGCCGACAGCGCGTGCCATCTTCAAGAACCAACGCGAAAGGATCTGTTACAGCGCCGGGTTGTACATGCGGCAGCGGAGCGCCATAAGTCACGCGACGCAAGCGCTTGTCCCACGGGTTGTCCACGCACAACAGCGATCCCGGCGTCGACGGCCAACACGGGTCCGCACCCGCGGCGCTCGGTGAACAACCGTAGATGTCAACTCCCACGGCGGACAGCGATGGCGTCGTACACTCACTGACGGCGGTGACGTTGCCTTGGGACGGGGCCTCCTGGTAGCCATTGATCGGTTCCCCATTCGGGCCTACAGGAACCGCTGTGATCACTTGGGTGGCTGGCGGTGCAGCAACCGCGGATCCGGCCACCGGCCAAATAGCCATCGCCACAAGCGCGATCGACAGGGCGACGACTTTCGATACGGTCGCGGCCAACGCCGCACGCTTGAACCTCTCCACTGGCTCACTCCTCCCCGCCTCGCACGTCGCTCGACGGCGGCTCCTCTCGAGGGTAAACGGAAATGAATGCGGCTCTAGCAGGCTTCGTCGGACACCCCTTTTCTTGCCGGCGGCAGCTCTCAGCACCGTCGGCCAATCGCTCCTCGTCGTGGCGACTTCGGTAGATAGACTGCGCCGGGTCCGGCGATCGCCGCGGTGTCCGCGGGGTTGGAGATCGCGCATCGCTTCAGCAATAAGCAGCCACAGCCGATGCAGGAATCCACACCTGCGTGTGCCCGAGATGGCCTGACCGCCTGCAGGTCCCGCGACGCTCTGAAGAGCATCCGGCAGCCCAAGGCGGCGGTTCCGGCGCTGAACTGACGAGGCAGCCTCGTCGGCAGGGACTCGCTGCGGTCGCAAGCAGACCTTGGAGCGCCCCGCCGCGCGACGACCTCCATCAGATCGTCGACGCTTCTGCCGCGATGGGCCCACGACTTCCGGCCAGCTCTGGCCCGCCGTTCGCCTGGCGGATTCAGTGAGGGTTCAGCAGCAGCAGGTTCCGGACCAATGTGATGTCTGCCGCGTGGGAGGAAGCTCTGACGACTGCATGTGCGCATGTAGCAGCGATCGGTGCAGCTGCGTTGGCGGTCAATCTCGTCGTCGCGGCACGCTGGGACGAGACATCTTTGCTCTCGCACAAACAAGCATTAGCTAGGCTAAATATGCTTGAGCTGTGGTGGCAGGTGCAGTGTCTGGTTTCACGACACAGTTGGCAGCTGTCTCGCGACATAGTTGACACCTCGTTACGCCCGGGAGGTCGGCCATGTCGAAGGCGCAGCTTGTCATCACCGCCGTGGTGCTGGAGGGACGCAGCAAAAGCGAGGTCGCCCGCGACTACGACGTCTCGCGCTACTGGGTGCAGCAACTGGTCAGACGCTACGAAACCGAAGGTGCCGCGGCGTTTGAACCACACTCGCGCCGCCCCCACCGCAATCCCCGCGCAGTCGATACCGCGCTCGAAGACAAGATCGTGCGGCTGCGTAAGACACTGGACAAGCAAGGTTACGACGCTGGCGCGGCCACCATCGCCGAACACCTCACCCGCGACCCGGGTCGCCAAAGTGCCTGCGGTGTCCACGATCTGGCGGATCCTGTCCCGTCGCGGATTTGTCACACCCCAGCCCCAGAAACGGCCCCGCTCGGCCTGGAAACGGTTCCAAGCCGAATTACCCAACCAATGCTGGCAAGCCGACGTCACCCATTGGCGCCTAGCCGATCACACCGAAGTGGAGATCCTCGACCTCATCGACGACCACTCCCGCCTCGCCCTGGCCGGCCACGCCCGACCCGTCACCACCGGCCCCGATGTCGTGGACACCTTCGTGACGGCCTTCACCCGACTGGGGCACACCAGCGGCTGTGCTGACCGACAACGGCGCCATCTTCACCGCCACACCCCGCCGCGACGGCCGCACCGCCCTGAGATGATCACCCGGCGAACTGGGCATCAAATACATCCACTCTCGGCCCTACCATCCGCAGACCTGCGGCAAAATCGAGCGGTTCCACCAAACACTCAAAAAACACCTGACGGGCGCTACCCCGCAGCGGCGACCATCGCCGAACTGCAACACCAGATCGACGACTTCATCGCCTACTACAACAGCGTTCCGCCCCACCGGGCGCTGCACCGACGCACCCCAATCCAGGCGTTCAACGACCGGCCCAAAGCCTTCCCCACCGGCTATCAGATCCCCCCGCATTACCGCGTACGCCACGACACGCATCGACGCCGCCGGCGTCATCACCATCCGCTACAACAGCCGCCTACACCACATCGGCCTGTCCAAGCACGCTACGCGGCACCAAAGTCATTGTGCTCATCGATGACCTCGACATCCGCGTCCTGGACCACAACACCGGCACACTGATCCGCAAACTGATCCTCGACCCCACCCGCGACTACCAACCCCGCGGCGTCAAATGCGGAAACTCACCCGAAAACAGGCTTGAGATGCAAATGATGTCTCGGGACATCTGTCAACGATGTCCCGAGACATCACACAGTGGCAGGTGCAGGATTCGAACCTGCGTAGGCGTAAGCCGACGGATTTACAGTCCGCTCCCATTGGCCGCTCGGGCAACCTGCCTTAGTGCGAATAGCAGGGTACAACGAGGACGCGCCCTGCGACGAAAACGGCCAAGCCGCACCCTCGTCGAGATCGACGTTTCTGCAGAGGTTCTACTCGCACTTTCCCTGCGAAATGTCGGTTTCGGCGGCGTGGGATAGTACTTACGAGCACCACGAGAGGAGGACGGAATCCAATGGCGGATTCCAGCTTCGACGTCGTCAGCAAGGTCGACCGGCAGGAGGTCGACAACGCCCTCAACCAGGCCGCCAAGGAGTTGTCCACCCGCTTCGACTTCCGCGGCACCGACACGCGCATCGAATGGCAGGGCGAGGAGGCCGTCACGATCACCTCGTCCACCGAGGAGCGGGTCAAGGCCGCCGTCGACGTGTTCAAGGAAAAGCTCATCCGGCGCGACATCTCGATGAAGGCCTTCGACGCGGGCGATCCGCAAGCGTCGGGCAAGACCTACAAGGTCAGCGGCAGCATCAAGCAGGGCATCGACAGTGACAACGCCAAGAAGATCACCAAGCTGATCCGCGACGACGGACCCAAGGGCGTCAAGGCGCAGATCCAGGGCGACGAGATTCGCGTCAGCTCCAAGAAGCGCGACGATCTTCAGGCCGTGATCGCCCTACTGAAGAAGGCCGACCTCGAGGTCGCGCTGCAGTTCGTCAACTACCGCTAGCTCACCAGCTGGTCGGTGACGTTCGACGCTCGCGCCATCGCTGTGGTCGTCCATGTTGCGGCACTCACCGAACACGTGCACATAGCCGTCTTCGCGCGCGACCGGGTTCTGCCCGATGACCGCGAACACCGTGTCGGTGTGGATGACTGTTCCGAACGGGTTCTTGCCCGGCGGCGGACCGTCGTACCAACCCACTCCCTGTTGCACCATCGTCTGCGCGATCTGCTCGAAGTACTTCTTCGGCTCGAATTCGTCGGGAATGCGGAAACCCATCTCGAGCCTGCCGCGATACGGCGGCTCACCCTGGTCGTTGCACGCCTCGAAGGCGAAGCCGCCACTGACGTCCTGCAGCGCGGCCACCTTCACGATCTGCTTGGCGGGGTCGACCACCTGTTTCATCGCGTCCTCGTTGGACTGCGTCGCCACCGGGCCTGGCGGTGGCGGCGACGTCGACGATTGCTCGTCGTGAGGAAACATCGAGCACCCTCCTAGCACGACGGCGAGCCCGAGGATCGCCGCGCCGAACTGAAATTGCCTAGAACGCATGGTCTTTGGTCACTGACTCCGATGGACGGCCGGATTCGGGATCGATGTACGCGGGCGATCCCGGTATGTCGAAGCCTACGGGCGGCAGGTCGATCTTTCCGCCGAACGGCAGGTCGATCTCGGTCGGCAGGTCGACATGCGGCTGGCGGCGGCCGTCGGCCAGCAGCCCTTCATCGCCCAGCTCGCCGCTCTCGCCGGTGGCGATGTAGGTCATGGCACGCAAGGACTCGCTGCCCATGTCGTAGTAGTGCGAATGGTCTCCTGGTGTCGAGGCCGTCGCGCCCGGCCACCTCCGCGTCGAACCGGATCGAACCGAACTGGTCGCCCGCGGGATCCAGCCCGAGGCCCGCGTCGAGCCCCACCGGATAGCCCAGTTTCCGGTTCAGGTAGTCGTGCACGTACTCCGGCGCCGTGCCGATGTAGCTGACCGGGTCCGTCGACGCCGAGCCGACGTAGACGTTGCCGCCGTCGAGGTGGAAGTCGGCTGCGCTTCTGGCCAAATCCGTTCCCGGACAACCCAACAGGACGGCGTCGTTGGCGTGCATTCCGGAGCCGGCGAACGCGTCGGCCACCGTCGTCGACCCGTAGGAGTGCCCGATCACCGCCACGTGCTGTTGTGGGTCCTGGTGGGTGGTCCACAGCCCGTTGACGTCGGCCGCCAACACGTCACCGCCCGCGCGCGCAAGGTCCGGGTTGGCGACGCGCGTGTCGCCGAAACCGTCCGGTGCGTCATAGCCCATCCACGAGATCACCGAATGGGTGCTGTTCGGGTCGGCCGCGTTGGCCTGATCCCAGAGGTTCATGGCGTCGTTGTGGCCGTCGCTGAGCCAGCCACCCTCCACGCTGCTGCCGGTGCCCGGAACGATGACCGTCGTGTTGTCGGCGTAGTCCGGGTTGCCGATCGCGATGGCGGCGCGGCCCTGGCCGTTGTCGGCGAGCGGCTCGTACTTCCACAGCATGACGGGCCGCTGCCGGGACGGGTCGGGGTCGGCGCCGCGCTGATGGTTCATGCCCTGCTGGACCTTGAGCGCGTTGTTGTAGCGCGTGACGTCGTCGGCCGACAGGCCGTAGAAGCCGGGGTTCGCCAGCACCTGCTCATTCAAAACGCCGTGCTGCGCCGCGGTGTCCGCGATCCGGTTCAGGTCGTCGGTGAGCACCTGCTGGTTGATCGTGTCGCGCGCGGCCGCGGGAATCCCGTTGAGATTGCCCACCTCTGCGGGATGTTCGGCGACCAGCCGCTCACGGTCCTTCTGGCTCAGCGACTTCCACCACTGCTCGACGTCCTCGGTGCTGGCACCCGGCGGCGGCAGCGGTATCGGTCGTGCCTCTGGCGGCACATCGACGACGTCGTCGGCCCGGTCCATCGCCGCGGCCAGCTGCTGATCGACCGTATTCGCTTGCGCCAGAACCTGTTGGATCGCCTGCTGCAGCACCTCCGCGTTGTGCCAGTCGTTCGGCAGGGCCGTCGATGGTAGCGCCGGACGTACCGTGCCTGCCACAGGATCGACCACCATGCCGCATTCGCGGGCCGTGTTCAGCACCTGTTGCAGGTTGTCCTTGACGATCTGCACGTTGACCGCCGCCGCGTCGGCCGAGCGCGCAGCCGCCAGCGCTGCGTCGGCGTCTCTCATCAACGCCTGGCGGGTCTTTTCGAGCGCCTGCTTGGCCTCCTCGGAACCGGGTCCCGTCCAGTCCGGAAACCTCGGCAGATCGTTGGCGGTGTCGATCGAGGTCTGCGCGCGAGTGCGGGCGGCGTCACCGACCGCGCGTACCGCACCGGGATCCCAGCGCTGGACATCCTCGACCGTCAACGACATGCGGCCCTACAGGCTTGTGGGGTCCAGAGACGCGACCATGTCGCGGTTGTCGTCCTCGGTCTGCGCGTAAGCCGCTGCGGCAGTCGACAACGCGACGGCCTGTGAGGTCAGCACTCGATGCAGCTCTGCCGTGGTGGTCTGCCAGCGTTGAGTCCTGGAGTCGATCGCTCGCGCCGACTGCCCGACGAGACCGGCTTGCGCGCCATCGGCCGTCGCTACCGACGACCCGTGTCCGGCCCGCAGTTGGTCTGCGTAACCGCGGACACGCTCGGCGGCGTGAGCCAAGTCCTGCGGGTCGACCTTGATCGGTTCGGGCACGGGGAGCCTTTCTGCCAGCTGGCAATCGACGCTACCAGCGGCGCACCGGGGTCTTCCGCACCAATTTGCACACGCCAGCTAACTTCGGCGAAGGGAGCGACGCAGTTCGTCAACTGCCAGTGAAACGGCATGCGTCGGCAATACGCTGAAGCCATGGCACCTGCTCAACGCGAACCCAAAGTCGTCGTACTCGGTGGAGGCTCCTGGGGCACCACCGTCGCTTCCATCTGCGCCAGGCGCGGGCCGACATTGCAATGGGTGCGCTCCGAGGAGACCGCCAACGACATCAACGAGAAGCACCGCAACACCAAGTACCTCGGCGACGAAGTCGAGCTGGCGCTGACGCTGCAGGCCACCACCGACTTCTCCGAGGCTGCAGAAAGTGCCGACGTCATCGTGATGGGCGTGCCGTCGCACGGCTTCCGCGGCGTGCTGACCGAACTCGCCAAGGAACTGCGGCCGTGGGTGCCGGTGGTGTCGCTGGTGAAGGGCCTCGAGCAGGGCACGAACTACCGGATGAGCCAGATCGTCGACGAGGTACTGCCGGGGCACCCTGCGGGCATCCTGGCAGGCCCGAACATCGCCCGCGAGGTCGCCGAGGGATACGCCGCTGCGGCCGTGCTCGCGATGCCGGACCAGCACCTGGCGGCCAACCTCGCAAACCTGTTCCGCACCCAGCGATTCCGGACGTACACCACCGACGACGTGGTCGGCGTCGAGATGGCGGGTGCGTTGAAGAACGTCTATGCGATCGCCGTCGGGATGGGCTACTCGCTGGGGATCGGCGAGAACACCCGCGCGATGGTGATCGCCCGCGCGCTGCGCGAGATGTCGAAGCTGGGCGAGGCCATGGGCGGGCACCGCGACACCTTCGCCGGTCTTGCGGGCATGGGCGACCTGATCGTGACATGCACGTCGCAGCGCAGCCGCAACCGCCACGTCGGCGAGCAGCTGGGCGCGGGCAAGACGATCGACGAGATCATCGAATCGATGAACCAGGTCGCCGAGGGCGTGAAGGCGGCGAGCGTGATCATGGAGTTCGCCAACGATTACGGGCTGTCGATGCCGATCGCGCGCGAGGTCGACGGCGTCGTCAACCACGGCTCAACCGTCGAGGACGCCTACCGCGGGCTCGCCGCCGAGAAGCCGGGCCACGAAGTGCACGGCTCCGGATTCTGAGCTAGTTGAAGAAGGGGCTCGTGCCCTCGGGCCGGTCGACCAACGGATTGACCTCGCCCACAATCCAACTGCCAGCAGGGGCGATCACGAAGCCCGCCTGGTTCTTGCTGTCGACACAGGTCGTCAAGGCGCCGTCGTTGCCACAGCTCAAGGTCTGGAAGGACAGCCGCGAGTTGGCCGGAAGCGGCTTGATCTCACCGGCGTTGGCGAACGGGTTCGCCGCGACGTTGGAAAAGACCGGCACGCCGCCCATTGCTCCGCTGACCATGTTCGCGCCTTCGGGCCCACCGGGGATCGGGCCGCTGCAGCCGTAGCCGCCGGAGCGCTGCACCATGCACGTCAGCCCGTCGGGTGTGCTGAACGCGTACGCGCTGTCGCCGAGGACCGCGAAGTCCGACGGCTTCACCGGTGCGTAGGCGTTCACGTTGGGCGGCGGCGGAAGAGGCGGCGGCTCGCTGGGATCGGCCGCGGCGATGCCCGGCGCACTGACCACGGCCGCTGCCGCAGCGCCCAAGAGGATCGTTCTGCTCAGCATCGGCACAGCTTATGTGTTGCAGAAGTGAATAGCAGAGGTTCTATCCGAACGTGCAGGCTGCGTCTAGTACTGGCCAGGCCCCCGACCCGCCATCTCCTCCAGCCGGCGGATCCGCTCTTCCATCGGCGGATGCGTGGAGAACAGCTTCCCCATCTTCTCGCCCGCGCGGAACGGGCTGGCGATCATCAGGTGCGCCTGGTCGGCCAGCTGCGGCTCCGGCGGCAGCGGCGCCTGCTGCACGCCACCGCTGATCTTGCGAAGCGCCGATGCAAGGGCCAGCGGGTCGCCGGTCAGTTCGGCGCCGGACTGGTCGGCCTGGTACTCGCGCGATCGCGAAACCGCCAGCCGAATAACCGTCGCAGCGATCGGGCCAAGCAGCGAAACAAGAAGGATGGCAAAGGGATTCGTGCCACCATCGCGGTTTCCGCCGAACATGCTGGCGAAGAACGCCAGGTTGGCGAGCGCGGTGATCACCGACGCCATCGCACCGGCCACACACGAGATCAGGATGTCGCGGTTGTACACGTGCGACAGCTCGTGGCCCAGCACCGCCCGCAGTTCACGCTCATCGAGTATCTGCAGGATGCCGGTCGTACAGCACACCGCCGCATTGCGCGGGTTGCGACCGGTCGCGAACGCGTTGGGGTTGGCCGTGTCGCTGATGTACAGCCGCGGCATCGGCTGATGGGCGGTGGTGGCCAGCTCCCGAACGACCTTGTACATGAACGGCGCCTGTACCTCGGTGACCGGCTGAGCGTGCATCGCCCGCAACGCCATCTTGTCGCTGTTGAAGTAGACGTAGACGTTCATGCCGATCGCGAACAGCACGGCCAGGAACATGATGTTCCTACCGAACATTGCACCGACGGCGACGATCAGCCCCGAGAACAACGCCAGCAGGAAGAAAGTCTTGGCCGTGTTGGCGTGCGGATGCCAGCTCATCAGCGTCCTCCTAGAAGTCTTCGCTTCTCCAACGCTCCGGAAGCCGTCGCGGGTTCCTCAGCCGTGGCGGTTGACCGTGTAATCCACCAGCGATGCCAGTGCCTGCCTGCCCGGCCCCTCGGGCAGATTGGCCAGCTCGTCGCGGGCCTGCGTGGCATACCGCACGACGGTCTCCTTGGCCTGCACCATGCCGTGTGACCTGCGCAGCAGGTCCAGCGCCTCGGCCAGCTCGTCGTCGTCCTCGACCGGGCCTGCCAGCAGTTCGCGCAGCCGGTCGGCGTCTGGACCCGTTTCGCGTAGCGCGTAGAGGACCGGCAGGGTGTGCACGCCCTCGCGCAGGTCGGTGCCGGGCACCTTGCCGGACTCGTCGGGGTCGCTGTCGATGTCGATGATGTCGTCGGAGATCTGGAACACCGTGCCGACGATGCCGCCGAGCCTGCTCAGCCGCTCGATCTGCTCGTCGTCGGCGCCGGAGAACGTGCCACCGAACCGGCCGGACGCCGCGATCAGGCAGGCCGTCTTCTCGTACACCACCTTCAGGTAGTGCTCGACGGAGTCGACGTGTTCGGCGGCGCCGCGCGTCTCGCGCATCTGGCCGGTGACCAGCTGGGCGAACGTCTCGGCGATGACCCGCACCGCATCCGGGCCGAGCCGGGACACCAGCCGCGACGCCGTCGCGAACAAATAGTCGCCGGCCAGGATCGCGATGTTGTTGCTCCACCTGGCGTTCGCGCTGGGCGCGCCGCGGCGCACCTGCGCCTCATCCATCACGTCGTCGTGGTAGAGCGTGGCCAGGTGCACCAGCTCGATGACGGCGCCTGCGACGGTGACCTGCCAGTTGTCAGGATCGGGACCGAGCTGCGCGGACAGCACGGTGAACAAGGGTCGGAAGCGCTTGCCGCCGGCCTGGAACAGATGCTGCACGGCTTCGGCCATCAGCTCGTCGGCTTTGCCCAGCTCAGTGGACATCAGGTCCTCGATGCGGGCCACGCCGTCGCGGACATCCTGCGCAAAGGCGGGGTCCCCGAAGTCCACGCCCGCGACCACGCTCGCCGGTGTCCTCACCCTGCCAACATACTGGGATACATGAACACCAGGGCTGACGTGGTCGTGGTCGGCGCCGGCCCCGCCGGCTCGGCGGCCGCTGCATGGGCCGCCCGCAGCGGCCGCGACGTTCTGGTGATCGACTCCGCGCAGTTCCCCCGCGACAAGGCGTGCGGAGACGGCCTGACCCCTCGGGCCATCGCCGAGATGCACATGCTGGGCCTCGGGCCGTGGCTCGACGGTCGCATCGCGCACCACGGCCTACGGATGTCGGGCTTCGGCGCGGACGTCGAGATCCGGTGGCCCGGCCCGTCGTTCCCGAAGACCAGCAGCGCGGTGCCCCGCACCGAGCTCGACGACCGCATCCGTATGGTCGCCGTGGACGACGGCGCGAAGATGATGCTGGGTGCCAAAGCCGTTGAGGTGCGGCATGATTCGGCGGGCCGCGTGTCTTCTGTGCTATTGGACTCCGGTGCCGAGATCGGGTGCGAGCATTTGATCGTCGCGGACGGAGCCCGGTCGACGTTGGGGCGCGTGCTGGGTCGCGAATGGCACAAGCAGACGGTGTACGGCGTGGCGATTCGCGGGTACATCGCGACACCGCGCGCCAGCGAGCCGTGGATCACGTCGCATCTGGAGCTCCGGTCGCCCGAGGGCGAGGTGCTGCCGGGCTACGGCTGGATCTTCCCGCTGGGCAACGGCGAGGTGAACATCGGCGTCGGTGCGCTGGCGACCTCGAAGCGGCCCGCGGATGCGGCGCTGCGGCCGTTGATGTCGTACTACACGTCACTGAGACGTAAGGAATGGGGTTTCGAGGGTGAGCCGCGGCTGGGGCTGTCGGCGCTGCTGCCCATGGGCGGCGCGGTTTCCGGGGTGGCCGGGCCGAACTGGATGCTGATCGGCGACGCCGCGGCCTGCGTCAACCCGCTCAACGGGGAGGGCATCGACTACGGGCTGGAGACCGGCAGGCTGGCCGCGGAGATGCTCGGCTCGGGTGATCTGACGTCGGCGTGGCCTGCGCTCCTGCAGCAGCACTACGCGCGCGGGTTCTCGGTTGCCCGTCGGCTCGCCCTGCTTCTGACGTATCCGCGGTTCCTGCCTGCGACGGGTCCACTCGCGATGCGATCCACCTTCCTGATGAACATCGCGGTGCGGGTGATGGCCAACCTCGTCACCGACGAGGACGCGGACTGGATCGCGCGGGTGTGGCGGCGCGCGGGCGGGGGCTCGCGGCGCCTCGACCGCCGGCCGCCGTTCAGCTGACGTCGTTTCCCGCGAGCGTGCGTGTCTGCGGCCGACACGCCGCTGAAAAACCGAAGAATCCGCACGCTCGTCGAAAGATGAATGACGTGCCCGTCGCTGTGTACCGAGCGCCGATGCGGTCGCGCCGTGACGACATCGATGTCGCGGCGACGATCGAGCGGGCTCTGGCCCGCGGGTTGTGTGGCTTCGGCGAGCCTGCTCACGACAACCGGTCCGCCCGACGGGTCGAGCGGTTCGCCGATGTCGAGCAGGGTTCGTTCGTATGGACACGCGGCCCTGACGGGCTGTACTGGCTGGGCCGCATATCGGGTCCGTATTTCTACGACGCGGACGACGCCGCGGTGGCCGTCGATCTGGTCCATGTGCGTGAATGCGATTGGCTGTCAACGCCATTGCTCGAGCCAGCCGTACCCGCAGCCGTCATCGCCACCTTCCGGCGCGGCGGGCGTAACTTCCAGCAGACGCACGATTCCACCGTCAGCGCCGAAACCCAGCGTCTCTGGGATGCGCTCAAGTAGCCGGCGAGCGTGCGCGTTCTCTGGTTTTTCAGCGGCGTGTCGGCCGCAGACACGCACGCTCGCGGAGATAGGTGGAGGAGGGCTAGGCGAGGGATTTCGCGAAGCCGCTGACGTCGCGAATGGTGGCGGCGAACACATCCGGCAGGTAGCCGCCCAGCAGCAGGTCGCAGCCGTGGGCAGTACCCACCACTATGCGGCCGACCGCGGGCACGCCCGCGCGAACCAGCCTGCGGTAGTAGAGCAGTCCCTCATCGCGCAGGGGGTCGATCTCGTTGACCGAAATCACATGGGGCGGAAGGCCGCTCAGCTCCTCGTCGGTGGCCCAGCCCGCATAGCAGGCCGCGTCCTGCGAGTTCTCGCCGGTCGGGTCGTACACCGCGCCGGCGAGTCCCATGATCTCGCGGGTGAGGAAGTACCCGTCGCACTCTTTCAGCGACGGCAGCTCGTCGGGCTGCTCGTACCAGCGGCCGGACAGGAACGGGCACTGGGCGTAGGCGCCGGCGATCTCGTTCAGCCAACCCTCGCGCTTGGCCTTGTGCGCGGTGGTCAGCGTCAGGTTTCCGCCGCCGGACTCACCGCACGTGATCAGATGGCTGATGCCGAGATCGGCACGGTTGGCGTAGGCCCATCGGATGGCGGACGCGCAGTCGTTGAGCCCCGCCGGGTACGGGTGTGGCCCGAGCCTGCCACCCGCATTGCGGAACTCCACGCCGACGACCACAAGCCCTGTGGCGGCGAGGTTTTCGCGCGCCCTGGTGTAGCTCAAATCGGTCACGCTGTTGATGCCCATCCCGCCGCCGTGGAAGTGCACGACGCCGGGCAACTCACCGCCGGCCGGGATCGGATGGGTGATGTACAACGCGATCTCGTTGCCGTCGACGCCGGTGATCGTCGTCGTCATGGTGGCGACGCCCGTCGGACTCGGCAACGTTTGAGCCAGCTCCTCGAGCACCCGGCCCATCCGCTTCTCCGTCGCCGCAACCGCGGCCAGCCGATCCGCCATCGGCGCATCGGGCGTCGCCGATGGCAGCGGCATGTGCCCGTCGAGCCCGAACTGGGCGAGCGCCTTGACCATCCGGGGATCGGCCCGCGGATCCGTGCCGATGGTGCAATTGGGATCCGCGAGGCGACCGTGCATCTCGCGACCCTAGCGCGAGGGTTTCACGGCCGCGTGCAGGGCGACGATGCCGCCGCTCAGGTTGCGCCAGCGCACCGCCGACCAGCCGGCATCGGCGATCTGGTGCGCGAGTTGCGCCTGGTCGGGCCACGCCCGAATCGACTCCGCCAGATACACGTACGCGTCCGGGTTCGACGACACCTTCCGCGCGATCCGCGGCAACGCCTGCATCAGGTACTCCTTGTAAGCGGTGGCGAACAGCGCGTTCGTCGGCGTCGAGAACTCACACACCACCAGCCGTCCGCCCGGCCGCGTCACCCGGGCCATCTCACGGAGCCCCGCGGCGTGGTCGACGACATTGCGCAACCCGAAGCTGATCGTCACCGCGTCGAACACCCCGTCGGCGAACGGCAGCCGCGTCGCGTCGCCTGCGACCTTGGGCACGTCGCGGCCCACGCCCGCGGCCAGCATCCCGACGGAGAAATCCGCGGCCACACACCACGCGCCGGATCGCGCCAGCTCAACCGTCGACACCGCGGTGCCCGCCGCCAGGTCCAGCACGTTATCGCCGGAACCGATGCGCAGCGCCGACCTCGTGGCGCGCCGCCAGAACCGGTCCTGCCCCAGCGACAGGACGGTGTTGGTCAGGTCGTAGCGCTGCGCCACCGCGTCGAACATCGACGCCACTTCGCGTGGGTCTTTGTCCAGCGACGCCCTGTTCACGCCCGCGACGCTACCTGTCAGGTTCCGTAGAGCGGGAATGCCCAGCGCGATAGCGGGCATTGGTACAGACATGGCTGAAAAAGTTTGGTTCATCACCGGGACGTCACGTGGCTTCGGCAGGGAATGGGCCATCGCAGCCCTCGAGCGCGGCGACAAGGTTGCCGCCACCGCCCGCGACACCGCGACCCTGACCGACCTCGCCGAGAAATACGGCGACGCACTGGTGCCGATCCAGCTGGACGTGACCGATCGCGACGCGGACTTCGCCGCGGTCAAGCAGGCTCATGACCACTTCGGCCGACTGGACATCGTCGTCAACAACGCCGGCTATGGGCACTTCGGCTTCATCGAGGAGCTGACTGAGCAGGAGGCGCGCGCCCAGATCGAGACGAATGTGTTCGGCGCCCTGTGGGTCACTCAGGCCGCTCTGCCGTATCTGCGCGCCCAGCGCAGCGGGCACATCATTCAGGTGTCGTCGATCGGCGGCATCACCGCATTCCAGAACGTCGGCATCTACCACGCGTCGAAGTGGGCGCTCGAGGGGTTCTCCCAGTCGCTGGCGCAGGAGGTCGCGCCGTTCAACATTCACGTCACGCTCATCGAGCCGGGCGGATTCTCCACCGACTGGGCGGGTCCGTCGTCCAAGCGCTCGACCCCGCTGCCCGACTACAAAGAGGTGCACGAGGCGGCCGATCGCGTGCGCGCGCAGCGGATGTCGAAGCCCGGCGACCCGAAGGCGTCGGCGGCCGCGATCCTCCAGATCGTCGATGCGCCCGAACCGCCGTTGCGCGTCTTCTTCGGCGAGGGACCACTGCAGCTGGCCAAGGCCGATTACGAGAACCGGCTCAAGACCTGGCAGGAGTGGCAGCCGGTCTCGATCGAGGCGCAGGGCTGATCAAGCGGCCTTGACGCCGCGCATGCCCAGCACGGCCTCGTAATGGCCGACCAACTCGTCGCAGATCGCGGGCCACGTGCGGCCGAGCACGCTGCGGCGCGCGGCCACCGAGTAGCGCTGCCGCTCGGCGAGTAGGTGGTCGACCGCCGTCGTCAGCCGGTCTTCGAACTCGCCGACCGGCAGGAGCAGCCCGGTGTGCATGGGCGCCACCAGGTCTCGCGGTCCGCCAGCGTCGGGTGCGATGACCGGCAACCCCGATGCCATCGCCTCCTGGACGGCCTGGCAGAAGGTCTCGTGCTCGCCCGGGTGGACGAAGACGTCCATGCTGGCGTATGCGGTGGCGAGGTCCTTGCCGTAGAGCGCACCGGTGAAAACAGCGGTCGGCAGGGTGGATTGGAGCTTCGCGGCGTCCACACCGTCGCCGACGATGACGAGTTGCAGGTCGTCGCGCCGGCCCAGCACTGCGAGACGCTCGACGTGCTTCTCCGGAGCGAGACGACCGACGAAGCCGACGATAGGCTTGCCGTCGGGTGACCACTGCTTACGCAGCTGTTCGTCGCGGGCGGATGGCGCATATCCAGCGATGTCGACCCCACGCGCCCATTTGTGAACCCGGGGAATACGATGTGCGGCAAGGTTTTCCATGGCTGACGCCGACGGCGCGAGGGTCCGGTCGGCACGGCTGTGCAGGTGACGGGTCCACGCCCAGGCGGCCCGCGCGGCGATGCCGATGCCGTAGCTCTGCGCGAAACCCGCTACGTCAGTTTGGAATACCGCGACGGTAGGCACCCCGAGGTAGCGCGCGGCGTGCAGCCCGCCGTAGCCGAGCAGGGCCGGCGACGCGAGGTGCACGACGTCGGGGTCGAATCCCCGAAGCACCTTCACGATTCGCGGCCGTGGCACACCCAGCGGCAGCGAGGTGACCTTCGGAAACATTCGTGACGGCACCCGGTGAATTCGGACACCTTCGTATACCCGGTCCGCGGGCGGCTCGCCGCGCGGTGTGTCCGGCGCGATGACCAGGACTTCGTGACAGTGGTGGCGGAGGTGCTCGATCACCCGAAGCACCGAGTTGGTGACGCCGTTGACATTCGGGAGGAAGGACTCTGCGACGATCGCAACGCGCACACCAAGATGGTGGCATCGACGGCTGTCGGCAAGGTTGCGTCCGGGGATACGACACGCAAAGTTCTCGTGCCTATGGCCACGAACATCCGGCTCGGCGGGCGGGTATTGTGCGCACAAGGAAGGGCGGTTGACATGCGAATTCCCCGCGCGGCAGCGGTGATAACGGTGGCCCTGCTGATGTGCGCCGTCGGCTGCACCAACCAGATCACCGGCACCGCGACGCAGGATCCGACGCAGCCGCCGCTGGCCCTGAGCGACGACGGGTACGGCATCGTCGCGGGTTATCCCGACGCCCCGGTGCAAATTGAGCTGTACACCGAACCGCAGTGCAGCCACTGCGAAGAACTGCAGTCGGCCTACGGCGCCGACATCGAGCACTACATCAACCTCGGCGAGCTTGCGGTGACCTATCGCCCAGTGACATTTCTGGATACGCCGAGCACGGACCACCATTCGGCGCGGGTCGCCAATGCGTTGTTCCTGGCCGTCGGAGCGCCCGAGTCGACCGACGAGGCCAACATGTCGTCGGGGCCCGAGTTTCAGCGTTTCGTCGAAGACCTGTGGGCCCATCAGGAGCCCGGCGGCCCCGGACCCAGCGACGAGGCAATGGCGAGGATGGCGGAGGAATCCGGCATCCCTGATGACGTCGCGGGCAGGATCCGCGCCGGTGATACCGCCGACGACGTCGACATCGACGAGATGGCCGCCTACAACTACGGGGCGCTGATCGGCGTAGACCCGATAACCACCGGAACCCCAACGGTTTACGACCTCAGCACGCAGGAGAAGGTCGACATTCACGAAGACGATTGGCTGGACAACTTGATGGGGTCGTCAGCCTGACGCGCGAGCCGCCGCTCGAAGAACGTCAACCCCATCAATGCCGCCCCGGCGATCAGCCAGCCGACTACCGCGATCGACCCGGCCGGAATGATGGCCAGCGCCGCGTTGCGGTGTTGCACCCGAACCAGGTCGGGGTTGTCCTTGTCATATTCGACGTAAATTCGCATGCCCGTGTCCAATTCGGACGGATACAGCACACCGAGCTCGGGCCGGTACGTGACGCGGTCCGGTGTGACGAACTCGATGGTCGAGCGCCGCGGTCCCGCACTGAGCACCTCGGCTGCGGCCACCCCCATGTTGCCTTGGATCTGCCGGTCGTTGCGCCACGCGCCGAGCACCAGCAGCAGCGACTGCAACGTCACCAGACACGCCACGATGACGATGCCGATCCGCATCCGGCGGAAATTCCGTCCGGTTCGGGTCTCGCCGGGTTCGCCGTACAGGTGCGGAATCACGATGCGCACCAACTGCTTAACCCGTTCGTTCACAACGCCGCCTTGATCGACGCGTGCAGCGCCCGCAGCGACGACCGGTCGGCCTTCACCTCCAGCACCCGCATGCCGTCGAACGGTTCGTCCAGGGCGGCGGCCAGATCGTCGACCTCCATTTGTCGGCTCTCCACGTGGTACGCCCGGCACAGCGCGCCGACGTCCACGTCGTGCGGTGTGCCGAAGATTCGCGACGAGACATCGGAGAACCGCGGATCGCCCTGCTCGAGCAGTTCGAAGATGCCGCCGCCGTTGTCGTTGGAGACCACGATTGTCAGATGGCGCGGCGTCGGCTCGGTCGGCCCGATCAACAGCCCCGAGCTGTCGTGCACGAAGGTCAGGTCACCGATCAGCGCGACGGTCCGGCCACCGGTGCGGTCATGCGCAAGCGCGGCGCCGATCGCCGTCGACACCGTGCCGTCGATGCCGGCGACTCCGCGATTGGAGCGCACCTTGATGCCGCGCGGATTCAGGCCGACCAGCGCGGCGTCCCGCACCGGGTTCGACGCGCCCAGCACCAGCTGATCGCCCTCACGCAAGGCGTCGGCCACTGCCGCGGCGACGTGCAGCCCGGTGGTCAGCGGATGGGCATCGAGCTGGCCGCGCACCGCCTTGCGGGCTTGGGTGTTGACCGCGGCGCAGCGTCGCAGCCAGGCCGGATTCGGTGCGCCGGTAGTCACCGCACGGGTGCCGGTGGCCTGCGAGTTTCCGGAGACGTCGGGCCAGCGCGGACCGGTCGTCAGCGCGAACACCGGCACCGACGAGTCGGCCAGCAGCGCAGAGACCGGTCGGTGCAGCGTCGGGCGGCCCAGCATGATCACCTGCTGCGGACGCAGCAGCGGCAGGGCCATCGGATGCAGCGGGTTCTCGGCGGGCGGGGCGGTCGGCTCGGCGACCGTCGGAAGCGCCGCCAGGTTCGGTTGCTCGCCCGCACCATGCCCGGCGATGACGATGGTGTCGGGGGTCAGGTCGACCTCAAGGGGCTGGTCGAACGTCACCGGCGGGCTGTAGGTCCACGGCTTTCCACCGGGGCGGCCCAGCGGCGCATACGACGCCGACGGATCCAGATCGCGGTCGGGCACCAGCGGCTCGCGCAGTGGAATGTCGAACTGCACCGGCCCGGCGTTCGCGGTTCGAGAACCGGTGGCGGCCGCCAACACTCGACATGTCGCCGATCGCCACTGCGCGTTGAACTTATCGATATCGCCGGGCGCGGCGCCCCTCAGTTCCGGGGCGAGCCCGAGGCTGATGTTGGCCCGCACCTGCGTGCCGAAGTAGCCCAGCTGCTCCATCGTCTGGTTCGCGCCGGTGCCGAGCAGCTCGTAGGGCCGGTTCGCCGACAGCACGATCAGCGGCACCCGTGCGTAGTTGGCCTCCACCACGGCGGGTCCGAGGTTGGCGACCGCAGTGCCCGACGTCATCGCCACACAGACAGGCGCGCCCTCTGCCACCGCCAGCCCGATCGCCAGGTAGCCGGCGGTGCGCTCGTCGATGCGAACGTGCAGCCGGACCCGGCCCGCCCGGTCGGCGTCGTGCAGGGCGAACGCCAGCGGCGCGTTACGCGATCCCGGGCACAGCACGATGTCGCGCACGCCGCCGCGAACAAGTTCGTCGACGACGACACGCGCCTGTGCCGTCGATGGGTTCACCACTACAGCCTATTCGCCGAAGAATCTCAGCGCCGCCGCGTTCACCACCTGCGGTTTCTCGATGAAGCCGAGGTGGCCCGTGTCCGGAATCTCCAGGTAGCGGCCGTTCGGCAGCGCGTCAGCGACCTCACGGCCGAGGTGTGGCGGCAGCACGATGTCGTCGGCGAACCCGATGACGAGCACGGGCGCCGTAATACTTCGGTAAGCGGGCAGCCGGTTGTCGTGCGGGCCGACCTCGAGCTGGGCCCGCATGCCGGGCGTCGGCCTGCTCGGCCACATGGTGAACATGTCGATCCAGTCGCGCACCGCGACGTCGTCGTTGAGCGTCGCCGGCGAGAAGCTCTCCAGCAGCCGCAGCTTCGCGCCGTAGGAGGCGGGCAGCTCGACGCCGGAGTCGGCCAGCTCGCGTTCGGCGGTGCCGAAGAAGTCACGGGCGCGATCGTGGCGGCCCCTGGTGGCCATCAGCACCGCCGAGCGGACCAGTTCAGGACGGGCCAGCATCAACTCCTGTGCGATGAAGGAGCCCATCGAGACCGACACGATGCGCACGGGCGCGGCGTCCAGCTTCTCGATCAGCGCGGCGGTGTCGGCGACCATCTGCTCGATGCCGAACCCGGTGGCCTGCTCGGTCGCGCCGATCCCCCGGTTGTCGAAGGTGATCGCCCGGTAACCGGCCCGCACGAACTCGGGGACCTGGTGCAGATGCCAGGTGCGGCCCACCCCGCCTCTGCCGGCGATGAACAGCACCGGGGCGCCGGAGCCGCGGTCGTCGTAGGCCAGATTCACCCAGCAGAGGCTACGCGAGCGCGGCCCTTGCGGCGCTTCGCCCTGGCCCGCTCGATCGCGTGGTCCCACAAAAGTCCGGTCGCGGCCTTCAGCTGTTTGGGTTTGACCAGATCCTTCGACATCAGCGCGGTGGCCGCCGCCTTCGTCGTCGCGGACGCCTTCGACATGTGGCCGGAGTCGAACGGCGGCTGCGGGTCGTATTCCATCGACAGCTGGATGACCTTCGCCCGGCCCTCGCCGCCGATCTGTCCTGCGAGCCACAGCCCGAGGTCGATTCCTGCCGACACACCCGCGCACGTCACAACATCGCCCTCGTGAACGATGCGCTCATCGCCGACGGGCCTTGACGCCCAACGCCTTCAGCGCCGACAGCGCCGCCCAGTGCGAGGTGGCGCGCTTGCCTTCCAGTAGTCCCGCAGCGGCCAGCATGATCGAGCCGGAGCACACCGACGCCGTCCACGTCGCGGTCTCATGCGCCTTGCGCAGCCAGGCGAGCACCTTCTCGTCACGGGCGTGCTCCATCGTGGAGAACCCGCCGGGCACGAGAATGACGTCCGGAGAGGGTGTTTCGTCGAACGAGTGCGTTGCACCGACCACGAGCACACCGGAGTCCGCGGTGATCGGGCCCGGCTCGTGCCAGACGAAGCGCACGTCAGCGTCGGGCAGCATGCGCAGGCTCTCGTAGGGTCCGATGAAGTCCAGTGCGGTGAAGCCGGGGTACAACACGATGGCGATCTGCATGATTTTCTCCTCTAGGCGAATGCCTTGCGGTACTGGTCGGGCGAGATGCCCATTCTTCGAACGAAATTGCGGCGCAGGGTCTCCGCGGTGCCAAAGCCACAGCGGGAGGCGATCACGGTGACGGTGTCGTCGGTCTCCTCGAGCTGTCTGCGCGCGGCTTCGGTGCGGATGCGCTCGACATACGCGCCGGGCGCCTCTCCCACCTCGTCAGTGAACACTCTGGTGAAGTGTCGTGGGCTCATTGCAGCCCGGCCGGCCAGATCGGAGATGCTGTGCGCGGCACCGGGTTGCGCCTCGATCGACTCCTGCACCTCGCGGATCGGCGCCCGCTTGGCACGGGGCATCCACACGGGTGCGGCGAACTGGCTCTGCCCGCCGGGCCGACGCAGATAGAGCACCAGATACCGGGCCACCGTCTGCGCCACCTCGGTGCCGTGGTCCTCCTCGACGAGCGACAGCGCAAGGTCGATTCCGGCGGTGACACCGGCTGCCGTCCATACCTTCGACGAGCTCTGGACGAAGATCGGATCGGGATCGACTGCGATGGAGGGAAACTCGCGGGCCAATTCGTCTGCGAAGGCCCAGTGCGTGGTCGCCCTGCAACCGTCGAGAAGCCCTGCCTGCGCGGCGAGGAACGCACCCGTGCACACGCTGACGACGCGCCGAGCGGTTCCGGATACCGCCTTGACCCAGTCGACGACGCCGGGGTTCTTCCGCGCCTCGTCGAGACCCCATCCGCCGGGAAGCACGACGGTGTCGATGGACCCATGTGGGTCGGGTAGTGGCTGGGCGACAAGGACCAGCCCGGTGCCGGTGGCGATCTGCGCGCCGTCGACGGAGGCGATCGTCACGTCGTACCCGTCGTCGGCGCGATTCCTGGCTGCGAGGTTCATCGTCGCGCCGGTGAACACGTCGAACGGTCCGACCATGTCGAGCGCCTGAACGCCGGGATAGCCGAGGATCACCACCGATCGCGTCACGGTCCCAGTGTTGGCCACCATGGCCCATGTCGTCTACGCCCTGTACCCCACAAATTAGGCCATCGTGTGGATAAGTCGCCGAAAGCCCTGTTTATTGCGGAATGATCATTAACATAGGCGCAGTGCTCGCCACGCTACGCAAGTTCCTGGTTTTCGAGATGACGATCGCCGAATGGATCGGGACGGCAATCCTCGCCGCCATCCCCTACCTGGTGATCGGCGTGATCTGGTCGGCCACGCATACCGGCCACCTCGACGGACTGAGCGGCATAGACCGAACGGTGTCACTCCTGGGGTCGATCGTCAGTTGGCCGGTGCTGTTGTTCTCTGATGTGTGCATGGCATGAGCGACAACCGCATCGTCGTCAAGAGACAGACCGCGCGCTGGGATCCCGACGCCGAGGTCTCCGTCAAGGAGGCCATGGACTTCTGGTCGTTCGCCGCCTCGGCGGCCAACGTGGTCATGCAGTTGGCGTCGCCCGGGGTCGGTTACGGCGTCGTCGAGAGCACGGTCGACTCGGGCAGCATCCTCAAGCACCCGTGGAAACGACTCCGGACGACGTCTCAGTACCTCGCCGTCGCGGTCTTCGGCTCCGAACAGGACCGCGCCGCGTTCCGTGAAGCCGTCGACGGAGTTCACCGCCAGGTGATCTCCAGCCCCGACAGCCCGGTGAAGTACAACGCGTTCGACCGCGAACTCCAGATGTGGGTGGCAGCATGCCTTTTCGTCGGCCTCGAGGACACCTACAAGTTGCTGCGCGGCGAGATGACACCCGAACAGTCCGAGCAGTTCTACCGCTCTTCGTGGACGTTGGGAACCACCCTGCAGGTCACCGAGGATCAATGGCCCGCCACCCGAGCCGAATTCGACACCTACTGGGATGACGCATGCACGCACGTGGCTATCGACCCCCCAGTCCGCGAGTATCTGTCCGATCTGATCAATCTGCGGATGATCAATCCCGTTCTGGGGCTTCCCTTCCGGCCGCTGCTGAAGTTTCTCACCATCGGATTCCTCGCTCCGGTGTTCAGGGACGCGCTGGGTGTGCGGTGGAGTAGGGGCAAGCAGCGCCGCTTCGAATGGTTGTTCCTTCTGGTGGCCTTCACGAACCGGTTCCTGCCGGTGTTCATCCGCCAGGGCGGCAGCTATATCGTCCTGGCCGACGTGCGCAGGCGAGTCCGTGCGCACAGCAGCTTGGTGTGACGGTGACCGGTCTGCGCCGGCTACTCAGCCGAAGGGTCAGCATCGAGGCGATGCTGGAAATTGTGATGTGGCTCGCGATCCCCTACCTCGTCATCGGAATCGTGTGGACGTTCTTCAATGCCGACGATGTCGCGCGGATCGAAAGTCATTTGGAGACACGCATTCCCGCAGGATCCGAGTTGGCAGCATTCGGTGCGACGACCGCGCTGTGGCCGTTTCTGCTATTCGGCCACGAGGTCTGCGCGCCCTGACTCGTAGCAGACCTTGATCCGGTCGATCCACCACTGCCGGCGTTCAGGAGACGCGGCCAACGCCCGCAGCCGAGCCGGATCCGGCGTTACCGTGCAGACGCGCAGATAGCCGTCGACGGGCGTCAGCGGTTCGGCGACGTCTTCGACGAACAGTCCACCGGTGCCCAGCCCGCAGGCGTGCCGCAGCTCCGGCAGTGCACCAGCGGCAAGCAGACCCCGGCCGATGCCGACCGCCGAGTCCAACGCGCTGGACACCACCACGGGAATACCGACCTGCCGGGCGATGTCGAGCATCTTGGCGACCCCGCCCAGCGGCGCGACCTTCAGCACGGCGACGTCGGCAGCGCCCGACCGCACGACGTGCAACGGGTCGTCGGCCTTACGGATGCTTTCGTCGGCGGCGATCGGCACGTCCACGAGCCGGCGCAGTTCGGCCAGTTCGGGCACCGTCGCACAGGGCTGTTCGAGGTATTCCAGCGGGCCGTCGGCGGTCAGCGCCCGAGCGGCCTCGGTGGCCTCGGCGACAGTCCAGCCGCCGTTGGCGTCCACCCGAACCGTCGGCACCCGATCACGGACGGCGTTGACGCGGGCCACGTCGTCGGCGAGCGTCTGACCCGGCTCGGCCACCTTCACTTTGGCGGTGCGGGCGCCGGGAAAGCGAGCCAGCACGCCGGCCACATCCGCCGCGGCGACGGCGGGCACGGTCGCGTTGATCGCGATGCGCTCGCGTTGCGTCGGCGGAGGAGGCGTGTACGCGGCCTCGATGGCCGCCGCCAGCCACGCCGCCGCTTCGGGCGGCTCGTACTCGAGAAATGCGCCGAACTCGCCCCAGCCCGCCGGACCGTCGATCAGCGCCAACTCGCGAACGGTGATGCCGCGAAACTTCACCCGCATCGGCAGGGCGACGACATGCAGGCGATCGACGACGTCCGTAAATGACGGCACGGCGTCAATGATCCACCACGTCATAGTTCGGTAAGAGTTCGGTAATGATTCAAAGGTTTCGACGGCGGCGTCGCTGGGATAAATCTCAGTTACTTAACTACCGCCGAATTGCGAGGTATGACATGCACATATCCCTTCGATCCTCTCTCGTCGCGGGCGTCGCCGCCGTGGGCGCCGGCGTCATCGCCGCGGGTGCTACTTCGGCGCCCGCACCGGTGGCCGCGCCACAGCCCGCGTCCCCCGACGTGACTCTGGGCGCCGCCATCCTGCCGCTTCCGTCGCTCCCTGAGGTAGCCACCGCGGGGTCGACACAGCTGCCCGCAATCGGCAATGCGGTCGCAGCGGGTGCGAACAGGGTGATCGCACCGGTCAACTCGGCGGCCCAGGCACTGCCCGCGCTGCCGCTCGTTCCTCCCGGTGTCCAGCTCAGCTTCCTGACTGGGTCGCCCAACCTGGGAGCCGGCAACAACGGGAACTTCAACACCGGCCTCAACAACACCGGCAATTTCAATACCGGCTCGAACAACACTGGCAATTTCAACATCGGCAGCGATAACGAAGGCAGCTTCAACATCGGGTTCAACAACGTTGACTCCGACGACCTCACCAATGGCGCAGTCGCGAACATCGGCAACAACAACGACGGCGACTTCAACGTCGGGCTGAACAACACCGGCACCCGCAATTTCGGCGTCAACAACGTCGGAGTGCTCAATGTCGGCAGCGGCAACAACGGCGCGCTCAACCAAGGGCTGAACAACACCGGCGTCGGGAACGTGGGCATCGGCAACCAAGGCAGCGGTAACATCGGCCTGTTCAATACGGGTGACAACAACGTCGGCGCGTTCAACTCGGGCAACACCATAGGCGTCGCCAACATCGGCATCCGTAATCCGCTGGGTTCATCTGCAGCCGCGGCCAAGGTGACGAACGCAGACGTCGGCGAGGACGATTAGACGGGAAAGGTCCCAATCGCACAGTCACACTATGAAAATTCGCACCCTGATACCGAACGCACTGGCAGTCGCTGCCACCGGCGTGCTTGGTGGGCTTGCCAGCAGACCGGCACAATCGGCGTGGTACGCATCGCTGAACAAGCCGCCGTATCAACCGCCCCGGCAGGCGTTTCCGATTGTCTGGCCGATCCTCTACGCCGACATCGCCGCTGTATCGGCGTCGACGCTCGATGAGCTCGAGGACCGCGGCGAGGGAGGCGCGCGTCGGTCCTATATCGCGGCGCTGACGGCGAATCTCGCCCTCAACGCCAGTTGGTCATGGCTGTTCTTCACCAAGCGGTGGTTGGGCACGTCGGCGCTCGCGGCGGGCGTACTCACCCTCAGCAGCGCGGACCTCACCCGTCGAGCGGTCGAAGTACGTGGCACCCGATCCGCCCCGCTGGCCCTTTATCCGCTGTGGTGTGCGTTCGCGACTGTATTGTCCACGCACATCTGGGCCCTGAACAAACGCTGATGCGAATCACGAAGTTACCCATACAGATTGCGGAGTCGGCCCTATCCATCGGCGGGATTCGAGTCGGTACTGAGGAGCCGCACTACCTCAGCACCCGTCTCACCGACGGTGTGGAGGTCCGCAAGTACGGCCCGCGCATCGCGGCCGAGACGACCGTCTCTGCCGACGAGGATCGTGCCCGCAACATCGGGTTCCGGCGGCTGGCCAAGTACATCTTCGGCGCGAACCACCGCGACCAAACGATCTCAATGACCGCGCCGGTGGTCCAGCAGTCCGATCGCCAAAGCGACGAGATTGCCATGACGGCACCAGTTGCCCAGTCACGTACGGCCGACGACCGTTGGACCATCCGGTTCTTCATGCCGTCGAAATGGACGATGGAAACGCTGCCCACACCCGACGACGACAACGTCGCACTGGTATCGGTCCCTGAAGAGACCGTCGCGGTATTGCGATTCAGCGGTGACCGCGGCCCTACTGCCGTGGCAGCCCGCACCGCCGAACTACTCGATACGCTGCGCAGCGCTGGAATCGAACCGATCGGCAAGCCCACCGCGTGGTTCTACGACCCGCCGTGGACGTTGCCGTTCCGGCGCCGCAACGAAATCGCCATAGCCGTCAAGCAGTGACCGCTCAGCCCTTCGCATACACCTGGCGGCCGGCCAGGTAAGTCGCGCGGACCTCAAGGTCGGCGATCTCCTCCGCGGGCACCGAGCGCGGATCCGCCGACAGCACAACGAAATCCGCGTACTTGCCGACTTCCAACGAGCCGATCACGTCGTCGCTGAAAAGCTGCCATGCGGCGTCGATCGTCTGAGCCCGGATGGCCTGTTCGACGGTCAGCCGCTGCTCGGGTCCGAGTACCCGACCACTCGGCGCGATCCTGGTGGCCGCAACGCTGATGTTGCGCAACGGCTCCTCGGGTGTGACCGGCGGATCGTTGTGTAGCGAGATGCGCATGCCGGTGGCAACCGCAGAACCGCATGGCATCCAACGTGATCCGTGTTCGGCCCCGAACAGGCCGTCGACGATGATGTCGCCCCAGTAGTGGATCTGGTCGACGAAGATGCTGCACGTGACGCCGAGATCCGCTGCGCGCTTGAGTTGTTCGTCGCTGATCGCGCCGACGTGCTCGAGCCGCAGCCGGTGGTCGGTCCGCGGGTGCTTCTTCAGCGCCTCCTCGTAGATGTCGAGGATGGTGTCGACGCCCTTGTCACCCTGCACATGGCAGGCCATCTGCCACCCCAACGGGAAGTAGGCCTCGACGATTTCGGTGAGCTGCTCGCGGGTGTAGTTCGCATGCCCGCACGACCCCGGCACCACACCGATGGCGCGCGTGGCGGCGGTGTCCAGGTAGGGGAAGGACAGGTCGATGTTGCCGATCCACGGCGAGCCGTCGACCCAGATCTTGATGCCCACCTGACGCACCGTGTCGTCACCGTTGTCGACGGTCTCGTCGGTGGTCATCTCCGCGGTCGACATCTCGTAGGTGCGCAGCCGGACCGTCAGCTGGTCTCGCAGCTGGTCGAGCATCGGCCGGAAGAGCGGATCGAAGGCCATCTCCGAACACGTCGTCAGCCCGGCCTGATTGAGCCGCGCACACTCGGCCAGCAGCATCGCGGGGTAGTCGCTCGGTTGGATGGCGCCGGCCAGCAGCGGGAACACCGCACCGGTTTCCTCCGCGGTGCCATCCAATTCGCCGGACGCGTCATGGCCGTATTGGGCGCCCTTGGGGTCGGGAGTGTCGCGGGTCAGCCCGGTTCGGGCGGCAGCCGCAGAGTTGAAGTACGCCTTGTGGCCCGAGTTGTGAATGACGACCAGCGGGGTGTCGGGCGCGATGACGTTGAGCCAATCCAGCGTCGGGTCGGGAAGGCCGTTCTGCAGGAGCGGGTCCCAGCCGTTGAGATAGGCGCCGTCGGCGCCGCGCTTGGCCACCTCGGCCTTGATCGCCGCGAGGACGGCTCCGGCGTCGGGAATCGTGACGGGCCGGATGTCGACGAGCCGATCCGACAACGCGATCGCCTCCATCAGCGGGTGCCCGTGCGCCTCGATCAGCCCCGGCAGCACGCAGCCGTTGCCGATGTCGATGACCTTGGTGTCGGGTCCGATGAGCGGCTCGATATCGGCCCGGCTGCCGACGGCAGCTATTCGACCGTCGGCGACGGCCAACGCCTCCGCGGAGGGTTGCGACTCGTCGACGGTCAGCACTGTTCCGTGGATGACGAGCTCAACGTGGGACACACGGCCATCTTCCTCGACGGGCCCACCGCAAACGCCCACCGACGCGCCCAGCCCAGGCCGCGAGGGCCTGGGCTGGGGTTGGGGAGAGATTCGGTTATCAGAGCGCTGCGGCTTGAGCCTCGAGCGCTTGCGCTTGGGCGTTCAGCTGATCCGCCTGCCCCCGCAGCGCCTCGCCACCGGGCAGCGACGCTAGGCTCTCGGCCTGCTGAGCCTGGGCGCGAAGCACCTGAGCCTGAGCGAGAAGTCCGGCCTTCTGGTCAGCCTTCGCCTTCGCCTCCGCGTCAGCCTTCGCCTTCGCCTCCGCGTCAGCCTTCGCCTGCTGCTCGGCCTTCGGCCTTCGCCTGCGCGTCGGCCTTCTCCTGCTCGTCGGCCTTGCTTCTGCTCATCGGCCTTCTTCTGCTCATCGGCCTTCTTCTGCTCCTCGGCCTGCTGCTGCTGCGGCCGGGGCCTGCTGCGACCGGAGCCTGCTGGGCGGGGACCTGCTGCTGGACCGGAGCCTGCTGGGCGGGCGCTTGCGGAGCCGGCACCTGGACTGGGGCCTGGCCGGGGATCGTGATGACGCGGGGAGCGGGGTTGTTCACGACGACCGGGGCGCTCGGCGACGAGGTGGTACCCAGCGACGGGATGCTGATCTCCGACGGAATGTTGAAGACCGTGGACGGCGCGCTCTGCGCGCTGGTGGTCTCCACATTCGAGTTCTTCATGCCGAGCATCAGCGCGAAGGCGCCGATGCCGATGGCCAGCAGGGCCAGCGCTCCGGCGGCCATCTTCATGCCCGAACCGGAGTTCTGCGGGGCGACCGGCATCGGAGCGTACTGGGGCTGCGGGGCTGGCGCGTAGTAGGTGTTGGGCTGGCCGTAGTAGCTGTTCTGGGGGCCGTAGTAGCTGTTCATGATCTCTCCCGTAGGTGCTGGCGCTTCCCGGTTTGGGCTGCTCTCACGGGTAGGAGCGCTGGGCCCACGGCACTCGCACACTTTTCTCGAAAACTTTTTGAAAGTTTTTTTCGAGGCTTGTCGATTCCGCGGGGTTGTCGTTCGACGTGTCAACGAGGGCACGATGGACGTGCCCCTTCACCACAGATCGAAGGAGACAGAAATGTCGCGCTACATGCTGATCATGCGGTCCACCCCCGAGGCCGAGGCCGCCATGGAAGAGGCCAACATCGACTTCAGCGAGATCATCGAGTCGATGGGCCGCTTCAACGAGGAGCTCATCAAGGCCGGTGTGCTGCTGGCCGGCGAGGGCCTGACCGGGCCCGACGAAGGCTTCGTCGTCGACTTCAACGCCGACCCGCCCGTGGTCACCGACGGCCCGTACACCGAGGCCAAGGAGCTGTTCAACGGGTTTTGGATCCTCGACGTGTCCTCGAAGGAAGAGGCCAAGCAGTGGGCACAGAAGGTCCCGCTGGGCAAGGGCGTCAAGCTCGAGGTGCGCCGGGTCTCCGAGACCGAGGAGTTTCCGCTGGACAATCCGTGGATCCAGAAGGAGATCCAGTGGAAGGCCGACCTGGCCGAGAAGATCGCCGCACAGGCGCGCGCGGACGCTGACAAGCTGGCGCGCTGAGTCTCCGCTTACCTGGCGCGGATCCGAATGGGTCCGTGCCAGGTTGCGTCCGGGTCGACGACGTCGCCGCCCTGGGTGATCTCCACGTCGCCCGAGCGGGCCAGGTCGCGCGCGACGTCGCGGGCGTCGTCCATCAGGTCGCGCCAGTCGTCGCCGCCGACCCTTCGTGCCGCGTCGGACGGACAGATGGTCTTGGCCGGACCGCGCTCCCTGGCGAGGTCGAGGATCGCCGCCCGAAGCCGTTGGTTCATCCTCTTCAGTCAAGCCGATGTGCCCGGCCCTTGAAACCATTTCTGTAACACGTTCTAATCTGAAGTCATGACTCAGGTTGATGCTTCCTCGCGCGAGCGCTCGTCAGGCGACCTGCTGCGCCATCCCCTGCACTCCGGCCACCTCACGGTTGATGCCCTCAAGCGCAACAAAGACAAGCCAGTGCTGTTCCTCGGCGACACCACACTGACCGGTGGCCAGCTCGCCGACCGCATCAGCCAGTACATTCAGGCGTTCGAGGAGCTCGGTGCGGGTACAGGCGCCGCTGTCGGGCTGCTGGCCTTGAACCGCCCCGAGGTCCTGATGATCGTCGGCGCGGGCCAGACGCAGGGTTACCGACGAACGGCACTACACCCACTTGGTTCATTGGATGACCATGCCTACGTGCTGAACGACGCCGGGATCACATCGCTGATCATCGACCCCAACCCGATGTTCGTGGAACGAGCCCTGGGTCTGCTGGAGAAGGTGCCCGGGCTGAAGCAGATCCTGACAATCGGGCCGGTGCCTTCAGAGCTCACCGACGTCGCGGTGGATCTCAACGCCGAGGCGGCGAAGTACTCCCCGCAGCCTTTGGTCGCCGCAGAGTTGGCGCCGGACACCGTCACGGGGCTTGCCTTCACGGGCGGCACGACCGGCAAGCCAAAGGGCGTCATGATGACGGCCCAGGCCACCAGCACGATGACGACGATCCAGCTCGCCGAGTGGGAATGGCCCGAAAATCCCAAGTTCCTGATGTGCACCCCGCTGTCGCATGCCGGTGCGGCATTCTTCGTGCCGACGATCGTCAAGGGCGGCGAGATGGTTGTCCTGGCCAAGTTCGATCCGGCCGAGGTGCTCAAAACCATTGAGGAACAGAAGATCACCGCGACGATGCTCGTGCCGTCGATGATCTACGCACTGATGGATCACCCGGATTCGCACACCCGCGACCTGTCTTCCCTTGAGACTGTGTACTACGGGGCGTCGGCGATGAACCCGGTGCGGCTGAAGGAGGCGATCGACGCGGTTCGGCCCGATCTTCGCCCAGTACTACGGGCAGTCCGAGGCGCCGATGGTGATCACCTATCTGGCCAAGGGCGACCACGACGAGAAGCGGCTGACCTCATGCGGGCGCCCGACATTGTTCGCCCGCACCGCGCTGCTCGGCGAGGACGGCCAGCCCGTGCCCCAGGGCGAGGTCGGCGAGATCTGCGTCTCCGGTCCCCTGCTTTCGGGCGGGTACTTGAACAAACCCGAGGCGACGGCCGAGACGTTCCGCGACGGCTGGATGCACACCGGCGATCTGGCCCGCGAGGACGAGGACGGATTCTGGTACATCGTCGACCGCACCAAGGACATGATCGTCACCGGCGGCTTCAACGTGTTCCCGCGCGAGGTGGAAGATGTTGTCGCCGAACATCCTTCGGTCGCGCAGGTCTGCGTCATCGGCACGCCCGACGAGAAGTGGGGCGAAGCGGTCACGGCCGTCATCGTGCTGCGCCCCGATGCGCCGACTGATGACGAGGCGGTCGCGAAGTTGACCGCCGAGATCCAGTCCGCCGTCAAGGACCGCAAGGGTTCGGTGCAGTCACCCAAGCAGGTGTTCGTCGTCGACTCGGTGCCGGTGACCGCGCTGGGCAAGCCGGACAAGAAGGCCGTACGCGCACAGTTCTGGGAGGGCGCGGGCCGCGCCGTCGGCTGAGTCCCTGCGCGAGCGTGCGCATTCTCCTGTTTCTGCGCGGCGTGTCGGCCACAGACACTGCACTGCTCGCGCTAGAGGGTGACCACGTCGGCACAATGGGTAGGTGTCCGCCACCGATCTGCGCCAGACCGTCGATGCGGTGTGGCGGATGGAGGCCGCCAAGATCGTGGCGACGCTGACCAGGGTCGTCGGCGACGTCGGGCTCGCCGAGGATCTGGCGCAGGAAGCCCTCGTCGACGCGCTGACGCAGTGGCCGGACACCGGCGTGCCGCGCAATGCCGGAGCGTGGCTGACCACCGTCGCCAAGCGCAAGGCGATCGACCAGTGGCGCCGGCAGGACAACCTCGACGCCAAGTACGCGACGTTGGCCCGCGATCTGGAGACCCGAATCGACGAGCCCGCATGGGATCCCGACCGGATCGACGACGACGTGCTCCGCCTGATCTTCATCTCGTCTCACCCGGTGCTGCCCCGAGAAGGGCAGATCGCGCTGACCCTGCGCGTGGTCGGCGGCCTGACCACCGACGAGATCGCCAGGGCGTTCCTGTCGTCAACGCCGACGGTCGCGGCGCGGATCACCAGGGCCAAGAAGACACTTGCAGCGGCGGACGTGCCATTCGAGGTGCCGGATCGCTCGGAGTATCCACAGCGACTGTCGGCGGTGCTCTCGGTGATCTACCTGATCTACAACGAGGGTTACTCGGCGTCCTTCGGCCAACGATGGGTTCGCGACGAGCTGTGCACCGAGGCGCTGCGCCTCGGCCGGGTGCTCGCGGCGCTGGTCCCCGATGAACCCGAGGTACACGGGCTGGTGTCGTTGATGGAGTTTCAGTCGTCGCGGTTCGGGGCGCGCACCGACGCGGACGGGACACCGATCCTGCTGGAGGACCAGAACCGCACGAAGTGGGATCGCGCACAGATCGGGCGCGGGGTCGCCGCGCTGGAGCGTGCAGCGCAGGCCGTCGAGAAGAGGGGCACCGGCTGGGGTCCCTACGCTTTGCAGGCCGCGCTGGCCGAATGCCACGCCACCGCGCCGACGGCGGCCGACACCGACTGGAGCCGGATCGTCGCGCTGTACGACGGGCTCATACAGATCGCACCGTCGCCGATCGTCGAGCTGAACCGGGCTGTCGCGGTCGCGATGGCTGACCCCTCCGAGGGACCCCGCCTAGCGCTGGAGATCGTCGACGGGCTGACCGGCCTTGACGGGTCCTATCTGTTGCCCAGTGTTCGCGGGGAGCTGCTGGCCCGTCTCGGTCGCAACGACGAGGCCGCAGCCGAATTCGCCAGGGCCGCCGAACTCACCGACAACGAGCGCGAGCGGGAAGTGTTGACGAACAAGGCTATTCGGGCTCGGACGGGCTAGCTCCAGGCACTCCGGTGCGCGCCGCCACCGACTCGGACGTCGCGGTGTCGAAGACGTCGACGGTGACGTCGTCGTCCCGGTACCCGCCGATCCGGTGCAGGCCGGGCGTCGCGGCGATGACGTCGTTGGTTTCGTCGCCGGTCATCGGGTAGTCCGCGACGGGATGTCGCCAATGTGCGGCGACGATCGTCGCGGTGCCGGTCAGCCGCGGCAGTTCGCGGTCCAGTATCCCGCGCAGTGCGGCGGCCTCCAGGTAGTAGCCGACCTCTGACAGCACGATCAGGTCGAAATCCGTTGCCGGCCACTCCTCGTCGAGGGAGCGACGCATCAGCGTGACGCCCTCGCCGACGCCGGCTTCCTTCAGCCGTCTGCCGGTGGCCTCGAGTGCGGCAGGGACGAGGTCGGTGGCGGTCACACGGTCGCATCGACCGGCCAGTTGCTCGGTGAGCACACCCACCGAACAGCCGGGCTCGAATGCATGCCGGAATCGCGGAAGTGGCAGCAGCGCAAGGGTGATCGCGAACTTGCGTTGCTCGTACCACCGCTCCTGCAGTTGCCACGGGTCGGCCGACTCCTCGTACATCCGGCCGAAGTACTCATCAGGCAGTCGCGCGGTCATCGAAGCCGTCCCGCCAGCCGGCCGAGCTCGGCAAGGTCGCGCTCGGCGTGGCTCTGCCGCACGTACATCGTCAGATCGGCTACCCGGCCCGCATGCTTGGCATCCTGCGCCAATGGCCCGGGCCCGAGCGCTCGCCCGGTGCGCGTGATCGTTTCGTCGACGGCCGTCTCCACCACCGCCCGGGTTCGCCGCGCAATCAACTCCGCCCGTCCCTCGCGGTTCAACGGATCCGCATCAACCTGGCGCGCCGCCGACAGCAGCGTCGCTTCGGCGGCAGCGATCGCGGCGTCCACCGCGCCGAGGTGCGCAAGCGTGTGCGGGTCAACGGATTCGCGGGTGGCCCGCGCATAGAGCGGAGCGGCGACGGCACGGGCACCGCCAAGCCAGCATGCGCTGACGCCGATGGCGCCGTGCCAGAAGCCCGGCCGGTCGAGATACTCACCGGGAGTGCCGACACTCACCGCAGGCGCACCGGTGAATTGCACAGATCGGGTGTCCGATTCCGCCATTCCTGTGTTGCGCCAATTGCTGGGCAGCGGTCGCACATGCCGATCACCGAGGTCGACGGCGAACAGGCCGCGACGTTCGCTGTCGACTCGTGCGGTCACCAAGGCATGTGTGCAGATGCCTGCGCCCGAACACCACACCTTGGTGCCTTCGAGCGTCACTGCATCACCGTCGCCGTGCGCAAGCAGCGCCGCATCGCCGGACTCGGCGGCCCAAACCCCCCACAGCTGATCGGGTTTGGGGTCTGGCCCCCCTAGCTCGGCGAGGATCGCCACGGCATCGGTGTGCGCTTCGGCCAGCCGCCCGGCGACCACGTCGGCTTCCGTCAATTCGGCCAGCCGACGCCAGCGCTGTGCGGTCTCGCCCGACCCAGGAAGCGGGAGATCCAACTCCCCCGCCGCCAGCCAACGCCCGACCAGGCTTCCGCTCATGTCTCGGCTCCCGCTCGCTCCGGTCCTCGCTGCGCTGCGATCCTCACTCGCGCTCGCCTTCGGGCGCTCATGTCTCGGGCGCTCATGTGCCCGCCGTCTTCTTGAGCACCGAACCAGACAATTCGCGAAGGTGCTTTGCGAATCCGCCTGGGGCACGGCCATTCCAGCGATCCGAGGTCGCCACCGACAGGTTCTTGTCGCGGTGGATGCGCAGACCTTCCGCCTCGAACCGGTCGACGAGCTCGACGTCCTCGCCGGTGGGCAGTGCGCGGAAGCCGCCCACCGCCCAGTACGCATCTGCCCGAAAGCCCATGTTGGCGCCGTGAATATGATTGTGGCCCGGTCCTTTTGACTGATATGCGCGCAGGTAGCGTCGGGCCACCTCGGCCGGGTAATGCCGCCAGGCCGGCACGCGCACAACGCCGAGCACCATGTCGGCGTCAGAGGCGGTCATCTGCAGCAACCAGTCGGCGGGCACCACGCTGTCGGCATCGGTGGTCGCATACCAGGTGCGGGCGGGATCGACGGCGTCGCACAGCGGGCGGGCGTACTCGAAGCCCGCCGCACGGGCCGCGCCGACGTTGCCCGCTTCAACGGTGACGAAGTGCACGTCGGGGCCGAACTGCCCGACCAAGCGTTCGCTGCCGTCGTTCGTGGCGTCGAGCACCACCACGACGAGCGCCGGGGCAGGTAGACAAACCGTCGCCGTCGCCAGCGCCCGCAGACAACGCGGCAGATGCGCAGCCTCATTGTGGGCGGGCACCACCACGACGGCCTTCGCGAGTTCCATCCCTGCTAGATAGCCGGATTCCGGTGCTTTCAACCCGGCTCAGACGAAGACGATCTCCCCCACGGCCATCTGCCGTTCGACGACTTCCGCAGTCAGCAGCGGTGGCCCGTCGCCACGCTCCAGCTGGCTGGCGAAACACCGCATCGCTTCCGCTTTGGTCGCGAGATCGCCCGGCGTCAGCTCTACGCGCCTGGCCCGATGCCACGGCACTGCCGGGTCATCCGGAGTTGCCCAGTGCCACATCCATATTGGGTATTCGAGAAACCGCGCACCAGCGCGCTTTGCGGCTGCCGCGGCGGCCCGTCCCGCCGCCTCATGATCGGGGTGGCCGTCGCCGCGCCACGTCGCCGCACACCACGTTCCACGGTCGAAGCCGGCCAGCATCATGGAAAGCCGGGCGCTGAGCCTGCGTTCGTGACGCTGGACCTCACCGTCCGGGATGCGGAGGAATATCGGCGTCGGCAGGCCGAGGGCTTCGGCGGCGGCGGCAAGTTCATCCCGGCGCAGCTTCGCCAACTCCCTTCGACCGCCGCTGTCGTCCGGGTACGCCGCCTCGCCGTCCGTCACGACGACCAGCTGTACGACGACACCGCGGCGGCTGAGAATCGCGGCGGTGGCGCCGAGGCCCAAAGTTTCGTCATCGGGATGCGCAGCGACCAGAATCAGCGCGCGGCAGTCGCCGGTGTCCAGCACTGGAAAGTCGCGCTGCCAGTGCGTCCACACCTCGACGGGGGTACCGCCCTCGTCTATCGGCCGCGCCGCCAACCGCGCGCTGTTGCTGGTCGGCTCGGTCACAGGTGTGGAGTAGCCGGTGCCGCGAGTTCCACACGCGCCGCCCGTGACAGGATTCAGTTGTGCAGGTACGTGCCGTGTTGTTCGACTACTCCGGCACACTGTTCCGCCTCGAAGAGGACGACAGCTGGTTCGAGGGCATGACGGTCGACGAGCGTGAGGTCGACGGGCACGTGCAGGCCGAGCTGATGCGCCGCCTCACCGCCCCGACCGGGCGCTCGGTCGAGATGACTCCGGCAGCCTACGAAGCGTGGGTCAACCGCGACCTCGCACCGCACCTGCATCGCGAGGCGTACTTGCATGTCCTGCGTAACTCGGGACTGCCCGACGAGCACGCCGTGGCGTTGTACGAGCGCGTGATCAACCCGAAGTCATGGACCGCATACCCCGATACCGCGGAGGTGCTCACGGGTCTTCACCGCCAGGGCATCAAGACCGCAGTGGTCTCCAACATCGCGTTCGACGTCCGGCCCGCGTTCGAGGCGATCGGCGCGGCCGATGACGTCGACGAGTTCGTGCTGTCGTTCGAGGTCGGCGCGGTCAAGCCAAGCGCGGCGATCTTCCAGACCGCGTTGACGCGGCTGGGTTCAGCGCCCGAGTACACGGTGATGGTCGGCGACAGCGAAGAAGCCGACGGCGGCGCGCGGGCGCTCGGCTGCGGTTTCTTGCTGGTCGATCCGCTGCCGACAGCGGAGCGGCCGCACGGCCTGCGCAGCGCGCTGACCGGTTACGGCGTCGACTTGGACAAGCAGTAGCGTCGGGCCCATGCCCGACGGAGCGCGTCCGGCCGCCGCGGTGGCTCAAGCCGGTCAACAAGGTGTTCATGGTCCTGCTGCGGCTCGGCGTGCCGATTTCCCGCGTCGAGTCACCGGTGGTGCTGACCGTGCCCGGCCGCAAGACCGGCAAGCCGCGCTCGACGCCGGTCACGCCGATGGACGTCGACGGCAAGCGCTATGTCGTCGAGGGCTACCCCGGCGCGGATTGGGCGAACAACGTGCGGGCGGCAGACGAGGTCACGCTGGCGCAGGGCCGCCGCAGCGAGCGCGTCAGGATGGTGGAGGTGGCTCCCGACGATGCGCGTCCGGTGCTGCGCGCATTACCCGCGGCGGTACCGACGGCTGTCAAGCTATGGAAGCGGTCGGCCTGATCACCGAGGGCACCCCCGACGAGGCGGAGGGCTTGGCGGGCCGCTGCCCGGTGTTCCGCGTCGACCCCGTCACGTAGCGTCGCGGTATGTCCAACAGCGAGCGCATCCGGCCGCCGTGGTGGCTGAAGTACGTCAACAAAGTGATGATCGGTGTGCAGCGGCTCGGATTCGGGTTCGGCGGCAAGGGTCCGGTGATCCTGACGGTCCGCGGCCGCAAATCGGGCAAGCTGCGCTCGACGCCCATCACTCCGATGACCGTCGACGGCAAGCGGTACGTGCTCGGCGGTCTGCCCGGCGGCGACTGGGCGGCCAACGTGCGCGCCGCGGGTGAGGTCGAGCTGCGCCAGGGCCGCAACACCGAACGCGTCCGGATGGTGGAGCTGCCACCCGATGAGGCACGGCCGTTGCTGCGGCTGTTCCCCACTGAGGTACCGACCGGCGTGAGCTTCCTCAAGAACGCGGGTCTGGTGACGGGACCCAACCCCGACGAGTACGAGGCACTGGCCGGCCGCTGCCCGGTCTTCCGTTTCGATCCGATAAGCGCATGAGCGAGAACCCTTTTGACGCCGCGCTATGGCGGCCCGTCGCCGGTTTCGACCTGACCGACATCACCTATCACCGCCATGTCGTCGACGGCGCGCCGCAGCCGACCGTGCGGGTGGCGTTCGACCGGCCCGAGGTGCGCAACGCGTTCCGCCCGCACACCGTCGACGAGCTGTACCGGGTTCTCGACCATGCCCGGATGTCACCCGATGTCGGCGTCGTGCTGTTGACCGGCAACGGGCCGTCGCCGAAGGATGGCGGCTGGGCGTTCTGTTCCGGTGGGGATCAACGCATCCGGGGCCGCACCGGCTACCAGTACGCGGAAGGTGAGACCGCCGACACCGTCGACGTGGCCCGCGCCGGACGGCTGCACATTCTGGAGGTGCAGCGGCTGATCCGGTTCATGCCCAAGGTCGTCATCTGCCTCGTCAACGGGTGGGCCGCCGGCGGCGGGCACAGCCTGCACGTGGTGTGCGACCTGACCCTGGCCAGCCGGGAGCACGCCCGCTTCAAGCAGACCGACGCCGACGTCGGCAGCTTCGACGGCGGTTACGGCAGTGCGTATCTGGCCAAACAGGTCGGCCAGAAGTTCGCCCGTGAGATCTTCTTCCTCGGCCGACCGTATGACGCGGAGCAGATGCATGCGATGGGTGCGGTGAACGAAGTCGTCGACCACGCGGATTTGGAGGCGGTGGCGCTCGACTGGGCTACGACCATCAACGGGAAGTCGCCGCAGGCGATCCGGATGCTCAAGTATGCGTTCAACCTGACCGATGACGGGCTCATGGGCCAACAGCTATTCGCCGGTGAGGCAACGCGATTGGCGTACATGACCGACGAGGCCGTCGAGGGTCGCGACGCGTTCCTGGAGAAGCGCGACCCCGACTGGAGCCCGTTCCCCCGCTACTTCTAGTCGGCTTCTGCGGCGCGGCGGGCGTCGCGGCTGGTCTTGAGCAGGCTGAGCACGGTCGTGATGGTCAGTGTCGCGACGATGAAAAGCAGCGACGTCACGATTCCGATCTCGGGCAGATGAAACGCGCCGAGGTGGTCGAGGCGGGAGTGGTGCAGCGCCTCGACGATGAGCTTGATGCCGATGAAGCCGAGGACCACGGCCAGTCCCTTGCTGAGGTACACGACCTTCTCGAGCAGTCCCCCTATCAGGAAGTACAGCTGCCGCAGGCCCATCAACGCCAGCGCGTTGGCGGTGAAGATGATGTACGCGTCATTGGTCAGCCCGAAGATCGCCGGTATCGAGTCGAGCGCGAACACGACGTTCGCGATGCCGATCGCGGCGATGACGATCACCAGCGGGGTGAACATGCGCCGCTTGTCGACACGGGTGGCGAGCTTGCGCCCGTCGTAGTCCTCGCTGAGGGGCAGGATTCGGTGCAGGAAGCGCAGCACCGGGTTCTTGTGGAAGTCCGGCTCGTCGTCAGGGTCCTCGAGCGCCAACTGGATCGCCGTGTAGACCAGGAAGCCGCCGAGGATGTAGAACACCCAGCTCCAGGCGGCGATCGCGGCGGCCCCCGCGAAGATGAATACGGCGCGGAACACCAGCGACAACACGATGCCGATGTAGAGCACCTTGTCCACCGCGAGCTCGGGCACCCCGAACCGGGCCATGATGATCATGAACACGAACAGGTTGTCCACGCTCAGGCTGTACTCGGTGATGTAACCGGCGACGAACTCCTGGCCGCTGGAGCCCGGCGCGAAGACGAAGAGCCCGACGGCGAACACAGCCGCCAGGCCGATGTAGATGAGGACCCAGCGGACGGCGTCCTTGGTGGTGACCGTGCGTTGTCGCCTGCCGATGACCGCCAAGTCGAGGACCATGATCGCGACGAGCACCACGACGGTGATGGCCCAAACCAACGGGGATACGGCAGAAATCACGGTCGACCTCCGGACGGCATGACGCAACGGCCCGAAGGTCTCTTCCGCCTCTGGCTGTCGCCGGAGGCCGGCACCGCCGGGTCGGCCATGGGGCCTTCCGTGATGACGACGAGTGCCGCGGAGGAATACTCCCCTTCACGAACATGCAGAACTATAGTCCACTGTCCAGAACTTGTCGCGCCGGGGTGCGGCCGGGCCTAGAAGCGGAAGGTCGTCTGACCGTGCGGCGACTTCGCGAACGCCAGCACTTTGACCGGCGGCACGAGAAACACGTAGGCGATGTGACTGTCGCCGCCTTCGTCGGTGTGGCCGAAGCCGTCGTCGGCGGGCGTGAAATCCCAATCACCGTGGTACTTTTCGCGAATCACGTCCGCGAGCTTCGTCAGCCTTTCCAGGCCGGTTACCCGTTCGGCCGCACCCTCCACGACGACGTCGAGCCCGTCGCTCCACGTGTTGACACCGGTGGTGACGGCCACCGAGGTGGAGTGGTTGAGGTTCTGCGCCTTCTGCTCCTCGGGACCGGTGCAGAACACGAACGCGTCGTCCACCCACGCGCCGACGAGCGGCGTGATGTGCGGGCGTCCGTCCTTTCGAACGGTGGTCAGCCAGTAGAGCTCGGCGGCGGCCAGCGCGTCGCTGACCTGCTGCCAGTCGACAGCTTCGGAGGCCTCGCTGAATCGGGTATCGAGCTTTCCGTTGATCGCCATACCTATACCGACCCTGTGCCGATGCCCAATTCATCGCGGTTCATAGACTCTGCGGGTGAGTAAGAGCCCGTTGCGGCGGCTGGCCAACGAACTGGTGCTGGCCAGCATGCGACCACCAATCGCCCCACAGTTGATGTCGTACCGGCCCGGCCAACGCGACGTCGACCTCGCCGGCAAGCGCATCCTGATCACCGGCGCATCGTCGGGCATCGGCGAGGCGGCGGCCGGGAAGTTCGCCCGCCGGGGCGCCACCGTCGTCGTGGTCGCCCGCCGCAAGGACCTGCTGGACGACGTCGCCGAGCGGATCCTCGCCGACGGCGGCGATGCGCTCGCCATCGAATGCGACCTGGCCGACCTCGACGCCGTCGATGCGCTCGCCGCCCGCGTCGAGAAGGAGATCGGCGGCGTGGACATCCTCGTCAACAACGCGGGCCGGTCGATCCGCCGCCCGCTCGCCGAGTCGTTGGAGCGCTGGCACGACGTCGAGCGGACGATGACCCTCAACTACTACTCGCCGCTGCGACTGATCCGCGGCCTCGCGCCAGGCATGCTCGAGCGCGGCGACGGCCACATCATCAACGTCGCGACCTGGGGCGTGTTGAGCGAATCCTCCCCACTGTTCGCGGTTTACAACGCGTCGAAGTCGGCGCTGTCGGCGGTGAGCAGGGTCATCGAAACCGAATGGGCGCACAGGGGCGTGCATTCGACGACGCTGTATTACCCGTTGGTGGCCACCCCGATGATCGCGCCGACGAAGGCATACAACGGGCTGCCCGCTCTCACTCCCGCCGAGGCTGCCGATTGGATGGTGGCCGCTGCCCGCATCCGGCCGGTGCGCATCGCGCCGCGGATGGCCGTCACCGCCAAGGCTCTCGACACCGTCGCCCCCGGCTGGCTCAACGCACTGATGAAGCGGCAGCGACTGCAACCGGGCGCCTGACGCGCCTGTGCCGAATCCGGCACATGACGTGATAGACACAGACTCATGGAGATCCTGGCGAGCCGGATGCTCCTGCGGCCGGCCGACTACGAGCGCTCGCTGCGGTTCTACCGCGACGAGCTCGGCCTGGCCATCGCCCGGGACTACGGGGCGGGCACCGTCTTCTACGCGGGCCAGTCACTGATCGAGCTGGCGGGCCATGGTGAGCCGAACGCCTGCGGTGCGCTCTGGCTGCAGGTGCGCGACGTGTATGCCACCGAGAAGGAGTTGGCCGGCCGCGGCGTGCCGATCGCGCGGGAAGCCCGGCAGGAACCGTGGGGGCTGCACGAGATGCATGTGACCGATCCCGACGGCGTCACGTTGATCTTCGTGCAGGTCCCGGAGACCCATCCGCTACGCCGGGACACCCGAAACTGAAGCGGCCCCGGCTCATTGAGCCGAGGCCGTCAGTTGGATCTAGTTCAGCGAGCGGTTGCCGCCAACGGCCAGCCGACGGAGGCCAACCGCGAGGCGACCTGATGGATCTCCTCCGGATTAGGCTCCTTTTCGATCACCTGTTGCACGGCATCGCGGATCTCGTCCTCGGTGACGGAATCGGATGCTGAGTTCTTCAGAACTGCCTGTGCGGCCTTGACGACCTCATCCTCGGTCAGCGATCGCTTCAGCAGTGCGAGCAGCGCAAAGTAGTCCTTCTGTGGCACACCCTCCGGATATCCCTGGTGCAGCCATCCGAGGATGTTGTCCAATACGCCTGGGCTGGTGTTGGTCATGTGATCTCCAGTCACTTCTTAGGCATGAACGGGAACAGGTCGATACCGAAATGGTGAATGATCGTGGTCCTGGTAATCCAGAAGACCGCGGTGATGATCACCCAGCCGACGAACAAGAACAGCGCAATCCCGAAGTACTTCAGGACGGGATTGGGAGCATGCACGGTGCCATCGACCTCTGTGCCACCCGCCCCGTTGGAGTAGGCAACGAGTCCACCGGCGAAAACCGCGGGCAGGCCGGCGCCCAGAACGAGCCCGACCACCAGCACCTTCAGAATGCTTTCAAAGTAGGTCATCGATCTTCCTTCTTTTCATCCAGTGATCGCGGTCAGACCGCAGCCGGGTCCTTGGGCTTGGCGGCCTCGCGGACCTCAGCGGGCACGACGGAGTTGGTCGAGTCGTCCCAATCGGCGTTGACGTTGTTGCTGTCGACCTTCTGCTGCTGAGCGCGCCACCACATGTAGAAGGACAGCGCACACAGGATGACGAAGATCAGGCCGTCACCCGCAAGGTCCGAGCCGGTGAGCGACTCGACGCCATGGGACAGCCAGTACGCCAACGCCCCCATGAGTCCGGCGGCGGGCAGCGTGATCAGCCATGCAATGGCCATCCGGCCTGCGACCGCCCAACGCACCTCGGCGCCGGGCTTGCCAACGCCGCTGCCGAGGATCGATCCGGTCGCGACGTGGGTGGTCGACAGCGCCATGCCTGCGGCGCTCGAGCTCAAAATGATTGCGGCCGAGGAGGCTTCGGCGGCGAAGCCTTGCGGAGACTCGATCTCGACGAGACCCTTGCCGAGGGTACGAATGACTCGCCAGCCGCCGATGTAGGTGCCAAGGCCGATGGCCAGCGCGCAGCTGAAGATGACCCAGAACGGCAGTCCGTCTTCCTTCACGTCACCGCCCAGGTGGCCGGTCGTGATGAGCGCGAGGGCGATGACGCCCATTGTCTTCTGCGCGTCGTTGGTGCCGTGTGACAGCGCGACGAGCGAGGCGGTCGCGATCTGCCCCCAGCGGAAGCCTTCTTCGCGCCGCTTCTGCAGCACGTTGCGGGTGATCCGGTAGACCAGCCACGTTCCGCAGCCGGCGACGAGGCAGGCGATCAACGGCGCGGCCACGGCGGGGATCAGCACCTTCTGGGTGATGCCGGACCAGTTGACGCCCGCTGTGCCGAGCGCGGCAAGGCCGGCTCCGATCAGACCACCGAAGAGCGCGTGCGATGAGCTGGACGGGATGCCGAACAGCCAAGTGAGCAGATTCCAAAGAATGCCGCCGATGAGGCCGGCGAAGATGATGGTCAGGCCCATCGACGCGTCGATCGACGGGATGAGCGCACCCGTCTTGCTGTCTTGCACCTTGAGCACCGACGTCGTCACGGTGACCGCCACCTCGACCGACAGGAACGCGCCGACGAGGTTGAGGATGCCGGCCAGCAGCACGGCGGTCTTGGGCTTGAGCGCACCGGTCGCGATCGACGTCGCCATCGCGTTTCCGGTGTCGTGGAACCCGTTGGTGAAGTCGAACGCCAGCGCTGTCACTATCAGCAGCACCAGGATGATCATCTCTGCGCTCATGATTGCCAATTCTGAGGGATTCTCAGCGAATTTGACCAGCGGCTAGTCACCCTAACGGCCCCTTCCGAACAGGCACTTTGCCGGATCCCGAAAGGTGTTCATTCACTGTTCACCTGCCGTCTCGGGCATGTTTGCCTGTGGCGACGACCCGGGCCGCCGGGGCGGCGCTTCCACTATCGTTCTTTCGTAGTGTCAGTGTCGGTTAGCCACGCCGTCGGGAGTGCGAAACGGTGAACAATTTCCTCGCCAAGATCGTCGCGTGGATCACTGCGGGATATCCGGAGGGTGTCCCCGGCCCGGATCGCGTCCCACTGTTCGCGCTGATGAGACAGCGCCTCACCGACGACGAGGTGAAGGCGGTCACCAGGGAACTGATGGACCGCGGAGAGTTCGACCAGGTCGACATCGGGGTCCAGATCACCCAGCTCACCGACGAACTGCCCGCACCTGCGGACATCGAACGCGTACGCGCCCGCCTGGCCGCCAAGGGCTGGCCGCTTGATGACCCTCGAGATTCCGAGGAGACGGAATAGCCGTCCTCCGCCCCGTCTCCGTGCCGTCTGGACCGACGGCATTGTCGGTGCTGCCCGCCGTGGAAAGCGCTCTTGCCGGCACCGCCGGCTCTGCGATGCTGCCCGTACCGGCCGACGACGAGAGTCAAACTCGTTTACTGACAACAGCATTGAGGGCCGGCGAGGACATCGACGACGATGTCGCGGTCGTGGTGTCGACGTCAGGTACGACGGGCACCCCCAAGGGGGCGATGCTGACCGCGGCCGCATTGACCGCCAGCGCCGTTGCGACGCACGGCCGCCTCGGCGGGCCGGGGCAATGGCTGCTCGCGTTGCCCGCCCACCACATCGCGGGCCTGCAGGTGCTGGTGCGCAGTGTGGTCGCGGGTCGCGCGCCGGTCGCCGTGTCGCCACGGTTCGACGTGTCCGAACTGGCCGCGGCGGTTTCGGCGATGGGTTCCGGCCGGCGCTATGCGTCGATGGTGGCTGCGCAACTCGACAAGGCACTGGCCGACCCGTCGGCATGCGCTGCACTCGCCGAACTGGATGCGATCCTGATCGGCGGCGGGCCGACGCCCGCGCGCATTGCCGAAAAGGCTGCGGCGGCGGGCATTTCGGTGGTGCGAACGTACGGAATGAGCGAGACGGCGGGCGGATGTGTGTACGACGGCGTTCCGCTGGACGGAGTGCGTGTGCGCATCGATCCCGGCGGTCGCATCGCCCTCGGCGGCGCCACCCTCGCCAAGGGGTATCGAAATCCGCCCGAACCGGATCCGTTCGCGGAGCCAGGCTGGTTTGTGACCGATGACGTTGGCGCCCTTGATAGTTCGGGGATCTTACGGGTCCTCGGCAGGACCGACGACGCGATCAGCACGGGCGGCCTGACCGTCTTTCCGCAGCTTGTCGAGACCGCTTTGTCATCTCATCCGCGGGTGGTCGACTGCGCGGTTTTCGGCGTGCCAGACGAGACGTTGGGCCAGCGCGTGGTTGCGGCAGTGGTAGCGGCCGACGGCTACCCATCACCGTCGCTTTCCGAATTGCGAACCCACGTCAAGACAATGCTGGACGCCACCGCCGCACCGCGCGAGGTGCACATCGTCGACGAGCTGCCGCGACGCGGCATCGGCAAGGTGGACCGGAGGCAGCTCGTCGCCCTCTTCGCCGACTGAGCTAACATCCGCAGATGATTCGCATATTCGCGGTGGCTGCCAGTCTCGTCGCCTATTTCGGCTTGTCCGCCACCGCGTCCGCGGAGCCAACGGAGCAGGACGCCACGACCTACGCGATCGGCAAGTGCTACAGCCCGGCGCAGCCTCCGGTGCAACGACCACCATCCTTCGCATACAACTGCGACAACACCGGCGTCATGCAGGACATGACGTGGAGTGTCTGGGGGTCCGACGGCGCGCACGGTACCGGCACCGACAGCTCGGTCGAGTGCAAGCCCAACTGCGCCGAGGGCGCCACGTTGGTCAATCCCATCGTCGTGCACGCGTGGAACCCGGTGACGTCGCCAAGTACCGCTTGCCCGCAGGACGTCAAGTTCTACTCCGATTTGACGATCGCCTACCCCAAGGGCGCGCCGCCATGGATCAACCCCGGCACAACGTGGTCTCCCGGAACCGATTTCGTGACCGTAGACGGCATGCCCGCGGTGCACTACACGGAGTTGACGCCGACCTGCGAGCCCCTCTGACGGGCGCAGGGCCTACCGCTCCACCTTGACGGTCACCGGGCGGACGTTCCAGATCTCATCGCAGTACTCCGCTATAGCCCGGTCCGACGAGAACTTGCCGCTGCGCGCGGTGTTCAGAATCGACATCCGCGTCCACGCATCGGCGTCCTGCCAAGCGGCGCTGACCCGGCCCTGGCATTCGACATAGGACGCGTAGTCGGCGAGCACCAGGAACGGGTCGTCGTAGCGCAGGTTGTCCACCAAGGGGCGGAACACCTCGGTGTCGCCATGCGAGAAGTGGCCGCTGGCAATCAGTTCGCAGCACGGCCTTCGAGTTCCTCGTTGCTGATCGACGTAGTCCATCGGCCGGTAGCCGTCGCGCTTGACCTGTTGCGACTTCGTCGACTCGGTCAGCCCGAACAGGAAGAAGTTCTCGGCGCCGACCTCGTCGCGCATCTCGACGTTGGCGCCGTCGAGGGTGCCGATGGTCAACGCGCCGTTGATCATGAACTTCATGTTGCCGGTGCCCGACGCCTCCTTGCCGGCGGTCGAAATCTGCTCGGACAGGTCGGCGGCCGGATAGATCAGGTGGGCGTTCTGCACGTTGAAGTTCGGCACGAACGCCACCTTCAGGAACCGGTTGACGTCCGGGATCGTTGTTGACCGTTTCGGCGACGGCGTTGATCAGCTTGATGATTCGCTTGGCCATGAAGTAGCCGGGCGCGGCCTTGCCGCCGAAGATGAAGGCGCGCGGCGGAATCTCGAGACCGGGGTTCTTCTTCAGCCGGTGATACAGCGTGATGATGTGCAGCACGTTGAGGTGCTGGCGCTTGTACTCGTGGATGCGCTTGACCTGAATGTCGAACAGCCAGTCGGGATTGAGCTCGATGCCGGTCGTCGCCGTCACGTAGTCGGCGAGGCGCGCCTTGTTGGCCCGCTTGACGGCGCGCCACTGGCGGCTGGAACGCGGCGTCGTCGGCGTGCGGCTTCGAGGCCGCGCAGCCTGTCGCAGGTCGGTCAGCCAGCCGTCGCCGATCGTGTCGTCGAGCAGTTCACGCAGCCCGGGGTTGGCCAGCGCCAGGAACCGGCGCGGGCGTGACGCCGTTCGTCTTGTTGGTGAACCGCTCCGGCCACATCTCGTAGAAGTCCTTGAGGACACTTTCCTTGAGCAGCTCGGAGTGCAGCGCGGCGACGCCGTTGATCGCGTGGCTGCCGACGGTCGCCAGATGTGCCATCCGGACGCTCTTGCCGCCGTCCTCGCCGATGAGCGACATGCGCCGCAGCCGATCGTCGTCGCCGGGGAACTTCGCGCGCACCTCGTCGAGGAAGCGGCGGTTGATCTCGTAGATGATCTCGAGGTGGCGGGGCAGCGATTCGCCGAACATTGCCAGCGGCCACGTCTCCAGCGCCTCGGGCAGCAGGGTGTGGTTGGTGTAGCCGAACGTGGCCACCGTGATGTCCCAGGCTTCGTCCCAATCGAGTTGGCGCTCGTCGACCAGCAGCCGCATCAGTTCGGCGACGCCGATCGACGGGTGGGTGTCGTTGAGCTGCAACGCGAACCGCTCGGGAAGCTCGCGAACCCGGGCGTCGGCCAGGTCGTCCATGATGTGCAGGACGTGCTGCAGCGAACACGACACGAAGAAGTACTGCTGCAACAGACGAAGTCGCTTGCCCGCCTCCGGCTCGTCGTTCGGATACAGCACCTTCGTCACGGTCTCCGAGTTGACCTCCTCTTCGACCGCCTTGTAGTAGTCGCCGGTGTTGAAGGCGTCCAGCGCGAACGACTTCACGGCCCGCGCGCTCCACAGCGTCAGCACATTGCACGTGTTCACGCCGTACCCCTGGATCGGGCGTGTCGTAGGAAACGCCCTTGATGACCCTCCCCGGCACCCAGCGGACCCGGTCGCGGCCGGCGTCGTCGACATAGTGCTCGCTGTGTCCGCCCCAGTTCACCAGGTAGTGAATGTCAGGCTTGGCGACCTCCCACGGGTTGCCGTTCGCCAGCCAGTTGTCGGTCTTCTCCACCTGCCAACCGTCATGGATCTCCTGGTCGAAGATGCCGAACTCGTAGCGGATGCCGTAACCGATGGCCGGGCGCTCGAGGGTGGCCAGCGAGTCGAGATAACACGCGGCGAGCCGGCCAAGGCCGCCGTTGCCCAACCCCGGTTCCTCCTCGCAGGCCAGCACCTCGTCGAAGTCCAGGCCGATGACTTCGAGAGCGGTGCGGGTCGCCTCCTCGATCCCGAGGTTCAACAGGTTGCTGCCGAGCTGGGGGCCCATCAGGAACTCGGCCGAGAGATAGCACGTGACCTTCCGGCCGAGGTCGAGCGACGTCCGCGCCGTCGCCGTCCAGTTGTCCAGCATGCGGTCGCGGACGGCCAGCGCAGTTGCCCGGTAGAAATGCTCCGGCGTGAGCACGGCGGCCGGGCGGCCGATCGAGTAGCGCAGGTGGTCGATGATGCCCCGCCGCAATGCGTCGGCGGACAACCCGCTACGGCTGCGTTCAGGCACATCGGCAGGGGTGATGACGGGTGCTCGGACGACGTCGGTCATCGGCGCAGTGTCGCAGAATCGGACGTCGCACAAATGAACTTCGGTCGAGCATGATGTAGGCCATGCGCCGTGAAGTCACCAGCATCGACGATCTGCGGGAGATCGTCGGGCACCCCAACAAATATGTCGCGAACAAGGTCGGCAACCGGCTCTCCGCCGCGCAGCAGGACTGGCTGGCGCACTCCCCGCTGGGCTTCGTGGCGACGACCGACGCGCAGGGCCGCGTCGACGTGTCGCCGAAAGGCGATCCGCCGGGCTTCGTGCACGTCATCGACGACACCACGATCGCCATTCCGGAGCGGCCGGGCAACAAGCGGGTGGACGGCTACCTCAACGTGCTGCAGCGCCCGTATGTCGGCACGCTGTTCCTGATTCCGGGCCGTGGAGACACGCTGCGGATCAACGGATCTGCCCGCATCCTCGCCGACGCCGACTACTTCGACGAGATGGTCGTGCAGGGCAAGCGGCCCATCCTCGCGCTGGAGATCGACGTCGAAGAGGTGTTCTTCCACTGCGCCAAGGCATTTCTGCGGTCCGACACATGGAACCCGGAGAGCTGGCACCCGACCGCGGTGCCCAGCGTCGCGCAGCTCGCCAAGGCGATCAAGCAGGATATGAGCCTCGACGAGCTGGAGAAGTACTACAGCGAGGACAACTACCGCACGATGCTCTACTAGCTGCGCCGACAGCCCGATTGTTTGTTTCGATATCGAGCCTGCGGGTAGCCGCCGAGCATGACGATGCAAGACACCCAGCCGCAAGCATCGCGCAAGCGGACACTCGTCAATTGGGGCCTCGCGCTATCGACAATCATCGGGGCGCTCCTCGTTGAGGGGTACGCCTTGATGCAGGTGATGGGCACCGCCGGTTGCAGTGACCGGATCTGTCCTCACGATGGACCCGGAGACTTCGTCTTCGGGCTGATCATGTACGGAGTTCCCGTGGTGGCATTCGCCGCCGTGGTGATTTCCATCTTTACGGCTCGTCAGCGACGCGGATGGATAGCACCGGTGATCGCGTGGGGTCTGTTCATTGTCGCGTTCCTCGTTCTAGCCGTGACCTTTCGGGGTTAAGCTCTGAGAAGGAGCGTGACCGGTGGATTGGCTGACTGCCCCCGAATGGTGGTGGGGCAGGCTGATTTTGGAACGCGGCGTCGCGGCTGTGTACGTCGTGGCATTCGTCTGTGCAGTTCGTCAATTTCGCGGTCTGACCGGCAGCCGTGGGATGCTGCCGGTGCCGGAGTACCTGACCAATCGGTCATTTCGGACCACACCGAGCCTGTTCCATCTGCACTATTCCGACGGCTTCTTCGCCGCCGTCTGCTGGTCGGGTGCGGCGATTTCGGCGGCGATGGTGGTGGGGCTCGCTGACGTCGTTCCGCTGTGGGTGGCGATCCTGCTCTGGCTGCTGCTGTGGGTGACCTACTTGTCCATCGTCAACGTCGGTCAGATCTGGTACTCGTTCGGCTGGGAATCGTTGCTTCTGGAAGCCGGACTGCTCGTGGCGTTCGTCGGAAACGACGAGGTCGCGCCGCCCGTCCTCGTGATGTGGTTGACCCGATGGTTGCTCTTCCGCGTCGAGTTCGGCGCGGGGTTGATCAAACTGCGCGGCGACCGCTGCTGGCGCGATCTGACTTGCCTTGACTTCCACCACGAGACGCAACCGATGCCGGGCCCGCTCAGCTGGTTCTTCCATCACTTGCCGCGCCCGTTTCACCGCCTGGAAGTCGCAGGCAACCACGTCGCGCAACTCATCGTTCCGTTTGGGTTGTTCGCTCCTCAGCCGATCGCCAGTGTCGCCGCGGCCATCATCGCCGCCACACAGTTCTGGCTCGTCCTCTCGGGCAACTTCTCCTGGCTGAACTGGCTGACGATCGTCTTGGCAGTCAGCGTGATAGACACCTCGACCGCTGCGGCGGTGCTCGGGATATCGCCACCTGCGGATCCGGCCGCGACGCAGCCATATTGGTATGCGGGCCTCGCGATCGCGTTCACGGCGCTGGTGGTCGTCCGCAGCTGGTATCCGGCCCGAAACCTGGTGTCGCGTCGACAGCGCATGAACAGCTCGTACGACCCGCTGCGCCTCGTCAACACCTACGGCGCGTTCGGCAGTATCAATCGGATCCGAGAGGAAGTGATTCTCGAGGGCACGACCCAGTCCGACCTTTCCGACGAAACGGTATGGGCCGAATACGAATTCAAGGGGAAGCCCGGTGACGTGAAGCGGATGCCGCGGCAGTGGAGCCCGTATCACCTACGACTTGACTGGATGATGTGGTTCCTCGCAATCTCGCCGGCATACGCCCAACCGTGGTTGATCCGGCTGTGTCACGGCCTGCTCACCAACGAACCGTCGATCACCCGGCTGTTGCGAACCAACCCCTTTCCCGAAACCCCGCCCGTCCATGTCCGGGCGACGCTGTACCGGTATCGCTACAGCACCGCACGACAACTCAGGTCACAGCACATCTGGTGGCAGCGGGAGCGCCTCGGCGAGTACCTCGCGCCGCTTTCGGTTGACGAGGCGAGCTATCTGAGCCGAAGATTCAGATCTGGTTGATGCCGCCGTCGACCGGGATGTCGGCGCCCGTGGTGAAGCTGCTCAGGTCCGACGCCAGGAACAGTGCGGCATTCGCGACCTCTTCCGGTGTTCCGTACCGCCCCATCGGGACGATGCTGCGCTGGTAGTTCTCGAACTGCTCTTCCGCGTGTGGTCCGGGAAACAGCATGTTCGCCAGCATGGCGATACCGGGCGTATCGGTGGCGCCGGGGCTGACCGAGTTGACACGAATCTTGCGGTCCCGCAACTCACTTGCCCATGTCCGGGCGAACGAGCGGATAGCCGCCTTGATCGCCCCGTAGACACTGATGCCGTCAGCGGCTCGGGCCGCGGTCGTCGACGCGTTGAGGATGATGGAGCCGCCGTCGTTCAGCAGCGGCAGGGCTTTCTGCACGGTGAACACGACGCCCTTGAAGTCGACGCCGAGTTGGTAGTCCAGCTGCTCTTCGGTGATCTCGCCGATGCGTGCGGCCTCGAGGATCGCGGCGTTGGCGAAGACCACGTCGACTCGACGCCCGCTGTCGGCGACGGCGGCATAGAGCCGGTCGACGTCCTCGGGATTGCTGACGTCACCCTGCACTCCGGTGGCATCGTCACCGAGTTCCTTTACCGCTGTTTCGAGTTCGGCCTGCCTGCGTCCGGTGATGAAGACGTGAGCTCCCTCGTCGATGAATCGCTTGGCGGTGGCGAATCCGATCCCGGTGCTGCCGCCGGTGATGACTGCCGTCTTGCCTTCGAGAAGTGCCATTGTCGTGCCTCTCTGAGTTCTGGACCATTCGGTCAATAAAAAGAGACGCGACCCGTCGCGGAATTATTCCGCTCGGTCTATCCGGTCGGGATGAGGGAGACCATCTCGTCGGCGGCGGCCTTCAACTGTGCGGGCTTGGCGCCACCCTTGTGCAGGGCTTCCTGGCCGCGCATGAACGCAAGTACCGTGCTGGCCAGCGCCTGAGGGTTCCGCTTGGCGTCGACGGTTCCGTCCCGTTGCGCCTCCTTGATGCAGGCGACGAGTTCGTCGCGCCAGGTCATGTAGGCGCGCTCGACCTTCTGCTCGACGGCGTCGTCGGTGGCGCCGAGTTCCGCGGCGCTCTTGGCCATCAAGCAGCCGCGCCTGCCCTTATCTGCGGCAAGCACTTTCGCCTGCCCGCGGATGTGACTGGCGAGCCGGTCGTAGGCGGTCAATGACGGATTACGCAGGCTGGCGCGGACATCGCCGAGTGACGACGAGATGTAGTCGTCGAGCGCCCTCAGGTAAAGGGTGTGCTTATCGCCGAACGCCCCGTAGAGGCTGCCCTTGCCCAGCCCCGTGGCCGCCGTCAGATCGTCGACTGACGTCGCCGCGTAGCCGCGCTCCCAGAACTCATCGCGGGCAGCCGCAACGACCTCCTGCTCATCGAACGTGCGGGGACGCGCCATACCAATACAGTACGTCCGTTCTGGAACGAATATTCCGAATCACTTGACGAGGACCGCCCGCGTGTAGAGCAGATGGAACCCCTGCCGTTGCACGTTCTGCTGAGACTTCGACCCCGGCGCCGTGGTGACGACCGCTATGTCGCAGCCGGCCGTGGCGGCGTCAGCGAGTCTGGTCGACAGCAGGGCGGTCTGCACACCTCGTCGGCGATGCTCCGGTGCCGTTGCGGCCCCGACCAATTGCGCGACTCCGTCCGTCATGCGCAGGCCGCCACCGCCCGCGACGACTCCGTCCCGCAGCGCGAGATACGTTCGCGCGCCTGCGGCGACGAAGTCGCGTTCGGCCCGCTCGACGATCTCGCGGGGGAAATCCTCGTGGGTGGCGACTCCTTGCTCGTCCGGGTGGGCGAACCCCGTTGTCACCACCTCGAGCCAATCGTCGAGCTCGTCTTCTCCGCTCAGCCGAATTTCGACCCCTTCGACATCTCGCGGCGTCGCGCTGGCGTCCAGCAGCTTGCCGAGTACGTTCTCGAACGCGACGAGCCGGTAGCCCCGGCCGGTCAGCATCCCGCCGATCTCGGGGTCCGCCAGGTGGGTCAGCTCCACCTGGGTGGGGGCGCCACGGGCTTGCGTATGCCCCTTCGATCTCCTCCATCAGGTCCTCGCTCGGCACCCCGCCGAAGCCGAGCCCGACCACCTTGTTGAACGGCGCGCCGTCCTCGCCGAAGCAGGCGAACCCACCTGCGACGGGTGTGACGAATGCGAGGTCGGCGCTTCGTCGAAGTGCGGCGTCGGTGCCTGCGGCGATCAATTTCGCTTCCGCCGACTCGATGCGCGCGGCCAGCTCGGTGCCGCAGAAAAGGAGATCGTTCACGGCACCTATGAAACACCGTGCCTCTGGCAGACCCCCTACCCTGGCGGGGTGCCGAAGCTGCAGATCAGGTCGCAGGGAGGCGGTGGCGGTCGTCGTCGCCGTCCTGCTGCTGGTGGCGGCTTTCGTCGTCCCGCACCTGCATCTGGGCATCGTCACACCGCTGATCAACGCCACCCCAGAACGCTTCCGCGCTTTCGCAGGAACCGCTCCGATCTTCGGATGGTGGAAAGCCCACGTCGGGTGGGGCACCGGCCCGGCGATCCTGATCGGTGTCGCAGCGGTGCTGTGGGGACCGACCGTCGCGCAGCGGGTGCCGTGGCGCGCCCTGACGCTCGCGACATGGGCGACGTCCTGCCTGTGGGCGTTCTCGCTGGCGATGATCGACGGTTGGCAACGCGGCTTCGCCGGCCGGCTCACCGCCCGCCACGAGTATCTGCGCCAGGTGCCGACCATCACCGACATCCCCGAGGCGCTCAGCAGCTTCTCCCGCAGAATCCTCGACTACCAGCCAGATTCGTGGATCACCCACGTGTCCGGGCATCCACCCGGCGCGCTGTTGACGTTCGTCTGGCTGGACCGCATCGGCCTGGGCGGCGGCGCATGGGCCGGGCTGCTGTGCCTACTGGTCGGAACAAGCGCGGCGGCCGCGATCATCGTTGCGGTACGCGCGGTGGCCGACGAGGAGACAGCGCGGCTTGCCGCACCGTTCGTGGCGGTGGCGCCGACGGCCGTCTGGGTCGCCGTCTCGGCCGACGGCTACTTCGCGGGGGTGGCGGCCTGGGGCATCGCCCTGTTGGCTCTGGCGGCGAGGCAGAAGGTGCGGGTACCGCTGCTGGTCGCCGGCGGCGCCGGCTTGCTGCTGGGCTGGGCGATCTTCCTCAACTACGGCCTCGCGCTGATCGCATTCTTGGCACTGGCGGTGCTGATCACCGCCGTCGATTGGCATACGGCGCTGCGCACATTGGTTCCCGCCGCCGTGATGGCCGGATTCGTCGTCGGGGTGTTCTTCGCCTTCGGCTATTGGTGGTTCGACGGCTATCACCTTGTACAGGAACGCTATTGGCAGGGCATCGCCCTCGACCGGCCATTCCAGTACTGGTCGTGGGCCAACTTCGCGTCGGTGGTGTGCGCGATCGGGCTCGGCAGCGTGGCAGGCATCGGCCGGGCATTCAACATCGCCGCCATCCGCAGAACTCCCGGCCTGCACGTGCTGGTGCTGGGCGCGCTGCTGGCAATCGTGTGCGCCGACTTGAGCATGCTGAGCAAGGCCGAAACAGAACGCATCTGGCTGCCGTTCACAATGTGGCTGACGGCCGCGCCCGCCCTGCTCCCCCCGCAGTCACACCGCTTCTGGCTGTCCCTCAACGTGATCGGTGCCCTCGCGCTGAACAGCTTCATTCTGACGAACTGGTAACACTCCGGCCGATATCGGACACTCACCACCGTTACCGATGTGGAATGGAGCGATGACGGTGGACGACAAGGGCGCCCAAGAACAGCCGTCGACAGATTCCGGCGGCTACGAGTTCCCGCGTTGGCGCAGCCCATTGCGCGGGCTCTGGCTGACGTCGGTGTTCGGTTCCGTCCTCTTGACCATGTTGCCGATCGTGATCATCACCGGCCTGCTGTCCTACATCGCCTACGGACCGCAGTTCGGGCAGGCCATCCCCGGCGATGTGGGGTGGTTGAAGCTTCCGACCTTCGACTGGCCGACCGAACCCGCGTGGATCTACCGACTCAACCAGGGCCTGCACGTCGGTCTCGGCCTGATCCTGATACCAGTCGTGCTGGCCAAGCTGTGGTCGGTAATCCCGCGGCTGTTCGCATGGCCGCCGGCACGGTCCATCGCGCAAGTGCTGGAACGTATTTCGCTGCTGATGCTGGTCGGCGGAATACTGTTCGAGATCATCACCGGCGTGCTGAACATCCAATACGACTACATCTTCGGGTTCAGCTTCTACACGGCCCACTATTACGGCGCCTGGGTGTTCATCGCCGGCTTCGTCATCCACATCACGATCAAGATCCCGCACATGTGGACAGGTCTGCGGTCGATGTCGATGCGGGACGTGTTGCGCACCAAGCGAGCAGACACCGTCCCCGAGCCATACGAGCCGGACGGCCTGGCGGCCGAGCACCCCGCGCCGCCGACGATCAGCCGCCGGGGAGCGCTCGCACTGGTCGGCGGTGGGACGCTGTTCATGGCGCTCATCACAGCGGGGCAGGCACTCGGCGGATTCACCCGGCAGGCCGCCCTGCTGCTTCCCCGTGGCCGCACGCGAGGCGACGGGCCCAACGACTTCCAGGTGAACCGCACTGCTTGGGCGGCGGGCATCACGCCAGATGCCACCGGCGAACGCTGGCGTCTCACCCTGACCGGCGGACCGTCGAAGGTGGTGCTCGACCGTGCCGCGCTGAGCGCGATGCCGCAGCACACAGCCCGGCTGCCGATCGCATGCGTGGAGGGCTGGTCGACCACCGAGACGTGGTCCGGCGTGCAGCTGGCTGAGCTGGCACGACTGGCGGGTGTTCCGAACCCCACGTCGGCGTTCGTGCGATCCGTTGAACGTCGAGGCGGATTCAACCGCGCGACACTGCAGGCGAACCAGGTGATCCACCCGGATTCCCTTCTGGCGCTGCGTGTCAACGATGCGGACCTGTCGACGGACCACGGCTATCCGGCGCGGATCATCGTCCCGGGACTGCCGGGTGTGCACAACACGAAGTGGGTCGCCTCCATCGATTTCAGGGCGGCCTGACATGCGCACGGCCCTGGATCGATTTCGCGCGGTGTACGGTTCGAGCCCGCTTCACCTGCTGACGCTGATCGCCGGCTTCGCGCTGTTCGGTTACGTGCTGGCCACCATCACGCCGTCGACGTTGTGGAATCCCAACACGTGGTGGCAGTCGATTCTGGTCTGGTTCGCGGCGGCCATCGTCGCTCACGATTTGGTGCTGTTCCCTGTCTACGCGCTGGTCGACCGGATCTTGGTCACAGGCAGTCGATTACGGCCGCGCGCTGAGGCGTCGGTTCCGGTGCTTAACCATGTGCGGATCCCCGCAATGGGGGCAGCGTTGACGCTGCTGGTGTTCCTTCCCGGGATTATCCGGCAAGGGGCGCCGGTGTACGCCGCCGCGACCGGCCAGACTCAGGATCCGTTCCTCGGCCGCTGGCTGTTGTTGACGGCGGCGATGTTCGCCGTCAGCGCCGCGGTGTACGGGGTCCGGTTGGCCGCGGCACGGGTCAGGTCAACGTCAGACTAGCGACGACGCGTCCCCTGATCGGGTGAATACCGCTCAAGGTCAACCCCGCTTGCTCGGCGAGTTCGGCCGCACAATCCACACCCACAGAGGCCCAGCGGAACCACGGACCAATCGTGCGCGACGACTCGAGCCGCACCCAACCGGTCCGGATACCGGTCACCACGGTTTCGAATTCAACGATGCAATGCCCGCCACGCTTGAGCAGCTCGGCCGACCGTCGGAGGACGCGAAGCGGGTCGCCACCGAGTCCGACATTGCCGTCGGCAAGAAGCACAGTCTGCCAGCGGCCGGTACCGGGCAACGGCTCGAAAACGTCTCGACGAATTACGGGCGCCCCACTGCGACGCGCGATCCCGATTGCCGTCGCCGATTGGTCGACCCCGAGCGCCGGGACGCCGCGTCGAACGAGCTCCGTTACCAAACGCCCTGGACCGCAGCCCAAGTCGATTGTCGGACCCTTACACAACTTCAACACGGCGCGGTCGAAATCACCATCGGCATGCCTGCCGCCCAGCCATTTCCGCACCGGGAGATACCGGACTTCGCCATCGTCGTGGCGGACCCAGCACCGCTCACCCCCCAGTGCCCTGTCGTAGAGGTTACCCAGCATCTACAGGCCCGCAGCCTTGATCGCGTGAATGAACCGGCTGTCCGGTGCGCACTCGGCGCGAACGATCTCCACGTCGTCAACCGTGTCGACGTCCGACAACTCGGCCACGAGAGTCACGGCTAAGCCCTTGTCGCGCAGCGCTTCCAGCGTGGCAGGTCCGGTATCCGACCGCGATGTCGGTATGGCGTTCAGGCATTGGGCCATCGTCGGATCCGTCACCCCGAGCACCCACCACCCACCGTCACGCGCGAGGCCGAACACGACATCGGTCTCCAGCAGAGCTTCCGCACACTCGGCGAGCAGGCCCGGCGTCACCTGCGGTGTGTCGGAGGCGATCAACAGCACGGGACCGGCGCCTGCCGTCGCCGCCGCATCCGCGATCGCGTTGGCCAGCCTTGCCGAAAAGTCGTCGCCGCGCTGCTCCACCACATGCAAATCGCGTAGGCGAGAACGAATTTGGCGGCTGCTGCTGGCCAGCCCGAGATCTCCCGTCAGCGCCACGACCCTGGTCTGCACAGGCGTCGCATCGACGGCGTCGAGCGTATCCAACAATGTCGCGGCGGCGATGTCCGCGGCTGCCTGCTCGCCGACAGCGGCGGCCAGCCGGGTTTTCGCCTGGCCGGCCACCGGTGCCTTGGCGATCACGACCAACGTCACCGGAATCACGAGATCGCCCGCCAAAAGTCCAGCCCCGCATGGATACTCCCGCGCAGTGATCCGCTCACCTTCGACTTCCCGCCGGTACGCGGCCCGTAGGGCACATCACGTTCGACGACCGTCCACCCCGCTTCCGCGGCACGCACCATCAGCTCGACCGGATAGCCGGTCCGACGGTCGGTGATGCCGAGCGCGAGCAACGGGTCGCGGCGCGCGACCCGCATCGGGGCGATGTCGTGCACCGGAAGCCCGTATCGGGTCCGCAGACGCCAGCACACCGCCGCTGTGCCCAGCCGCGCGTGCCAAGGCCAGCGCAGCCCCGGCACGGGCCGTCGTCGGCCGATCGCCATGTCGGCGCCGCGGTCGAGCTCATTGACCAATGCAGGCAGCTCCGCGGGATCCAACGATCCGTCGGCGTCGACGACCGCGATGATCGGTGTCGTCGCCGCCTCCACGCCGGCGTGGACCGCCGATCCGTACCCGGGTCGACGTTCGGTGACCACCCGGGCGCCGTGTCGGCGGGCCACCTCGGCGGTGTCGTCGGTGCTGTTGTTGTCGACCACAAGCGCTCTATACCCGTTCGGCAGGGCCGCGAGCACGCCCGGCAAAGACGCGGACTCGTTGAGACAGGGCAGCACCACTGTCACAGATCCGTCGGCCATAACTACCGACGCTAGGCCAGCTACAACGCAGGCACCAATGCCAACGATGACAAAAGCGTGACATCCGTGCAGGTAGTGGCCGCCACACAGCTAGCCTCAGAGGTAATGACGCGTGTGATGATTGCCGACGACGACAACGTCGTCCGCGATGTCGTGCGCCGATACCTTGAGCGCGACGGCCTCGAAGTCGCGATCGCCCGTGATGGCAACGAGGCGCTGCGCCTGCTGGGCACGCAGCGGATCGACGTGGCAGTCCTCGATGTGATGATGCCCGGCCCCGACGGCCTGGCCCTGTGTCGCAGCCTGCGCCAGCGTGGCGACTACACGCTGCCTGTGATCCTGCTGACCGCGCTCGGCGAGGAGGATGACCGCATCGCGGGGCTGGAGGCGGGCGCCGACGACTATCTGACGAAGCCGTTCAGCCCGCGTGAACTCGCGCTTCGAGTCCGCTCCCTGCTGCGCCGGGCTCCGGCACCGGTCGGCGCGTCGCCGGTCGACCTCACGGTCGGAGACCTGACCGTCTCCACCGCGTCACGCTCGGCGACGGTCAGGGGCGAGCCGGTCAGCCTGACCAACCGCGAGTTCGAGCTGCTGCTGTTCTTCATGACCCACGCCGACACTGTGTTCTCCCGCGAGGAGCTCCTCAAGCAGGTGTGGCGCTGGGACTTCGGCGACCTCTCCACGGTGACCGTGCACGTCAAGCGGTTGCGGTCCAAGCTCGGCGACCAACACCGGGTGCAGACGGTGTGGGGCCGCGGCTATCTGTGGAGCAGTGGTGCCGGCGACTGACTTCTGGGAGATCGTCGGGTGGGCGCTGGCCTGTTCGGTCCCGGTAGTGCTGGCAGGCGCACTGATCATCCGGCTGGCTCGGTCATGGTCGCTGGCGGTCAGCATGGTGGCGCTGGTGTTGATCCCGACGATCGCGACGTTCACCGGGGTGCTTGGCGCCAGCGGGTTCATGATCACCGAGACGTTCGAGAGCACCGCAGTGGTGCTGGTCATCGTGTCGATCGTGACGATCCCCGCCGCGATCATGATGGCCCGCTTCCAAGCCCGCCGCACGGTGTGGGAGCAGGAGATCCGCGACTCCGAACGCGCCGCCGAGGTATCGCGGCGACGACTGGTCGCGTTCGTCAGCCACGATCTGCGAACACCGCTTGCCGGGATCCGTGCGGTCTCCGAGGCCATCGGCGACGGCGTGGTGTCCGACGACGAGGTCCGCACTCACGCCAAACACATTGAACAGGAGTCGATTCGGCTCTCCGACATGGTCGACGACCTGTTCGAGATGTCGAAGATCAACGCGGGCGCGATACAGCCCGCTTTCGACAAGGTGGCGCTTGATGAGGTCGTCGACGACGTGATGGCAGCGCACCGCATCGCCGCGGAGCGGGCCGGGGTGGTGCTGACGGCCGACCTTCCTGCCGAGCCGGTTCGGGTGGTCGGCAGTGACCGCGCGCTGGTGCGGGTGTTGTCCAACCTGGTGGCCAATGCGATCGCGCATACGCCGGAGGGCGGCAAGGTCGAGCTGGCGCTGGGTTGCGATGAGAACGGCGCATGGGCGCGCGTCGACGACACCGGCGTCGGTATCGACGAGGCAGACCTGCCCCGGGTGTTCGACGTCGCCTACCGAGGATCGAATGACCGGGTGCCGAGAACCGATGCGTCGCTGCCCAGCGGCTCCGGGCTTGGCCTGGCCATCGCCGCCGGGCTCGTGCAGGCACACCGCGGCACGTTGTCGGCGCGCAATCTGGATACCGGCGCGCGGTTCGAGGTGCGGCTGCCGTTGGCTATCGACTGATTTCGGCTATCTGTTCGTTTCCCCGTCACGCAACAGGTAGTTCTGCGGATGGTGGAAGTCGTTGACCCTGGCTTGGCCGTTGTCCAGCTGCGGCGGCGGGATCCATTCGACGCGGCCGTCGGCGCGCATTCGAGTCACCCAGCCACCCTTTTCGACGAGGCGGTTATGCGGTGGACAAGCGAGGACTTCTTCGTCGACGTTGGTCTGGCCGCCATGGGCCCAACCTCGCTTGGCGTGGTGGGCTTGGCAGCCGTAGCCGGGCACCGTGCAGCCGGGAAAGGTACATCCGCGGTCGCGCGCGTGCAGGACGATGCGTTGGCCGCGGGAGGCGAGCCGCTTGGTGCGCCCAAGGTAGAGCGGTTCGCGCCTATGGTCCTTGAAGACCACCAGGTAGTGGAATGCGTGGCTCGCCATGCGGATGACATCTGACATCGGAAGCAGGGATCCGCAAGCGGTAACCGCCTGTCCCGCACCCGATTCGAGCTCTTTGAGAGTCGTGGAAACGATGATGGTGGCGGGCAATCCATTGTGCTGGCCGAGTTTCCCCGACGCTAGCGCCGCACGGCCCATGGCCTTGAGCGCATCGTGATTGCGTTGGGGTTGGCTCCGCAGATCGGTTTGCGAAGCCGCCTCTGGTGGTTCCCCGTCGATGCAGGGCTTCGGGTCATCAGGATTGCACTTGCCGGGTGCCGCCCATGTGGCCATAGCGGCTTCCATAGTCGCGCGGCCCTCGGGGTCGAGCAGTCCGCGGACTGGGGCTCATTCCGTCTGGCTGCTGCTTGCCGATGGTGAAGAAGCGGCGCCGCGCCCGCTCGGCATCCGTCGGTGCAGGCCCGTCCTGGTCGAGCACATAGGCGAGCCGACCGGCGGCCGCGCGCAGTTCGGTGGGACCCACTTCGGCAGCCAGCCTGCCCAGATCTTTTTCGGATTCTTCGCGAGTCTGATAGTCGATGGCGTCGGGCAGGTTCGCGAGGAAGTCGCGAATCACCTTGACGTGCTCGACGCCGATTTTCCCGTCTCGTTGACCGGCCGCAACAGTCGGCAACAGAGGCTCGAGGGGTTCACCCGAAAGCGCGTTGCGTTGGCCGAGGTCTCCGGCCTCGCCGATGCGCCGCTGCGCCTCAGCCTTGGTGATGCGCAATCCCATGGCCAACGCCTCGGCGAGCGTGGCGGCGCCAAGCGTTTCGGGAGCACACTCGGTGCCGAGCTGGTTGATCAACGGATGTTCTACGGCAGGCAAGCGACGGCGGTGGGTCTCCAATCGGGCCAGGAGTCTCTGCTTCTCGGTGGCGGTCAGCACGTCGCAGGACATCGCGGCGACCGTCTCGAACGCTTTGTCGAGGTTCTCGTACGCCGCTTCGATGTCTTCCCGACTCGAACTCATGCTTCGAACATTAGTTCGAAGCACCGACAAGTTGTGCCGGTTCTGTGACTACAGAAACGAAAGTGGCACAAGTGGTTTGGCGGAAGTCGGTCGGTACTTTGGGGTATGCCCCTGCGTAACGGTGAACACGGCTACGGCGTGGTTACCAAGTTCCTGCACTGGCTGACGGTGGCCGCGATCGTGGGGCAGTTCCTGGTCGGCTGGACGATGGAGGCCGACGACGCGTCATTCGACCGCGAGAAGGACCGCATCGACGCGCTGGAGGATGCGGGCAAGGACCGCGCCAAGGAGCAGGGCGACGCGGCAGAGGATGCGTTCAAGGACGACATCGATCGCCTCGAAGACCAGCTGGATGCGCGCGAGGACGACTACGTGTCGGCGGCCTTCTCCGACGTGTTCTCCGGCGACGTCCTGAACGACGGCTTGTCGCTGCCGGAAGTCCATGTGCTGCTGGGTCTTTCGATCATGGCGCTGGGCTGGTGCGGGTGGTCTGGCGGATGACGACCCCACTGCCGCCGTGGGCGCCGTTCCTTCGGCCCGGCGAGCGGCGGCTCGAGTCGGTGTTGGAAAGGCTCTTGCTGACGCTGCTGTTCGTCGTGCCGGCAACCGGGCTGTTGCTGATCGCCGGCGACAGCGACTGGCTCCCAGTGCACATCGCTGCGCAACTCGTGCTGCTGGCGATGATCGCGGTGCACGTCGGGCTGGTGGTGAGCCACACGGCGGTCAGGCGCGACGGCCAGCTATGGCGGATGGTCTGAGGTCAGCGGACGGCGAAAACGGGCCAGGTGTTGGGAACGCCTTTCAGCTCATGGGCAGTTTCATGGTGAAGCGTTGTATTTGAGTGATCGTTCTACTATCGTCAGCGCCAAAGCTGAAGTGGAGGTTGGCATGGCTATGACGAGTGCCCGCAAGGCAGTGCGCAAGTTCAAGTTCGAGCGCCAGGTCGGTCGCATGATCGTCAATCCGTTGGTCGGCGCGCTCGACAAGATCGGCATCCGCGCATCGTCAGTGGTCGAGTTGGAGACCACCGGCGCAAAGACCGGCCAACCGCGGCGCGTGCCGCTCACCGGCCGTGCCGACGACGACGGAGTGTGGGTGGTCTCTCAGCACGGCAAGCGAGCCGGTTGGGCGCACAACATCACCGCGAGCCCGACGGTTCGGGTCCGCGTCAACAACGAATGGCGCAACGGCACAGCGGTATTCGTGCCTGACGATGATGTCGTGGCGAGAGCCCGCAGCTTCGGCGGTGACCGCAAGCTCAGTCAGTCCGCGACTGCGCTCGGAATGCGCGCCCTGCAGAGCGATCCCATCTCGGTGCGCATCACATACACCGACTAGTTGCAGAATGGGTGCGTGCAGATACGCATCATCGGCACCGACCTGCCCGGCCGCGACTGCCCGCCGGGCCACAACTTTCCCGGCTACTCGAACGTCCACGTCGCGGTGCAGAGCAAGAAGCGTCCGCCCGAGCTGCTGGACCTTCAGCCCGGCGACGCAACCGAGGTGACCTGGACCGTCGAATGCGAGGTCAACGGCTCCGATGTGCGCGGGCCACACATTCAGGGCCGGCCTGGCGACCGGTTCATCTACCTCAACTGGGGCAGCGTCGACGGCGACGGCCGGATGGACATGTTCCGTCGGGCCAAGCTGATGCTCGACGGTGTGCCCGACAAGGTGCTCGCACGGGCCGCCAAGTCCGGTTTGCTCGTCGGCAGGCTCGGGCTGACCGACGCCAAGGGCCAACCGCAGTGCGCTTCGGTGCGGCCACCGCTCATCGATTGGTCAGTCGGGTAGCGAGTTGCTCAGCCGCTCCGTCGCGGCGAGGTAGTCCTCGATGAACTCGCGGACCACTTCGCGTGCCGGCTTGACCTTGTTCATCAACCCGACGCCCTGTCCGACGAAGTAGGTCGCCAGCGCCTGCGCACCCGGATGTCCCTGTGAGGCAAGCACATCCACCCGGCGGATGATGGGCTCGCACAACATCGACTGAAGCGGCAGCGGCAGCGTCTTGTGGCCTCCGTCGTTCGGTTGCCAGGCATCCGTCCAGTCGGATTTCAGCTGGCGCGCAGGCTTTCCCGTTCGACCCGTCGAACGAATGGTGTCGCGCGACGTCGCGGTCAGAAACTTCTCCTTCGTGTGCGGCGCGGTCTCGGCCTCCTCGGTCGTCAGCCACACCGATCCCGTCCATGCGCCGTCGGCACCCATCGCAACGGCCGCCGCCATCTGTCTGCCGGTGACGATTCCGCCCGCGGCCAGCACGGGGATTTTGCTGCCGATCGCCGCTAGAGCTTCTAGGACTTCGGGAATCAGCACCATCGTCGTGACCTCGCCACAGTGGCCGCCGGCCTCAGTGCCTTGGGCGACAATCAGATCCACGCCCGCCGCGACCTGCTTGACGGCATGCTCCTTGGCGCCGACGAGCGCGGCGACGGGAATGCCACGTTCCTTGCCCGCATCGATCATGTAGTCCGGCGGGACGCCCAGTGCATTGGCGATCAGTTTGATCGGATGGCTCATCGCCGCCTCGAGCAGTTCACGGCCCGTCGTGCCGGCCAGCGACGAACCGCCGATGAACGGCTTGGGGTCGGATTCGATGTCGTGCTTCGCCAAGAGGTCGGCGACGAAGCCTCGCACCTCATCGGGGATCCGCGCGGCGAGGTCGGACGAGCTGATCTTCTCCCCCTTGCCCTCGAACTTGGCGGGCACGATCAAGTCGAGGCCGTACGGCTTTCCGCCCACCTGGTCGTCGATCCACGTCAGCTCCTGGTCGAGCTGTTCTGGGGTGAACGCCGTCCCGCCGAGCACGCCGAATCCGCCGGCGTTGGTCACCGCGGCGACCACATCGCGGCAGTGGCTGAAGGCGAAGAGCGGGAAATCGATGCCGAACTGTTCACAGATCGCGGGCTTCATCCGTTCAGTATCGCTACCGCACTCCCGCCTCCGACAGGAACCTCCCGACCTCCTCGACCATGCGGCCACCGGCGACGAGTCCGGGGTCGTTGTGGCCGGTGCCGGGCACGAGCAGATAGCGCTTGGGGTCAGGCGCAGCGTCGTACAGCTTCTTGCTCAGCGACTCGGGAACGATGTCGTCGCGGTCACCGGCGATCACCATCATCGGCGCCGACAGCGACCCGATCCGGTCGATCGACGGGTAGCGGTCGATCAACAGCCGCCCGACCGGCAGCCACGGGTAGTGCACCTTGGCGACGTCGGCCAGCGACGTGAATGGCGAGCGAAGCACCAGTGCGGCAGGCGGCCGCTCCATCGACAGACCGATGGCGACGGCGGCGCCGAGGGACTCGCCGAAGTAGACGATTCGGTCCGGATCGACCTCGGGCTGCTTCACAAGCCAGGCCTGCGCGGCCCGCGCGTCCGCAGCGAGGCCCTTCTCCGATGGGCTTCCGGGGTTGCCGCCGTAGCCGCGATAGTCGAACAGCAGTACCGACAAGCCCTGGCGCGCCAACCCGGCGGCGAGCAACGCACGCCCCGATCGGTCTCCCCCGTTGCCGTTGAACACGACGACACCTGGCCCGCGTCGACCGCCTGCCGCGGGGAGATACCAAGCGCCCAGGCGCTTTCCGTCCTCAGTGTCCAGGACGATGTCGCGGCCGCCGGGAAGCAGTGTCGCTGCCGACGGCACCGGGCCACGCGACGGGAAATAGATCAGCCGTCGCTGCTGCGTCTGGATCGCGACGATCAGTGCAGAAGCCACGAGCGTGACGATAAGCGCCGCGGCGAGAATTCGCCGCTGTCTAGTCCTCGTCGTCGGACTCGGCAGGCTTGTCTGCATGCTTGTTGAGCGACGACTTGACGTCGTCGGCGAGCTTCTTCAACGGCCTTGGACGGTCGGTCGACGATGTGCTTGCGGCTGGCTTCTGGGTGGTCGAAGCGTTCTTGGCTCCGAGCGACGTGAGGCTGCTCGTGCTCTGCGACAGGTTCGTCAGCGACGAGATGCCCGGCAGCTTCGCCGCCTCGCCGAGCGGCTTGGTGATGAAGTTGCCCGGGTTGGCGAAGTCTTCGATCGCCGTACTCACCCCAGCGGTCGCTCCGTCCTGCAGGGTGCTCGGCACGCCACCCAAAGCCGTCAGCGATGATCCCGGTTGCATCGGCCGAGTCACGGTCGGGTCCTCGGGTATCGCTGGATTGTCCGCTGTGCCCTTGCCGTCGGCATAGCCCGCGTCGACGAGCGCCGTCAGCGTCGGATCCAATGCGTCGGCCAGAATGTCTCCGCCAGGAAAGAGCCGTAGGGGCCTGGTGAGCGGTAAGTCTCCGGAGTCAACCGTCACGTAAATCGTGGAGTCCTGTGTTCCCGCAGGCAGTTCGCTCAACGATGTTGCCGTCCTCGACGATGTAATGCGTGCCAGGCTGCAGCGTCACATCGGGACCGTCAGCTTGGTGGAGTACAACGTCGCCGTTCTGCTTCTGCGTGATATCGAGCGCCGTGGATTCAGCCCCGTACCCGTAGATGTAAGCGGCCAGGCTGTTGCCGAGTGCGAATGGGTTGAGCGGGTCGACGGCGGCGTTTCCGTTGATGTTGTACTCATAGCCGACGTCCAACACGGTGAGGCCATCCGGAAGATCGGTTGGCGTGGGTTCTGCAGAAGTCAGCAACAGCGGCGCGAACAGGTAATACGTCGTCCAGAAGCCACCGCCGGCGCGATTGGTGTTGTTGTCGAGGATGACCAGTCCGACATTGTCCAGGTCGTCGTCATCGTTGTTGTTCGCGAGGATTCCCAACGCGGTCCCGGTCTGGCCCGCTCCCCAACCGGAAGCCGTGACGCCGGTTTCCTGCTTGTCGCCTTGATGTGAACTGATGGCGTCCGCCAGACCCTGGGGCCCGAGCAAGAACGGCACAACCTGCTGTTCGCCGTACACCGTCGTCCAGTCCGTGCCGTAGTACGACGATCCCGCGAAGAACTGTGACGTCGAGTTTGCAGCTGAGACGAGCGCCATCAATTGGACGTTCGGCGCGACGGCCGCGGTGGTGCCGGTGACCACCGCCGTCGATAGCCCGGTGGCGCTGAGTGCGGCGGCGGCCAGCCCGGTGCCTCCACGCTTGGCGACAGTCGTGCCGACCCGCGAACGCTTACGGTGCTTACCCGCCATGGGAGCCTCCCAACTCAAGCGGTGGACGCAATACGAGTCCCCCAGACGAGCAAAAACTAACACGGCGCAACCCGCGTAGCCATCCCTCTGGCGCAAGCTTCAGAAAGCGCGCTGGTTAGCCTCGCAACGGCGCGTACGCGAACTCGCGGAGACCGTCGCGCGGATCGACGACCGCGCGGAATCCCAGCAACTCTGCCGCACCCGCCGGGCTGGCGACGATATGGCGGACGTCGCCGCTGCGGTACTGCCCCGTGACCAGGGGCGGCACGTCTCCTCGCGCCTCGCACAACTCCTTGGCCACCTCGAGGATCGAGATGGGCCTACCCGAGCACACGTTGGCAGGCGTGAAGCCCTCGCGGTTCGCCTCAATCGCGGCGACGTTCGCGGCGGCGATGTCGTCGACGTGGACGAAGTCGCGCATCTGCCCGCCGTCCTCGAAAACCCTTGGCACATCGCCCGCTTCGATTGCGGAGCGGAAGATCGCCGCCACCCCGGAGTACGGGGTATCGCGCGGCATATTCGGCCCGTAAACATTGTGATAGCGCAGCGCGACCACCGAGCCGCCGGTGGACTCCGCCCATGCCAGCGCGTAGTTCTCCTGCGCGACCTTGCTCGCCGCGTAGAGGCTGCGCGGCCGCAGCGGCGCGTCCTCGTCGACCAGCTGCCACTCCAACTCTTCACCGCCGAGCGGGCAGCGGTGCTCGAAGACCCCGGCGTCCAGATCCGCGCGCGTGCGCGGCAGCGGCTCGACCACCCCATGTTCGGCACAGCTGAAGCGGCCCTGGCCGTACACCACCATCGACGAGGCCAGCACCAGCCGCTGGCAGCCGGCGGCGAACATCTCCGCCAGCAGCACCGACGTGGCGTAGTCGTTGTGGCTGCCGTAGGACGGCGCGTCCGCGGCGTCCACCCCGGCGCCGACGACCGCCGCCTGATGGCACACCACGTCGACCCCGTCGAGCAGCGACGCGACCGCGCCTGCGTCCCGGATGTCGACCCGCCGCACGCCCTCGGGCGGCTCGGCGCCATCGCCGTGCGCGGCGGGCAACATCGCGTCGACGGCGACGACGTCATGGCCCGCGTCCGTCAGCGCGGCCGCCACCCGTGATCCGATGAAGCCGGCAGCTCCGGTCAGCAGCACCCTCATGGCAGGTCGAACGGCAAGTCGACGCCCTCGTGCGGGAGGCAGTCGGTGCACAGCCGCTCCTGGGTGACCTGGTCGATCGCCTCGTGCACCAGCTTCTTGAACGGGACCAGGTTGCGTTCGAACTCGGCGAACACGTCCACGGCGCGCACCCCTGCGCCCGCGGCGACCCCGGCGTCCACGTCGGTCACCAAAGCGATTGCCGCGTAACACATCTCCAGCTCGCGAGCGAGCACCGCCTCGGGATAGCCCGTCATGTTCACCAGCGTGAAGCCCTGCCGTGCGAACCACTGACTCTCGGCGCGCGTCGAGAACCGCGGACCCTGGACCACCACCATGGCGCCGCCGTCGATGACCCCCGGCAGGTCGGTGACCGCGGCCCGGAGCGCCGGACAGTAGGGGTCGGCGAACCCGACGTGGATGCCGCCGGAGTCGAAGTAGGTGTCCGCGCGACTGCGGGTCCGGTCGACCAGCTGATCGGGCACCACCATGGCCCCCGGGCCGAGCTCGGGGGTCAGGCTGCCCACCGCGCAGGGCCCGAAGATCCGCCGCACGCCCAGCGCACGCAGCGCCCACATGTTGGCCCGGTACGGGACCGTATGCGGCGAGAACTCGTGGTTGACACCGTGTCGCGGCAGAAACGCGACGTCATGCACACCGATGGTGCCCACGGTGATCGGCGCGCTCGGCTCTCCGTACGGGGTGTCGAGGTTGATGGTGCGCGCGTCCGCGCCGAAGAACGAGTAGAAGCCGCTGCCGCCGATGACTCCGAGCATCACTCCATTGTGTCGTCGGTGCGCTGCTCGGCGCGCTTGACCCCGTCCCGGATCTCGAACACGTCGGTGGCCAGCCCACCGATCGCACCAGCTACATCCTTGATGGCGGTGGTGATGATCGTGGCCACCTCGCCCACCGTCTCCGCAACGGACTGCGCGGTCTCCTGAAGGGCGTCCTTGCGAATCTCGTTCTTGCTGAGTCGGTCGTCCATGGCATTCAGTGTTCCACGTCGCAGCGCGCGGTGCCCCGGTCGTGAAACGATGGCGTCGTGGCCAGTGTCGCGCAATGGGTCGAGGGCGCCCGTCCGCGTACCCTGCCGAATGCCATTGCCCCCGTCATCGCCGGAACCGGTGCAGCGGCCTGGCTGGACGGCGCGGTGTGGTGGAAAGCTCTGCTGGCGCTCGTCGTCGCGGTGGCGATGATCATCGGGGTCAATTACGCCAACGATTACTCCGACGGCATCCGCGGCACCGACGACGTCCGCGCCGGGCCGCTGCGGTTGGTCGGATCCCGTTTGGCGACACCACGTTCGGTGCTCACCGCCGCGATGGCGAGCTTCGGGGTGGCCGCCGCGGCAGGACTGGCGTTGGCCATCGTGAGCCAGCCGTGGCTGATTGTCGTCGGCGGGCTGTGCATCGCAGGCGCGTGGCTCTATACGGGCGGCTCGAAGCCATACGGGTATCTCGGGCTTGGCGAAGTCGCGGTGTTCGTGTTCTTCGGTCTGGTCGCCGTGCTCGGCACTCAGTACACGCAGGCGGGCTGGGTCGACTGGGTCGGGCTGGCACTCGCGGCGGGAATCGGGTCGCTGTCGTCGGCGGTGCTGGTCGCCAACAATCTGCGCGACATCCCGACCGACAAGGAGGCCGAGAAGATCACGCTTGCGGTGCGGCTCGGCGACGCACGCACCCGGCTGCTGTACCAAGGCCTGCTGGCTGTGCCGCTGCTGATGACGCTGCTGCTGACGGTCGCGACGACGCCCTGGTGTGCGGTAGGGCTGATCGCTGCGCCGCTGGGGTGGCGGGCGGCGCGCCCGGTACGCACCGGCGGCCTCGGCAGAGACCTCATACCCGTGCTCCGCGACACCGGATTGACGATGCTGGTGTGGTCGGTGGCGGTGGCGCTGGCGTTGTCGTTGGCCGGATGACCGTCAGCTAGGGCTTGTCGGCGCGTCGGCCGCCTTGACCAACCGAACCTCGGGCCGGGCAGGCACCTCGTCGGCAAGGAACCACCGAAACGCGAGATTGCCGCGCGGATAGTCCAGCGTCGTAATGGAATTGGGGTGTGATGTCATCCCTGGCGACAGAACAACCGTCACTGAGCCGTCGGCGTTTGGTACCGCACTGTGGCCGTTCACCGAACTGCGTGCGTCGTCGACGCCGGGGGTGGCCATGAACTGGTTCCACACCACCAGATTCCAGAACCGGCACGGCGGCGGTCGATGCGTGATGACGAGCGCCTCGTCGTCCTCGAGCACGAAACTGCCGTAGGCGTAGCACGCGTCGCGCGCAGACCAACCGAAGTTCGCATCCGGCACCTGGTACGGGTCCGCGAATTCGTTAGCAGCCTGCGCGATCTCGTGTCCGAGAGTGTGGGAGTCCTGCACCCGGGCGCCGACGGCCAGCGGAAGGATCGCAAACATCGTCCGCATCCACGCCGCGCTCGCCCGCAGCGCGGCCGCGGTCTCGGCGTCGCCGTGGCGGAAGGGATCCGGCTCGTCGAGCGCCTCGATCTGCCAGCTGACGGCCCGCCCGGTCTGCGGGTCGGCCTGGTAGTCACGGGTCATGAGGACGGCCGCATCGGGCGTCGGCCCCAGTTCGAACGAGAAGTTCCCGTCGGCGTCGATGTCGAGGTCGTCGTCGCGGAGGATCGCGACGACCCGGTCCGACCAGGCACCCGGCGACGGTTCGTTGTAGGCGGTCACCGAGAAGTAGACGCTGTCACCCTTGTTGCCGCTGATGCGATAGCGCCGCTTCGGGTCGACCGGGCACATGAAGTAGTAGGCGTCGGTGTTGTCGCCACCCCAGCGGCGGTCCTGGCGTGCAGGCGAATTGACTTCGACCCAGCGCGGGCGGCTCGGATCGGGGTACAGATAGGTGTCGAACGCGACGCCGAGCGTCGTCGCGAGCATCCGGTAACCATCGGCGATGTGCCGATCGTCGGTGACGGCACGTTCGCCATCCAGGAACGAAGCATCCAGTCCGCCAAGTGTTTCGAGCAGTTCACGCCAGGCAGCCGTCGATTCATGGGTGCTCTCACTCATAACTCGACTCCCCACTCGCTCCGGTCCTCGCTCGTCCCTCGCTGCGATCCTCACTCGGGGTCGTCTTCATGCGCTGATTCCTTTCGTGATCAGGGTGGCGGTGCGCTCCACCCATGCGTCGTCGAGTGCTTGGTTGCGGGTGATGATCGCCATCAGGGTCATCCCCGCGATGGCCTCCACCAGATCGCCCGCGGTCACGTCCGGCCGAACCTCGCCGCGTCTTAGGGCGTTCTCGAGGCGATCGGTCATGCCGCTGGAGATGACATCGCCGAAGCGGTCCAGCAGCTTGGTGTGCAGCGCCGGGTCCGTCGCCATCTCCGCCAGCAGTCCCGGCATTGCGGCGCGTGCGGCAGGCGTGGTCAGCACGCCCGTCGATCGGCGCACCATTTCGCGCACATCCTCGGCGAGTGAGCCGGTGTCGGGCAGTTCGGTCGCCTCGGAGATCGGAAAGACCGCCTCGTGCACGAGGTGCGCCTTGCTCGGCCACCGCCGGTAGATCGCCGGCTTGCTGGTTCCCGCCTTCTTGGCGATCGCATCGACAGACAGGTCGGCGTAGCCCGATTTGCCCAGCAGTGCAACGGTCGCGCGCAGCACCGAGTTGTCGATGCGCGGATCACGGGGACGACCCAGGTCTGTTGTCATTACGAAACTCAGAGTAACATAAGTCGCCGTGACCAATGTCAAAGGAGCCGTCGTCCACCTCGACGACCTAGCGCAGCCACGCTTCAGCCAAGAGGCGCAACAGATTCTCGACATGATGGCGACGATGGCGCCCGACTGCCCGCTCGACGCCGACGTCCTGCACGCCAAGGCCGCCGCCGAGACGGGGTTCGACGGACTTCGGCGACGACGACTACCACGAGCGATTGGACGTGTATCTGGCTGCACTGCAGGAGATTCCGGGCCTTCATTCGGCCGGCGTGGTCAACTTTCACGCCCAGCTCTTGCAATGGCTGAAGAACCGTTTGTTGCTCACCGACCTGCTGGCGCGGCACCCCGAAATCCACGACATCGAGTTGCTGCCACCCATCGTGATCGCGGGCCTACCGCGCACCGGTACCACGCACCTGCACAACCTGCTCGCTGCGGCGCCCACCTTCCGCACCATGCCGTACTGGGAAAGCAACGAGCCGTTCCCGCTGCCCGCTGAGGCAGGCGCCGAGCCCGATCCCCGCAAGGCGCGGATGGACGTCGCCGTCCAGGTGATCGATGTGGTGATGCCGAACTTCCGGCTGATGCACGAGATGACGACCGATCATGTGCACGAAGAGATTCAGCTGCTGGCCAACGACTTCTCCACGATGCTGTTCGAAACGTTGGGGTACGTGCCGCGGTGGCGTGACTACTACATGGCCCACGATCAGACCTCGCATTACGAACACCTCAAGACTCAGCTCAAGGCGCTGCAGTTTCTGCGCGGTGGTCGACGATGGCTGCTCAAGTCGCCCCAACACCTCGAGCAGCTGCCGGTGTTGAACAAGGTCTTCCCCGGCGTGTTCGTGATCTTCACGCATCGTGACCCGGCGCCGGTGACGCTGTCGATGCTCGCGATGCTCACCTACTCCGCGCGGATGCACTGCTCTCCGGTGCCGGTGAACGAGATCGCGGCGAGCTGGGTCAACCGCCTTGGCGTGATGCTCGGCGCGCTGGTCCGCGACCGCGACACCATCCCACCGGAGCGTTCGATCGACGTGCGCTTCAACGAGTTCATGACCGACGAGCTGGCGGTCGCCGCCCACGTCTACGAGAAAGCAGGCGAGAAGCTCGACGACGACGCGCGCGCGGCGATCGGCAGATTACCTCGCCGGGCATCAACGGGGCAGGCACGGGACGGTCGCCACATCGCCCGAGATGTTCGGCCTGGTGGAGGGCGACCTGCAGGAGCCGTTCGCCGCATATGTCGAGCGTTTTCTGTCCTGATTCGTCTGCTCGCGGGAGAAGGTGACTAGCCCGCCGAGGTACCGGTCCAGTACTCGGCGAAGCGGCCATCCTTGATCCGCAAGATGTCGTTTCCGGTGAAACTCATCGGCCCGTCGTCGGAACGGCCCCTGCCCACCCAGCGACCGGCCACCATCTCGCCGTCGACCAGTGGCCCGAGCTCGATCGCAAAGGTCAGATCGGCGAGCATGGTCCGGGTCTCGGCGATGATCGCCCGCAGCTCATCCGGGCCGTGAACCTCCCGATCTGGCCAGTGGCCGACGAAGTCGTCGGTGACGATCTCCGCCGCGACGTCCTTGCCCGCCCACAACTCGTTGATCCATCGCTCGTACAACGCCTTCGCGGAAGCCATGACCAGCTACTACCCGCCTCGGCACATCGCGTAACCGGGCCGCAGGTGTGCTGCGTTGACAGCCCGGGTATCCGTGACCTTGACTTCCAGCAGAAAGCCCAGCTCAGAAAGGCATCGATGACGGCAGCGCCCGTTCAACTCAGCCAGCGCGACATCTCAGAGGCGCAGCGCATCGTCGGCGCGGTCGGCGATGCATTCGCGGCGAAAGTCGTCGGACAGGGGAATCTGCGCGAGTCGCTGCTGATCGGCCTGCTCGCAGGCGGGCACATCCTGATCGAGAGCGTTCCCGGCCTCGCCAAGACGACGGCCGCCCGCGTCGTCGCCGAATCCATCCACGGCGGCTTCCAGCGCATCCAGTGCACCCCGGACCTGCTGCCGAGCGACATCATCGGCACCCAGATCTACGACTCGTCGACGAACTCGTTCGCTACCGAGTTGGGGCCGGTTCACACCAACATCGTGCTGCTCGACGAGATCAACCGATCCAGCGCCAAGACGCAGAGCGCGATGCTGGAGGCGATGGAGGAACGGCAGACCACCATCGCCGGCCGCGTCTACCCGATTCCGGAGCCTTTCCTCGTGATAGCCACCCAGAACCCGGTGGATCAGGAAGGCACCTATCCGCTCTCCGAGGCTCAGACCGACCGATTCCTGCTCAAGGACGTCGTGTCGTACCCCTCTCCCGATGAAGAGGTGGAGGTGATGTCGCGGATGGATGCGGGGCTGTACGACAAGAGTCACCGCAGCCGGCCGGTGGTGAACCTCGACGATGTGCGGCGGCTGCAGGACATCGTCCGCCACGTCTACATGGACCGGGCGCTGATGCTCTACGCGAGCGAACTCGTGGCCGTGACCCGCACACCCGACGAGCACCTGCCCCGCCAGCTTGCCCGGCTGATCGAATACGGCGGCAGTCCGCGCGCGACCATCGCGTTCTGTAAATCCGCGCGCGCGTTGGCAGTCCTGTCGGGACGGGCGCACGTCATACCCGACGACATCGAGAAACTCGCCAACCGCGTGCTGCGGCATCGGCTCATCCTCGGCTTCGAAGCGGCCAGTAACGGCGTCACCCCCGAGGTCATCATCGATGCCGTGCTGCAAGCGGTCCGGGTGCCCTAGAGGTCGCCGTGGGCAAGCATCTCAACAGGGCGAGGGCGCATTTCGGCACCGACACCCGCGGTCTGCTGGAAGGTGGCCGCTACGCGTTATTACACAGCCGCAGCCTGGAATTCGACGATCTGCGGCCCTACGTGCGCGGCGACGACGTCCGCGACATCGACTGGAAGGCCTCCGCGCGTTCGGGAAGCGTGCTGATCAAACGTTTCGTCGACGAGAAGCACCACAAGATCCTGCTGGTCGCCGATGCGGGCCGAAACATGACCGCTCAGGCGCCCAGCGGTGAGGCGAAAATCGATGTCGCGGCCAACATCCTGGGTGCGTTCGGGCTGATCACTCTCAAGCGGGCCGACCAGATCGGCATGGTGTACGGCGACGACCGAGGCTGCGTGAACATCCGCCAAGGGCGCGGCGAGACCCACATCGAGAGCATGCTGCACCGGTTCTACGGCCACGTGCTGGCGAAGCCCGGTGCAAGCGATATCGCCTGCCAATTGGATTATGTGGCAACGCATTACCGCCACCAGATGCTCATCGTCGTGGTTTCCGACGAGCCAGAGTCGGACGGCCGTCTCGAGGAGGCGGTCAGTCGCCTCGCGGGACGCCACGACGTCATGTGGGCGATGGTCTCCGACGTCCCCGCGGTCGGCACGCCCGACGCCAACGAGGACGGATACGACGTCGCGTCCGGCAGGTTTGTGATCGGCGGCGCCAACTTGGGTCCCCGGGTTGTCGCCGCCTACCGTCGCGCCGAGCAGCGCCGAAGGGGCGAACTCGAAGAGTTCATGACCGCCCACTCGATTGCGCACACAACCGTCGGCGGCAGCGGGCAGATCCGCTCTCGATTGGTCGGAATGACCGAGGTGTTCGCCCGTGCCGGATGACGTCCTGCAGTTCGTGATCGGCCCTTCGCCGTACGCGGCGTCGTGGCTGTGGTTCGGGCTGGCACTGCTGATCCTCGTCATCGTCTGGTACGCCGGCGTGTTCATCTGGACGCTTCCCGCCGACCGGCTGCGGTCCATACCCGGGGTCCGGTCTGTGCACTCGAAGCTGCTGCGGCGCAGGTTCTCTCGCGCCATCCGCTCCATCGATGGGCGTTACCGCTCCGGCGAGTTGACGGCGGCGCAGGCAGGCCATGAGATGAGCCGGACGCTGCGCAGCTTTCTGCACCAGGCGACCGGCACGCGTGCGCAGTACATGCACGTCGAACACATCAGCTCCAGCGAGCTGGCCGAGGCGGCACCGCTGTTCGCCGCGCTCAACGACGCCCAGTTCAACACCACGTCGCCGGTGGACGTCAGCGAAGTCGGCTCCACGGCCGAGGAGTTGATCCGTTCGTGGGCCTGACCTGGTGGCCTGTCGCAGTCGCTGGATTCGCCTGTCTGGCAGTGGCCGTCGCTCTTGCGCTGCTGCTGCCCATGGAGCAGGTCCGGCGACAGCTGCGCCCGATGGCGAATACGTCGCGGCTCACGCGGATACCCGAGTACGCCCGAGTGGCCCGGGCGCGGCTCGTGTCGATGCTCGTCGCGGTTGTCCTGCTCGGGCTGTTGTTCGGCGCCGCGGTGCTGGCCAGCGCACGTCCCAGCGGATGGTGGTGGTCGAGCGCGGCGACCGATCCGCCGCAGGACATCATGCTGTGCGTCGGTCAGCCGGTCACCGACAAGACCACCGGGGACTTCCTCACCTATTTCGCCGGGCAGGCCCGAACGTACGGCACCCAGCGCATCGGGCTCACCTCGCCGAACCGTCGGGTGATTCCCATGACCCGCGACTACCAGTACGTGGCGGGCAAACTCGGCGACCTCGCGAAGGCTTCGCAAGACCGCGCCGACGACACCGCCGCCGACACCGCGTCCTTCTCGCCCGCGGTCTCCTATGTCGACTATGCGTCGAGCGTCGAGGACATCCTGGCGTTGTGCATGACCGGATTCCCGTCCTTCGACTCCAAGAGTTCGCAACGTCGGACACTGATCTATCTGGGACCCGGGCAGACACGCGATCCCGAAGAGGCCAGGCGGTCCCTGCTGACCGCGGAGCAGGTCAGCCGCATGGCGAGCGATGCCGGTATCCAAATCAACGCGCTCAACCCATTGAGCCGCAGCGCCGGTGCCCTCCCGTCGATCGCGAAATCCTCGGGCGGTCAATACTTCTCGCTCGAGAACCGCGAGAATCAGCTTCCTACCGATCTGGACGCCATTCGGAACAGCCCGCCGCCCGCCGGCCTTGCGCCCGATGAGACCGTCACGTCCTGGTTCGGCGATGCGCCTGCCGTTCCATTGGCGGTCGCCGCTTTGACGTCAACGCTGCTGTGCCTATCGCTGGTGGTGCTGCGACGATGACGTTTGCCCCAGTGCTGCCGCCCGTGCTTCTACTCGTGATCGCCGTAGTGGTTATCGCGCTACGACTGCTCACCATGCGGCGACTGCACGCCACCGCGGGAGCGCGGTGGACGACGGTCTGGCGTTGGGCCGGGCTGACGCTCGCCGTCCTGCTGATCCTCATCGCGGCGGCCCGGCCCGGCATCGAGCACGGCGAGCGCGGATCCGCCGTCGCAAAGCAGTCCGCCGAGAACACCAACGTATTCTTCCTCGTCGACCGGTCGGCAGACTCGGCGGTCGAGGACTACGGTGACCGGCAATCGCGAATCTCCGGAATTCGCAACGACATCGAAGCCCTGATCGACCAGTACCCCGAGGCCCGGTTCGCTCTCGTCGCCTTCGCATCGCGTTCGTCGCTGGACTGGCCGCTGTCGGAGGACGCGTGGAGCCTGAGGCCCGAGGTTGCCCGCCTCACGCCATATGCCGCGAATGACACGACCGAGGACGTGAATGCGGCGGCCGCCGCGAATGTATTGCGCTACCAACTCATTGCGGCCGGTCAGCAGTACCCGAACGCCAAGAACCTGGTCTTCTACTTCGGTTCGGGCGCCGCGGGCTCACGCGCGCCGCAGGGCGAGTTCGATCCGACCGCGGGTTCCGTCGACGGTGGCGCGGTGTTCGGTTACGGCGCCGCTCGAAACGAACCCGGTCTGCGTCAGATCGCCGAGCAGCTCGGCCTGCCCTATGTCGACCGGGACGACGGCAGACCCATCTCGGAGTCGGCTCCCGACAGCGGCACGTCACAGCCCGCCGCCGGCGCGGCGACGCCATCGGGCACCGCAGACCGCACCGAACTGTATTGGGTGTTCACGCTTCTGGCCGCGGTGCTGATTCTGTTCGAGCTGTTCGCCGGTATCCGCGACCTCCGCCGCACGCGATCGGCCAGGCGGGACGTGACGCTGTGACGGGCGCACGGAGACCGTCGCGGTTGTCATTGCGACGCCGGCTGGTGCTTTTCTCGGCGCCCGTGATGCTGGTCGCCCTTGTCGCTGCCGTCAAGATGATTTCGGTTGTCGTCGCGGGCAACTCGGCCGTCACGAACTTCTCCGACGGCGACGCCGCGGCTCTAAGCCGGGACACCTCGACGCTGAATGCGCTCAACGTGGTGGAGCCTGCGAAGGCACCATTCGCGGCGGGCGCACTGGCGGTTCTGCAGGGGCGGCTCGACGAGGCCGACGAGCACTTCTCCGAAGCGTTGTCGCGTACCGACGCCGAGCAGTCCTGCCCCGTGCTGGTGAACCTCGAATTGGTGCGCGAACGCCGAGGCGACATCGACGGGTGGGAAGGCCGACCAGACGAGGCCCGCGAGCGGTACCGAGATGCACTGGCGATCGTGCAGGGTGCGCCGGGCGGCTGCTTCGAGAACAACGACGATCCCGACCCGGAACGCCGAGCGGTCAGAAACGACTCGGCAGCGCGACTGGCGGCCAAACTGGCCGGAGTCGACAACGCGCCGCCACCACCACCGCCCGCGCCGCCGCCTGCTCCGCCCCCGCCGCCATCCGCACCGCCGCCGGCCGCCGGCGCGTCTGACCCCGAAGGACGACCAGGTGAGCTGAGGCTGAATCCGGGGGCGGGCGACCCGACCGACAAGCTTCGGCAGATACTGCAAGACGCCGCTGGCTGAGCTATTTCGGCGCGTAGCCTCAGCCCATGACTGACGACGACGTCGAACAAGCCAGCCGACTCGCGAGCGGCAACGTCGCGGCGCTTCTTCCCGACGAGGGCCGCACGGTCGAAGAAGAGCGCCTGCACCGCAAACAAAACCTGGCGGCGGCGTTCCGTCTGTTCAGCCGCTTCGGATTCGACGAGGGCGTCGCAGGCCACATCACCGCCCGCGATCCCGAGCTGACCGATCACTTCTGGGTCAATCCGTTCGGCATGCACTTCGGCCACATCCGCGTCAGCGACCTGATGCTGGTGCGCCACGACGGCACGGTCGTCGACGGCGACCGGCCGCTGAACCAGGCCGCGTTCGCCATCCATTCGCAGGTGCACGCCGCGCGCCCGGATGTGGTCAGCGCCGCGCACTCGCATTCGGTGTACGGCAAGACGTGGTCCACACTTGGTCGGCTCCTCGACCCGATCACGCAGGACGCGTGCGCCTTCTACGACGACCATGCGCTGTTCGACCAGTATTCGGGCGTGGTGCTCGACCTCGAAGAGGGCAAGCGCATCGCCCACTCGCTCGGCGACTGCAAGGCCGCCATCCTGCGCAACCACGGTCTGCTCACCGTCGGCCACTCGGTCGAGGAGGCGGCGTGGTGGTTCATCACGATGGAGCGGTCGTGCCAGGCGCAGCTGCTTGCCGAGGCAGCGGGAAAGCCCGTGCTCATCGAGCCGGCGATGGCCAAACACACTGCGGGACAGGTCGGCACACACTTCGCCGGCTGGTTCAGCTTCCAGCCGTTGTTCGCGCGCATCACCCGCGAACAGCCCGACCTCTTCGAATGAGCCAGCCGGTGCCCGCACCCGACCCGCAGCGCCTCGGCGGACTGGCATGGGCGCAGCGAACCAAGGGACGCCTGACCGCGGCCGAACGCCGCCACCTGTTGGGCTCGATCGCCGCGGCACTGGGCTCCTACGCCGCCGGACGCATCCGAGCCACGACCGGACGCGTGCCGCCGGGGGCACGCGATCTCTCCGCAGCTGCGCTGACGCCGCCCGACTCCCGGCTGGCCCGCACCGCCGAAGACGCCTGCCGCGAGCAGCCGCCGGCGCTGATCGGCCACGGCTACCGCACCTGGATGTTCGGCGCCGGCCTCGCCACGGTCGACGGGCTCACGCTCGACCCGGAGCTGTTCTACGTCGCCTCGCTCCTGCACGACTACGGCCTCTCGCAGCCGGTCGACGGCGAGGACTTCACGCTGCGCAGCGTCGGGCGACTCCAGCGGTGCGCCGATGCACGCCGGGACTGGCCCGGCCACTGTCGACCAGGCGGCCACAAAACGGCGCCCTCGGTGTCTATGTGCAGGCGGCGCCATGTTCGATCTGGCCGGCATGCGCCTCGGTGACCTCAGTCGCGCATACCGGGACGACGTCATCAACGCGCACCCCCGCGCGGGTGTGACAAACGACCTGTTGACGATGATCAACGCCGAAGCGTCGGCCAATCCGGATGGAAGGATGAAGTTGTTGCGCCGCTGCGGGCTGCCAATGCTGCTGCGGCTCAACCCCATTCGGCCAAGCTAACCACTAACGCAGCACGTCGAGCAGCCGGTCCAGGTCGTCCTCGGTGTTGTACAGGTGGAAGCCGACGCGGACGGCGCCTGCGCGTATCGAGGCCCGGATCCCCGCGTCCTTGAGCCTCTCGGCGGCGGCGGTCGGAATCGAGACGATCGCCGAAGGCTCCTGCGGCAGTTGCAGTTCCGCGCGCGCCCGGGACGCGAGCCCCAGCGCATGCGCCTCGATCTCGGCACGGTCGAGCGACGCCATCCATGGCAGTGTCAGCCCCGACCCCAGCACGCTGAACCACGTCGGCGACACATCGAACCGCCGCGCATCCTGGGCCAGCCGCAGCGGCAACCCGTAGATCGTCGACCAGGGCGCCTCCCCCGCATACCAGTTGGCGGCGTGCGGGGTCATCGAGCTCGAGACGCGGCCGCTCAGCGACATCCATGCCGTGCCGCGCGGGGCCAGCAGCCACTTGTAGACAGCGGCGACGGTGACGTCGGCCCACGGCAGATCGATGTTCTTCCAGCCCAGCGCCTGGGTGACGTCGACGACGGTCAAGGTGTCGGTTCCCGCCACGTTCGCCCGCAGGGCGTCGATATCAAGAACGGCGCCGTTGGCCGACTGCACCAGGCTGACGGTCACCACGTCGTAGTCGCTCGCGGTTGTCACCAATTCGTCAGAATCGAGTTCGGTGACCGTGACACCGCGCGCCGCCTGAGCGGCGAACGGAAAACTGGTGCTGGTGAATTCGCCGGGCAGAGTCGCCACCCGGCTGCCGTCCGGTATCGCGGCGGCGACCAGTCCCAGCGCGGAGGAGACGGTGCCCGCCATCGTCACCGAGTCGACGGGCACACCGACCAACGCGGCATAGCCGGCCCGGCCCGCATCGACCAAGGCGTCGAAGGACGGGACGTCCATCGTGCCTGCCTGCCACGCGCGCAGGGATTCCTGCAGCGCGTCGAACATGAACTGTGGCGGCAACCCGTAGGTCGGTGAATTCAGAAACCCTTCGGCGCCAACGAATTCGGCTCCGAACGCTTCGCGCGTCACGGGGTTGTTATTTGTGCTCCTCACGTCCGCGGCACGTCACTTTTTGGGCGGCTCGTCGCCGCGCAGCCTGGCCTGGAGCTGCTCGCGATCCTGGCGCCGCCGCTCGTCGACCGCCGAGATGCTCGCGGTGGCGCGCTTGCGCAGCGGAGCGAAGATCCAGATGCCCAGCGGCAGCGCGATGACGAGCGCGAACAGCAATGCGATGACGAGCGGGAAATTGCGGATTCCGAGCAGGTGCGCGCCCCCGAAGATGACCGCTGTCAGTACGACGACGAGCAGCAGTCGGGCCAGCACATAGGCCAGCACATCAACGACGAGGCGGGATCCGGGGCGTTGGTCAGACACGGCCCGAGCCTACCGACGGCGCGTATATTCAGATCAAGGAGGTTTTTGCGTGGCTTATCTGCTCTTCGTTCTCGTCCTGGCCGGACTGATCTACGTCGGCTGGCGGCTGACCCGCGCCACGGCCAGCCGTCCAAGGACGCGCACGATCGGCCCCGACGACGACCCGGATTTCCTGCGCCGACTCGGGCACGGGGACAATCCCCGCCCCAAGTAGTCCGCGCCCTAGAACAGGTCGTTGGGCCGCTTCGTGCCCGGGAAACCCTCGGCCACCACCGCCGCCAACTCGATCAATGCCTCGCGCGTCTCGCGCCGCAGGCGTTCCAGGCTGATCTCCGCGCCCTCTTCGAGGTGCGGGTCGAACGGCACCAGGCGCACCGCCCGGCAGCGGCGGGAGAAGTGGTCGACGACTTTTTGCATGTCGACCTTGCCTGACCGCGGGCGCACCGCGTTGATCACCGCGACCGAGTTCTTGACCATCTCCTCGTGACCGTGCGCGTCGAGCCAGTCCAACGTCGCCGATGCGCTGCGGGCGCCGTCGACCGAACCGGAACTGATGACGATGAGCACGTCGGCCTTGTCCAGCACCGCCGACATCGCTGAGTGCATCAACCCGGTGCCGCAGTCGGTGAGCACCAGGCTGTAGAAGCGTTCCAGCACGTCCAGCGTCCTGGAGTAGTCGTCGGCACTGAATGCCTCGGACACGGCGGGGTCGCTCTCGGATGCCAGCACCTCCAGCCGGCTCGGCCCCTGCGATGTGTAGCTGCGGACGTCGCTGTAGCGATCGATCCCCTCGGCATCGCGCAGCAGATGGCGCACCGTGGCAGGCGTCTCCAGCGGCACCTTCTGGCTCAACGTGCCGCGGTCGGGGTTGGCGTCGACGGCGACCACCCGATCGCCACGGATGGAGGCGAACGTCGCACCGAGTGTCGCGGTGATGGTCGTCTTACCGACGCCGCCCTTCAGCGACAGCAGCGCGATCCGGTAGCAGCCCTGCAGCGGCCGGTTCACCTGGCCGAGCAGGGTGTTGTGATGGACGGCCTTCGGGCTCTCACCGAGATTGATCAGCTTGCCGGAGGCCAGGAACAGCGCGCGGCGCCAGCCCGACGACGGCGGTCGCTTGTTCTGGCGCAGCAGCGAGGCGGTAGAGAGCTCCGGGTACGGCGCAGGCACGGCGTCCGGTTGGCTGACCGGAATCCCCGTCGGCGGCGTCGGATCGGTCCATTCTGCAGGCGGCGACTCGTCGCTCGCCGGATCGCTGAACCGCTGTTGTGACCGAAAGCCACGCGATTGATCGTCAGACAACGGTTTAGCCCCTTCTCACTGGACGGTTCGCGCGGACGTCACCCGCGCCGCTTCATTGTCGGCTCAGCCGCGCTGCTCCATTGTCGGCTAGCCGACGCCGGCGTACGAGTGCAGCCCGACGGTGACGAGATTGATGAAGAACAGATTGAACACCATCGCGACGAATCCGGCGACATTGATCCACGCCGCCTTCTTGTCGCGCCAACCCGCGGTCGAGCGGGCGTGCAGGTAGGCGGCATAGATCACCCATGCGATGAACGACACCGTCTCCTTGGGATCCCAGCCCCAGTACCGGCCCCAGGCCTCTTCGGCCCAGATGGCGCCGAAGATGACGCCGAACCCGAACACCGGGAACGCGAAGATCGTTGTGCGGTAGGCGATTCGGTCGAGGGTCTGGGCATCGGGCAGCCGCGCCACGATCCGCGCGGCGGCGCCGTCTGCATCGGGCGAACCGAGCCGCGACATCTTGACCAGGAACAGGATGCTGGCCACGCCCGCGACCAGGAACACACCGGAGCCGAGGCTGACCACCGACACGTGGATGGGCAGCCAGTAGGACTGCAGCGCGGGCATCACCGGTGCCGCGTTGGTGTAGAGCCAGCGACCCGACACCGTCAGCAGGATGAGCACCGGCACGAGCACGAACACCCACAGCGCGCGGTACTGCGGACGGCGCAGCACGATCGCGCCCGCGACCAGGCCCGAGAAGCACGTCAGGTTGATGAACTCGTACATGTTGCCCCAGGGCACCCGCGCGGTCGCCAGACCACGAAGCACGATGCACACCAGCAGCAGCCCGATGCCCGCGTAGACCAGGGCCAGCCCGGCCCGGCCGATGCGCTCGTCGAAGGGTCGCCGCGGCGCATCGGCGACCAGGCCCGGGGTGGCGCTGTCTGCGCTGACCGTCCCACTGCCGCTGGAGTACCACCCGCTGCACAGTTCGCGGTCGGCGACCTTCCTGCTGCCGACGTAGGCGAGCTCGACGGCGAGGAACACAAGCGCGATCACCAGCACCACGACCGACGAGGTGAAGGCCCAATCCGAATAACGGGCCAACCCGATGTCGATGTGCTCAGTGTTCATGCCTCGACTCCCGCTCGCTCCGGTCCTCGCTCGTCCCTCGCTGCGATCCTCACTCGCGCTCGTCTTCGGGTGTTCACAGATCAGACCTTCTCTCGTGACGGCTCCGCGGTGTCCAGCCCGTCGAGTAGCCGCTGCGTCAACCGCTCGAACTCGTCGCCCCAACCCGAGTTGTCGGTGCGGGCGAGGCCGCCCAGCTCGACGCTCACGGTACCTGCATTACCTGCTGCGATCCGAACCCAGACCCGGCGCCGGCGCACGATCAGCGAGACGAGCAGGCCGGCCATCATGGTCAGCGCGGACACCAGCACCCACACCTGTGCCGGATCGTGGGAGACCTGCACGTTGATGAACGGCACGGCTCCGTCGAAGCGCACCTGCGTGCCGTCATCGAGTCGGGTGTCCTGCCCGGCGGGCAGGTTCACCCGCGCCACCTTGGTCAGCCGCTTCTGGTCGATGAGGCGCGGGTCGAGAGTGAACAGCGACTGCGGCCGCCCGGTGTCCAGCCCGGTGTCGCCGCGATAGATGTCGACGGCGACCGCCGGATCGTTCAACGAGGGAAAGCTCGACGACAGCAGGGTGCCGTGCAGTTGCTCGGTCGGCGCGAACAGGCCCTGGATCGCGATCTGATGCTTGCGGCGCTCGTCGGCGTCGGGATAGGTGCCGCCGGGCGGGTCGAACCTCATCACACCCGACGACAGCAGCGTGATCGGATCGTCGGGCCGCCACTGCACGGTCTGGGTCCGGGTCTGCCCGTCGGGGAAGGTGACGGTGAACGTCGGCGCGTAGCCGTGGCCCTGCAGGTACACCCGGTCGCCGCCGATCCGCAGCGGCTCGTTGACCTTCAGGTGGTAGGGCCGCCAGGTGTCCGTGTCGAGGTCGGCGCCCTCCTGGTAGTCGATGTTGGCGGCGAAGGAAAGCGCCTGACCGGACGGCAGGTAGTGCGCGTCGAAGTCGTTGACGCGCAGACAGATCGGGTTCAGCGAGGTGCCGTCGACGGTGTTGCCCGCCCGGAACGAGTCGAATGCCGCGGGCGACGCCGAGCAGAATCCCGGTCCGCCGTCGGCGATCACGATGACGTTGCCCTCGTAGCCGAACAGCTTGCCGACGGCCACCGAGATGAGCAGGCCGAGCAGGGCGAAGTGGAAGACGATGTTGCCGAACTCGCGCAGATAGCCTTTCTCCGCCGAGATCTCGACGGTGCCGTCCTCGTTGCGCGTGACCCGCCGCCACCCGGTCAGCCGCTCCGACACGGCGGCGGCGACCGCGTCGGGATCGCCGGCCACCTCGGCGGTGTGGTGCTTGGGCAACCGACCGAGGTTGCGCGGCGCCGCAACGGGTGTGGCGCGCAGGCTCCGGATGTGTTCGAGAAGCCGCGGGGTGAGGCAGCCGACGAGCGAGACGAACAGCAGCGCGTAGATGGCGGTGAACCAGAAGCTGGAGAACACTTCGAAGGCCTGCAGTCGGTCCAGCCACGGCCCGATCGTCGGGTGTTCGGCGATGTACTGCTCGACCTTGACCTCATTGAGGCTGCGCTGCGGCAACAGCGCCCCCGGAATCGCGGCCAGCGCCAGCAGGAACAGCAGCACCAGCGCCGTGCCCATCGAGGTCAGCGTGCGCCAGGTGTTGCGCGCGAGCGCGAAAAGCCTTCTCATATCGGCAATCTCACGTCGCTGACGAACGCGTCGCGCACCCATGACACGAAGTCGTTCCACACGCCGGTGACCAACGCGGTGCCCACCAGGATCAGCAGCACGCCACCGAAGATCTGGATCTGTCGGGTGTGCCGGCGCAGCCAGTCCAGCCCCTGCACGGCCCGTGCCGAGCCAAAGGCCAACAGCACGAACGGAATCCCCAACCCCAGGCAGTAGCCGATGACCAGCAGCACACCGCGGGCCACGTTGGCGCCGTCGGTGGCGGACGCGACCGCGATCACTCCGGTCAGCGTCGGGCCAAGACACGGCGTCCAGCCGAGCGCGAATACCGCGCCCAGCAGCGGTGCACCCCCGATCGTCGACAGCTGCAGCGGCGCGAACCGGGTATCCCGTTGAAGCAGCGGGATGAAGCCGACGAACACCAGGCCCATCAAGATCGTGATCACCCCGCCGATACGTTGCAGCAGTAGCTGGTTGGTGATCAGCGTGCCCGCCATGCCGAGCACCGCGACGGTGCCGAGCACGAACACCGCGGTGAAGCCGGCCACGAACAGCAGGGCGGCAGCCGCCACCCGGATGCGGGCCTTGCGGGCCACCGTCACCGCGCCCGACGGTTCCACCCCATCCTCGACGCCGACGACCGCGGCCAGGTAGGACAGGTAGCCGGGTACCAGCGGCACCACGCACGGTGAGGCGAACGACACCAGGCCGGCCAGAGCGCTGACGAGCGCCGCGAGCACCACCGGCCCGCTGGCCATCAATTCGTCGACCCGGTCCAGAGTCATGTCTGCGGAACGGGTTCGGCGGCCAGCCGCTGCACGACCGGTTGCAGGTCCGCGGCCAGCAGCTCCCGCAGGAACACCGCCGCCACCCGGTGCTCGCGGTCCAACACGATCGTCGACGGGATGACAGTGGTCGGGTATCTGCCGCCGAACGCGATCATCGTGCGCATCGACGGGTCGTAGATGGATGGGAAGGTGATCTTGCGGTCGGTTACGAAGTCGCGGGCGGCGTCGCGGTTGTTGTCGCGCACATCGATGCCGAGGAAGGCGACGCCGTCGGCCTTGGTGGCGTCGTACACGTTCTGCAGTTGGCCGATCTCGGTGCGGCACGGCCCGCACCACTGTCCCCACACGTTGATCACGACGACCTTGCCCGTGAAGTCGTCGAGCGAGACGGTTTTCGCGGGGTCCATCAGGCTGGGTCCGGCCAACCGGCCTGGCCGGCCACGGCTTTCGGGCGGGTCATAGAAGATGTCGGTCTTGCCGCCGGGTGCGACGAACTCGAAGGTGCCGCCCTGCGCGACGGCGTCGTCACCGGTGGAGCATCCGGCGAGCACGACCAGCGCCGCGCTCGCGATGACGACCCACCACCTCACTGCCCGGCCAGCTCCGAATAGCCCCAGCCGACATAGGAGTCCCCGTGGAAGTAGAAGGAGGTCAACGAGGCGAGGTTGCACAGCCGACGAGTCGGGAAATGGTGCAGCGGCTTTCCGGTCACGGCCCGTCGCAGCGTCTCCACCGGAAGCTGATGGCTGACGCAGACCGCTTCATGACCGGCAGCCTTGATCCGGGCACGATGCAGCGCGGCCGTCATCCGCTCCGCGATCTCCTCGTACGGTTCACCCCACGACGGCGTGCGCGGATTGCGCAGGTGCCACCAATTGCGCGGGTCGCGCAGGGCGCCGTCGCCGGGTGAGACCTTCTGGCCCTGAAAGATATTGGCCGATTCGATCAGATCGTCGTCGGTGTCGATCGGCAGGCCGTGGCGCTCCGCGATCGGAGCTCGCGGTCTCCTGCGCCCGCTCCAGCGGCGACGCGACCACGTAGACGATGTCGCGGTCCGCCAGCCAGTCGGCGACCCTCTGCGCCTGGGCTCGTCCCTTCTCCGAAAGGTGGTAGTCGGGCAGGCGGCCGTAGAGGATCTTGTCCGGGTTGTGCACCTCGCCGTGCCGCATCACATGCACGATCGTCCTGTCGGTCATGTTTTCGGTCATGCCGGGCGGGCCTCCGCCGCGGCGCGCGCGGCGCCGGGTAGGGCGGCGGCGATCCGGTCGAACGCCGCGTCATCGAGTGCTGCCGAGACGAACCAGGTCTCGAACGCGCTGCACGGCGGGTACACCCCCGCGTCGAGAAGCGCGTGGAAGAACGCCGGGTAGCGCCAGGTCTCGCTGGCCTTCGCCGATGCGAAGTCGGTCACCGGCGCATCGGTGAAGAACACGCTGAACATGTTGCCCGCCCGCGAAATCCCGTGGGCGACACCGGCGTCGGTCAGTGCCCGCGACAGCATGTCGGTCAGCCGGTCGGCGTTGGCGTCCAGCCGCTCGTAGACATCGTCGTCGGCCGCGCGCAGCGTCGCGAGCCCGGCAGCCATCGCGACCGGGTTACCCGACAGCGTGCCCGCCTGGTACACAGGCCCGAGCGGGGCCAGGCGCTCCATGACCTCGGCGCGTCCGCCGAAGGCCGCCGCGGGCAGTCCACCGCTCATCACCTTGCCGTAGGTGAACAGGTCGGCGTCGACGGGATCGATTCCGTACCAACCGGATCGGCTGACCCGGAAGCCGGTCATCACCTCGTCGAGGATCAGCAGCGCGCCGTGCTCGGCGGTGATGCGGCGCAGTTGGGCGTTGTAACCGGGCAGCGGCGGGACCGTGCCCATGTTGCCCGGGCTGGCCTCGCTGATCACGCAGGCGATCTCATCGCCGAACCGGGAGAACACGTCCTCGAGCGCGGGGATGTTGTTGTACGGCAACACGATCGTGTCGGCGGCCGCGGCGCCGGTGACGCCCGGAGAAGATGGCAGCCCGAGCGTCGCGACACCGGAGCCGGCGTCGGCGAGCAGCGCATCGCTGTGTCCGTGATAGCAGCCGGAGAATTTGATGATCTTGGCGCGGCCGGTGAAGCCGCGGGCCAGCCGGATCGCGCTCATGGTCGCCTCGGTGCCGGAGTTGACCAGCCGTAGTCGCTCGACGGCGTCGACACGTCCGATGATCTCGGCGGCCAGCTCGGTCTCGGTCGGCGTCGGGGCGCCGAAGGACAGCCCGCCCGCGGCGGCGCGCTGGACCGCATCGACAACGGCGGGATGGGCGTGGCCCAGGATCATCGGGCCCCAGGAACACACCAGGTCCACGTATCGGTTGCCGTCGGCGTCGGTCAGCCAGTAGCCCTCGGCGGAGGTGATGAAGCGCGGGGTGCCGCCCACCGCGGTGAACGCCCGCACCGGCGAGTTCACGCCGCCGGGGATGAGGGCGCACGCGTCGGCGAAGAGTTTCGCGGAGACGTCGGTGCTGGACATGGCACCAGTGTTCCAGCAGGGCCAAATGCCTCAACTACAGGGTGTAGCAGTACCGATTGCGCTTTAGGTTCTCCACATTCGCCGCAGGTAAAAGCGGGACGCTACCATCTCCCGCCTTGCCCGAACCTCTGTCTGTTCTATCCGGCCCCGGACAGCCGGTGCGGGGCCGCAGCCAAGGCCGCAGACGGAGGAGCAGTTCCGGTTTTAGTCGTCGTCCGTGAAGGGAGACTCAGCAGTGGATAGTTCTGGAGTGAGGACTGTTGTTACAGCATTTGACACGCTCGCAGGGGTTGACGAAATTTCTCTGGAAGAAATTTTTTATATCGTCAAATATGTTGCCCCGGGGGGTTTCATTAGCGCCCGCGGTGGGGTTTGATGACCCAGGTTGCTGGGGGCTAGATGCCCCAGGTTTCTGGGGCTGGGGATGCCCGTGTGAGTTTGGAGCGGCCATCGCAGGGACTGCTGGAGCGAGGACGATGCCTACGGTGGCGACCACCGTTGCGGCGGCAAACCGGGGAGATTTGGACATAAGCCTGATCCTTTCGGGCGTGGGCGCTGGTGTTTGCTGAGAGCAGATTAATTGACGCATGCGGCCAATGCGACAGGCTTTGCTCAACAGATGCCCGCACGCCCTCCGGCGATCAATGACTGCTTCGTTGTAGTGGTTCAGCCAGGGGTGAGCGCGAACGTGGGGTGGTCGGCGTCGGAGGGAAGCTCTTTCCAGTAGCCCTCGACGACCTTGCCCGCCAGCGGCCGGTAGGCGGCGATGATCGGTGCGCGGTCGGCGACGGGAACCTCCGTGGCCACGTACTTCGTGTCGCCGAGCTTGACGTTCGGGTCGGCGCGGACGTTCCTCACCCATTCGGCTTCGCCGCGGGTGGACACCAGGTACTTGACCCCGCCGACCTCGGGAACGACCACCGGGATGTGCTGCGGTTGCTTGCTGACGCGCTTGGTGACGGTCAGCGTCTGGCTGTTGCCGACTCCGGTCGCCATCGCGACCCTGTTGAAGATCTTGCGGACGAACCACGGGGGCTTGAGGTAGGCCATAGCCCCGAGTTTGATGGCGGTATGCAACTACCGCAATGGCTGGCCCGATTCAACCGGCACGTGACCAACCCGGTTCAGCGGTTGTGGGCGGGCTGGGCTGCCGGGCATTGCGGCATCCTCGAGCACGTCGGCCGCAAGTCCGGCAAGGCAGTACCGAACGCCGCTCAACGTCTTCCCGACCGACGACGGCGTGGCGGTCCTGCTCGACGTCAGCTGCGCGCAGTGACGTGCGCGCGGATCGGACCCCTTGGCGACCGTGGTGAAAGGCACCTCGACCGGAAAGTCGTCGTCGACCGATCGGATCTCCGTCGACCGGACGATGGTGGCCAGCGCCAGGGTGGTCTCCAGCCGAGCGAAGTGTTCGCCGATGCACGACCGCGAACCACCGGCGAACGGAATGAACTGCCAGCGGTCGCGGGCCTTGGCGGCTTCGGGGCTGAACCGGTCGGGATCGAACTCGAGCGGTCTCGGCCACAAGGCCGGATCCCGGTGCACCGCATAGATTCCCACGAGCACCAGGCTGCCCGCCTGCACCCGGTAGCCGTCGACCGCGAAGTCGCGCACGGCCATCCGGCCGACGCCCGCGGCGGGCGGGCAGAGCCGCAGCGCCTCGTGCAGCACCTGCACGGTGTAGCCGAGCCGGGGCACATCGTCGGGCGTGATCTCGCCATCGCCGATCTGACGGGCCTCGGCGGCGACGCGGTCCTGCACGTCGGGATGGTGCCCCAGCATCCACAACGCGTAGGTGAGTGCCGTCGCCGTCGTGTCGTGGCCCGCCAGCATGAAGATCAACAGGTCGTTGATGATGTCGTCGTCGGCGATGGACTGCCCGGTTTCGGGATCGGTTGCCGCGATCAAGGCGTGCACGAGCGGCGCATCCAGCGTCGGATCCGCGCGGCACGCCTGCAGCATGTCGTCGGTGACGCTGCGCAACGCCGCCACCGCCGCGCGCGCACGGGCACGTGCCGGCGTCGGCAACCACCGCGGTGCGCGCACCGGACGCAGGGCGCGGTCGGCGGTGTAGGACGACGCGACGTGCATGTGCTCGGCGATCACGTCTTCGCGATCGGTCAAGTCGAGGCCCAGAACGGAGCGGCCCAGCGACCGCATGGTCACCCGTCTGCAGTCCAGGTCGAGGTCGACTTCCCCACTCTCCGGCCAGCTTTCGCACAACGACCTGACGCCGCCCGCGACATGTGACCACCGAAGCTGCGGACGTTCGGCTTGGTGAAGACCGGTTGCAGCGCACGCTTGCGCGGCAGCCACGGCTCGTTCGGCAGGACGAACAAGCTGTCACCCGCCAGGTGCTGCACTTCTTCGTGCACGACGCACCGCTCGGCGGACGTGTCGTTGCGGCCAAGCACGTCGCGGATCCCGCCGGGCGAGAACACGGCCACGACCGGCGGCGCCAACCACTTCGGGCCGAATTGAATGCGGGTGACCGTGCCGCCGGCGTCGCGCAGCACCTCTTGTCCGGCGTCGAGGTTGCGCACCGCCCGCAGCAACTGCCGAATCGACAGCGGGTTCTTCGGCGCCAACGGCAACGCGCTGACGTCGCTCACGAGTGCCAGAGCAGAACCTCGCCTTCGCCCTGCGTCATCACCGTGCCGGGCATCACCCTCAGCCGGTATGGGGTCAGGCGCAGCGCGGCGAATGCGTCGGACGTCGGGCCGTCCTTCCAGTGCGGAACGATCTTCGGGTCGTAGCCGACTGGTTCGGGCCCGTTGGCGAACTTGTCCCACACCGCTTTTCGGGTCTCATCGTCGGAGTACCACTCCACGAGGCATTCGGCGCTGCAGGTGTCATGGCTGGGCGCCCAGTAGCTCACCGACATCTGGGGGTGCACGGCCAGATGTTCCCGCTTCACGGGGCTGGGCACCGTGGCGATCCAGCCGAACAGGTCGGTGCCGTCCCACTCCCAGAACGGGTGCAGGATGCGGGTGCGCGGGCGGCTGTCGGCGTCGACGGTTGCCACCGACGCCCACACGATCGAATGGGCCATCTCGATGAAGGGAGGTGCGATCCGGTCGAGAGATGTCATGCGGGCACCGCCCGCAGCGCCGTCGGCAGGCTGGGCAGGAAGTGCTGGGTCGCGAACGCGCGGATGTCGTCGGCGGTGTCCAGCGGTCGCGCGCCGGGAAGCAGCAGCGCCATCGCCGCGTAGCGCAGGATCGTGTCGGCCAGTTCGTCGACCGCCTGCTCGCCGATGCGATCGGCGAACCCCTCGGGGAAGACCTCGCGCAACGCGTCGGCCATCCGCTCGATCGCGGCGCCATAGTGTCTGCGGGCGAGCTCGAGTACCAGCGCGGGTTCGTCGCTCATCATCCGGTTCAGCACCCGGTGCCTGCGGAACCGCAGGATCGACAGCGTGAACGCCTCGACGTAGTAATTCGACTGCGGCCCGGCTTGTTTCAGCTCGGCGGCGATATCGGCGAACAGCGCGACGTTCTCACGCTCGACGACGGCGGCGATCAGCTCGTCCTTGTTGGCGAACCGGCGGTAAATGGTCGTGCGGCTGACGCCTGCGCGGCGGGCGACGTCTTCGAGCGCGACGCGTCGCAGGCCATGCCGTTCGAACTCGACGACGGCGGCGTCGAGGATGGCTTCGGCGCTCGGATCAGGCCCGGGCATACCCGGTTTGAGCGAACTTGTTGTAGCGCAGCCGCATCGGCAGATGATCCCACACCCAGTTGACCGGGCGCGACCGCCACAGCGCCGCGAAGAGTTGGTAACGCCGTTCCTGGCCCTCGGTCCACGGCAACCCGAGCAGCTCACGGGTCCGCGGCGGCATACCGCCGGTGGTCAGGAACGCCGCGGCCGGGTTGAACACCGCGGAGATCACCCGCCACAGCACGGGCGGCACGCCCTTCGGGCGCGGATAGCCCTTGGTGACGTAGCCGACGCCGTACTTCGCGGTCGGGTGGGCGACGACGATCTCGTCGATCATCCGGTTCCAGTACCGCTCGAACTCGGCGTAGTCGGCGGGCATTGTCTGCTCGCTGACGCCGTAGCGGCGATACCAGGTCTTGGATTCCAGGTAGATCTGCTCCTTCTCCTCGCGGCTGAGCCGCTTGACGAAGGTGTCGGCGAAGTACAGCACCTGCTCGACGAACGTGGCGTGCGCCCAGAAGTACGTCTCCGGGTTCAGCGCGTGATAGCGCTCGCCGTCAGGGCATCGTGCCCTTGATCTCGGTGTGGAAGTCGCGGACCCGCAGGCCCGGGTTGTCGTCGTCACTGCCGTACACCGTCATGAAGATCGGCGGCAGGGACCGTTTCACGCGCGCCGCGGTGTCGGCGAAGAACACCGAGTGGTCCAACACGCCCTGCCCGAGCTCGGCAAGCATGTTCTGCAGCACCGCGGGCCGCGGGCCGATCAGGTACATCCGGTTGTCGCCGAAATAGCGCCAGACCAGAGACTGCGGGCCCAAGGGCAGCGCGTCGAGCTGCTGGCTTGTCTCTGCCAACTCCGTCATGTGCAACAGTGTTACAAATTTCGAACTTTGTACCAAGTCTCTGTGATCGGCCTCACGTGGCGGGCGCTCCAGCTGCACTACCGACTCGACCGCCGGTAACCAGACTCGTCAAGCCGAGGACGGCCAGAACGCCCGCAACGGTCGCCAGCAGCAGCATCAGCACCAGCATCGGGGGGCTGTAGGCCACCGACGTCGTTTGCGGCTCACCCTCCAGGATCGGGGCGACCGTGACGATCGACTGCGCAGAAAACCAGCACCACACCGCACCGGCCGCCGCGACAACGGCCCCGACCAGCTCGATGGTCACGCGACGGTTTCCTGCCTTGACGTCCGCTCGCTCCGGTCCTCGCTCGTTCCTCGCTGCGATCCTCACTCGCGGTCGTCTTCGGGCGCTCATGTCTTGGGCTCCGGGGGGATTCGCTCGTCGATCAGGTGAACCAGCTGCGACCGCAGCTGTCGGTGCTTGCGCGCCCACGCCTGCGCGGTGCGATCGTTGGTCATCTTGACGCCGATGCCGGTCCGGCCCTTCGGCACGCCGGTGAGCTCGCCGAGCGCACGGGCAGACATCCACTTGTGTTCCTCGTTGCCTTCCGGCTCCGGGTAGATCCGCACGATGTCGTCGATGGGGACACGCTCGGCGCCCTCGCGCAGCGTGGTCGGCGTCAGCTCCACCGATGTGTGGATCCGGGCCGCCTTGACCTGAACGGCGACGAAGCTCGATACCAGCACGAAGAAGACGGTCGGTACCAGCCATTGAAAGCCCAATCCTGCGGACATCTGGATCAGCAGCATGGCGATGCCCGACGCTGGCCCGGTCGCCACCCACCACCAGCTGGCGCCCGGCTCGTAGAACAAAACGTCGGCCGGCTCGCTGGTCTGCGTCATGGCCTGTCCTCCGAAGGAAAGAACTCCTGCGCCGACGGCCTCATCACCAGGATCGCGCCCACCAACGTCAGGATCATCGGCAGCACCCACAGGACGCCGCCACCACCGACCAGAACGAACATCGCCAACAGCACCACGAGCGCGAGGGCGAGGGCCACTGCGGCGCGACGGTAACGCGTATGCCCGCTCCTGGTCCGGCCGGCGAGGTAACCCAGCGCCAGAGCGGCGACCACGAAGAGGACGGCCGCGCCGCGGAGGAAGACCGGTAAGTTCGCCTTGTTCAGCGCCAGCAGCAGGCCGAGCGCCGCCAGCAGGATCGCGGCCGCCAGCCAACACCAGAACGCGGCGTCGACGATTCGCGGGCGCTGCAATGGAGCTGACATCCGGGCCAGCCTAACGTTCGCTAACGAACGAAGAAGGCGTGGGCGTCCTTGCGGTGCAGCAGGAACACGCCCCCGGCGATCAGCACAGAGCCGAAGATGACGCTGATCGCGTAGAGCAGCGCAGCGGTGGTCGGCCGGTCGATGGAGAACAAGCTGGTTCCGGCGTACACCACGGAGGCGACCCCACCGCCGGTGAGCACCGTGCGGGCCCACCGGTAGCCCTGCCGCATCAGGAACAGGAACGTCACCACGACCGCGGCGATCACGAACACGAACATCCCGGAGAACACGAAGATGACGAGGGGCGGCCGCGGCTGCTGCCTGCTCACCATGTCCACCAGGTAGCCGACGACCATCAACGGCACCGCGCCCATCCACAGCCAGAAGCCGGTGTCGACGTCTGTTGGCCTTGCTTCGCTCACGCGGCTGCCTCGCTGGCTCGGCTTCCGCGTGCTGGGCTGATGGTTCGCTCGCAAGCTTCGCTCACGCCAGCCAGTCGGCCGCGTCGGCCGCCCAGTACGTCAGCACGATGTCGGCACCCGCGCGCCGGATGCTGGTCAGTGACTCCAGCGCGGCGGCCCGGCCGTCGATCCAGCCGTTGGCGGCCGCGGCGCTGATCATCGAGTACTCGCCGGAGATCTGGTAGGCGGCCACCGGCACCGGCGAGATGTCGGCCGCAGCCGCCACCACGTCGAGGTAGCTCATCGCCGGTTTCACCATCACGATGTCGGCGCCCTCTGCGATGTCCAGTTCGATCTCGTGCACCGCCTCGCGGGCATTGGCCGGATCCTGTTGGTACGTCCGGCGATCCCCGCTCAGGCTGGAGGACACCGCCTCACGGAACGGGCCGTAGAACGCCGAAGCGAATTTGGCGGCGTACGCCAGGATCACCACGTCGGTGTGTCCCGCCGCATCCAGCCCTTCGCGGATCGCGGCGACCTGTCCGTCCATCATTCCGCTGGGGCCGACGACGTGTGCTCCGGAATCCGCCTGCGCCACAGCCAGTTCCACGTAGCGCGAATTGGTCGCATCATTGTCGACGCGGCCGGATGCGTCCACCACCCCGCAGTGGCCGTGGTCGGTGAACTCGTCGAGGCAGGTGTCGGCCATCAGCACGGTCTCATCGCCGAGGTCCTTGGCGAGATCGCGCAGAGCGACGTTGAGGATGCCGTCCTCGGCCACGCCGACGGACCCGGTGGCGTCCTTGTCCTCGGCACGGGGCACTCCGAACAGCATCAGGCCGCCGACGCCCGCATTGACGGCGTCGGCCGCCGCTTTGCGCAGCGAGTCCCGGGTGTGCTGCACCACGCCCGGCATGGACTCGATCGGTTTCGGCTCGTCGATGCCGTCGGCGACGAACATCGGCAGCACCAAATGCCTTGGCTCCAAGGACGTCTGCGCTACCAGTCGCCGAAGTGCCGGTGTCGACCGGAGTCGACGCGGACGGTGACTCGGATAGGGCATGTAAAGCCATCCCTCCTGTCTGCCGAGGGTTTAGCGGCGGCGACTCTTCTTACGCGGCGGCGGTAGCGCACCCTCGGCCCGCAACCGGGCGGCGTGCTCGGCAAGCGCCTCCACCAACGGACCCACCGCTGCGACCTCAGGCTGCACATCGACGCGGAGGCCGAATTCCGCTGCCGTTTCCGCGGTCTTGGGACCGATGCACGCGACGATCGTGCGCGCGTGTGGCTTGCCCGCGATGCCGACCAGGTTGCGCACCGTCGAACTCGACGTGAAGCACACCGCGTCGAACCCACCCGTCTTGATCATTTCGCGGGTGTGCGCAGGCGGCGGTGCGGCACGCACCGTGCGGTAGGCCGTGACGTCCTCGATCTCCCAGCCGCGATCGCGCAGGCCTTCGGCCAGCGTCTCGGTGGCGATGTCGGCACGCGGCAGCAGCACCCGGTTCACCGGGTCGAAAACCTCGTCATAGGGCGGGAATTCGTCCAGCAACCCGAGCGAGGACTGCTCACCCGACGGCACCAGCTCCGGCTCGATACCGAATGCGCGCACCCGGTCGGCGGTGGACTGCCCGACGCACGCGATCTTCACACCGGAGAACGCGCGGGCGTCGAGGCCGAACTCGTTGAACTTCTCCCACACCGCTCGCACCGCGTTGGTCGAGGTGAACACCACCCACTGGTAGCGGCCGTCGACCAAACCCTTGACGGCGCGCTCCATCTGCGCCGGGCTGCGCGGCGGCTCGACGGCGATGGTCGGTACCTCGATCGGCGATGCGCCGTGCGACACCAGCTTTTCGCTCATCTCGCCCGCCTGGTCCTTGGTCCGCGGCACCAGCACGGTCCAGCCGTACAGTGCGCGGCTCTCCCACCAGTTCAGCTTCGCGCGGTTGGCCACCGTCTTGCCGATCGTCACGACCAGCGGGCCGGTCAGCGGGCCCGCGGGCTCGTTGGCACCGATCGCCGCCTTGTCGTTGAGGCCGCCCAGCGTGGTCTCCACCGAGCGCTGCTGGCACGTGGTGCCCTGCGCGGTGACGACACACGGCGTGGTGTCGGCCAATCCGTACTCGATCAGGGTGCTCGCGGCGTCGGCCAGATGCGACGCAGTGGCCTGCAGGATCAGCGGGCCGGGCGCGGCCGCCAGCGCCGCCCAGTCCACGTCGCCGCGGACGTCGGCCTCGGTGTGCGACGACCCCAGCGGTAGACCCGCATAGGTCGGCACTGCCGTCGTGGCGGGCAGGCCAGGCACGATCTCGAACTGCAGGTGCGAGCGCGTCAGCGTGTTCACTTCGGTGATCACCGAGTCCACCGACAACGGGTCGCCCGCGACGAGCCGAACAACGTCGACTCCGGTGCGGGACTCCGTGGCAAGGGTCTTGGCCACCTCGGCCGGATCGCCGAGCGCGGGCCGGATGTCGGGGCCCCCGGGAATCGCGCTCGTGGTCTCGCCGTCGCTGTCGGCGTCGGTCGCGGTCGCGGCCGGCTCGGGCCCCGACGGCGGCGGCAGTTCGGACCCACACAGGGCCAGCACCGCTTCAGGCACGTCGGGGTCGGTGAAGATCAGCGCGGCGTTGGCAAGCACCGTGCGCGCCCGCGTCGTCAGCAGGCCCGGATCGCCGGGCCCGGAGCCGACGAACGTGATGCGGCCGGGCCTCTGCTTACGCCCTCGGGTCGTCATCTGTCTCTCCCAGCGTCTGCCAACAGATCGCGTGCCCCCAGTTCGAACAACTCCGCGGCGACCGAGAGACCAAGCTCTCGTGCCCGCTCGGGAGCCCCGATGCCGGACGCACGGATCACGTCGGATCCGTCCAGCGTCGCCACGCAGCCGCGCAACGACACCTCTTCGAAGACTCGGCCGTCCTCATCGATGGACTCGACCACCTCAGCGATCGCACCCACCGGTGCGGAGCAACCCGCCTCCAGTTCGGCGAGCAGGACCCGTTCAGCGGTGACTGCGACACGCGTGTCGGCGTCATCCAACTCCGCCAGCAGCGCGACGAGCCCGGTGTCGCCTGCGCGGCACTCGACCGCAAGCGCACCTTGAGCCGGCGCTGGCAACATCTGCACCGGATCGAGAGTCTCGGTGACATCGCCCAAACGCCCGATGCGGGCCAGTCCCGCTCGGGCGACGACGACGCCGTCGAGATCACCGTTGCTTACCCTGTTCAACCTGGTGTCAAGGTTGCCTCGTAGGGGGCGGATTTCCAAACCGAGACCCAATGCTCTAAGCTGCGCGGTCCGTCGCGGGCTCGAGGTGCCGATCACCGAACCCACCGGCAATTCCCCGAGGACAAGTCCGTCGCGGGCGACGAGTGCGTCGCGAGCGTCCTCGCGCGGGGGTATCGCGGCGATCGTGAACCGCGGGTCCTCGGCGGTCGGCAAATCCTTGTACGAGTGCACGGCGACATCCACCCGGCCGTCGTGGATGGCCTCCCGCAGTGCCGCGGTGAAGACACCGATGCCGATCGAGGCGATCGGATCGTCTGCTCGATCGTCGCCTTCGGTGGCGATGATGACCAATTCGGCGTTGTGCCCCTTGGCCACCAGTGCGTCTTTGATGACACTCGCTTGGGTCTTCGCCAACAGGCTGCCCCGAGTGCCTATCCGGATGAGATCTGCCAAGTGTTACTCAGGTTTTTCGAGATCGGTTGTCACGAAGGGCATTTCAGGTCCAGCTACGGCTTCGACGGCCTGCGGATCCAACTCGAACAGTTCGCGGAGGGCCTCGGCGTAGCTGTCGCCGCCCGGCGAGCTGGCCAGCTGTTTGACCCGAACCGTCGGCGCGTGCAGCAGCTTGTCGACCACCCGTCGCACGGTCCGCGCGACCTCGTCGCGATGCGCCGCCTCGAGGCTGGGCAGCCGGTTGTCCAGCCGCAGCAGCTCCGCCTCGACGACGTCGGCGGCCCGCTGGCGCAGCGCCGTCACGGTCGGAGTGACCTCGGCCATCCGCTGTCCGGCAAGGTAGTTGGCCACTTCTGCGGCAACGATCGCGCGGGCCGCCTCGGTGTCGGATGAGGCGGCGCGCGCCGACGGATCGCGCTGAATTCGGTCCATGTCGACGACGTAGACACCGGGAAGGCCCGCGACGGCCGGATCGACGTTTCGTGGCATGCCGAGGTCGCAGATCACCAGTTGCTTCGGCTCCTGCCCGTGGGCGAGACCGCGGTGCACGTCGGCCAGCGAGACCACCGGGCGCACGGCGCCGGTACAGCTCACGACCACGTCGGCATCGGTGAGCACCGGCGTCAAGTGGTCGAACGGGAACGCGTCGGCGATGACACCGAGCTCGCGGATCTTGTCGGCCAGCTTCTTGGCGCGGGGCAGCGTCCTGTTCACGATGTGGACCCGCTCGACACCCGCCCGCACGAGGTGCTTCGCCGACAGTGCGCCCATCGCACCGGCGCCGATGACGACCGCGCGGCGCCCGGCCAGCCCGTTCAGCTTGCCGTCGGCCATGCCGAGCGCGACGGAGACCACCGACGCACCCGCCTCGTCGATGGCGGTTTCGTTGTGCACCCGCTTGCCCACCGACAGTGCGCGCTGAGCCAGCTCGTGCAGGGTGCGCCCGACGGTGTGGTTCGCTTCGGCCGCGGCGTAGGCGCGGCGCACCTGCCCGAGCACCTGCTGTTCGCCGACAACGGCCGAATCCAGGCCGCTCGCGACGGCGAACAGGTGCTCGACGGCCGCCTCGGCGTACCGGACGTAGGCGTACTTGGTGAGGTCGCCGAGGCCCATTCCCGAATGTTCGGAGAGCACCTGTCCGATCACCGAAAGGCCGCCGTGGAAGGCCTCGACCACCGCGTAGATCTCCACGCGGTTGCACGTGGACAGCACCATGGCCTCGGTCACCAAAGGGGACTGCAGCACCTGGTCGACGATCTTGGCCTGATCGGACTCGTCGGTGCTCAATTGCTCCAGCACAGACACGGGCGCGCTGCGGTGCGAAACGCCGAAAAGCAAAACGCTCATGGCCTCATCACCACGTCATCCACGGTAGTCGGTCACCAGCTGGGCTACCAAATTTGCTCAGCTCTCCCCCGAAACGGAATTCCAGCAGGCATTGCCTCGCACTTTTGCTGCTGGAATTCCGTTTCGCAGGTGCTACTTCGCGAGATCCGCCCGCAACCTGGGCTCGTCGAGCTCCCAATAGCTGTGCTCGCGCCCGTCGAGGAGCACCACCGGCAGCCGATCGCCGAACTCGACGCGCAGCCCGGAATCCCCCGCGGCGGCCGCGGCGTCGACGTCGGTGGTGGTGAAGTCGAACTCGAGCTCGTCTGCGAGCTCGACGAGCCGCGCCGCGGTCCGCTCGCACAGCGAGCACCCCTGCCTGGTCAGCAACACCACCTGCGCACGGCTCACGTCAACCAGTATCGGCAAAACCGGTGACTTAGGGTTGATAGGTGCCCGTTCGCGATGGTGACGAAGCCGCCGTGCAGGCGTTGGCAGGCGATGCCAGCGCGGAGACTGCCGTCGCACACCTCGTCGATGACGAGGAAGCCGGGCTGCAGGCGCCGCCACCGGATCTGACCGCGGCCGCCTTCTTCGACGTCGACAACACGCTCGTGCAGGGGTCGTCGCTGGTGCATTTCGCCCGCGGCCTGGCAGCGCGCAAGTACTTCACCTACGGCGATCTGCTCCGATTCGGGTACGCGCAGGCCAAGTTTCAGCTCACCGGTCGAGAAAACAGCGACGACGTGGCGGAGGGCAGGCGCAAGGCGCTGGCGTTCATCGAAGGCCGGACCACCTCGGAGCTGGTTGCCGTCGGCGAGGAGATCTTCGACGAGATCATTGCGGACAAGATCTGGCCCGGCACCCGCGCGCTGGCGCAGATGCATCTGGACGCGGGCCAGCAGGTCTGGCTGGTCACCGCGACGCCGTACGAGCTGGCGGCCACCATCGCCAGCCGGCTGGGGCTGACCGGTGCGCTCGGCACCGTCGCGGAGTCGGTCGACGGGGTGTTCACCGGCCGCCTGGTCGGCGACATCCTGCACGGCAGCGGCAAGGCCCATGCGGTGCGGTCGCTGGCCATCCGCGAGGGCCTGAACCTGCGCCGCTGCGCGGCGTACTCGGACAGCTTCAACGACGTGCCGATGCTCTCGCTGGTCGGCACGGCGGTGGCCATCAACCCGGATGCCGACCTGCGTGACCTGGCCCGCGAGCGCGGCTGGGAGATCCGCGACTTCCGGACCGCGCGCAAGGCCGCCAGGATCGGGGTGCCGTCGGCGCTGGCGCTCGGCGCGGCAGGCGGCGCGCTGGCCGCCATCGCGTCACGTCGTCACGACAAATAGCTCGCTGCAGCGCTGATAGGCTCTCGCCCGTCATGGCCATTGCTGAAGACATCATCGGAACCCACTACCGGTATCCGGACTATTTCCAGGTCGACCGCGAGAAGGTCCGCGAATTCGCGCGCGCCGTCAAGGACGATCATCCCGCGCACTACAGCGAGGACGCCGCGAAAGAGGTCGGTTACGACACCGTGGTGGCGTCACTGACGTTTCTGGCCGTGGCCGGCCGCAAAGTGCAGCTGGAGATCTTCGACAAGTTCGCGATCCCGATCAACATGGAGCGGGTTCTGCACCGCGACCAGAAGATCACCTTCCACCGGCCGATCGTCGCAGGCGACAAGCTGTTCTTCGACTCCTATCTCGACAACGTCATCGAGGCACACGGCACCGTGGTCGCCGACATCCGTGGCGAGGCCAGCGACGCCAACGGCGAACCGGTGATCACAAGCATCGTCACCGTCATCGGTGAGGCCGCCTATGACGACGAGGCCGACGAAGTGAGCGCGGCGATCAAAGAGCGGCGAGACGCCGCGATCGCCAAAATGATTGCCGGGCAAAGCTCTAAGAGCTGACCGCAGCCAAAGCTAAAGGCGTTGCCTTTCGTCAGCCGAGGAACATATTCCTGCGGTTGGCCAGCAACTGATAAAGCGTCTGCTGGATGGTTTCGCGGACCTGGTCGGTCAATTCGAATGTGACCATCGGATCGTCGGCCGCCGTGTCGTCGTAGTCCGACGTATCGATCGCGTCGCCGAACTGGATGTGCCATTTCGACGGCAGGGGCATCAGCCCCGCGGGCCCGGCGAGCGGGAACAGCGGCGTGATCGGGAAGTAGGGCAGCCCGAACAGCCGGGCCAACAGCTTCACGTCGGCGATCATCGGGTAGATCTCCTCTGACCCGACGATCGAGCACGGCACGATTGGCGCCTTGGCGCGCAGCGCCGCTGCGACGAAGCCGCCGCGACCGAATCGCTGCAGCTTGTACCGATCCTTGAAGTGCTTGCCCAGACCCTTGTAGCCCTCCGGGAACACCGCGGTCAGCTCGCCCGCGGCGAGCAGCCGGTGCGCGTCGGAGGTGCAGGCCATGGTGTGGCCCGCCTTGCGCGCCGCCTGCCCCATCACCGGCATGGTGAACACCATGTCGGCGGCCAGCAGCCGCAGGTCTCGGTGCGCGGGGTGCTTGTCGTGTACGGCCACCGACGCCATCAGCCCGTCGAACGGCAACACACCCGCGTGGTTGGCGACGATCAACGCGGCGCCCGTCTCCGGCAGGTTCTCGATTCCGCTGACCTCAACGCGGAACCACGAGTTGAAAAAGACTCTCAGCAAAGGCAAGAACACCGAATCGTTGAGGTGCTGATCGAACCCGAATTCGTCGACGGTGTAATCGCCCATCATTCGCTTGCGAACAAATTCAGCAACCCCGGCGATCCGCCTCGCGAGTTCGTTTGGCGACTCGTCGGCGGGCGGTGCACCCGCCGCGGCGGAACGGCGGTCGTCGATCTCGCGGACGACGGCGGCGATCTGCTCGGCTGACGCGCGGCCGGACGGATCGCTCAGCAGGGAGGGATGTCGGCGCGCGGCTTCGCCACGGGCGGCGGCGCGCCGCTGCGCGGCCTGCCGACCCGTATTTGAATGCAGCGGAATCACTTTCGCTTTTGATTCGCCCGCCACGTCGCTACCTTCTCCCCACCCGATTTCGAGCCTGTCTTCAACGTCCCCAACGTTGCGCCGCCGATACGGCGCGACTCTCCATTGAGCGTACCCATCGCGGATCAATGATCGGAGTCAATCCACGACCACGCACGTAATCGTCGAAAGCCTCCGCCGTGGACCACTTTGGGCTATAGCCTAATTCATTACGCATGCGCGCGGTGTCCATGACCCGGCCATAGCTCAAATAGTCCAACTGCTCGCGATCCACCTCAGTGTAGCGAGTTGCGCGCCACAGCGAATCCGCGGCGGACAATGCGAAGCGGGGCACCGGCAGCGGGACCCGGCCCGCGCGCCGAATGGCCTGAGACATCATGATGATTCCGGAGGCGCCCACGTTGAACGTGCCCGATTTGCCCGCCACGGACGCGCGCTCCAACGCACCAAGTGCGTCCTGCTCGTGCAGCAGCTGCAGCCGGGCGTCGTGACCGACGATGGTCGGCACCACAGGACCCGCCAGGTAACGCGACAGCGCGGTGTCCATCGCCGGGCCGATCATGTTGGCCAGCCGCAGGATCGTCAGCGTGATGTCGGGTCTGCGGCGCGCCAGGCCACGGGCATAGCCCTCGATGTCGCTGCTGTCGCGCGCGAAGCCCTCGCTGGGGGGTCGCCTGCTGCTGGAGTCCTCGGTGAACAGCACGGGATCGAATGCGCTCGACCCGTACACCTCGGACGTCGACTTGAGGATGACCCGGCGCACCGAAGGCGCCTTCTGGCAGGCGGCGAAGAGCTGGATGGCGCCCATCACGTTGAGCTCCTTCAGCGCCGCCTTGCCGCCGGAGCGCGGCGTATACGACGCCGCCGCGGCGTGCACCAGGGTGTCGACGTTGCCGTTGCGGATGACCTTCGCGATGAAGGGGTTGCGGATGTCGGCGCGGACGAACTCCGCGCGGCCCATGCGCCGAAGCAGGTCCTTGCTCGGCGCGATCGCATCAACGGCGATGACGTGGTCGATCGACGGGTTCTGGGCAAGCCGGGCGGTCAGATATCCACCCAGAAACCGGCAGGCGCCGGTGACCAGCACGACCTTGGGGTTATGCAGGGTGTCATCATCCTGCCCCGGGTTACGGCCCCCGGAGCGATCTTGGGAATCCATCCGGTTCAGCGTATCGACGGAGCGCCGAAACTACTTGCCGAGTTTTCTGCGCTGCACCCGGGTGCGACGAAGCAGCTTGCGATGCTTCTTCTTCGACATGCGCTTACGCCGCTTCTTGATGACTGAACCCATGAACTCCGCTACCTAGATGTTTTAGACGTGCCTACGCGCCACTTGGCGCGACCCGCACACTTTACCGGGCGGGTGTTGCGGAGAGAAAACCGACAACGACTAACTCAGCCTGCGTCGAAATACGAGGTCTCCAGTAGATCGTGGACCGCCTTGGCGTGTACGCGGAACGAACGGCCGACCCGCACCGCGGGCAGCTCACCGTTGTGCACCAGGCGGTAAACCGTCATCTTGCTGACCCGCATGAGGCTGGCCACTTCAGCGACGGTGAGAAATTGAGCCCGCGGGGGCTGGTCGGGAGCAGCCTCAGTTCGTGCATGCTTCCCGCTCGCCGCATCCCGCCCCGATGGCCCGTTCATAGACGTCATCGCAACCCAATCCTTCAGGCACGGGCTGTTCCAGCGGCTTCCCCACCGCTGGGTACGACCCCGCGCTTACACGAGGAGAATAGCGGGGTTATTGGGGTTATTGCGACGGGTGTGGGCTAATCGATTGAAATTCGTTGAATTACCTGGATGTGATTCCGAGCTGGGAAGATCGCTGTCTTGCCGCCTCCACGGCCTCGGCCAAGGCGGCCCGAATCCCGCCCTTTTCGAGTTCTCGCAGACCAGCGGCGGTTGTGCCGCCCGGAGAGGTGACCGTGGCCCGCAGTTGAGCCGCCGTGGTGTCCATTCCAGTGCCCATCGCCGAGTCACTGGCGGATTGCACGGCATCGAGACGTTCCAGCAACATCGCGGCCGATCCGGCCATGGTTTGGACGACCAGATCGGTGGCCATCGGCCGCGTCAGACCCGCCGCGACGCCCGCGTCCACCAAGGCCTCGACGACAAGGAAGAAGTACGCCGGGCCCGATCCCGACAGCGCCGTCACAGCGTCCATCTGTGATTCCGCGACGGTCAGTACGCCGCCTACTGCGTCGAAGATCCCCGACGCCTCTTTGAGTTGTTCGATGGTCGCGAACCGGCCGGGCGCCAGCGCACTCACGCCGCCGCCGACGACAACGGGCGCGTTGGGCATCACCCGGATCACGGGCGCTCCGGCAGGTAGCTTCGATTCGTAGAACTCGGTGGTGACGCCGGCCGCCACCGTCACGAAAACCTGCTCAGCGCTCTCGCTTTCGGCGTGCGCGGCGGCGTCGGCGATCTCGTCGATGACCAACGTCACATCGGCCGGCTTGACGGCGACGATGACGAACGAGGCGTTTTCCGCCGCGTCGGCCACCGTGGTGACCAACACCGAGTACGTCTCGGACAGGTACTTCGCGCGTTGCGCGTCCTTCTCGGCGACCACCAGGTCCTTGTGCTGCCTGCCCGCGCGGATGAGCCCAGCCAGCAGCGCTTCGCCGATACTTCCACCGCCGATGATCGCGATTCTTGCCACGGTCAAAGCATTGCAGACGCCGCCAGCGATTACTGCGGGGGCGGCACCATCGCCAGCTGGCGGCTCTGGACGACGATGTGGCCCTCGCAGTCGACGACGATGTGATCCTCGTCGAACCAGTCCTGGCCGATCTGCACCGTCGTGCACACGATCCGCAGCCAGCCATCGGCGGGCAGCGTGCGCAGAAAGGCCGTCAGCTGAACCGTGGGCGCCCAGCCGAATCGGTTGACGCCGAACGTGACCGGAGCCGACACGTCGCCGCACAGCAGCGCGAACAGGGGGTCGGGCGCCACGCCCTTGGGACGGACCCAGTACTCGATCACGGGCGGCCCGCCGTCGGCGCGCGGCTGCAACGTCGTCAGCGACGGCCGGATGTCACAGCCGTGGGCCAGGTTGACGACGGCGGCCATCGGATGGCCGGGACCGATCGGTTCCAGTCCGGGCGGCGGCTCCGGCGGCATCAGCGGCACCACCGGGTTGACCGAAAGCAGCGGCGGGACGTGATGTTCGGGCTCGCCCATCGTCACCGCCGCGCGCACCGCGGTGCTTTCGCCCTGGGTCAGCTCGACGTCGATCAAACTGACCCGCCGGCCACGCTTGCGCACTGTCGTCGAAACACGCATCGGGCCGGGATCCGGTGCCCACAAATAGTTTCCGGAGATCGCGACCGGCCACACCGTGTTTTCGCTCCCCCCTTCCCCCGAGTCGCTTCGCTCCAGCCCCCTGGAAAACTCCAGTCGTGCAGCATTCGCGCACAGCGCCAGCATCGCTCCCCCGTGCACCTTCGGGCCGGAGCCCCTAGGGCCGATCGTCCAATGCTCGTTCAGCTCACCGTCGTAGTGGCCGTCGCCCGCGGGCGTGAGAGCCATCGCATCGGTGAACAGAGTTGATCCAGACACAGGTGTCATCACAGATTCAGTGCTCCTCTCGTCCGCCGCGGGGTCAGCGCAGCAGGTGCTTGCGGGCGAACTGGAGCGATTCGTTCAGCAGGGCCTCGCGCTCGGCGGCCGTCCTGGCGCCGGATGTGGTGACTTCGAGGATCACATGGCCGGAGAAGTCGCTGCCCGCCAGCATTTCGCAGACTTCCACCGTCGGCTGGGTGCCGTAGCCCGGCACCAGATGCTCGTCGGTCGACGCTCCGCTGCCGTCGCACAGATGCAGATGCACCAGGCCGTCGCCCATCCGCTGCGCCATGTCGACCGCGTCGGTGCCCGCCGTCGCCGTATGCGACAGATCGAGTGTGTAGTGGGCGTGGCCGCCGTCCAGCGGATCGTAGGACGGCGCGAAGGCCGAGATGCCCGGCCCCGGTCTGCCGCCGCGCTTGCGCATCCGATCGATCGACGTCTGCCCCGCGCCGAAGAACCGGTCGGCGCGGAACGGAAACATGTTCTCCACCGCCACCATCACGTCGCTGCCCGCCTCGAGCTCGGCGACCTGGTCGGAGAAACCCTCGGCGTAGCGGCGCTGCCACCGAAACGGCGGATGCACCACGACCGTCTGGGCACCCAGCTGTTCGGCGGCGCGCACGCTGCGCTCCAGCTTCGGGATCGGGTTGGCGCCCCACACCCGCTGCGAGATCAGCAGGCACGGCGCGTGCACCGACAGCACCGGCATCGAATACTTCGCGGACATCTTCTCGATCGCGTCGACGTCCTGGCTGACGGTTTCGGCCCACACCATCAGCTCCACACCGTCGTAGCCGAGCCGGGCGGCGTACTCGAAAGCGGCCTCGGTCCTCAACGGATAGACCGAGGCCGTCGAAAGACCGACCTTGATGGCGGGGCGCACGGTGCTGCTTAGGCGGCTATCCCGATTGCAGGAGCGCAAGCGGCCCCAGCGTGACGAGCGCGCCGACCGCCACCGCAATCAGTGTGCTGCCGATGTCCTCGGTCTTGCGCACCACCCGAACGCCGACCACGAGACCGAGGATGACGAGCACGGACAGCACCAGCGCGACGATGTTGTTCCATTTCCACAGCTGGTCGAACGCGATGAACAGGCCCGCACCGAACAGCACGGCGACGATGCACTGACCGACGACCAGGGCGCCGCGCGCGAACGACGACATCGTCGATTCGTCGTCGTAGTCGACGTCCTCTTCGTCCTCGTCGTGCTCGAGGTCGACGTCGCCGAACTCCAAATCGCCGCGTCGTACGACTCCTCCGCGACGGGCGATGTCGTCGGCGACCGTCTCGCCACCGAACAGCGGCCCGGCCGAAGAGCGTAGGTACGACGGCAGTGCGTCGGCGTCGTCCTCGGTGTCGGGCGCGGTTGCGGCGGCCACCGCGGGCCGGGTCAGATCGGAGGCGACGGCGTCGACCGCGTCATCTTCGACATCGACCGGATCGGGGCTCATCTCCTCGGCGCCGACGGCGGACCCGCCGGGATACCGCCGCGACGTCTGGCCCCACAGCGGACGGCGTGCCGGCGGCTCGAAGAACGTCGGCTCGGCTTCGCGCTCCTCGATGTGGGCGGCGTAGTCGGCCTCCTCGTCGGTCAGAGGTGCCTCGTCCGAAATTTCAGGGAGCTCTTGGCTCTCCTCGACGTGCTCGGCGACGCCGTTACTCGGCATCGGCCCGGCGAAGTCGTCACGGACCTCGTCGAGCTCATCGGTGGCCGGATCGGCAGCGGCTTCGCGGACGTCCTCGTGGGTGTCGGAGGTGATGATCGGGATCTCACCGGTCAGCTCGGCGACCGTAACGGAGTCCGTGCTGCCGCGCCGACGGCGGCGCCGACCGCCGACCGGCGGTGCGCCGATCGTTCCGTTCTTTGCCAGCAACTCCGCGACCGATATCGGTCTGGTGCTGCTGTAGCTGTCTTCTGGTCCTGTCATCGTGTGTTGCCTTTGGGCTTGGCGGCGTGTCGGTCCGCATCGCGTACGGATGTCTCAACCAGTGCGGTTCCGTCGGCTTCGCTGTCAAGTTTCCGCAGAATAAGGCCTTCTCGCAACGCCCACGGGCAGATGTCCACGGTATCTATCGCCAGCGCTCGCATGCTCGCCTCCGCAACCAACGCGCCGGCCACGATCTGTGGCGCCCGTTCGGCACTCACCCCTTCCAACTCTGCTCGGTCAGCAGCGGTCATCCTAGAGATGAAAGCTATGAGCTGCCTAAGGCCGGTAGCTGTCAGCGTCCTCTTCACGCGCGGTCCATCCCCGGAAGGAGCGGCCCCGCGTGAGTCGCGCAAGCGAACGGAAGGTCTTCGAGGTGGCGACCGCAAGTTCGGGGGCGCCTGCCTTCAGCATCTCGGCGCCCGCGTCGGCCAACTCGGTGGCCAGCCAGTCGCGCAGCATCCCCACCCGCCTGCGACCGGGCGGATCGTCGGGCAGCCATTCCCTGGTCAGCCGGCCCGCGCCCGAAGGGCAGCGACAACGCCACCTCCGGCTCCTCGTCGACCCCGTTGGACAATTCGAGCGAACCGCCGCCGATGTCGATGTTGATGATGCGGCCCGCGCTCCAGCCGTACCAGCGGCGCACCGCGAGGAAGGTGAGGCGCGATTCGTCGACCCCGCTGAGCACCTGCAATACGACGCCGGTCTCGGCAAGCACGCGGGCAAGCACGTCCTCGGAGTTCCTGGCGTCGCGCACCGCGGAGGTGGCGAACGCCATCAGCTCCACGCAGCCCGAACTCGCGGCGATCTTGGCGAACTCGTCGATGGTGTCGATCAGCTTGTCGGCGCCCTTGCGGGTCAACTTGCCCGACGAATCGATGGCCTCGGCCAGCCGCAGTGACGCCTTGGTGGAACTCATCGGTGTCGGATGGCCGCCGCGGCGGGCGTCCACCACCAACAGATGGACGGTGTTGCTGCCCACGTCGAGGACACCCAGTCGCACGCACTCAACCTAACGGGTCTGGGAGTGAACTTCGTGAGCGCACCGCCGTGTGGCGGAGGGCGTTCGTTCAGTCGGCCACGCGGAAGTTGAACACCGACTCGTCGAACCTGTTGTAGCTCTGGTAGTCGACCAGGTCATACAGGTCCCGCCGATGCTGCATCTGATCCAGCTGGGAGGTCAACGACCCCTCTGACGCCAGTGTGTCGAGAGCTCGTTGAGCGGCGCCCATCGCCATTCGCAGCAACGAGACCGGCCAGATCACCACGTTCACGCCGACGTCGCGCAGCTGGCCGGCGGTGAAGAGGTCACTCTTGCCGAACTCGGTCATGTTGGCCATCAGCGGAACGCTGACGGCCGAGCGGACCGCCCCGAACTCCGATAGTGACTCGAGCGCCTCGGGGAAGATCGCGTCCGCACCCGCGTCGACGAGGCGCTTCGCACGCTCGATCGTCGCGTCGAGCCCTTCGACGGCCCGGATATCGGTGCGAGCGATGATCACCATGTTCGGGTCGCGACGGGCGTCAACCGCCGCACGGATACGTTGTGCCGCAGTGGCTTCGTCGACGACCTGCTTCCCGTCGAGGTGGCCGCAGCGTTTGGGGTTGACTTGATCCTCGATGTGCAGCGCCGCCAACCCGGAGTCCTCGAGTTCCTGCACTGTGCGCGCGACGTTCATCGGCTCACCGAAACCGGTGTCCGCATCGGCGAGTACCGGTAATTCCGTCACCCGTGCGATCTGCCGGGTGCGCGCGGCGACTTCGGTCAGTGTGGTCAGACCGATGTCCGGCAATCCCAGGTCGGCGCTCAACACTGCGCCGGAGACGTAGACACCGTCGAATCCGCTTCGCGCAATCAACTTGGCGGACAACGGATTGAACGCTCCCGGGAACTGCAGCAAGCCACCCTCGGCGAGGCGGTCACGCAGCGTGGACCGCTTCGCGGCCGGTGTTGTTGTCGTGTAGAGCATCTCGGCCTCCGTCAAAGGATCCCTGGCGGCCCCGCCGGAGGCAGGCCGCCCGGCAGCGCCGTGAAAGTCAACTCAGCCACCTCTTTTGGCTTGAGCTCCGGCAGGCGCAGGGCGAGCGCCAGAAAACGTTCTGATTCTTCTTCGCCCACCACAGGCACTGCGAGGCTGCGGAACTTCTCGACATACTGGTCCCGAGCGAACGGTCGGGCACCGCTGGGATGCGCGTCGGCGACACTGATCTCGTCGACGACCTCACTGCCGTCGTTCATGGTGATCACCACCCGACCCCCGTACGACTGACCCGCGCCTGCCGCGTGGTAGCGGCTGCGTCCACCCGTCGTCTTCGACGGTGGACACCTTGCGCCAGAGCGCGACGGTGTCCGGGCGCGTGACCCGCTCGCGCGCATACGACGCTTCGTGGTGCCAGGATCCGTCCTGCAAGGCGACCGCGAAGATGTACGGCAGCGAATGGTCGAGGGTTTCCCGCGACGCCCCGGGATCGTATTTCTGCGGATCGGCCGCACCCGACCCGATCACATTGTGGGTGTGGTGCGAGGTGTGGATGATGACACTCTGCACACGCGCTGGATCGGCGACCGCCGGGTGCTCGTCAAACAGCTTGCGAGCCAGATCAATCCACGCCTGTGCCTGATACTCGGCCGAGTGCTGCTTCGTGTAACTGCTCAGGATCGCGGTCTTCGGCTCACCGGGCCCAGGCAGCGGTACGTCGTAATGGGCCTGTGGCCCGTCGAGGAGCCAGGCGATCACGCCGTCTTCGCCTTCGTAGATCGGCGACGGGCTGGTCTGTCCCCGCATCGCCCTGTCGACCGCCTCGACCGCGACCTTGCCCGCGAATGCTGGTGCATACGCCTTCCACGACGAGATCTCGCCTTTGCGCGACTGTCGAGTGGTCGTGGTGGTGTGCAGCGCCTGACCGATCGCCTGGAAGATGACCTCGGGCCGCAACGCCAGCAGTGTTCCGATGCCGGCCGCCGCCGACGGGCCGAGGTGCGCGATGTGGTCGATCTTGTGCTTGTGCAGGCTGATCGACCGAACCAGATCGATCTGTATCTCATAGCCCGTCGCGATACCCCGCACAAGCGAGTGCCCGTCGGCGCCGACATGCTGGGCAACAGCGACGATCGGAGGGATGTTGTCGCCCGGGTGTGAATAGTCGGCCGCCAGAAAGGTGTCGTGAAAGTCCAACTCGCGCACGGCGACTCCGTTGGCGAATGCCGCCCACTCGGGACTCGTCCGCCGGTCGGCTTCGAGACCGAAGACGGTGGCGCCTACACCTCCCGAGCTCGGCGGGTGGGCGACGGCCTGTTCTCTGGCTGCAGAGGGTGCGCTGCGCCCCACCGATGCGGCCGCGACGCCCGCGTTGTCGATGATCCGGTTGACGATCATGTCCGCAACCTCGTCGGTCACCTCCACGGGGTCGGCCGCCACCTGCGCTATCGCCCAGGCGAGCTGCCCTTCCCTCGGTAGGCCCTCCTCGCTGCGGTGGACCCGGACATGATGGTTCTGCATGGCGGACGATGTCCTTTCTGTCAGGTGGTGCCGAGCCCGGTGTAGTCGTGGCGGAAGTGCTCGAGGCTGTTGTGCAGATGGACGTGCGTTGCATGCACAGCCAGCGCGGCATCGTGGTCGGCGATCGCGGACGCGATGAGCGCGTGCTCGAGCGCGGATGCTGCCAGCCGCATCGGTGACGCCCCCGCCTTGCGCCGGACACGGGCGACGTGTGCGCGCAGCGTTTCGAGCGCGTCGAGGAGATACGGATTGCCCGCCGCCGCGTCGACCGCCTGATCGAACCGGCGGATCAGCGCGTAGTACGCCCCGACCTGTTCATCCGAGACGCGGGGATCGAGCAACGTCGCGTTCCAGCCGCGGAAGTCGCCCACGTAGCGGGCAAAGACGTCCCGATCGCCGTGGCGGGCGGCCAGCCGGGCCGCCTGCGCCTCCAAGCAGGTCCGCATCTCGTACAGCGCATCGACGTCATCATCGGAGACGTCGGTGACGACGAGGCCCCGCCCGCGCTTGTCGTCGAGGAGACCCTCGGCGACGAGCCGCCCAAACGCCTCGCGAACTGGGGTGCGCGACACCCCGAGGCGCTCCGACTGTTCGACCTCGAAAAGCGTGCTGCCCGGACCGAGCACGCCGTCGAGGATCTCCGACCGCAGCTGTTCGTAGGCACGGGCCGCCGCGCTCAAGGGCTTCGATGCCACCGAACCAGTGTATACACAAGCGGTCAGCAAATGACTGTGACGGCGGTGTTTACCGCGGCCCATTGCGGGGAAGAGTCAACTATGTATACGTTCGACGTATTCGACACCGTTGTCAGCCCCGGGAGGCCCCGATGAGAACCCCACGTCTTGTTGCGACCATCGTCGCCGCCGGTCTCGCTTTAGCCGCGTGCAGCGGCAACAGCGGCACGAACGGCGGCGGATCCGGAGGCGATGCCGCAGGTGATTTCAAGCCGCTGTCGCGGGTCGAGATCATCGCGCCCGCCGCACCCGGCAGCGGATGGGACCAGACGGCACGCGCCGTGCAGGAAGCCCTGACGGCCGACGACCTGGCCCGCAGTGCGGACGTCAAGAACGTGCCGGGCGCTTCCGGGACGGTTGCCCTGGCGCAGGTCGCACCGCAGAAGGGCAAGGCCGACCTGCTGATCGCCTCCGGGCTGGCGATGATGAGCGGCATCATCACCAACGGCACCGACGTGACGCTCGACGACCTGACCCCGGTCGCACGTGTCGTCGGCGAATACGAGGTGATCGTCGTCCCGAAGGACGTGCCGTTCAACAACGCCGATGAGCTTTTCGCCGCCATCAAGGCCGACCCCAAATCCGTTCCGATTGCCGGTGGTTCGGCGGGCAGTGCCGACCAGATCTTCATCGGCTTGTTGGCGCAGCACTACGGGATCAAGCCTGCTGACGTGAACTATGTGCCCTACAGCGGCGGCGGCGAGGCGACGACCGCACTGCTCGGTGGCAAGGTGAAGGCGGGCGTGGCCGGACTCAACGAATTCGCCGAGCAGATCAAGAACGGCAACCTCAAGGGGTTGCTCATCTCGTCGGCCGAACAGGTCGAAGGGACCAGCTTCGCGCAGACCGCGACCCAGATCGATCCGAAGCTGGAGTTCCAGAACTGGCGGTCGATCATGGCGCCGACCGGTATCAGTCCGGAGCTGACCGCCCAGTACGTCGAGGCGATGAAGCGCATGCACGATTCGTCGGCATGGACGGATGCGGTCAAGAAGAACGGCTGGAACGACAACTTCCTCGCCGGTGACGAGTTCGGCACCTGGCTGAAAGAGGAGAACGCGCGCGTGCAAACGGTTCTCGACGAACTCGGTCTGGCCAAGAAGGCGGGTTAATGACCGCAGAGTCGGCCGACGTCGCGTCGACGCGCAGGCCGATTCCGTGGGGCGACGGGGTGGTGTCGCTCGCGCTGCTCGGAATCGGCGTCGTCGTCCTGCTCGACGGACTCAACCAAGCGGCGTCCACGTCGGCGTCAGGCGTGGGCGCCGGATTCATGCCGAAAGTGGTGGGCGTCATGCTCATCGCGCTGTCGCTCGCACTCATCGTGCAGGTGGCGCGCGGCAGGCTCGGCGAGGCCGACGAGTCCGAGGGCGATGTGGATGTGCGCCACACCCGATGGGTGCCGCTGGCCGTGTGCGTGGCCGCGGTGCTCGTCTTCATTGCAGCCGTTGAGCCACTCGGCTACATCATCGTCAGCTCGATCGTCTTCTGGCTCACCGCGTGGGCCGTCGGCGCCCGGCACATCGTCCGCACCGCCATCATCGCCGTCGCGCTCTCGCTCGTCGTCTACCTGTCCTTCACGCGGCTGCTCGATATCCCGTTACCTGCAGGGATTTTGGGATTCTGATGTCGGGTATCGAGGGCCTGCTGCACGGGCTTTCTGTTGCATTCACACCGCAGGCACTGTTGTTTGCGCTGGTTGGCACGGTGGTGGGAACTCTTATCGGCGTGCTGCCCGGCATCGGGCCAGCATTGACGATCGCGCTCCTGTTGCCGATGACGTACGGCATGGAGCCGGAGCTGGCGTTCATCATGTTCGCGGGCATCTACTACGGCGCCATGTACGGCGGCTCCACCACGTCGATCCTGCTGAAGACCCCGGGCGAATCCGGCTCGGTGATCACCGCCATCGACGGCAACAAGATGGCACGGCACGGACGCGGCGCGGCAGCACTGGCCACCGCCGCCATCGGATCGTTCGTCGCGGGAACCATCGCGACCGTACTGCTGGCATTCTTTGCGCCGTGGATGGTCGACGTGGCCGTAAAGCTCGGTGCGCCCGACTATTTCGCGCTGATGGTTGTCGCCTTTCTGTCGGTGAGCGCACTCGTGGGATCCTCGCCGTTGCGCGGCCTGATCTCGATGAGCCTGGGTCTGGTCGTCGGCCTCATCGGCATCGACTTTCAGAGCGGGCAGCAGCGGCTGGCCTTCGGCCAGGTCGCACTGCTCGACGGCATCGACACCGTGGTGCTGATCGTTGCGCTGTTCGCGATGGGCGAAGTCCTCTACGTTGCGGCGCATCAGGTCTCCAGCCATTACGACCTTCTTGCGTTACAAAAGGGGGCCAAATGGATGAGCCGACAGGATTGGTCCCGCTCGTGGCGCCCCTGGCTGCGGGGTACCGCGGTGGGTTTCCCGCTCGGCGTCATCCCCGCCGGTGGGTCGGAGATACCGACGTTCCTCTCGTATGCCATGGAGCGACGCCTCTCCAAGCACAAGGAGGAGTTCGGCGAGGGGGCGATCGAAGGCGTGGCAGGGCCGGAGGCGGCCAACAACGCCAATGCCGCGGGCACTCTGGTGCCTCTGCTGGCGCTGGGCATACCGACATCGGCGACCGCGGCGGTCATCCTGGTCGCGTTCCAGCAGTACGGAATTCAACCGGGCCCGCAACTGCTGGAGAGCCAGGCGGCCCTTGTCTGGGGGCTGATCGCGAGCCTGATCATCGCCAACGTCATCCTGCTGCTGCTGAATCTGCCGCTCGTGGGTATCTGGGTGAAGCTTCTCGAGATTCCGAAGCCATACCTCTTCGCGGGGATCATGACCTTCGCCCTGCTGGGCACGTACGCCGTCAACGGGTCGACGTTCGACGTCGTCGTGCTGCTCGTGCTCGGCGTGATCGGTTATCTGATGCGCAGGTTCGGCTTCCCGATCACCCCGATGATCGTCGGCGCGATTCTCGGACCACTCGCCGAAGTCCAGCTGCGCCGCGCACTCGACATCGCAGGCGGAGACGTGTCAACACTCGTCAGCACGCCGTTCACCATCGTCGTCTACGTGACGTTGTTGGCGGCGCTGGTCGGCGGATATCTGGTACGTCGTCGCGCCGACCGCGAGGTGCATGCAACCGCGGCCGAGGAGGACATGGCCGACGAGGCGGGCACGCGCCGGCCTTGACGGCGTTCGCCTGTCAGTCGGGGTAGCGTTGTTTCCCGTGACGTCAGAACATCCCGGCGAGGTCGAGCTGGATTTCGCCCGCGAATGGGTGGAGTTCTACGACCCGGACAATCCCGAACATCTGATCGCCGCCGATATGACTTGGCTGCTGTCGCGGTGGACATGCGTGTTCGGCACACCGGCATGTAAGGGCACCGTCGAAGGGCGGCCCGATGACGGGTGTTGCTCGCATGGCGCGTTCCTGTCCGATAAGGACGACCGCAAGCGCCTCGACGCCGCGGTGAAGACGCTGACCGACGACGATTGGCAGTTCCGGGAAAAAGGCATGGGCCGCAAGGGTTATCTCGAGATGGACGAGTATGACGACAAGCCCAACCTGCGCACCCGCAAGTACAAGGGTGCCTGCATTTTCCTCAACAGGCCCGGCTTCAAGGCCGGTGTCGGTTGTGCACTGCACACCAAGGCGCTCCAACTCGGCGTCGAGCCGTTGGAGATGAAGCCAGACGTGTGCTGGCAGCTGCCGATCCGGCGCACCCAGGAGTGGGTGACGCTGCCCGACGGCACCGAGGTGCTCAAGACGTGGATAACCGAGTACGACCGGCGCGGCTGGGGCGAGGGTGGCGCCGACCTGCATTGGTACTGCACCGGCGACCCGAACGCACATGTCGGGTCGAAGCAGGTCTGGCAAACCTACGGTCCCGAGCTCACCGAAATTCTCGGCGAGAAGGCGTACGCGGAGCTGGCGGCAATGTGTAAGCGGCGCAGCAGTTTAGGGCTGATCGCCGTGCACCCCGCCACCCGTGCCGCCGAGTAGCGGACCTCGCCCGTTTGGTCGGACTCTCCCCCTACGCTTCGCGTGGGAGGTACCCCCACAACGCGGCTCGTTCCTCGCCGCTTGATCGTCGTCCGACTAACCCTCCAGCTTGTAGCCGAGACCGCGCACCGTCACCAGGTGCACCGGGTTGGCCGGGTCGGCCTCGATCTTGCTGCGCAACCGCTTGACGTGGACGTCAAGGGTCTTGGTGTCGCCGACGTAGTCGGCGCCCCACACCCGGTCGATGAGCTGTCCGCGGGTGAGCACTCGTCCGCTGTTGCGCATCAGGTATTCGAGCAGGTCGAATTCCTTGAGCGGCAATGTGATCAACTCACCATTGACCGAAACAACGTGGCGTTCGACGTCCATCCGCACCGGTCCCGCCTCCAGCACACCGTCACCGATAGCGGGGTCGTCGGGGTCGGTGCCGCGGCGCAGCACCGCCCTGATCCGCGCGATCAGCTCACGAGCCGAGTAGGGCTTGGTGACGTAATCGTCGGCGCCGAGCTCCAGCCCGACCACCTTGTCGATCTCACTGTCGCGCGCGGTCACCATGATGACCGGCACGCTCGAGCGGGACCGCAGCTGTTTGCATACGTCGGTCCCGCTCATCCCGGGCAGCATCAGGTCGAGCAGCACGATGTCCGCGCCTGCTCGCTCGAACTCGGCAAGGGCCGATGGCCCGTCGGTCACGATGGTGGCCTCGAAGCCCTCCTTGCGCAGCAGAAACGCAAGGGGATCGGCCAGGGACTCCTCGTCCTCGACGATCAGCACATTGGTCATGGGCGTTGAAGTTCCTCTCATTGGTCTGATCGTTCATCCGACTCGCTCACGCGATCCGGATAAGCCGGAATCGACAGTGTGAACGTCGATCCAGTGCCCGGCTGACTCCACAGCCGGATGGTTCCGTTGTGATTGGCCGCAACATGTTTGACGATCGCCAGACCGAGGCCGGTACCTCCGGTTGCTCGCGATCTGGCTTTGTCCACGCGGAAGAACCGCTCGAACACCCGCTCCTGATCGGCGGCGGCGATGCCGATTCCCCGATCGGTGACGGCGATCTCGATGTTGTCGCCCCGGCGCCTGCGGCTGATGGACACCGGGGATCCGTTGGATGAGTAGGCGATTGCGTTGGACACCAGGTTGGCCATCGCGGTTACCAGAAGGGGTTGGTCGCCGAGCACTTTGTAACCGGTCGGCGAGTCGGTGGTGATGGCGATGTCGGCGTTGTCGGCGACGACCTTGTACCGCGACAGCGCCTCTGCGACAACGGTGTCGACGTCGACGGCCTCGAGGTCGGGCAGCGGTTCGGCTCCTTGCAGCCGGGACAACTCGATGAGCTCACCGACCATGTTGGCCAACCGCTTTGATTCGACGACCATCTTCTCGGCGAACCTGTGCACGTTCGCCGGGTCCTCGGCGGAGGCCAGCAGCGCCTCGGCGAGCACGCCCATCGCACCGACCGGCGTCTTGAGCTCATGGCTGACATTGGCGACGAAGTCGCGTCGGGTGGCTTCCATCCGCGCGTGCTCGGACTGGTCGTCGACGTAGACGACGGCGAACCGGCGGTCGTCCTCGGTCAACAATCGGACGTGCCCGCGCACGGACAGCCCGGACCGGCCGGGCAGCGCCCGCCTGCGCGGGGAGAGGTCGACCTCGACGTCGTCACCGGTGGCCAGGGTCCGCTGCGCCGCCAGCCAGGCGCGGTCGTCGAGCAGGCGGTCACGCACCAGGCCCAGTTCCCGGGCCCGGTCGTTGGTGTAGACGACGTCACGGTAGGTGTCGACCACGACGATGCCCACCGGCGATAGCGACACGATGTGGGCAAGCATCTCCGAGACGGTGATTCCGGACTCCTCGGTCGCCCGCCGCTGCCTGCGCTCGACGATCCTCGGGGCCAGGCCCGCTCCGACCGCCACACCGATCACCAGAGCGAGAAGGGCCACGACTGCCGTCAGCAGCAGTGCGGATACCACACTCACGAGCAAATGGTACGAAACTGGTGAACGTCATCCCAGCAGCGTGCGGCCAAAACGGGACATGTCACATCGCCAAGCGCAGGTGTTCGGTTGGCGTTCATCCAGTGTTTGCCCAAAGCAGCCGCCCGCTCGGCTACTTCGCCCCCTGGCTCGCCACTGCGGCCGCGCCCGCGGCGGCGGCCTCGGGGTCCAGGTAGGTTCCGCCGACGATTTTCGGGCGCAGGTCGCCGTCGAGGTCGTAGCGCAGCGGGATTCCGGTTGGGATGTTCAGCCCGACCACATCGTCGTCGGACATCTCGTCGAGGTACTTGACCAGCGCACGAAGCGAATTTCCGTGCGCCGCGATCAGCACGGTCTTGCCTGCCTGCAGGTCGGGCACGATCGTGTCGGTGAAGTACGGCAAGAACCGGGTGACCACGTCTTTCAGGCACTCGGTCTTCGGTGGCCCGCCTGCGATGTCGGCGTAGCGCGGATCGGAGTCCTGGCTGTATTCGCTGCCCGGCTCGATCGGCGGCGGTGGCGTGTCATAGCTGCGCCGCCAGGCCATGAACTGCTCTTCGCCGTAGCGCTCCTTGGTCTCGGCCTTGTTCAGGCCCTGCAGTGCCCCGTAATGGCGCTCGTTGAGCCGCCAGTCGCGGTGCACGGGTATCCAGTGCCGGTCCGCCTTGTCCAGCGCCAGGTTCGCGGTGTTGATCGCCCGCCGTAGCAGGGACGTGTACAGAACGTCGGGCTGGGTTTCCAGCTCCTTGATCAGCTCGCCGGCACGGACGGCTTCTCCCCTGCCCTTTTCGGTGAGGTCGACGTCAACCCATCCGGTGAACAGGTTCAGCGCGTTCCATTCGCTTTCGCCGTGGCGCAGCAGGATCAGCGTGGAATCTCCCATGGTGGGCAGCCTATCCCGGCGCGCGTCAGTCGTCGTCGTCGATCAGGTGCTCGAAGGCCTCCAGATTCTTCAGCGATTCGCCCCGCGACACCCGCCACTCCCACTCTTTCTGGATCGAGGTCCGAAAGCCCAACTCCAGCAACGTGTTGAAGTCGCTGTCGACGGCCTCGAGCACCTGGCCCAGCACCCGGTCGATCTCGTCGGGCGTGACCGAGTGCAACGCCATGCGGCCGACCAGGTAGATGTCCCCGACGTTGTCGAGGGTGTAGGCGACCCCGTAGAGCCTGCGGTTGCGCTTGAGCAGGAAGCGGTACACGCCCTCGTGGTTCTCGTCGGGCTTGCGGCACACGAAGGCCTCCACGCGCACCGAATGCTCGCCGATGGACAGGATCGTGTTGGTCTTCAGCCGCCGCTCGCCGGGCAGTTCGACGATGATGCCCGGCAGCCCGCCGTGCGCGCCTTCGTGACGCGTGTAGACCAGGCCGCTCTCCGTGCAGGCATCCTCGATGACCTGTTGCACCTGGGAAGTCAAGCGCGCACACCCCGTCGCATCGAGAACCGGCGTCCCGTGCGGCGCGCACCCACGTCCTGGGGCTGATGGCGCGCGCGGTAGTCGCTGATCGCCCGCCCGTAGCTGGCCAGCAGCCCGTCGACGGTGTGCGCCCATGAGAACGTGGCGGCGTGCTCGACGGCCGCGGTGCGCATCGTGTCGGGTCCGCGCTGCACCAGATCGGAGATCGCACGCGCCCAGTCGTCGACGTCGTGGCTTTCGACCAGCGTGCCGGTGACGCCGTCGCGCACCGCGACGGGCAGGCCGCCGACCGCCGCGGCCACCACCGGCGTGCCGCAGGCCTGCGCCTCGACGGCGACAAGGCCGAACGATTCGGAATAGCTCGGCACCGCGACCAGATCGGCGGCGCGGTACACATTGACGAGTTGTTCTCGTGATTGCGGCGGCAGGAACGTCACCCGGTCGGAGATACCCAGTTCCGCGGCCAGCCGAACCAGTGTGTCGGGTGCGGCGAGGCCCGTCCCGGACGGCCCGCCTGCCACCAGTACCCGCAGATGCGGGAACTTGTCCGTGAGCCGGGCGGCCGCGCGCAGCAACACGTCGGGCGCCTTCAGCGGCTGGATCCGTCCGACGAACGCCAAGATGAGTTCGTCGGACGCCAGCCCGAGTACCTCCCGCGCCGCCCGCTCGTCTCCGGGTGTGAATGTCTCCAGATCCACCCCGGGGTGGACGACGTCGATGCGGTCCGGATCGGCGTGGTGAAGCGAAACCAGTTGCTGCGCTTCGTGTTCGGTGTTGACGATCAGCCGATCCGCTTCGTCGACGACCTGCTGCTCGCCGATCGCGCGCAGCGGTGGTTCGGGTGCGTCGCCGTTGGCGAGCGAAGCGTTCTTGACCGCGGCAAGGGTGTGCGCGGTGTGCACCAGCGGCACCGCCCACCGGTCGCGCGCCAGCCAGCCGACCTGACCCGACAGCCAGTAGTGCGAGTGCACGACGTCGTAGTAGCCCGGCTCGTGGGTGGCTTCGGCGCGAAGCACACCCGCGGTGAACGCGCATAGCTGCGTGGGCAGGTCGTATTTGTCCAGCCCCTCGAATGGACCGGCGACGACGTTGCGCACCAGCACCCCCGGCGCCACCCGCACCGTCGGCTGATCGGCCGACGAGGTGGCCCTGGTGAAGATCTCCACCTCGACGCCGCGGCGGGCCATCTGCAGCGCACTCTGCAGCACGTAGACGTTCATGCCGCCGGCATCGCCGGTACCGGGCTGCGCCAGCGGGGAGGTGTGCACCGACAAAACGGCCACTCGCCGGGGTAGCTGGCTTCGCTAGGCGCACACAAACATGTCTACACCGTGCCGCGAGACCGAATCCAAACAGTGATTTGTCGAGTAGTCGCCCGCTGGAATCCGGTTTCGCGGCAGGATTAGGCAGTTGCTTCCGGCCTGCGGGCAAGCGCGCGCCGCATCGCGCCGATCGGATCGGCGTAGATGCCGCCGAGCGAGACCACGCCCGCACCCGCCTCCTGCACCCGGTTGCCGAACGAGGTCACCCGAATATCGCGCGCGGGCAACACGGAACGCTGCCGGTACGCGTCCTCGACAAGGCTCATGCCTTCCGGGTACTCGGTGAACGCCTGGCCCGCCGACGACCAGATCGTCCGGGTTGAGCATGTCGCGCAGCAACGCGACGGCCTCCCCGAGCACCCGCGCCCGCTCGGCCAGCAGTGCGCGCGCCTGCTCGTTGCCCTGCCTGGCTGCCCGCAGCACCGCCGTCATGTTCGACGCCGGGCCCTCCGCGGGGATCACCCGTTGCTTGCGCGCAGCGATGAGCACGGCCTCGTCGCTGACCGTCGACTCCAGCTGCCCGGTGCCGCCGAGCAGATCCGATTGGGCGGGCAGCGCTGCGATGGTCCCGGGGCCGCTGGCCGGCGAGTGGACCTTGCCGCCGATCGACAGCGCGTAGCCGACGGTTTCGCGGGCGTACACGTACAGGCTCGTCGCCGGGTGCGGCGCCCGGCGCGTACTGAGCAGCAGCTCGGCGCCTGCCATGGCGTCGACGTGCGACGCGACCGACACCGGCAGGCCGAGCGTTTCGGCGATGACGGGCCCGACCGGGGCATCCGACCAGCCCAGGCGCGGGTGGTCGAGGTAGCCGGTCGTGCTGTCGACGACGCCACCCGCGGTCACGCCGACCCACAGCGCGCGGCGCCGGTGCCAGCGACTCAAGTAGCGACGCGCGCTCCCCGCCAGCGACGCGAGGGCGGCCGCCTGCGCGCCGCGCGGCGTCGGCGTCTCGACGACATCGAGCGTGCGGCCGAACAGGTCGGTGGCCACGATGCTCGTGGTCCGCGCGCCGATGTGGATGCCGAGCGTCAGGAACGGCTCGTGGTTGACCTCGACCGGTACCCGCGGCCTGCCGATGGCGCCGGACACCGCGAGGTCGGCGCGTTCCCTCAGCACGCCCGCATCGAGCAGGGCGGTGACCTGACGGTTCACCGTCGCGATCGACAGCTGGGTGACCTTGGCGATGACGTCACGGGCGATGGGGCCACGCGACCTGGCGGCGTTGAACACCGAGGCCGCCGCCGCATCGGCCACGCACAGCGACGGCGCCACGATGTGGTGGCGTGACAGCAGGGCGCGCTTGGTATGGGCGGTGGGAGCTTGGCGGAGAGCGGTGGTGCGCACGGGGATGTCCTCTGAGTAGTCGGCTGGTGGGGCTTTGCCACACCTGGCGACTCAGTAGGACAAGTGAGAATGTCCGGACTCGGGTCAGGCGCGGCGGATTGCGCGGCGACAACAACAACACGCGCGCCGTGCGCCGATTGCCTGACTACTGCGGGTCACGCCGTGAACTTAGCACAGCCAACTAGTGCTCTGCCCAGTGACGTCGGCCACTATCGGGGGAAGTGCACCGTCTGCGTGGAGAACAGCTTGTGCGGCCTGCTGATGAAGTTCGCCGCCTCGACCACACCCATCCAGGTCGGGATGAGGTCGGAGTCGCCGTACACGAAGCGGCATGCCGACTCGAGGGTGTGACCGGCGACATGCAGGCGGAAATTCAGGCCCGGCTGGATCAGCACGGTGCCCGGTGCGGGCTCGGTGCCCGGGTCCATTTCGTTCGCGAACGCGATCACGATCGCGAGATGGTCGTCGCCGTACCACCTGGCCGCCAGCGCCTCGAAGCTCTCGCCGTCGATGACGGTGTGGTGCCCGACGTCGCTCAGGTCCGGGATGAGCAGCCATGCTCCGCGCTCGATCGGCTGCTGGGCCACGCCGCTGGCGACCTCCCAGATGAGCTGGATCTTGGTGTCTTGAGTGCCGTAGTAGTGCTGGGTGATCTGCGCGCGGGCGGAAGGGGTGTCGTCGGTGGTCCACAGGTGCCGAAACGTCACATAGGGAACCAGCAGCTCCTGGCCGACGAGGATCAGGTCGGGGTTGGCGAGGTTGTTCATCCTGGCGATCACCGGATACAGCTCGCCGTCGCCGTACTCGCGCGCGGCGATGCCGAACAGGGTGTCGCCCGGCTGGACGGTGTAGTTCTTCATCGCGATTCCTTTTTCCAATGGGTGGGGACGGCTGAAAGCTTTCGCCGACGGGTGCGACGGCACACGCGTAGCCGACTACTCGATTTCGTAGAGTTGGTCGCATGACAACACCCGATTCCGACCGCCGGGTCGCGGTGGTCACAGGTGCCAGCGCCGGCATTGGCGAAGCGACCGCCAGAACGCTTGCTGCGCAGGGCTTTCACGTCGTATGCGTGGCACGCCGCGAAGGCCCGATCAAGAAGCTCGCCGCCGAGCTCGGCGGCACCGCAGTTGTCGCCGACGTCACCGACGAACGGGCGGTGGCGGCGCTTGCCGACGGGCTGGACCGCGTCGACGTACTGGTGAACAACGCCGGCGGCGCCCGTGGCCTGGAGCCGGTGGCCGACGCGGACGTCGAGCACTGGCGATGGATGTGGGAGTCCAACGTGCTCGGGACGTTGCACGTGACGCGCGCTCTGCTACCCAACCTCATCGAATCCGGCGACGGGCTGATCATCACGGTGACTTCGATTGCGGCGTTGGAGATCTATGACGGCGGGTCCGGCTACACCGCAGCCAAACATGCGCAGGGCGTGTTGCACCGCACGCTGCGCAGTGAGTTGATCGGAAAACCCGTGCGGCTCAGCGAAGTCGCGCCCGGCATGGTCAAGACGGACTTCTCGCTGCGCCGGTTCGACGGCGACGAGGAGCGCGCAGACGCCGTCTACAAGGGCGTCACCCCGTTGGTGGCCGAGGACATCGCCGAGGTGATCGGCTTCGTCGCCAGCAGGCCGTCCCACGTCGACCTCGACCTGATCGTGGTCAGGCCGCGCGATCAGGTCACCGGAGCGAGTGGGTCACGCTTCAACCGCCGCGACGTGGAGTAACCGAATACTCAGACCTCCACAGGCGGCCTGGGTCAAGATCACCGTGTGAAACGAAAGATGACCGACAGGTTGACGCCGAAGGCCAACCGGCAGTAGCGGTTTAGCCGCCCGGCGGACGACCGTTGACCGGCTGCGGCGCATCCGTCGGGGTGGCGGGCGCGGTGCTGGGGATCCCGGTCGGCGGCGGCTGCGACGACAGCGCCGACATTGTCACCCACTCGTCCCACGGCACCGCCCAGTCCCAGATGTCGCCGTCGGCGTAGGACAGGTCGATCGAGGTTCCCGTCACCTCGACCGGGTCGCCGTAGATCGCACTGTTGAAGTACTGCTGGGCGTTTTCCAGGTTGAGGTTGATGCAGCCGTTGGTGACGTTGGTATTGCCCTGCGCCCCAAGGCTGTTGGGGTTGCAGTGGATGAACTCTCCGTTGTTGGAGATACGCACGGCGAAGCGCTCGTGCACATTGCTGTAGCCGGCGGCCGGGTTCGACATGTAGAAGTCTTCGTATTTCTCGCTGACCACGTGTACCCCGCTGCGGGTGATGTTGCGCGGCAGGTCACCTTCGCCGTAGCTGCACGGGAAGTCCATGATGACGCCCTCGTCGGTGATCACCTGGATGCGGTGCGAGCTGGCTTCGGCCTTCACGACCTGGCGGCGGCCGATCGCGAAGTTCAGCGAGATGTCCTGCCCCCCGTAGGCGTCTTCGCCGAACTTGACTCCGTAGAGCTTCGCCTCCACGTTCACCGTGGCGCCCGCCGGGTAGTAGTCCTTGGTGCGATAGTGCACCCGCGATCCACCGGCCTCGTCGGGCAGCCACGCCCAACTGCCCTCGACCGGCGGTTCGGTGGTCACCTTCAGCGCCTTCTCCACGGTGGCCTTGTTCTCGTCGTCGATCGCCGCGTCGAACTGGAGGATCACCGGCACCGCGACGCCGACGACCTGACCGTCGGCGAGCTGGAACTGACCGTTCACCTGAGTCGACGGGTTGACCGTCGTGAAATTGCCCTCCACCGGGACGGCCTTCCCGTCGCGGCCCACCACCGAGCCCGCCCAGCTGTAGTCGACGCCGTAGCCGAGCGGCTCGGTGACGGTGAAGGCGGTGCGCTCGCGATTGATCGCGCCTGCGACGGCCTTGCCGTCGGCATTGGTCAGCGCGACGCGTTGAAACCAGCCGTCACGGACATCGACGCGGACCGGCGAGGTCGGCACCACGTCGGCGGCGGCGTTGGCCGGGGTGTAGGTCAGGGATGGGGCGGACGGCGCCTCGGCAGCCTCGGACGGTGCCTTCGACTTGCCCGAACAGGCGGCGAGCGCACCCGGAGCAACCACCCCGACCGCCAGAGCGGCCAGGGCCCGGCGCCGAGATATCGGCGGCAACGGATTGGCTGGGGTCACGTGTTCCAAAGATACCTAGAGAGAGCCTCCAACCAGAATCGGCTCGGGTGTGAGTTCGATCCCGAATTCGGCTTCGACACCGTCGCGTACCCGTCTGGCCAGGGCAATCACGTCGGCGGCGGTCGCTTTTCCGCGGTTGGTCAGGGCCAGCGCGTGCTTGGTGGACAGCCGGGCGGGCGCATCGTCAGCCGGATAGCCCTTGTGGAAGCCCGCATGCTCGACCAGCCAGCCGGCGGCCAGCTTGATCCCGTTCGGCGCCGGATAGTTCGGCACGGGTGCATCCGAGCGCCCCTGGATCCGGTCGAAGACCGCGGCCGTGACGACCGGGTTGGTGAAGAACGAGCCGACGCTCCAGGTGTCGTGGTCGGCCTCATCGAGCACCATGCCCTTGCGTTTCCGCAACGCCAGCACGGCGTCGCGAACGGCAGCCGGATCGGTACGGCTACCCGGCTCGGCGCCAAGCGCCGCCGTCAGTTCGCCGTAGCGCAACGGCGCACTGCGGCCGTCGGCGTCCAGTGCGAACTCGACCTCCAGCGCGATGGCGGCCTCGGAGTGTCTGAGAATGCTTGTCCGGTAACCGAATCCAAGCTCGTCGCCGCCGACCCAGCGGTCCTCGCCGGTGGCGCGGTCCAGCAGCCGGACGCGTCGGATCGTGTCGGAGACCTCCGCCCCGTATGCGCCGACGTTCTGTACAGGCGTCGCGCCCGCCGAGCCGGGGATACCCGAAAGGCACTCGAGACCCCCGAGGCCGTGCTCGAGTGCGGCGACAACGACGTCGTCCCACACCGCACCGGCCTCTGCCCGCACGATGTCGCCGTCGACGTGAATGCCCGCATTGGCCAGTCGGACCACCGTCAGGCCGGCCATCTCATCGGCCAGCACGACATTGGAGCCGCCGGCCAGCACCAGCGCGCGTTCTGCGGAGTCCGCTGCGCCGTCAAGGGCGCGGATGACCGCGATGATCGCCTCGGTGGTTTCGCAGGTGATCAGGCGCTGCGCGATCGGGCCGACGCGCAGGGTGGTCAGCGGCGCGAGCGGCACCTGCTCGGCGACAGGTACACCACCTACCAGCGAACTGACCACGGGCCGTAACGGTAGCCTGGCCAGCTATGCCGCGTTCATTCGACATGGCCGCCGAGTACGAGGGCGGCGTCGAACAGGTACACCGGGCATTTAGCGATCAAACCTATTGGCTGCAGCGGCTGGCCGATTCCGGCGCCGACAAGGCGACGCTGGATTCGATGAAGGTCGGCAGCGATGGCGGCATCGACGTAGTCACCACGCAAGTGCTGCGTCGCGACCGGTTGCCCGGCATCGTGACGCAGTTCCACCCCGGCGATCTGGCGATCGTCCGCGAGGAGGTGTGGAGCCCGGTCAACGACGGCAGCGCGTCGGCGACCGTGACCGGAGACATCCCCGGTGCCCCCGTCTCGCTGACAGGCACCGCCGTGCTCGAGCCCACCGGCAACGGGGGCTCGCGGCTGCAGTTCACCGTCACCGTGGAGGTGCGGATCCCCCTCGTGGGCGGCAAGGTCGAGAACTTCATCGGCAGCCAACTCGTCGAGTTGCTCATCGCGGAACAGCGATTCACCACGGCGTGGATCAAAGAGAACTCGTAACCGGCCAGTAACCTGGTGTTATGGCGCGCCGGATGGACTACAGGATCGACTTCGGCGCGCCGGCCGAGAAGATCTACCAGGACTTCACCAGCCGCGCCTACTGGGAAACCCTGATGGACGCCTACCGGTTCCTGACCCCGCAGTCCGAGATCACGACGTTCACGTCGAACGGATCGGGCACAGATGTCGTCTTCAAGCAGAATCTGCCGCGCATGTACCTGCCGCCGATCGCGCGCAGCGTGGTGCCCGTCGACATGATCATCACCCGCGAGCAGCATTTCGACCCGTACGACCACGCCAACAAGCAGGGCAAGGGCACGTACCGCGCGAGCATTCCGCACGGGCCCGGACACTTCGGCGGCAAGTACTTCCTCACCGAAACCGAATCGGGCAGCGAGCTACGGCTCGTCAGCGTCTGCAAGGTGTACATCCCGCTCATCGGCGGGCCCCTCGAGGACCTGATCCTTCACCACATCAAGCAGCTCTTCGATGCCGAAGAGGCCTTCACCGCCGACTGGATCGCCAAGCACCACTAAGTCACCAAACGGGCCGCCGCGCGGCGTGGATCAGGGCAAATGGTGTTCGACGCCCTAAAATCAGGCCATGGGCGCCCCCGTCGGACACCTGACACGGGGCACGACCGGCCACAATCGGCTGCGTCGCTGCGACCGCTGGCTCGTGCACTCGCCGCGGGTCCGCACCGCACTGCAATCGGCCGCCGACCCGCTGATCGTCGACCTGGGCTACGGCGCGCTGCCGGTGACCACCCTCGAGTTGGCCAGCCGGTTGCGCACGGTGCGCACCGACGTGCGGGTGATCGGCCTGGAGATCGACCCCGACCGGATCGTCCCGCCGCAAGCCGGGGTCGAGTTCGGCCTCGGTGGCTTCGAGTTGGCAGGCCACCGCCCGGTGTTGGTGCGGGCGTTCAACGTGCTGAGGCAGTACCCGGAGGTCGCCGTCGACGAAGCCTGGTCGCTGATGAGGACGCGACTGGCGCCCGGCGGCCTGATCGTCGACGGCACCTGCGACGAGATCGGCAGGCGGTGCGTCTGGGTGCTTCTCGACGGCAGCGGGCCGGTGAGCCTGACGCTGGCCTGCGACCCGTTCGCCATCGAACGCCCGTCAGACCTCGCCGAGCGCCTTCCGAAAGCCCTTATCCACCACAATGTCTCGGGTCAACCGATCAACACGCTGCTCGCAGCGGCCGATCATGCGTGGGCCAGCGTCGCCGGCCACGGCGTGTTCGGACCGCGCGAGCGGTGGCGCGCCATGCTGAACATGTTGCGCGACAACGGGTGGCCGGTCGAACCGCCCCGCCGCCGCATGCGCGACGGGGTGCTCACGGTGCCGTGGGCTACTGTTGCCCCGCCTCGGCCTTGACCAAGTCCGGCTCCGGCTCGTCCATGTCCACCTGGTCGAGTGCGTCGTCGACGTCCTGTGCCACCTGGATGTCGAGCCCGCGGATCGGTGCGGGTGGCGTCACCAAAGCTATTGCCACATAGGTGATCAACGATGCTGCGAACGCTATGAACGTCGGCCAGCCGTCGAACGATGCGTCGAATACTCCGTTGGGGATGTAGAGGATCGTATTGTCCAGGCCGTACATGGTCGGCGTCATCGCGAACAGCACGAGGCGGACGGTGAGACCGACGACGATCGACACAAGTGCGGCAACGGCAGTGCCCCTGCGCCACACCAGCCCGAGGATGAACGGCACCACCAGACACGCCAGCAGGAGATCGAAGGCCAGCGTGAGCAGGATCCCGGTCTGCTTGACGTAGATCGCGATCACGATCGCCAGCACTGTCACCGGGACCATCGCGATGCGCGTCGCCCACAGGAGCGGATCGCGCTGCCCCGGCACGTGCACACGGCGAACCCCGCCGAGGTTGCGCACCGACACATTGGAGATGGCGAGGATGGCGCCGTTGGCGGTGCTCATCGACGCGCCGACCAGGCCGCACAACACGATGATCGTCAGGAACACCGGAGCGTAATTGTCCAGCAGCACGAACAGGATCGGCCCGTCGAGCTCCTCGGGCAGGAACGCCTTCGCCGAGAGCACCACGATGCCGAACGGGACACAGATCGCGACGACTCCTGTCGCGGCGCCGAAGCAGGCACGTCGGGCCGTCTCCGGTGACTTCGCGGCGAACACCCGCTGCATGAAGTCGATCGCGACGATGTCGCCGATGCCGAGCGCGATCAGCGTCGCCCAGTTGATGGTGGCGCCCTGCGCGGGATCGGTCATCTGGCCGAGGTCGAGCGGACCAACACCCGCCTCGATGGCGATGCCGTGCGTGACGGCCATCCAGATCAGCAGGCCGACGGCGCCGACGAACACCATCACCATCTGGATGATCGCGGTGTATGCGTCGGCGATCAGGCCGCCCGTTCCGGTGTAGGCGACCGCGAGGATGGCGATGATGACCGCGCCAAGCCAGTAGGGAATGCCGACGAAGTAGTTGAAGAGAAAGCCGCCCGCCACCAGGTTGCCCGCCACCAGAAGGCAGAAGCCGACGATGAGCAGAAGGGATGCCACAGCCTCGACGGGACGGCCGAACCGCAGCCGGTAGTAGTCGGGGAACGACGTCAACCCCATCCGGTTCATCGGCTTGGCGAAGAACACGCCCGTCAGGAACAGGCACAGTGCAAGCCCGAGCGGCAGGCAGGCGCCCGCCCAGAAGCCGAATTCGGCTGCCAGGTCGGTATTTCCGAGGGTGGCGTTGGTGTCGACCGCCGAGCCCATCAGTGCGCCGCCGACCAATATCAGCGGCAGCGAGCGGCCGCCGACGAGGAAGTTGGCGCTGTCGCCTGCAATTCGTTTCGAAACCAGGAAGCCGACGAATACGACGACCGCGATGCTGATTCCGACGCCGAGAAGAATCATGGGGAGCCTCCTTGCGAGCTGCGGAGCCTCCCGGGTTTTTGTCCCGCCGTGGAGCGGCAGGCCCCGTCGCCTGACCGCCTGCATCTCTTGGACCAGACCCGGACGAACCGGCGGAACCCTAGACGCGCCCCACAACTGAATGTGGGTCGCCCGTCAGAAAAACCCCGAACCGTTACGACGGGTTGCGGGCCGTGTTAACGACTCGTTGCATTTCGAGTGGCGGGTTCGCCGAACACTGCCAAGATAGGAACCCAGGAGCCGTAGACCGGTTCCCCGGACGAGGTGCGTCGTACCCGGCAAGCGACAAGACGGCGCTCGGGGAGTCACCATGGCTGACGAATCATCTGAACCTCTCAACCGCGAAGGCGCGTGGGCGCAGCAAGCTGAGGCGAACCTGTCGGACCGTCGACTCCGCGAGGAGATCGACCGCGGCCTGAGCTTCGGCCTGGAGGCCGCGCCCACCATCAACGACCGGACTATCTCGACGTTCGTCCGCGGCGAGAAGCCGCACTTCGCCGGCGAACGCGGCACGTTCCTGAAATGTCCGTTCATCGAGGACGTCAACCAGGTCGATGACGCCGAGGTGGCGATCTTCGGCGTGCCGCTGGATGCGGGAGCCACCTACCGGCCAGGCACGCGGTTCGGCCCGCAGGGCATCCGGCGCTCGACGAACCTGTTCGGCACGTACAACTATGAATCCGGCGTCGATCTGCGCGAGCAGCTCAACATGGTCGACATCGGTGACGTGTTCACCATCCCGGGCAATCTGGAGAAGTCGTTCGACCAAATCAGCCAGGCGATGGCGCACGTCGCACAGAAGGGCGTGATGCCGATCGTGCTCGGTGGGGACCACTCCATCGGCTTTCCCACCATCCGCGGGCTGGCCCCGTACATGGACGGCAACATCGGCATCATCCACTTCGACCGCCACGTCGACACCCAGGAGACGGACCTCGACGAGCGGATGCACACCACTCCGTGGTTCCACGCCACCAACATCAAAAATGCACCCGCGACCAACCTCGTCCAGATCGGTATCGGCGGCTGGCAGAGCCCCCGGGAGGGGGTGAAGGTCGGTCGCGAACGCCAGTCGACGGTCATCACGGTCGGTGACGTGGAACGGGTCGGCGTCGAGAAGATCGCCGAGATGGCGCTCGAGATCGCATGGAAAGACGCCAAGGCGGTGTACCTGTCCTTCGACATCGATGTCATCGATGCCGGATTCGTCCCGGGCACCGGATGGCCGGAGCCCGGCGGGCTGCTACCGCGTGAGGCGCTCAACCTCGTCAAGATGGTGTCCGAGCCCGGCTTGGCCGGCATCGAAGTCGTGGAGTGCTCGCCGCCTTATGACTGGGCCGAGCAGACGGCGTTGATGAGTTCGCGGGTGATCCTGGACAGCCTGGCGGCGCAGGTGCGCTCCGGAAAATTGGGCAACAAGGCCGCATCGCAACCGCGGCCCGCCTGGGGGCCGTGACCCCGGGTTGAAACACGACGGGTTTGCTGAAACGGCCCGTTCGGCGCGCCATGGCGTTACCGTCCGGCGATGCGGTACCCATCTGTCCCACTGCCCTTGTCGGTGGCGCGCGGCCTGACCAACGCTCGACGCCGCATGCTCGATTTCGCGGACGCCGGAGGACCTGGCGCAGCCGCGCTCGCGGACCTCGTATTCGGCCTTCAGCGCACAAAGCTCGCGGGCGCTCTGGTCAGTTCCGGGCTGGCCGATGCGATCGGCGGCGGCAAGCGCGCCCCCGACGACCTCGCCCGCGAGCTGGGCCTCGACCCTGACGTCACAACGAGGGTCGTCAATGCCGCTGTCGCGTCACGGCTGCTGCGGCTGGACGGCGACGGCCGGGCAAGCCTGACAAAAATCGGCGCACCTCTGTGTCGCACCCATCCCAACTCGATCGCCTCCTGGGTCGCCTTCCTCTCACATCCGGCGACCGCGGCGGCGTACGGGCACTACGACAGCCAGCTGCGTGAGGGTGCCGAGCCGTCGGGGTATTACCGCGCCTTCGATAAGTCGATGTGGGACTACTTCGGGGATCATCCGGACATCGGTGCCACGTTCGCAGACGCGATGAGGCAAATGACTGCGTTCGACCTTGCCGGCATCGTGGCGGCGTATCCGTGGCCGCGGCGCGGTGTTGTCTGCGACGTGGCCGGAGGAGTGGGCCATCTGCTCGCAGCCATTCTCGACCGTCGGCCGCGGGCTCGCGGGATCCTGATCGACTCCCCCGACGTCATCGAGCAGGCCGACGGCTTCCTGCGCGGCCGGGGTATGGCCGACCGGATCGAGCGTCGTGCGGGCGACCTCTTCGGCGAACTCGACGCTCGCGCGGATGTCTACACGATGAAGTGGATCCTGCACGACTGGAGCGACGACACGTGCCGAGGCATTCTCACCCGTTTGCGGAACACCATGCCGTCGGGCGCCAAGGTGGTCACGATCGATCCGCACCATGAGAAGAGTCGGCCCGACAGTGTGACGCCGATGATGGACCTGCTGATGCTCGTCTGCTGCGAGGGCGGCAGGGAACGTTCGCCGCACGAGGTACACGCCTTGATGCGGGACGCCGGGCTCAAGCCAGGACGGGTCCGCCATGCGGGGCTCATGATGCTCGTCGAAGGCATCGCTCCTTGACGAACAGGCTGCGCGACTAACCTGGTGGCCATGCGAATCGCGTTGGCGCAGATCCAGAGCGGCACCGAACCCGAGGCCAACCTGAAACTGGTCGAGGACTACACCCGCCGCGCAGCCGACGCAGGCGCCGGCCTGGTGCTGTTCCCCGAGGCGACGATGTGCCGATTCGGGGTGCCGCTGTCCGAGATCGCGCAGCCACTGGACGGGTCGTGGGCCGACGGGGTACGCCGGATCGCGGCGAGCGCAGGCGTCACCGTGATCGCCGGGATGTTCGTGCCCGCCGACGACGGCCGCGTCACCAACACGTTGATCGCCACCGGGCCGGGCGTCGATGCCCACTACGACAAGATCTACCTCTACGACGCGTTCGGGTTCACCGAGTCCCGCACCGTCGCGCCGGGCCACGAACCCGTGACCATAAAGGTCGCCGGCGACTCAGGCCCTGTCACTGTCGGGCTGAGCCTCTGCTACGACGTCCGCTTTCCCGAGCTCTACGTGGAGCTGGCCCGCCGCGGCGCGCAGCTCATCACCGTGCACGCCTCATGGGGCACGGGGCCGGGCAAGCTCGACCAGTGGACGCTGCTGGCCCGTGCCAGGGCGTTGGACACCGGCAGTTTCGTCGGCGCCGTCGGCCAGGCCTATCCCGGTGACGAGATCGCCGCGCTTGGACCGACCGGAGTGGGCGGCAGCGTCGTCGCATCTCCGCTCGGCGAGATCATCGAGAGCGCCGGACCAGACCCGTCGCTGCTCGTCACCGACGTCGACCCGGACGCCGTGCAGTCGGTTCGGGACACGATCGCGGTGCTGCGCAACCGGCCGGACTTCGCCGAACTTCATAGGGCAGAATCGCGGGGGTGACTGATCCCTGGGCTCGCCCGGCCAACCAGGACCCGCCGGGTCAGGTCCCGCAGGCGCCTCCTCCTCCGCAGTACCCGCCGAGCGCACCGGGCCAAGGGGCGCCCCCGCCGCCCGGCGGACCCGCGGGGAAGATCAAGAGACTCTTCCGCGACCCGCTGACCATCGTGCTGGTGGTCGTCATCGTGGTGGCGCTGGTCGCCGCCGGCGTACTGGCCGCGGAGCTGTACGCACGCAGCCGCGCCGACGACGTGGTGGCCGCAGCCACCGAGTGCGTGGTGCAGGACGACGTCACCGTCTCGTTCGGGGCGTCGCCGTTCCTGATCCAGCACATGACCGGCCACTACGGAAACATCTCGATCGAGACGGCGGGCAACCAGATCCGCGACGCGAAGGGCATGAAGGCCCAGGTCGACATCGACGATGTGCGGCTGCAGGACTCCGGAAACTCGAAGGGCACGATCGGCGAACTGAACGCGACGATCACCTGGACGGCCGACGGCATCAAACAGACCGTGCAGGATTCCATTCCGGTGGTCGGTGGATTCGTCACCGGCGTCAAGACCAACCCGTCCGACGGCACCATCGAACTCGAGGCGGCGCTGGGCAGCAGCATCACCACCAAGCCGACAGTGCAGGACGGCGGCCTGGCGCTGCAGGTGGTCAACCTCAGCGGGCTTGGCTTCACGCTGCCGCGGGAGACGGTGCAGCCCGCGCTGGACGTGTTCGCCACCCAGCTGACGAAGAACTATCCGCTCGGCATTCACGCCGACGACGTCACGGTCACCGATACCGGTGTGACAGCACGCTTTTCGACCAAGAACGCGCAGATCCCGGCCGGCAGCGACGACCCCTGCTTCGCGGGCCTCTGATCTAAGCCAGACCGTCCAGCACCGCGCGGGTGCCCGATAGCCCGAGGCGGGTCGCGCCCGCGTCCAGCATCGCGATGGCGTCCTCGGCGGTGCGGATGCCGCCGCTGGCCTTGACGCCGAGCTTGGAACCGACGGTGGCGGCCATCAACTCGACCGCGTGCGGCGACGCGCCGCCGCTGGGGTGAAACCCGGTGGAGGTCTTGACGAAGTCGGCGCCCGCGTCTGCGGCGACCCGGCACGCCGACGTCAACGCGTCGTCGCCGGCCAGGCTCAGCAGCGCCGCCGACTCGACGATCACCTTGAGGACGGCATCCGGTACGGCGGCGCGGACCGCGGCGACATCGGCCAGCACCGCGTCGAATTCACCCGACACGGCGGCGCCGACGTCGATGACCATGTCGATCTCGTCGGCGCCCGCGGCGACCGCAGCCGCGGCCTCGGCGGCCTTGATCGTCGAAAGATGCTTGCCTGACGGGAAACCCACCACGGAGGCGACGTGCAGACCTGCTGGTGTCGACGATTTAGCGACCGCGACCATCGACGGTGATACGCACACCGCGTACACCCCGAGCTCGGCGGCCTGCGCCACCAACGCCGTCACATCGCGTTGCGTCGCTTCGGGTTTGAGCAGCGTGTGGTCGACGAGTGCGGCCACTTCGTCGCGGCCGCGCGGGTGTGGCACTAGAACGGTTCTTCTGTGCCGCCGGGATTGCAGTACGCCGCCACCATCTCGTCGCCGGAGACCTCCGGCCGCCACGGCTCGAGGTTCCAGCTCGTCTTCCCGGGATAGCCGAGTTCCGCGTACTGCCAGTGGCACATGAATTGTTCGCGCATGCCTGGAATGTCGGCGTCCGGGGACAGCGTCAGCACTTCGGTCCACGCCTCGTCCGCCGCGCCGGTGGTGCCCAACTGAGCAGACGCGATGCGGGCGGATTCTGTCGGATAGACGCGCAGGCTGGACAGGTCGCCCCACTTGGCCCACTCGGCGGAGGCGACGTAGGGCGGCCCGGGCACGTCGGCCGACGCGGTACCTGCGAGGACGAGCGCAGCAGTGATGGCAGCCGCCGAGGCGGCAAGAATACGGCGCACCCGGCTACCGCGACTTTCCCTGGATGTCGAGGATCTTGGGCCGGACGTCGACGAGGTAGATGCCCGATGCCACAGCGGCGATGGCGGCACCGAACGGATCCCGGAACACCAGCAGCAGTAGGACGCTGCCGCCGATGATGAGCAGCCAGACCGGCTTGGTGAGCTTGCCTGCCGCGGTGTACGCGTCGGGGCGTTGCATGGCTGCGTGCACGAAGGCGTAGACGGCCACGGCGAATGCGAGGACGACGAGCACCAAAACAATGACGCCCGCTAGGTCGGCAAGGATCACCTCACCAGCCTAAGCGGGCGCCACCGTCGGCGTCGAATTTACTTCTGGGTGACCTTCTTGGCCGGAGCCTTCTTGGCCGGGGCCTTCTTGGCCGGAGCCTTCTTGGCGGCCTTCTTCACCGGGGCTGCAGACTTCTGCGCCTTCTTGGGCAGCTCGACGCCAACCAGCTTGGCGGCGCGCTCGCCGACCGCGCGGGTCTGCGAAGCAACATTGCCCAGCGCCTCCTGGGTCAGCTCGACGGCCTGGTCGGTGTTGCTTCTCACCCGGCCGGCAGCCTCTTCGAGGGCAGGCTGGCTACGCAGCTTCTCGATGGCGACCTCGCCACGCTCGACGAGCTTGTTGTAGGTGGTCTGCGCGGTCTCCGCGTAGCTCTCGGCGAACTTGCGGAGCTCCTCGGAGCTCAGCCGGTCGCGGAGGTCACCGAACTGCGTCGGCAGGTCCTCCTGCAGCCTGGTCAGCCGGGCACGGCTCTCCTCGACGCGCGCCTCGGCGTCGGTGCGGGCCTCGCCTGCACGCTCACGCAGGGTGGCGACGATCTCGTTGACCCGCTCGAGGGCCAGGTCGGCGGCGCCCACCGCGGCGAGCAGCGGAGCCTTGAGGTCGTCAACGGTCGGTTGGGCGGCGGTGTTCTTCTGGGTCTTCTTCGCCATGTCGATAGTTCCTTTCACTGATTTCACTTCGTCGTTCGGTTTGTCTAAACAGCAGCGATTCGTCTTGGTCTAGTCAGGTCGTCGTCTCCTCGTCCCCCTCGATTTCGACGGCTTGGTTCTGTTCGCAAAACGATGTGTAGATGTCAAGCAGCACTTGCTTCTGCCGCTCGGTGATCGCCGTGTCGGTGATGATTACGTCACGCACCTCGTTGGGCTCACTGGGTTCCAGGATTCCGGCCCTTATGTAGAGCACTTCCGCAGATACCCGCAGTGCCTTGGCGATCTGGCTCAGCACGTCGGCTGAGGGTTTCCGCAATCCCCGCTCGATCTGGCTCAAGTAGGGATTACTGACGCCGGCCTTCTCGGCCAGCTGACGCACCGATACCTGAGCCGCCTCGCGCTGCGACCGGATGAAACTCCCAATGTCCTGTGCAGCGTTGGAGACCACATCGACGAGCTTCTCGTCCTGCGACATGGGTTACCCCCTCGGTGCCTCGGGTATTCGGTGTGACGACCCAACGGTACGACGGGGTGCTAACTTTTGCAAGCACTAGTTAGCGCAGGTCAGAAGAGTAGTTGGGCTATCGAAAAGATGATCAGCCCGGCCAGCGCGCCCACTACCGTGCCGTTGATTCGGATGAACTGCAGGTCACGGCCGACGTGAAGTTCGATGCGTCTGCTGGCCTCGTCGGCGTCCCACCGTTCGATCGTGTCGGTGATGATCGTTGTGATTTCCGCCCCATATTGGGTGACCAGGTGTTGAGCCGCCCTGATGATCCAGTTGTCCACCTTGTCGCGCAGTTCGGCGTCGTCACGCAGCGATTCGCCGATGTGCACCGCGGAGTCCGCGATGCGGGTGCGCAACGCCGACGACGGGTCGTCGACGGACTCGAGAAAGATCCGCTTCGCCGCGTTCCAGGCCGTTTCCGCGGCACGGGCGACCTCGTCGCGGGCCATGATCTGGTTCTTGACGTTCTCGGCCTTGCCGATCGTCGTCTCGTCGTGCTGCAGGTCGTCGGCGAACTCGAACAGGAACCGGGTGGCCGACCTGCGCAACTCGTGGTCGGGGTTGCGCCGCACCTTGTCGGTGAAGTCCATCAGTTCGCGGTGGATGCGGTCGCCGACGAGATGGTCCACCCAGCGCGGCGACCAGGTGGGCGAATCGCGCTCGACGACCCGTTCGATGATTTCGCCCGCATTCAACGACCACTGGAACGCCCGGTCGGCGAGCAGCTGCAGCAGGGCTTCCTGACGGCCCTCTTCCAGCAGGGTGTCCAGCACCCGGCCGATCGGCGGCCCCCACTGCGGTTCGGCGATCCTCTTGACGATCATCCGGTCCAACACGGCCTGGACATCCTCGTCACGCAGCATCTCCACCAGGACCCGCAGCACCGTGGAGGCCTCCGCGGCCACCCGTTCGGCGTGCATGGGCTCCGACAGCCACTTGCCGAGTCGCCCGGCAACTTCGGCGTCGCGGAGCTTGGTCTCGACCACCTCCGGCGACATGAAGTTCTCCCGGACGAACGCCCCCAGGCCCTCTCCCAGCTGGTCCTTCTTGCGCTTGATGATCGCGGTGTGCGGAATTGGTATGCCCAGCGGGTGCTTGAAGAGCGCCGTCACCGCGAACCAGTCGGCCAGCGCGCCGACCATGCCGGCCTCCGAAGCGGCGGCGACGTAGCCGGCCCACGCACCGGCGCCGTTGGCCTCGGCCCACCGGCAGAAAAGAAACAAAACGGTGGCCCCGACCAAGAAACTCAGCGCGACGACCTTCATCCGCCGCAGGCCACGGCGCCGTTCGGCATCGGCGGCGGTGTCGGCGCCCGCCAACGATTCGGCGAAACTCAGCCGCTCAGCCGGCGGCGCCGGCACCGCCTGCAATCCACGGCCTCCGGCGTCTGGTCTGTGTGCCACTCCTACATCATCCGCTACGACTTCGGTTGTTCGCCCGATGCCAACGAGGCTGGAGTCACTTGCCCGCCGTAGTATTGAGTAGATCTAGGGAATGGACTAGCGCGATAGTGGCTCAGCAGACTCCGCCGGTGGCGGTCAAGACCGATGGTCGCAAGCGTCGCTGGCACCAACACAAGGTGGAGCGGCGAAACGAGCTGGTAGACGGCACTCTGGTCGCTATCCGACAACGCGGCAGCAACGTCAGCATGGACGAGATCGCCGCTGAGATCGGGGTCTCGAAAACCGTTCTCTACCGCTATTTCGTCGACAAGAACGACCTGACCACCGCCGTGATGATGCGGTTCGCGCAGACCACCCTGATTCCCAACATGGCCGCCGCGCTGTCATCGAATCTGCAGGGCTACGAACTGACCCGAGAGGTCATCAAGGTCTACGTCGAGACGGTGGCCGCCGAACCCGAGCCCTATCGGTTCGTGATGGCGAACAACTCGGCGAGCAAGAACAAGGTGATCGCCAACAGCGAAGAGATCATCGCCCGCATGCTGGCGGTAATGCTGCGCAGGCAGATGGTGGACGTCGGTATGGACACCGGAGGCGTGGAGCCGTGGGCGTATCACACGGTCGGCGGTGTGCAGCTGGCGACGCACTCGTGGATGTCGCATCCGCGGATGAGTTCGAACGAGCTGATCGACTACCTGACGATGCTGTCGTGGAATGCGCTGTGCGGCATCGTCGAGGTGGGCGGCTCCCTGGCGAAGTTCAGGGAAATGGCACACCCGTCGCCGATCCTGCCGCCACAATTGCTCAAACGATGAGCGAATCCGACCGATCTGCCCGAGCTGTGGACACACGAACCACACGACTTTCTGGTGTATCGCGACGGCGACAAGGTCGCCGACATCGACACCAGCGCGACACCGGGTTTCAAGGGCAAGAAGGCCGACGCCGCCAAGGCTGCAGCCGGAGCGCAACGCGCGATTCGCCGAACTGCAGGAGATGCTGTACGCCAACAGCAAGGGCGCCGGCGACAACAAGTCGCTGCTTCTCGTGCTGCAGGGCATGGACACCGCAGGCAAGGGCGGAATCGTCAAACATGTTGTGGGAGCTGCTAATCCGCAAGGAATCCGGTACCACGCGTTCGGCGTGCCGACGGAGGAAGAGCGCAAGCACAACTACCTGTGGCGGATCCGGCGCGCGCTGCCGACGGCAGGGCAATATCGGTGTCTTCGACAGGTCGCACTATGAGGACGTGCTCGTCGTGCGAGTGCACGACCTCGTGCCCCCCGACGTCTGGGGCAAGCGCTACGACGAGATCAACCGGTTCGAGACGCAAGCTCGTCGACGACGGCACGACGATCATCAAGGTGGCGATGTTCGTCTCGCTGGACGAGCAGAAGAAGCGGCTGGCGAAGCGGCTGCAACGGCCCGGACAAGTACTGGAAGTACAACCCGGACGATGTCGACGAGCGGCTGCTGTGGCCGAAGTACCAGGAGGCGTACCAGGCGATGCTCGAGAAGACGTCCACCGATTACGCGCCGTGGCACGTGATTCCGTGCGATCGCAAGTGGTACAGCCGGCTGGCCATCCTCGAGCTGCTCATCGAAGCGCTGGAAGGGCTCGACTTGTCTTGGCCGCCAGCTGATTTCGACGTCAAGGCCGAGAAGAAGCGGCTCGCCGAGGCCTAGCCCGCGCGTCTGAGCAATTCGAGTAGTCGAATACTCAGGAAAAATCTGCCGGGTAGCGGATGCTTGAAGGGTCAAGCAACGAAGGACGACGAGCATGCCCAACGCCAAGCGCTTCCGGCAGTCTTTGTTGTTTCCCGCTGCGTTCGCCGCCGCGATCGGGATCGGCGTCAGTGCCTGCGGCGAGGACAGCTCTGGGGATGAGTGGACCACCCGGCAAGCCGACGTCGACCTGGTGTCGCTCGAGGCGGCCAACACACCCGGCGACTCGCCGTGGACACCGTCGGTCACGTCCGCCGATCCACCGCAGCAGGTCAACCGGGTCGACACTTCGAACGCATCGCGCACGGTGTCGGGCGACCAGATCGGCCTGTACGGAGGTTCGACCAATCGGGTGGTGTGCGACCGCAACAAGTTGATCGGTTATCTGCAAGCGGATCCGGCCAAGGCGGCCGCCTGGCAGCGCGTGACCGGAAGTCCCGATCTTCGCTCTTACATCCTCGGGCTGTCGCCGGTCTTCCTCACCAAAGACACCCACTTGACCAACCACGGCTTCGACGACGGCAAAGTGACCACCCACCCGGCAGTCCTGCAGACCGGGACGGCGGTGCTGGTCGACAATCGCGGCCTGCCCCGCGTCCGCTGCGACTCAGGAAGCCCGCTTGGCCAGCCACGCGGCGACATCAGTGTCGACAGCTACGCAGGGACGGGCTGGCAGAACCTGGACGCCGAATCGATTGTCGCGGTGGAGGAGTCCGAGGAACCGGTCACCGATCTGAAGGTGATTCCGATCGCCGACGAGGGACCATGGGCGCCACCGATGCAGACCTCGGCGCCGGTCAAGGAATTGGTCTTCAGTGTTGTTCTGGGCGACGCGACCGCGGTTCCCGCGCCCGACATCAAGCTGCCGACCGACGTGACGTTGCAAACGGTCGACGTGACACAGAGCATCGTCACCTCGACCGACGCCACGAGCACCGTCACGAGCACCGTGTCGACCACGGCCACGACGACAGAGACGACCACGGAGTCGAGCCCAACACCGACGACCGAAATTGAACCGACCGACACGGGCCCGCAGGTTGAGCCCGGCGGGCTGATCGTCGACGGGTCGCCGGTCGCAGAGCCGATCAGCTGAACCATGGCTCGCGTGTTCATCAGCCACGCCAGCGTCGACACCGGCTGGGCCGAACAGGTCCGTGGCTGGCTCGCCGAGGACGGGCACGAGACGTTCCTCGACCAACACCAAGATGACGGGATACTGCCCGGCGAAGACTGGGAGAAACGCCTCTACAGCGAATTACAGGCGGCCGACGCGGTCGTCTGTGTCGTCACCGAGTCCTACGTCCAGTCCGTCTGGTGCGCGGCCGAGATCGGCGCCGCCCGCGCGCTCGGTGCCGAATTGCTGCCGGTGCGCTTCTCTGCGGGCGACGAGCTTCACACGTTGCTCAAGACACTGCAGGCTCTGGACGCCGCTGCGGATCCACATGATGCCCGCGAGCGCTTGCGGGACCGGTTGGCCGTCATCGACGGTGGTGGCGGACGCGGGTGGTCCGATGACAGGTCGCCCTATCCCGGTCTGCGCCCGTTCGACCTCGGCGAGCACCGGGTGTTCTTCGGTAGGTCACGTGAGATAACCCAGATTGCCGAACGGCTCCGGTCGCCGGAACGATCCACCGCGGCGATCCTCACTGTGGTTGGCGCGTCGGGATGCGGGAAGTCCTCGCTCGTTCGCGCCGGGGTGCTGCCCCGCATCGCCGGCGAGGACTTCTGGCTGCCACTACCCCCCATCGTTCCGGGACGCGATCCTGTGGGCAACCTCGCGCGAGCCATGGCCACCGTCAGCAAGGATCGCCGTATCCCGTTCGACGTGACCGCGTTACGCACGAACCTTCTCCGCGACGGGCTCAATGCGGTCGCCACCGATTTTCTGATCGCCGCCGGTGCCGACGACCAGTGCAAGCTCCTCGTCGTCATCGACCAATTCGAGGAGCTGCTGACGCAGACCGAACCCGACGCACGCGCCGAGTTCGTGGCGGTGTTCGGACCCGCGCTCGGCGGTCCCGTGCAGGCACTCGCGACGCTGCGGCCGGAGTTCCTCGATGCGCTCGCCAAGGACACAGAGCTGTCGAAGCTCGCCAGGCGCATCCGGGAGGTGCGCCCCCTCGAGACCGACGCGTTACGGGCGGTCATCGAAAAGCCCGCGCAGATAGCCGGATTCGCGGTCGACGATGAACTGGTGGTCCGCCTTGTCACCGATACCGGCAGCGGCACCGCTCTTCCGCTTCTGGCGTTCACACTCGAACAGCTCGCGGAGGGTGTGACGCGCGGGGGCAGGCTTTCCCATCAGCGCTACGTCGAGATCGGTGGTGTGCAGGGGGCTTTGCAACGGCAAGCCGATACGGCCCTGCACGAGGCGTGCGAGGAAAAGGGTGCGACGCGCGAGCAGATCATCGGATCTCTGCTGAGCCTGGTGACCATCGACGAGGAGGGCCGGCCCACCAAGCGCAGCGTCGAGATCGACGACGCCTCGTCTACAGCGGGTGATCTCGCGCCGTTCATCGCACGCCGCCTGTTGACGACCTATACCGAGGGTGACCGAACGCTCGTCGCGGTGGTACACGAAGCGTTCCTGGCGAACTGGCCGCCGCTCGTGACCGAGATCGACAAGCAGGCGGCGGCATTGCGGGCGCGTCGGGTGGTGGAGAACGCGGCGAACGACTGGGTCGCGGGCGGACGCGAGGTCGGCGCGCTCCTGCATGGCCCCCAGCTCGCCAAGGCGACCGTCGACACCGGCGCAGAGCTGACCCCGATGTCCGATACGCAGCGTCGGTGGCGAGGTCCGCGCCGATTGGTGACGCGTGTCGACCTCAACGACACGGGCCGGGAATTCCTCGAGGCCAGCATTAGCACGGACCGGTCACGTCGACGTCGCCGCAGTATGCAAATCGGCGCCGTGATGCTGACCCTTGCGCTTTTCACGGGTTTCGCTGTCTACGGTTTCACCTGGGCCCTCGACGAACGCGATAAGGCGCGCGACAGCGCCGAGCAGTCGACGGTGTCACGGCTATTGCAGGAAGCCGCGGGGATCCTGTCCGACAGCAGTCCGGGTGTCGACCGAGAAGCGTTCTTCAAACTGTTGGCGGCGAACAAAATACAGCAGGGCAGCGCGGACAGCGGCCTGCTCAACGCCGTCCAACGGCGCTCTGAAACGGCGAAGATCATCACCACCGGGGTGCGCGTGGATGACGTGGTGTTCAGCCCCGACGGGCAACAGCTGGTCAGCGTCGACGCGCGGGGCACGGTGCTGAAGTGGAATCCGCAAACCGGCGCGTCACTCGAACCCGAACGGACGGTACCGCTCGACGACGGTGAGGCGCCGCTCGCGGTGGCGCTCCGCGGCACCGGCGTACGAGTGGCAAGTCGTTGGGACGCAGGCACTGTGCGGGTCCAGGACACCGCGACCGGCCTCGTGGGTCCCGACCTGACCGGCCTTGACCCCCAAGTGCAGGCGGCAGCGTTCAGTTTCGACGGTCAACGCCTGGCGACCGGCGGCGCCGACGGCCTTGTGCGAGTCCGGCAATGTGACACGGGGCAACCGGTCGGCCCGGGCACGGTGGACCATGGTGCACCTGTGCTTGCCCTCGCATTCAGCCGCGACGGGCATCGGCTGGCCACCGGCGGTGCCGATGGCACCGTGCGGGTTTGGGACACCGCAGTCCGGTGCAGCGGTCGCCACCGTTCCGGGTGTGGGCAACGTGCGCAGCATCGCTCTCAGTCCTGACGGCCACCTGCTGGCGGTCGGCAGCAGCGAGAACGCGGTGAGTGTCTGGTCCGTCGACACTGTCAAACGAATCGGCGCCCCGCTGGCCGGCCACGAGAACCAGGTGACGGCAGTGGCTTTCGGTGCCGATGGCGATCACCTCGTGACCGGAAGCTCCGACGACACGATCCGACTGTGGAACCTTGCCCAACCCGTGACGATCGACTACCCGGTCCAGTGCAGGCAGCCGTATTGAGTCTCGACTCTCGTCGGCTCTTCACCGGCGGGACCGATTCCACTGTGCAGCTGTGGGAAGCGCAGAATGGCCACTCGATCCGGTTGCGCAGCAACATCACCGGTGTTTACGCCGCCGCGTTGAGCGGCGACGGGCGACGGCTCGTGGCGGGTGACGCCGACGGCAACGTGCACGTGTTCGACGCGGACAATGGTGACTTAGTCCGCGACTTGAAGGCCCATGATTCGCCCGTCGACGCCCTTGCGTTGTCCGCTGATGGCCAGCGACTCGCATCTGCCGGCAAGGACGGCAGGTTGCGACTGTGGCGGCTCGACACCGCCAGTCTGAGCCGTACGTCGACATCGCAGTTGGACGGGTGAGCGCCATGGTGTTCACCGGCGACGGAGAGACCTTGGCCATCGGAAACTACGTCGGCACGGTGCAAGTGCGGAACACCGACGACGGTGGGCCGCGTGGGGACAGTCGGCAGCGTCACTCCGGGAAAGTAGTTGCGATGGCGTTCAGCGCCGACGGACAGGTCTTGGCCACGTCCGGCGAGGACCGCGTGGTTCGACTGTCCAACCGGGCAGGCGAGGACCTCCGCAGCTTCCCGACGGAAATCCCGGGCGGCGTGTTCGGTCTTGCGTTCGGCCCCGACCCGCATCTCCTCGCCACTGCGAACGGCGACGGCACGGTGCGACTGTGGCGCACGGACACGCGCGATGCTTTCGCTGACCCGTTCATCGGACATGCCGGTCCGGTGCGCAGCGTGGCGTTCACCTCCGACGGACGGCACCTCGTCAGCGCCGGTGTGGACAAGACAGTACGCACCTGGCCAGCCGTCGCTACGCCAGACATGCTGTGCGACAAGATTTCTGGTGACATAAGTGATGACGAATGGCGTGCATGGATCTCCGACAACTCCGACATCGGGCCCCAACATTTGTGCTGATCCCGATCAGTACGCGTAGAAGCCTTTACCGGACTTCTTGCCGAGCTGCCCGGCCTCCACCATCCGCAGAAGTAGCGGCGGCGGAGCGAAGTTCGGGTCCTTGTACTCGTCGTACATCGAGTCCGCGATGAGCTTCATCGTGTCGAGGCCGATGAGATCCGACAGCCGCAGCGGGCCCATCGGATGCGACAGCCCGGCCACCACGGCCGTGTCGATGTCCTCGACGGTGGCGACCCCGGCCTCGGCCATCCGAATAGCCGAGAGCAGGTACGGCACCAGCAGCGCGTTGACGATGAAACCGGACCGGTCGCCGCAACGCACGACCTTCTTGCCCAGCACGCCGGTTGCGAACTCCTCGGTGCGCGCCAACGCATCGTCGGAGGTGACCAGCGTGCTGATCAGCTCGACCAGCGGCAGCACCGGCACCGGATTGAAGAAGTGCAGGCCGAGCACACGGCTCGGATTCTTGGTTGCCGCAGCGATTTTCATGATGGGGATGCTGGAGGTGTTCGACGCGAGCACGGCATCGGGATCGGTGACTAGCTCGTCGAGCTGGGCGAAGATCTTGCCCTTGACCGTCTCGTCCTCCACGACCGCCTCGATCACCAGCTGACGGTCCCAGAGGTCGGCGAGGCTCGTCGTGAACGTCAGCCTCGCCAATGCGGCGTCGCGATCGCCTCCACTGAGCTTGCCCTTGCTCGCCGCGCGTTCGAGCGATGCGGTGATGCGGTTGCGGCCCGCGGTGATCAGCTCTTCGGTCGGCTCGTAGACCACTACATCCGCGCCGGCCTTCGCCGACACCTCTACGATGCCCGAGCCCATCTGCCCGGCGCCGATCACGCCTACTCTTTCAATGGTCACTTCATCTCCTTAAGCGACAGACCCCGCTCAAGAAACCCGAGCGGGGTCTGCGCTGTCAACTCAAGGTCACGTGTGAACGTGCGCATTTTGCAGTTTTTCAACGGCGTGTCGCGCAGCAGACGCGCACGCTCGCGGTATCAACTCAGTGGAACTGACCCTCTTCGGTCGATCCGGTCAGCGCCGTCGTCGACGAGGTCGGGTCCACCGTGGTGGCGATCCGGTCGAAGTAGCCTGCGCCGACCTCGCGCTGGTGCTTCGTCGCGGTGTAACCCCGCTCCTCGGCGTCGAACTCGCGCTCCTGGAGCTCGACGTACGCAGTCATCTGATTGCGGGCGTAGCCGTAGGCCAGATCGAACATCGAGTAGTTCAGGGCGTGGAAGCCCGCCAGCGTGATGAACTGGAACTTGAAGCCCATCGCGCCGAGCTCCTTCTGGAACTTCGCGATCGTCGCGTCGTCGAGGTGCTTGCGCCAGTTGAACGACGGCGAGCAGTTGTACGCCAGCATCTGGTCGGGGAACTCGCTCTTCACGCCCTCTGCGAACTTCTTGGCCAGCTCGAGGTCCGGGGTGCCCGTCTCCATCCAGATCAGGTCGGAGTAGGGCGCGTAGGCCCTCGCGCGGGCGATGCACGGCTCCAGGCCGTTGCGCACCCGGTAGAAACCTTCCTTGGTCCGCTCGCCGGTGATGAACGGCTGGTCGCGCTCGTCGACATCGGATGTGATGAGCGTGGCGGCCTCGGCGTCGGTGCGGGCGATGACGACGGTCGGCACATCGGCGACGTCTGAGGCCAGCCGGGCCGAGGTCAGCGTGCGGATGTGCTGCTGGGTCGGGATCAGCACCTTGCCGCCGAGGTGGCCGCACTTCTTCTCCGACGCCAGCTGGTCCTCCCAGTGCGAACCGGCGACACCCGCGGCGATCATGGCCTTCTGCAGCTCGTAGACATTGAGCGCACCACCGAAGCCGGCCTCCCCGTCGGCGACGATCGGCGCCAGCCAGTTCTCGACGGACGTGTCACCCTCGACCTTGGCGATCTCGTCGGCGCGCAGCAGCGCGTTGTTGATGCGGCGCACCACCTGCGGCACCGAGTTGGCCGGGTACAGGCTCTGGTCCGGGTAGGTGTGGCCGGACAGGTTCGCGTCGCCGGCGACCTGCCAGCCCGACAGGTAGATGGCCTTCAGGCCCGCGCGGACCTGCTGAACCGCCATGTTGCCGGTCAGCGCGCCGAGCGCGTTGACGAACTCCAGGTCATGCAGCTGCGACCACAGCACCTCTGCGCCGCGGCGGGCCAGCGTGGCTTCCTCGACCACCGAGCCCTGCAGTGCGACGACGTCGGCGGGGGTGTAGGTGCGCTCGATGCCCTTCCACCGCGGGTTGGTGTCCCAGTCCTGCTGGATCTGCTCGGGTGATTTCGGCGTGCCAACGGTAGACATTGGGCTGCTCCTTCTGTGTTCTCGGCTATCGCGGGGGCAGTACCGGAATTTCCCGGCTTGTTAACGCCCTAACAACTTCGCTGTTGCGCTAATCCGATAATGCACCTCGCCATATGCGCAGGTCCACCCGTTTCGGTTGCCAATTTTCGCTAACCGCGTGCGCCATCTTGCAAAGTTTGCGAAGAGAGCTATCAGCTGAAACGGTTCAGTTTCTACTCGCCAGTAGCCAATTTTCGCTGGTCAGTACGCCCGTACTGTTAAGCGGGCCGAGTCAAAGCGCGAAGATGGATGCGACGGCTTTCGTCTCGTCGCCGACGGCGTATGTGAGCGTTGTAACAGTGCGATCCGTCAGTTCGGCGCCGAACTGATCGGTCGAACCTGCGGGATGAACGTGCGCGATGATCTCCAGCTTGTCGCCGAGCGCCACCGCCGCGTCGTGTTCGATGGTCACGCGCAGCGGCGCCGTCAGCATCTCCGGCGTGCCGGCGAGATAGTCCTCGACGACGCTCCAATACACGGAGTTGTTCATGTGGTCGAAGATGTCGATGTCGCTGACGCGGACCGGATAGTCGCGGATTTCGGCTGCATCCTCGCGTCGGCCCGCCTTCAGATAGGCCTTCCACCTCAACCGGTCGACATCGGTGGTTCGCTGCAGGCCCTCGAGGAAGTCGTCGGAGATGCGCGCGGGACCCTGCGTCTCGCGGTTGATGTTGATCCAGAACGCCTCGGACTCGATGAGCCCGCCCCTGCGCCCGTCGATGCGGACCCGCATCTCGCACCAACGGTTGGAAGTCCCCGAACACCAGCGCCGCAGCCGCAACATGTCCTTGAACTCGATCGGCTCGATCAAGTCGACCATGGTGCGGCGCACGATCCAGAGCGGATGTGTCTCCTCGAATCCCATCTCGCGGAGTTGATCGGAGCCGATGTCCTGGATGTGGCGGGTGGCGGCGTCGAACTTCAGCCTGCCCTCGCGGTCGACGTCGGCGACCCGCAACGGCCATTCGATGTCGAACACGTCAGGGTGCGGATCGGGCACCGGCATCAAAACCTTTGCCAGTCCACTCACCGGATCCTGCTTGGTACTCATTGGTGCAGATACTGCCATAGGCCGACCGGCTGCCAAGTCTGCGAAGGTGTCCTTCACATTCTCGATATGCTTTCTGACATGCCCAAAACCTTCGTCGGCTCGCGGGTGCGGCAGCTGCGCAGTGAGCGGGGTTTCAGCCAGGCCGCACTGGCGCAGATGCTGGAGATCTCGCCGAGCTATTTGAACCAGATCGAGCACGACGTCCGTCCGTTGACCGTCGCGGTGCTGTTGCGGATCACCGAGGTGTTCGGTGTCGACGCGACCTTCTTCGCCTCCCAGGACGACACCCGGTTGGTCGCCGAGCTGCGCGAGGTGACGATGGACCGCGACCTGGACATCGACGTCGACCCGGCGGAGATCGCCGACATCGTCAACGCCCACCCCACGCTGGCCCGCGCGATGGTCAACCTGCATCGGCGCTACCAGATCACCACCACGCAGCTGGCCGCCGCTACCGAGGACCGGTTCTCCGACGGCAGCGGCAGCGGCTCCATCACGATGCCGCACGAGGAAGTGCGCGACTACTTCTACCAGCGGCAGAACTACCTCCACGAGCTCGACACCGCCGCCGAGGATCTCACCATCGACCTGCGCATGCACCGCGGTGACCTCGCGCGCGATCTCTCCGACCGGCTGAAAGCCGTGCACGGAGTGCACATCGTGCGGCGCACCGACCTCGGCGGCACCGTGCTGCACCGCTACGACCCTGCGACGCGCCGGCTCGAGATCGGCAGCCACCTTTCGTCGGGCCAACAGGTTTTCAAGATGGCGGCCGAACTGGCCTACCTCGAGTTCGGCGACCTGATCGACAAACTCGTCGAGGAGGGCAAGTTCACCAGCGAAGAGTCGACCACGCTTGCCCGGCTCGGTCTGGCCAACTACTTCGCCGCGGCGACGGTGCTGCCGTACGGGCAGTTTCACGAGGTCGCGGAGAAGTTCCGCTACGACGTCGAGCGGCTCTCGGCGTTCTACTCGGTCAGCTACGAGACGATCGCGCACCGACTCTCGACGCTGCAGCGGCCGTCGATGCGCGGTGTGCCGTTCTCGTTCGTCCGGGTCGATAAGGCGGGCAACATGTCAAAGCGGCAGTCCGCCACTGGTTTTCACTTCTCGTCCAGCGGCGGCACCTGCCCATTGTGGAACGTCTACGAGACGTTCGCCAACCCCGGCAAGATCCTGGTTCAGGTCGCGCAGATGCCCGACGGCCGCAACTACATGTGGGTGGCGCGCACTGTCGAACGCCGTGCCTCGCGATATGGTCAGCCGGGCAAGACATTTGCCATCGGGCTCGGCTGCGAACTTCGGCACGCACACCGACTCGTCTACTCGGAGGGACTGGACTTGTCCGGTGACATCGCCTCACCGATCGGAGCGGGCTGTCGGGTGTGCGAGCGGGACAACTGCCCGCAGCGTGCGTTCCCGGCACTCGGGCGCGCGCTGGACATCGACGAACACCGCAGCACGGTGTCGCCCTACCTGGTGAGGCAGACGTGAGCGCGCCGGCCCGCATCGAACCGGGGGGCTTCCGCGAACTCGGCCCGATCAACTGGGCGATCGCCAAGCTGGGCGCGCGGACCATCCGGGCACCGCGCTTCACCCTCTTCAACGTGCTGGGCCAGCACAAGCTGCTTTTCCTCGCATGGCTGCCGTACAGCGGAATGTTGCTCGGTCTGCTGAGCAAGCTGCCCGTCAAGGACGCCGAGGTCGTCATCCTTCGCGTCGGCCATCTCCGCGACTGCGAGTACGAACTACAGCAGCACCGCAGGCTGGCCAGGACCCGCGGCATCGGACCCGAACTGCAGGCCAAGATCTTCGAGGGGCCCGATGCCGACGGGCTGACCGACCGGCAGCGGGCGTTGATCACCGCCACCGACGAGTTCGTCGTCACAAGGGGTGTGTCACCGGAGACGTGGGCGACGTTGGCAAGTCACCTGAACAAATCGCAGCTGATCGAATTCTGCATGCTGGCAGCGCAATACGACGGGCTGGCGGCCACCATCGCCACGCTGAACGTGCCTCTGGACTTCCCGGACTGAAACCGAGAGAGATTGCGGTTGGCCAGCCGACGCCGTTCGAGATTGCACCCATGGTCGTCTCGCGATCACAATCACAGCCCTCAGTGCAAATTCGACGCAGGGACTAGAGGTAGGTGACGCCGAGCACGACGAGCGACAGCAGCACCGGCGATATCGGCAGGGCGCACAGGAACGCCGCCCGCACCTCCGACTTACGCCGGTACGCGCGCCAGCCCAACAGCCCGGCAACGATGCCGACGATCAACGACGCCGTGGCCACCACCAGCACCCAGTCGCTGACCGTGCGCGTCGCGATGGCGACGGAGATACCGGCCAGCCACAGCATGTGGCCGACAATCAATCCGCCGATACCGGCGACCCAGATCGCTCTCAAAAGTTGATCATGTGGCCGATGAGCCCGTGGAAGCACTCCTGCAGCGCTTCGGACATCGTCGGGTGGGTGTGGACGTTGCGGGCCAACTCGGTGGCGGTCAGATCCCACTTCTGGGCCAGCGTCAGCTCGGGCAGCAGCTCCGACACGTCGTGGCCGATGAGGTGGCCGCCGATCAGTTCGCCGTACTTGCCGTCGGCGATCAGCTTGACGAATCCGCTGGGGTCACCGACGCCGTGCGCCTTGGCGTTCGCGGTGAACGGGAACTTGGCGACCTTGACGTCGTAGCCCTCGTCGCGCGCCTGCTCCTCGGTGAGGCCGAAGCTGGCCACCTGGGGCTGGCAGAACGTCGCGCGCGGCAACATCCGGTAGTCGCCGAGCGGCAATGTGTCTGCGCCGCCGATGGTTTCGGCCGCGACCACACCCTGCGCCTCGGCGACGTGCGCCAACTGGAGCAGCCCGGTGACATCGCCGATCGCGTAGATGTGGGGGACGTTGGTGCGCATGTAGTCGTCGATGCCGATGGCCTTGCGCTCGGTGACCGTCACGCCGGCCTTGTCCAGCCCGTAGCCCTCGATGTTGGGCGCGAAGCCGATCGCCTGCAGCACCTTCTCGGTCTTGAGCTCTTCGGACTTTCCGTCCTTGCTGACGGTGACCGTGGAGCATCGCCGCCGCTGTCGGAGATCGCTTCGACCTTGGTGCCGGTGAGGACCTTGACGCCGAGCTTTTTGAACTGCTTCTCGATTTCCTTGGACACCTCGGCGTCCTCATTGGGCAGCGCCCGCGGTAGGAACTCGACGATGGTGACGTCGACGCCGTAGTTCTTCATCACGTAGCCGAACTCCATGCCGATGGCGCCCGCCCCCGCGATGACGATCGAGGCAGGCAGGTCCCGCGTCATGATCAGCTTCTCGTAGGTGACGACGTTCTCCGACAGCGACGTGCCGGGCACCAGACGGGTGCTGCTTCCGGTGGCGATGATGACGTTGTCGAATGTCACCGTCTCGGTGCCGCCCTCGTTGAGGTCGACCTCCAGCGTGTGGTCGTCCTTGAACTTCCCGTAGCCCTGGATTTCGGTGATCTTGTTCTTCTTCATCAGAAAGTGCACGCCCGCGACGCGGCCCTCGGCGACCTTGCGGCTGCGATCGAAGGCGACCCCGTAGTCGAACGTCGCCTCCCCGCTGATGCCGAACTGCTTGGCCTCCTTGGTGAAGATGTGCGCGAGCTCGGCGTTGCGCAGCAACGCCTTCGAGGGGATACAGCCGACATTGAGGCACACCCCGCCCCAGTACTTGGGTTCGACGACTGCGGTCTTCAGCCCCAATTGAGCGGCGCGGATCGCTGCGACGTATCCGCCTGGGCCTGCTCCGAGAACAACGACGTCATAGTGGCTCACCCCGCCAACCCTAATAGGGGATGACGCCCACCAGACAGCGGCTTGCTCGATCGCAGAAGTAGACGCCGTACAGCACGGCCGCCGCGGCCGTCGACGCGAACGGCGCCGAAAGGAGCGCGATGCTCAGCGCGGAGATCAGAGGCTTGCCGCCCACCATCGCCGCGATCAGGGCCGCGACGGTGCACATCACCAGGTAGACCAGCACGATGAAAACAGCAGGTGTCTTGTTTATCGAGTGGAACCACCAGTAGAAGAGGCCCAGCCCGACTGCCGCTGCCACGATCCACACCGCGGCCACGACGAACACGAACGTCCAGCGTTTCAGGTACGGCTCATCGCTGCGCTCATCGATCTGATCGGCGGGAGCAGGCAGCGGCTCGGAAGGCGCCTCGTCGGCGACCGCGGGCAGCTCCCCAGTGAAGGTCGGTGTGAACGGCGACGTCGGATCGTCGAGCTGCGGGCCGGGGTCGGCGTCGTTCGACTCCTGCGCGATGCGCGGAGGATGCCACCCCAGCGGTGCGCGATGGCGGTGGGTCCCCCGGTACGTCTGCTCAGGCACCGTGCACCACCTGGATGATGGCTAGCGCGGCGAACCAAGCAGGCGCGATGGCAAGGATGAACGCGCCGAGTGCCGTCATCCAGCGCCGGTGCGATGCCAGTATCAGCACCATGCCGACCGCGCTCGGCACCCCGACAACAAGGGCGATGACGACATCGGGCCGAATGGTCACATCCACCAGCTTTATCGCCGCGATCGCGCCGAGCAGCCCGACCGCCGTTCCGACCAGCATCGCACTGGCCAACATCCACGCCCGTGGTACGGGGATCACATCTTCGACGATAACGCCGAGCAGTCTGTGAACGCGGTTACCCGCGCGGCGCGCCAGGTATCGGACGCGCATCAATTGCTTCTGCGACAAGACCAAACCCTGACCTAGGCTCGCGGGGGTGAGCGATTCCACGCCCAGTGTCGTTTCGCCGACCGAACTGGCACAGGCGCTCGAGGCGACCGGCTATCTCGCCGACGAAGGCGTGGCGACGGCCGCCTACCTGGCATTGCGGATGGGACGACCGCTGTTTTGCGAGGGTGACCCCGGCACCGGAAAGACGTCACTTGCCGCCGCGCTCGCCGAGGCGCTGCACCTTCGACTGATCCGCCTGCAGTGCCACGAGGGCATCGACGCGACGCAGGCGCTCTATGACTGGGATTTCCCTCGGCAGTTACTGCACCTGCGAACACTGGAGGCCGCCAGCGCCGGACACCTCGAGGCCGAATCCGCCGAACGCTCCCTCTACACCGAGCGGTTCCTGCTGGCGCGACCGCTGCTGCGTGCGCTCACCGAAGCACCGTGCGTGCTTCTCGTCGACGAAATCGACAGGGCCGACGACGAATTCGAGGCGTTCCTACTTGAGGTGCTCGACGACAACGCAGTGACCATTCCCGAACTCGGCGAGGTGCGGGCGGCATCGCCACCGCTGGTGGTGCTCACGTCCAACCGCACCCGCGACGTGCACGACGCCCTCAAGCGGCGCTGTCTCTACCACTGGCTCGAGCATCCCGACCTGGCGCGTGAAATCGCGATTCTTCGCCGCCGCATCCCCGGCATCACCGAGGCACTCGCCGACCAGGTGGCCAGCGCGGTGCACGCACTGCGTGGGATGGAACTGGTCAAGCCGCCCGGCGTCGCCGAATCGCTGGACTGGGCACGCGCGCTGCGTGAACTCGACCGTGATGTCCTCGACGCGCAGAGCGCGGCGGCCACGCTCGGCGCGGTCGTCAAGTACCACGAGGACCTGGAGCGCGTCGCCAGGCTGGGGCTGGACCGACTGCTGGCGGGGTGAGACGCGAATGCCTGTCACCACGGACCCGCTCATCGGCGTCGCGGGTTTCGCGCGTGCCCTCGCGGCCGCGGGGCTGCCGGTGGCTTCGGATTCCGTCGAGACGTACACGCGGGCACTGCGTCATGTGGACGTCGCCGACCCCCGGCAGGTGTACTGGACCGGCCGCGCGACCCTGTGCCGAGGCTTTGCCGACATTCCGCGCTACGACCTGGTGTTCGAAAGCTGGTTCGGCGGAACCGTGCCCAAGCGGGCGCCGCATCGCACTCAACAGGCACGCCGCTCCCGAATAGCCGCCCTGGATGCCGCCGGCGCCACCGACACCGCCGGTGATGCGCCTCGACTCCGGGTCGCTGCCGCCGACACCGAGATACTCCGCCACCGGGATATCGCGGAACTGACCGCCGCCGAGCGGGCGCACCTCGCCGAGCTCATCACCGAACTGCGCCCGCACGCCGCGACTCGCCCGGCCTTGCGGCTGCGGCCGTCGCGTCGAGGCCGGGTCGACCCGCGGCGCACAGTGCGCCACATGCTCGCCGCGGGTGGCGAACCGGTGCGACCCAGGCATCACCGCAAGGCCACCCGGCCGCGCCGAACAGTGCTGCTGCTCGATGTATCCGGCTCGATGAACCCGTATGCTTATGCACTGCTGCGCTTCGCGCACGTCGTCGCCCGCGCGAACCCCACCACCGAGGTGTTCTCTCTCGGCACCCGCATGACCCGGCTGACGCGGGCGCTGCGCATCCGCGATCCCGAACTTGCGCTGGCCACCGCGGGCCGGGCGGTGCCCGACTGGGCCGGCGGAACCCGGCTCGGCGAGACAATGCGCGCATTTCTGGACCGCTGGGGTCGACGCGGCACCGCCCGCGGCGCGGTTGTGGTGATCTTCTCCGACGGCTGGGAGCGCGACGACCCGACGCTGCTCGCCGAACAGATGGCAGCCCTGCAGCGGCTCGCCCATGCGGTGCTGTGGGTTAACCCGCATGCAGGGGCGGGCGGTTATCGGCCAGTGCAATCCGGGATCGCGGCCGCGCTGCCATTCATCGATCGGTTGCTGGCAGGCCACAGCCTCGTGACGCTGCAGCAGCTTCTCGACGAAATCCGCAACGTCTGACCGCGACCGGCGCGGAACCGGTTTCGTCGTTTCAGGCGTTCGTGGCCGCCAGCCAGAGCAGAGTAGGCCTATGCGCATCACTGTCACCGTCGATGGGACGCCTTATACCGACGACGTGGAGCCGCGGCTTCTGCCGTGCACTACCTTCGGGACCGGCTCGGCAAGGTCGGAACCGTGGTCGGCTGCGATACCAGCAACTGCGGCGCGTGCACCGTGCACCTCAACGGCTACAGCGTCAAGTCGTGCTCTGTGCTCGCCGTGCAGGCCGACGGCGGCGACGTCGTGACCGTCGAAGGCCTCTCGCGAGACGACGGGACGCTGCACCCCGTACAGGAGGCGTTTCGCGACAACCATGCCTTGCAGTGCGGCTTCTGCACCCCCGGAATGATCATGCAGACCATCGACCTGCTCGCCGAGGACCCCGACCCGGACGAACACGCGATACGGCACGGCCTGGAAGGCAACCTGTGCCGCTGTACGGGATACCAGAACATCGTCAGCGCAGTGCAGGACGCGGCGCAGCGACTGCGCGCCACGGCGGCCGATAGCACCGCTACGGACGCGAAAAGCGTTGCACCGAAAGCTGATACTGCAGGAGGCGTGCGATGACCGCCACGGCTGAGCCTGAAATGGCAAGGCGAGGATTCGTAAGGAAGACCACCATCTGATCACCGGTCGCACCCGGTGGACCGACAATATCGTGTTGCCGGGCATGCAGCACGTGGCCATCCTGCGCAGTCTCGTCGCGCATGCGCGCATCACCAGCATCGACACGACCGCCGCGCGCAGCATGCCCGGCGTCGTCGCGGTCTACACCGGCGCCGACCTCGCCGCAGAGCAAGGCAGCCTGCCCAACGCATGGCAGATCACCGAGGACATGAAGGCGCCACCCGCACCGTCGCTCGCGGTGGACACGGTGAACTTCGCGGGCGAAGCCGTCGCCGTCGTAGTGGCCCGCACCGCTTATGAGGCGCAGGACGCGCTCGAAGGGATCGACTTCGAGTACGACGATCTACCGGTGGTGC
>CAWGHF010000031.1:0-169040 GCA_963822305.1 uncultured Actinomycetota bacterium | reverse complement strand
CCGTTATCGACGGGGCGCAATTTGGAGGTCGGTAGGCCGTAGCAACAACGCGACCTAACTGCAACCGAAACACAGTCTTCTTGCAGCCGCGCCAGAAGGGGACGGTGCCACACTGGGCGGGCTCACCATCGTCAGGAGGCTCGTGAACGACCATTTGCGAGTCACCGTCAATGGCTCCTGCTCCCCCGGTTTCGAGGACGTCCGCGATGCCTTCGAAACAAACTTCCGCGAACGCAACGAAGTCGGCGCCGCCGTCGCCGTCTGGGTCGACGGCCAACTCGCCGTCAACCTGTGGGGCGGCACCGCCGACGCCGCCAACAAAAGACCCTGGCATGAAGACACCCTCGCCAGCATCTTCTCCGGCTCAAAAGCCCTGACTAGCACCTGCATTCACTTTCTCGCCGATCGCGGTGAGCTCGACCTACAAGCACCCGTCGCCGAGTACTGGCCCGAATTCGCCCAAGCCGGAAAGCAAGACATCACCGTCGCCATGGTGATGGGCCATCGCTCCGGCGTCATCGGTCCCCATACCCGCCTCACTCCGAACGAGACCCTCGACTGGGACGCCGTCTGCGACCACCTCGCAAGAGCCGAACCCTGGTGGCAGCCGGGCACCGCACAGGGCTATCACATGGTCAGCTTCGGCTTCATCCTCGGCGAGATCGTCCGCCGCATCACCGGTCGCACACTCGGCGAGTACCTCCGCAAAGAAATCGCCGAACCCCTCGGCATCGACGTCCACATCGGCCTGCCGGCCGCCGAGCATCACCGCTGCGCCGACATGGTCAACAAGCCCCACATCCGCGACGTGCTGGCCGCCGGCCAAGCGCCCGGCTACCCGACCAGCATCACCGCGCATCCGATGGCCGCATTCTCGATCGCCATGGGCTTCATCCCCGACGACGAGCTCGGCTCCACCGACATCACCGCCTGGCGCACCGCCGAATTCCCGTCCACCAACGCCCATGTCACGGCGCTCGGCCTTGCCACCTTCTACAACGCACTCGCCCACGGCAAGATCCTCAGCTACGAGCACATGGAGAAATGCCGAATCTCACAGGGCGGCTTCGACACTGACCTTGTACTCGGTCAGCGCGTCGCCGACCACGGCTGGGGCCTGGGCTACATGCTCAACCAGCGCGGGATGAACGGCCCGAACACAAAGATCTTCGGTCACGGCGGCTCTGGCGGAAGCTTCGGGTTCGTCGACCTCGAACACCGCATCGGCTACGCCTACGTCATGAACTACTTCGACGCCACCAAATGCAACGCCGACCCCCGCAGCGTCGCCCTCTCCAGCGAGGTCTACTCCGCTCTGGGCGTAACCCGCGATTGATTCACCGCCCAAAACCGCAGGTTCCTGTGAGTACGCTGGTCGCATGGACGGCTTATTGCTGGTGCTCATCCTTGTCGTTGTCGGCGCGATCGGCCTGGTTGTCTGGAGGGCTTCGCGCAATTCGGCCAACCGCAACGCCACCTCCCTGGCAGATGCCAAGGCCGACGCCCGGAGAGCCATCGATCGCCTCGGCGGACAGGTCCTCAACCTGTCCGGCACCGACGATGCATCCAAGCAGGCACTCGCCGACGCGTCGGAGCGGTTCAACGCCGCAGGCGGGCAGATCGACCAGGCCACGACCGCGAAGCAGGCGCTGCTCGCGAAGGAAAGCGCCTTGGAGGGCCTTTACTACGTGCGCGCCGCCCGCACCGCGATGGGCATGGACCCCGGACCGGAGCTCGAGTCGCTCAGCGGGCAGAAGTCCGCCGGAACGGTCACCGAGGACCGACGCGTCGAGTTCGAGGGCCGCCAGATCGAGGCCTCACCCAACCCGACCGAACGCACCCCGAACTACTACCCCGGCGGCCGCGTCGCGGGCCGGCCGGTTCCGGCCGGCTGGTACTCCGAGCCGTGGTGGAAACCCGCGTTGGTCGCCGGAGCATGGGGCGTCGGCTCGGTATTCCTGTTCAGCGCGTTGTTCTCGGGAATGGGCGGGGTCGGCTACGACGCCGCGGCGTTCGAAGGCGGACAGGGCGAAGGCGGAGATTACGGCGACGGCGGCGGCGGAGATTACGGCGACGGCGGCGGCGACATGGGCGGCGGCGACGGCGGCGGCTGGGGCGGCGACAGCTGGGGCGGCGGCGACAGCGGCGGTTGGGGCGGCGGCGATTTCGGCGGCGGCGACTTCGGTGGAGACTTCGGCGGCTTCTAATCCCGCTGCCGCACAGCAGAAGTCAGAACCGGCTTTCCAGCCGCGCTGACACGCCGGCCTCCTGGAGGTCGAGCCGTTCCAACATGGCGCGCACGGCTTCGTCCTCGATGCTGCCCGAGTCGCGCTCCTCGATCAACGCTTCGCGCTGCGCCGCCAGCACGTCTCGATACAGCGCCGAGAACACCTCGGACCGCTTCGTGTGCGCATCGGGATCGGGCATCTCGTCGGCGTCCTGCGAGTGCCGTGCGACGACTGCACGGATCTCGGCGAGCACGCGCGGGTCCATCCCCTCCGGCGGGTTAGCCCGGAACTCGGCCAGCACTTCGTCGGCGGCATCGTGTACGACGCGTTCGGCCTTCAGTTCCTCTTCCCGGTCGGCGGCATGGTCATCGGTGAACCTCGAGACATTCAACCGTTTGATCAGCAGCGGCAGCGTCCACCCCTGGATCAACAAGGTGCCGACGCTGACCACGAACGCGACCGCCTGAATCATCGAACGCTCGGGAAACGGTTCCCCAGAAACAGTCGTCGCCGGAATCGCCGCTGCCGCAGCCAAAGTCACCACTCCACGCATTCCGGTCCACGACACCACGACGCTTTCCTGCCAGCTCAACGACCGGCGGTCGATTCGCGACCGCCATTTGCCCGGCGGTTTCTCCCGCCGCCGCACGCCCAACGCTCCACGGCCACCGCCCATCGGGACCGGCACGCTGAGGCGACTCTCCACATGCGACGACAACTTGTTCCGGCCGAACATCGCGAACACAGACACCGGCCGGATCACCAGAACGATCAGCAGCACGATGCCCGACGCGACCGCCACCTGCGTCAGCGATTCATGCGTCTCGCGCAGGTCCTCCAGCACAAAGCGCAGATGCAACCCGATATAGGCGAACACGAATGCTTCGAGCAGCACGTCCACCGAGTTCCACACGTACCGCTCCTGCAGCCGCGTCTGGTATCCCGCGCCCAGCGTTCCGTTGCCGACGACGAAGCCGGCGACGACAACCGCCAGCACACCCGACGCGTGGATCTCCTCGGCGCAGATGAACGCCGCGAACGGCACCACCAAACCCTGCACCGTCTCCAGACCGGGGCTGGCCAGTCGCCGTCGAATCCACAACGTCACGTATCCGAGAGCCGCGCCGACCAAGGGTCCGACGATCGCGCTGTAACCGAACAACAGGAACGGGTTCTCGATGAAGGTGTGGGTGCCCGCGACCTGGGCCACCGCGACGGAGAACAGCGTCAGCGCGGCCGCGTCGTTGATCAGGCTCTCTCCCGTCAGGATCGCCATCACGCGCTTGGGTAGGCCGAGTTTGCGACCCACGGCCACGGCGGTGACGGCGTCGGGCGGTGCCACGATCGCCCCCAGCACCAGCGCCGCGCCGAACGTCAGCGGCACGACCACCAACCACGACGACACCAGAGCCACGGAGAACGCCGTGACCACGACGAGGCCGACGCCCAAACCGAGGATCGGCCGGATATTGCGCAAGAACGTCGGAAACGAGAAGTCCAGCGCAGCCGAATACAGCAATGGCGGCAAGACGACCGACAGCAGGATGTGCGAATCCAGTTCGGGCGCCTCGAATCCCGGCAGGAACGACACAGCGATGCCGATGACGACGATGATCAGCGCGGGTTCCAGCCCGCGCCGATGCGCCATGGCGGTGACGACGATGGCTCCGACGACCACGAGGATGAGTTCCACGCGCCGATTGTCTCTGAGGAGTGGACTTCGCGTTGACTCTGCGCGTAGGGCGCGGTCAAACCGTCAGCCCAGTCGGGCGAGCGCGTGGGGTCGCCGACATACTTCTGTCGCCAACACCTACTTCTGGTCGGTCGGGCACCAGAACAGATTGCGGCCCTCGAGCACCGCGGTACGCACCTCGGTTCCGCACACCCGGCATGGCTCGCCAGCGCGGCGGTACACCCAGGTCCGCGGGCGGCCCGGCGCATACGACGGCAGACCGCGATCGTCCTCGCGATCAATTGTGATGATCTTGCCGCGCCGGAGCCCGACCGCCATCAACGCAACCAGGTCCGTCCACATCGAGTCGAACTCATCGGCATCAATCGCAACACCAGGTCGGTACGGGTCGATGCGATGACGGAACAGCAGTTCGTTGCGATACACGTTGCCGACGCCGGCGATCACCGTCTGGTCCATCAGCAGCGCCCCGATCGGCCTGCGGGACTTGGCGATTCGCGTCCAGGCCAACGACCCGTCGGCGTCACGGCGCAGCGGGTCGGGCCCGAGCCGCGCGATCACGTCGTCGACCTCGGCGAGATCGATCACCTCGCACACGGTCGGTCCGCGCAGGTCGCTGCCGAAGTCGGTACCGACCATCCGCATCCGTACCTGCCCCACCGGCAGCGGCATCGGCAACTGGACCTCACTGAATTTGCCGTACAAGCCGAGGTGCACATGCACGACGCGGCCGCCCTCGTAGTGGTGGAACAGATGCTTGCCCCACGCGCTCGCCTTCTTCAACACCCGGCCGCTGACGGCAGCCGCCCCATCGGCGAAGCGGCCCTGCGGGCTGGACACGATGACAGGCGCCCGGCCGAACTTGCGCTGATGGAGCCGCGCCAGCCGGTGCAGCGTGTGACCTTCAGGCATCCTTCGCCGGCGGTCCCGGGACGGGCGGCGGAACGTGCGTCTCTTCGTACTTCTTCAAGATGTCGATCCGGCGTTGGTGCCGTTCGGCTTTCGACCACTCCGCGCTCAAGAATGCGTCGACGATCTCGATTGCCTCCGGAACGGTGTGCATGCGGCCGCCGATTCCCATCAGCTGCGCGTTGTTGTGCTGGCGCGCCAGCGTGGCGGTCTCGACGCTCCACGCCAGCGCACACCGCGCACCCGGCACCTTGTTCGCAGCGATCTGCTCGCCGTTGCCCGAGCCGCCGATCACGATGCCGAGGCTCTCGTTGTCGCCGACGGTCTTCAGCGCGGCCGCGATGCAGAACGCCGGGTAGTCGTCTTCGGCGTCGTAGGTGTAGGCGCCGCAGTCGATGGGCTCGTGCCCGTTCTTCCTGAGGTGCTCGATGATCTCGTTCTTGAGTTCGAAGCCCGCGTGGTCAGAGCCCAGGTAGACGCGCATGGCGGTCATTCTGGCAGAGCTTCCTTGCCGCGCGATGCGCAGCCGATGAACTCAGTCGAACTCGGGCGCCTCAGTGCGCGTGCGCTTCAGTTCCCAGAAGTGCGGGTACGACGCGAATGTCACCGACGCGTCCCACAGCTTGCCGGCCTCCTCGCCGCGCGGGATCTTCGACAGCACCGGGCCGAAGAATGCGACGCCGTTGATGTGGATCGTCGGCGTGCCGACGTCGTCGCCGACCGCATCCATCCCCTCGTGGTGGCTCTTGCGCAGCGCCTCGTCGTACTTGTCGGTGTCGGCGGCCTCCGCCAGCTCGGCAGGCAGCCCGACCTCCTCCAACGCCTCCTTGATGACCTTCTCGAACCCAGGGTCGAATTCTCGATAGCCCTGGTTGTGAATGCGCGTGCCCATCGCGGTGTACAGCGGCGCGAGGATCTCGGAGCCCTTGGCCTGCTCGGCGGCGATGGCCACCCGCACCGGCTTCCATGCCTCCGCCAGGCCCTTCTTGTAGTCCTCGGGAAGGTCCTTGTTCTCGTTCAGCACCGCGAGGCTCATCACGTGGAAGTTCACCTCGATGTCGCGGACCTTCTCCACCTCGAGAATCCATCGCGATGTGATCCAGCACCACGGGCACAGCGGGTCGAACCAGAAATCGGCGACGGACTTCTCGGGCATTGGATGGATCCTCTCGATGGGTGTCGTGGAACAAACTCAGTCAGCACAACCATGCGCCGCGCGACGCTGTTCCAAACCTTTATCAAAGCGTGTTGTCAATGTGACCCGGGTCAACCACTGTTACACGAGTGAAACGATTCCATCGAGCTAGCGCAACGGCCGCCGCGGCCACCATGGTCGCAGCGGGCATCACTCTCGCGGCGCCTGCCCCCGCCGACCCAGTCCCAGACCCCGACCGCGACGCCTTTCTGTCCGCGCTGACCCGCAACGGCATCGACTTCGCGGGTGACAACCCCGACCTCACCGCACAGTTGGGCGAGCGGGTGTGCCCGATGTTGGTCGAACCGGGCAAGTCGTTCGCGCAGGTCGCGACGACCGTCGCCGACAACGGCATCAATCCCGGCATGGCAGCGTTCTTCACCGGTATCGCGATCTCCATGTACTGCCCGCAGATGATGGGGTCGATAGGCAACGGCACCTTCCTCAACATGCTGCAGGACAATCAGGGTTTGTCCGGACTGCTGCATGACAATCAGGGTTTGTCCGGACTGGCAGGACTGCCCCGCATCCCCGGACAGTAGCCAAACGCCACCAACCCGCCTTGTCGCGAGCGGGCCACTAAGTTAGACGTGTGGTACTTCCCAATCTGACCCGCGACCAGGCCGTTGAACGAGCCGCCCTCGTCACCGTCGACCGCTACCGCGTCGACCTTGACCTGACCGACGGCGCAGGCGCGCCCGGTGAGAAGACGTTCCGCTCCGAGACGACGGTCGAGTTCGACGCGCTTCCCGGCGCCGACACCTACATCGACCTCGCCGCCGACAGTGTGCAGCGCGCCACCCTCAACGGGATCGAACTCGACGTCTCCGGCTACGACGAGTCCACCGGTATCGCGCTGCGCGGCCTCCAGCAGCGCAACACCCTCGTCGTCGACGCGCTGTGCAGTTACTCCAACACCGGCGAGGGTCTGCACCGCTTCGTCGACCCCGTCGACGACGAGGTCTACCTCTACTCGCAGTTCGAAACCGCCGACGCCAAAAGGATGTTCGCGTGTTTCGACCAGCCAGACCTCAAGGCGACCTTCGACATCACCGTCACAGCGCCCGCCCACTGGGAGGTGGTGTCCAACGGCGCCCCGGTCGGCGCGCAGGTGGACGGCGACACCAAGACGGTGACGTTCACGACGACACCGCGGATGAGCACCTACCTCGTCGCGCTGATCGCCGGGCCGTACGCCTTCTGGCGCGACGCCTACACAGACGAGCATGGGGAGATTCCGCTCGGGTTGTTCTGCCGTAAGTCGTTGGCCGAGTTCATGGACGACGACCGGTTGTTCACCGAAACCAAGCAGGGCTTCGACTTCTACCACCGCAACTTCGGCGAGCCGTACGCGTTCGGCAAGTACGACCAGCTGTTCGTACCCGAGTTCAACGCCGGCGCGATGGAGAATGCCGGGGCCGTAACGTTTTTGGAGGACTACGTCTTCCGCAGCAAGGTCACCCGCGCGTCCTACGAGCGTCGTGCCGAGACGGTGCTGCACGAGATGGCGCACATGTGGTTCGGCGATCTGGTCACCATGAAGTGGTGGGACGACCTGTGGCTCAACGAGTCGTTCGCGACGTTCGCATCGGTGCTGTGCCAGAGCGAAGCCACCGAATACAAAGAGGCGTGGACGACGTTCGCCAACGCCGAGAAGTCGTGGGCCTACCGGCAGGACCAGCTGCCGTCGACACATCCGGTAGCCGCCGACATCCCCGACCTGCACGCCGTCGAGGTCAACTTCGACGGCATCACCTACGCCAAGGGCGCCAGCGTGCTCAAGCAGCTGGTCGCCTACGTCGGCCTCGAGGCGTTCATGGCCGGGCTGCGCGACTACTTCCGTGACCACGCCTTCGACAACGCCACCTTCGGCGACCTGCTCGGCGCGCTGGAGAAATCTTCCGGCCGCGACCTGTCGCACTGGGGCAGGCAATGGCTGAAGACGACCGGGCTCAACACGCTGCGCGCCGATTTCGACGTCGACGCAGGCGGCAAGTTCAGCCGCTTTGCCGTCAGCCAGAGTGGAGCGTCGCCCGGCGCGGGCGAAACCCGCGTGCACCGGCTGGCCGTCGGCATCTACGACGACGACGGTTCCGGCAAGCTGGTGCGGGTCCACCGCGAAGAACTCGACATCGAGGGTGACCTCACCGAAGTCCCTGCGCTGCAAGGTGTTCCGCGTGGCAAGCTGATCCTGGTCAACGACGATGATCTGACCTACTGCTCGCTGCGGCTCGATTCGGATTCACTGGAGACGGTGCTGACCCGCATCGCCGACATCGCCGAACCGCTGCCCCGCACGCTGGCCTGGTCGGCGGCGTGGGAGATGACGCGTGAGGCCGAGTTGAAGGCCCGCGACTTCGTCGCGCTCATCGTCAACGGCGTCGGCGCCGAGACCGAGGTCGGGGTGGCACAGCGGCTCCTGATGCAGGCGCAGACCGCGCTGCGCTCCTACGCCGACCCCGACTGGGCGTGCGCGGAGGGCTGGCCACTGTTCGCCGACAAGCTGCTCGAGTTGGCTCGCGCCGCCGAGCCGGGATCCGACCATCAGCTGGCCTACGTCAACGCGCTGTGCACGTCGGTGCTCGCGCTTCGCCATGTCGCCGTGCTGGCGGCACTGCTGGACACCGGTCCGGCCGAGCACGGGCTGACCGGTCTCGTCGTCGACACCGACCTGCGGTGGCGCATCGTCACCGCGCTGGCCGCCGCGGGCGACATCGACAGCGACGAGCAGGCGACGCCGTTCATCGACGCCGAAGCCGAACGCGATCCGACGGCGGCAGGCAAGCGCAGCGCCGCCCGCGCGGCGGCGGCCCGCCCGCAGATCGCCGTGAAGAACACCGCATGGCAGCTCGTCATCGAAGACGACACACTGCCCAACATCGTCGGGCGGGCGATCATCGACGGCTTCGTGCAGCCGGGTCAGCAGGCGCTGGTGCAGCCGTTCACGGCGAAGTACTTCGACGTTATCCCGCGCGTGTGGGAACGACGGTCCAGCGAGGTCGCGCAGACGGTCGTCATCGGCCTCTACCCGTCGTGGGATATCAGTGACGATGGCCTTGCCGCCGCCGACCGGTTCCTGGCAGGCGAGCTGCCCCCGTCGCTGCGGCGGCTGGTGATCGAAGGCCGCGCAGGCGTCGAACGCGCGCTGCGGGCCCGAGCCTTCGACGTCAGCTAGGCCGGTGCTGACGCCGGCGCTCATCACCTTGATCGCGCTGACGAGGCCGCCGATCAGATTGTCGTAATTGAAGGACGCCGCGGCGGCCTTCACGCCGAGCGGGGCCGACTCCTCGATGCCGCGGCCCTGCACGTCGGCGCCGTAGACGACCTCGATGGCCTTCTGGTTCGGCGACACGGCAAGCAGCACAGCGTTGTTGGGCGTCGGCACCTTGGCGAGGACGTCGCGTGCAGTCGCGGCCGTGTCCGCGCCGAGGTCGCCGACATACACCGCGAAGCGGGCCTTGGACTTCCGCGACCCGAACTTCAGCGCGTCGTCGAGCCGCACCAGGTCCTTGACCGGGAACGGATAGGTGACCGAGATGTCGCCGGGCTCGGTGACGCCGGAGACCCGTCCGCTTGAGGTGACGACGAAGCCGCGGGGCAGCTCCAGCTCGGCCGATTGACGCGTCGCTACTTCACCACTTGCCACTGGCACCGCCTCCTATCGTCAACGGGTGCGGCATGCCCGTGGGAATGGTCTCGGGCTCGTCGGCGGCCCACAGGATCGGCTCGTGCGTCCACTCCGAGTCGGCCATCTTGTAGGTCGCCGGGTGCGGACCCTTGCGGTTCTTGCCGACGCCCCAGATCATCACGACCAAGATCAACAGGATCAGCAGGGGCACGCCGCCCAGTAGCGAATGTGCAAGTGCGGTGCTCACGACGCAAACCTTATCGTGGCAACCGGCTAAGCCGCGCCCTCACCCAGATATCGCATCCACGCCGGGTCGAGTTCCTTGACCGTCGACAGCAGCCGCCAGTGCTGACCCTTGGGCCGCGTCGGCGTCGAGCGCAGCGTCCAGCCCAGCTCGGCCAGCATCCGGTCGGCTTTGCGGTGGTTGCAGGTCGAGCAGGCGGCCACGCAGTTCTCCCAGGTGTGGTCGCCACCGCGGCTGCGGGGGACCACGTGGTCGACGGTGTCGGCCTTGCCGCCGCAGTAGGCGCAGCGGAACCGGTCGCGGTGCATCAGCGCCGCCCTGGTCATCGGGATACGGGCCCGGTACGGCACCCGCACGAATGACCGCAGCCGGATCACCGACGGCACCGTGACCGACCGGGTGGCCGAATGGATCACCGGCCCCGACGGGTCGGCGTGCACGACGTCGGCCTTGCCGCACATCAACATGACCACCGCCCTGCGCATCGGCAGGGCGGTCAGTGGTTCGTAGGTGGAGTTCAGGAGCAGTACTCGGCGACGGCCCCAGAGGGAGCCTTCGCGGGTGCCCGGACGAGTTTCGACGCTGTGCAGCAGCGTCGGGGTGGGCGCCACCCCGGATAAGCCCGCCGCGACCCCGGAATGCCGGTGGCCGCGGCTCTTGTTGCGATGCGCCATTCGTCCTCCGACCGACAGTCCACCATGGATTTGGGTAAACCGCATAGCAAATTCCTTCGTGTCTGCTGGTCAACCGAATGAACTTCCTGTGACGTCACCGGCCAACAGCCGGCTTCGGGCGTCTTGGACAATGGGTGGCGTGACTCAGCCGCAGCGGTCCTTCTACGACGAAGTGGGTGGCCACGACACCTTCAATGCCATCGTGTCGCGGTTCTACGAGCTCGTCCGCGAGGACGAGATCCTGCGGCCGCTGTATCCCGAAGAGGATCTCGACGCCGCCGAGGTGCGGCTGAGGATGTTCCTCGAGCAGTACTGGGGCGGCCCGCGCACCTACTCCGACCAGCGCGGCCACCCCCGGCTGCGGATGCGGCACAGCCCGTTCAAGATCGGCTTCATCGAGCGCGACGCCTGGCTGCGGTGCATGCACACCGCAGTGGCGTCGATCGACTCACAAACCCTTGATGACGAGCACCGCCAGGAGCTGCTGGCCTACCTCGAGATGGCCGCCCAATCGATGGTGAACTCGCCCTTCTGAAACGGACACCGGCGCGGTGTAGGTTGCGGGCGTGACTGATTCGAACACCAGGCCGTGGTGGTCGCATGCGGTGTTCTATCAGGTCTATCCGCGCTCGTTCAGCGACAACAACGGCGACGGTGTCGGTGACCTCGACGGCGTGGCCGCACGGCTGGACTACCTCGAGACGCTGGGCGTCGACGCCATCTGGCTGAACCCGGTGATGGTGTCGCCGATGGCCGACCACGGCTACGACGTGTCCGACCCGCGTGACGTCGACCCGCTGTTCGGCGGGATGGATGCGCTGGACCGGCTGATCGAGGCGGCCCACGCACGGGACATCAAGGTGACGATGGACCTGGTTCCCAACCACACCAGCTCGGCGCATCCGTGGTTTCAGGCCGCGCTGGCCGCAGGCCCCGGCACCGACGCGCGGGAGCGCTACATCTTCCGCGACGGCACCGGACCGGGCGGGGTGCACCCGCCCAACAACTGGGTGTCGATCTTCGGCGGCCCGGCGTGGACCCGCGTCGTCGAACCCGACGGCAACCCCGGGCAGTGGTATCTGCACCTGTTCGACGCCGAACAGCCCGACCTGAACTGGGAGAACCGCGAGGTCTACGACGATCTCGAGAAGACGCTGCGATTCTGGCTGGAACGCGGCGTCGACGGCTTCCGCATCGATGTCGCGCACGGCATGGCCAAGCGGCCCGGCCTGCCCGACATGGAGGCCGTCGAGGCCGAGGTGCTGCTCGCCGACATGGACGACGACCCGAGGTTCAACGACGACGGTGTGCACGAGATCCACCGCCACATCCGCACGGTGCTCAACGACTACCCGCACGCGGTCGCGATCGGCGAGGTGTGGGTGTACGACAACGAGCAGTTCTCCCGGTACCTGCGTGCCGACGAACTGCACCTCGGCTTCAACTTCCGGCTGTTGCGCGCGAAGTTCGACGCGGCAGACATTCGCGGTGCGATCGAGAACTCGTTGGCGGCCGCCGCGATCGAGAATGCGACGCCGACGTGGACGCTGTCGAACCACGACGTCGACCGCGATGTCACCCGCTACGGCGGCGGCGATGTCGGGCTCGCCCGCGCTTGGGCGATGGCGCTGGTGATGCTGGCACTGCCGGGCGCGGTGTTCATCTACAACGGCGAGGAACTCGGCCTGGCCAACGTCGACCTGCCCGACGAGGCGCTGCGCGATCCGGTGTGGGAGCGCTCGGGGCATACCCGGCGCGGCCGTGACGCGTCGCGGGTGCCGGTGCCGTGGGAGGGCGACGCTCCGCCGTTCGGCTTCTCGACGAATCCCGACACCTGGCTCCCGCTCCCGCAGGAGTGGTCATCGCTGACGGTCGAAAAGCAGCTTGACGACCCGGGCTCCACGCTGTCGTTCTATCGGGAGGCCATCCGATTGCGCGGGGCCCGAACCGAATTCGACGGCACCGCGATCGAATGGCTGGACGCGCCGGACGACGCGCTGGTGTACCGGATCGTCGACGGCGGGCTGGTGTGCGCGCTGAACGCCGGCGACAGGCCTATTTCACTGCCGGCCGGTGAGTTGCTGTTGGCGAGCGCCGACCTGGTCGACGGCAAGCTGCCGCCGAACGCCGCCGCCTGGCTGGTCTAGTTCTCCTCGCGAGCGTGCGTGTTTGTCGCCGACACACCGAAACAAATCCTGAGTTTGCGCACGCTCGCGGCCGACGAGGGTTAACGCAGGACCACTGCGGGGTCGCCGCGGCGGCGGTATACCGAGCCGAACCTGGCGTCGATCCGCAGCCACGCGGGCAGGGCACGTACTCGCACGATCTCGTCGGCCGCCACGGTCTCCGGATCCAGCCCCATGCCCTGGTCTGCTGCCGCCGATGACTGCGGCAGGAAACCCATTGCGGTCAAGGCGAATACGCAGCGCATCGGGATGTCGACGTCACCCTGCGGGGAACTGACCGCGAGCACCTCCTGATCGAGCAGCGACACCGGCGGCCCATGTGTGCTGCCGTGCTCCTTCGCCAACGCCACGCCGCGCTGCGCCAGCTCGAGCACCACCCGCGCCGGCACGTCGTCGATGTGCGCGAAGCCGGTGTCGGGCGGCAGGACACCGCGCCACGCCGAGTCCATCGGAAAGCCGGGGTCGACGTGACCGCTGCGGTCCATCGCACCCAGACCCTCGGCGAGCGCGTCGGCGCCTGCGCTCAGGTCGGCCGGTCGCACCCGGCCCGCCACCACCCGGCTCGCCAGCACGTCGAAACCGGTTGCGACCCAGGCCACCACCAAGCCCCCTGATCGCTCCCTCAACCGGATGACGGCGGCGTCGTCGAGCCGCACCGCCCGCTCGACGAAGGTGGCGAGGTCCTCGCGGTGGGTGGCGTCCTGCAGCCAGATGCCCCGCTCAGGACTGCTCATCGAATCCAGCGCTGCAAATACTCTTGTTGGGCCGGCGAAAGCCGTTGCAGCCGCTGTTCTTTGATGTGCACGGTGGCCAGCTGTGTCTCGGCGATGACCGCCGGCCTGGAGTCGGCCGGTTTGTTCACCGAACGCACCTCGTAGCCGATCGTGAAGTCGACGGCACGCACCCGCTTCGACCACATCGTCACCTGCAGTGGCGAGTCCCTCAACCGCAATTGACCCTTGTAGAGGATCTTGACCTCGTGAATGAGCAGACCGATCTCGTCGATGACGTCTTCGAACGGCTCACGCAGGAACGGGATTCGCGCCTCTTCGAGGATGGTGACCATGGTGGCGTGGTTGATGTGCTGGTACATGTCGATATCCGACCAGCGCACGTGCACCGGCGCCGTAAAGCCCGTCACCCAGAGGTCCCCGTTCCACTCGTTCGCGTCATGCTGCGGATCTGACGCGCCGCCACCGACAGCGTCGCAAGGTCACGCTCGTCGGACTGGTTGATCTCGTTCAACGTGCGCCGCGCTCGCTGCACGCGCGACCCGTTGATCAGCTCCCACTCCCCGATCTTCTCCTCGCCGCTCTCCTCCGGCTCGCCGACGGCGAGCACATCGAAGCACAGCGAACGTAGCGAGCCGTAGATGTCGTCGCGAATGGCCAACCGTGCCAACGAATGCCAGCGGTCGTCGCGCGGCAGCCCGGACACCGCGGTCAGCAGTGCATCCGAGTTGAGATAGTCCATCAGCGCGAAGTATGTGTCGGCCACTTCCGCCGGCTCGCGGTCGACGATGTCGGCGATGTCGATGATGTCGAGCAGGCTGTACTGATACAGGCCCGACGCGACCTTGTACGCGAGATCTTCCGACACGCCGTGTGCGGTGAACTGGCCGTCCTCTTTCTCGACGATCGCGCGGTCGTCGCCGCGCAGCCACTCCCGCATGCGCGGCGTGAGCTCGGCCACCTTTTTTGCGAACCGGTTGATCTCGGCGCCGACGGCCAGCGGCTGCGGCCGGTAGTTGAGCAGCCACCGGCCGGCCCGGTCGATCTGGCGCCGCAGATCCAGCGTCAACCGGTCCGACACGTTCACCGCCACATTGGCGGCACGGATCGCTCGCCACACCTCCTCGATGCGGAAGATCGCATCGGTGGCGACGTAGGACCGCACCGCGTCGACCGGTCCGACGCCGACGTCCTCCATCACCCGGTACACATACGAAATGCCCGCGGTGTCGACGAGATCGTTGACGAGCATCGTGGTGATGATCTCTCGACGCAGTTGATGCGACCGGATCTCGGGTCCGAATTCGTCCCGCAGCCGCGTCGGGAAGTAGCGCGGCAGCCGGGCGGCGAAGACCTCTTGATCCGGCAGGTCGCTGGCCAGCACCTGATCCTTGAGGTCCAGCTTGACGTGTGCCATCAGCGTCGAGAGTTCCGGTGAGGTGAGCCCGATTCCGGCTTCGGCGCGCCGCCGGATCTCCTTCTCCGACGGCAGCGCCTCGAGCTCGCGGTTCAGCCCGCGCTCGGCCTCGAGGTCCTTGATCTGCCGAGCGTGCACGGACAGCAGGCTGGCCGCGTTGGCTCTGCTGGTGCCCATCAGGTCGTTCTGGTCTTTGTTGTCGACGAGCACCAAATCGCCGACCTCGTCGGTCATCGACAGCAGCAGGTTCGTCCGGTCCTCCGGCTGCACCTTGCCGGTGCTCACCAGCGCGTCGATCAGGATCTTGATGTTGACCTCGTGGTCGGAGCAGTCCACCCCCGCGGAGTTGTCCAGAGCGTCGGTGTTGATCCGGCCGCCGGCGAGGTCGAACTCGACGCGGCCAAGCGATGTGACGCCGAGGTTGCCACCTTCACCGATCACCTTGGCGCGCACCTGGTTTCCATTCACCCGGATCATGTCGTTGGCGCGGTCGCCGACGTCGGCGTCGGACTCGGTTTCGGCCTTGATGTAGGTACCGATGCCGCCGTTGAACAGCAGGTCCACCGGCGCCTTCAGGATCCTGCGCAGCAACTCAGGCGGCGGCAGCTCATCGACGCCGTCCTCGATGCCGAGGGCGGTGCGGACCTGCGGGCTGATCGGAATCGACTTCTGTTCGCGGCTGTAGATACCGCCGCCCTCGCTGATCAGCGACTTGTCGTAGTCGTCCCACGTCGACCGCGGCAGCTCGAACATGCGCTTGCGTTCCTCCCACGACGACGCCGCGTCGGGGTTCGGGTCGAGGAACACGTGCAGATGGTTGAACGCGGCCACCAGCCGGATGTGTTGGGACAGCAGCATTCCGTTGCCGAACACGTCCCCGCTCATGTCACCGATGCCGACGACGGTGAAGTCCTCGGACTGGGTGTCGGTGCCCAGTTCGCGGAAGTGCCGCATGACGCTTTCCCACGCGCCCTTGGCGGTGATGCCCATCGCCTTGTGGTCGTAGCCCACCGAACCGCCGGAGGCGAACGCATCGCCGAGCCAGAAGCCGTAGGACTTCGCGACCTCGTTGGCGATATCGGAGAAGGTCGCGGTGCCCTTGTCGGCGGCCACCACGAGGTAGGCGTCCTCACCGTCGCGGCGCACGACATCGGTTGGGGTCACGACGTTGCCGGTGGTCTGGTCGACGTTGTCGGTGAGGTCGAGCAGCCCCGAGATGAACAGCTTGTAGCAGGCGATGCCCTCGGCGCGCTGCGCGTCGCGGTCGGCTGCCGCATCGCCGGATGGCAGCGGGGGCTTCTTGACGACGAATCCGCCTTTGGCGCCGACGGGGACGATGACGGCGTTCTTCACAGCCTGCGCCTTGACCAGGCCGAGGATCTCGGTTCGGAAGTCCTCCTTGCGATCCGACCATCGCAGCCCACCGCGGGCGACGAAGCCGAACCGCAGGTGCACGCCCTCGACCCGGGGCGAGTAGACGAAGATCTCGAACATCGGCCGCGGCAGTGGAAGTTCGTCGATCAGCCGTGAGTTCAGCTTGACCGCGAGCACGTTCTGCGCGCGGGCTGAATCCTGTCTGCCGACAAAGTAGTTGGTGCGCAGCGTGGCCTGAATCATCGATGCGAAGCCACGCAGCACGCGGTCGGTGTCCAAACTGGTCAGCGCGTCGATGTCGGCGGCCACCGATGCGGCGGCGGTCTGCGCGGCCTTCCGGTCGGGATCGGCTGCCGGGTCGAACATCGCTTCGAACAGCTCGACCAGCGACCGGGCGGTGCCCGGGTTCCCGTTGAGCACGCCCTCGATGTGGGCCTGGCTGTACGGAAAACCGGCCTGCCGCAGGTACTTCGCATAGGTGCGCAGAATCACGACCTGCTGCCACGTCAGGCGTGCGCGCAGCACCAACTCGTTGAACCGGTCGATCTCGGCGCGGTCGTGCCAGATCGCGGTGACCGCGTCGGCGAACCGCACCGCGGTCGCGTCCCGTTCAGGCCCCTCGGGCTCATCGGGGATGTCGCTGAACACCGAGATCTTGAACTGGTAGATCCACACCACAAGCCCGTCGGGACGCGTCACGGTGAACGGCCGCTCTTCGAGCACGATCACGCCCATGGACTGCAGCATCGGCAGCAACTGGCTGAGCGACGCCGATCGCCCGCCGAGGTACCAGATCAGCTGCGCCGAGCCATCCCTGCCGTCCTCGGAGAACACCAGCTTGACCGAATTGTCTTGCAGCTCTTCGATGATCGCGATGTCGTTGATCGCATCATCGGGGCCGACAGCCTGCTTGTAGACCTCTGGGAACGCCGCCGAGTAGTGCTCGGCCTTGGCCTGATCGATCGACCCGGTCTTGACGGCACCGAGTAGCCGGTCGCCCCAGGTTCGCGCCGCCTCGGTCAGCAGATCCTGGATGCGCGCCTCGTTGCGGAGCGAGACATCTACACTCCCGGGGCGGGATCCCTCGGGCAGGCGAACAGTGAAATGCACGACTGCCCAGGGTGATTCGCTGACCCGGGCGGTGTACTCGATGCTCTCGCCGCCGAGCTCGCGAACGAGGATGTCCTGCATTTCGAGGCGGACCGCCGTGGTGTACCGGTCGCGTGGCAGGTAGACGAGACAGGAAACGAAGTGGGCGAGCTGATCGGCGCGCAGGAACAACAACGTGCGCCGGCGCGAGCCCAGGTCGACGACGGCCATCGCCATGTCCAGCAGCTCGCGGGAGCTGAGCGCGAAGAGCTCTGACCGGGGAATGGTCTGGATGATGTCGAGCAGCAGTTGCGCCGGATGGCTCGGATCGCGCTGCGCCAGCGCGATCGCTTCGCCGACCCGCCGCGAGATCAGCGGGATCTCCATCACATTGGCGTTCATCGCGGCGACCGTGAACAGCCCGACGAAGCGGTGCTCGATCGCCTGGTGTCCGGGGTGTTCGCGGACGACGACGATGTAGGGGTACGCGCCGTAGCGCAGGAAGCTGGGGATGGTGGCCTGCGCGAGCACCAGCAGGTCGTCGCTGTCGGTGAGTTGCGGGAGGATCTCGTCCCTGAAGCGGAGGACGCCGAGGCGGCTCGACGGGTCGACCGACGACTGCCCACCCTGCACGGGGCAGCGCTGATAGCCGAGCAGGACGAAATGCCCGTCGGCGAGCCATCGCAGCAGCGCCGCGACGTCCTTGCGATCAGCGGCCGGGAAGCGGCCCTCCGGGTCGGTGTCGAGTTCGTTGGCGAGGCCCAGCAGTGTTCCCGTCAATGCTCGCGAGTCCAGCGCGACCTGGCGGGCATCCGCGAGCACGCTGGGCAACAATCCCCTTGCCTCCGCGACCGCCTTGGGATCGACGGAACTGGACAGCTGGATGTGGATCCACGCCTCGTCGTGGGCTTCCCGGGAGTTGTCGGCCTCTGACCCGGGCTGGATGTCCAGCAGCTCACCGGTCGGGCTGCGCCGCACCCGCAGGATCGGGTTCATGATCGCCTTGTAGGCCACGCCGAGCCGGTGCAGCAGCACGGTGACGGAATCCATCAGCAGCGTCGCGTGGTCGGTGACGATCTGTATCGCGGGGCCGAACCCGCCGGGGTCGTCTGACGGATAGACCTCGACGAGTGTTTCCCCGACCTGTCGCCGCCTACCCAGGTCGTAGTGGGCGGACAGCAGGTTCGGCGACATCACCTTGCCCGCGGCCCCCATGTCGACGGGGCCGGTGGCCGCATCGCTGACAGGCGCGTCGCCGTGCGGCCCGTGATAGGTCGCGATGTAGGCCCTGGCGAGTTTGTCCAGGCTGGCCGGAAGAATCGCCCGTTCGGTCGGCCCCTCGATCGCCCCCGCCCCCGGATTGACCGTCATGCCACTCGCTCCTGACTGACCGCTGCGCACCGTCGTTGGCACGCAGAGGCGACATTAGTCGCGTGTGAGGCGGCGGTGGGTCACCCTGTGAGGACGGGCCGCATCGATACCAAGTCGTTCCACTTTGTTTTCTTCATAGGCACCGAAGTTGCCCTCGAACCAGAACCACTTGGCCTCGTTGTCATCGTCGCCCTCCCAGGCGAGGATGTGCGTGCACGTGCGGTCCAGGAACCAGCGATCGTGGCTGATCACGACGGCGCAGCCGGGGAACTTCTCCAGCGCGTTCTCCAGCGAGCTCAGCGTCTCGACATCGAGGTCGTTGGTGGGTTCGTCGAGCAGGATCAGGTTTCCCCCGACCTTGAGCGTGAGCGCCAGGTTGAGCCGGTTGCGTTCTCCGCCGGACAGCACGCCTGCCGGCTTCTGCTGGTCGGGACCCTTGAAGCCGAAGGCCGACACGTACGCGCGCGACGGGATCTCGGTCTGGCCGACCTCGATGTAGTCGAGCTTGTCGGAGACGACCTCCCACACCGTCTTCTTCGGGTCGATTCCGCCGCGGCTCTGGTCGACGTAGCTGAGCTTGACGGTGTCGCCGACCTTCACGGTGCCGCTGTCGGGTTGCTCGAGGCCGACGATCGTCTTGAACAACGTGGTCTTGCCGACACCGTTGGGGCCGATGACGCCGACGATGCCGTTGCGCGGCAGCGTGAAGGAGAGATCCTTGATCAGCGGCCTACCGTCGTAGCCCTTGTCCATGTGGTCGACCTCGACGACGACGCTGCCCAGTCGAGGACCGACCGGAATCTGGATCTCCTCGAAGTCGAGCTTCCGCGTCTTCTCCGCCTCCGCGGCCATCTCCTCGTAGCGCCCAAGGCGGGCCTTGCTCTTCGCCTGCCGCGCCTTGGCGCCCGAACGCACCCAGGCGAGTTCCTCCTGCAGCCGCTTCGCCAACTTGGCGTCCTTGCGGCCCTGGACGGCGACGCGCTCGGCCTTCTTCTCCAGGTACGTCGAGTAGTTGCCCTCATACGGAAAGGCGCGGCCACGGTCGAGCTCGAGGATCCACTCCGCGACGTTGTCCAGGAAGTACCGGTCGTGCGTGACGGCGAGGATGGCGCCCTTGTACTCGGCGAGGTGCTGCTCGAGCCACTGCACGCTCTCGGCGTCGAGGTGGTTCGTCGGCTCGTCGAGCAGCAGCAGGTCGGGCTTGGACAGCAGCAGCCTGCACAACGCCACGCGGCGTCGCTCGCCACCGGAAAGGTGGGTCACCGGCTCGTCCGGTGGCGGGCAGCGCAGCGCGTCCATCGCCTGCTCGAGCTGCGAGTCGATGTCCCATGCGTCGGCAGCGTCGAGCTCCTCCTGCAGGTGGCCCATCTCCTCCATCAGCTCGTCGGTGTAGTCGGTGGCCATCAACTCGGCGACCTCGTTGTAGCGGTTGAGCTTGGCCTTGATCGCCACCCCGGCTTCGACGTTCTCGCGGACGGTCTTGTCCTCGTCGAGCTGCGGCTCCTGCATGAGGATGCCGACCGTCGCGCCCGGCTGCAGATAGGCATCGCCGTTGTTGGGCTGGTCCAGGCCGGCCATGATCCGCAGGACGCTCGACTTGCCCGCCCCGTTGGGACCGACAACGCCGATCTTCGCGCCGGGCAGGAAGTTCAGGGTGACGTCGTCAAGGATGACCTTGTCGCCGTGCGCCTTGCGGACCTTCCGCATCGTGTAGATGAAATCGGCCATGCCGTTGTAGTGCCTCTCTGGTCTCGGTATTGCTCGCGGACCATCGTAGGCGTTGACAATGGCCGTCCCGACCGCGCGTCAGCGGCCCGGCCGGCTCACGCAGACACCGGGAGAACCTTCTCGCCGACGGCCTCGTCCGACTCGGTCGTCTCGGCATCGTCGCCGGACTCGTCGTCCTTGGTGTCAGCGGCGTCGTCGCTGGTCACGCTACTGACCTTCGGACGATCGATGCTCGCGACGCTTCGCGCGAGATCCGGCCCCACCGCGGTGGCCCGCACTTCCAGCGATGAACGTCGAACGCCTTCGCGGTCTTCGTACTCGCTGGTGTGCACGTATCCAACAACGATGACCGGGTCGCCCTTCCCGAGGGAGCCTCCGACGCCCTTCACGAGGCGCTTGCCCCAGCAGTTGACCGACACGTACAGGGAGTTGCCGGGCTCCCAGTTGCCGTCGGCGGTGCGCCGCCGCGAATTGCTGGCCACCCGGAACTTGTAGACCTCCTGGTCGCCGACCCGGCGCAGGATCGGATCCGTGATGATGGTGCCGACGACGGTGAACGGTGTCTCGAACATTGCTCGTCCTTTCGATTGATCTGGCTTTCGCCGTACATCGCCATTGACCCGGCCGACACCGACGCATCGCGGCATCGCCTGCCACCGTCGGGTACGGGCTGTGCACGAATCGCGGACTGTGGATGGTCGCCGTAGGTTCAGTAGCCATGACAGGGGACCTCGAGTTGGTGGTGTTCGGAGCGCACCTGCGCGGCGGACCGCTGTCTCACCAACTCACCGACCTCGGTGCCCACTGGGCAGGCGAAATCTTCACGGCGCCGCGCTACCGGATGTCGGTGCTGGCGACGGTGCCACCCAAGCCGGCGATCACGCGTGTGGCCGACGACGCCGAAGGCGCCTCGCTGATGGGCCACCGGTGGCTACTCTCCCCTGCCGCGCTGGGCCTGTTTCTCGATGCATTGCCCGCGCCCATGCAGCTCGGCAAGGTCGAATTCGACGACGGCACATGGCGAACCGGCTTCGGCTGCGATGGTGCGGCGGCGACCGGTCCAGACATCAGCTCGTTCGGGAGCTGGCCCGCCGCGATCGCGGCGGGTGCAGTTTGAGCTGCGAAACGGAATTCCAGCAGCCACTTACTCGTGCGGATTCATACGATCATTACAACATCCAATGATTTAGGAGGTTGCGGTGACAAGTAACAACAAACGTTTGGTCGAGGTGTGCAACGTGAGTTCGTCGATCGAGTGTGTACCGGTTCGCCGGTGAAGCACGCTGCTGGGGCCGTTGGCGTGTCGCATCAGACTGGCGTGGCGTGGTGGCGTGACGCTGGAGCGATGACACTACGTTAGAGGTTCGGGAGCTTCGTGGTCTGGCTCATCCAGGTGATCTAGTTAGGCCCCGCGGTGTGGGGCATCGGCTCAGCTTCGGTGAACGTATTGAGATCATGCGGGGCCGTGATGCACGACCTGACCGTACGTGCTGAGATCGACCGGAGGATAGGACTGCGACCGGTCGATTGATCTGGCGTGAATTACGCTCGCAACAGCAACCCCGACAACTACCACCCCTTGGCTCACGCTCGGGCATCCCATAAAGGCCTGTCGACCCAAGCGTTCAAGCTCCACACCATCCGCTATGCGGTCCGATCGAGATCTCGATGGACGACGGTGGAGCCCCAAGCTGATCGCTGATGTGTTGGCCCGCGATCACCCCGGTGACAAGCTGATGACGGTTGAGCCACGAAACCATCTACCAGAGCCTGTATGTGCAGACCCGTGGCAGCCTGCGCGCCGATTTGCACAAATGCTTATCGACGAAGCGCTCGACGCGCAAACCGCGGGGCGCCACCGGCCGCACCGGCGTGTACTGCCCCCGGGCGGTGTTTACCATCAGCGATCGCCCCGCCGAGGTCGCCGACCGCGCTGTGCCTGGGCACTGGGAATCTCAATGGTGTTGTCAAGCCGCCTGAGCGAGTGCGGTGGAGTTGCGGTGTAGGTGCGTTCGTCGCGGAGCAGGGCCCATAGTACGTCGATGCGGCGGCGGGCCAGGGCGATGACTGCCTGGGTGTGGGTTCGTCCGTGGTGGCGTTTCTTGAGGTAGTAGTCGCGGTTGGGTCCGTCGCGCATCATGCTGGTTTGGGCGGACAGGTAGAACACGTGCCGCAGTGACCGACTGTAGCGGCGGGGTTTGTGCAGGTTGCCCGTTCGTCGGCCGGAGTCGTTGGGGACGGGGACGAGCCCGGCCGCGGCGGCGAGGTGACCGGCGCCGGGAAACGCTGCTAGGTCGCCGGCAGCGACGAGCAGTGTGGCACCGAGGATGGGACCGAAGCCAGGCATGGACTGAATGATTTCGGCCTGGGGGTGTTCGTCGAATCGTCGAGGCGATTTGGGCGTCCAATTCGGTGAGGCGCTCGTCGAGGGCCAGGGTGCTGGTGGCGAGCTCGGTGATGATTCTCGGCGGCGATCTCCTGGCCGGGCAGCGTGACTGTCTGCGCCCGTGCTGCGGTGATGGCTCGAGCTGCGACCGCGGCGTAGTTGCGCACCCGTCGCCGTTGCAGCCACCCGGCCAGCCGCGTTTCACCGGCACGCCGCAGCCGCTCTGGACTCGCGTAGCCGGTCAGCAGAATGAGGGCCCCCTTGCAGGAGGAGTAGTCGAATTCCCTTTCCAGGGAGGGGAATACGCTCGTCATCACGTCGCGGAGCCGGTTGATCATCCGGACCCGGTCAGCGATCAGGTCCGCTCGGTGCGCGGTCAGCAGTTCGAGATTGCGCACCAGATTCGTGCTGGGGTCGATGACGGTCAGGTCCCGCCGGATCCGGGCGTTTCTGCAATCACGTACGCGTCCTTCGCGTCGGTCTTGCCCTCACCGCTATAGGCGGAACTCATCGCGGCCACGACCCGTCCCGAGGCATACCGCACTGATTGCCCGGCCTGAATCAACAGAGCCAGCAGCATCGCTGAAGGTGCGCCGACGATGTCGATAGCCCACACGATGCGGTCGGCGAGCGCACCGACCGTCGCGATTGTCGCGGTGATCTCAGTTTGGTCGTTAGCGACCTTCATCGACGACAACTTGTTGCCCTCAGCGTCGAGTACACAGACCCAGTGGTGGGTCTTTCCGACGTCGATCCCCGCCCACGCTGTCTGTGCTTTATCCACCTGAAGTTCCCGTCGATCGAGGTTCGGTCTGTCGATGAAACGACCCCCGTGGACACCCCACTGACCCATCCGTAACCAGCGACCAAGCGCACATCTCAATTAGCAGTCAGGGCGCCCAAGGAGGGTCGGGCGAACATTCCCAGTGAGCGTCCGAAACGCAAGGCGACCTCAGCCACACCCGGCCCTCCCGGGCCAGCTTCAGTCTTACGGAAGGCGATCTGATCCTCGGTGGCCGGCCACAAGTCAGCGATCGGCACCTTGGTCGAACGCAGCACCCGGTTCACCATCTTGTTGCACCTGCCTGGCGATCACACCGCCGACACCGTCGCTGCGGCGATGATCGAGGCCATGGGTGAGCTGCCCGATCATCCTGCGGCGCATCCATCACCTGGGATCGCGGTAGCGAGATGGCCCATCTGGCAGCACATCCAGCTGCAGCTCAAATCGCCGGTGTTCTTCTGCAATCCGCACTCGCCGTGGCAGCGCCGCACCAACGAGAACACCAACCGGCTGCTGCGGTTCTGGTTCGAAAAGGCACCGACCTCAGCGGCTACACCAAAGCCGACCTCAAACGCGTCCCCGACAAACTCAACACCCGCCCCCGACCCACACTGGACCTCGACACACCCGCCCAACGCCTCGCCGCTCTGATTAGCCAAGCCGCATAAGTGATGCATTGGCCGCTTGACATTGCCTCGCACTTCTCCTGCTGGAATTCCGTTTCGCGGGAGATAGCGGGTCTAGGCCTGCTTTCGCCACACCGACACGTGGCGAATGCTCTCGTGGGTGAACGGCGTGCCGTCCCAGTCCTGCCATCGCTCGGCGAGTACCAAGCCGGCGATGCGGGCCATCAGGTCGAGTTCGGCGGGCCACACGTAGCGGAACGGAATGGACCGCAGCCGCGCACCGCCGTCGTCGTCATCGACATAGTTGGAGCTCATCGACTGCGTTGCACAGTCGTAAAGGTCGTAGGCCCAGTATTTCTCGCCGACGTCGAACGGGACGGCGCGCTGACCCGGCGGCAACAGTCGCAGGGCGGGGACGCCGACCTCGATGACGAAGCTTCCACCCGGTTTCAGATGTGCGGCGGCGTTGACGAAGCAGGCGACCTGGGCATCTTGGGTCGTCAAATTGTTGATCGTATTGAAAACCAGGTAGGCCAGCGAGAATTCGCCGGGGACATGCGCGTCGGCGAAGTCTCCGATCGTCACACCGATCGCGGCTCCACCTGGCTTATCCCGCATTCGGGCGACCATCGCCTTGGACAGGTCGATGCCGTGTACGTCGACACCGCGTCGAGCGAGCGGAAGAGCGATACGCCCCGTCCCGACACCGAATTCCAGCGCCCTGCCGTCACCGGCAAGCTCGGCGAGAGCGTCGACGACGGTGTCGATGACGCTCTGGTCGTGCATGCCCGACGTCGCGGCATCGTAGGTCGCGGCGATCTCCTCGCCGAACTACCCGTCGTCCTCGGTCACGTCTAGCGCGCGTCCCGCTTCGCGAGTTCCGCCAACATGGCGTTGTAGGCAGCGAGGTCAGCGTCGTCGTCGCGGTCGGCGGCCCGGTCGAGCCTCTTGGCGGTGCGCCGGTCGCTGCGGGTCCACTGCACCAGCAATGCGATCATCACCACGACAAGTGGGATTTCGCCTGCCGACCAAGCGATTCCACCGCCGAGCTTCTGATCGCCGAGCAGATCGGTGTGCCAGTACAGCTGCAGCGACTTGTAGAAGCTCTCCCCCAGCACGCTGTTGGTGCTCATCAGCACGACGCCGAAGAACGCGTGCAGCGGCAGCGACGCGAACACCATGCCGACCTTGCCCAGCGGCGGTATCGGTCGCGGTGTGGGATCTACGCCGATGACGACCCAGTAGAACAGGTATCCGGTGAGCAGGAAGTGCAGGTTCATCGCGACGTGTGCCGCGTGGGTGCCGACTGCGGCGTCGAAGATCCCGCCGAAATACAGGCCGTAGAACCCGGCGACGAACAACACCGTCGCGACGATCGGGTTGGTGAGGAACCGTGACACGCGCGAATGCAGCGCGGCCAGAAGCCATTCGCGTGGGCCCGGCGGTTCACCCTTGCCCGCGGTGGGCAGCGCGCGCAACGCCAGCGTCACCGGCGCACCGAGCACGAGCAGGATCGGCGTCAGCATCGACAGCAGCATGTGCGCGGCCATGTGCATGCTGAACATCGCGGGCATGTACCGACCGAGACCCGACGACGTCGCGAACAACAACACCAGGCAGCCGAGTAGCCACGCCACGATCCGGCCCGTCGGCCAGGCATCGCCGCGCCGACGCAGCCGTATCACTCCGGCGACGTAGACCAGCGCCATCACGATCGCAGCGGTTCCGAAGATGAGGTCGAAGCGCCAGTCGAACAGCACGCGGGCCACGGTCGGCGGCCCGGCGAAGTCGTATCCGATCTCGATGGCGGGGATGGACGGGTTGAAGACAGGTGGTGGCGGCGGCGGGGTCCTGCTCAGCGCGACCGCGATGCCGAAGGTGAGGCCGAAGACCACCGCCTCGGTCATCGCCAGCCTGATCAACGCGCCGCGCGCCTCCGGGTCGGATCGCAGTGCGGCGACGCCGCTGCGCCGCTGACGCCAGCCGATGAAGCCCAGCGTGCACAGCGCGACGGCCTTGGCGACGATCAGCAGGCCGTAGCCGCCGTCGAACAGTTCACCGGGTCGGATCCGCACCAGGGCGTTGACGACGCCGCTGAACGCCATCGCGACGAAGCACCACAGCGCGACAGCCGAGAATCGGCGCGCGGCCAGATCGGCGTGCCCGCCGCGACGCAGCGCATGCACGAGAAGCGCCAGCAGGCCGCCCGCCCACAACGCAGCGGCGATCAGGTGGATGAGCAGGCTGTTGGTGGCCAGGTCGTGCGAGCCGCCCGACGACGAGTGCCCGGTCAGCGCAAGCGGCAGCAGCGTCACAAGAGACCCCGCGAACAGCACTGGTGTCGGCGACCAGCGCAGCACCGGGATGCTCGCGACCGTGACGATCGCCGCGAGGACTGCCGTCCATCGCCATGCCCCCGCCGTCTCGACCAGGCTGGCCACCGACCAGATGTCCGACGGGCTGAGCCGTGACGTCAGCGGCTGACCCGTGACATCGGAGACGGTCAGCGGCACCAGCAGCGCCGAACACACCGTCCATATCGCCGAAGCGACGGTCCCGACGCGCAGTGCCCGGTATCCGTCGGCGTCGAGCACCCCGGTCTGCTGTGGCGGCACCATGAACGCGGCGAACATGAACGACCCCACTGCGACGACGGCTGCGATCTCGCCCGCGGCGCGCACGAACGGCAGGCCGTAGGTCGTCACCGGGCCCGGATCGGGCAAGCCCGTCGCGGTCAGCGCGTCGGCCAGCGTCATCGCGCCGAGACCCGCCGCGGTCACGCCCGCCAGCAGAGCGACCCCGAACAACACCGGCCACACGGCGCCGGTGCGCACGCTCTGGGTTGTGGCCATGTACCAAGCGTATGGCTACGCCCTGTGGGCTACTCGGCCGCCTCACGCAGGGCGCGTCGCCCCAACTCGCGGATATAGAACTGGTCGCGGGAGATCTGCTCGACCTTGTCCATGTCGCGCAGCACGTTGCGGAGTTCGTCGCGGAAGGCGGTCCGCCGCTCGACCAGATCGGCCGCGGACTCCAGCAGGTGCTGATCGGCGACCACCTGGCGCGCGGTCGCGAAGAGCAGCGCAGAGACCGCCTCGGTGGTGCGCACCCGGTTCTGCGCGACGTACTGGTTGCCGACGCCCATCGCCTTCTTCGTCAGTTCCTTCTCGTCGATCTCGGCGGGGGCGTCGCGCAGCACGTCGGCCACGATCTCGTACGCCTCGAAGTAGGGCCGCAGCACAGCCTGCGAGATCAGCGGCCGCTTGGCCCGCAGCAACGCGTCGATCTCCTCACCGCCCGCGGTGACATGTGCCTCCCAGTCGTCATGCCACGCCATCTCCTCGGCGAGGTGCTCCCGGAACGCCGTCGAGTCCGCGAAGTAGAAGTCGAACTTCAACAGGTCGCGCAGCCGCATCGCCTGAGTCCAGAACGCCTCCAACCGATCTCCGTCGACGCGCGCAGCGTAGGCCAGGGCAAGCTCGACGATTGCGGTCTCGAGGAACGCGTCGATGATCGTATTGCGGTAGAACGCCGCCTCGTGCTCCTGCTCCGGCGCGATCCGCCAGACCGGCTCGCGTCCACCATCGACGCACGTGACCGGATGGCCGTTGGACAGCGCGTCAAGGGCGGACCGAACGCCGTCGGCCGTCCGCAGCCGCAGCACGCTGTTGGTGACCGGAGTCTGCTTGCGCTCCAAGTAGTCCAGCGAGTCTTGCAGCGTGTGGTGCAGCTGGTCCAGGGTGAGCGCGGTGCCGCGGGTTGTCAGCAGCAGCGCCGCGACCAGACCCGTCGCGTTGACCGGTGTCGCGCGAAGGATCCGCCAGGACACCTCGATCGCCATCTTCTGCATGGCAAGGCGTTTCGCGGCCTCATCGTCTGCGATCGGTCCGCCCGGCTCGCCGAGGTACTCGCGCATCGACACGGCTTCGGGGAACCGGACGTAGATCTTGCCGTAGTTGCGTTCGCCCTGGGCCTTGATGAAGTTGTACAGCCAGGACAGCCCCTCGGGTGTCTTCTCGCCGCCGCGGGCGTACGCCGCGTACTCGGCCGTCTCGTGCAGTTGGTCGAAGCTGATCGACACCGGTTGAAGGAGGATATCCCCGCTGCGGCCCTCGAGGTAGGCGTCGGCGACGTAGCTCATCAGACCGAGCTTGGGCGGCAACATCTTTCCGGTTCTGGACCGGGTGCCCTCGATCGACCAGCTCAGGTTGAATCGCTTCTCGACGATGTAGCCGATGAACTGCCGCAGCACGTACTTGTACAGCGGGTCGTCGAGCTTGCGCCGGATGAAGATGACGCCGGAGCGCCGCATCAGCGGCCCCATGAACCCGAACGACAGGTTGATGCCCGCGAAGGTGTGCACGGGCGGCAGCCGGTTCTCCCGCATCGCGACCGGCACGATCGCGCCGTCGAGGTAGGACCGGTGCGAGAACAGCAGCACTGCGGGGTGAGTCTCCAACGCGTGCCGCATGTTTTCGATCTCGGCGCGGTCGTAGTCGATGTTCGGGTCGAACCCGCGGCTGAAGATCGCGCGGCCCATCGACGGGATGAGGTCGACGGAGAACCGGCTCCAGCCGGTGCCGAGTTCGTCGATCATCTCGCCCGCTTTTTCAAGCGTCGCGCCGGGGATCTTCTCCAGGCCTTCCCGGAACCGGGTCGACGCCAGCATCTCCGGCTTCACCAGCTGGGGTGACTTGTACTCGGGTCCAAGCAGCCGCAGCTCGACCCGTTCGATGGCGAGAATCGCGCGCCGGATGACGAAATGGGCTAGGTCGCGGGGGTTTTCGGCGGCCGTGTTGTCGCTCCACTGCTGACGCAGCTCCGAAACCTTCGCGGGCTCGCCGGCCACCACGCGCGCACGTGACGGGTCCCGCTTGAGGAAGCGTTTCTGAAGGATCTCGGGCGGCCGGTAGGTGTCGCGTCCCGAGATCAGTGCGACCACCTTGGAACGCGTGGGCAGGCCACGAGGCATCCAAAACACCCGTACCGGAACCACGCTGCGGTCTTCGTCGGCTTCGAGTTCCTCGACGAGCCGGGCCAGCACGCCCGGCGGCGGCTCTCCATCGGGAAGCTCGAGCACCGCGACGTTGGCTTCGGGATGCTCACGCTTTTGCTGTTGCAGCCAGTCGCTCAACAACTCTCGCTCAGCCGGCGACGCCACCGACGCCAGCACCAATGCGTCGTCGGTGGTGGAAAAGGGGGCCATCGGGTCGGCGGCGGTCACGACCGTCCCTTCTTCGCGGCTGCCTTTTTGGCCGGTGTCCTCTTCGCGGCTGCCTTCTTAGCCGTTGTCTTCTTGGCCGCCACTTTTTTGGCCGTTGCCTTGGCGGCCGTCTTCTTGGCGGCTGTCGCCTTCGGCGGGGTCGACTTCTTCGCCGCGCCGCAGCGTTTCTTCGCCGGCGCCTTCTTGGCCGCGCTCCTGTTTCGCGCGTACGGTCCGATCTTCGGAACCGAGTCGTGCGGCCAGTCTTTCAGCGTGTCCAGAAAGAGCTGCCGCACCTCGGCGATCTTGTCCGACAGGTTCTCCACGGTCCAGTCGTCGGTGGATATCGGCGGGTACACGACCACGTCGACGGTGCCGGGATTGAACGTCGTCGAATCGCGGGCCGAGATGACCTCCGCATTGCGAATGATGATGGGCACGATCGGGATTCCGGCAGACATCGCGATGCGGAACGGGCCCTTCTTGAAGGGTCCCACTTCTGTGGTGTCGAGCCGGGTGCCCTCCGGCGCGATGAGGATGGAAAGCCCCTTCTTGGCGTTCTCCTCGACCTTCTTCAGCCCCTCGACGGCAGCCTTCGGGTTGTCTCGGTCGATGAATGCGGCGTCCATCACCTTGCCGAGCGTGCCGACGATCGGATCGTTCTCGAGTTCCTTCTTGCCGACCGAGGTGAAGTTGGTGTCGACCAGCCTGCCCGCGATGACGGGATCAACCTGGTTGCGGTGGTTGAAGATGAACACCGCGGGCCGCTGCCTAGTCAGGTTCTCCTTGCCGAGCAGGTTGATGTTCACGCCGGTGGCGGTCAGCAGCGATCGACCGAACGCGGACGTGAAGAAGTTGACGCCGGTGCGCTTGTTGCGGGTCAACAGGCCGAGCCCGAGGGCGCCTGCCGCGATCGGCACCAGCGACGCCACACCCGCTGCGGTGCGCAGTTGGGATATCGGGCTGCTGCCACTGCGACTGCTGAACCGCAGCACCGGCCAACCCCGTTTGGCCGCAACGGCAGCCAGCTTGCCCGCCGGATTGGTGGGCCGCGGATTGCCGACCAGATACATCAGCGCGACATCCTCGTCGCCGTCGGCATAGAAGTAGCTCTTGGACAGATCGACGCCGTTTTCGGCGGCGAAGGCCTGCACCGCCCTTGCCTTGCCCGGACCCCAGATGATGGGTGTCTTCACCTCACCGGTGATCAGTCCGTCGTCGTCGGTCTCGAACATGTTGCTCAGCACGTTCTTGATCCCGAGGAAGCGCGCCACCGGTTCCACCTGAACCGTCAGCGCAGATGAGCTGAGCACGACGGTGTGGCCGCGTTCCATGTGGGCGCGGACCAGATCGCGCATCTCCGGGTAGATGCGTCCGATGATCTTCTGCATGAAGAGCCGCTCGGCGAGCTCGTCGATGTCGCCGAGCGAGCTGCCACGCAACATGCGGGCACCCTTGCCGATGAGATCCTCGAACTCCGACCGGCCCAGCTGGTGGTTGAGGCCCGCCTGCACCATGCCGATGAACTCGCCGACGCCCATCTGACCGCGCCGCAACCGATCCCGGGTCATGATGACGCCGGTGAAGCCGGCGACCAGGGTGCCGTCCAGGTCGAAGAACGCGCCGACCTTGGGACCTGCCGGGCTGCCCTTGATCTCGGCAACCGAGCCGGGCAACCGCATGGTTCGCCGGTTGGCGCGTCGCGTCGTCTGGTCGTCTGCCGATGTCATAGGGCGCTGTTTCCGTTCGGTGATGGAGGGCTTGACTGGCCGGCATCCGGCGTGAATGACGCAGGGATGGAACGTCCTTCGCCGCCGAGGGCGAGCACTTCGTCGAATCCTTGCTGCAGGCACGTCGCGAAGAAGTTGCCGTCCGTCACCGCGGCGCGGTCGTAGCGTGCGGTGACTGTGACATAACCCGCCCGCGACACCAGCACAACCATCATCGCCACCCCGGGCAGCGGACCAAGTCCGTACTGCCGGAGGATTTTCGCACCCGCGATGAACGTGTCCCCGGCATAAACCGGCACGTTGCTTGCCTGCACATCGGAGTTGACGACGTTAGCGGCCATGGACTCGAGCAGGGTGTCCGGTAGCAGGCTGAGCACGGGCGCGATGACACCGACCATGTTGACGGCGCGCTCGTCGCGCTTGCGGGTCATCTGGGACCGAATGCTCTTGATCCGCTTCTCAGGGTCGATTATGCCGATGGGTGCTGCCAGGTTGACCCCGGCGAATCGGTTCCCGCCGGCGGGATCGTTGTCCGATCGCATGTTGACCGGGATCGCCATCGGCAACGTGTCGATCGGCACACCCATAGCCTCGTGGTAGCGCCGCAATGCGCCGCACAAGCCGGCCAGGTAGGCGTCGTTGATCGAACCTTCGGCCGCTTTCGCCGCCCTGTGCAGATCGCCGAACACGATGTCGATCGCATCGCTACGCGACGACAGGCTGCGCCGCCGTAGCACCGGCGACGGCTCGGCGGCCGGCCCCATCACCCTGGCGCCCGACATGGCGTAATCCACGGCGCTGCCTACCGACGAGACCGGGTCGCGTATCACGTGACCGACGGCTTGCGCGGCGCCGTATATCGCGTCGCGAACCCTACCCGCGATCGCCCCGGGGAGCCGGTTGAACCCTTGCCGCATAAGGTCGTTCGGTGACAGGTCCTGCGGTATGGGCAGTGGCGGAGCACCTTGCGCCGGCGGGTCGCGCTCGAGGTCGTAGAAGTTGGCGAACATCTCGACGCCACCGACACCGTCGGTTACGGCGTGGCTGAGATGCACCATCATGGCGGCCCTGCCGCCTGCGAGTCCCTCGATGAGCGTCGCCGTCCACAAGGGGCGCGAGATGTCGAGCGGCGACTGCAGAGCGACCTCGGCCAGATCCATCACCTCGCGCAGGGTGCCGGGTTCGGAGACCCGTACCCGACGCACGTGGAAGTCGAGGTTGAAGTCCGGGTCGATGACCCAGCGCGCGGGCGCAGTCGGCAGCGTCGGCATCACCACCTTCTGCCGCAGCCGCAACACCTTCCGCGAGGCATTCTCAAACCGCGTCCGGAAGCGTTCCCAGTTCGGGGTGGTGTCGAGAATCTCGAGCGTCATGATCCCCGACCGCGTGCGCGGGTTGGCCTCGCCGCGATGCAGTATCAGGTCGACGGGACTGAGTTCCTCGGGAGGTCCGGCCACGTTCGATCCCGGCGCGTCGCTCACGGCTGAGGCCACCCTGCCATCGTTGCTGCTCCTCCCATGGGCTCCCACATTCACCTACCCACGCTAGTCCGCCATAACTCGCCGCGACGTGCCTTTGGTGGCTATGTAGAAGCGGTAGTCGGACGGTCGAGGGGCGACTCGCTTGGTGTCCCCAGACACACCTTCGCGACGGTTAGCGAAGAACCGCAGGCTTCAACTCGCGGAATACGGCAGCGTCCAACACCCGCAACTGCTATCGGCGTCGTGTGATCCCGTTTGCGGTCGGTCCACATGGACCGAAACTGCACTTTAACGCCCCGTACATCGGTCTGTGAGCTCGGCTAGGGTGGGTGCGCTGCCCCCGTAGCTCAGCGGATAGAGCAACCGCCTTCTAAGCGGTCGGTCGCAGGTTCGAGTCCTGCCGGGGGCACTACAAGGTGTGTGATTTCTGGTGATGCTTGTCAGTTGTCAGGGCTGATCGTTGACTCCTCCAAATGCGAAGTTGAGCGTGGCCGAACCCAGGTATCTGGTCGTGTTAGCACTTCAGTGATCGGCGCCATCAACACAATCGACGTGTCCAGTTTTTGTGCTGACTGGAGCGTCGCCACCAGCGCTGCCGCGGCGAGTTCGACCAGTACTTCGCTGTCGACATCGCGGTTTTTGATGCGGTCGATCATCATTTCGTCGAGATAGCCGACCCATCCGCGCATCGCGGTGCGCAATACGGGTGAGATCGGCTCGGCGACTCCAAGCGCGAGCAGGATCCGCTGGGCACCTAACCAGCGCAGAGCGTCGACGGTCTCCTGCTGCTCTGGATCTGATCCCAGATGCCCTCGTACCAGGGCGACGAAGCTCTGCGCGTAGCCGTCGATGTAGGAGATATGGCTGCGCAGCGCGCACCGTAACTGGTCGACGAGGTCAGCGCCTGCCGGAGGCGGTGCGAGTTGGGCGGCCGCGATTTCGCCCGCGATTTCGCTCATGACAGCCAGGTACAGGCCACGCTTGTTCTCGAAGTGATGCGCGATCAGGCCATAGGCAACTGCCGCGTTCTTTGCGATCTCAGTGGTTGTCACCTGGTCGTAGGGCCGAGTGGTGAAGAGTGCGCGCGCGCTGTCAATCAGTTGTTGACGCCGGTCGATGACATTTCGACCGCCCATCATGCGAACCTTCTGGCGCCCGTGGTATCGACACGGCGTGCACCGATGCGGGCAACCAGGCGCCCGAACGCCGAGATCTCCAGCGGAACAAGTGAATAGGACGGATAGACGACCCGTTTCGCCGGTCGTTTGAGACCGCGCACAATCGCGGCTGCACTCGATTGCGGCGATACCGGCGGCAAGGTCTTGGGTGGCGTCGTCTTCCACGGCAGCTCATCGATGTCGCGGAACGCCGTTTCCGTCGCTCCGGGGACCACCTCCACGACCCGAATGGGTGTCTCGGCCAATTCCAGGCGCAACGCCCGAGTCGCCTGCGCCAGAGCGGACTTCGATGATCCGTAGTATCCCAGCATTGGCAGAGGGACCGCCTGCATCGTCGAGGTGACGTTGACGATGGTGCCCTTGCCGCGCGCCATCATGGTCGGAACCAGTGCTGTAGTGAGCGCCAACGGCGACCAGAAGTTGACTTCGTAGACGGCGCGCGCCGTCGCCGCGTCACCGATGCCTGTCTGCGCGCCGATCAGGCTGGCCCCGGCATTGTTGATCACGAGATCGATTCGGCGATCGAACTTATCGAGCGTTGCGGCGGCCAGTAACTCGGCCGCTCCTGGCACGCTCAAATCGACCGGCACCGGTAACGGCCTCTGATGGCCTGCAGCGGCGATCTCGTCGCACAGCGTGTGAAGCAGTTCCTCGCGACGCGCGGCGACGACGAGCAGCGCGCCCTCGGCGGCCAAGCGGACAGCCAACGCCCTGCCGATGCCGCTAGACGCGCCGGTCAGTAATACACGCGCGCCGTCGAGGTCGAGTCCGCGCCGGCTCATCGGCGGAGATTCCCTCGCGTAGCCATCACGACGTCACCCTTCGTTGGTGCACCCACTTTGACAGATTGACTGATAATCAGTCAACTGCAAGGTTCGGCGTCGATAATGATCCGATGCGAACGGATAGGAACTGGCTTGTGGCGGCTGCCGCGCTATTGGCATTGGTCCCGGCAGGGGTCGGCGCCACCGGACAGGCATTAGCCGACCCCGGGACAGGGCCATCGGCGGACTACAGCGCCGAAGGAGGTCTCCCCGACGGTCAGCGGCTCAGCCCGTTCGACCTCTCCAGCCCCGCGGTGTACCGGCTCGATCCCGCGCTGCTCGACGCCATCGAGCGGGCTGCCGACGGCGCCGCCGCCGAAGGCATCACCATCGGCCTGACGTCGGGATGGCGATCACCTGAGTTCCAGCAGCAACTGTTCGACGATGCCGTCGTCCAGTACGGCAGCGTCGATATCGCCAGTCAGTATGTCGCGTCCCCGCAGGTCTCCAAGCACGTGCTCGGCAAGGCCGTCGACGTCGGTCCGGCAGGCGCCGACGACTGGTTGATCCGCAACGGCGCGGCGTTCGGGCTGTGTCAGATCTATGCCAACGAGATGCTGGCACTTCGAGCTCGCGAGTGACTACGGCGGCGCATGCCCGCCGCTGCGGCCCAACGCCGCGGGGTGAGGCAGCGCGTGCACAAGCGATTGGTCCTGTCCAACTCCCGCCACACGGCGTGGCGATGTTCAAGGTGAACACCTGCGGGTGAGGCATTCACAGGAACATTCCAACGTCTGCATAGCCGGGACATCAATTGCAATGTCCCAATGGGGCTATGACTTCGACGTTGGAGGCACCCACTGCTGCTGACGCGGCAGGCGAGATCCCCTTTCGCATTCGACGTCGCATCGGCGGCCTGAATCGCCGTCGCTTCGCACTCGGCGTTCTGTTGCTCGCCACGGCGATCACCTACCTGTGGAACATCACCGTCAACGGCATGGGCAACCAGTTCTATGCGGGCGCCGCGCAAGCGGGCTCGAAGAACTGGGAGGCGCTGCTCTTCGGATCGGTGGATCCCGACAACTTCATCACCGTCGACAAGCCACCGGTGTCGCAGTGGGTGATGGGACTGTCCGGGCAGCTCTTCGGCTTCAGCAGCGCCAGCATGCTCGTGCCGGAAGCATTGATGGCCGTCGCGTCCGTCGCGCTGCTCTACGGCGCCGTCCGTCGTATCGCAGGGGCCAATGCGGGCTTGCTCGCAGGCGCGTTGTTCGCACTGACCCCGGTCGTGGCGCTGATGTTCCGATACAACAACCCCGATGCCGTCATGGTGCTGCTCATGACGGCAGGCGCCTACTGCACAGTGCGTGCGCTGGAGCGCGCCAGCGTCAAGTGGCTCGCGTTGGCCGGTGCGGCACTCGGTTTCGCCTTTTTGGCAAAAATGCTGGAGGGGCTGATGGTGGCACCGGCCATCGGGCTGGCCTACGTGATCGTCGCGCCGACGACGCTGCGTCGGCGACTCATCCACCTGGCCGCAGCCGCGTTCGCATGCCTGGCGTCCGCGGGCTGGTTCGTGGTGCTGACGCTGTTGTGGCCGGCCTCGTCGCGGCCGTATCTCGCCGGTTCGACCGACAACAACTTCATGAACCTGGTCCTCGGCTACAACGGCTTGGCTCGGGTACTCGGGCGCGACCACGGCGGCGGATTCGTGTTCGGCCCGTCGATCGGTTCCGCTCTGGGATCCAACGTCCGAATATCGTCGGAGCGTCACGGCGGCTTCAACCCGTTCGGCGGCGCGGACCCGGGCCTCACGCGGCTGTTCTCCGGTGAGTTCGGCTTCGAGGTCGGCTGGCTGCTCCCCGCCGCCCTGCTCGCGCTGGTGGTGGTCATCGTCGCGCGCCGGCGGGCACCACGCACCGACCTCACCCGCGGCGGCGCTGTCCTCTTCGGCGGCTGGTTGCTGATCGACGGGCTGGTGCTCAGCTACATGAAGGGCATGGCGCATCCCTATTACTGCCTGTCGGTGGCGCCCGCGCTGGCGGGGCTGGTGGCAATCGGCGGCAGTGAGGCGTGGCGCTTGCGCCGCACCGTATTCGGCCGAAGCGCCTTGGCTGCAATGGTTCTCACGACAGGCGCATGGAGCTGGTGGCTCCTCGGACGCAATGCGGACTGGATGCCGGCGTTGCGATGGGTGATCCTGGCCGTGACGATCGCCGCGACCATCGCACTGCTGGTGGCGCTGAGTTCGCCGGACCGTCGGCGACTGGCCGCGGCATGCCTCGCGGCCGCTGTCGTTGTCGCCGGGGCGGGCTCGGCTTCGTACTCATTCGCCACGATCGGCGAGTCGCACGAGGGCGGAGGTGCGAGGGTCGGGCCGCAGATCGCAGACGGGAACGGCCCCGGGCACGGCGGCTGGACCGACGACACGGACAACACCCAGCTCGAGGCTCTACTCGAGGGCGCTCACACACAGTGGTCGGCCGCGATCAACGGGTCATCGGCGGCGGCGGGTCTCGAGTTGTCCACGGACACCGCCGTGATGGCGATCGGCGGGTTTTCGGGCTCCGATCCGGTGCCCTCGCTCAGCCAGTTTCAGGACGACGTGACCAACCATCGGATCGGGTACTACATCGCACCCGACACCACCCGCGGACCAGGCCGTGGTCGCCAGCACACCGACATCACCCGATGGGTCGCATCGCACTTCGTACCGGTGAGGACTGGTTCCGCTACTGTCTACGACCTGTCCGCACCGAGTCACTGATCCGGCGACGACGCCGGCTAGGGCACGATCGAATCCACGTATCCGCCGTTGCGCACGATCACTAGGTTCGATCAGCCGCTAGAGGATACTACCACGGAAACAGTCGAACTATTCCGACCATCGCATCTACCTTGGGAATACCAATCGCGTCCCGGGCGTCGGAACGTGGCAGTAAACAGTCCCCGGAGGCGGCAATGAAGTTTGGAATCTCGACGTTCGTCAACGACGACACCATCGACACGGTCACGTTGGCGCGCGCAATCGAGGAGCGGGGATTCCAATCACTGGCCATTGCCGAACACACGCACATTCCGGCAAGCCGCGAATCCGCGTACCCGATGGGTGGCGAGCTGCCGCCGATCTACTACCGGACGCTCGACCCGTTCGTCACGCTCGCAGCGGCCGCAGCGGTGACGTCGAGGATCGAGCTGATTACCGGGATTGCGCTGCTGATCCAGCGTGACCCCATCATCACCGCGAAAGAGGCAGCCAGCATCGACCTGATCTCGGGTGGTCGTTTCGTGTTCGGGGTGGGCGCGGGCTGGAACATCGAGGAGCTGAGCAACCACGGGACCGACCCGAAGACACGCGGGGCTCTCCTCGACGAACGCATCGAAGCCATCCAGGCGCTGTGGACCGACGAGCCGGCCGAGTACCACGGGCGCTACGTCGATTTCGACGCGTCCTACCTGCGGCCCAAGCCCGTACAGAAGCCGCATCCACCCATCTTCATCGGCGGCGACTCCAATGCCACGGTCAAGCGAGTCATCAGGCACAACGCAGGCTGGATATCGAACCCGAGCCCGGCGGAGCACCTGAAGAAGCGGATCGAACAGATGCGTGACGGCGCCGGCCACGACGTGCCGTTGGCGACGTTCGGCACCCCGATAGATCCCGATTACTGGGGCGCCCTCGAAGACCTCGGCTACGGACGGGTGGGGCTCCTGCTGCCGACTAAACCGGAGGAAGAGTCGCTGCGGCTGCTCGACGAGTACGCCGCCGCGGTCGAAAAGTATCGCGCTTAGGACATACGCTTCGTGCCGTGAGCGGAAACCGCGGCATCTTGCTGGTCCTCGCGGCGATCGGCTTCGCGCTTGTCGCTTGCACGCACAGCCCGCCGCCGGAACCGTCGGCCTCGCCCGCACCGAGCGCGGCCCCGAGTGTGGCCGCCTCCGCATCTCCCACCGCGACCTTGCTGGACGACGAGGCGGCCAAACCTTCGGGCGCGCAGCCCGAGCTGGCGTCGGATCCGGCGCAGCTGGCCGACGACCTCGTCGCCGACGAGCAGGCGCTCCGTGACCCGTCGACCCCCGAGGCAGCGCTGCAGGCAGCGGCGCGCCGCCAGCAGGCGGCCTACCGTGCCATCGGACGCGACAGCCAATTGGACGCGACCACACGTCCCCGAATCCCGCCCCCACTGCTCGAGGTCTACGACCTCAACGTCGACGCGCGTCGCCAGCTCACCGCGATGGCGGAGACACGGGACGCGATCCCGGTCTGGCGCATCGTGGCTCCGGCGCCCGCCGACGAGCTAATGGCTTACTACCGCGAGGCGGAAGCGGCTTCCGGCGTTGGCTGGAACTACCTGGCCGCGATCAATCTGATCGAGACCCGGTTGGGCAGCGTCGTCGGGCCGAGCAGCGCAGGCGCGCAGGGCCCGATGCAGTTCCTGCCTTCGACGTTCGCCGCCTACGGCGACGGGGGCGACATCTACTCGCCCCGCGACAGCATCCTGGCGGCCGGCCGCTACCTCGCCGCCAACGGCTTCGCCGACAACCGCGACCAAGCCATCTACCAGTACAACCACGCCAATCAATACGTGCGGGCCGTCAACGATTACGCGGCGGTGCTTGCCGTCGATCCCGCAGCGTTCACCGGCTTCTACCGTTGGGACGTCTACCTGAAGACGACCGCGGGTGATCTGGTGCTGCCGATCGGCTACGCGTCGTCCACACCGGTCCCGGTCCAGGAGTACCTCGCGACCCACCCGCAGTGACGCGTCGCGTTCGACTCAGCGCCGCCAGAAGTCGAACCGATCCCGGCCGGGCCCGAAGCCGGCCGCTTCCGCTATGTCGGTGTCCCAGGACCACCGGGTGTGGACGTGATTGTCGGGAGGCGGCATTTCGTCCACGCCCCAACGCTAGCGGGGCCTGGCAGAGTCGTTGGTGTGGTCGAGACGCGCGACGAGTACTGGAACCACAACACCGCCTATCACCCCTGGCTCGTCGACATCGCGACGCGCCACAACGGCGACGTGCTCGATGTCGGTGGCGGCGACGGCTTGCTCGCGCAACGGATGTCGCCCGTGAGCCGGTCCGTCACCGCGATCGAACCCGATCCACCTGCCGTACAGCGGGCGTCGGAACGATTGGCCGACCACCCGGGTGTCGCCGTCGTGGAGACGGACTTCGAGCGATACCAACCCAATGGGCAACGGTTCGACCTCATTACGTTCGTCGCCAGCCTGCACCACATGGACCTGCGCCCGACTTTGTCGAGGGCGCGCGACATGTTGACGCCGACCGGCGAAATCGCAGTCGTCGGGCTCTCCGCGGACAAGTCGATACCGGACTGGCTGTGGGCCGTGGCGTGTGTCCCCGCGGTGCTCGTGGGCTCACGACTGCACCGGGAAACCCGCGATATCGGCGTCGTGGTCACCGAACCGCAAGACAGCCTCTCCGAGATCCGTCGCACCGTCGGCGAGGTTCTGCCAGGCGCGTCCGTGAGGCGTGCGCTGTACTACCGCTATCTGATGCGGTGGGCCAACTCATGAGCTGAAATCACTTGTGTCACTTTAGTTTCAGCCCAATTTTTCACCGAATGAATGTCGGTGGCCGACGACAGTATTCGAACACATGCGTCAACGACGACGTCTTAAAGAACCAAGTGAGATGCCGCGGCGAGGGCCGCTTTGGTGTTTCTGTGACGCAGCCGGGTGCTGTCGCGAAAGTTGCGACAGCAGCGTAATGATCTTCTGCGTGTGTGGCTTTAGTCGATCATTGCCCCCGCGCGGAGGGGATGGGTGCGGTGCGCGGCGCTGGTAGTAGTGCCCGGCGCCCGGCGCGCCCACCGTGCAGACGCGTGGCGGGTCGTGCGGTATGACTTCGTCGTGCGGCCCGCTGCGCCCCGGGTGAGGTTCATCCGCTGCTACTGACGACGCCAAGATTGCGATCAAGTGGTCACGAGCGATATAGATCACAGCAGCGACGTGATCTTCGCCGCTTAACGGCGACCTCAGCGTGTCATCCGCTGCGGTGTCGTTCTCGGCCACTAGCGTCACGCGCATGCACGACAGTGACACCACAGCTTGCCCCAAGTGTGGGGAGCAAGCCGACATTGAGAACCGACAGTCGTTTCCTGCTGCCTTCGGCGGCGGTCGGAGTCCGAAGCCTGATCGGCTGATGCTGAAATGCCCGAAATGCGGAACGGTTTACAAAGAGGTGTAGGCGAGCCCCGCTGATGCGCCCCAAACAGGTCTACAAAATCACCTATCCGAACGGCAAAATCTACGTCGGCTCTGACTTGACCGGCACGCTGACATACTTCGGCAGCCCGAGCGCGCAAGAACGGATCGCTGCTGACCTTCACGAGCATCGGCACGACTTAACCGCACGCAAACAGATCCTGTGGGAATCAGAGACAGCCACCAAAGCTGAGACCCTCGCGATGGAGATCAAACTGATTCGCGAGACCGGCGCGAACAACCCGGCGATCGAGTACAACCTCATGCCGCGGTGGGTCGACGACTCGCTCTGACGCCGTCAGCGCGTCGCGCGTGCTCGCGTCCCAGACGCAGAACGCCGCAATGGCGCAATCGCGGATGCCGACGCCGGGAGTTTTCCCCGGCTGACGGCCCTACATCCTGCGGAGTTACGCGCAAAATTCTTGACTCGGGAAGCTCCTGCCAACCTTTACGGGTGTCACGAGTTTTGTCACGGTCGCAGTGGCAATTCCCGTATTGCTTGCGCAGCGGCCTTGACCTCGTGGGGGTAGGTCGCCGCGTGAGTGGGGATGCCCTTCGTCGGGGCGGAGCTTTAGGCGGCTTGATCCGGTGGAGGCCATCCTCTCCTAAGCTACGCGCTGCTCGGCTTAAGTCCGGCCCGCCGGGCGGCGCTGTCGTTCACAACTTCCGACGACGGCGACGACTCATTCGCCGGGTAAAGCCACAGGCCGGGTCGTGAGACGTTGGTCAGCCGCGAACTGGACCATCGCTCAACTCGGAAATTCATACTGTCTGGACACCCAGAAGCGAGGGAGAGTCAGCATGACGAGTCAGCCTGAGCAGTACGACGTCGACGTTTTCGATTCCAATTCCATGGACTGGCTAGAGCTGCCGCTGGAACAGATCGGCAGGAGTCTGTCGCTCAAGCCATTCACGTTCGACCCCGACACCGGGATGTCCTGCATGCTTTTGCGTTACGACGCCGGGTTCATCAACCCGTGGCATACCCACGACTGCGCGCACGGCATGTTTGTGCTGAGCGGCACAATGCGGACCAACAAAGGCGATTTCGGCCCAGGCAGCTTTGTGTGGTTCCCCGAGGGTATGACGATGTATCACGGTGCAACCGAAGACAGCGACTGCCTCATGCTCTTCATCACGAACAAGCCGTTCAATATTCGCTACACATTCGAGAATGAACCGAGCGGAAGCGAAGCCGAGCGACTAGGCCGAGAGAAGACGTGTTTGTGCTCCATGGCCTCCGTAACATGACGCAGTCCTGATCTGGGCTCACTTCCGGCTGAGGACGAACGCCTCTATCTGGCGTTCGCCCGCCCGTGCTTCGTACTTCTTCCAGGCTGGGTAAACCTCGAGGCCTTTCGCCCAGATCTCGTCGCGCTCGCTGGGTGTGGCGGGTCGGGCGGTGGCATGCCACGTGTCGCCCTCTACACATACCGTGGCCTCTGGGTTGGCCTTGAGATTGTGGTACCAGGCCGGGTGCTTCGTGCCGCCCCAATTGGACGCGATGAGCGCCAGGCCGTCGGGGTGCGGGATTCCGTACACCGTGACGGTGCGGTGTTCCCGCGACTTCGCGCCCGTGGTGGTGAGGATGACCGCAGGAACGCCAGTTACGATCCCAGCGAAGCTGCGCTTGCCGCCGGTGAGCCTGCTGACGAGTTGGTCGAGGTGGTTTGCCGTCGGGCGGAGAAGCGCCACCCCCACCTTGGTGGCCGCGAGGGTGCGCATCGTCCGCTGGAACGCGTTGGCATCGTCGAAGGACCGGCCCGGCATAGTGCCATTGTTACCGGATTTGAACACACGCAGGCGGGTATTTGTAGCTCCATTTCATAGGAAAAAGTGCGCGCCGTAGACGCGCGTGGCACACAGTTGCCCTGGGTGTGAGAGGTAAGTCGAGATCGGCTAGCGTCGGCGCGGTTGAACATTTCGAGCGCGATCAGCTCGACAGCAGCATCAGCACGCATGACGGCTAGTCTGACACTTCTGCACTCAACCTCGTCGCGATCGCGACGAGCACGCTATTTGCGGATAACCGCAGATCTCAGGAGTGCTATTTCTCGCTTCCCGCTAAAGACCGCCATGCGCGCGTCGCGGTCACTGACCGCTGCCAAACCTGCGCAGTCACGAACACCCGATCAGCACGCGCTTTCGCGACAGTCTCACCACACCGTCCGCAGCGGCATGTCGCGCGATGCGCTCGCAGCTCGTCGAGCACGTCGCGCGATGCGCTCATGCTGACGCTCTGATTGCTGGCCTCACACCGCTTGAACACTTCGCATGCGATCGCTTCGACAGCGTCAGCAGCACGCACGACGATCAGTGTCGCACCGCTTCGCTTCACGTGCGCTGATCGATGCGCCGCTTCGCCGCCCCCGAAAAATCAAGCGCCTTTTGCCCACGCCCAAGCGGTGAGCCGCCAATCCGCGCCGACTTTTCGAAGCGCGACCGTATACACAGAGCCAGTCTGGGTGACCTGCTGACCACGCAGATCGAACGTCATAGTCGCGGGAGCAACGACGTATGCGTAGTCGCCGTTAACATCGACATGCCGCGGTTCGTCGAGCGCGATGCGATACCCCGACGCGCCTAGGTGCTCGCCTTCAGCGAGCACGTCTTTCCACCAGTCTTCGGCGGCTGTCGGCCCCTGCCAGACGTGGGGCGACATCCCGTCAAGAATCTGCATCGGGTCAGCGCACGTCGCGGCCATGACTGCTGTGTCACCGCTGTTGAAGGCATCCACGTATTGGCGCACTGCGCCCATAGGATCGTTCGAGTCAGACATGACTTTGTTCTCCCGTCGGTAGCCGCGTCTCACCCTAGGCGCGAGCTGCACGCAACAGGCACGATTGTTCACTCCACCCGGAGCTGTGCTATTTCTCGCTTCCCGCTTAAGCCATGGGCCGCAGCGTTCTCGCTTCGGGACAGTTGGGACAGCTCAGCGGACTGCCGGCCACGATCATCGTGTCCACCACGCTCAAGGAGCTGGAGTCCGGTGCCGGGCAGGCCGTGACCGCGGGCGGCTCATTACTGCCGATGCGCGACCTCATCCGGTTGGCGTCACACGCACATCACTACTTGGTGGTGTTCGAGAACCACACCAAGCCGCCGCTGTATCTGGGCCGGTCTAAGCGCCTGGCCTCACCCGGCCAACGCATCGTCCTACATGCGCGCGACCGTGGGTGCACCCGCCCTGGATGCACAGCGCCGGGCTACTGGTGCGAAGCCCACCATGACGACGGCTGGGGCTGGTAACGCACCCACCGACGTCGACAAAATGAGCCTCGCTTGTCCGCCCGACAACCGCCTCGTCGAAGAGGGCGGCTGGACAACTCGAAAACGCCATGACGGCCGGACCGAATGGATACCGCCGCCGCACCTGGATACCGGCCAGGCACGAGTGAATGACTACCACCACCCGGAGAACTACCTCATCGACGACGACCTCGACAGCGACGAGGGAGATTCGTGACCCGAGGTCGGTCCGCCTGATCTAACATCCAGACATGCTTCGGCTTGTCATGGCTATCTGGGCGGCGTTGACCTTGGCGGTGGCGGGCGTCATCGGCGCGAGCGCCGCGCAAGCCGAGCCCATGCCGCCGCCGCCGTGCGGCTTCACCCTGTCACCCCCGCAGGTCGTGCAGGTCGACGGCGTCAGCAAGGTCACGGCCACCATCACCTCGGTGGTGTGCGGTGTCGCGGCCAGCCCCTACCAGAGCGTGGCGTGCGTGGAGCTGGCCGGTCAGCCGGGCGGATCGTGCATGCAGGGCACCGATACCGCGCAGGCCTACTACTCCCAGCCCTACACACCCGGCGCCACCTACACATCGCGGGGACGCGGCTGCGGGATCATCGTCCCCACGCTGCCTGCGGACAACTGCCAGATCCTCGGGCCCATCACCGCGACCCTGTAGGCGATCACTAGCCTGAGGCGATGTCCGATCACGTCCTAGTACAGGTCGAAAACCACGTCGCACTCATCACCGTCAACGACCCCGAGCGCCGCAACGCCGTCACCGCTGAGATCTCGGCCGGGCTGCGCGCGGCGGTCGATGCGGCCGAGGCGGACACCGACGTGCACGCCCTCATCGTCACCGGGGCGGGCAAGGCATTCTGCGCCGGCGCCGACCTGACCGCGCTCGGCGAGGCAACCGAGGACGGTCTGCGGACGATCTATGACGGCTTCCTCGCGGTGGCCAACTGCACGCTCCCCACGATCGCGGCCGTCAACGGCGCCGCGGTCGGCGCCGGGCTCAACCTCGCGCTGGCCGCCGACGTGCGCATCGCGGGCCCCGCAGCGCTCTTCGACCCGCGCTTCCAGAAGCTCGGCATCCACCCGGGCGGCGGTGCCACGTGGATGCTTCAGCGCGCCGTCGGCGTGCAGGCCGCAAGGGCCTCGCTGCTGTTCGGTATGCGCTTCGACGCCGAGACCGCCGTGCGATACGGGCTGGCGCTCGAGGTCGCCGACGACCCCGTCGCCGCCGCAAAAGAGTTGGCCGCCGGACCTGCGTCAGCACCGCGCGAGGTCGTCCTCGCCACCAAGGCCTCGATGCGGGCCACCGCGAACCCGGGTTCGATCGACCTCGACCAGCACCGGATCGCCGTCGACACCGAGCTGAAACCGCAAGCGGCGTCCATTCTTTCGCCCGAGTTCGCCGAGCGGTTGGCCGCTGCCAAGCGCAGGTAGCGCTAGCTGTCGAGCAGCGCCAGCTCCGGCGACTCGATCAATCGGCGCAGCTCGCCGAGGAACGCGGCGACCTGTGCACCGTCGGCAATGCGGTGGTCGAAGGCGCACGTCAGCGTCATCGTCGGTCGCGCCACGACGGCATCGTCGACGACGACCGGGCGCGGCTTCAACGACCCCATGCCCAGGATGGCGGCCTCGGGATAGTTGATGACGGGCACTCCCTCGTCCAGCCCGAGGGCGCCGAAGTTCGACACCGTGAACGTGGAGCCCTGCAGCTCAGTCGGTTTGACGGTTCCTGCGCGCGCTTCCTCGATGAGCCGCGACACCGTCACCGCCAACTCTCGCGTCGACTTGTCCTGCGCGTCCTTGACGACTGGCACCAGCAGCCCGCGCGGTGCCGCCACCCCGAATCCCAGGTGCACCGCAGAATGAACGTGGATGTGCGGTCCACCGGCGGTGTCCACCCATGTGGAGTTGAACATCGGGTGATGCGTCAGCGCGATCGTCAACAGCCGAAGCGTCAGTACGAACGGTGTGATCGGCGGCCCGTCCTCGCCGACCGCTTCCCGGAGCCGATCACGCACCCGCAGCAGGGCCGAGCAGTCCACCTGAACGCTTGCGTGGGCGTCGGGAATCTTGCTTCGTGACAGCGCCATTCGCTGTGCCATTGTGGCCTGCACACCGTTCACGTCGACGGTGTCGGAGTCGGGTCCCGACGTCCCCGCAGCCGCGAGCACATCCTCGCGGGTGACGATTCCGTCCGGACCGGAGCCCGGCGTCAGCGATGCCAGATCGACGTGCAAATCGGCGGCGAGCTTGCGTACCGGAGGCTTGGCGCGCGGTCGCGTTCCGTCCTGGACCGGAACCCGCCGGCTGGTGTCCATATCGTCGTCGGTGCCGTAGCCGACCAGCACCGCCTTGCGTGCCGGTTTCCCGCCGTTCTGCGACGCGGGAGCGGGTGCATCGGTCGCGATGCGCACCAACACCGCACCAACGGCAAGCGTTTCGCCGTCTGCACCACCAAGTTCGACGATGCGACCCGCATAGGGGCTCGGAATCTCCACTTCGGCCTTGTTGGTCTCCACCGTGCACAGCGTCTGGTTGAGTTCGACGTCGTCGCCGACCGCGACACTCCAGCCGGTGATCGTCGCGTCCTCGAGGCCCTCGCCGAGATCGGGAACCAGGAAGTCGCGAACGCTATGGCTCATTCCTCGCCTCCCGCTCGCTCCGGTCCTCGCTGCGCTGCGATCCTCACTCGCGCTCGCCTTCGGGGGCCGGTGCTCATGCGCTCATGGCTTTCTCGACGCAGTCGATCAGCCGGTCGACGCCGGGTAGCCACAGCTTCTCGAGCCGCGCGGGCGGATACGGCGTGTCAAAACCGGTGGCACGCAGTACCGGCGCCTCCAGGTCGTAGAACAGCTCCTCCTGAATGCGAGCGGCCAACTCGGCGCCGAAGCCAAGCGTGCGGGCACCCTCATGAACGACTACCGCGCGCCCGGTCTTACGCACCGACGCCGCGACGGTATCGAAGTCGAGCGGGTTGAGCGAACGCAGGTCCACGACCTCCAGATTCCAGCCGTAGTGATCTGCGGCCAGATCCGCTGCCGCCAAGGCGGTTTGGACCAGCCCGCCGTAGGTGAGTACGGTGACGTCCTCGCCGATGCGTCGTACCGCGGCGCGACCGATAGGCAATCCGGGTGTGATGGTGTCGACGTCCTCACGCGCCCAGTACCGCCGCTTCGGCTCCAGGAACACGACCGGGTCCCGGCTGGCGATCGAATGCCGCAGCAGCCAGTAGGCATCCGACGGGGTCGACGGCACCACGACTTTCAGGCCCGCGGTGTGCGCCCAGTAGGTTTCGGTGGACTCCGAATGGTGCTCGACCGCACCGATTCCGCCGAACGACGGGATGCGGATCGTGACGGGCATGTCCACGTCGCCGTGGGTGCGCACGCGGTACTTCGCCAGGTGGCTGACCATCTGGTCGAACGCCGGGTACGAGAACCCGTCGAACTGGATCTCGGGGACTGGCACGAAGCCGCGGATTGCCAACCCGACCGCGATGCCGATGATCGCCGACTCCGCCAGGGGTGTGTCGAAACACCTGCCGTCGCCGAAGGTTTCGGTGAGGCCCTCGGTGACCCGGAAAACGCCGCCCAGAGTCGCCACGTCCTCGCCGAAGACCAGAACGCGGTCGTCGGCCGCCATCGCGTCATGCAGTGCCCGGTTGATCGCCTGCACCATCGTCAGGTTCGTCGCGGTCGGTACTGGCGTGAACAGCGGGGGCTCGTGTGAGTCGTCGCCGTAACCGGCAGGCCGCTCGATGATTTGGGTCATCACGCCTCCTTCGCCAACTCGGCCATCAGCTCGTCGCGCTGGGTTTGCAGCGTCGGGGTGATTTCCGCGTAGACGTTGTCGAACAGTTCGCCGATGTCCATGTCGGGTGTGTTGACGATCGCGTCGCGCAGTTCCGCGCACAGCCGCACTGACCGCGTCTGAACACGGTGTTCCAGCCGCTCTGTCCACACGCCGACATTCTGTAAGTAGGTGCGGTAGCGCGGAATCGGGTCCAACGCCGTCCACTTGTCGACCTCCTCCTGCGACCGGTACCGGGTCGGATCGTCGGAGGTGGTGTGCGGCCCCAGCCGGTAGGTGAGCGCTTCGATCAGCGTCGGGCCGTGACCCTCGCGGGCGCGTTGGGCGGCTTCGGCCATCACCGCGTGGCACGCCAGCACGTCGTTGCCGTCGACGCGGATGCCTGGCATCCCGTAGCCGATCGCCCGGTGCGCGATCGACGGCCCCGCCTGCTGACGGCTGACCGGCACGGAGATCGCCCACTGGTTGTTCTGCACGAAGAAGACGCATGGCGCCTTGTAGACGGCGGCGAAGTTGAGCGCTTCGTGCGCGTCGCCCTCGCTCGTCGCACCGTCGCCGAGGTAGGCAACGGTCACCGAGTCTTCGCCGAGACGCTGCGCGGCCATGGCGGCCCCGACCGCGTGCAAACCGTGGGTGCCGATCGGGATCGCGATCGGCGCGACGCACTTCTCGGTGAACCCGAGCCCGCCGTGCCACCGGCCTCGCCAGACCGCGCCCATCTGCGCCGGCGTGATACCGCGCAACAGGAACGCGCCGATCTCGCGATACTGCGGAAACAGCCAGTCGGTCTTGCGCAGGCACGCGGCCGAACCGATCTGCGCGGCCTCCTGCCCGCGGCAGGAGGCGAACAGCGCGAGCTCGCCCTGTCGCTGCAGGTTGACGAATTCCGCGTCGATCGCGCGGGTGACGGCCATCAGCTCGTAGAGCCACCCGAGCGTCTCGGGTGGCAGATCTCGGCGATACCGGGTCTCGGTGGTCGGCGTCCCATCCGGGGCGACCAGCGCAATCGGCTCCAGCTCGACGTTCAACGACGTCAGGGGTGCCGCAACGGTCCCTGCCATACCGCCTCCTAGGGTCACTGACGGCGGATCGCGCCGTCAGGCGACTGAGGTGCTCAGCACGGAGGCGGTCAGAGCAAAACCCCTGGTAAGAGGCTGCCGGCTAGGTGCCAGGGTGTGGCGCTAGCTGGACGATGCGCTCTGCTCGCCGCAGCACTGGGGCATCCACCATTATGCCTTCGAATTGGAAGACGCCGCGTTCACCGCGGGCCGTGTCGAGCACCCGTCGCGCCCAATCCACCTGCTCATCGGTCGGCGCGTAGCCCTCCCGAATGACCGCGACCTGCGTCGGGTGGATCGCGACCTTGGCGTCGAAACCGACCGCGACGGCGTCGTCCACCTCGCCGCGGAGCCCCTCGAGATTCTTGATGTCGAGGTACACCGAATCCAGCGCCATCCGCCCGTACGCCTTGGCCGCCAGCAACGTCTGCGACCGGACATGCCTGGCGACGTCGCGGTAGCTGCCGTCGGGCCAGCGGTTGGCGGTGCCTCCCGTCACCGCGAACAGGTCCTCGGCGCCCCACATGAGCGCGAAGGCGTTGTCCATGCGCGCCAGCTCGTTGACCACCACCGCGCCCAACGGCGTCTCGATCAGCACCACCACGTTCAGCGGAGCCAGGTCGCGGATCTGCTGCGGGTCCTCGGTCTTCGCCAGCATCACGGTCGTGTACCTGGTCTTGGCGAGCGCGTCCAGGTCGGGCGCGTGGTCGGCGGTCGTGGCGGGGTTGATCCTGACGACGGTGCGGTCGGGATCCAACGGAGTGTCGATCAGCGCGGCGCGGGCGCCTTCCCGGTCCTTCGCCGCGACACCGTCTTCGAGGTCGAGGATCACCACATCTGCTGCGGCTGCCGCCTTCCCGAAGCGTTCCGGGCGGTCGGCAGGACAGAACAACCAGCCAGGTCCTGTTTGAGTGAGCGGCACTACGCGTCTCCCTCAGGCCGCTTGCGCACCATGGTTTTCCGCGATGCGGTCGCCACGATGTCGCCGTGCTGATTGCGGCCGGTATGGGCGAAGGTGACGATGCCCTCCCCCGGACGGCTCTTCGACTCGCGCTTGTCCGTCACCTCGGTCTCGGCGTAGAGGGTGTCGCCGTGAAAGAGCGGCTTCGGGAAGGCGACCTCGCCGAAACCGAGGTTGCCGACGATCGTGCCCTGGGTCAGTTGCGCCACCGACAGCCCGACGATCGTCGAGAGGGTGAACATCGAGTTCACCAGTCGCTGGTTGAACGGCGGCAGCGCGTCGGAGAAGGCGGCATCGAGATGCAGCGCCTGCGTGTTCATCGTCAATGTGGTGAACAGGACATTGTCGGCTTCGGTGATGGTGCGCCCCGGCCGGTGCTGATACAGGACGCCTGGCTCGAACTCCTCGAACCACAGGCCACGTTGGACGACGACCTTCTTGTCGCTCACTTCTGCCGAATCGTTCGCTTCGCTCACAGCCCCGCCTCACGGGCGATCAGCATCAGCTGCACTTCCGTTGTCCCTTCGCCGATTTCGAGGATCTTGCTGTCGCGGTAATGCCGTGCCACGGGGTATTCGTTCATGAAGCCGTAGCCGCCGAACACCTGTGTCGCGTCGCGCGCGTTGTCCATCGCCGCCTCACTGGCGACCAGCTTGGCGATCGCGGCGGCCTTCTTGAACGGCTTGCCCGCCAGCATGAGTGCGGCCGCGTCGTAGTAGGCCGTGCGGGCGGAATACGCTCGCGCCTCCATTCGCGCGATCTTGAAGGAGACGGCCTGATACGTGCCGATCGCCGCACCGAAGGCCTCGCGTTCCTTGGCGTACTTCACGCACTCGTCGACGCAGCCCTGTGCGGCGCCGACGGACAGCGCGGCGATGGCGATACGGCCCTCGTCGAGTATGCGCAGGAAGTTGGCGTAGCCCCGCCCGCGCTCGCCCAGCAGGTTCTCCGCGGGCACCCGGACGTCGTCGAAGCTCAGCGGGTGGGTGTCGGAGGCGTTCCAGCCGACCTTGTTGTACGCCGGCTCGGCGGTGAACCCGTCGGTGGGTACCGGCACCAGGATCGACGAGATCTCCTTCCGGCCATCGGTTTCCCCGGTGACGGCGGTGACGGTCACCAGCTTGGTGATGTCGGTGCCCGAGTTGGTGATGAACTGCTTGCTGCCGTTGATGACCCAGTGACCGTCATCCAGCTTCGCCGTTGTCTTGGTCGCGCCCGCATCCGTTCCACCGCCCGCCTCGGTCAACCCGAACGCACCCAGCGCCTTGCCACTTGCCAACAGCGGCAACCACTCCTGCTTCTGCTCCTCGTTGCCGAAGCGGTACACCGGCATCGCGCCAAGCGATACGCCGGCCTCCAGCGTGATGGCAACGCTCTGGTCGACCTTGCCGAGTTCCTCGAGCGCGAGGCAGAGCGCGAAGTAGTCGCCTCCCATGCCGCCGTACTCCTCGGGGAACGGCAGCCCGAACAGCCCCATGTCGGCCATGCCCGACACGACCTCATACGGGAACGAGTGTTCTTCGTCGTGCTTGGCGGCGACGGGCGCCACCACGCTCTGCGCGAAGTCGCGCACCGTCTTGGCGAGCTGTTCGTAATCATCGGGCAGCATGCCGGTGGCCAGAAATTCACTCATGACTGCTCTGCTTTCTCACTTGCTTCCGTTGAATCGCCGGCCCCGCCGGCTTCTGTTGAATTGCCGGCCCCGCCGGCTTCTTGTTGAATTGCCGGCCCCGCCGGCGGTGATCCGGGCCAGCGCCTGGCCCACCTTGACCTGGTCGCCGACGGCGACGAGTAGTGCGACCACACCGTCGACCGGCGCGGTCAGCGCGTGCTCCATCTTCATCGCCTCGACCGCGACGACAACGGCGCCCGCTTCGACAGTTGCGCCGTCCTCGACACCGACGGCGACGACGGATCCCGGCATGGGGCTGACAAGCTCGGCGTCGCCGCTGTGTTCGTCGTCGGGGCGGACGGGCGCCTCCCGTACCTCGTCGATGACCGCGGTGCGTCCTGCGCGCGCCAACCAAATCTGGCCGTCTGTCGCGGCGACGACGTAGTCGATGCGCAACCCGTCGAGTGTGACCACGAGCCGATCCCTTTCGAGACGGGCTGTGAGCGTGCGTGATTCGCCGTCCTCGACAACGGCGGTCGCTGCCTGCGGCGTGCCGGTCAGGTACACATGGTCGGTGCGCTCACCCGCGTGCAGGCGGACGGTGGTCGGACTGTGCTGCCCTATCCGCCAGCCCGACGGCACGGCCCACAGATTGCCTGCCGGTTCCGGCCAGCTGTGCAACCACTTGTATGCCGCGGCGGCGATCAGCTCGTCGTCTCCCGGTTGGAGAGGCGCGAAATCCGTTGTCCTGCGGTCCAACAAACCGGTGTCGAGTCGGCCCGCCACGACATCGGGGTCCGCCAGCAGGAAGCGCAGGAACTCGAGGTTCGTCTTCACCCCCAAGACGGCGGTGTCGGCCAGCGCGCGGTCCAGTGCGCGTAACGCCGCGGGCCGGTCGACGGCATGAGCGATGACCTTGGCCAGCATCGGGTCATAGTCGCTGCCGACCACCGTGCCTGCCGCGAGACCGGAGTCGACGCGAATACCTGGGCCATGCGGCTCGGTGAGATCGAGCACCTCTCCGCCGGTCGGCAGGAAGCCGTGCGCAGGATCCTCGGCGTAGACACGGGCTTCGATCGCATGCCCGGTCATCGTGATGTCGTCCTGCGCAATCGGCAGCTTCTCCCCCGCGGCGATGCGTACCTGCAATTCGACGAGGTCGATCCCTGTGACCATTTCAGTGACCGGATGCTCGACCTGCAGGCGCGTGTTCATCTCCATGAAGAAGAACTCGTCAGGCCGATCGGCGGACACAATGAACTCGACCGTGCCCGCGCCGGTGTAGTCCACACTGCGCGCGGTGTCGCAGGCCGCGCCGCCGATCCGCGCCCGCGTCGCCGCGTCCAGCAGTGGTGACGGCGCCTCCTCGATCACCTTCTGGTGGCGCCGCTGCAGGCTGCATTCGCGTTCGCCGAAATGGACGACGTTGCCGTAGCCGTCGGCGAGCACCTGCACCTCGATGTGGCGGGGGTTCAATACGAATCGCTCGAGGAACAGGGTGTCGTCGCCGAATGCCGCGCCCGCCTCGCGCCGCGCACTGGTCAGGGCGGCCGGTAGCTCGGATGGTTCGTGCACGACCCGCATGCCCTTGCCGCCGCCGCCCGCCGACGGCTTCACCAGCACCGGATAGCCGACGTCGCCCGCCGCCGCGATCAGGTCGTCGTCGGTCAGGCCGGGCCGTGCGATGCCGGGCACGACGGGCACACCGAATGCCGACACCGTCGTCTTGGCGGCGATCTTGTCGCCCATGGTCTGGATCGCTTTGACCGGCGGCCCGATGAACACGATGCCCGCGGCTTCCAGTGCGGCGGCGAATTCGGCGTTCTCCGAGAGGAACCCGTAACCGGGATGGATCGCTTGAGCGCCGGTGCGGCGGGCGGCGTCGAGGACGGCGTCGATGTTGAGGTAGCTCTGCCGGGCGGGGGCGGGCCCGATACCGACAGCGACGTCCGCCTCGGCGACGTGGCGGGCGTTGGCGTCGGCGTCGCTGAACACGGCAACCGATCGGATGCCCATCTCGCGTAGCGTGCGGATCACGCGCACGGCGATCTCGCCGCGGTTGGCGACCAGAACGGTGTCGAAACTCTGGGTAGTCATCGGGTCACATCCTGAAGACGCCGTAGGAAACCGGCTCGACCGGCGCCTGGCCCACTACCGAAAGCGCCAGCCCGAGAACGGTTCTGGTGTCAGCAGGGTCGATGACGCCGTCATCCCACAGCCGCGCGGTGGAGTAGTAGGGGTTGCCCTGGCTTTCGTACTGCTCGCGGATCGGGGCCTTGAAGGCCTCTTCCTCCTCGGCCGTCATGTCGCCGCGCACGGTGGCCAGCACCGAAGCGGCCTGCTCACCGCCCATCACTGAAATCCGCGCATTGGGCCACATCCACAGGAAGCGGGGCGAATACGCCCGCCCGCACATCGAGTAGTTGCCCGCGCCGTACGAACCGCCGATCACGACGGTGAGCTTGGGCACCCGTGCGCACGCAACGGCGGTGACCATCTTGGCGCCGTGCTTGGCGATGCCGCCCGCCTCGTAGTCCCGGCCGACCATGAAGCCGGCGATGTTCTGCAGGAACAGCAGCGGCACCATTCGCTTGTCGCACAGCTCGATGAAATGTGCGCCTTTCAAGGCCGATTCGGAGAACAGCACCCCGTTGTTGGCGATGATTCCGACCGGATGGCCGTGAATGCGGGCGAAGCCGGTGACCAGCGTCGCGCCGTATTCGGCCTTGAATTCCGCGAACTCGCCGCCGTCGACGATCCGGGTGATGACCTCGTGCACGTCGTAGGGCACTCGGGAGTCGATGGGAACGACGTCGTAGAGCTCGGTCTGGTCGCCCACCGCGTCGACGGTCGGCAATACGTCCCAAGGCGGGTCCAGGCGCGGCCCGAGGGTCGAGACGATCCGTCGCACGATTCGCAGCGCGTCGCGGTCGTCGTGCGCCAGGTGGTCGGTGACACCGGAGGTCTTTGAGTGCAGGTCGCCGCCGCCGAGCTCTTCGGCGGTCACGACTTCGCCGGTCGCGGCCTTCACCAATGGCGGGCCGCCGAGGAAGATCGTGCCCTGGTTGCGGACGATGACCGCTTCGTCGCTCATCGCGGGTACGTATGCGCCGCCCGCGGTGCATGAGCCGAGCACCGCGGCGATCTGCGGAATACCCTCGGCGCTCATCGTCGCCTGGTTGTAGAAGATGCGGCCGAAATGGTCGCGGTCGGGAAAGACCTCGTCCTGGCGTGGAAGGAACGCGCCACCCGAGTCGACGAGGTAGATGCAGGGTAGCCGGTTCTGCCGTGCGATCTCCTGGGCGCGCAGATGCTTCTTGACCGTAATCGGGTAGTAGGTACCGCCTTTCACGGTGGCATCGTTGGCCACGATCATGCATTCGCGCCCGGATACCCGCCCGATTCCCACGATCATGCCCGCGCCGGGACACTCGTCGTCGTACATACCGTCGGCGGCAAGGGCCGACACCTCGAGCAGCGGGCTGCCCGAGTCCAGAAGGCCGTCCACCCGGTCCCTCGGAAGCAGCTTGCCGCGGCTGACGTGGCGCTCGCGGGCTTTGGTCGAGCCACCGAGCGCGGCAGCGGCCATCTTCTCCCGCAGCTGCGCGACGAGTTCCAAATGCTGCTCGCGGCTGGACTGGAGCGTCGCTGTCATCGGTACTGCCCGTTTCGGTTGAGTTAATGACGACTAACTCGTAGTATGTTAGTCACGATTAACCGAAATGTCCACCAAAGCGGATGGGGGTCAAGCCTTGTCTCTCCCAGCTTCTGGGTCTGCTTCCGGGCCGACCGCGACGAGCCGCAGCAAGGCGAAGTCCCACCGGCGAGACAAGCTGATCGCGGCGGCAGAACGGCTCGTCGCCGAGCGCGGCTTTCTCGCCGTGCGACTGGAGGACATCGGCGCCGCAGTAGGCGTCAGCGGGCCCGCGATCTACCGGCACTTCCCCAACAAGGAAGCGCTATTGGTCGAACTGCTGGTCGGTATCAGCACCCGACTGCTCGCCGGAGCCAAGGCCGTAGTCGCCGACGCGCCCGACACCGCGTCCGCGCTGGACGGATTGATCGACTTCCACCTCGATTTCGCCCTGGGCGAGTCCGATCTGATCCGCATCCAGGACCGCGATCTGGGATATCTGCCCGAGCCTGCGAAGCGTCAGGTCCGCAAGGCCCAGCGGCAGTACGTGGAGATCTGGGTCGACGTCCTTCTTCGGTTGGACCGCGCGAGCGACGAAACGGACGCGCGGCTGATGGCGCACGCCGTCTTCGGGTTGTTGAATTCAACGCCTCACAGCATCCGGCCAGGCGCAGCCAAATCGACCGGCCGAGGAACGATTTCCGGGTCGCGGGCGATCTTGAGAAAGATGACGATCGCGGCCCTGTCCTCAGCCGGCCGAAGCGGCGGTTAGGCGCTACTCAGCGCTAGTACCAGACTTTTCGACCACCGACAGCGCGGCCGGTGGCTCCGAGAATCCAGAACACCGCACCGATGACGATCAGCACGACGCCGATGTAGGTCAGTATCGAGATACCGAAGAGGATCCCGAGTATCAGGAGGATGACTCCGAGGACGATCATGGTTTACTCCATTCGATTAGTGAATTATCAAGAGCCCGTTGACTACTGGCTGGGCTCGGGCAGTTTTACGTCACAATCCGCCACCTTCGGGTTCGCGCCCGCGTAGTTCAATGGCCCGGCTACGACAGTCAACGCGATGGTTCCCGCTGTGGCGCAATTGTTTGCGTCGGTCTTGAAGTAATCACGCTGGTAGGCCGCCACCACACCGATCAGCAACCAAACCAAGACGATTACGCCGAGAATTCCGCCACCACGCATGCTGGCCTCCTCCTGTTGAGCGCCGCATTTGGCGCAGGAGAGTTTTACCCCGGGGACAATTCCAGTAAACGCGTCAATTTGATCTTGAACCGTTCAGGAGTTCGGTCCCGACGCAAACGCCGTGGTGAGCCACTCGCTCATCGCTTTGACCAGTACGGTTCGGTTCTCGCGCTTGTCGATTTCGTGACCGTCGTCTTCGAACAGCAGCTGCTCGACAGTTCGGCCCAACGCGCGCAAAGCGTCGTACATCTGCTGCGACTCGCTCGGTGGGACGTTGGTGTCGTTGAGTCCGTGCACGAGAAGCAGGGGCGCGGTCAACGCGTGCGCGCAGAGCAAAGGTGAGAGTTGGTCGAGCAGTTCCCGATCGCTCACCGGGTGGCCGTACTTCGAATAGGCCGCCGCCGCGATCCACGGCTCGGTGTTGCGGTACCACGTGTTCAGATCGCTCATCCCGCAGATGCTGATGCCCGCCGCGAACAGCTGCGGATGGAAGGTGAGCGCCGCCTGGGTCAGGTAGCCGCCGTAGGACCAGCCGCAACAGGCGATGCGGTCGGCAGGCGCCAGCCCGCGGTTGGCCAGAAACAGCGCCGCGTCGGCGACGTCGTCGATGGCCGCGAATCGCTTCTCCCTGTCGTCGGCGTGCATGAACGTCCGACCGAATCCCCCGGAACCGCGAACATTCGGAAGAAAGACCGTGATGCCCGCCTCCAGCAGCGGCGGGAAGAACTCGTTGTACCCCGGCCTGCCCTGACCCTCCGGGCCCACCGTGCAGAAATATCATCGCCCCGATCGAGTCGACGCCTTCCGGTGGGCGGAACAGCCAGCCGGTGAAGTCCAACCCGTCACGGGCGGTGATGGTCTCCAGTGTCGGCTCCGCTGACAGCGGCCCGCTGCTCGGCTCGCGGTCGATGCGCTCCCATTCCCTGGTTCGCGGGTCGACGAGCTCCACGGTGCGCGGCTTGTCCGGGCTCTCGACCGTCATCGCCACCATGGAACCGCCGGCGCTGATGGTGAGTTCGCTGGCCACCATACCGGGCATCGGAATCGGCTCGTGCAAGGTGTAGTCAGGGTATTCGAGGATCTGTAACTCGCTGGCGCCGTTGATGTTCCACAACATAGCCACCGTAGACAGGTCGTCGCTGACGACGAACTCGTCGAGTTCATAGCCCGGGCGCTCCGCAATTACCTGGTAGGACACGCCGTCGGCGGTCGTGGTCACCTCGAGGAGACGCGCGTGGTCTGCCCCGTTCTCGCTGCGGATCAGTGCGCGCACGTAGCCGTTCGTGCTGTTCGGCCCAAAGACGTGAGCGGGTTGATACAACTCGAACGTCTCCCCCTCCAAACCGGACCGCAGACGGCGCGGGTGCTGATCGTCGAGGATGACGCCGGTGTCGGTGGTCGACCCAGGATCGTATGGCAGCAGTGCGATTTCGGTCAGGCCACGCAGCATGATCAAGTCGCGATAGCCGCGCGGTCCGACGCGTACCAGTGCCGCGCCCGCCCATGCGTCGACCAGCCGGCCGCCCGACCGTCGATCGAGGATCGTCGTCGTGCCGTCGGCGGGGTTGATCAGACAGGAGCTACCGACGCCGTCGTCGCCGGTGAGAATCGCGGCGACTTGTGTACCGTCCCAACCGATCAGCTCGGCGGTGCCGTCCGGCAAGCCTGCGGGCCACATGTCGATGCGCCGCGCGGCACGGTCGTCCGGATCGGTGGTGACGACCCAGATCTGTCTGCGGCTGCCGCCGTCGGGGGCAACTTCGCAGGCCAGCCAATGACCGTCGGCAGAGTGCATGACGCGGGTAACCGGACCCTCGACGGGCAATTCGACGTCTCGTGACGAACTTGCGCGCCAGCCGCGAAGAAAACGTTGAACCGCCCGCGGGTATCCGCCGTCGTCGACGAGGTGCGCGAACGCCGTCGCGTCCGGCGACAGCGACGCGCCGTAATTGGTGCGCACCGTCTGCGTCATCGATATCAGCTTGCCACGGCCCAACGTCTAAGCAATGTGCTTACCCGCTGGCCGGCGGTCGCCCGTCGCAACGCAGGTACCCTTCAGCCATGAGGTGGGTATGACCAATACACCACGAGGCGAAGGCCCCGAGCCGGCGCAACCGTTGGGCTACAGCTATCCCGCTTACCCCGATCCGGCGTATTCAGGCCAGCCTCCGTACCCACCCACCTACCAGGCGCCCCAGGAAACCGATCCCACCCGGCAACTGCCGCCGTACTCGCCGTACGGCTACGACCCGTACGCCACCGGCCAGTACGGCACCGGGCAGTACGGCCCGCCGTACCCTCCCGGCGAACCGCCGGAGGGCCCGCAGAAGCCCAAGTCGCCGCGGTGGCTGTGGGTAGTGGCCGCGGTGGCGGTACTGCTGGTTGTCGGCCTGGTGATCGCCCTGGTCGTCGTGAACAGCTCGAAGCAGGACACAGTCGTCGCGCCGCCACCGATGCCAGAGCCCACGACCTCGACGACTCGACCGCCGCCGACGACGTCGCTGCGGCCGCTCCCCCCGATCGTTCCCGTGCCGACGCCGAGCACCACCCCGCCCAGCGAGTCGGCAAGCCCGGGCGCGACCGAATCGGTGGTCTACGAGGTCACCGGGACCGGCAGGGCGATCAACATCACCTATGTCGACACGGGCAGCCTTCTGCAGACGGAGTTCAACGTCGTGCTGCCGTGGCGCAAGGAAGTCGAATTGCCCAGTCCGGCCGAGGATTCGGCGAGCCTGACGATCATCAATGTGGGCCGGCAGGTGTCCTGCTCCGTGACTGTCAACGGCGTGCAGGTGCAGTCGAACACCGGCAACGGCCTGACGATCTGCACCGCCGTCCGCTAACGCGCCGGAACCCGGTGCGGCGCGTGCACCAGCGCCATCATCACCATGCCCGCGGCCAGTACCAGCAGCAGACCACCGATGCCTGCCCGAACCGTGCCGAACCAGTCGATGAACACCGAGATCAGGAACGGCGCAAGGAACGAGACCGCACGGCCGGTCGTCGTGTAGAGACCGAACGTGACGCCTTCCTTGCCCTCGGTCGACATGCGCAGCATCAGGGTCCGCGCAGACGACTGCGTCGGCCCGACGAACAGGCAGAGCAGCAGCCCGCAGACCCAGAAGCCGAGCGGTCCGGACAGCGACCAGAGGACCATCGAGATCGCGATCATCGATGCCAGGGAGCCGAGGATGACCGTCTTGGATCCGAGCCGGTCATCGACGAGTCCACCGAGAAATGCACCGAGTGCGGCGATGACGCTCGCGCTCACGCCGAACAGCAGCACATTCGCATTCGATATCCCGTAGGCGCTGACGCCGAGAACGGCGCCGAACGAAAACACTCCGGTCAGGCCGTCGCGAAAAACCGCGCTGGCGAACAGGTAGTAGACGATGTTGTGGTCGCGGTGCCATTCGCCGACGATTTCGCGCCACAGTTTGCGATAGGCACCGATGAAACCGACGCCCTCCCGCGGGTCGCCGGGCTCATGCGGCGGCGAGGGCACCGCGAAGAAGATGGGCAGTGCGAACAGCGCGAACCACACGGCGGCGAGCAGCATGGCCGCCCGCACGTTCTGACCGTCGGCAGCGGGGATTCCGAGGAGTCCTCGGGTATCGCCGTCGCCCGCGATGAGCCCGACATACACGATCAGCAGCAGCATGACGCTGCCGAAATAGCCCATGCCGGAACCGAACCCGGAGATGCGACCCGACGTCTGAGGCGTCGAGAGCTGGCGCAGCATCGCGTTGTACGGCACGGTCGAGAGTTCGGCGCACGCAGCGGTGCCTCCGAGCAGCGCCAGGCCCACCCACAGATAGTGATAGTCGTCGCGCACCAGGCTCATCGACGCGGTCAGCAGCACCACCCCCCCGGAAAGCAGCGCAAGCACGCGCCGGCGCCGCCAAGGCGCATCGACCCAGACACCGGTGACCGGAGCCAACACTGCGACCACGATGCCTGCGACGGCTAGTGCCCGGAACAGCCAACTCTGCGGTGTCGTCCCCCCGGGTAGGTCGTCGCCGACCGTGCTCGTGAGATAGACCGAGAAGACGAATGTGACCACGACCGCGTTCACACCCGTCGCGCCGACGTCCCACAGCCCCCACGCCAGGACCTGCGACCGCCGTGCGGATTGCCCGGGCAGCCGCGTTTCGCTCATGATCGCCCACGATATAGTCCGGCCCATGCCAGTACCCGCACCCAGCCCGGATGCCCGCGCAGTCGTCACAGGTGCTTCGCAGAACATCGGCGAGGCGCTGGCCATCGAGCTGGCCGCGCGAGGGCATCACCTGATCATCACCGCAAGGCGCGAGGACGTGCTGAGGACGCTGGCCGACCGGATCACCGAGAAGTACGGCGTCGTCGTCGAGGTGCGGCCCGTCGACCTCGCCGACCCGGGCGAACGCACGAAATTGGCTGATGAACTGGCCGGCCGCGACATTTCGATCCTGTGCGCCAATGCCGGAACGGCGACCTTCGGGCCGGTGGCCAAGCTGGATCCCGCCGACGAGAAGGCTCAGGTTCAGCTGAATGTCCTTGGCGTGCACGACCTCGTCCTCGCCGTGCTGCCCGGCATGGTCGAGCGCGGAGCGGGCGGAATCCTGATTTCCGGTTCGGCGGCGGGCAATTCGCCGATTCCGAACAACGCGACATACGCGGCCACCAAGGCGTTCGTCAACACGTTCAGTGAGTCATTGCGCGGCGAGCTCAAGCGTGCGGGCGTGAATGTGACGGTGCTGGCGCCCGGACCGGTTCGCGAGACACTGCCCGTCGAGCACGAGCAGTCGCTGGTGGAGAAGCTGATCCCGGACTTCCTGTGGATCTCGACGGAATACACCGCGAAGCTTTCGCTGGATGCGTTGGAGCGCAACAAGATGCGGGTGGTGCCCGGTGTGACGTCGAAGGCGATGTCGGTGGCCAGCGGCTACGCGCCGCGCGCAATCGTCAGCCCGATCGTCGGCGCGGTCTACAAGAAGCTCGGCGGCGACTAACCTTCTCCCCGCGAAACGGAATTCCAGCAGGCCGCTACTCGCACTTTCGCTGCTGGAATTCCGTTTCGCGAGTGATGACTAGCGGCGGCGCCGGCCGGTGCCGAAGATGCTGCGGGTGATCTCGCGACCGATGACCGTACCCGCCGAACGCATCGCGCTCTTGAATGCCGGGCTGCTCATCATCTTGTCGAACATGCCGGGCTCGACGGACTTCCTCGCCGTCACCGTGCCCTCGGCGCTCGCCTCACCGCTTGTTTGCGGCGGCACATAGACCGGCGGCGGCAACGACGGGTCGCCTGCGGGCGGCTGCTGCTCCGGCGGTGCGAGCCGCGCGTTCAGTCGCTCGTAGGCCGAGTCGCCGTCGATCGTCTGGCCGTACTCGGCCTGCAACGGGCTGGCCTGTGCAGCAGCCTTGATCGCGTCCGGGCCAATGGTGTCCATCAGCGACCGCGGGGCACGCATCCTTGTCCAGGCCACCGGCGTCGGCGCACCCTTCTCCGACAGCACCGTGACGATCGCCTCGCCGATACCCAACGATGTCAATGCCGACTCCAGGTCGTACACAGTGGTTTTCGGGTATGTGCGGACGGTTTTGGAGAGCGCCTTCTGGTCATCCGGGGTGAACGCGCGCAGCGCGTGCTGGATGCGGGCACCGAGCTGACTGAGCACGTTGTTGGGCACGTCCGTGGGCAACTGTGTGCAGAAGAAGACGCCGACGCCCTTGGACCGGATCAGCTTCACGGTCTGCTCGACCTGCTCGAGGAACGCCTTGGACGCGTCGGTGAACAGCAGATGCGCCTCGTCGAAGAAGAACACCAGCTTCGGCTTGTCGACGTCGCCGATCTCGGGCAGCGTCGTGAAGAGGTCGGCAAGTACCCACATCAGGAACGTGGAGAACATCACCGGCCGGGCGGCCTGGTCGCCGAGTTCGAGCAGGCTGATGATGCCGCGGCCCTGCGGGTCGAGGCGCAGCAGATCCTTGGGCTCCAGCTCGGGCTCGCCGAAGAACGTGTCGGCCCCCTCGGCCTCGAGGTTGACCAGCGCGCGCAGGATTACGCCCGCGGTCGTCGGCGACACCGCACCGAGATTCTTCAGCTCGGGCTTGCCCTCGTCGCTGGTGAGGAACTGAATCACCGCACGCAGGTCTTTGAGGTCCAGCAGCGACAGGCCCTTCTGGTCCGCCCAGTGGAAGATCAGGCCCAGCGTCGATTCCTGAGTGGCGTTGAGCCCCAGCACCTTTGACAGCAGGATCGGCCCGAAGCTGGAGATGGTGGCGCGCACCGGAACACCGATCCCCGAGGTTCCCAACGACAGGAACTCGACGGGGAAGGCGGTCGGCGTCCAGTCGTCGCCGGTGTCCTTGGCGCGCTGCGTTGTCTTGTCGCTTGTCTCGCCCGGTCGGGACAGGCCGGAAAGGTCGCCCTTGACGTCGGCCATCATCACCGGAACGCCTGCGGCGGAGAGCTGCTCGGCGATCACCTGCAGCGACTTCGTCTTGCCGGTGCCGGTTGCGCCTGCGACCAGCCCGTGACGGTTGACGGTGGCCAGCGGAATACGCACCTGCGCAGTCGGATCTACGGTGCCGTCAACGACGACTGCGCCCAGTTCAAGCGCCTGACCCTCGACGGCGTAACCGGCGGCGATCTGTTGGGCGGGAGTTGCTGTCGACTCGGTCGTCATGGGTCGAACATTACTGTGCGAATACCACCGCGGTGGGTGTGGTGGGCCACTCGATAGGTGTGGGCCTACTGTTGATTGCTGTGCGTGAAGAACTGGTGTGGATCGACTGTGAGATGACCGGCCTGGACCTCAAGTCCGATCGACTCATTGAAATCGCGGTCCTGGTGACCGATGCCGACCTCAACATCCTTGGCGAAGGCATCGACGTCGTCATCCACGCTCCCGATGATGCGCTGACCGGAATGATCGAGGTCGTCGCGCAGATGCATGACCGATCCGGGCTCACCGAGGAAGTGCGGGCATCGACCGTCGACGTGCCTGCCGCCGAGGCGATGGTGCTTGAGTACATCCGAGGCCACGTCAAGCAGGCCAAGACGGCTCCCCTTGCCGGCAACTCGATCGCCACCGACCGCGGCTTCATCGCGCGCGACATGCCGGCGCTCGACGACTACCTGCACTACCGGATGATCGACGTCAGCTCCATCAAGGAACTGTGCAGGCGCTGGTTCCCTCGCATCTACTTCGGCCAGCCGGAGAAGGGCCTCGCGCATCGCGCGCTGGCCGACATCCACGAGTCGATCCGTGAGCTGCAGTATTACCGTCGGACCGCCTTCGTTGCCCCGCCCGGGCCGTCCACCAGCGATATCGCCGCGATATCCGCCGAACTGAGCCCGTCGGCGTCCGATGACGACCAAATGGATTCGGCTGCCGAGGGCACGAGCGGCTAATATCGACGGGCCGCATGCGCGGCGATGGTGGCTGTAGTTCAGTTGGTAGAGCACCAGGTTGTGATCCTGGCTGTCGCGGGTTCGAGTCCCGTCAGCCACCCGCACGAAGTCGGAGGGCATAGCGCCCTCCGACTTTTTTCTTTCGCCGCGCTTTGCGGTTCCCGGCCCTAGGCTCCGGTCAAGATCACGCCTTCGGCGAGGAGCGCCTTCATGAGCAGCATTGCCAGGATCGCCTTGCTGACGACGTGCGCCGCCCTCGTGCTGGCCGCGTGCTCCTCGGCGCCGTCGACGACGACGGATTCGGGTACGACGACAACCACAGGCTCTCCGTCAGCCTCGTCCGCGCTCAAGCCCATCGATCAGGCAGCGCTGAAGGCCGTCGTGGAGAAGGCCGTCAAGGAGATGCTCGTGCCCGGCGCCATCGTCGCGATCCGCACGCCGCAGGGCAGCTACACCGCTGCGGTCGGCACGACGGAGCTTGGCAAGCAGACACCGCCAGATACGAAAACGCACTTCCGGATCGCGTCGAACTCCAAGACCATGACCGCCGCACTCGTCGTGCTGCTGGCCCAGGACGGCAAGCTCAAGTTCAGCGACCCGGTGTCCGCCTACGTTCCCGACGTACCCAACGGCGCCAACATCACCGTTGCCGAACTCTTGAAGATGCGCAGTGGGCTCTACAACTACACGAACGCGCCGGAGTTCTCGGCCGACCTGGACGCCGACCCGGCCAAGGCCTGGACACCGCAGGAGGTGCTGGCGATCGCGTTCGCGCATCCACCGAATGACCCACCCAACGCGACCTACGAGTACAACAACACCAACTACGCGCTGCTCGGGCTGATCGCGGAGAAGGTCGGCGGCCGTCCGTTGGCGGAGCAGTTGCGGGACCGCCTGTTCGCGCCGTTGGGGTTGCAGCAGACGTCCTTACCCGCAATCGACGACACGGCGATTCCGGCGCCGTACTCCCATGGCTACATGTATGGGGGTTCGGCCTATGCGATGGTCGACGACCCGTATCCCGCCGACATCAAGGCCGCTGCGAAGGCCGGGACGTTGAAGCCCATCGACTACACGAACCAAAACCCGTCCTACGCCCACGGGGCCGGCGGCGTCATCTCCACGGCCGACAACATCACGACGTGGATCCAGGCCCTGGTGTCGGGCAAGGTCTTCAACGCCGACTACCAACGGCAGTGGCTGGAAAGCGTGCAAGCCGAGGACCCGGAGAATCCCGACGGGCAGAAGTACGGGTACGGAATCTCGTATCAGCGGTTCGGCCCGACGGCCGCGATGTACTACCACGGCGGCGAGCTGCCCGGCTTCAACTCATTCATGGGCTATGACCCGGATAACGATGTGTCGCTGGTCATTTGGACGAACCTGACCATTTCGCCCGACGACAAGACGACGGCGCAGGCCCTCTTGCCGACCGTTCTGGACGAGATCTACACCGGGCTGTCGTTGGCGCCAACACCAACCCCGACGACAACCAGGTGACGCGAATGACGCATTCGGCGTCAGATGTTGGCGTTGCCCGCCCGCCACTGATCCCAGGGGATGTTCCAGTCGCCGAGACCGTCCTCGCCGGGCAGGATCGACCCGACCGTGTTGACGATCTCGACGATGTCGCCGCGCTTGGTGTTGTTGTAGAACCACTGCGCGTTGCTCGTGTTGACGTTGATGCACCCGTGGCTGACATTGCTGTAGCCCTGGCTGCCGACCGACCACGGTGCGGCGTGCACGAAGATGCCGCTGTAGGAGATCTGCGTCGCGTAATCCACCTCGGTGCGGTAGCCGTTGGGCGAGTTGCGTCGGCACGCCGTAGGTCGACGAGTCCATCACCATGTGGCCGAATCGATCGCCGACGATGAAGGTGCCGTTGTTGGTCGGCGTGCTGTTCTTACCCATCGACACCGGCATGGTCTTGATGACCTCGCCGTTCTGTCGGACGGTCAATGTCTTGGTGCTGTCGTCGACGGTCGCGATGACCTCGTCACCGACGGTGAAGTGTGACGTGACGTTCTCCTGGCCGAACAGCCCGTCGCCGAGATCGACGCCGTAGGTGTTGACGGCGACATCCACCGTCGTACCCGGCTTCCAGTATTGCGCTGGACGCCAACGTAATTCGCGGTTGCTGAGCCAGTAGAACGCGCCCTCGACGGGCGGGTTGGTGGTGACGGTGATCGCCCGCTGCGCCGCCAACCGGTTGGGAATGTTCTCGTCGAAGCGGACCGCGACGGGCTGACCGATGCCCACGACCTCGCCGTCGCCCGGCAACAGGTAGGGCATCGTCAGGTTCTCGGGCGAGTGCGTCTGGAACGTCATCTGCTGGCTGGCGGCACCGCCCAGTCCCAGCGACTGCGCCTGCAGCGTGTAGCGCGTGTTGTAGCCGAGCGGCTCGGTGGTGTGCCACGTCAGGCCGTCGGGGCTCAGCTCACCGGCGACCGGGACGCCCTCGTCGTCGTTGACCATCGTGACCGCCCCGAGGACACCGTCCTCGGCGCCCACCGTCACGGGCTGATCCACCGCCACACCCACGGCGCCGTCCTTGACCGACGCAGTGAGCTTGGGAACCAGCAGGTCGCCGAACGGCGTGCCCTTGTCGTTAATGACTTGGGGTTGCGGAGGAGCAGAGTTGCCGCCACACGCGCTCAGGCCGAGGACCACGGCCGGCACGACCGCGATGGCCATCAAACAGGCACGAAAACGACGCGGACGGGCCATATCTTTGACCTGCCACATACTTTGCTCCAACTCGTAACGGGACGTGCTCATCGGGATTATTGGCAATAGTCTAAGGGCAACCTGAGTCTCAGCGCGACTGCGCTGAGAGTCTCCTCAGGCAGGGGGCCGGAAAGGGATTTCACCCTCCGCCACAGGGCCTGTTATTGTCGCACACGCGCGCCGTTAGCTCAGTTGGTAGAGCAGCTGACTCTTAATCAGCGGGTCCGGGGTTCGAAACCCTGACGGCGCACTTCAAAGGCCCTTTTTGGCGCGGTGTCGTCCTGTTGCCACGTTTCTGCCCCGCTTATGGCGTCGTCCAGCGCCTCGGCCACCTGCGTGTGAACTTTGCCGCATGACATGTAAACTCCTGAGTCATCGACGGCCTGGCATGGTGCCAGCGGTTTCGGAAGATCGGCGACGGTGGGCATCGACGCCGAGCCGAGAAGGACGGGGATGACCAACACGTCGTCCCCCGGGGCATCACACGTCCCAACGGCATGCTCGATCGCGCGTGGGAACCGCTCGCCCGGTGGCGTGGTGTCGTGGTGTCGTTTTGCACTCAACTGTCGTAACGGTTGTCGTCTGACTGTCGTCATTTGCGCCGTAGTCGCGGAGCCGAACGACATACGTGTGCCCTACTCCGGGCGCAAGTGGAAGATCGAGCAGTATCTCGGCACACTCGGCCTGCATCTCAACGTGATTCGTCCCACGTTCTTCATGGACAAACTTTTCGAACTCCTCCGCCCAACCGTCGAAGACGATGTCTGTGTGGTCTGGCCCCACTTCCCGACGTCCCTCTGCAGATGATCGCAGTCGCCAATAAGCGGCAGATCACGACGAAGGTCCTGTCCGATCACGCCGCGTTACTCGGCGGCTCGCTGGAGATAGCAGGCGACGGGCTGACCGGAACACAGATCGCCGAGGCCCTCCGGTCTCTGCTTCCCAATATCAGCGATTTTGCCGCGTTCGTCTCGTCATCGACGGCGATGGAGATTCAGGAACTTGGCACGCCGCGCCGTGCTGCCGACGCGAGCTTGCATCCTGCATAAGGAGCTCAGTCAAATCTTCCTGTGTGACCGTCGATCGGAGTTAGCCTCATCATTAGGCGGGAAAGCCGGGGGCGGAGGGTTCAATACCAGGTGCGGGCGACCAAGAGCATGGATGGACCGGCACTACAATCGGTGTGCCCGGGCGTTGAGTGATGCCACGCATCTTCCTGAGCCATTCAAGTCGCGACAATCGCCAGGCAATTGCCTTGCGCCAGTGGCTTGTTGAACAGAACCCGCCTCTGGCCGACGAGATCTTTCTCGACCTCGATCCGGACACCGGGATCCAGGGCGGTGTGCGGTGGAAGGACGCGCTGCGACAGGCGAGCAGCCGGTGCGAAGCGGTGATCTGCCTACTCTCCCCGAACTGGGAGGCGTCGCAGGAATGCGGGACCGAATACCGGTTCGCCGAGTACCTGAACAAGCGCATCTTCACCGTCCTGATCGCCCCGTTGATCGCCGAAAACCCCACGCTGGACTGGCAGCAGATCGACCTGTGCGACGCCAGCGGCGCGACCACGGCGATCGACCTAGCGGACGGCGGCGAGCCGGTGCGGTTCTCCTCCGAAGGGCTCTACCGCTTGCGGCAGGGCATCGTGGGTTCTGGCATCGCCGCCGACTCTTTCGCGTGGCCGCCACCCGACGACCCGAAACGGGCTCCGTACCGGGGGTGGGAACCCCTCGAAGAGGTGGACGCCGCAATCTTTTTCGGGCGCGACGCCCAGATCCTGAGCGGGTTGGACACGCTGCGCGGGATGCGTCAGTCCGGGGTGGAGGCACTGTTCGTCGTGCTCGGCCCGTCCGGCACCGGCAAGTCGTCGTTCCTGCGGGCCGGCCTGTTGCCTCGAGTCAGCCGAGACGACCGTGAGTTCGTCGTGCTTGACCTCGTCCGACCACAACGCAACGCGCTGACCGGTGACACCGGTCTCGCCCGCGCCATCCACGCATCACGGCTCCGGCTGGGCTTGACGGAATCGAGTCTCGGTGCAATCAAGAACGCCTGCAACAACTCTGACGTCGGCTTTGTCGAGGCATTGTTGTACGAGATACGGCGCGAGGCGAGCGCCCGGTTGTTGGTCGAGGCGGGCGAACCGCCGCTACCTACACTGGTGGTGCCTGTCGATCAGGGTGAGGAACTCTTCGGTGCCGATGCTGGCGAGGAGGGGCCGCGTTTCCTGGAGCTGATTGCCGCGCTCGTCGCTGCCAGCCGGGACAACCCGCAACGGCATGGTCCCGGAGTGATTGTGGCGTTCACCATCCGCGCCGACCGCTATGTGTTATTGCAGACGGCGCCACAGCTCGCCGCCGTGAAAACGGTGATGTTCGACGAACTCAAGCCGATGCCGCGCACGCAGTTCAAGCATGTGATCACCGGACCGGCGGAGCGGGCCGCCCAGGGTGGCCATCCCCTGAAAATCGAAGAGGTGCTGGTCAATCAGCTGCTCGACGACTGTACGGAAGGCGCCGACACGTTGCCGCTGTCTGGCGCTCACTTTGTCGCGCCTCTATGAGGACTACGCCGTCGCCACACCCGTCGCGAAGACCTCGACGCTGACGCTGGCCCACTACGAGTCGATGGGCGGGATGCACAGCGTCGTGCAAACCGAGATCAACAACCTGCTCTCCGCCGATCCCGCCGGCCGCGCCGCCGAACTGCGGTCGCTGCGCGCCGCGTTCATTCCGTGGCTTGCCACCGTCAATCCCGACAACGACCAGCCTATGCGGCGGTTGGCGCACTGGGCGGATCTGCCGGAGGAAAGCCGCCCGCTCCTCGAAAAGTTCGTCAGCGCACGGTTGTTGGTGCGCGATGACGTCGACGGTGAGGTCACCGTCGAAGTCGCGCTGGAAAGTCTCTTGCGCCAATGGGACGATCTGGCTGCGTGGCTGTCCGAGGAACGCGAAGATCTTAAGGCGGCCGATGCTCTCGAGACCGCCGCGGTCGCATGGCGCAACAACCGCTACGATGACGCGTGGCTGCTGCAGGGCACCCGGCTGGCCGAGGCCGAGACGCTTGCCGGCGATCCAGCCTTCAGAGAGCGGTTGGCACCGATCCATAACTACCTCAACGTATCTCGAGAACGCGAAGACCGGCGCCTCGAGGCTGAGAGACAACAGCGCGAAGCGAAGCTGCGGGCCGCCGAGCAACTCGCTGCCGCTGAAACAGCCGCCCGCGAGCAGGCGCAGGACCATGCGGCGGTACTGCGAAAGCGTTCCCGCGTGCTACGCGCGGTGCTGGCGGTGACACTTGTCGTCGCGATCGCCGCGGTCGCCGGTTTCGGTGCCGCCTTATGGGCGTGGCATCGAGCGCAGACCGCCGCCCGCGAAACCTTGGCCGTGCGCCTGGGCGCCGAAGGGCAGACCATAGTCGCCGGGCTGAATCCCGGCGGAGACATCCGCGCGATACAGGAAATCCTTGCCGCGCCGCATATCTCGACGGTGGTGGACGAAAGCGCACCGCTGACAGCCCTGACGCTGCGTCGCGACACCCTAAAGATCATCAGCCAACAGAGTGAAGCCACCAGCGCGGCGTTCAGTCGCGACGGTCGCCGCATTGTCTCCGGCGGCAGTGATTCGACCGTGCGACTGTGGGATGCCGACACCGGGCAACCGATCGGGGACCCCCTCAAGGGGCACACCGGCCGGGTTAACTCCGTGGCGTTCAGCCCCGACGGGCAGCGCATCGCTTCCGCCGGCGACGACCGCACGGTTCGCATCTGGGACGCGAACTCCCGCCAACCGATCGGCGAACCCCTCAAAGGCCATATCGCCGAGGTTCGCAGCGTGGCGTTCAGCCCCGATGGCCGCTGGGTCGTCTCCGGTGGCCAGGACGCGACGGTGCGGCTGTGGGACTCCCGGAAGGGTGAACAGGTCGGTGCCCCGATGCGAGGGCCACCATGATTCGGTGTGGAGTGTGGCCTTCAGCCCCGACGGCGGCCGTATCGTCTCGGCCAGTGGGGACAAGACGGCGCGGCTGTGGGACGTCGACGGCCGCCGCCAAATCGGCGCCCCGCTCGAGGGCCACCAAGGGGCCGTCCGCTCCGCGGCGTTCAGCGCCGACGGACGCCACATCGTGTCGGCGAGCGCGGACAAGACAATCCGCCTGTGGAACGCCGACAGCGGCTCACAGATCGGAGAGCCCCTCGAAGGCCACACCGAGATCGTTCGCTCGGCGACGTTCAGCCCCGACGGGCACCGCATCGTGTCCGCCAGCCGCGACAAGACTCTGCGCCTCTGGAACGCTGACACCGGCCGGCCCATCGGCGAGCCGATCACCGGTCATACCGAGCCGATCTCGAGCGCGGCGTTCAGCCGCGACGGCACGCGCATCGTTTCCGCGAGCGACGACGGAACCGTCCGCATCTGGAAGGGGAATCCCAGACAGCCCATCGGGACGGCACTTACCGGCCACGGCGCTGCAGTCCGGAGCGTCGCGTTCAGGCCCGACGGGCGCCGGATCGCCTCGGCCGGTGACGACGAAACAGTCCGCATCTGGGACGTCGACACCGGCAAGCAGATCGGTTCCCCGCTCAGAGGCCACACCGACGCGATCAACACTGTCGCGTTCAGCCCCGACGGGCACCGCATCGCCTCAGGCGGTGACACCGACGACGAATCGGTCCGCATCTGGGACGCCGACACCGGCAAGCAGATCGGTTCCCCGCTCAAGCAGCACACCGACGCGGTCTACAGCGTCGCGTTCAGCCCGGACGGGCACCGAATCGTCTCCGGTAGCGCGGACCACTACCTCCGGCTGTGGAACGCCGACAACGACGAACCCATCGGCAATCCCCTCGCCGGCCACGACAGCGTCGTCCGAAGCGTGGCATTCAGCCCCGACGGCCACCGCATCGTCTCCGGCAGTGACGACCACACGGTGCGCGTGTGGAACGCCGATACCGGGGAGCCGATCGGCGAACCGCTCAAACACGACGACATCGTCAGAAGTGTGGCCTTCAGCCCCGATGGTCGTCTCATCGTCTCCGCGGGCTTCGACAAGGCATTACGACTCTGGGACGCAGAAAGCCTCCAGCCGGTGGGCACGCTACGCACCACCGACTGGGTGTTCAGTGTGACATTCAGTCCGGGCGGCAACCGTCTGCTCACCGGCAGTGTCGACAGGACCCTGCGGATGTGGAACACCGACACCCGCCAGACCATGGGACCACCGCTCGCCCAGGGCGGCGAGGTGAACAGCGTCGCGTTCAGTGCCGACGGCCGACGGATGGCATCCGGTGGATCCGACAACACCGTGTGGATCTGGCCGGGACCTGCGATGTGGCCGGAGCTGTTGTGCGACAAGCTCTCCGCCAATATGAGTCGCCGCCAATGGAACGAATGGGTTTCGCCGCGTATCGACTACGACAAGGTGTGTGACCACCTGCCAGTCCCACCAGATGGTTAGCAAGGCCACGACGATGCGGACCGTGGAATACCTAAGCACCCGGCGATATCTACGCGTCGTTGATTTCCAGGCTCGCTCGCCAGCCCACTATCGCATCCGCAGCAGGTCCACCTCGGTCGCCGTGGAGACCCGCTGAGCCGGGATCCCGGCGCGGTCGCAGGTCTGTGCAACCGTGTTCGCCGAGTCGGCGGTGAAGACACCGAAAAGCACCTCGTCGGTGGGCACCGCGAGGAGGTTGAGAAGCCGGACCGCTGATCCCTGCGCGGACATCAATACTGCGCACTCGTTCAGCCGCGCCGCCGTGTCATCGAGCGGTTCCTCGGTTACCGCGGAGTGATACCACTCCACGAGATAACAGGGCACGGGAACAGTCATTGACCAAACGCTAGCCGGAAATGAACGCTGAGGAATCGGGTGTTTCCCTATCCGTCTAAATGAGCGGGCGCCCGCGCTCGCACAAATTGATATTCGCAGTCGAAGACCGTTCCGGCCTACGCTGCCCTGCTGGCTGAGCGGTGATCTTGAACTCAAGCATCGCCGGTGATCCACGCGGTGGTGAAGCGGTTCACTGAAGCGATCATCTCGGCGGCCTGGCCACCGATATAGCCTTCGATTTTTCCACCTATCAACGGAACTCTGAATCGTACGGTCGTGGTGACCTGCAGACGCGAGCCGGCGCCGTCGGGTACGAGCAAGGCCCGGCCGAGCACCGATCCCGGCGCACCGATTGCCGTGAAACTGATCGCACCGCGTACCTCGCCACTACCGACCGGGCCCCAAGTCTCCCGATGCACAACTCGCAGGTCGGCAGGAAAGAGCTTGGCGAGCAAGGCAGGCAACAACTCCTGTCGGAGGTCCTGGATGATGATTACGGCGGCAGTGCCGTCGGCACCGACGGCCAGCGAGTCGAGCCTGCCGAGGCCGCCGAACGCCGCTAGCCTCGCCAACCAGTACTCTTCGTCGCTAAACGCCGAATGGACCTGTTCAACCCGGGCCGGCGATTGGACCGACACATCGAACGAACGCGGCATGGCAGGCCAGATTACTGAAGGTCAGCCAGGGGGCGCAGGGGCATGCCGAAGTGCGCGCCGACATGATCGGCGGTCGGCAAAAGGCGAGTTGCTGGCGAGCAATGGCGAGGCGATGAAACATTGCACGACCGCATGTGCCCTGCCTGCATCAGGCCTGAATCCGGCAAAGTTGTTGTTTGCCTCCCGAACTCGGCGTGGTGTGCGAAGCTAGCGCTGCGTGGGTTGCCATTCTGATGCTTGGCCGTGGCATATAGGTAAGGGAAAGCCACAATGCAGGTTGCGGTGATCGGTACCGGTTATCTCGGTACAACGCATGCGGCTTGCATGTCGCACCTCGGCCACAACGTTTTGGGCGTCGACATCTCCGAGGAAAAGGTAGCCAAGCTACAGTCCGGCGAAGTGCCCTTCTTCGAGCCCGATCTCGAGGGCCTTGTGAGGGAAAACCTCACCGCGGGGCGCCTCCGATTCAGCGCATCCCACGAGGAAGCTGCTGACTTTGCAGATGTGATCTTTCTTGCCGTGGGCACGCCCCAGAGCACGACGGGTCTGCGGTGTGGACCTGTCTTCCGTCGAAGCGGCGATCGATGCCTTGACTCCTCACCTGGCCCGACCCTCACTGATAGCCGGAAAATCGACCGTGCCGGTCGGTACGGCTCGTCGCCTGGCGCAGCACGTTAGGCGAAAGGCCCCCGCGGGCAATGCAGTCGAGTTGGCGTGGAACCCCGAATTTCTTCGAGAGGGCTTCGCGGTCAAAGACACACTGAATCCAGATCGTATCGTTGTCGGGGTAGAGCGCGGCGCTCATGGCCACGCAGTAGATACCTTGCGCGAGTTGTACCGCCCTGTCTTGGCGGGCAATGTGCCGTTCTTGGCCACCGACTTGGAAACTGCGGAGTTGGTCAAGGTCGCCGCGAATGCATTCCTCGCCACCAAAGTCGGCTTCATCAACGCGATCGCGCAACTGTGCGAGGCCGCGGGGGGTGACGTTGCCACGCTTGCCGACGCGCTTGGCCGCGACGAGCGCATAGGCAGGCATTACCTGAATTCGGGTTTGGGTTTCGGGGGCGGCTGCCTACCGAAAGACCTGCGTGCCCTGGTAGCGCGCGCCGAAGAGCTCGGTGTGGGAAAGGCTTTCGCGTTCCTCCGTGAAGTCGACAACGCCAATATGCGACAGCGCAGCCACCTAGTCGATATCACAAGGGAAGTATGCGGATCGCTTATCGGAACCAAGGCCGCCGTCCTCGGGGCAGCATTCAAGCCGAACACCGATGACGTTCGCGACTCCCCGGCTTTGAGCGTGGCTGGCCAATTGCAGCTGCAAGGCGCAAATGTGAGTGTCTTTGACCCGAGGGCGATGGATAACGCCCGAAAAGTGCTGCCCGCTCTCGACTACGCGATCTCGAGTCTCGATGCATGCCGAGGCGCGGACGTCGTCTTGATATTGACAGAGTGGGAGGAATTTCAAGACATCCAGCCGCAGCAGCTGGCTGCCGTCACCCGCGCAAAGAACATCATCGACGGCAGGAACTGTCTCGACCCTCAGCAATGGCGGGCCGCTGGATGGACCTACCGCGGCCTCGGTCGTCCGTGACCCCGTAGTTTCCGCATCAACAGTGGCACAAGGACATTCGTGAGAATCCTCGTTACGGGTGGAGCTGGGTTCCTCGGATCCCATCTGTGCGATGTTCTGATCGCACGCGGCGACACCGTCGTCTGCTTGGATAACTTGTGCACCGGTAAGCGCGAGAATATCGAACACCTCGAGGCGTCCCCGCTGTTCACGTTCTCCGAAGCCGATGTGCTGAATCCGGTAGCCATTGAAGGAACTTTCGACGGTGCCATACATCTCGCGAGCCCCGCGTCGCCCGTCGCGTATCTGGCTCGACCCATCTTCACACTGCGGACGTCTTCAGAGGGCACGCGCAACATTCTCGAGTTCGCTTGCACCAAGGAGGCACGGTTCATCTTGGCCTCGACAAGCGAGGTCTACGGTGAACCACTGGTGCACCCGCAGGCGGAAGACCTCTGGGGCAATGTCAATCCCGTCGGACCGCGAAGCGTATACGACGAGGGCAAGAGATATGCCGAAGCGTTGACGACGGCCTACCGCACGTCCCGAGGCGCTGATACGGGCATCGTGCGCATATTCAATACCTACGGGCCGCGAATGCGTCCAGATGACGGGCGCGTCGTCTCCACCTTCATCCATCAAGCCCTACTGTCCGCGCCGTTGACGGTATTCGGTGACGGTACCCAGACGCGAAGTTTGTGCTATGTCGACGATCTGATTCGCGGACTTGTCGCGATGCTGGATTCCGACGAGCCGGGTCCGATCAATCTGGGTCATCCGAACGAAATCTCGGTTCGCGAGATCGCAGAGTTGGTACGCGAGCTGGTCGGTTCATCGTCAGAGATCGAGCTGCGCTCGCTTCCTCAAGATGATCCGACCCGCCGACGGCCCGATATCGGACGCGCGCGCGAACTGCTTGGTTGGCGTCCGGAGATCTCCGCCCGCGAGGGAATAGCGCGCACCATCGAGTGGCACGCCAGGAACCTCGAGGCGGATCCTCTGCCCTGACGGCTGGGCGCGACTCCCCCAGGAATCATTCCGGATTTCACCGCGGATTTTTGCTTGAAACAGCTTTGCTAGTTCTGGGCGCAAAGCCGTTCCAACCGCTGTATCGTCTCGATTTGTGATCGAGGTCAACGGCATAGCCAAGACTTTCGACGGGGGAGTTCGCGCATTGCAGGACGCGACCTTCTCGGTCCCCACCGGGTCGGTTTGCGCGCTGCTCGGCCACAACGGCGCTGGCAAGACGACAACTATCAAGATTCTGTCTACGTTGCTGCGACCCACCTCCGGCGAAGCGGTCGTGGCCGGGTACGACGTCGTCCGACAGCCTGCGAAGGTACGCGCGAGCATCGGCACGACCCTGACCGGACATTTCGCCGCGCTCGATATGCAGCTCACGGGCCGCGAGAACCTGGTCTTCTTCGGCCGTCTGCGAGGACTGCGACGCACCGACGCGCGGCTACGAGCCGATGACTTGATCAATCAGTTCGACATGGCGCACGCCGCCGACCGGAAAGTGCGCACCTACTCGAACGGCATGTGGCGCCGCATCGACATCGCTGCTGCATTGGTTGTGCCGCCGAAGGTGCTTTTTCTCGACGAGCCGTCGACAGGGTTGGACCCGCGTAGTCGCCGCGATGTGTGGACCCTGGTGTCATCGCTGTCAAGCCAGGGCATCACAGTTCTGCTCACGACGCAGTATCTCGAGGAAGCCGATGCTCTTAGCGATTCGATCGTCGTCATCGACGGAGGGCGGGTTATCGCCAGCGGGACCGCCGATGAACTCAAACGTCGCGCGGGCTTCTGCTACTGCACCGTGAGTCCCGTCAATCCAGCCGACCTGCCCCGGATCTTCGGGGTGGTCGCGGATCTGGAAGGCGCCGAAACAGATCTGGAGACCAACACAGTCTCGGTGCGGGCGACCGACGGCGTTGCGACGTTCACTGAAGTGTTTCGCAGGATCGATCAGCTCGACATTGAGCTGCTCGACATCTCGTTGCGCAAGCCGTCGCTCGACGAGGCATTTCTGTCCATCACCCAGCCGACTGCCGCCACATGACGGCACTGGTGGCCCTGACCGAGCGGGTAGTGCTCAGCACAATTCGCGACCTCGACCTGCCGTTCGCCATCTTGGTGCCTGCGGGCCTCTTCATCGGTTTCAACATCGGTCTGCAAAATCTCATAGACACCGGTGAGATGAGCTATGCCCAGTACGTCTTGCCCATCGTCATCGTTCAGGTCGTGCTGCTCGGCGCATTGACCGCCGCGGATCGTGCTGCCCGGGAACAGTGGTCCGAACTCGGGCTTCGGCTTCGCACATTCCCCATGCTGGCGGTGGCACCACTGATGGCTCGGATGCTGTACAGCGTCATTCGCGGAGTGGTCGTGATCGTCGCCGCAATCGCCACCGCTTCTGTGTTCGGCTTCCGAATGGCCGGCGGTTATGTCTACAGTGCGGCGTTCGTCCTTCTCACTCTGACCTTGACGCTGGCTTTGTCGCTCGGTGGCGATGCGTTAGGAGCTCAGATCAGTCGGAGCGAGGCGTCCAGTCAGTTGCTGATGGTTCCACAGCTGGTTCTGATTGTGGTGTCCACCGGGATGGCACCGGCCGACGCGTTCCCCGACTGGCTGCATCCATTCGTGCACTACCAGCCTGTTTCGCAGGTTACGGAAACTTTGCGGGGGCTCGCGGATGGCAATGTCGTAGGCAGCAATCTGGCCACCAGCTTGGCGTGGTGCATCGGGATGCTGGTGTTGTTCGGCGGACTCGCGGTGTGGTCGCAGAGACGGACAAGAATGTGACCGCTCCCGTGCGGAGCTCGCTGGCTGCCGAGAGTGCGGTGATGGCGGGCCGCCTATTCACCCGCTGGGGCCGCGAACCGATGGTGCCGATCCAGGCGCTACTTTTTCCGACCTTTCTGCTCATCACATACGACCTGCTGATCGGCAAGTCGATGATGCGGCTCACCGGCACGGACAGTATCTACCGCCTGGTGCCGATGTGCGCCGTGGCCGGTGCTATGGCGGGGGCGCTGGCATCCGGCGCGGCGCTTACGAACGACAAAAACCTCGGGCTGATCAGCAGAATCTGGATGTTGCCGGTGAACCGGGCCAGCGCCCTGACCGGGATGTTGGTCGCCGAAGCTGCGCGCACTCTGCTGGGTACCGCACTGGTCACAGCCGTCGGCGTCGGCCTCGGGCTTCGATTCGAAGGCGGCTTGCTCGCCGCGGTCCTGTTCTTACTGGTGCCGGTGTTGGTAGCCGTCGTCTTCTCGATGGCAGTCGTCGCGATCGCGGTCCGGTCTCAGTACGGTGGCATGCTCGTGTGGCTCGGGATGGTGTCTTTGGGCGCAGCGTTCGCCAGCGCTGGTGTTCCTCCCATTGAGACGCTTCCTGGCGCCATGCAACCAGTTACGCAGCTCAACCCGGTATGGCCGGCGATTGAATCCATGCGGGCACTTGCTGACGGCGAATCCGCACTGGGACCTCTCCTGCTGACTTCGGCGTGGGCTCTTGGTCTGGCCGCAATCATCGGGCCACTGGCTGTCAGCGGGTACCGCACAGCAGCCGAATCCGGGGGGCTATGAACAATGGTCGACGCCCACGACGGACGTGGATCATTCCGGCCAGTTTGCATCGCCGAGTGGGATGTGTTGGAGCCGTTTCCGGATATCGACGCGGAGCCACAATTCGAGGATCATGAGCGTGCAGCAGTTCATCTGCTCGTCCGGCTAGGGACGGAGCCACTCGGGTACACGGACGTTGAATTCGAGAATTCCATGGCGCTCCCAAAAGCTGCGGCTATCTCGGCGTCGCGGTCTTTTCTGTCACAGATAAATGCCCGTTTGTCGCAGAGCGGTCTAGGGCTCATCAGCGAGGTCCCCGCCGAAGGTTTAGGACTGGACAGCGAACAGCTGGGATTCGTGGCTGAGCGCCGACGTCTGCTCGAGAATGCACCATTCATATCGGTGGTTATTTGTACTCGAGACCGTCCAGCGCTGGTTGCTGATTGCGTCCGTCAGCTAGCCCGTCAGGAATACCCGAGCTTCGAAATCGTCGTCGTTGACAATGCACCGGCGGATCCCGGAGCGGTGCCCGCCGCGCTGCAGTCGCTCGATCGACGCGTGCCCGTGCGGTACATATTGGAGGTCCGCGCAGGCGCCTCGATGGCCCGAAATGCCGGTTGGCGCGCGGCTAAAGCCGACATCGTCGCGTTTTTGGACGACGACGAGGTACCCGACAGATATTGGCTCGCGGAAATCGTGCGAGGCTTCTCGGCGAGGCCGAAGGTTGGCTGCGTCACCGGCTCGGTTGTCGCGGCGGAACTGAGGACAGCGCCTCAGCAGTGGTTCGAACAGCTCGGCGGATTCAGACAGGGACGCGAATTCGAGCGAGAAGTCTTCGACCCTGGTCATCCGCGAAGCCCGCTTCGACCGCATCCCCCATTCGGCCTGAGTGGAAATATGGCTTTCGATCGCGAAGTCCTGGTCGATATAGAAGGGTTTCACGTTTCTCTAGGCCCGGGCACGCCGACCATGGCTGGAGAAGATACGTTTGCTTTCACGCGCATGCTGCTTGCTCGACACACCTTGGTTTATCAACCGACGGCACTCGTATTTCATCATCACCGGGAAACCCTCGCCGATTTGAAAAAGCAGCTGTACGGGTACGGCACGGGTGAGATTGCGTTCTACGCGGCACTGATAGCTTACCAACCGAAACTCTTGTTTTCCCTGCTGCGGTTACACCTTGATAAATCGAGTTCATTTGAGTACGAGTCGGCGCGAATAGCCGCGATACCCGACATCCCGGCGAGCGCTCTGCTCAGGGAATTGCAGTTGGGTAAGCGCCGGGGTGTTCCGGCCTTCGTCAAGAGCGTCATCAAGCAACGCGGTGTCCGAAGAACACGTCCGACGCCAGCCTTGAACCATTAGAACAGCCTGCAACTTTGCAATGCCCGACAAAGCCGCGAGATGTAGAGCCGAAATTGACCGGAACACCGAGTCGGCCAAGCGGTACCGTTTCCAGGTCGACACACAGGTGGGGTGATTGTGGAATGGCCAGCGCGACTGAGGATTTCGCTGGTGCGACGCCGGGCTGCATCGGTCTCCTCGGCGCCGGCGCACAGGCTCGTGAGGTCGCCTCCTACCTGCCACCAGGCACGGAGGTGTTCTGGGCCGTCTCGCCTGACTACCTGGATGGGGCCAGGTGCGATCAGGTCGACATCACGGCGCCGCCGTCCGCCACCCGCGGCCTCCCTGTCGTCGGTGCCGTCGGGGCGCCGGCCGCGCGTCGCAACCTCGTCGACACGTGGCCGGGCGACCGCTTCGCGACTGTCGTGTCCGCCGCGGCGTATGTCGGCCCGTCCTGCACGATCGGCGCAGGCACTGTTATCGCGCCTGGCGCGATACTCACCGTCGGCGTGGTGGTGGGCGAGCACTGCCAGGTGAACATAGGGGCGACGCTCAGCCACGACGTGCACCTTGGATCGTTCGTGACCATCGGCCCCGGCGCAAACATCGCGGGACGGGTGCGCGTCGGCGACGGGGTATTCGTCGGCATCGGCGCAAGCATCTCGAACGACGTGACGATCGCACCGGGAGTCGTCATCGGTGCGGGCGCCACCGTGTTAGCCGATGTGATCACGCCCAATGCCGTCGTTGCGGGCGTTCCCGCATCGACGATCAAGGTTCGGGACGGGTGGCTCGATGCCGTCTGAGATCCCCTTCATCCGTCCGAGCTTTCCCAAACCCGCCGAGCTCGCCGATGACTTCGACGAGATCGTTCAGGCCAACTGGTACACCAACTTCGGCCCGAAAGAGCGACAGTTCGCCCGCGCTCTGGGCGAGTACCTCGGGCCCGACCTGCATGTGGCCACGCTGGGAAACGGCACTCTGGCGCTCATCGCAGCACTTCACACCGTAATCGGCGCCGGTACGCGCGACCGCTACCTGCTGATGCCGTCGTTCACGTTCGTGGCGGTGGCCGAGGCTGCCCTGTGGGCCGGATACCGGCCGTGGTTCATCGATATCGACCCCGAGACGTGGCAGCCGAGCATCCCCTCGGCCCGTGCCGTGCTGCGACATTCCCGCGACCGGGTCGCGGGAATCCTGCTCGCCAACGCATTCGGCGTCGGAAACCCAGAGATCGGAATCTGGGAAGAGCTTGCCACCCAGTGGGAGCTGCCCATCGTTCTGGATTCGGCGGCCGGTTTCGGCTCGGCCTACGCGGACGGCGAGCTCGTCGGCGGACGCGGCGACTGCGAGATCTTCTCCTTTCCATGCCACCAAGCCGTTCGCCGTCGGTGAGGGTGGCGCGCTGGTGCTCTCGCGACCCACGGATCATTCAGCAGGCGCACGAGTTTCAAAACTTCGGCTTCGCCGGATCGCGGGAATGCACGCGGCTCGGGATCAACGGAAAGCTACAGGAGATCAGCGCCGCCATCGGGCTGCGTCAACTGGTCGGGCTCGACCGCCGCCTGGCGAGCCGCCGCGACGTCTTCGACCGCTATCGCACCGAGCTCACCCACACGGGTCTGCGGTTCCAGCCCAACGCCGACGCCTCATCGCTGTGCTTCGCAAGCGCGTGCTGCACCTCCGCCGACCACAAGGCAGCCGTGCTCGACAGCCTGCGCGAGCATGCGATCCAGGCGCGCGACTACTACAACCCACCGCTACACCTGCAGCCGTTCCTTGTGGCGAACTCCGACCTCGCAGCTTCGGCGGACCTACGCAACACCGAGGACATCTGCTCGCGGATCGTCTCGCTGCCGGTGCACGACAACATGGCTGCAGACGACGTGGGCCGCGTCATCGCCGCTGTGCGGGAAGGGATCTCGTGATGAGCGAGAGAAAGGCCGAGGCCTCACCCAAAGTGAGCGTGGTATCGATCACCTACAACCAAGAGCCCTACATCCGCGAGACTTTAGACGGCTTCGTCGCCCAGAAGACCGACTTCCCCGTGGAGGTCATCGTCGCCGACGACGCCTCGACTGATGCCACCCCGGCCATCATCGGTGAGTATGCCGATCTGTACCCGGCCTGTTTCGTCCGATCCTCAGGCCGAGGAACGTCGGCATCCACGCGAACCTGACCGACGCCATGTCGGCTGCCCGCGGCGAGTACCTCGCGTTGTGCGAAGGGGACGACTATTGGGTCGATCCACTGAAACTGAGCAAACAGGTGGCGTTTCTCGACCTGCATCCGGAAACAACGGTGTGCTTCCATCCCGTCCGGGTGACCGATGACAGCCTTGCTCACGACTTCGAACACCCGCCCGTCAAATGGCGCAAAGACTTGCGTGTCGAGACACTGATCGCGCGCAACTTCATCCACACCAATTCGGTCGTGTACCGGCGCCTGCCGCGCTACGACGACATTCCCGCGGATATCTTGCCGCTTGACTGGTATCTGCACGTGCGGCACGCGGCCGACGGAGAGATCGCGATACTGCCAGACACGATGTCGGTCTACCGCCGCCACCCGCAAGGTGTCTGGTATGACGCCTACGTGGATCCCACGAAGTTCTGGCTAGCTCGAGGTGCCGGGTTTGCGGCGATGTTCGAGGCCATGGTCGACCTGTTTCCTGACGACTCCGTGCGGCACAAGGTCGCCGCCGAGAGGGTGGATTGGGTCCTCAGCGAGATCGCGAAGGTTCCGGACCGGAAGGGCGAAGCCTTGCTCCTGAAAACGATTGCCCAGCACCCGCGGTCGGCGATGCTGGCCCTGCAACACCGGTGGGCGCAGACGCCAAGGCGGCGCTTCAAGACCCCGTGGCGCAGGACCTCTTGAGAGGCTCAACGCCATGCCCGACGCCACGCGTAAGTGTTCTGTTGCCTGTGTACAACGCGGCCACCTACTTGGCGACGGCGGTGCGCAGCGTCCTCGAACAAACTCTCGGCGATTTCGAGTTGATCGCTATCGACGACGGCTCGACCGACGACTCGCTAGTCGATCCTCCGCGACTTCGCCGCGGCCGATGCCAGAGTGCGCCTCATCAGCCGGCCGAACACCGGGTACACAGTCGCGCTGAACGAGGCCATCGGCGAGGCCGAGGCGCCGCTGCTCGCCAGGATGGATGCCGACGACATCAGCCTGCCGGAGCGGTTCGCGAAGCAGGTGGCGTATCTGGACGGTCATCATAAGGTTGCCGCCGTCGGCGCCGCGGCCCAAATGTTCACCAACGCAGAACCGACCGGATTCTTCGTCCTGCGCCATCCGGTCGAGCCGGCCAAGGTGCGGGCGAAGCTTCGGACGAATTCGGCGCTCGTGCACCCATCCGTCATGATGCGGCGTTCAGCCGTTGACGCGGTCGGCGGCTATCGGCCGCTGTTCGAACCCGCAGAAGACTACGACCTCTGGCTGCGGCTGTCCGAACGATTCGATCTCGCCAACCTGTCCGAGGTGCTGCTGCATTATCGCGTGCACGACGCCCAAGTGTCGGCCCGACAGCTGTCGAAGCAAGTGATCGGGCGGCTAGGCGCGCAGGCATGCGCGAAGCTACGACGCAAGACAGGCCGCGATCCCGCTCAGGATTGGAAAGTGCTTCGGGTCACCGATCTGCTGGCTTGGCACATGTCGCCGAAGCAGCTCGAACGCGAGTTGCTGGATGCCTTCCAAGGCCCATTCGAGAGCCGCCTTCGAACTGATCGCTGCGACGACGCCGCCGAGGTCCTCGCTGACCTCAACGCGCTGCTGGCAGACGTGCCCAGCTCGTGTTCCGGTCGTGCGCGCCGGGCACGGTTGTCGGCGAAGCTCGATCTCGCCCGCAGCTCGCCCGGCGCCGACACCGATAAACTCACTCGCGCATGGCAATTGCAGCCCGACCTCGTACTGAGGAGCCTTCGCGCTGCCGCCCGCAAGCCGAATGACGCATGAGTAACCAGATCGCGGTTCCCGGCGGCGGGTGGCGCAACCGCTATCGCCGGTGAGCTACCGTGCGGTTGCCATCGCGTGATCGATTGCGCGGCCCAAGGCGGGCGCCACCGACCTCGAATAGGTGGCCGTCATGTGGTGATTGTCGACGTACACCAGGACGCCCCCGATAACCGCAGGACACCGGTCGTCGACACAGAGCTGGTCGCTCATGTCGATGACCCCGGCGCCGCTTTCGTGTGCAGCGCCGACGAGCGCATCAGGTCCGCCGAGCCCTTCAGACTTCGAATATGTCGGTCTCACACCGACTTCCACGGAACCGACCGGGTCTTCGATACCAGCTTTGATCGGAGACGGAAGATCGGCGATCGCGATGACACGCATACCGTGAGCCATCAAGCCTCGCCACGTGTCCGCGAAAGCGGCAACGGCCTCGCCATAATCCGCTCCGGACCCGTAGCCGAACCCAGAGGGCCCAGCCGATGTGATCACCATGTCGACAGGCCGATCGAGCAGGATAGCGGATACATCGTCAGTGTGGCGGCGGCAGAACGGAGTTCCGAGGCCTTTCGCGAAAGGGCACCCAGCCATCACGTAGAAATCCACATGCCAATTCCGCTGTTTCGCAACTTCTTCGATAGCGGGTCGCCATTGGTAGATGTGCGAATCGCCGACGACTGCGACATTGCGCGCCGCGCCGGCACTCGGGCCGTAACCGCACTTGACCACGTCGGATCGGCCAGATTTCTGTTGACACTCGATCGCGGCGAAGTCCTCCGCCGCAATGATCGGAGCGGGATGCACCCCTGCTGGGGACCGATCGGCGCAGTCGTTTGTCAAAGCTTCGGCGCCAACACACCGATGCGGACCTCGCTCGAATGCAGCCATCTCAGCGTGTGCCTGCCTCATCCGGTCCTGGCTCACGCCATGCAGTAGAGCGGCGACGAGGAGAGCTATGACCGCCAACAAAGTCGTCGTAGCGAGTACCAGCTTTCGGCCGGCCGCGGGTGCGACTCGAGATCCTGATCCCACCAGCCTGAACGGGTCTTCGATGTACCGCTTGGAAAGCCAGGCCACGAAGACGCAAGCAACGACGGGCACCAGCCACATGAACGGCGGCAGCACGTAGCCAGCGCCCAGAATCACCCACGGCGCAAGCGCGATGAGTGGCCAATGCCAGAGATATATCGAGTACGAGATGTCGCCGATGAACTGCGTCGCCCGAAGGTTGGCCAACCACGACGTCGACATGCGTCCCGGAACGTCGCCGGCCGTTATGACAACAGCGGTCGCTATCACCGGGACCGCCGCGATGTAGCCCGGAAACACTGTTCGAGCACTGAAGTTCATTGCACACCAGGCGATCACGAGAAGCCCCGCCCAACTCAGCGCAATTCGATATCGCCTGTCTATCTTCAGTTGAGGAGCCGTCAAGGCGAGCAGGCCGCCTGCGCCGAGTTCCCAGACCCTCGTCGTCGTCGCGAAATATGCCCAATACGGTGCCGTGTAGGTTGCCAACACCGAGAAAGCGAATGATGCCGCTGTGATTGCGGCAATACCCACGACGAGCGCCAGGCGCGTACGTGCGAATCGTCGTCCGATCCACGCGGCGAGTATCAGGAAGGCCGGCCAGAACAGGTAGAACTGCTCCTCCACAGACAGTGACCAGAAGTGCTCGATCGGGGATCGCGTCTCTGCAGCGAGATAGGCGACCGAGTGCTCTGCGAGGTACCAATTCTGGACGTAGAAGACCGATGAGGCTATTTCAGGTGCCGTTCCGTTCCAGCGGGTGGCCGGCAGGAAGACGAAGCGTCATCACACCGACCACGGCCAGCACGGTGAGCGCCGCTGGCAGCAGACGTCGAACCCGGCGCATGTAGAAGCCGGAAGCTTGAAACCGCCGTCGCGCTCCAGGCCTTTGGCGATGTGAGCGGTGATCAGGAAGCCCGAGATGACGAAGAACACGTCTACCCCGATGTAGCCTCCCGGCAGTAGCCCGTATGGATTTACGTGGTAAATGACGACCAGAACGACCGCCAGCGCGCGCAGTGCTTGAATTTCAGGTCTGACCGAGTGGCCGTCGACTTTGCGCGTTCCGTGGCTGATGCGCATGTTTTGCCGCCGCACCAACCCCAGAACCATCCGCGTAGTTTATAGCCAGGCTGAACAGAGACGATCGGAATTCGCATGGCGTTTGCCAAGGCCCGTCATAAATACATGTTGAGGGAAAATCCGGGCTAGGCCCACGAGGCCGGAGCGGTGACTAGAGTCTACGGAATGCGTCTTCTTGGCCAGCGAAGCGACAAGTTGCCGCGCGACCTTGACCGGCGCGTCGACAAAGAGACGACCCTCCTGCTCTCATCTGTGATCGGTTCGATTCCCTGGGACTTCGGCGGCGGGTCGGGTCTGCCGAAGGCTCGGATGTTCGCGGCCCTGATTCACAAATATGGCCTCCGAGCGTTTCTGGAGATCGGCGTCTACCGCGGCCGCTCCTTACTGCCGGTAGCGGCTCTGTTCAATCGGCTGGGGGATGGTCTCGCCACGGGCATCGATCCCTATAGCTTCACGGCCGCGGAGCAGCACGATACGGAACTGTTCCCGGAGGAAATTGCGGACGGCGTCGCACCCTGGAACCGTCAAATGGACTGGGAAGCGCTTTATCTCGAAGTGATGGGGCGAATCGATGCCCTCGAGGTAACCGATCACTGCAGGCTGATCCGGGCAACGAGCGCAGAGGCTGCGGCCTCGGTGCCGGCCGGTTCGATCGACTTATTGCATATCGACGGCAACCATGACCGAACCGCCGTGTTGTTCGATACCAACACATACCTGCCGAAGGTCAGCGCCGGCGGCTTCGTCGTTCTCGATGATGCGTGGTGGCCGTCGGTGCAAGAGGCTCGCCGTTTGGTGGAGTCGTGCTGCGAGGAGATGCACGCCGATCAAACGAACCAGTTCGTGGTGTTCAGAGTGCCCGGACACGGCGACAGGTGATCGCACCTACCGCACTAGGGACATGTTCATCAAGCTGATGCGCGACGCGATCGCAGCCGCCGCAGCGCCCGCAGCGGCCGGGGCGACCTCGACTCACTGGTGGGCGGCCCGTAGCTGAGCATGCCTTCGGACCAGCGCTCGTTGAGACTGTTGACACTCGGTGCCGTGGCAATCGTCACCGGATGTCCCTTCACCGCGATGAACGTGCAGCGGTCCGCGTGCTCCAGACCCGGGCGGCCGTAGTTCAAATGGATCGGCAGCATGCACTCGTAGCAGCTCGTGAACCCGACCGCCGCCAAGAGATTGACCAGCGAGGGGCGGGAGAACAGGGAGCTGACCTCATTGCCATATGAAGCCAGCGGGCGGTGCTCTATCACCTTCTCGACCTCCCCGGGGCCGTGCTCGCGGTAGCTTTCGCCGTGATAGGTCTCGCCGAGAAACGTGAAGGATTCTTGGGGCGCCAGCGATATGTGCGTGTCGATCACCAGCAGCCGGACCGCCATCTCATGCAGAGTACGCAGCAACTCGGCGCCGTCTTGGGCAGGCAAGTGGTAGAGCAGGCCGCTACAGACGATCGCGTCGAACTGCCCGTACGTCTGGGCCGATACGTTCCGCACGTCGTCGACCTGGAATGTCACGCGACCGAGGCCCATCTGGGACTTGGCGAACTCCGCCTTCTCGATGTGGCCGCGTCGTGCGTCAACGCCGACCACGGTGGCGCCTTGCCTCGCGAGCTCGAGGCTGAACAGTCCCTCGAGGCAACCGAGGTCCAGGATGCGGCACTCCGACAACGGCTTTCCGACCAGGTCGACGATCGTCTGCACGATCCTGCGCAAGCGTGTGTGCGGCAGCGGCTGCTCGGTCTCCCGAGTCCACACACCCTCGCTGAGCGGGATATCGTAGGTCCATTCCCCGTGCTTGCGGATCAGCACGTCGCGTTCGGCCTCGACTCGTGCACGCGCGTCCACCACGAGCGCGATGCTACTCGGCAGCAAAGCGCACGGACATGAACTCGGCTGAAACTAACTTGGCGAGTGGCCGTCCTTGAGTTCGCGGTTCAGCACGGTGGCCGCCGGTGCAACGACAGTCACACCCGGTCCCACGTCATCGATCACCGTCGCGTTGGCTCCGACGACTGCCCCGTCGTGCAGCGTGATCGGCCCTATTACCAGCGCGCCTGCGTTAACCCGGACGCGATCGCCCAGAGTTGGTCTGCCCCTTGAGTTGTAGCCGATCGTTACCTGTTGGTTGATCCAGCAATGGCTGCCGATGGATTCGGCGTTGACGATGGTTGCGACACCATGCTGAATGAAGAGTCCGGGGCCGATCCGATCCGCAACAAGTTCGAGGGTCACGGCCGGCCGATACAGCACATGAAGAAGATGACGCACTAACAGCGGAGCCGAGCGGAGGCGATAGTGGACGAGCGTGCGGAACTCGGTCGATGTTCCGCTGAAGTACGCGAAACGTGAGTAACTGTCGAGTTCATACAGATCTGGGTCGTTCAGGCATCGCACCCACCAGTCGACGTCCTCCGCGACAGCATCGGCCGATTCCGAGCACCTGACGCTGCACCAGAGCGGAAAGGCCGACACTCGTGCGAGAGGCGGGAGCCTTCTCCGCCACTCGCGCGCCACGTACGGAGTGTAAAGGACCGGGGTCCGTGGTCGGGCTATTGCTTTGCTACGACTTGTCCTCAGTTGACACCGGTCGTGCCGGAGCCGCCCGTGCCAGTCCCGTCGGTAGCCGTGCCATCGCCGCCACCAGTCCCTGCGTCTGGTTCACCAGTGCCAGAGGTAGTGCCAGCGGAGCTGTCACGTCTGTGCCTTGGCGAGCGCGGCGGCGAAGCGATCGGTTCCGGTATGAAGCGAAGCGAATCCTTGACCAGCGGAGCGAGCGGATTTTCTGCGGCCAGGACCGGCTGGTTCGGCAACGGAGCGGCCGGTTCGGCTGCGGCGACGGCGACGGCCGGCTCCTCCAGCGGCGCCGGAGCGCTCGGTTGCGGTGCGGCAACGACCGGCTCCCCCGGCGGCGGTGCGATCGGTCGCGGTGTGGGCGACACCGGGGGTGGAGGCGGTTCAACAACGGCCACCATTTGGGGCTGAGCCGGCGTCGCTGGGCCGTCTGGCTTACTGGTGTCCTGCCTGCCTGCGGTCGGTGTCAATTCGACTGCCGCGTCCTTGCCCTGCCCGGTCTGGTCCACGGCAAGCTGCGAACCGTCTGAGGAAAACGACGCAATCGCGAAGGTCAATAAGCCGGCCGCCGAAATCATCAACAATTTGGCCTTTGATGTCCGCAAGGACCGGTTATGGCGCGGCCGGAGGGCGGGGAGGGTTTCGGTCTGACCGAAGTCATTCGTCAAAGTCCGTCCAACACCAATGGTTCCGGCCACCCCGTGGCTGGCCAATCCACTACGGCCTTTCATTCGAAATGCGCCGTGGCCATTGGTCTTTCTCGCCACATCGGTGGCTGCCGTCAGGTAGTTGTCCCAGTAGTCTTGCGTGCACTGAGGGTCAAGCAGCCAGCCGCCTTTCATGTCGACGCAGAGTGGCACCACCACGCGGGAGGTCAGACCGCCCTCCAGCCCGGTGTCAACGACGCTCGTTGGGAGCGGCGCAGGCGGAGCACCGGTACCAGCGAGCGGTAGAGGAAGGTCCCCGTTACGGCCGTTGTCTCGCGGTGAGCCTGTGAATACCGAGACCAGCTCTATGCGCCGGCCGGTCAAATGCCTCACGGAGGTATCGTCCGCCGGGTGGGCTAGCCGCTTGATCGGCCTCTTCTTCCCGACAACTGCCTTCGACGGCCACCAGTTGGCTTTCCCAGCCAACACCGCCAACGCGGGCACCGTCACCGTCCGCACCAAGAAGGTATCCAAGAGCAAGCCGACACCGATGATGAAGCCCATCTGCACGACCGTGTTGATGCTGCTGAACATCAGGCCGAGCATTGATGCGGCGAAGATCAGGCCTGCGGAAGTGATGACGCCGCCAGTCGAGCCGACGGTGCGAATGACTGCGGATCGTATTCCCAGATGCGACTCATCGCGGATTCTGGAGATGAGCAGCAGGTTGTAATCGGCACCCACTGCAACCAGAACCAAGAATGCCGTGCCGGGAAGGCTCCATGCGATTTCTTGACCCAAGATGAATTGGAAGAAGACGACCCCGATCCCGACCGCCGACATGTAAGAGAGGATCACCGACAACACAAGATAAAGAGGTGCGACGATCGCGCGCAGAAGCGCCACCAGAATCAGGAAGACCACGATCAGCGTGACGAAGATGATGAAGAGGATGTCGCCGTCGTAGTAAGTGCGGATGTCGTTGTTTACCGCGGTGGCTCCTACCATCGAAATGGTTGCGTCCGCCAATGCGGTGTTGGGTCGTGCACTGTCGGCGACTTCCCGGATCTTCTGGAGCTGGTCCATCGCGGCGGTACTGAAGGGATCGAGGGCGGTCTGCACGAGGTACCGCACTGTGCGGCCATCCTCGGAAACGAAGACCGATGCCGACTTCTTGAACTCGTCCTGCGTCAATATCTGCGGCGGAATGTAGAAACCGGCCATCGCGGGATCGGCGGCGTCCCTCTTCATTCCCAACAGGAACGCTGACGCCTGATCCAGGCCGGAGCCCATTACCCTGGTCTGATCGACGAGGAGTTGAACACCTTCTGCAAGTTTGGCACTGCCAGTAGCCAGCTGATCGGCTCCTTGCTGCAGACTGTTTAGTTTCTGCTCCATCCCCTGCGGATTGAGGTTCTGCGCGGCTGCGATTGCGCTTTCCATGCCGCCGCCCAGTCCCGACACAGCTTCGTCAAGCGTTTGGGAGCCATCGGTTTCCCGCAATCGACGGACCAGTTCGGACAGACTGGTCACCACTCCTCCGTCGTTCGCGCTGACGACCTGCCGCAGGTCGTCGCGCCCAGCGACACAGCCAGGATCAGCGTCGCATTGCGGGTTGCCGTTGAGCGCGTTGACAACTGGCGTGGCCCAGTTGTAGAAGTCTGTGACTCGGGCGAGATTTGCGTCCATTGCGTCGCCGAGCGCACGCATGTCCGAGACCAGATTGGCGGTCGTGTCGACCTCCTCCAGTGTCTTGTTGCCGCCGTAACGCCGCTGCATGTCAGCCAGTGCGCTGACGAGGGGGCGGATAGTGCCGACCGCTTCGAACACACTGCCGCGAATCTGTCCCAGCGCGTCGGCAAGCTGGTGTGCTCCGCCGCTCAAAAGGGAGAGGTTTCCGTCGTTGTCCCGAATTTGGTTAGAAGCCTCTTGGAGTCGCGACCCCACTTCGCCGGCCTGGAAGCTGGTCTTCGCCTCCTGGAGGACTTCTCCGGTTGGTCTGGTGATACCGCGCACCAGGGCGACATCAGGCAATTGACTCACCCGACGTGCCATCTGCTCGAGGTCGGCGAGCGCCTTCGGGGAGCGCAAGTCGTCGGGAGACTGGATGAGGATGATTTGCTGCGCCGTGGGGTCGTCCGGGAAGTGCTTCTGCGCGGCAACAGACGCGATTTTGCTATCGGCGTCCGCGGGTAGGCTCTTTCGGTCGTCGTAGTTGAACTTCGCCAGGGTTGCGCAGCCCGCGAGGGCGATCAGGACCACGAGGCTCGCGGCGAGATGCGAGCGGGGTCGACGCACGATGTGCACGCCGGACCGTCGCCAGAATCGACCGGTCAATTCGCGGCGGGGCTTCACCCACCCCCGCCGACCGGTGAGCACGATGAGGGCAGGCAACAGCGTCGTCGAGGCGAGGAATCCGAAGAAGACGGTGACCGCGAGGGCCGGCCCCACGGTGGAGAATGCGCCCAGTTTGGTGAACGCCATGCCCATGAACGCGACAGCGACGGTGCCCGCCGACCCCGCTATCACCTTCCCAATCGATGTCAGGGCCGACACCAGGGCATCGTCCGAACCGAGACCGCTCCGCATGAATTCGTGGTAGCGACTCATGAGGAAGATGCCGTAGTCGGTGCCGGCGCCGAGCATCATCGCGGACATGAGGACGACCGTCTGCGGGGCAACGCCCAAGCCCAGTTCACCGAGTCCGGCCACCGCCTGCTGCGCCACCACGAGTGAAACCCCGATCGTGGCCACCGGCAGAAGCATCGCCACCACGTTCCGGTAGACCATTATCAGGATCGTGAGCACCATCAGCACGGTTGCGATCTCTATGAGGTGCTGGTCTCGCGTTCCGATCTTGGTGAGGTCATCGAGCGTTGACGCCCCGCCGATGACGTGGGCGGTAAGCGAGGTGTTCGCGGTGACTTCTTTGACGATCTGGTCGACGTTCCGATAGGCCTGCTGGCCCTCAGGGGTGCCTATCTCTCCGACCAGGTTGACCGGCAAATTCCAGGCCTTGTTGTCCTTGCTGGTCACAACCTGTCGTATCTCGGGGGTGTGGATGAAGTCCTGCACTGCCAACACGTCGACGGTGTCTGCCCGCAACTTGTCAGCCAGCGTTCGATAAACGGCCTCGTCGGCGGGACCGAGCCCCTTCTCGTTTACCAAGGCGGCGACGACCATGTTCGCCGATCCGGTCTCGCGGAAGGCCTCTGTCATGGCCTGACCGGACACCACGACAGGGGCGTCCTTGGGAAGGAATGGCGGAGGATTCTTCTCGCCGACCGTTGCCAACGACGGCAGCGAGAGCACCATGACGACCGCGATCGCCAACCACGCGACGATGACCATCACCGGGTGGCGAACCACGATCCTACCGAGCCAGGAGAATCCCCCGCCCGCGCCGCGAGCCGAGGGCGATGCCGCCCGCCTCAACATCCGAGTGACGTTACCAGGAAAATTGCTCGGTGGACCCGAGTCGGGTGATCCAATTCGCAGAAACTTGCTTCTTTTCCAGGTCAAATAGCGGTGGCGCGCACGCTGTCGAACATCGCTCTCTCGATTTGCCCAGCACCCTGGTTCTGGCGCCAAAAGGGCACCCAGGTGGCGACCTCACCGGACCGCCCATGTCGACAGATTGTGCTTGCATTGTGATGCGCTTGTGATGCGCTTGCGTGTGATGCGCTCGCGACGCCGTTCAACCGGCGCCTTGGGCGCCTTTGGTCTCATCGGCCAACGTCACGTCATAGGGCACCGGCATCGTGAATTGCGCACTTCTCACCTTCGCCGACCAGTAACCGAACATGAACGCGGCGTCGACCACTGACCGCGCTGCGACGGCAATCGGGCTGCCACGCAATCGATCCGGTTGCACCCTGAGCTTGTCCATGACAGCTTCAACCGCTCCGTACCGGGCCGGCCGGTAGTTGCGATATACCCACTTCGCATACGCGGTACTGACTCCGTAGCGTTTCCATTGACTCAGGAGTTCGCGCATCGTGGTTCGCGGCTCCCATTCCATCAGGACGCGGGTGTCGAATGCCATGGTGCCCAGCGACTGTTCCTGTATCCGCCAGCAGATATCGGCATCGTCAGCGTTGCGCATGGCCCGGAATCCGCCGACCTTCTCGAAAGCGGTCCTGTTGATACCGAGATTGGCTGTCGGGTAGTAGTCGGGCAGACCCGGCACCACAGGCACTTTGTTGAGCATGCTCAGGCTTAGGTGTTGTTGCTGGGCAGCCACCCGAGCGGCCAGCGATGGCCCAGACCGAGTGCGGACATCGGTACAGGACAGCGCGACTCCGGGTTGTCCGTGAAGTGCGCGGTGGGCGTCGAGTAGGCCGGGCAACGGACGGCACCGCCCGTCGACGAACAGCAAAATGTCCGCGGCGGACTTTGACGCCGCAACCTGGCGTGCGTAGAAGGGACCCTGGCTGCTGGTCAAAGTCACGACACAGTCGGCATGGGAGCGTGCCACTGCATCGGTGTCGTCGTCGGACGCGTCGTTCACAACTGTGATCACGTCGCCATCCGAGCGCTGCGCGAGCAACGGACCGAGCACCTTCGGCAAGTGGTCGGCCATGTTTCGCACTGGAATGATCACTTCAATTGACTTGTGCGCCATCGGTCGATCTCCTAAAGCCCACTCGCCGATGAACCACGATCGGGCGACGCGCGAAAGAGGTAGTACCAAGCGGGAGATACGCCGTACCGTTGCAAGAGTGGGTTCTGGTACTTCGGTTCGGCCAGACACAGGCGGTACCCGTACTTTGCGAGTAGCGGTCTGTAGTCGGTGCCGTCCACCAGCCGCAAGACTTCTCCCCCCTTCGCGCTCCAATCGGGAACGATGAAGAGGTACTCGACCTTCAGCTCGGCACAGCGCGACAGCCAATATTCGACGGCCTCAACCGCGCATTCGGAGAAACTATGGATGTTGACCGCGAGATCGATACCGTCGCCGACGAGCTCTTGCTGATCGTCGAACGGGACGACACGTGCCCGAGTCGCACCCTTTCTCGACAGGTAATGCGAGCAGACGAAGGTCGACTCCGGGATCGCGTCGACACAGAAATACGTATCGATATTGTCAAGCGCAGCAACCGCGCGGTATGCGAGCCTGCCGTATCCCGCGCCGATGTCGAGCACTTTCAAACCAGGTCGGCGCGAGATCTGCAACGCCCGCTCCAGGAATAGCAGCTCAGAGGTTGAGTCAAGCAGGTCGCGGCTGACAAACCTCTCACGTCCGTCTTCGTCCATCTCGCCTGTCGGGAACACGAACACGCCGTAATCGCCATCCTCCGTGAGGATGTCTAAAAGACCCAGCGTGTCAATGGTTCTCAGATAAAAGTATGTCAGCACATACTTCTCCGACGTGTTGTTGTCCCGGAACTGCCAGACGTAGCCGTTGTCACCCCGGAAATAGAGCAGATCCTCTGCGGTGATGTGCCCTCGACGCCACACGCGACCCTTGCCCATGACGTCCGACAGATTGCCATAGCGTTGACGGAGCGCCTGTAGCTCCGGGTTCGCCGCATGCAGGACGGCCCTATCAGCGGGAGCAACACCACGACCTGAATTCCGCTTGTGCCGCAATAGCCTGACCAGCGCGCGGCCGACCTCGCGTTGGCGCTGCGCCTCGCTTGAGATCAGCTGGGTCAGTCTGGTGCGCTCATACACCGAGGTGCTTCGATTCAATCTGCTCCCCCACCATTGTTATCTTCGGCCATATCATGCCGTCATAGGAATGAAGCGGTGAAGGAAACAAGAAAACATCAGCGCTTCCTTTCATCGCACAGGCCGACCGGTAGCGAGCCACTCAAGCGTCGCATCATCGATTTTCAGGGATCCGGCGGCGACGTTCTCTGCGAACTTCTCAATCGTCGTGCAACCGACCACGGCAAAGGCGTCAAGCGGGTGACACAGCACATATGCGAGCGCAACCTGCGCGACAGTAACCTGGTGCTCGCGCGCGAACGTCCTTGCGCGCTCGAGCTTTTGAATGTTCTCTTCGGTTCCGAAGTAGGTCGCGCACCATCGACTCACGGGATTGTCGCCCGGGTTCGCAGGGTTGTAGTGGTCCGAAAAGAATCCGCGGGCGAGGCTGGACCACGCGAACACCGAGAGCTCCTGCGTTGAATACCACTCTCGTGCGGCGCGCTGGCCGCTCCCCCCGAGTGTCTCGGCGCCGGCCCACGGGGATCGCTTCCACTCAGCGAGGCTGAATTGAACGCTCGAAGCGCTGAATGATTTCAGACCCCTGCCTGCGGCAAGCGCATTGGCGCAGGCGATCCGCTCATGGGACCAATTGGACGCCCCGATCGCGCCGATCTTGCCTTCGTCGACGTGACGGTTGAGCCGTTCCATGACCGGGTCGAGGTGCGCAGTGGGGTCGTCATAGTGGAGCAAGTACAGATCGATGAAGTCCGCGCCGAGCGCCTTGAGTGATGCGTGGAGGTCCTCCGAGACATCCATCGGCGACAGCCGCGGACGGCCCGAGCGATCGGGATGACATCCCTTGCTGATCACCACCACCTCGTCGCGGTTGCGCCGTTGCCGAATCCAGGCCCCCAGCGTCCGTTCGCTGTCCCCATACACCCGCGCCGTGTCGAATGCGTTGCATCCCAACTCGAATGCATTATCCAACAGCGAAAAGGCATTTCGCTCAGACTGTTTGTCGGGCAGCCACGATACTCGTCGTCCCCGGAGTCGATCGGTGCCGAACACGATTCGGGAGACCGGCTTGTCGATCCCCAGCAACCTTCCGAAACTCCATTCAGCTCACACGCTTCGCATAGTCCCGAACGATGAACTGACACGCTCGAACCGTGAGAGCCATCATCGTGAGTGCAGGATTCTGAAAGCCCGATGAGACGAAGCAGGCGCCGTCGGTGACGAACACGTTGTCAGCGTCCCAGCACTGACCGTGCGAGTTCAGCACCGAGTTCTTCGAGTTGTCGCCCATGCGCGCGCCGCCGGTCTCGTGAATAGCTCCCCCGGGTGGAGAGGGGGCACCGCGATTGAGGGAGGCCTGCAGGCCACCGGCGGCCGCGATTTCGGGAAGCGTTCGCTTCATGTGCGCAACCATATTGAGTTCGTTCTCAGAATGGCTGCATTCGATTCTCGCGACGGGGATACCCCAGGCGTCCTTCACGGTCGGGTCGAGCGACACGTGATTCTCATAGCGGGGTTGCATCTCCCCGTACGCAGCCATGCCCCACATCGGAATGCCGCGGCCGATGGAGACCTGAACCCCGTACCCACCGAGGAAGTTCTTCGATTCGGATTCGCAGAAGCTCGGAATGTAGACACCCGTTGACGCGAAGTCGAATCCATCTTGGTTGGGAGCGGGCTCGACGTCCTCCTTCGACACCTTGCCCACGAGCGCGTAAGCAACATGGTCGCACAGATAGCGACCGAGATGGCCAGACGATCCGCCGACCCCCGACGGATGCTTCGCGCATCTCGAGTTCATCAGGATCCGTACGCTTTCGATCGCCGACGCACAGAGGACGACGACCTTGCCATGGATTTGTTGAGTCTTTTTCGACAATCGCTCGACGTATTCGACGCCGGTCGCTCTACCCGACTGCGCATCGATCAGCAGCCGACTCACTACGGCGTCTGTGCGGATGTCGAGCCGGCCGGTGGCCAGGGCGAGCCTGACGGGGAGGGGAACCCTGCTGTTGTCGTACTTGACTATTCTCCCGTGCGTCACGTGGACGTCGGGAAGTCGTTCCTCGACATTGGCCAGGAACGCTTCTTCGATCTTTGTCGTTTTCGCAGGCCCGATGAACTGTCCGTCCGGGCAATTCGGGATGCCCGCGGGTGTCCCATAAACGCCGAGCGTCCGCTCAACCACGTCATAGCACGGCGCCAAATCGTCGTACGACAACGGCCAATCAATACCGTCCCCACGGACGGTTGCGGCTTTGAGCTCATAGTCCGACATGCGCGGTGCATGTCTCGACCATGTGTGAAGGCGGCCGCCCAGCTGCCGGCCCCGGAACCAGAGAAAAGTCTTTCCCGACTCCGTTGTGTAGGGATTCAATCTGTCGTTGACGTAAAACTGTTTGGTGGTCTCGGAGAAGAGAGGACAGCGCGACTGCACCCGCTGGCCCAGGACCGACGATTTGAAGCGCCCAACAGTCCCGATCCCGTCCAACCCTGCGCCGGCCGGAAAGTCACGATCGAAGTCCAGTTTCCTGCCGGCCTCGAGCAGGGCTACCTTCAGGCCGCCTTCGGTCAGCTCTTTGGCAGCCCACGAGCCGGCGGCCCCGGAGCCGACGACGATGGCGTCATACATGGATTCATTTCTCCATACCTGTCTCGTTCGCCAGTCTTACACCGCTGCTGACAGTTCCGTCGGCAACACTTGAAATCCCCAAGACGTGCTCCGCCACTGCCAGCCTCGCTCAGAGCGAACAGTTCCCCAGGCAGGTGCGCGCCTCCTCGGCGCGAGTCCGCACCCTCGTTTGCTATGCGCGGGGTCTGCGATAAGTCGACTCGGGACTGATTCCGGTCGAAATGGGCCGTAGATGCAGACAGGGGCTGATAGCCTCAACTGAAGACGGCGTCGGCTGGGCGGATGTCGCATTGCAAAGCGCGCGACGCGAGTTGTGCTGGGAGGGTACGAATGGCACTGCGGTTGTCCATTGGACCGGTCGTCGCGTCTGCTTGCCTCGCGTTGGGGTTGACCGCCGGAGCCGGAGTCGCATTCGCAGACCCCGGCATGGATTCGGTTGCAAACACTAAATGCACTTACAAGCAGGCGATAACCGCGTTGGAGTCGCAATCACCGGAAACTGCCGCGCAGTTCTACAGCGCCCCAGGTGCTAATTCCTGGCTGCAGACCTTCATCGCCTCACCGGTGGATAAGCGCAGACAGATGCTTCAACAGGTGCAAGCACTTCCGGGGGCCCAAGAGTACATGCCCCTGGTCCTGCAGATCGCTAATACCTGCAACAACTTCTGAGCCGACGTCCGTAAGCCGGAGCGACCCCGCGGATTTGCTGCGCCGACCCCAAAGTCCTGTCACACTTCGCTCCATGGTGCTCACCTCTCGTCGGTCGCTTGAAGATCTGGTCATCCGGGCGAACGACAACCGATACCTCTCGAAGGTGCTGACGCTGCGATGGAAATACTTCTATCGCTTCTTCAGCCGGTTGAGTGCCACGGGTGATGTGTTGTTCCTCAACTATGGCTATGAAGAGGATCCGCCAATGGCACTGCCACTCGAGGCCTCCGATGAGCCTGACCGGTGTCCGATTCAGCTCTATCACCGCACTGCGACCCAGGCCGATCTGCGGGACAAGCAGGTACTAGAGGTTAGTTGCGGCCACGGCGGCGGCGCGTCTTACATCATGCGGACATTGCATCCAGCCTCGTACACGGGCCTGGATCTGAACACGGTCGGCATCGAATTCTGCCGCAAGAGACATGAGCTTCCGGGCCTGGATTTTGTCCAGGGCGACGCCGAACACCTGCCTTTCGCCGACGAATCCTTCGATGCCGTGATCAACGTCGAAGCTTCGCACTGCTATCTCGACTTGGACCGTTTCTTCGCCGAGGTGGCCCGGGTGCTGCGCCCTGGCGGGCATTTCCTGTACACCGATCTTCGCGCCAGCAAAGAGATCGCGAAGTGGGAGGCGGGCATTGCCGCCGCACCGATGCGACTGCGTTCCCACCGGGTCATCAATGCTGAAGTCATGCGCGGCCTCCAACGAAATCGGCTCCTGAGCCAGGTGACCCGGCATCTGCCGAACATCTCGTTCATGCGCGGTATGGCGGAAGACTATCTCGGCGGCCCGGGCACGCTGACCTACAACTGGCTGGAAATCGGAGAGGTCTCCTACCGAATGTATTCCTTCACCAAGGACTGATGTGGCGTCCCCACCTCGTTCGAATGCTTCCGCCATGACGTGGCGCCACAGTCCGTCGTCGCCGGAACGCAAGTCGCTCAAACCCCGGACTGACGTCAAACCGGCAACTAAGCTCCGTCTTGCTGGCAATCATGCTTGGCTACTACGACCGGGCATGAGCCTGGCGAGAGCTACCTCGGCCTAGAGGCAAGACCAGGTAGCCATACAGGAGGGTGCGCGATCATGAGAGAGTTCTCCATCCCCGCTGTACTGCGGGAACGCGCCAGCCTGCAGCCCAATGGCATAGCGTTCACCTTCATCGATTACGCGCAGGACTGGAACGGCATTGAGCAGAACCTGACGTGGTTGCAGCTGTACCGGCGAACTCGAAACCTTGCGCACGCAAATACGCTCATGCGGCGCGACCGGTGACAGGGCGGTAATCGCGGCACCGCAGGGACTCGACTACGTCGTGGCCTTCCTCGGCGCGATCGAAGCCGGGCTCATCGCGGTTCCGCTGTCGCTTCCAATCGGCGGCGCCACTGATATGCGCGTCAGTTCGGTGCTCCAGGATGCGTCGCCCACAGTCTTGCTTACGACGTCTGCCGTCGTGGGCACTCTCGCCGACTATGTGAATCCACAGCTCAATGGCTCCGCACCGGCGATCGTTGAAGTCGATCTGCTGGACCTGGACTCGGCCGACGGCCTGCGCGGCCAGGGACCGTAATCGACCTGACGTCGCGTATCTGCAGTACACCTCCGGCTCGACCCGCCAGCCTGCGGGCGTGATGATCTCGAACGAGAACGTCCTGGCCAACTTCGAGCAACTTTGCGCCGCCTACTTCGGGCAGTTCGGGAACGTGCCCCCGCCGGAGAACACGCTGTTGTCGTGGCTGCCCTTCTATCACGACATGGGGATGTATCGTCGGAGTTCTCTTCCCCGTACTGGCCGGACGTCGGTCAGTGGTCTTCAGCCCGGAATCCTTTCTGCAGCGGCCTGCGCGTTGGCTGCAGCAGCTCGCGAGCACCACCTGTCCGCTATCGGCGGCGCCGAACTTCGCCTTTGAATAGGCGGTGCGGAGAGTATCCGATGAGGACATGTCCGGCTCGACCTCGGGGACGTACTGACCATTCTCAGCGGCAGTGAGCGCGTCCAGCCCGCAACCGTGCGCCGATTCGCAGACCGGTTCGCTCGATTCGGTCTTCGCGACAGGGTGATCCGGCCGTCCTACGGCATGGCAGAAGCAACGGTGTATCTGGCGGCGCGCACGCCGATCCAGTCTCCGAAAACAGTCCACTTCGACTCCGAAAGATTAACCGCCGGCCATGCGGAGCGGTGCGAAATCGACGCTGGCACAGCCCTTGTCAGCTACGGACTGCCGCCATCGCCGATCCTTCGAATCGTTGATCCGGAAACAAGCACCGAGTGCGCAAAGGGCACGGTCGGTGAAATCTGGGCGCACGGCGACAATGTCGCGATCGGGTATTGGGAGCGACCTGACGAGAGTGAACGCACCTTCGGAGCAGAGCTCGTCACGAAGGCGGCAGGCACACCGGAAAAGCCTTGGTTGAGAACCGGAGATCTTGGCTTCATTTTCGAAGGAGAATTGTTCATCATCGGCCGCATCAAGGATCTCCTGATCGTCTATGGCCGCAACCACTCGCCCGACGACATCGAGGCGACGATCCAGGAGATCACGCGAGGCCGCTGCGCGGCGATATCGATTCCCGACGATCGCTCTGAGAAGTTGGTTGCCATTGTCGAACTCAAGGATCGCGGCGACTCTGACGAGGAGGCGATGGAGAAGTTCGGCATGGTCAAGCGCGAAGTCACGTCGGCGATATCCAAGTCACACGGACTCAGCGTGTCGGATCTCGTTCTGGTACAGCCCGGCTCGATTCCGACAACCACAAGCGGCAAGATCAGGCGATCGGCTTGCGTCGAGCATTACCGCCAAGGTCATTTCGCGCGCTTGGACGCGTAATTCACCTGCATCTCGGTCACCGCCGATGAAGTTCGTTTTGGCAATACATGGAAGTCGTGGCGACGTGCAACCCTGCGCCGCAGTGGGTTTGGAGCTCGCTCGTCGGGGCCACGAAGTGCGCTTCGCGGCACCACCCAACCTCGTCGGGCTGATCGAATCGATCGGGCTGGCGCCCGTCCCATATGGGCCCGATTCGCGAAAACAGATCAACGACGATCTCGTCCGCAACCCGTGGAGAGTGCGGAGTCCGATCGGTTTGGTGCGCGCATTTAAGGAGTACGTCACCGAGGGCTGGTCAGAGATGAGCGACACGGTGGTATCCCTGGCGGATGGCGCCGACCTGGTGTTGACCGGCACGATCTACGAAGGGGTGGCCGCCAATGTCGCAGAGTTCTACGACATTCCACTGGCCGTTCTGCATTATTTTCCCTCGCGGAGCAACGGCCAGCTCATCTCGGTGCTGCCGCGGACGTTGGTGCGTTCCACGATTTCGGTGGTCGCATGGCTGCATTGGCGGATGACAAAGGAAGCTGACGACGCCCAACGCCGCTCGTTGGGTCTGCCGAAGACATCCGGATCCTTATCGCGACGGAACTCGGAACGCGGATCGTTGGAGATACAGGCCTACGACGAACTCTGCTTCCCCGGTTTGGCGACGGAGTGGGGCGGGCAGGTTCCGTTTGTCGGTGCACTGACAACGGAATTGCCTGCGGATGACGACGACGAGGCCTTGTCGTGGATTCTCAGTGGAAAACCGCCGATCTACTTCGGCTTCGGGAGCATGCCGGTCCGGTCTCCCGCCGATACGGTGGAAATGATCAGCGCGGCCTGCGCGGAACTCGGTGAGCGCGCGGTGATTTGCTCCGGATGGGCCGATTTCGACGAAATCCCACACCCTGACCACGTCAAGATCGTGCGGGCAGTAAACCACGCGGCGGTTCTCCCAGTCTGCCGGGCCGTAGTCCATCACGGTGGAGCGGGCACCACCGCCGCAGCCATGCGGGCCGGGATCCCCATGCTGATCCTCTGGATCACGTCCGATCAGCCGGTATGGGCAGCTCAGGTCAAACGCCTGGGTGTCGGCTTCGGACGTCGGTTCACAGCTGCTACCGAAAAGTCGCTGATTGCAGACCTGCGGTCCTTACTTGCACCGCAATTCGCCGCGCGGGCACAAGAGGTATCCACCTGGATGACCGAACCCGCCGCCAGTGTCGGCGCCGCAGCAGATCTGCTGGAAGAGAAGGCCGGCTTCAGGGTTCATGCTCAGTTGGCGCACCGCCCGTCGGGACAGAACGATCCTTCGAAGCACTCCTGATTAGCCGCTGCGACAACGCATTACAGTGAGTGCAAACCGGGCGAATAAGGTCGCGGCAAAGCTGCTCACCCGGCCGAATCGGCGATTTGTACCACCGAATCGTGCCACACTTTCCCCATGGCACTGAGGTACCGCCTGCAATCGAATCCGATCGTCGGAAAGCTCGTCACGAAGTACGTTCTGCCCCTCGGCACCCGCCAGGTCGGCAATGACGTGGTGTTCTTCAACTTCGGTTACGAAGAGGAGCCGCCGATGGATTTACCGCTGGCGGAGTCAGACGAACCCAATCGGTTCGGCATCCAGCTCTACCACCTCACTGCCACCCAAGTCGACCTCGAGGGCAGACACGTGCTTGAGGTCAGTTGCGGCGCCGGCGGCGGAGCGTCCTATATCGTGCGCACGTTGCGCCCGGCTCCTATACCGGACTGGATCTGAACCCGGCCAGCATCGAACTTTGCCGAAAGAGCCACCAATTACCCGGCCTTCAGTTCGTCCAGGGGAACGCCGAAGACCTTCCCTTCGCCGATCAATCCTTTGACGCGGTTATCAATGTCGAAGCTTCGCATCAGTACCTTCACTTCGCTCGCTTCCTTTCTGAAGTCGTGCGCGTGCTTCGCCCTGGGGGATATTTCCTCTATGCCGATTCCCGCAGGCGTCAGGCCATCGCCGCGTGGGAGACCGCACTTGCCGATGTCCCCGATGCGCCGCGTCCAAGAACGAGACATCGTCGAGGAGGCGATACGCGGATTACAGGCGAATACGAAACGATCACAGGACACCGTCAGTCGCAGGCTCCCTGTGTTCTTGTCCGACGCAATCCGATACGGCTTCAGCGCTCTCGATTGGGATCTTCGCCGCGCCGGCGGATTCACCTACCGCGTGTATTGCTTCGTCAAGGACTGACGTGGAGTCGGCCGACGATGGGCCCATGGCTAAGCAGTTACCGGTTGTTGCCGCCATCCCGAATTTCAACATGGGGGAAAGCCTTCGCAGACTGCTCCCACAAGTATTGGCGCAGTCGTACGACGACGTCTTCGTGCTCGACGATGCCTCAACCGACCATACGGTCGAGGTGGTCGGCGAGTTCGGCGGTGAAGTCAAGTTGGTGCGGAGCTCCACGAACCGGGGTGCCGGGCGCCAACCGCAATCAGATAATCGACCATGTGCAAGACGGGGCGATCATCCACTTCATCGACGCGGACATGGAGTTGCTGACAGCCGAAACGCCCGTCTTCGCAAGAGAACTCTTGATGCGCTATGCCGACCATGGCGTCGGTATGGTCGGCGGTTTGGTCAGCCGGACTAGACGGCAGTCAGGAGCTGGATAACTACGGTGCCGTGTGTTCGCTGTGGGGGAACTTTCACGGCGACCGTACAGCTGTTGATTGACAGTCTGAGGGCAGAAACCACGTCTCGCCCAGGCCGTGCGACGATGGCCGCCCCCATCGTGAAAGGGTGGCCCAACATACTTGAACCCCCCACTCCGGCACCCGCGTACTGGGTCCACGAAGGCAACATGCTCGTTATTCCAGTCTTTTCCGGTCGCTCGGCGGATACGACCCTGTGCTACGCGCACATGAGGCCATGGATCTGGCGATTCGTTTGGAGAAGATGGGCATCAACCGACAGTTCGATCCGAGTATCGAGGTGCGACACCACCACATCGATGTCAGGGGCAAGAGCCGCCAGAAGTGGGTCAACCAGGCGATGCTGTATCTGATCCGCAAGCACGGATTGAGTCCGCTTTCTGACCGACCACTAGCGCTTTGAGAGCGCAATCCTCTATTCCTTGACGAAGCAGTACATCCAGTACGAGTCTGGGTCGTTCTCCAATACGCGGACGTTGGCCATCACCATCGATCCGACCACCTTGCGGATCAAGCCGTGCAGGAATGCGGGCGTACGGCGATAGACCGCATCCAGTATGTGCTGCAGATTCTTCTCGAGGCCGCGCGCCATCTCCGCGTTGATTCTCGTCTCAGACAGCATCTGCAATGGAGCGTTGGCAAGTGCGGCCTGCCAGGCCGCAATACCCATGGGGTGTGGGCCGTCTGCGTACAGGAAATGCCCTCCCGGACTCAGCACGCGCGCCACCTCAGTGAGGAAGCGGGAGAACCCGGGGTAGCAATGCGAGGATTCGATGTTGATTACCGCGTCGAATGACTGGTCGGGGAAGGGCAGGTCCTCGGCATCGCCTCGCACGAAATCCAAGCCGGGCAGAGTGTGCGTCCGCTGGCAGAAAGCAATGCCTACGGTGTTCAGGTCCAATCCCGTGTAGGAGGTCACGCCCAAGTTACGCATGATGTAGGAGGCGCCGCCGCCGTGGCCGCAACCGACCTCTAAGACCCGTCTGCCATCGAGATCGACCTGGGTCGCTGTGCGGTGATACATCTGGATCTGGAACCGGCTGGGCTCTTCGGCCGCGGTCAGCGGCAGGGCCATCGGCGGGTCCTCCTCGTACCCGTTGTTGAGCAACAACAGCTCATCTCCGTCACCCGTAGTAAGCCTGGTGACGATGGGGTACAGCCACTTCTGAAGCTTCATCAAGATTCCAACGACCATGAACTGGTATACGCCGTCGCTTGTGCGCCTCATGAGGTCCGTAGGCTGCGTCATGGGCGGAGTATGTCACAGCAGGAGAACGTGTTTGGCGAAACCGTGAAGCTGAAATCGCCGCTTGAAAGCCGCCGCCACTGGGCGGATGGCTGGGATTCGAGTCGGTCCGCTGCGGCCGATCTGGCTGACTTACTGAGAGGGCGCATAGTTCTGATTCGGGTGTGCCACGTCGTGATGTGGCTGATTGATCGATGATCCGGGCTTTCTTGGAGTGCCGCGCGCCGCACCCTCCAGAAGGTCGGCAGCGGTGGCAACGGCCACACTGGGTTTACTCATCCGGGTTGCGATTTGGCGGGCTCGGGTCGAGTACGGCGCCGCAAGGATGGTGCGGAGATCCGCGACAAGTGTTCGAGTATTAGTGGTGGAAAAACGCCGGGCGGTACCGACTTTGAGGCGCTTCACCTGGGCGGCCCAAAGCGGCTGATCGGCGACATCCCACAGGATCAATGTAGGCATGCCCGCTCGAAGCCCTGCGGCCGTGGTGCCCGCACCACCATGGTGGACGACGGCCCGGCAGGACGGAAGAATGGTCGAATAGCTGATCGGGCCAACAAGCTTGACGTGGTCGGCCTCAGGAATGCAGTCATCGTTGCTTTCGGCGCAAAAAATCAGTGCCCGCTCTCCTAGTTCCGCGCAGGCCGCACTGATCATGGCGACCGTGTCGGCGGGCGACAGGACCGGCGTGCTGCCGAAGCTGAAGTAGATAGGCGGTTTTCCAGCGGCACACCACGATGCAACCTCGTCGTCGCCCTCCGCCGACAAGTCCATCGTCAGCGCGCCAACGAAGGGCTGCGCGGCACCCCACTCCGCGGCAAGCCCGGGAAAGCACACCTCGTCGTAGGCCTGAATCTCCAGGCATCCTTGCTCCAGCATCCGCTGTCCCGCAGAGCATGCTGTTCTCGGCAGACCCAGTTCACGGCGTTGCGCGTCCTCGGCCTCCTTGGTCATCCAGGAGTACAGCCACCACACCCCTCTCATCGTGGAGCGGACCAAGGACGGCGGCGGCGAGGGTATCGATGGCAGACCGAGACGGCCATTGACACGCATCGGAAAGTAATGCAGCGCGGCCAAAGGGATGTCGTAGTACTCAGCGACGTGGGCGGCGACCCCGGGGTAAGTGTGGCCGGTGAACAGCAGGTCGGCTCCGTCAGCAAGAGAGGTCAACGTCCTGCTCATCTCCGCCCACCCTTCGGTGAACAGGTCCTTGGCGGCACGCACAACGCCCCTGGGATGCTGGAATTTCACGTGGTCGCCCACAAATCCTGATGCCGCCGCTATGTGCTGCTGCGAGTCACGGTCCATATGCGACAGCCTCGAGCCCCGCCGATTCGACAAAGCCGACCATGTTGGGAGCGACCGCCATGCGTACTTCATGCCCTCGGCGCAGCAGCTCCAGACCGACTGCAGCGCAGGGTTCTACATCTCCCCGAGTTCCATGGACCGCCAGGACGAATTTCATCTCAACGCGGGCCTAGACGACGTTGCGCAGAGGCGGCGCCGCATCGCGGCCCTCAGCCACCCGGTTGAAGACGGATTTCATCGCACTTATGTATCGGGTCACAGAGTCTCGGGCAACCGGATTGTTCTGGAAGTTCACCATGATCGACACCTCGTCGAACAGACGGATTACCGAAATATAAAGATAAGCAGGGCTTCTGGGATCGCAGTAACCCCCCGCATTTGCACCTTGCAGTTGTGAGGCGGCGACAGCGGACAGGGGCGGAAGGCCCGTATCCATATAGTTGAGCATGGCGTAGTTCGGGCCAAACCTTTTCAGCCAGGGCGCCAGCTCCAGCACGTGCTCGAAAGGCACTTTCGCAAGGTCTATGTTGGCGTCGAGCGAAGCCTGCGCCGCTTTGGCAGTTTCGTTGAAAGACGTTGGGTTCACCGGGACGGTGAACGGAATCACGCCGGTGAACCACCCCATGGTCATGAATTCCGCTGGAGTCTTGCGCTTATCAGTAGGCGCGACGCCGCAATAAACTTCCGCCCCGGTCAGCTCGTACTGCGCAAGGGCCGCACAAGCAAACAAACCGCCGCTGAACCGGGCGCCCGCGTCCATGCAGCGGGATTCGAATTGCGCCGTCTGCCGGGGGTCCATCAGCGGTTCCACCATGAGGTCGCCGCTGTAGGGCACCGACAGATCTCCAAGCGGCAACGGGAAGTCAGGCATCGTGCCGCCGTTGCTTTCGGCGAACTCAATCCACTTGCGTACCTCAGGAGAATCCAATGTCAGGGCAGACATCTGCTGTCTCTCTCGCACGCAGAATTCGTCATGACTTGCCGGCGGCATGAGCTGAATCGGCGGCTTGCCCGCAGCAAGTGCCCGGTACATCATCAAGATCTCTGTGTACAGCACCGCAACGAATGCTGGATCTGTATGGAGATGATCCACGATCACGAAGAAAGTGAAATGGTCCGCCCGCTGAATGATCCCGAACCTGAAGCAATCCCACTGCAGTGGGTCGGGCGTCGACAGGACGAATTCGTGCCATTCACTTGGCGACAACTCGCCATGTCGCAGCGGGGACGAATTGGATGTCCCGGGGATCCTCGATGGTGTGCCGAACAATGTCGTCGACATCCTGGTAGTCGAACCAGCTGTGGTACGTCTCGTGCCTCCGAAGATGGGCGTTGATGACGTAGCCCATGGTGCGCACATCGCACCGACCGGGCTCGTCGGCGGAACCCATTACCAGCCGGGCATAATCGAGCCCTCGGGCTGCGAAATCGGAAAACCCTCGAAGATGGTAGCGCTGCATGTTGCTGACCGGGACGTCGCTGATCGGCGCCTGCCGGGCTTTCTCAAGCGAAGCGGCCGATGGTTGCCAAGACACGAATGACCCCGGTTCTGGCAGCCAGTCGTATACGGTTCCGACGATCAGTCCAACCTGCGCTGAGCCTCCCCCTACTAACACGTTTTCTCCTTAGCTCTAGGACCTTTGGCTGTCGGCCGGTCCGTTTTCAGGTCGTACGTCATGACGATGCCGAGGTGGTTTCCGGCGACGTCAGCCTTTCGCAGAGCAGACCCGCCAAATCCCTGGATCGTAGTGATGTCCGTCGAAGTGATGCGTACTCGCGTCTCGGCTTCGATGTGCGTACGGAGCTCGAGGTTGCCCAGCGAGTCAAGGCCGTACTCGGAAAGGGGACGGTCCGGATCGATGGTGCGGCGCAGAATCGTGCTGACCTGTTCGGAGATCAGACGTCGGAGCCGGATCGGCCACTCCTCTGGACGGCAAGCCGTGCAGTTCGTCAAGCAATTTGCTTGTGCCCATGGAGCTTTGGGCTGCGGCACGGAACCGTTCAGCGAACCGGCTACGTTGCGCGAGAGCGGAGAACCAGGGCGTAAGCGATGAGCGGCGCATAACCGGCGTACGCGCGGTCGTGTCGCAGCAGTGCGTCGAATGCGTACGCGCCCTCGTTCGGAGTGATCGCTGTTTCGTGCGGCATCGGCCACAGCCGTGGCTCGGCCGATCGTGGCCCAGGCCCCCCAGGCGATGGCAGTCGCCGGAAGGCCCTGAGCTCTCCGCCAATGACTGAAGGCGTCCAGCCAGCTGTTGGCCGCGGCGTACGCGCCTTGGCCGGGCGAGCCTACGAGGGCAGCTATGGACGAGAACGAGCAGAACCAGTCCAGTGGCTGCGCAGCCGTCGCCTTGTGCAAGTTCCAGGCACCGTAGACCTTCGGCGCCCAGTCGCTTTCGATTAGCTCGTCGGTGATGTTCTCCAACATCGCGTCCTCGACCACGGCCGCCGCATGCAGCACTCCGCGCAATGGAAGTCCGGTCGCAGTCGCGGCCGCCACCAACCGCTCAGCGGTGCCGGGTGCGGCGATGTCGCCACGCTCAACGACGATGTCGCCACCCATCGCACGGATGAGTTCGATCGTGTCCAGCACCGTTGAGTCTGGGTTGAGAGCGGGAGCTGAGCACGATCCGGCCGCAGCCGGCTGCGGCCATCTTCTCGGCGAGGAAAAGACCGAGACCACCCAGTCCGCCGGTGACGATGTAGGAGCCGTCGCGCCGGAAAACCCGTGCCCGCTCGGGCGGCACGACGACCTGGCTGTGCCCGGAGTGGGGCACGTCGAGCACGAGCTTGCCCGTGTGCTCTGCGGCGCTCATGACACGAATTGCCGTCGCCGCATCGCCGAGCGGATATCGAGTGACTTCCGGCGGTGGCAACTCACCATCTGCCACGAGCCGATACACCGTGCTGAGCAATTCGCCGATCCGCTCCGGGTCGACTCTCTGCCATCAGCGCAAGATCGACGTAGTGGAACGTGAGGTTCCGCCGGAACGGCGACAATTCCAACCGGGTGTTGTCGTAGACATCGCGTTTGCCGATTTCCACGAATCGTCCGTCGATGGCCAGCACTTCGAGCCCCGCGCGTTGGGCGCCGCCGGTCAGCGAGTTGAGCACGATGTCCACGCCGTATCCGCCGGTGTCGCGTCGGATCAGTTCCGCGAACGTGGTGCTCCGGGAGTCGTAGACATGCCTAATACCCATGTCGCGCAAAATTTGTCGGCGCTGCTCGCTACCGGCGGTCGCGAATATCTCGGCCCCCGCCGCGCGGGCGATCGCGATTGCCGCCTGGCCCACGCCGCCGGTGGCGGAGTGAATCAATACCCGATCACCCGCCGCAATCCTTGCTTGACCGTGCAGTCCATACCAGGCGCAGGAGTACGCAGTGCTGACCGCGGCCGCCACCTCATCGGTCATCCCGGGCGGAAGCGTGACGGCGGTGCGAGCATCACAGGTGACGAAGTTGGCCCAGCAGCCGCTCTTTGAAACGCCTCCGACGTGATCGCCCACCCGCTGCGACGTGACGTCAGGACCGACCGCGACCACCACACCGGCGAAGTCCATTCCCAGCTGCGGCGGAACCCCGTCGATATTGTGGAATCGGCCGTATGCGTTCAAGACGTCGGCGAAGTTGATGCTCGAGGCTGTCACCGCCACCTCGATCTCGCCCGGCCCCGGCGGAACACGGTCGAACGCGGCGAGTTCGATCGTATTCAGGTCGCCAGGCGTGCAGATCTGCAGCCGGATTCCGTCGTTCGCGTTGTCCGCGACCGTGGTTCGCCGGTCCTCGGGACGTAGCGGAGTCGGGTTCAGGCGCGCCGTGTACCACTCGCCGTTTCGCCACGCGGTCTCATCTTCGTCCGACCGCACCAGCAGTTGCCGTGCCAGCTGTTCGGGATCGGTGTCCTCGTCGAGGTCGATCTGCGTGGCACGCAACTCCGGGTGCTCGGTGCCGATCACACGCATCAGGCCCCGCAACCCAGCCTGTTCCAGATTGGCGCGGTCGGTGGACAGCACCGTTTGGGCACCCCTGGTCACGACGTAGAGGCGAGGAGGTTGGAACGGTGCCTCGGACAACGCGCGGACGATTCGAACGAGATGGCCTACATACTCGCCGCCTCGGACCACGCAGTCTTCGTCCGAGTTGCCGTTCTCTCGATTCGGTGAGCACGACGACGCCATCCACAACGTTGGCACTGAGATGGTCGCGAATCCGTTCTGCGTTGAGCAGATCATCTGCACACTCGGGGCCACGCAATGGATGTGCATTGCGCGCCGCCGAGTTTCAATGTCTCCGCCAGCTCGGTAGCCACGACGTCGGCAGTCGCGCTCGTGCTGACGAGAAGCCACGTGCCTGCACTGGCGTCGGCGTGCTCTGGCAGGTCTCGCTGTTGCCATTCGATCGTCATCAGCCGCTCGTCGAGCACGCGATCACGTTCGCTGCTCTCGAAAACCCCTGTGCCCATTTGGAGTCCACGGACCTCCAGCAGCACGTTACCGCTGTCGTCCAAGATGTCGAGGTCAGCCTCGATTCCTGTGGTGTCGGCTCTGGTCACCCGCGTGAAGCAGTAGCGTGCGTTGCGAGTGGGCTCGTAGACTACGCAGCAGACGCACACCCAGCGGAAACAACATGCCACCGTTGGCGACCTGTCCGACACTGGGATGAGCAGTCACTGACTGGAAGCAGGCGCCCAGCAGGGCGGGTGTACGACATAGCCATTCTGCTGGGAACGGATCGAGCTGGGCAGTGCGACCTCTGCCAGCACGGTGTCGCCGGTGCCTTCGGCGATGTATGCGGCGACCAGACCTGTGAATGCGGTACCGAATCGAACGCCCCGCTTGGCTGCCCATTGTCGAACCTCGTCGCCATCCACCAGGCGTGGATGTGTCGCGAGCAGATCGAGCATGTCCTTTACGCCGGCGGGTCTCACCTCGCCTGCGGCCCGCAGAATCGCGGTGGCGCGCTGTACGTGTTCCCCGTCTCTGTAGGTTTCTACGGCGAAGTGACAACACCGGGTGCATCCACAGACGCGACGGCGCCGATCGGAGTCTCGTCATCCAGCAGAAGCATCTGCTCGAAGCTGACATCGCAGAGTTCGGAAGCTTCGCCGAGGACTTCTCGAGCGGCGATCAACGCCATTTCGCAATACGCCTCCCGGGAAGGACAGCCGCGTTGTGTATCTGGTGGTCGCGAAGCCATGGCTGCGCCACGGTGCCGACCTCGCCTTGCCAAACATGGCGCTCCGGTTCCTCTTGCAACCGCACATGCGACCCCATCAGCGGATGCACCGCAACTGTGCTGGCGCCGCGATCCCCGGAATCGTGGCCATCGCGGGTCAACAGCAACGCGACGATGAGTCCACGCCGGCAGCGGCGCATCCATCAGGCGACCCGTGGATACAGCACCGAGAAGTCGACTGCTGCGCCGACGCTGTGAAGGTCCGCAACGAAGTCGCGCAGCCCGTGCGGCAACCCCTGTTCGCGTCGCATTGCGGCGACGCAGCCAGCGGCATGTCGAGGCTTCGCGCCGTCTGGTCGATCGCGTGAGTCAGCAGAGGATGCGGCGCCAACTCCGCGAAGACTCGGTAGCCGTCCTCCAGAGCCGCCTGCACAGCTGCGGCGAATCGCACCGTATGACGCAGATTGTCGACCCAGTACCAGGCATCGCATACCGGCTCTTCGCGCGGGTCGAACGACGTCGCGGAGTAGTAAGGAATCTCCGGTGTCATCGGGGTGATGTCTGCCAGAACGTCGGCGAGTTCGTCCAGGATGGGATCGACTTGCGCCGAGTGCGACGCGACATCGACGGCCACCTCGCGCGCCATCACGTCACGCTGCTCCCATGCAGCGACCAGATCGCGAACGGTCTGCGTGTCTCCGCCGATCACCGCAGATTGTGGCGATGCCACCACGGCCACCACTACATCGTTGATGCCGCGCACCATCAATTCCGAAAGCACTTGCTCAGCAGGCAGTTCTACCGACGCCATCGCCCCAGAACCCGCGATTGTGGACATCAGCCGCGAGCGGCGGCAAATGACGCGCACGCCGTCTTCCAGTGACAGTGCTCCCGCCACGACTGCGGCGGCGGCCTCACCCATCGAGTGACCGATCACCGCGCCGGGTCGTACCCCGTATGACTTCATGGTGGCTGCCAGTGCGACCTGCATGGCGAAGATCGCCGGCTGGATTCGGTCGATACCGGTTACCGTCTCGGGCGCCGAGATCGCTTCGGACACAGAGAATCCTGCCTCCTTGGCGACCAGTGGCTCCAATTCTGCAAGCGTCGCTGCAAACGCCGGCTCACCGGCGAGCAGCTCAGCTCCCATTCGAGCCCACTGCGACCCTTGCCCGGAGAAGACCCATACGGGTCCTCGGTCGTCCTGCCCGACCGCGGGCCGTGATACGCATCTCGCCCTCGGCAATCTCCCGCAAAGCGTCGGCCAGCTCCCGCTGGTCACCGGCGAGTACAGTTGTGCGCACAGGCCGGTGCGCACGACGACGGGCGAGGGTGTAGCCGAGATCCTGCAATGCAAGGTCGGCCCCTGCGCTTCCACCCAATCGGCGAGCCGCCCAGCGGTCTGGCGCAACCCGTCATCCGAGGTTGCCGAAAGCGGGAATAGCATGGTGTCCCATGGCGGAATCAGCTGACACGTCAGCGATTACGCGGTCCTGGGCAGCTGCCTCGGGCGCCTGTTCGACGATGGCGTGGACGTTCGTTCCGGACATCCCGTATGACGACACCGCGGCCCGTCGTGGATGCTGACCGTTCGTCGGCCAAGGTGTAACTTCTTCGGGCACAAAGAGTTTGGTATCGATCTCGGCAAGCTTTTCAGGCAGCTGGGTGAAATGCAGATTCTTGAGGAACAACACCATGCTGCACGGCGAGAACCGTTTTCATCAGTGACAGAGTCCCGGCGACCGACTGGGTATGCCCGAAGTTGGTCTTCACCGATCCCAGTGCGCATGACCCGTCGACGCCGTACACCTTGGCGAGGCTGGCGTATTCGATGGGATCACCCACAGGGGTACCAGGTCCGTGCGCCTCCACCATGCCGACGCTCCCGGCGTCCACGCCCGCCGCAGTCAACGCTGCGCTGTAGGCAGCGACTTGCGAGTCGAGCGACGGAGTCGTAATCTGTGGCGGAACGACCGTCCTGGTTCGAAGCCGTGCCGCGCACCACGGCCAGAATCCGATCCCCGTCCCGCTGCGCGTCGGGCAACCGCTTGAGCAACACCACCACGCAACCCTCGCCGCCGACGAAACCATCCGCTGCGACGTCGAACGCATGACAACGTCCTGTGGGCGACAGCATCCCGTTGGCCGTCCCGCCCGCGAACCTCCGCGGTTCGAGAGTCACGCAGGCGCTGCCCGCGAGGGCAAGGTCACTTTCACCGTCCAGCAAGCTGCGGCAGGCCATGTGGACGACAAACAGCCCAGAAGAACAAGCCGTGTCCACTGTGACCGCTGGACCGTGAACCCCAAGCGCGTAGGCAACCCGGCCGGACGCCAGACTGAAATTGGTCCCGATGACCCCGTACGGTCCCTCCATGGAGTCGGTGTCGGCTGCAACCAACTGATAGTCGCCATGCGTCAACCCGACGAAGACGCCGGTGAGCGAGCCCGCCATCCGCTGCGGGGTCGAAACCGGCGTGCTCGACGGCCTCCCACGAGGTTTCGAGCAACAGCCGATGCTGCGGATCCATCGCGGTTGCCTCCCGGTCACTGATGCCGAAGAAATCGGCGTCAAAACCGGCAACATCGTCGAGGAACGCACCCCACTTGCACGATGACCGTCCGGGAACACCGGGGTCCGGGTCGTAGTACTCGTCGGCGTCCCACCGGTCCGCGGGAATTTCGGTGACCATGTCTTCGCCGCGGACCAGCGCCTCCCACAGGCTGATCGGGCGAGTTGACTCCGCCGGGGAGGCGGCACGCCATTCCGATGACGGCAACCGAATTGTCTGATGTTTGACGCAAGGTTCGCTCACTTCTCCTTTGCCGGACTGCTTGCCGCGCCGACCGTTGCTGGGGAGCCGGCAGACACCCAGCTGACGCAGAGAGGCGCGGATCGAGCGAGTAGAGAGGCACGCGCTGGGATTACACGCGCAAAAACAAGGCCGCTCCCAACGCCATGTGCGTCCCAGTCCCGAGTTCCAAGGGGGGCGATGCGCTGCGGGGGGACCACTGGAACCGGGTCTGAGAGGTCCACGGTTGCCAGGTCACCGTTGCGCGGCAATGCGTTCCAGAGCCGACGAGGCGAGCCGATATCTTCCAGCAAGCGGTCGGCATTTCCGGCGCCAACCCCGGGGATGGCAATCTGCTTTACCATGTCCGCTCACCTTCTTCATCACCTCATCTGATACCGCGACATAGAGCTCGACGCGTTTGGTACAAGAGAACTTCGTGCTGATGGTCAGTCCGAACTCCCCCCGCATCCACGCATCAGGCCGACGTTGCCATGCGTGCCGGTAGCGTAGCTGGTCTCGTCGTTCTAGTTGGGCAAACCGCACTCTTTTGTCTTCGGCCGCCATAAGTTTGCTATGGCTAAGCTTTGTTGCTCCCGGCGTCGTTTTGTCCCGCACAGCGGGCGCACTGTGGTAGCCACGGCAGGCTGCTCTAGTTCGCAAGAACCACCCTGACGGCGCAAGATCGAATGCGGAAGATGGCCACCACCCCATCGACGGCAGTTTGCGGCGCACCCTGACGAGGCGCAGGCGGCAAAAATTCGTTGAGGGGAAGTCATTCTTCGATACGGCCGCGGCTTGCCGGCACTTGCGGTTTGCCATCAACGCCGCTTTCACGACTGCGCTGTCGACGAGACAGCCGCCCGCGCGTCGTGTCTTGCGGGCCACCGGTACAGTGCGCTCTCGCCGGTGCCAGACTCCTGGCGCGGACTCTGCCATTGAGGAATGGTTGCCAGCGGCTCGCGCGGCAGCGACCTGCGGCAAAATACGGCCATAACCGTCAATATGTGCTACGTAATACAGTCGGATGCAGCGGCTATCCGCATTACGAACGGCCCTTGGGTAACGGACTTGTATCTTCTACGCCGGAGCGACCCAGTTAAGCAGCACAAAAGCTCGTCAGCATGCTAAGGTGCTGTTAGCTGGAGATCATTACAGACGCAATAGCTCACGGCTCGAGGATTGGAAGGGAGGCTTAGCTGATGCTAGCGTTCGACGCGATGCGTTCACCGGATTCATCCACACGCCCTCCCGCGAATCAGATAGCTGATGCGCACCCGCCCGCCGCCGTCCGCAACTGCAGTCGTCTCGGCCGCAGCGCCAACCCGCCCGGCTTTTCCTTCAGTGACTGGCTACGCGATCGGCGTAGCCGCTGAGAGCAGGCTGATCAACGCCTGAGCTTGCGAACGAACAGCACCACGAGCACGGCGCCGATACCGGCGATCGAGATCGCCACCGGCGGTTTCTTCACGAATCGCACCAGCCCTGACTTCACGTCATCGGCGATCCTGCGCGGGTTGGCACGCTCGGCGAGGTTGTCGACCGTGACGGCCAATTGGTCGCGGGCCTGATCGATGTCCTGCCGGATGGTTTCGGGATCTCGATCCGCCACTGTCGTCCTCCATCGTCCGCACGCACCGCGTGCGCTGCTCGCGTCCGCTCTGCCTTGCCGAACTACCCTAGATCAGCCGGCGCCAACCCCGACGCACCGGTGGAGAAGAAAGGGATCACTGGTGGCACAGACCCCACGTCTTGAGGTGGGCGACAAAGCCCCCGCGTTCAGCCTGGCCGACGCCGACGACAAGATGGTGTCTCTGGCCGACTACCGCGGTCGCAGGGTCATCGTCTACTTCTATCCGGCGGCATCGACACCCGGATGTACCAAGGAGGCGTGCGACTTTCGCGACAACCTTGCTGAGCTGAACGACGCCGGGCTCGATGTCGTCGGCATCTCCCCCGACAAGCCGGAGAAGCTCGCCAAGTTCCGCGACAACGAGAAGCTCACCTTTCCGCTGTTGTCCGATCCCGACCGCAAGGTGTTGACCGCATGGGGCGCCTACGGCGAGAAGAAGATGTACGGCAAGACCGTGCAGGGCGTCATTCGCTCCACATTCGTCGTCGACGAGAAGGGCAAGATCGAGGTCGCGCAGTACAACATCAAAGCGACCGGGCACGTGGCCAAGCTGCGGCGCGACCTATCCGTCTGACGCCAGGTTCGCCAGCAGCAGCGCCTCGGCGGTGGCGGCGCGTTCCAGCACTCCCAGGTGCAGGCTCTCGTTGATGCTATGCGCCTGTGTCCCAGGGTCTTCCACGCCCGTGACCAAGATCTTCGCCGACGGGAAGGCATCGGCGAACTCTGCGATGAACGGAATCGAGCCGCCCATACCCATGTCGACCGGTTCACTGCCCCACGCCTGGCGAAAAGCCGCGCGCGCCGCATCGTAGACCGGTCCGCTCGCGTCGATCGCGTACGGCTGGCCGACGTCGCCGGGTGTGACGGTGACCTGCGCACCCCACGGTGCGTGCTTCTCCAGATGACGGGTCAGCGCTTCCAGGTGGGCCCGCGCATCGCCGCCCGGGGCCACCCGCATGCTGACCTTTGCACGTGCCCGCGGTATGAGTGTGTTCGACGAGGATGCGATCGGCGTGGTGTCGATGCCGATGATCGTGATCGCCGGCTTGGCCCAAAGCCGTTGCGGCACTGAGCCCGAACCGATCTCAGCCACACCATCGAGCATCCCGGACTCGTCCTTCACCCGCTCCGTCGGGTAGTCCACATCGGCGGCAGTTGCCTCGTGCAGACCCTCGACCGCGACGTTGCCGTCGTCGTCGTGCAGTGACGCCAAAAGGCGCACCAGCACGCTGAGCGCGTCGGGCACCACCCCGCCCCACAGACCCGAGTGCAGGCCATAGTCGAGCGTGGCCACCTCCAGCACGCAGTCGGCCAGCCCGCGAAGCGACACGGTCAACGCGGGGATCTCGGTGCTCCAGTTGTCGGAGTCGGCGATCACGATGACGTCTGCGGCCAACGTGTCCTTGTGAGCTGCCAGCAGCCGGCCCAGCGACGGCGAACCCGACTCCTCCTCCCCCTCGACGAACACCGTCACACCGACCGGCGGCTGGCCGCCGTGCGCGCGGAACGCAGCCAGATGCGTTGCGATGCCCGCTTTGTCGTCGGCGCTGCCGCGGCCGTACAGGCGTCCGTCGCGTTCGGTCGGCTCGAACGGTGGTGACACCCATTGGTCGGGGTCGCCCTCGGGCTGTACATCGTGGTGGGCGTACAGCAGCACCGTCGGCGCGCCCGCGGGCGCCGGATGCCGCGCGATGACGGCAGGCGCACCGCCCTCGCTGACGATCTGCACGTCACCGAACCCGGCCTGCGACAACAGCTTTGCCACCGCCTCGGCGCTGCGCTGGACCTCGTTCCGGCGCGCCGGATCGGCTCCCACCGACTGGATGCGCACCAGATCTTCCAGGTCACGCCGCACCGACGGCAGCACGTCACGCACCCGCTCCACCAGATCGCTCATGTTGACGAGGTTGACCACTTTGCGAGGGTCATGTTTCGGCCGCCGCCGAGCAGGCGCAAAGTTTGCGCACGCTCACGAAAGCCGCGGCGGGAGAAATGACGATTGTGCGTGACTTCGGTTTGACGACGGCGTGCGCCCGCAGACACGCACGCTCGCCGGGAGAATGGTCGCGCCCAGGGCCGCTACCGCTCCTCGAGCACCGCTACCGCGGCAGCGGTATCCCCCTCGTGCGTCAGCGACAGATGGATCGTCACCATCTCCAGGTGCTCGGCGATTGCGCCGGTCAGCCGCACCCGCGGCCGACCCCACATGTCGGTCACCACCTCGATGTCGCGGTGAATGCCCTCCGGCAGCACCGGCCGCTTCGAGAACCGCGACCCCGACCACGCCTTGATCACCGCCTCCTTGGCTGCCCACCGGGCCGCCAGGTGCCGCGCCGCCGACGAACTCTTGTCCGCGGCGTCGCGGCGCTCACCGGGCGTGAACGTCTCGGCGAACACCGTTCCCGGCTGGTCGACCTGCTCTGCGAACTCGGGGATCGAAACCAGGTCTATACCGATGCCGACGATGCTCACGCGGGAAGGCTATCGGATATAGACACCGTCTTCGCCCAGCCTTGACGCCGGATCGAGCAGCATCTCTGCCTCCTCGCGATTCTCCGGCCCCTCGTCGTCCAACCGGCGGTTGCTCGCCGGCCGCTCGTACAACGGCATGCCGCCCGCGATCGCCGACGCCAGCCTTCGCTGCCCCGCGAAAATCCGCGCACCCGCCTGCTCCTGATACGCCTGCCGCTGCTCGGGATCGAGCGCTGCGATGAAGGCCTGCGGATGCACCAGCGCGATGACGCCGGACACGTGACCGAAGCCCAGGCTGGTGATCAGGCCCGCCTTCAGCGGGAACTTCTCGCCCAACCGCAGCGTCTCGCGCACCCACACGAAGTGCTCGGAGCCGGCCAGCTCGTCGTCGACACAGTCCAGGCTGCGGTTCGGCGGGATGACCCCGTCGCGCAGCATCTGGCACATGCCCATCATCTGGAACACCGCCGCCCCGCCCTTGGCGTGACCGGTCAGGCTCTTCTGCGACACCACGAACAGTGGGGCGCCGTCCGAACGGCCCATCGAGTCGGCGAGCCGCTCATGCAGCTCCGTCTCGTTGGGGTCGTTGGCAAGCGTCGACGTGTCGTGCTTGGACACCACAGCGATGTCGTCGGCGCCGACGCCCAGCTTGGCCAGCGAGCGGGACAGCAGCGATTCCTTGCCACCGCGGCCCGCGCCGAGAGCGCCGAGCCCCGGAGCCGGGATCGAGGTGTGCACGCCGTCGGCGAACGACTGCGCGTAACCCACCACCGCGAGCACCGGCAGGCCCATCCTGACGGCGAGATCGCCGCGGGCCAGCAGGATCGTGCCGCCACCCTGCGATTCGAGGAAGCCAAGCCTGCGACGGTCGTTGGCGCGGGAGAACTTCGAATCGCTGATGCCCTTGGCGCGCATCATCTCGGTGTCGGCGGTAGCCGCCATGTCACCGAAACCGATGATCGCCTCCAGCGTCAGGTCGTCGAAGCCACCTGCCACCACGAGCTCGGCCTTGCCCAGTTTGATCTTGTCGACGCCCTCCTCGACCGACACCGCCGCCGTCGCGCATGCGCCAACGGGATGGATCATCGAGCCGTAGCTACCGACATAGGACTGGATGACATGGGCCGCAACAACATTCGGCAGGACTTCCTGCAAGATGTCGTTCGGCTTGTTCCGCCCGAGCAGGTTGCCGTGGTACATGGTCTGCATCGACGTCATGCCGCCCATGCCGGTGCCCTGCGTGCTGGCCACCATCGCTGGGTGCACCCAGCGCATCAGCTCGGTTGGGGTGAAGCCCGCGCCGAGGAACGCGTCGACGGTCGCGACGATGTTCCACACCGCCACCCGGTCCAGCGACGTGTTCATGTCCGCGCTGATGCCGTACACCGTCGGGTCGAACCCGGTGGGGATCTGACCGCCGACGGTCCGCGACAGCTTCGTCTTACGCGGCACCCGGATCTCGGTGCCCGCCTTGCGAGTCACCTGCCAGTCGCTGCTGTCCGGCACCGGGGTCGCAACGGTGTGCTCCGGGTCGAACTGAACGAACGCGCGAGCATCGGCCTCCGACGACACCACGAAGGTGAAGTCCTTGTCCAGGAACACCGAAACCAGAAGCGGTGACGCGTGATCGGGGTCGATCGCACCGTCGTCGACGAACTCCCGGATGCCGGTCCGCTCCACCACCGCGTCGTGGTAGCGCTCGACCAACTCCGATTCGTCGACCAGGTCACCGGTCTCGGTGTCATACCAACCCGGCTTCGGATCGTCCTCCCACGCGATCAGCCCGGTGGTCCAGGCCAGCTCGAGCACACCGGCGGCCGACAGCTCATTGTCGACCTCCATCTCGAAGCGGGTCCTCGACGAGCCGTACGGGCCGAGCTCGGCGCCACCGACGATCACCACCAGGTCGGCGGGGTCGATGTCGAGGTCGTCCCACGCCGGCGGCGGCGCGGACGTGAAACCTCGCGGCGGCGACGGCAGCGCGGCAATCGTGCCGCCCTGCTCCTCGCTCTCCTCGGCGGCTCGGCGGCTTCGGCGGCCATCTCTTCACGGGCCTTGGCGGCCAGCTCGGACATGTCGATGTCGATGTCGCCGAGCCCGCCGGTCAGATCGACCTTCAACGGCTGCTGCGCGGCGGCCACCTTCGACTCGACGCTGCACAGATCGAGCAGCATGGCTGCCATCTGCTCGGTCGAGTAGGTGGTGACGCCCGCCTCCTCGACAGCGTTGACGATCGCGTCGTTGGCACCCATCAAGCCGGTGCCGCGGGTCCAGCCGATCAGCGCGTGCGCCAGGCTGACTCGCTGCGCCCACGACGACTCGGCGTTCCACCGCGTCACGACCGCATCGAGCGCGGACTTGGATTCGCCGTATGCACCGTCGCCGCCGAACATGCCGCGGTTCGGCGAACCGGGCAGCACCACGTGCAGCCGCGACGCGATGTCGCGCTCGGAGCCGATGTGCGACAGGCCGCCGATCAACCGCTGCACGGCCCACAGCAGAACCTTCATCTCCATCTCGGAGCGCGAGCCGGCCTCCGAAAGGTCGCCGGCCACCCGCGGTGCCGCGAACGGGAACAGCAGGGTCGGCGTCTGGGCGTCCTTGAGGTGAATGGACTTCGGCCCAAGGCTTTCGCTCTGCTCGTTACCGACCCACGCCACCAGCGCGTCGATATCGGAATAGGACGCCATGTTGGCGGGCACCACCCACAGCGCCGCACCGAAGCGGGCGTTGTCGCGGTACAGGTTGCGATAGAACTCGAGCCGGTTGTCGTCGAGCTTGGAGGTCGTCGCGATGACGGTTGCACCGCCGTCGAGCAGTCCGGCGACCACCGAAGCGGCGATCGATCCCTTCGATGCGCCTGTCACCACAGCGATTTCGTCGCTGTAGCGGCCCTTGCCCGGGTTCTCCGAACCGGCCGCGGCACGGCCGAACAACGATGCGTGGACGTTGCGTCCGGCGGCCAGAGCCTTGCCCTGCCACCAGGAGGCCTGCTTGCCGACGACGTGACCCGCGCCCTCGAACCGCTCCGAGAGCTGCGGCCAGTTGGCATCGACGTCGCCCTCGTCCATCAGCCAGAGCTTCACCAGGTCCTCGCGCGCGCTGGCCCACCGGTCGTCGAACAGCACCGCCTTGCGGCCGTCGAACACCGGCGCCACCAAACGCGGCCAGTCCGAACCGAGTTCGGCGGTGACCAGGTCGATCAGCTCGGCGTCGGTCGAGGCCTCCGGGGTGGAGACGGCATTGTCCAGCCCCAGCTGATTGAGGATCGTGCGGGCGGCCGAAGCCAACACACCGTCACGGCCCGTGACCTGCTCGGCGAACTCGGTGAGCGCCGCGGAGTCCACCACGCCGCCGCCTGCACCGCCGCCAGCCGACGGCAGCGCCACAGCGATACCCCGTCGGCCTGCCACCGCAGCCACGGCGGCGTCGATGACCTTGTCGACGGTCGCGATGTCGGCCAGCGCGCCGTCGTGCAGCCCGCCAAGGGTGCCGCCGCGGACACTGGAGCCCTCACGGGTGCCCAGCGCAACCTCCACGGTGACGTGCTTGACCCAGCCGTCGCCGAGCTCCCAGGTCTTCTTGACCCGCTCTGCGATCGCGGCGGGCCGCTTACCGGACGGCCCGAGGACCGTGCGCAGCTGGTCGTTGATCGCATCGGAAAGCACTGGGCCGTAAGGCTTGTACGTCCGCGCGAGCTTGGTCACCTGGCCCTTGAGCCCCGCCAGGTCGGCTTCGGCTGCACCGTCGATGGCGCCGAGGTCGAGTTCCGAGCCCAGGTCGACCAGCAGCTGGTTGCGTCGCGACGACGCACCGTCGGTGATCGACTCGATGGAGTCCAGCGCCTCGATCTGGTCGATGCGCATCTTCGCCGACAGCGCGATCAGCGCCATCGTCGCATCCGATGCGTCGAACGGGATGTCGTCGGGCCTCGGAGCGCCTGCGGCCGCGGTCGCGGGAGCGGGTGCCGGAGCCGCGGCTTCGGTGGCGGGTTCGGCCGCTGCCTCGGGGGCGGGCGCCGACTCATCGTCGACGTCCTCGTGATCGGGCTCGGGATCGGTGTCGTTCGCGAACAGCACTCCGGCGTCACGCTCGGTGTTGAGCACTTCGGTTGTGTTGTGCGAATACTCGGGCAACTTGAGGGTGTTCGTCGCCAGCCCGGCGACGGTCGGCGCGGACTTCACGCCGATCTCGACGAACCGTTCGATGCCGAGCCCGCCGGCTGCCTCCTCGATGAACAGCAGGTCCTGCGTCTCGATCCAGCGCACCGGGCTGGCGAACTGCCAGGCCAGCAGCTCGATGACGACCTTGCGGCACAGTTCAGTCGGCTTCTCGTTCCGCCAGGTGTCGTAGTCGGCGAGGATCTCGTCGAGCGGCTCGGCGGGAACCAGATCGCGGATCTCCTGAATGAAGTCGCGGTCCAGGGTGAACGGCCTTGGCACGAGGTTAGGGATGTACTTGCCGATGATCAGGTCGGGATCCGCGTCGCGCGGCATGACGCGCTCCAGAGAGCGGCGGAAGTCGGCGACGCCGACCCGCAGCACCGAGGAGTGGAACGGCACATCGATGCCGGGCACCAGAATGAAGGACCGCTTGCCACCGGAGATCTCCCGGCGCTTCTCGACCTCTTCCTCGAGCACCTCGAGCCCGTGCACCGTACCCGCGATCGCGTACTGCGAGCCACGCAGGTTGAAGTTCACGATCTGCAGGTATTCACCTGTGCGCTCGGAGATCTCGGCGACGAAGTCCACGACATCGGCGTCGTCGAGATCGATCTGCGACGGACGGATGGCCGCCAGCCGGTAGTTGGACCGGCCGAACTCGTCGCGCGGCACGATGTCGTGCATCTTCGACCCGCGGTGGAACACCACCTCGAGCAGTGCCTCCAGTTCGTAGACGCCGCTGACACAGGCCAGTGCGGTGTACTCACCGACGGAGTGGCCGCAGGCGATCGCGCCCTCGACGAACGCTCCCTGCTCGCGCATCTCGGCGACCTGCGCGGCCGCCACGGTCGCCATCGCGACCTGGGTGAACTGCGTCAGGTAGAGCACGCCCTCGGGGTGCTGGTAGTGCACGCCGCTGGCGATCAGGCTGGTCGGGTTGTCGCGCACCACGTGCAGCACCGAGAAGCCGAGCTTGTCCCTGGTGAACTTGTCGGCGTTGTCCCACACCTTGCGGGCGGCCTTTGACCGGCCGCGTACCTCCATGCCCATGCCCTTGTGCTGGATGCCCTGACCGGGGAACGCATACACCGTCTTCGGCGCGGCGAGCTGTGCCGTCGCCGACATCACCAGATCGGATCCGACGCGTGCGGCGACCTCGATAATCTCTGCGCCACGGTCGATTCCGACGCGGTCGACGCGGAAGTCGACCTCGTCACCGGGTAGCACCATGCCCAGGAAGCGAGCGGTCCAACCGACCAGCCGGGCAGGCGGGACGGCCTTGCCGTCGGTGGCGGTGACAACCTGCTGTGCGGCCGCAGACAGCCACATGCCGTGCACGATGGGCGATTCCAGTCCGGCCAGCAGTGCGGCCGCACGGTCGGTGTGGATCGGGTTGTGGTCACCGGAGACCACCGCGAACGCGCTCATGTTGGTCGGCGCGGTGACGGTGACGTCGCGACGCCGACGCCGTGGGGTATCGGTCGCGTTGTCGGTCATCGCCCCGCCGGCGCGCGGCGGGTCGGTCAGCTCGAGGGCGCCCGTGCGGCCGCGGATCGCGAACCGTTCCTCCAGGCGGGCCAACGCGGTGCCGTCAGCATTCTTGATGGTGACCGATACCGGCACCACGCGGCCGTACTCGGTGTCAGTTGCCGCCGAAGACGTTGCGGTGATGGTCAATTCGTCTTGCGTGTTCGGCATCGGCGCCAGCAGGTGCGCGGCGTGATCCAGGTGGACCAGGCTCAGTAGGCCCTCGACGACGGGGAAGCCCTCGTCGGTGACGGCAGACCCGATGGCCGAGAAGACCGCGGGCCAGCAGAGGCCCACCAACGCGTCGGGCACCAGCGTGAGACCGGGCGCCAGCGGCGCACCGAAGGTCGCGGTGACGCCGGCGTGGTCGGCGACCTTCTCCGGATCCCATTTGACGGTGACCTCGGCGGTGTTGTCATGCACCGTTGGCAGAGCGTCGGGGCCGTCGGCGCCCGCGGCGATCGCCAGCACCGAACGCATTGCGTCCGAGGCGTCCTCGACGGTGACCACGGGCATCCCGCCGTCCACCGTGCAGGACGGCAGCATGAACCGGATCTCGATCCAGCTGCCGGACAGCGGAACGCTCAGCGTGACGGTCGAATCACCGGCCAGCTCGAGGCGGGCACCCGTCGATGGGTGTGTGGCACTTCGGTTTTGGTTGACCTGCCATTTCCCGGGCGCACCGATCCGGTGCACGGGGTTGATGGCGGTGCGGCCCGCCCACAGCACGTCGGGTGAGTCGAGCACGATGGCCAGCGGGCCGGTGACGTCGGCGCGCGCCTGGCGACGGGTGACCACCGAGACGGGCTCGATACCGGTCGCGCGCCACCTCGTCGATCGAAGCCTGTTCGAACCGGTCCAGCAGATCGCCTACCGGCTCGTCGAGCTTGGTGATGCCTGCGACCGATTGAGTGCCAGGAATGATGCACACCTGGTCGGCGTCGTAGCGGGCGTCGTGGGCCTGCCACAGCGAGTCGCTGCGCCACCAGCGCCGCACGTCCTTGTCGATGACGGGCACGAAGTTGACGGGCTTGCCCAGCGTCTTGCACAGCTGGACGAAGAACGGCACGTCGGCCGGGTGCAGCTTGATGGTGCTGGCGTCGGGGTAGCGGCCAACCAGCGCGGTGATCGCCTGCTCCGGCTTCTCCAGCAGCGCTTCATCATTGAACAGCGTGTCGATCGGCCCGAAGTCCTTCGGGTGCAAGCGGGCCTCGGCGCGCTTGAGCATCTCGGCGAACCGGTCGCGCCACGTGTCGGCCAGCCACGGGCTGCCGGGCGCCGCAGTGTCGGCGGTGCTGGTGCCGTCGCCGATGGCGAGGTCGACGTAGCGCTTCAGCCATTCCAGGTAGGTCATGTCGGCGACGTCGCCGAAGTAGGGCTTGCACGTGTTGGCCATCGCGGCGATGATCTCGTCGCGACGGGCGGCGACGGCCTCAGCGTCACCGGCCACCTCGTCGAGCAGCCGTCCGCACCGCGACGCGGTGTTGTCGATCTCGTGGATGTCCGCACCGAGCTGGCTACGGCTAGATGCCATGCCGCCCTGGGCTTTTCCGGCGCTGATCCAGTGGTCCGTACCACCGGTCTCGACCAGCATTCGCTTGACCGACGGCGACGTGGTCGACTCCTTCGTCGCCATCGCCGCGGTGCCGACGAGGATGCCGTCGACGGGCATCAACGGGAAGCCGTAGGCCTGCGCCCACCGACCGGACAGGTACTCGGCGGCCCGCTCCGGGGTGCCGATGCCGCCGCCGACGCACACGGTGATGTTCGACCGCGACCGCAGTTCGGAGTAGGTGGCCAGCAGGAGGTCGTCGAGGTCCTCCCAGGAGTGGTGGCCGCCGGCGCGGCCCCCCTCGACGTGCATGATGACCGGCTTGGTCGGCACCTCGGCGGCGATCCGGATGACGGAGCGGATCTGCTCGATCGTGCCCGGCTTGAACACCACATGGCTGATGCCGACGTCGTTCAGCTCGCCGATCAGCGCGACGGCGTCCTCCAGCTCGGGGATGCCCGCACTGACCACGACGCCGTCGATCGGGACCCCGGACTGGCGCGCCTTCTGCACCAGCCGCTTGCCGCCGACCTGGAGCTTCCACAGGTACGGGTCGAGGAACAGCGAGTTGAACTGGACGGCGCGGCCCGGCTCGAGCAGCTGCGTCAGCTCGGCGATGCGGTTGTCGAAGATCTCCTCGGTAACCTGTCCCCCGCCCGCCAGCTCGGCCCAGTGCCCCGCGTTCGCGGCGGCCGCGACGATGCTGGCGTCGACGGTGGTCGGTGTCATACCTGCGAGGAGAATCGGCGACCGGCCGGTCAGCCGGGTGAACTTCGTCGACAGCTTCACCGACCCGTCGGGAAGGCTGACGAGGCTCGGGGCATAGCTGGACCACGGCTTGGCCACCTCGGGGACCGCGCCGACCGTGAACAGGTTGCGCTGACCCCCGCGGGTGGCGGCGGGCACGATGCCAACGCCGAGGCCGCGGATGACCGGCGCCGTCAGCCGGGTCAGGATGTCGCCGGGGCCGAGGTCGAGGATCCAGCGGGCGCCCGCCTCGTGAAGGTCGTTGATCTCGCTGACCCAGTCCACCGGGCGCACCAGGATGGCCCCCGCCATCTCGCGGGCCAGGCTGACGTCGACCCCGACGGCCTCGGCCCAGTTTCCGACGATGTCGATGGCATCCGTGAGCCGCGGGGTGTGGAAGCCGACTTCGACCTGCACCGGTTCGAACATCGGGCTGAACACCGCGCCGCCGCGGACCTTGTTCTTGCGCTCCCCTTCTTCCTTCTCGGCGATCTGCCGGCAGTAGAGCTCGAAGCGGGAGAGCTGCGCGGGGGTTCCGGTGATGACGACGGAGCGCCTGCCGTTGCGAATCGACAGCACCGGCGGCAGGACCGTACGGACGTCCTGCGCGAACTCGTCCAGCAGCTCGGCGATGCGCTGCGGGATCGGCGTTGGTTACCGACACCATCGGCGGGTGGTCACCGAGCACGGAAATGCCGCGGCGACGGGCCACCAGCGTGCCCGCCGTGCCGATCAGCTGCGCCAGCGCCAGCAGCTCGACGTCCTTGGCGCCCTTGGCCGCGAGCGCCTCCACCGCCAGCACGCCCTGTGAGTGGCCTGCAACGGCCACGGGCGGTGTCGCGGTCAGGTCCATGCCCTGACGGCTCAGCGCACGCACGGCGGCGATCTGGGTCAGCAGCACGCCGGGCACCGAGACGGCGGCCGACGTCAGGTGCTTGGCGGTCGGCACGGCTTCTTCGGCCGCCAGCGCGCGGACCCAGTGCATCGGCTGGAACCCGATCGGCCGGACGACGATCAGCTCGCGCGCGACCGGCTCCAGCAGCAGCTCGGCTTCCCCGACCAGCGTCGCGAGTTCGGCCTCGATACCGGCCGAGGACACCAGTTCCTCCAGAGCGTCCAGCCAGGCGCTGCCCTGGCCACCGAACGCGACGGCATACGGCTCGCCTGCGTTCAGACGATCGACAAGGGCGTGGCTGGTCTGCGGGGCTCCCGACTCGTCGTCGCGGCCGGTGGACACCCTGTCATGTTCATTGATCGTCACGTTTTGTAATCTCCTCAGTCCTGCTACTCGCACGTCTCGCGTCGTACTGCGTCGTCTGTGGGCTGTTGTCGTCATCGGAGGTATGACCCGGCTCCCCTGCGGGGTCACACGTGATTCGTCGTCGAATCCCGACTGGCTTACGGACACCTCCCGCGGAGCGGACGGTCTGACGGCCCTCATGTGGACCGTCCCTCGGACACTTCAGCCGTACTAAGAGTGTCATAAGAGCAAACACCATTTTCCGCCCTAAATGGTTACTGGCGAGTTCTACGCGCGGGTAACCACGCGTTCGGTAACACCGGCCGCCAGAACGGCCGAAGGCTTCCAAGACAAACGTCCTGCATGTAAGTGGTTACGGTCGAGTAGGCGAAACAGTGCAGATCAAAGCATGACTGTTATCAAATCGTTATGTAAAAATTTCGCCTCGTCGGCGGCGCTCAACGGAGAGCTCCAGAAGCGACAACTTGGCGAATTTTGTCTTGTCAGAGATGCCAGCCAACCAGAAACGTTTGCTGGCGCTTATTACTGATCGGTAAGGTTTAGTCCCATTGGCCGAACCGCGGCTTGAGGACGTGGTTGATGTCCACGCCGATGCCGCCGACGTTTCGCTTGTCGATCTCGACCTGGTGAAGATGTGCTGCCGGGTGGACGAAGCCCTTCGGCGAACCCCAGTTGTGCTGCCAGAAGTAGGCGCCCAGGCCGTCCTGCAGCGCCCAGTCGATGGTCTTGGAGTTGGCGTAGACACCCACCCGCTGGTGGCCGAGCACGGTTTCCCAGCCGCGCAGATACGGCACTACTTGCTGCTTGTACTGCTCATATGACGGGTCGTCGTCGATCGACGCATAGATCGGGGCGCCGTACGAACCGCCCGCGGCGACGTGTAGCTGCCAGCCTCGCTTGGCGTGCAGAACGCCGGCGTTCTGTCCGCCGAGCCAGTCCGCGGTGTCCTGCTTGCCGTACTGGTAGCAGGAGACGATCTTCAGGCCGCTCTGGTACAGATCGCGGGCCTCGGGAAGCTCGATCGGCTTGCCAAGCATCCAGGCCCCACCGGGCCTGCGGTCGGAGACGTAGCGGATAGCTCCATGTGCCCCCGCGGCGCGGATATCGGCGGCCCTGATGACGCCGGCCGCGTAGTCCAGCAGGATCCCCAGCGGCGCTGCCTGCGCCGGTGGCAGCGCCACCACCGACGACGCGGCGAGTACCGCCGGGGCCGCGGCCGCGTACTTCAGCAGGTCCCGACGGGACATGAACACGTGCCACAGAGTACGACAGAAACCTCTACTTTCACTTCAACGCCACTGGTCACACTTGCATCAAGATTCTCAGAATTACCAGGCAATCGCCCGCGAACGTTCCTTACCGCTCGAGTTTTGGGCGGATTTTCGAGCGGTAAGGAACGTTCGTCGCCGGACGTTGGCGCATGATCGCGGTGTGACCACACAGCTGACCATCGAGCCGTTCCGCATCGCGATTTCCGACGCCGACCTGGCCGACCTGAAGTCCCGACTGGCCGCGACGCGCTGGCCCGAGCAGTTGCCGGGCGCAGCCTGGCAGCGCGGCGTACCGGTCGACTACCTGAGGCAACTGGCCGACTATTGGGCCGATGGCTTCGATTGGCGCGCCCAAGAGGCCGAACTCAACTCCTACCCACAGTTCCGCACCCAGATCGACGGCCAGACGATCCACTTCCTGCACGTCGAGTCACCGGAACCGACCGCGCGGCCGCTGATCCTGCTGCACGGCTGGCCCGGTTCGGTCGTGGAGTTCCTCGACGTCATCGGCCCGCTGAGCAATCCCCGCGCCCACGGCCTCGACCCCGCGCAGGCGTTTCACCTCGTCATCCCGTCGCTCGTCGGCTTCGGCTTCTCGACCCCGCTGTCGGACGCCGGCTGGACGGCCAATCGCATCGCGGCGGCGTTCACCGAGCTGATGGCGGCGCTGGGCTACAACCGCTATTGCGTCCAGGGCGGTGACTACGGCTCGTTCATCGGCCCGCTGATGGGCGGTCTCGCGCCCGATCGGGTGATCGGCGTGCACGTCAACGCCGCGGCCTTCGGGTTCAACGCGGGCCGCAACGTCTCCGACGACGACCTGGCGTCGATGACCGAACTCGAGCGCGACCGAGTGGCCAGATCGCGGACCTGGGCCGCTGAGATGACGGGTTACTTCAGGCTTCAGGGCACCCGGCCGCAGACCCTCGGCTACGGCCTCGAGGACTCGCCCGCCGGACAGCTGGCGTGGATCGTCGAGAAGTTCAAGGAGTGGACGGATTCCGCCCGCGAACTGCCCGACGATGCCGTGCCGCGGGACCGGCTCCTCGCGAATGTGGCCGTCTACTGGTTCACCCGCACGGCGACGTCGTCGGCCAACCTCTACTACGAGACCACGCACACCCGCGCGTTGCCGGACCCGTCGCCGGTGCCGACGGGCGTCGCGGTGTTCAGCGCGGATCTGGCGATCCGCCGATACGGTCAGCGCCTGTTCAACATCACCCACTGGAGCGACTTCGACACCGGCGGGCATTTCGCCGCGATGGAGACCCCGCAGTTGCTCGTCGAGGACATCCGGACGTTCTTCGCCACCGTCACCTGAGCGCCGGAAACGGTGGCCGGCCGGTGCCTCAGGTACGAAATCCGCGATGAGGCTGCAATAACACCGTGGAATCCATACGATCTGCCAATGCCCTCCGGGACGGCCAGCGCCCAGCAGCGCGTAGATCCCGCTGCCGCCGTTGACGATCCGCAGATCGAGCTGACCGGCGTCCGCAAGGAGTTCGGCGACGCCCGGCACAAGGTGGTCGCCGTCGAAGGCGCCGACCTGGCCGTCGGCGACGGGGAGCTGTTCGCGATCCTCGGCCCGTCCGGATCGGGCAAGACCACGGTGCTGCGCATGATCGCCGGGTTCGAGCAGCCGACGGCAGGCACGATTCGCCTCGGCGGCGTCGACGTCACCGCGCTGCCCGCGCGACGTCGCGACGTGAACACGGTCTTCCAGGAATACGCCCTGTTCCCCCACATGACGGTCGCCCAGAACGTCGAATACGGGCTGAAGGTCAAAGGGGTGGCGCGCGACGAACGCCGCAGGCGCACTTCGGATGCGCTCGACATGGTCCGATTGAGCGGCGAGGCGTCGCGGAAGCCTTCACAGCTGTCGGGTGGTCAGCGTCAGCGGGTGGCGTTGGCGCGCGCACTGGTCGGACGTCCCCGGGTGCTGCTGCTCGACGAGCCGCTCGGGGCACTCGATCTCAAACTTCGCGAACAGATGCAGATCGAGCTGAAGGAGATCCAGCGCGAGGTCGGCATCACATTCATCATCGTGACCCACGATCAGGACGAGGCCCTCACCCTGTGCGACCGGCTGGCGGTGTTCAACGACGGCCGGATCGAACAGATCGGCAAGGCCCGCGACGTCTACGAGAACCCGGCGAACCGGTTCGTCGCCGACTTCGTCGGAACCTCCAACGTGCTCGACGGATCCGCCGCCGAGGCGCTCGTCGGCAGGCCGGGCACGTTCGTCGTGCGGCCGGAACGCATCGCGGTCTTCGCGCCGGGCACCGATGCGGTTCCCGGCGTTCGGACGGTGGACGCGACGGTGCTCGAGGTCATCTACGCCGGACCCACCACCAAGATCGCGGCATCCACTCCATCGGGGGTGACGTTGACCGCCACCGTGCTCACGGCGAGCACGTGGCTGCCGCCGGACCTTGCGCACGGCACCCCAATCACCTTGGCGTGGCCCGAAAAAGCCCTTCATCAACTGTCAATCGAGGAGTAGCCATGAAAGCAACCGTCCGGATGGGTCTTGTCCTCGGCGCGTGTGCCGCGCTGATCGTCGGGTGTTCGGGTTCCGAGGAGTCAGGGGGCACGGGTGAATCCCCGCCGAAGCTGGAACAGCTGAGCTCGGTCGGCGACGGCGAGGGCGAGCTCAACCTCATCGCGTGGGCCGGCTACGCCGAGGACGGCTCCAACGACAAGACCGTCGACTGGGTGACGCCGTTCGAGAAGAAGACCGGCTGTCAGGTGAACGTGAAGCTGGGCAACACATCTGACGAGATGGTCCAGCTGATGCGCACCGGGCAGTACGACGGGGTGTCGGCATCGGGTGACGCGACGCTGCGGCTGATCTACGCCGGCGACGTCGCACCGGTGAACACGGACCTGGTGCCGAGCTACGCCACGATCTCCGACTTCCTCAAGGACAAGTCGTGGAACTCGGTCGACGGCCAGATGTACGGCATCCCCCACGGCTGGGGCGCCAACCTGTTGATGTACAACCTCGACGTGGTGCGTGACGCGCCGAACTCGTGGGGCGCGGTGTTCGAGGGCTCCGACAAGTACAAGGGCAAGGTGACCGCCTACGACTCCCCCATCTACATCGCCGACGCGGCGCTGTATCTGATGAAGTCGAAGCCGGAGTTGGGCATCAAGGACCCGTATTCGCTGACTACTGAACAGCTCGACGCCGCAGCCGAATTGCTCAAGAAGCAGCGGGAGAATGTCAGTGAGTACTGGTCGGACTACACCAAAGAGGTGCAGGCGTTCGAGTCCGGCACATCCGTGATCGGCACCACCTGGCAGGTGATCGCCAACCTGATCGGCACCGACAACAAGGTCCAGGTCAACACCGTGCTGCCGAAGGAGGGTGCCACGGGATGGTCTGACACCTGGATGATCTCGTCGAAGGCCGCGCATCCGAACTGCATGTACAAATGGATGGACTGGATCACGTCGCCGGAGATCAATGCGCAGGTGGCCGAATACTTCGGTGAGGCGCCTGGGCAGACAAAGGCGTGTGAGTTCACCACCGAGAAGGACTTCTGCGACATCTTCCACGCGACGGACGCTGACTACGCGGCCCAGATCCATTACTGGACGACGCCACAGAAGAAATGTGTCGACGGTAGCGGCGACAACTGCACGACCTACGACGAGTGGGTCACCAAGTGGCAGCAGATCAAGGGGTAAGACAGGCCGCTCCGATCTCGGCGTCCGCGCGGCGCCGGATCGCGCTGGCCTTCCTCCTAGTCCCGCCGATGGCCTGGTTGGTGCTGGCCTACCTGGGATCGCTTGCGGTGCTTCTCGTCTCGGCGTTCTGGAGTACCAACAGCTTCACCGGCGCGGTGGTACACAAGTTCACCACCGACAACATCGTGCAGGCGTTCACCGAGACGGTTTTCCGGGTCACCACGCTGCGCACGGTCGGCGTGGCGCTGCTGGTGACGGTGATCTGCATCGTGCTCGCGGTGCCGCTGGCGTTGTACATGGCGAAGGTGGCATCACCGCGGATGCGGCTGCTGCTGGTGATCGCGGTGACGACGCCGCTGTGGGCCAGCTATCTGGTGAAGGCGTACGCGTGGCGAATGCTGCTCTCCCCCGAGGGCCCGCTGGCATGGGCCGGCGGCTACACACCGGGATACGGCCTCACGGCCACCGTGATCACCCTGGCCTACCTGTGGTTGCCCTACATGATCATCCCGGTGTTCGCGGCGTTCGACCGCGTGCCCGACTCATTGGTCGACGCCAGCTCGGATCTCGGTGCCTCCGACTTGTCCACATTACGGATGGTGATGGCGCCGTTGGTCTTTCCCGGCATCGCGGCGGGTTCGATCTTCACCTTCTCGCTGTCGCTCGGTGACTACATCGCGGTGACCATCGTGGGTGGCAAGACGCAACTGCTCGGCAACGTCATCTACGGACAATTGGTGACGGCCAACAATCAGCCGCTCGCCGCTGCGCTGTCGATCATTCCGCTTGCCGCGATAATCCTGTACCTGTTGGCGATGCGCCGCACCGGCGCGCTGGAGAACGTCTGATGCTCTCCGGCGGCGCGCGGCACGCGGTACGGGCCTGGACCGTATTGATCCTGCTGTTCCTCTATGTCCCTTTGGCTCTGGTGCTCGTCAACGCGTTCAACTCCTCGCGCACGTTCGCCTTCCCGCCCAGCGGCTTCACGACGCAGTGGTGGGTCACGGCATGGCATAGCGAGGGCATGTGGAAATCGCTTGCCAATTCGGCGGTAGTGGGCATCGGGGCGACGGCGATCGCGTTGGTGCTCGGCACCATGGCGGCGTTCGCGGTGCAGCGATACAATTTCTTCGGCCGCGAAGTGGTCAGTTTCCTTGTGGTGCTGCCGATCACGCTGCCGGGCATCGTCACCGGTATCGCACTGAACGCGACATTCACCTCGGCGCTCGGTGTCACGTTGGGCCTGGCAACGGTGATCGTCGGTCATGCCACGTTCTGCATCGTCATCGTCTTCAACAACACACAGGCGCGGCTGCGGCGGCTCGGCGCCAGTCTGGAGGACGCGTCGGCCGATCTCGGCGCGTCGCCGTGGCAGACGTTCCGCTACGTGACCTTCCCGATGATGCGCGGCGCGCTCGTCGCCGGCGCGATCCTTGCGTTCGCACTCAGCTTCGACGAGATCGTGGTGACGACATTCACCGCGGGTCCTACGGTGCAGACGCTGCCGATCTGGATCTTCGGAAACCTGTTCCGGCCCAACCAGGCACCGGTCATCAACGTTGTCGCGGCGGCCCTGACCCTGGTTGCGATCATCCCGGTGTGGCTGGCCCAGCGGTTCGGCGGCGACCCCGCGACTACCCGGGTGTGAGCTAGGAAGCCGTCGGCGTCGAGTTCGCGCGCGCTCCGATGCCGGTGGTGTAGTCCGAGACGGCGGACACCATATGCCGTTGCAGTCCCTTGTCGAGCAGGTGTGTGACGACGGCAATGCCGAGATCCCGGTAGTCCGCAATGAGCCCGGCCACCTCGTCCTTCTCCTCCGGCTTCGGCACATATCCGGACCCGTAACGCGCGGCGATGGCCTCCTCGAGCGCGGCAACCAGCGTGGCCGCGAGCTCGTCGATCGTGCCGCCGGTGGAGTCGACTACCCGCAGGATCATCTGAACGTAGGAGAGTTGATCGGTCGAACGCGTGACGATCTCGGCGATCGCCGGATGAACCAGGGCAACCGAGTTCTCGACGAGCTCGGCAAGCCCGCACGACACCAGCCGCTGCGCCTCGTCACACCCGGGATCGAGATCGAGAACGACGGCCGCGACGGCCGAATCGTCGGCTCTGTTGCCCAGAATCGCCTGCTGGACGCCCAGAATCGCCGCGAGATCGTGGCCCTCACGCATGCGGGCGAAAAACTCGGCGATGTGCGCGCTGTTGAACCCCTTCCGCAGCAGCTGGTTGATGGTCTTCAGCTGGGACAGGTGGTAGTCGTCGTAGAACGCCGACCGTCCCTGCCGCCGTGGCGGGTCGAGCAGGCCGCGTTCCCGATATGCGCGGATATTGCGTGAACTGACTCCCGAGATCCGCGCGAGATCGTCCAGTCGGTACTCAGCCAAACGGGCGCACCAGACGTCGACGGGGGCGGCCACCTCGCATGCCGACACTGTAATACGCCATCGGCGATTTTGAGCGAAGTCGTGACAGGTTCGGTCAGAATGTCAGAATTAGGTTAGCCATGCCATTCATCTGCGCGTATGGCCTCATCGTCACGCCGATCGCCACATCGGCGTGCAACTCCAGCCAATTTTAAGCCGTCGCCGTCGGCTATTCCCGGCCACGTGGGTGAGTGATCTCACCGGCAATGAATTGGCGCATCGACGACCTGCTACGCGACGATGGACGGGCCAGTCATTACGACAAAGTCATCTTCGGAGAGGTTCGGCGTGCGTCCCTGGATCGTTTGGGCCACCGGACTACTGGCATACATCGTCGCCGTGCTCGACCGCACCACACTCGGCGTCTCCGGCCTGGAGGCCGGCGACCGGTTCACTGCCGGGCCAGGCGTGCTGTCCTCGTTCGTCGTGCTGCAGATCGTCGTCTACGCGGGCGCGCAGGTGCCCGCGGGCCTGCTGCTCGACCGGTTCGGCTCCAAAATCCTGATTCTGTCGGGCGCGACGCTGATGGCTGCCGGCCAGCTGACGCTGGCGTTCACCGAGTCGCTGCCCGCCGCGATCGCTGCCCGCGCGGTGGTCGGGCTCGGCGACGCCGTCACGTTCATCTCGGTGCTGAGGCTGGTGCCGCACTGGTTCAGGCCGGACCAGGTTCCGTTGGTGACACAGCTGACCGGCATCTGCGGCCAACTCGGCCAGGTGCTCTCGGCGGTGCCGTTCCTGGCGCTGCTCGCAGGAGAGGGTTGGACCACCGCATATCTGTCCGTGGTCGCGCTCGGAGTGGTGTCGATCGCGCTGACGCTTGCGTTGGTCAAGAACACCCCGAACGGCAAGGCCGCCGACCCGCCGTCGACCTCTGTGCGCGAGGTGTGGGCCAGCGTCAAAACCGTGTGGCTGCGACCCGGGACCCGATTGGGCTTCTTCACTCACATGGGCACGCAGTTCTCGGTGACCGTCTTCGCGCTGATATGGGGCCTGCCGTACCTGACCGTCGGGCAGGGGTTGTCGGTTCATGTCGCGGGCACGCTGCTGAGCCTTTCGGTGGTCGCCGCGATCCTGTCGGGAGTCGTCATCGGCATCTTCACCGGACGCCGTCCACATCGACGGTCACGGCTGGTGCTTGCCATCATCGCGAGCAACGCCGCGGTCTGGACGGTCGTGCTGGCGCTGCCGTCCGCGGCGCCGCTCTGGCTGCTGACGCTGCTCGTCATCGTCATCTCGGTCGGTGGCCCGGGTTCGATGGTCGGCTTCGACTTCGCGCGCACATTCAATCCGAGCGCGACGCTGGGCACCGCTCAGGGCATGGTCAACATGGGCGGCTTCCTGGCCTCCCTGCTGGTGATGCAGACGATGGGCCTGGTTATCGGGGCGGTGGGCGGCTACTCGTTCGAGTCGTTCCGGCTCGCCTGGACGGTCCAATACGCGATCTGGGCACTGGCGACGATCGGCATTCTGATCACCCGCAAAAAGACGCGCAGGCAGATGCGGGAGGAACGGAACCTGTTGGAGGGCTTCGACCCTCACCCGGCTGAGCCCGCGGTAACGGGGTAACCGCTACCTGTTGCGGTTCGTGACGCGCCGGTTGGCTTTCTTGATCGCGTTCACCAACTGAACTTTGGTCATGGTCGAGCGGCCCGAAATATCCAGCCGCCGTGCGATATCCAGCAAATGCGCCTTCGAGGCGTTGGCGTCGACGCCTTCGGCCGAGGTGCCCGAGGGATTCGGACCACCGCTACGCGCAAGCGTGTCGGATGGGCCCTTCTCAGCCTTCGCCTCCCAGTGGTCGCCGACCTTCTCGAAGCTGTGTTTCAGCGCGTCGTAGGCGACGCGGTACGCCCGCTCGCCTTCGCCGTACTGCTCGACAGCCGCATCGTGCACCTTGGCGAAGGTCCGCTGCGCCTTCGCGGACGACTTCAGCAATGTGCTCGGCAACTCGCTCTTCTTCGCGGTGCCCCGTGACGTGGTCTTCGGCATGGCATGCTCCTGCGGCGAACCTGAAAGTGCAAGTAGCCGCCAAAGTCGCGAGGTTGTTTCGTCGACCCCTGATGAGCGACGGCCGCTTTCTTGACCAGACGGCTCAGGTGCTCGCCATCGCGAGACTGTGGTGCCGCTTGCACTCCCGCGCGACTTCGGACGGCTACGAAGTGGACTTACCCGGCTCATCGTCCGCTAAACGCGCTGCGATGGCTTCCTCGGCGTGCCGGTAGCCGAGCAGCTCGTACCCCACGACGGTCACCGCGGGCGCCAGCATGACGATCAGCAGCGCGTTGGCCATCGACATGCCCCTGTCGACGAGCACGACCGCCGCTATCAGCACCACAATGGTCAGGACGACGAGGAGCAGGTGGAAGGCGTCCCGCGCCTGGACCAACCACATGTAGAGCAGGTAAACCGCCCCGATGTAGATCGCCACCGGAATCGCCACCGAGAGCACGGTGCCCACCGCACCTAGCTTCGAGTGGTGCTCGACGTAGTAGGCGGCCGCGTGCAGGCCTGCGCCGGTGCCGACGATCGCTCCGAAGACCACGAGGTGCAGGTACCCGAACCGGAAGGACAGCTCACGACGGGCGTGCAGCAGTTGTGACTGCGGCACGATGAAGTACACCCACCACATGCCGAATGTCAGGCCCGTGCCTGCGACCGCGACGAGGACGGCGGCCACACTCCAGCCCTGCGCCGAGACGACCGCCGACAGCGAGGCGACAGTGCCGACGACACCCTCGCCGAGCGCGATGATGGTGAGCAGCGAATAGCGTTCGGCGATGTGATGTGCGTGCCACGGCGTGCCGCCCATGCGTCGTTCGGCCAGCCACGGCCCGAACATCTCGAAGGCCACCAATGCGGCTGCCCACGCGAATGTGGTGACGATCGACGTGCTGACCGGGATCATCGCGATCCAGCCGATCTGCGCGACGGTGACGACGGTGGCGTAGGTGAGGCATGCCGAGCGTCGTTGCGGGTCCTGCTTGGCCGCGCGTAACCACTGCGCCACCAGGGCGATTCGCATCACCACGTAACCGGCCACCATCACCCGGTTGTCGACATGGCCGCCTTCGGCGATCGAGGCGTACATCGCGGGCAGGCCCAGCGCGAGGATGATGACGCCGACCATCTGCAGCATCGTGGTCAGCCGGTAGATCCAGTCGTCCGTGTCGTAGGCCGAAGCGAACCAGCTGAAGTTGATCCACGCCCAGCAGATGGAGAATGTCGCAAACGCGAACGAGGCCAGCCCCGTGCCGACGTGATCCTCGGCGAGTTGATGGGCGAACTCAGAGGCCGCGATGCCGAACCCGATCACGAACGTGAGGTCGAACAGCAGCTCCAGTGGTGTCGCGGCCCGATGCGTCTCGTCGGGGTCACGGCCGGACATCTTCCGGATGCGATGCACCTCGACTTTTTCGGGACGGTGCGACTCAACCTCACTCATGACCTGCAGAGTTTGCCCAGCCGGGGCGGCACTGTCCAGGCGCCCCCGGCTAGATTTGCGCGATGGTCGGACAGAAGAAGCTGGTGATCGGCGCCAGCGGGTTCCTTGGCTCGTATGTCACCCGGGCGCTGGTGGAGCGCGGCGACGACGTTCGCGTGCTGATCCGGACCACCAGTTCGACGAAGGCGATCGACGACCTGAACGTCGAACGCTGCTACGGCGACATCTTCGACGACGACGCGTTGACTGCCGCCATGACGGGCTGCGACGACGTCTTCTACTGCGCGGTGGACACCCGCGCATGGCTCCGCGACCCCGCCCCGCTGTTTCGCACCAATGTCGAAGGGCTGCGGCATGTCCTGGATGCGGCGGTCGCGGCCGATCTACACCGCTTCGTGTTCACCAGCTCTCTGGCCACGATCGGCCTGCGGGATAACGGTGTGGCGACGGAGGAGGACACGTTCAACTGGGCTGACCGGGCAGGCGGATACATTCGTTCGCGCGTCGCGGCTGAGGACCTCGTGCTGAGCTATGCGCGAGAGCAGGGTCTGCCCGCCGTCGCCATGTGCGTGTCGAACACCTACGGCCCCCGCGACTTCGGCCCTACACCGCACGGCATGTTCGTTGCGGCCGCCGCCGGCGGCAAGGTGCCGTTCTACGTCAAGGATGCCGCGAACGAAGTGGTCGGCATCGAGGATGCGGCAGGCGCGCTGCTGCTTGCCGCCGAAAAGGGACGCATCGGAGAGCGCTACATCGTCTCCGAGCGCATGCTCAGCGCGCGCGAGCTGGCCGAGACCGCAGCCAGCGCGGTCGGAGCCCGGCCCCCGAAATTCGGTGTCCCCCTTCGCGTCATGTACGCGCTGGGCTATTTCGGCGACGTCCTGCGGACGGTGCTGCGGCGCGACATGAAGCTGTGCAGCCTGAGCGTGCGGCTCCTGCACATCATGCCGCCGATGGATCATGGCAAGGCCGAACGGGAGTTGGGCTGGCGGCCGGCGCCGGTGCACGACGCTATCCGCCGCGCCGCGGTCTTCTATACGGAGCAACGCAGAGACAGGTAGTCGACTACGCATGCCGCCACGCCAAGGGCTTCGCATCATCAACTGCAGAAGCGGGATGAGGTGGAAGGCGGATCGCAATGTCGGAACAGTTCACGGTCACGATGCTGGGTGGCTTCGAGGTCTACCGCGACGGCCAGCTGCTCGACTTGCCGCCGTCCTGCCAGCGCCTCGTTGCGCTTGCGGCTTTGAAACGCCGGGCGGTGCCCCGCAGCTGGACGTGCCGGACATTGTGGCCGAACACGCGGCCCGATCGGGCGACGGCCCGGTTGCGCACCACGCTGTGGCGGCTGCGGCCGATGGGCGCCGACGCCCTGCTGGCGGTCACGCCGCAATCGATCGCCATCGCACCCGATGTCTCGGTGGACTGGTATGAGTCGGTCGATCTGATCGGGCAGCTGCTGGGCCACTGCGAACCGGCAGAGCCCGACCGTGACCTCACCGCCGAATTGGTCCCCCTGCTGCGCGAAGGCGCACTGCTGGACGGGTGGACCGACGATTGGAACGCCTACGCCCGGGATACCTACCGCGAGCTGCGGCTCGACGCCCTCGACACCCTCATGGAGGCGTGCGCACAAAACGGGTAGTGCACTACGCATGCGTGTCGCTGTGAACAATTCCTACGATTACATCGTCAAATAGATACAGACGACAGAAATTGGAAGAGAGCCATGAACGCCCTACTCGTGACCTGCCTGAGCCTGGCGGCGCCGATCGCCGCGCTCGGCGTACACGAGTTGCAGGAGCGGCTCGAGCGCTGGGACTACGAGCGGCACGCTGAGGACTAGATCGAATGGCCGGGCTCTCCCCCTACGCTTCGCGTGGGAGGTACCCCCACAACGCGGCTCGTGCCTCGCCGCTTGATCGTCACCCGGCTAGCCTCGGTCGAGTGGACGAACTCACCGATGACGTAGTCGCTTTCCTCTCTGACGGCACCCGGACCGGAAAGCTCGGCTACACGGCATCCGATGGCCGCCCGCTCGTCGCACCCATCTGGTTCGTCGTCGACAACGGCGAGCTGGCCTTCAACACCGGCAAGGACACCGCCAAAGGCCGTGCGCTGGCCCGTGACTCGCGAGCGGTGATTTGCGTGGACGATCAGCGGCCGCCGTATTCGTTCGTGCAGGTGCAGGGCACCGTGACGATCAGCGAGGACCCGGCGGATCTGGTCGATATCGCCACGCGGACCGGCGCGCGGTACATGGGTCCCGACCGGGCCGAGGAGTACGGCCGCCGCAATGGTGTGCCGGGCGAGCTGGTGGTCCGGCTGCGGCCGACAAAGGTGCTCAAGGCCTTCGACCTCGCCGAATAGTCCTTCGCAGTCACGGCTCCGGCGGCAACTCGACCGCGCGTGACGCTCGCTCGAGGCGGCCGCCGAAGCCGCGTCCGAGCCGCGCCAGCACGGGGAGCATCCGCATCGACTGGTTGCGCGCGAAGATGCCGAGCCGCGAGGCGGGCAGCAGGGTGGCCATCCCGTCGGTGGCGAGGTGCTGATTCTGTTCCACGTTGGGGCGAAAGCCGCGCTCCCACAGCGCAAGCGCCTTGCCGATGTCCGGCGACACGCTGATGTGGTGGGCGAGCAGGTAGGCCCCGATGAGCGCCAGCGAGGTGCCCTGCCCTGACAAAGGTGACGGCCCGAACGCCGCGTCGCCGAGCAGCGCGACTCGTCCCGCCGACCAGCTCGGCATCTTGACCTGGCTCATCTCGTCGAAATAGAAGTCGTATGCGTCGGGCATCGCGGCGACCAAACGGTCGGTCTGCCAACCCATTCCGGCCATCCGCTGACGCAGCAGAGCCTGCTGGGAGGCCTGGTCGCGGAAGTCGATCTGAAGCGGTGGACTGCGGAACAGCAGCAGCGCCTTGGCGCGGTTGTTGCCGCGCACAGTGAACATCGCCGCGGCCCGCCCGGGTTCGTTGTACAGGACCGCCTGGTCGGTCATCGAAAACAGGTTGTCGACGGTGAAGATCGACAGGTAGGCGCCCAGGTGGTGAGTGAACTGGTCCTCCAGACCGAAGGCGAGCTCGCGGGTGGTGGAATGCTGGCCGTCGGCACCGACGACGAGGTCGACCTCCTGCGACGGACCGCGCTCGAACTCGACGCCAACCCGCGCGCCGACGGGGACGAGCGCCCGCACGGAGTCGCCGAAGCGGACGTCGACGTCGTCGGCGACGGCGCCGTACAGAATGCGGACCAGATCGTCGCGCATGATCTCGACTTCGCGGTCCCCACGCATCTCCCGCATGGGGCGAATCGCCACGTCGTATGTGCGCCTACCGTCGGGCCGGACCGCCGACAGGGTCATCAGCTGCGTGCGCACGTCGCGGATCTCGGCGTCCAGACCCATCCGTTCGACGACCTCCAGCGCGGTGCCCCGGATGTCGACGGCATGCCCGCCGGTGCGCAAACCGTCGGTGCGTTCCACCAGAATCGGCCGGTGCCCTCGGCGGGCCAGCCAGTAGGCCAGAGCAGGTCCCGCGATGCCGAGACCCGAGATCAGGACGGTGGCTGGCGCCATGGTTTACACAATGAACTAGGTTTGTCAGTCATGAACGGCTACGCCTATGACACTGCGCTGTTGATATCTGCGCGTGTGCCTCGGCCTCACCTTGGCGGCACACGGATACAACAAATTCTTCGGCGGCGGCCGGATCCCCGGCACCGCGGGTTGGTTCGAGAGCATCGGGATGAAGCCCGGCGTGCTGCACGCCCGCATCGCCGCGACCACCGAGATGACGGCGGGCCTCGGCCTTGCCGTCGGGTTGCTCACCCCGATCCCGGCTGCGGGTTTCGTCGCCCTGATGTTGGTGGCGGCGTGGACGGTGCACCGCCCGAACGGCTTCTTCATCGTCAAGGAGGGGTGGGAGTACAACCTCATCCTCGCGGTCAGCGCCGTCGCACTGGCCGGGCTCGGTGCAGGCCGATTCAGCCTCGACCACGCGCTGTTCTCCTCCACCGGCTTCTACGACTTCTTGCACGGCTGGTGGGGGCTGCTGATCGCGGCCGGGCTCGGGCTCGCCGGTGGCATTGGCCAGCTCGTGCTCTTCTACCGTCCGCCGCAACCCGCCGACGCTAGCTGACCCGTCCGCCGACGATGGTGGTGGCGACCATATCGGACGCCAGCGTCACGGCGTTGGCGCCCGGTTTCAGCACGATGAGGTCGCCCGGCTGACCGACGTCGACGGTGCGTGGCACCGACGGGCGGTCGGCGTGGCCGAGAAACAGGCGCAGCGCCTCCTCGGCGGAGATCCGCTCGTCGGGGCCGAGGACCTCTCCCCCCGCGGTGCTGCGATGAACCGCGGCTCGCATCGCCGCCCACGGGTCCATGCCGCCGAACGGCGCATCGGTGCTCGCAGCCAACGGGATACCGGCCCGCAGTAGCGATGCCACCCGCCACAGCTGGGGATGCTCATCCGCAGGCACGTCGCGCAGATAGTGCTCCCCGCGTTCGGCCACGAAGTTGGGCTGGGTGACGACGGTGACGCCGACCTCGGCGAGGTCGGCGACCATGTCGTCGGGGACGACGGCCGCGTGTTCGATACGGTCCCGCGCGTGACCGCCCGCCGAACGCAACGCGGCGAGCGCGACGACCAGTTGGGCGTGGGTGACACAGTGCAGCGCCACCGGCACGTCGTTGTCGTGGTGATCGCCCACCCAACCGATGAGTTCGTCGACGTCGAGCCGGTCGTCGTGCAGGATCCGTTTACCGGGCGCGAGGAAATACAGTCGTTGCGGGATCTCACCGCGCCGATGCGCCACCGACAGCATCGCCACGTCATCGGCGGTGAGATCCGGTGTGGCGTCGGTGATTCCGGTGACACCGTAGCCGGCGAGGCGGTGGGTGATATCGGCGAGCGCCGTCACCCGGCGCGGCAACGCGTCCGCCCAGTCGTCAGCGCTGTGCAGCCTGCCGTCCGGATGATCGGCGAGCCCGACGCGGTCCAGCGCAGCGGAGTTCAGGATCCACATCGCACCGCTGCGGTGCTGGATCCGCACCGGTGTGGCCGCGACGAGGGCGTCGAGCTGTTCGCGGTCGAGCTCACCTGCGACCCAGACGTGGTACCCGACGGCCCGGATCCAGCCGTCGGGTCCCGGCTCGGCCGTTCTCAGCGCCTGTGCCAGTTGCGCTTTCGTCCGGACCTCCGGCGGCCCGACCACGAGTGAGTCGAGTGCGGCGGCCATCGCCCGCAGGTGCAGGTGATGGTCGTGTAGTCCGGGCAGCACGGCACCGGCGTCGGCATCGATCACCTGCTCGGCGTCCAATGGGTCGAGCCGGTCGGCGATTTCGACGATGCGATCGTCGACCCGGATGTCGGCGATCCGACCGTCCGGCAAGCTGCCCCGGCGAATCAGCATGTGGCCAGCCTCGCTTCGATCAGCTCGCGCACGCGCCCGTTGTCCGCGCCGAGGTCGGGTGCAGGCACCGACTTCTCGGGAATCCTCGGCGACTCACCGCTTTTCGAGTCGGCGGCGAGCGACACCATGGCGTAGTCGGCGGCCACCGCCGCGAGGGCGGTTTCGACGATCTCGCCCCCTCCCCGACCCAGCGAGTCGAGCACCGCCTGCGTCGCAGCCAATCCGGTCAGCGGGTCGGCGATCGCATCGCCGATGAATTCGACGCCCTCGCCGACGAGACCGCCGGCAACAGCGGCATCGTCGCCGAAGGCGACCCGGTCGGCGCGCTCCCCTTCGGTGCCGTATCCGGTGATGCGCAACCAGATCCGGCCGTCGCGACCCCGTACCTGCTCGGGACCGAGGCCACGGCGGATCAGTGCAGCGGGTCGCGACCCCTCGATCACCACGTCGGCGGCCTCCAGCAGTGGACGCACGTCGTCGTCGCGGAAATCGATGGCGTAGGACAACTTTCCCGAGTTCATCCAGTCGAAGAATCGCGGGTCTCCGCCACGGGTGCCGTCGGGCCTGGCGCGGCCCTCGACCTTGACGACGGTCGCCCCTGCCGCGGCGAGCAGGTGCCCGCACAAAGGGCCCGCCCACATCGACGAGAGATCGGCGACCAACAGCTCGGACAGTTTCCGCGCCGCGCGATGGCCGCTGGGCACGAATTTCGTTGGTGCGGCATCGACTTCACCGAGTACGGCGGCCGGCAGGTCGAGCAGCCGGGCCCTTGCGACGAACTCGTCCGCATCGCGGTCGGCGGCCGCCGCGGCCAACGCCGCCCACGGGTCCGCTGGTTGGTCGACCAGTTCGAGGAGCGCGGGAACCGTCTCGGTGTCGTCGGCGCGCGACAGCGTGAGGGCGCACCATCCGTCGCGGGTGGACAGCAGCCGTGTCGAGCCGCCCTGCCGAGATTCGACCCGGCCGGTGCCAGCCCGAGCAGTCCCGCTCGCCCGGTGAGGATCTCGTCGGCGTCGACGCCCACGGCACCACCGAGGTTCGCCGCGCTGCGGCTGATGCCGTCGGCTACCCGCCGCGCACGGGCGAACACGGCGTCGGGGATGCCCAACGAGCCCACCACGCCATTCTGCATCGATCTATGCCAATTCGATCGCGTCTATCAAAGCCCAGTCGAGAGCGGTGTGCGCGTCGATCGTGCGGCCGGACAACACCAGATACGCCGTGCACCAGCGGCCGATGCGCCGCGTCACGCTGACCGTTCCGCCTGCGCCGGGGATCAGTCCGAGACTCATTTCCGGTAGACCGAACACCGAATCACGATGCGCCTTGACCCATCCGCAGAATGCGGCCATCTCCAGCCCGCTGCCCAATACCTGGCCGTGCACCCGCGCCCAGCAGCGCATGCCCAGCCGGGTCGTCAGTTCATCGAGCACCAGCGCGGGGCTGTGCCGGATGCGTGCGATGTGCGCGCTGGCCGGGTCCGCGAACGATCCGAACTCGGCGAGGTCGCCGCCGCTGCAGAAGGACGGCCCGTTGCCGGACAGGATCACCTCGTCGATCGACGGGTCGTGGCGGGCGACGTCGAGGGCCTCGAGCAGTGCGGCGCGGGCGTCGTTGGAGAAGGCGTTGTGCCGGGCAGGCCGGTTGAACCGGATCTGCAGCGTGTCGCCGTCCCGGGCGGCCACCACCGGGTCCGGCAGCACCGGCGCCGTGGCGGGTCCGCGCTGCTGCAGCCACGCGGCGAACTCCCCACCCGACTGCAGCGTCGAGTAGCGCGAGCGACTCCGTGATCGACCCCCGCCAGCGCAGGCGCGTTCGGGATCGACCGCACGCAACACGTCATCACACACGGAGGCGGCCTGCGGCCACATCTCGAACGCGGGTGGTCAGCTCGGCGAGCGCGGCCGCGGTCGACTCGACGGTGATGACACGACGGTCGGCGACGCGGTCCTCGGTCAGCGTGAAGGTGGCGTGCTCCACCCAGGGCTGGGCCGGCCGGTGCCGCGATGTCGGCGGCAGATCCGACCGCCACGAGCACTCCGGGCGGGACGGGCGAACCGGTCGGCAGGTCGCCGAGGTCAACGACGAGCACGGCCCCGCACGGCGCTACACCGGGTCGAAGGACGAGATCAGCCAGGCGTCGCTGATCTTCTTCAAGCCCACCTTGACCGCGCTCGCGGCGAACGCGCCGTCGGGATTCTCCTTGCTGGTGGTGATCTGATTGATGAACACCAGCACCACCGCGGAGTCCGGATGCATCTCGGAAACCGCGGCGCGCACGACGCTCGCAGAGGTCTTTACCGACTTCTGCTTCGCCGCCGGAGTGACGACCTGTTCGGTGAACTGCGTGTAGTACGACAGGAAGTCACCGGTCAGATGGGACTTCGCGTTCGCGAAGTCCTTGTCCAGCTTCTCCGGTGAGTACGACAAAAGCGAGATAGTGCCGTTCTTCGCCGCATCCAGCGCGACGGCGGATGCGGTCGCGTTCGTCTCTTGGTCAGGCCGGTACTGCTTGAAGTACAGCCACATCGCGACGCCTGCCGATGCCACCAGGACGACGGCCAACAGAATGACACCCAGCCGGGTCCACGTCGCCTTCGCCGACCGGCGCACGATGCCATCTCGCGGCTGCGACTCCGACTTCGCTTCCGTTTCGGCGGTCGCCTCGTCGTTTCCGGTGACCTCGTCGAGGGATCCATCCGTGACGTTTTCGGCCTCGTCGACATCGGTCACGCGGGGAGCAGTTTCGTCTGCGATCACGGTACAAACTCGACTTTCGACATCTTGATCTGGCCACCGTCACGCTTCAGGTCGACGGACAGCCGCCAGGAGCGCGGCTCCTGTTTGGCCCCTGCGGAGTTGGTGACGCGCGAACTGGCCGACACCAGCACGACGGCCGAATCGTCGCCCATCGAGTCGACCGCGGTGGCATTGACCGTGACCTCGGTGACCACCTTCGACTCCTGCGCGACCTTGATGAAGTCGTCCGCTTGGTTCTTGAAGTCGTCCCTGAACGTGCCGGTCGAGTTGTCGATGATGCGCTGTACGTCTTCCTTCGCCTTGTTGAAGTCCAACGACATCAGTGTCACGACGCTCTGCCGAGCTGCTGCCGAGTACTCCGCGCGGCGCTGCTGATCGGCGGCCTGGTGGCGGTGGTCGATGACCATGAGCACGCTCAAAGTGACCAATGCGGCCGTGCAGGCGACAGCGAGGGCGGCCGCAAGCGTCTTCAGGATCCGGCCGGTTCGCCACCGACGTCGCTTGCGGACGGGCTCTTGGTCCGTGGGTTCCTCGGCGACGATCGTCGGTACTGCCTTCGGTTTCCGAGCCGGCCTTGTTGACGTCGGTCGCCTCGGTCGGTTCGGCCACTACGTCGGAGCTTTTCGGTGTCGACCGCGGCCGCTTCGGGGGGTTCAACTCCGGCGGCACCGGCTTCCGTCCCCACCTCGGGCTGCGGCCGCCTCGACGTCAGCCGGCGCTTGCCTTCAGCAGCTTGGGCTCTGCCGCCGCAGCCGGATTGCGCGGGCCCTGGCTCGCGCCGCGGCGGCAACCGCCTCCGCCTCGGCGGCCTCTGCTTCTGCTTCCTCCGCGAGGGACAGTGCGTCGGCCGCATCGGTCGGCTTGCCAGGATCCTGCGGCGGTTCATCGACGCGATCAGCGTCGATCACCGGACGCGCGACGCCTGAAAGACGGCACAGCGACCTCCTTGTCTGCTGAGTGCTCTACTCAATGAGAATGGCATTGTTCGTTTTTGAGTATTGCCGCGACGATACAGCATCCCCAGGCCGGGCCGACGCTGCGTTTCCTGCGGAAATGCTATTTTCCAGTTGTGCGAACGCTCAGCGCAATCTGTCCTTCATCACTTTGCCTGTCGCGTTGAGCGGCAGCTCGTCCAGAAACTCTACGTACCGGGGCACCTTGAAACCAGCCATCCGATCCCGGCTCCAGGAGATCAGCTCCTCCGTCACGCTCGCGGCACCCTTGAGCACAACAAACGCCTTGCCGACCTGTCCGAGGCGATCATCGGGCACGCCGATCACGGCCGCCTGCGCTACAGCCGGATGCTCGAGCAGGAAGCCCTCGATCTCTGCGGGATAGGCGTTGAAGCCGCCGACGATGAACATGTCCTTCTTGCGGCCGATGATCAACAGCCTGCCGTCGTCGTTGAACATGCCGAGGTCGCCGGTGTGCAGCCAACCGTCGTCGTCGATCGCTTCGGCGGTCGCCACGGGGTCGTCGAGGTAGCCCTGCATGACGCTGTAGCCGCGGACCAGCACCTCGCCGTCGTCGGCGATGCGCACCTCGACCCCGTCGCACGGCACACCCGCGGTGGTGGCGATGTCTTCGAAGGAGTCGCCCGGCCGCGACAGCGTCACCGTGCCCGCCTCGGTCAGGCCGTAGCCGGTCGCCAGCGTCTGGAACGGCAGCTCCTCGTGTACCCGCCGGATCAGCTCGACCGGGATGTCCGCCGAGCCGGTCACCCCGGCCCGCAGCGTCTTCAGCTTGCTCTTGTCCTCGACGCCCAGCAGCGAATGATACAACGTGGGCGGCCCCGGCAGCATCGTGATCTGTTCGGCCTCAATCAGTTCCACCACCCGGTCGATGTCGAACACCGGAACCGGAACCATGGTCGCACCGCGGGTGAACGACGCGATCAGGCCCGCCTTGAAACCGAAGGTGTGGAAGTAGGGGTTGATCATCAGATAGCGGTCGCCCTCGCGCAGGTCGCCCAGCTCACACCATTCGGCGTACAGCCGAAGGTTCTGGCGATGATTCATCATCACGCCTTTGGGCCTGCCGGTGGTGCCCGACGTGTAGATGATGTCGGAGACGTCAGTGCCGCTCACCTCGTCCACGAAAGGCGAACCGCTGGAGAGGAAGTCGGACTTCAGGTCGATAACCGGCACGCCCGCGGGCGCGGCGTAGTCCTGGCCGAGGAAGCCCTTCTGGATCAGGACCGCCTTGGCGCCACTGCGGCCGATGATGTCGGCGGCTTCCTCCGCCTTGAACCGGGTGTTGACCGGAACGAGCACGCCACCGGCGGTGAGCAGACCGAAGGCCGCGATCACCCACTCCGCGGAGTTGGGCGCCCAGACGGCGACCCGTTCACCCTTCTCGATGCCGAGGTCCCTGAAGGCCCCTGCCGCGCAACGAATCCGATCGACAACCTCGGTGAAGGACAACCGCAGCGGACCGTCGACCACCGCTTCCGCATCGCCGAAACGGTCCGCCGAACTCAAGACCATCTCGGGGATGGTCTCCCAGCGTTGGTTATACGTGTACGTCACACCGTGACGAGCCGGCCCAGGTTGCCGCCCATGATCTTCGCCTGATCCTCCATGGAGAGGTGCTCGAGCGCGGTGACATAGTGGGTCGGCTCGGCCAGGCCCTCGGGGTGCGGCCAGTCGGAGCCGTAGAGCACCTGGTCCACGCCGATGAGGTTGATCAGATCGTCGATGCCCTCCTCGTAGAACGGGCTGACGAAGATGCGCTTCTTGATCTCTTCCATCGGGTTACCGGGGAAGGCTTCCGGCGCCTTCTTCCACACCTCGGCCATGTTGTCGAGCAGCGGGAACATCCACTTCGACCCCGCCTCGACGATGCCCACCTTCAGCTTCGGGAACCGGAACAGCGCGCCGTGGATGACCCACGAGGCCACTGCGTCCTGAATCGGGCGCCACTCGTTGAGGATCGACATGGCATTCGTCTGGAACGGCAGCATCTCCTGAGCGGCGCCGTCCCACTCCGAGGTGTAGCGGGAGTAACCGCTGTCGCTGGAGTGCATTCCGACGAACACGTCGTACTCGACGCACCGCTCCCAGAACGGGTCGAACTCGGGCAGCGCGAACGACCGCGGGCCACGGAATCCGGGCACCGGTGCCGGGCGGATCAGAATGGCGCGGGCCCCGCGCTTGACGCACCACTCCAGCTCCTCGATGGCCTTCTCGACGATGGGCAGCGTGATCACCGGGGTGGTGAAGATCCGGTTCTGGTAGTTGAAGCCCCACACCTCGTCCAGCCACTGATTGAGCGAGTGGACGATGACGTGGATGGCGAGCGGGTCGTCGCTCAGCCGCTCCTCGATCAGGCTGGCCAGCGTCGGGAACATCAGCGAGCGGTCGAGACCCAGCTCGTCCATCTTCTCGAGGCGCGGGCCGGGCTCGAAGAACGCCGGGATAGCGCGCATCGGCTCGCCGAACAGCTCGCGCTTGCTCTTGCCGTCGGGGTTGCCGAACTTGAAGTACTCCTCCCAGGCGCCTGGCTTGGCGACCACCGAGAAGGTGGGGTTCGGGATGTAGTTGCTGATCTGGCCCTTCAACGCGATCTTCGTGCGTCCGTTGATCTCCACGTACTGGACGACGTCCTTGTACTCCTTGGGGAGGTACTTCGTCAGCGCCTCTGGCGGCTCGTACAGGTGGTTGTCCGCGTCGAACAGCGGGAACGGTATGTCAACGCGATGCGAAAGCTGCCCCATGAAACACTCCTTATCGTCTTGGGAGAATCCTATTCTCACTAGCTGCTCAACGCAATGTGCTGCCTGACCAGAAACTTCTGCACCTTGCCGCTCGCGGTTCGCGGATAGTCGTCGACTTCGTGCAACTCCTCCGGCCATTTCTGCTTCGCCACACCGACCCGCTCGAAGTGCTCATGCACCTCGGCCATCGTCGGCATGCTCTGTCCTGGCTTGACGCGCAGGACGGCGGCCGCGTGCTCGCCGAGCCTGGCGTCGGGCGCGGAGACCACGACAGCTTCGGCGACGGCGGGCATCGTCAACAGCAGCTCCTCGACCTCGAGCGCGCTGATGTTCTCGCCGCCGCGAATGATGACGTCGGCCTTGCGGTCGGTGATGGTCAGGTAGCCGTCGTCATCGAGCACGCCGACATCGCCTGTGCGATACCAGCCGTCGGCGTCGAAGGCGCGCTCGGTCAGCGCATCGTCGGTGTAGCCCAGGCATAGATCGGGTCCGCGGCTGTAGATCTCGCCGTCGGGCCCGAGCCGGACCTCCACACCTGGCCGCGCATTGCCGTCGGTGTAGAGCCGTTTGTCCTCTGGCGCATCGCGACTCGATCCCGTGATTGAAGGATGTTCGGAACTTCCGTAGGACCGGAACACGAAGATCCCCATGTCGGCCAGCCTGCGGGTGACAGCGGAGGGCACCGTAGACCCGCCGAAGCCAACGGTTTTGAAGTGCGCCATGTGCTCGGGTGTGCAGTCGGGATGGTCCATCAGGCTGGTGACGAAGTACGGCGGTCCGCCGCCGATCGACAGGCCGTGCGTCTCGATGAGCTTGAGCACGTTGCCCGGGTCCCACACGTCGGCGAGGTCGATCGTCGCGCCCTCGAGCACCGGGATCAGGAATGCGCCGAGCATGCCGATGAAGTGCCCGACCGGTGTGGCCGTCAGCTGCCTGCCGCGGTCGGGCGGGTAGTTCGCATGCAACTGGCGGGTCTCGAAGCCGAGCGTCTGATGGCTGTGGATCACGCCCTTCGGGTCGCTTGTCGTGCCCGAGGTGAAGGCGATCAACGCCGGGCTCGACGGATCGGCGGGGATGGTGCCGACCAGCGGCTCATCCGCCAGCAGCTCCTCGAATGTGCTTCCGACCAACCCGACGATGGGCACGTCCGCGCACAGATCCGGCTGGTATTTCATCCGGCCGAATTCCTCGGCCGTGATGAACACCTTCGGCCGCGCGGTTTTCATGATGTGGCTCAGTTCTTTTCGGCCGTAGAAGTGCACAATCGGCACCACGACCGCACCGAGGAACGCCGATGCCCAAAACGACGCCGCGGCCTCCATCCAGTTCGGCAGCTGCAGCGCGACCACATCCCCTGGCCCGACGCCGCGTTGGCGCAGACCCTCGGCCAGCCGGCGCGCATGCAGCTCGACGTCGGCGAAGGTGCCCTCGAATGGCCGCACGGCCGAGTGCACGAAGAAGCCGGTTTCCGGATTGGCCGCCAGTCCGTCCGCGATGAGACCACCGAGTGTTTCGGGTCGCCACCACCCTTCGTCCTCGTAGCGTTTCGTCAGCTCTACCGGGATTTTTCGCATTGCGCGCCGCGGCACCTCCGTTCGGTCGTGATGCTATTCTCCGCTAGAGAGAATGCCAATACCGCAGACGGAGAATGCGCGATGGTGGACCTGGAGTTGGTCGACGGCCTGGCGGTCATCACCATCGACCGCCCGCACGCCCGCAACGCCATCTCGCTGGAGACCATGGACCAGTTCGACAAGGCGCTCGACGGGGCGCAGGGCGCGGCCGCACTCGTCATCACCGGCGCGGGCGATCGCGCGTTCGTGTCGGGCGGCGATCTCAAGGAACTCAGCGCGCTGCGGACCGAACGCGAGGCCGGCGCGATGGCGTGGCGGATGCGCTCGATCTGCGACCGCATCGCCGGCTTCACCGGCCCGACGATTGCGGCGCTGAACGGGCATGCGCTCGGCGGCGGCGCCGAGGTGGCGGTCGCGGCCGACATCCGGTTGGCCGCCGACGACATCAAGATCGGGTTCAACCAGGTTGCCCTCGAGATCATGCCCGCATGGGGCGGCGCCGAGCGACTGGTCGAGTTGGTCGGCTTCAGCAAGGCACTGCTTCTTGCGGGTACGGGCATGATCCTGACGGCACAGGACGCCAAGGACAGCGGGCTGGTCGACCACCTGATCCCGCGCGAGTCCTTCGACGCGGAGTGGCGGAGGATCGGCAAGGCATTGGCCCACCGTCCCGCCGGCGAGATCAAACGCGTCATGCGCGGCGTCACCACCACCGAGGCGGTCGCCGCCTTTGCGCGGTTGTGGGTTTCCGATGAGCACTGGGCCGCCGCGGACAAGGTGATGAAGCGCGACAAGTGATCGACTAGCCGCCAAGCACCCGGACGGGTTCGCGGCCGTCCCACTCGGCCGCGGCGTCGTGGATGAATATCGCGTTCGCAGCCGTCGCATCGGTGAGTTCGGAGATCTCGATGACGGCGGCGGGCGCATTCGGCGGTTCGACGTAGGCGAAGCGCACGCCGTAGCCTTCGCCGCCTGACCACACGACGGGCCAGCCCGCCTTCTCCACCTCGCTCATAGTGGCCGCGAAATCCGTTGTCCAGTAGGCCAGCTGGTGTAAGCCGGGGCCGTGGGCCGCAAGGAACTCGGTGAAGATGCTCGGCGTGGTGTCCATCTGCTGGATCAGCTCGATCTGCATCTCACCGCTGTTGGCACTGGCGAGCGACAGCGTGGTCTCACACGGTTCGCCGCGATAGTCGGCGCGCAAGGGCAGGCCGCGCAACACGAACCACGGGCCGACGCCGAGCTCCAGCCATCCGGCGATTGCCTGGTCCAGATCGGTGACCACATAACCGATCTGGCGAACCGGGCCCGGCAGGACGGTCATTCAGGCGCTCGGATGCACGACGACGCGCGGCGGCCCCTGGCCTTTGCGCACTTGATCGATGGCGTCAGGCACGTCGTCGAGTCCGATGATCCTGCCGATGCTCGGCGATGGATCCAGCCGGCCATCGACCACTGCGTCCAGCGTGCCGTACCAGTCCTGCGGATGCGGTCCGCCACCGAACTGCATCGTCACGCCCTTGTGCGTGGCAGCGGTGCAGTCGATCGTGCCCGCGTCGTACCACCCGCCCGCGGCATACACGCGCGCCAGGAATTCGCACTCCTCGACGATACTTTGCAGCAGGCCGTTGCGGCCGACACATTCGAAGATGACCTGGGTCGTCTGAAAGTTATTGGCCCGAAATGTCTCTCGCCATACCTCATACGGGTCGCGCGACGACGGGTCGACAAGGATGTCGGCACCGAACTTCTTGGCGTACGCAAGCCGGTCGGCGCTGTAGTCGGACACCACGATTGGGGCCACGCCGCGCGCGGCGAGCGCGGCCACCGTCGAAAGGCCGATTGCGCCGGCGCCGATTACCAGCGGTAGCTCTCCGGGCTTGATTCCCGAGCAGCGAACGTAGAACTCCCCCACCGCGAAAGCGTCCACCACCGCGACCGAGTCGTTCGGGACGTCGTCAGGCACCTGGCGTGCCATCACCTCCGAGACCAGCATCAGCTCACCGAACGCGCCGGGTGCGTCGGGGTTGTGCCCGATCACGAGTGGCTCCTCGCCGTGGCGGATCATGATCGGCAGGCTGGTGACACGGGTACCGACCGGGAAGCCGTCCGAACAGTCCGGACCGTGGCCGACCACCTCGCCGATGAATTCGTGGCCCATGACGGTGTCGCGTCCGGAATCCCACACGAATCGGTCGGCCGAGTTCGGATGGTCCATGTAGTGCACATCCGACGCGCAGATCGCCGCGCTGAGCGGTTTGATCAGCAGTTCGCCGGGGCCGGGCACCGGGTCGGCCGTCTCGCGCACCTCGAGCCGCCCGTCGCGAAGTACTACCGCGCGCATCTCAGGCCCTCCTTTTATTCGCGAAATCGATTGAGGCTGCACTCATCATCTCGACAAGCGTGCGACGATCGACCGTCCAAATCTTGTGATGCCACCGCCCGGTTGTTCTCGCCGACAACGTGGACGGGCCCGTTGCCGATGTTCTCTGCGATCTCGCGCGCGACGTCCTCCGACAGCATCTGCATATCGGCGTCGTACTCCACACCCATCCGCTGCAGCGCCGGCGTATACGTCGCGCCGAGAGGTGTGCAGCACACGTCGACGCCGAACTCGCGCAGCTCGGCCCATAGCCCTTCGGCGAAATTGTGCTGGAAAGCCTTCACCGCGGAGTAGACCGCCAGAGTCGCCGCGCCCGCGACACACGCCAGTGATGCGACCAGCACGATGCCGCCCCGCCCGCGATCGCGCATAGCCGGCGCAAATTGGTCCACCAGCGCGACGGGCCCGATGCAGTCGAGCTTGATCTGCTTCAGCGCATGGTCGAAGCCGGTTTCCAAGAAAGTCGTCGTTCGGTCGGAGGCGCCTGCGTTGTAGATGACAAGCCCGACGTCAAGCCCGTCCGTCGCCTCGGCCAACTTCGCCGCGACCTCTGAATCCGTGAGGTCCTGGACAACAGCTTTGACCCCGACGCCATGGCGTTCGCGCACGCCGTCGGCGACCTCGGCCAGCAGCTTCTGGTTTCGTGCGATCAGCACGAGATTCAGTCCGCGCTCGGCCAATTGGTCGGCCAGGCTGGCGCCGACTCCCTCGGACGCGCCTGCGATGACGGCCCACGGCCCGTACTTCTGCGTGAAATCGTCCGTCACGATGGCGTGCCCCCACCGGTGAGCATCCGCGGAGTGTTGGTGGTGCGACGGCGAATTCGCCATCCGTCGGAGCCGCGCACCAGCTCGTCGTCGTAGTGGCCGACGACGTCGACCCATGGGGCGTTGTCTTCGGTCGTCACCATGAGCACCGCGTGTACGTAGGTGCGCGCGGTCGCCGTGTCGCCGTTGACGTCGATGACGAAGTTCGACAGCCGGTGGTATGTGGGCCCCATCGGGTTGTGCACCTGCGCGAACAAATCGGTGAAGGCGTCGGGGTCGGTGAATGTCCCGAGCTCGCCGTAGTCGAGGTCGACCTCGTCGGCCCAGCAGCTGCGGAACAACGGCCAGTTCTTGGAGTCGATTCCGGTGGCATAGCGAATGAGCACCTCGGTGATCTGCGCCTTGTCGGCATCCACGCGGGAAGGCTAACGGACAAGTTAGACTCGGGTCAACAATCAGAGTATCGGGAAAAGCGGTGCAAATGGCCCAGATAGCCCGAGGCGCAGTTGCTGACCGAGGTCAGCGCAGAGCCTCACTTCAGCAGGCTCGTTCCCGCGAGACCAAGCAGTCACTGGTCCAGGCAGCGACAGCGCTGTGGCGGGCGAACGGCTACGCCCGCACCACCGTTGCCGACATCTGTCGGGCGGCGGGGGTGTCGAAGGCGTTGTTCTACTTCTACTTCCCGCGCAAGGAGGACGTGCTGTTCGAGGTCGGCGTCGTGTCGACGGATGCCGCGCACCAGCGGGCAACCGAGCTTCTGCGCAAGCCGTACGACGTCACGGCCGTCATAGGAGCAGTGCTGGCATCGCTCGAGGAGACGATGCGCGGCAGCACGCCGGAACTTCTGACAGAAGCGATCCTCGAGGGCTACCGACAGACCCTGGCCGGACACGACCACCTCGAGCAGACCTCGGTCATCTTCGCGGAGGTGTTCGACCGGGCGGTGGCCGACGGCAAGCTCCCCGCCCACTTCGACGTCAACCACGTCGCGACCGTCGCGCAGTCGCTCGTCAGCGAGGGCGCCCGCCTGTGGGCCGCCGGTCGTTTTGAAGGCCGGTCGTTCGCGGAAGTCGTCGGCCGCGACATCGCTGCCCTCGTGGTCGGCTACAGCGCGCCCGCCACCTGATGGACCGCGTGTTCTCTCTAGACGAGAATGCCATTTCCGATTACTGTCAACCGGGTGTCGACACCGCAGAAGGCGCTCGCGCCCGAGATCTCTACCTGGCCCGACGAGAACCCGCAGCTAATCGGTAGCCGCTGCGGCGCGTGCGGCGCCACCACCTTTCCGGTCCAGCAGCGCTGCCCCAGGTGCAGCGCCGGCGAGATGTCCGACGTGACGCTGCCCCGCCGCGGCACCCTGGTCGCATGGACGACGCAGGGTTTTCCGCCTGGGGCGCCGTACAAGGGCCCGACGGGCAAGGACTTCGTTCCGTTCGGCGTCGGGCTCGTCCAACTCGACGACGTCATCCGCGTCGAGGGCCGGCTCACCGAGAACGATCCGAAGAAGCTTCAGTTCGGGATGGATGTCGAGCTGACCATGATTCCGTTCGCCACCGATGACGAGGGCAACGAGCTCGTCACCTTCGCCTTCCAGCCGGTCTAGAGAGGAAACAGCCGTGACCAACGACGTCGCCATCATCGGCGTGGGACTTCATCCCTTCGGCCGGTTCGACAAGACCGCGATGGAGATGGGCGCCGAAGCGATCCAGTTCGCACTCGATGACGCGGGTGTCGGATGGAAGGACATCCAGTTCGGCTTCGGCGGCAGTTATGAGGTGTCTAACCCCGACGCGGTGACCCGGCTGGTCGGCCTCACCGGGATCACGTTCACCAACGTCTTCAATGCCTGCGCGACCGCCGCCTCGGCCATTCAGCAGACCGCGGACACGATCCGGCTGGGCAAGTACGACATCGGCATCGCCATCGGGCTGGACAAGCATCCCCGCGGGGCGTTCACCGACGACCCGGCCAAGTTGGCGCTCCCCCAGTGGTATGCCGAGAACGGCCAGTTCGTCACCACGAAGTTCTTCGGTATGAAGGCCAATCACTACCTCAACAAGCACGGCATCTCGCAGGAGACGCTGGCCAAGGTCGCCGCCAAGAACTTCCGCAACGGCGAGAAGAATCCGAACGCGTTCCGCCGCAAGCCGATTTCCGAGGAAGAAATCCTCAACTCGACGGTGCTGAACTACCCGTTGACGCAGTACATGTTCTGCGCGCCCGACGAAGGCGCGGCCGCGGTGATCATGTGCCGGGGCGACATCGCGCACCGCTTCACCAAGAAGCCGGTGTACGTGAAGGCCACCGAGATTCGGACGCGCACCTTCGGTGCTTACGAGGTGCACGCGACGTTCGCACCTCTTGATGAGGATGCGTCGCCGACCGTGTACGCCGCGAAGGCCGCGTACGAGACGGCGGGCATCGGCCCCGACGACGTCGACGTGGCCCAGCTGCAGGACACCGACGCCGGCGCCGAGGTCATCCACATGGCCGAGACCGGGCTGTGCGCCGATGGGGAACAGGAGAAGCTGCTTGCCGACGGCGCCACCGAGATCCACGGCACGATGCCCGTCAACACCGACGGCGGCCTGATCGCCAACGGCGAACCGATCGGCGCCTCCGGGCTACGACAGGTGCACGAGCTGGTACGCCAGCTGCGCGGCGAGGCCGGCGACCGACAGGTGCCCGGCGAACCCAAGGTGGGCCTGGCCCAGGTCTACGGCGCGCCGGGTACGGCGTCGGCGACGATCCTGTCCGTGTAACCGCGGCATCAATCGGCCGATGCCCACCGTCGCGGACACCGTCAACCGCTATGTCGAGCTCCTCGGCACGGGCAGCGCCGACGAATTGGCGGCGCTGTACACGCCGGACGCCACCGTGGAGGACCCGGTCGGCAGCGGTGTGCGGCACGGTCACGACGAGATCCGCGAGCTGTACGACCGCATCGAAAAGCAGGACCGCACAGTCGAACTGTTATCGATGCACGTCAACGGCAACGAGGCGGCGTTCCTGGCGCGGCTGACCGTCATCAACGGGGACAGCCGGACCAGGATCGACGGGATCGACGTGATGACATTCGACGACCAGGCCGCGATCACGTCGATGCGGGCGTTCTGGTCGGCGCCGGACGGTCGTTGATCGTTGCTTACCGGTCGACTACTGTCTGTTGGGTAGCCGATCGGCTAGCTAGCCTGAAGGAGCGCCGATGCAGATTCTTGCCGAAGCCGAAGACCTGCCGACGACGGCGAATATCAAGACCCAACTGATCAGCCTGTGGACCGTGCCGATCTTCGGCGCCGTTCTGCTAGTCGCTTTTCTGGCGTTTCCGGGTTTCTTCCCCCCGATGTCGCCGGACCTGAGCGCCGATCAGGTCGCGGCGTTCTACTCGGAGAACAGAGGGATGATCTGGTTCTCCATGATCACCTTCAACATCTGCGGCATCATGCTGCTGCCGCTGTTCATGGTGATCGTGGTCCAGATGAAGCGGATGGCGACACAGAGCCACGTTTTCGCGTACTGCTATCTGACTGCGGCCGTCAGCGGCGCCACCCTGTTCGCGCTCGCCGATATCTTCTTCCTGGTCGCCACCTTCCGGCCTGGACGCAATCCCGAACTCGTGATGCTCCTCAACGACATGGCGTGGATCATCTTCATCGCACCCGTCGGTGCACTCGTCGCGATGAACCTGATTTTGGCGGCCGCCATTCACTTCGATGCCGGACCGAATCCGGTGTTCCCGCGGTGGGTTGGCTACTACTCACTAGCCACTGGGCTTGCCATGGCGCCGGCCGTCGGCGCAGCCATCTTCAAGTCCGGCCCGCTGGCGTGGGACGGCGCGGTGTCGTTCTGGCTGCGCAACGGTTCGTTCGCGCTGTTTGTGCTTGTGATGTTCTTCGTGCTGAGGGGCGTGTTGCACCGGCAGGCCGTCGACGAAGGGGTCTCGGCATGAGCAGCGCGGTCACCGAGCAGGCCGCCGAGTCCGTCGACTCGAAGCGCCCGCCGCGCGCGGGCAAGCGCGACGTCTGGCTCGTGTTCTGGATCGTGCCTGCGTTCTACACCGCCTTCGGCGTCATCTTCTTCGCGCTGGCGCGCGTGATGCCGCCGCCGCGGCCCGATGTCACCACCGATCAAATGGTGGACTTCTTCCACCAGCACTCGACGACGATCAAGATCGGCTTCGGCATCCTGGTGCTTATCGTCGGCGGCGCAGGCATGGCCAACGGCATCGTCATGTACCACATCAAGCGCATGACTGTCGGTTCGGTGCTGGGCTACGCCTACATGGGTTCGCTTGCGATCGGCGCACTTCCGGGCTGCCTGCTGGTGGCCTTCTGCTTCCTGGTCGCGGTCTACCGACCCGATCGCGATCCGCAGCTGATGGCGCTGCTCTACGACCTCGGGCTGCTGTCCTATGTCGGATCGCTCGGCTGCTTCACCACCGCATGGATCGCGTTCGCGATCGCGATTTTGTACGACAAGAACCAGATCTTCCCGAAATGGTTTGCCTACGTGACCGTTTGGCAGATCGTCACCGAAGTCATGGCCGTCCCGGTGTTCATCTCCAAGGCCGGGCCGTTCGCATGGAACGGATCGATCGCCTTCTGGGAGGGCACCGTCATCTTCGGTATCTGGATCTCGTGCCTGATCGTCCTGCTGAAGAAGGCCAACGAACTCCAGCCTTCCGATGAGGCGCCGCTGCCATGACCGACGTGGAAACCGCCGCACCCGCGCGGCAGGCGGGCCGCACTGCGCACATGCCGGGTGACGCCGCCATGTGGGTGATGGTCCTCGGCGACTTCGTGTTCTTCGGCGCCTACTTCATCATCTTCATGATCCATCGCGCGATGGCACCAGAGCTGTTCCTGCAGTCCCAGCAGCACCTGAATCTCGCCGTCGGTGTGGTGAACACCCTTGTGCTGCTTACCAGTTCGTGGTTCATCGCGCGCAGCGTGCAGTCGGCCCGAACAGGCGACCACCAAGGTGCGCTTCGGCTGACCTATCTGGGCGGCGCATGCGGGGTGTTGTTCATCCTGATCAAGGCCTACGAGTGGTCGGCGAAGATCGCCCAGGGCCACACCATGCCGAGCAACGAGTTCTTCATGTTCTATTACATGCTCACCGGCGTGCACCTGTTCCACGTCGGCCTCGGCCTGTTGATCCTGGGAATCGTGGTGCGCGAACTGCGCAACCCGCGCAAGCAGCGCATGTCGATGGTCGAATCCGGGGCCACCTACTGGCACATGGTCGACCTGCTGTGGATTGTCATCTTCGGACTGCTGTACGTGATGAGGTGAACGAGTGACCGCGACCGTGGCACCAGAGGCCCGATCCGCCAGGGCCACCACCTACGTCTGGCTCATCCTGTCGGCCATCACGGTGATCTCCTGGTGGCTGGCTCCGGGCCATCCCGGCGGCCACGCGGCAGCCAGCGTGCCGATCACCGTCGCCGTGGTGCTGCTCGGCTTCATCAAGGGGCGCATGATCATTCGGTACTTCATGGAAGTCCGCACGGCGCCACGGTGGCTGAAGGTCACCACCGACGCCTGGCTGATCGTCCTGTGGGTGACGATCCTGGCGATCTACCTGTACTGAGCGAGTACTACGCCGCGCCATTAGGTACTGGCCGACCAGGATTTCGTCTCGAAAACGAGTGCCAGGCTACTTGGTCCGGCACGCGGATATGCGCCGAAGCTTCCGATGTAGTGACGCCGATCAAGGCGACACCCATCGAAAGGGAAGGCCATGAACACGATCAAAAAGCTTCTCGCAGGCTCCGCATGCGCAATCTGTCTGGCCGGTTTCGGCGGCTTCGCGGGCGGCACCGTTGCTCTTGCAGCGCCCGATACCGGGACATACGACGACCAGATGGACCTTGCGCAGGAGACCTGCTGGGGCTCTGTCTCCCTGCCAGTCGCGTGGGAGGTCGGCGACCCCGAGTCCGCGGGCTGCGCGCATGCACGCGCATGAGCGGAAACGGCGCCCGTACCTGCGGTCTACTTATGTAGATCGCCGGTCCCGGTTACCGTCGAGCTGGATCAGTGTCGCCGAAGCCACCGCCGTGCTCGAGTGGAATGCCCGCCGGGTACAGCGGCTCGCGCAAGGCTCTATGGCTCCGGAGCCGCCAAGCGCATCGGCAACGCGTGGGCACTGGACCGGTCCGCCCTGGCCTTAGCCGTGGAGGAAAGGAAACGGCGACGTGGCGGACACTGACGGACCGACGCATATCCCGCCCAATGGGAATATAAGCCGCGCAGTGCTGGCGACCTTGAGGCGGCGTTCGCAGCCGCGGTGAGCACCTGCGGTCGAGGCGGCGGATGGGCATACGGCAGCCCAACCCCGCAGCCTCGAACGACTACCACGACAAATGGGCACGGCAGAGCGGACTGGAAACCGTCAGCGGAGGCTGTGTTCTCAACACCCGACTGCCTTGCGGCGAGCCCCGACGCAGCCAATTCCATAAACTGGCTGCCCGTCCTACGGCCGGGGACCGGTCTGCCGCTGCGTAACTTTGACACCCTTCGCCCCCGCGCCCCGTGAGGTGCCGGATGGACAGACGGGGTTGAACCTGGACGGCTACTTCAGTCGGTGGTGTGGACGATCAGCACGTCGGTCTTGGCCCTGCGCAAGACGTTGCCGGGTACCGAGCCAAGCCACTTTTCGATGCGCATGCCCAGTCCCACGTTGCCAACCACCAACAGATCGGCCTTAACGTCCTCGGCGAGGCGGGACAGCGCCTTTGCCGGACCACCCAGATGACCCACCAGAATCGGTCGCGCCTCGACATTCTTCGCCCCAGCCGCCCTTGCCCGTTCGCGGGCCTCCCGAAGGATCCCATATATGGGGGCCTCCCCGTGCACCTTGTAGTCCCCCTCGCCCCCGAGCACGACCTCGGCGCGGCCATCAATCACCCGATCCGGCCGGGCCGGTCTTCCCCAGCCTCCCTTGTCCGCATTCGGCAAGTGCGCCATCGCGATGATCAACTTCGCATTCAATTTCGCGGCGAACGCGGCTGCGTGCTCCACCGCACGCAACGACGTGTACGAGCCATCGGCGCCGACGACCAGGGTCTGGTAGGCGTTCATTTCCCTCCCAGTGTAGAGCCCGACGGCGGCTCAACCTCCAGAGAAAACGAAAAAAGCCCCGCGACGATGTCGGTGATTCGTTCGAGCAGAACGTCGGGCGGCAGCTCGCGACGATCCCGAACGCCCAGCTGCACCCAGAAACCTTCACGACGAGGGAAGCGATCAGTCAACCGGATCATCCTTTGCGACAACGCCGTCATCCTGGTCGAAGTGAAGTTAGCTCATGAACTGGCCGGCGTACCTGGGACAGTAGGCTTGGACCGCGTCGGCCATGAAAACCGCGGCCTGACGTGGAGAAAATGCGGACTGGTTTAGTGTTAGCTCGTGAACGTTCGCTGGCGACTTGCCGGAGGCAAATGCCTCGCAGACCGTCCGGGCCCTCTGGATAGCCTGTTCCGGTTGTGAAAAATTGACCCCGTCGGCGAAGAGCTTCTTCAGAAACGCGTCGTCGGTGGCGTCGGCGGCGGCGCTGCCGGGGGTGACCAGACCCAGAGCGGCCACCGCTATCGCCGCACCGAAAAGCTTGGCGATGTGGTGGCGGGCGAACATCATGATGACTCCTAAGTCGAACCGCAACGCGACAACCCTAGCCCCACGCTGAGCAATCGTGTTCCCGCTGTCATGAACTGCGAAACGGAGTTGATGGCGCGCTGGTCCTCCCCGCCTGCCAATGTGACAGTCGGCGGCCGCCACCACTGCCGGATGACGGGGCGACGAGCCGGGGCAGCCAGGGCGGCGCTGGCGGAGCGGACGCTAGCTGTTGAACACTGTAAGGGTTGCCTCCCCAACGCCTCGGGGAAGGACAAAGGGCCGCAACCCGGCCGCGCAGATTCAAATCTGCCGTTCCGTGTCTTCGCGGTGCCGTGGACATTGGGCGACTTACGCTAATCGCTAATCCAGTCGAACGATGCGTTCGCGGACTGAAGTAACGGTGCGCGCAGTCGAGCTAGGGGGCGCCGATCGCGTTGATGCAGCCGATTACATCCTGCACGCCCATGGAGGGGTGTCCCTGCGCGACGAAGTCGGTCAGCTTCTGGATGGCCTCCGCGTTCTTGCCTTGCGCCAGCATCACGGAGATGTCATCAAGCTTTGCGAGGCTGCCGCTTTGGTCCTTTGTCTGGGCGGCCTGGCGCTGGGCCTCGACCGTGCCGTTCCGCAGTTGGGCTATCAGCGTCCGGCACTCCACGACGGTCGTCGCCGAAGCGGTGCCAGCCAGGATCCCGTTCAGGAACAGCAACCCTACAAACATCACGACCAACCGTGTCAGGTTCATCAGAACTCCCTCTGCGTAGTGGCGCAGAACGGCTCGCCAGGCAGGCAAACGGCATGACCCCCGCTAGCGCTTAATACCCCGCGCCGTCTTATGACAAACCCAGTGGCAGCGCTAGTTTGCTTCTCGATCCGTAGATGGCGTTGCAAACAGCCGCCAAGTCGACGTACTTGCTGTCGTGAGGACCCGAGCGGAGTGACTGACTACTTCGTCGCGGCGCCGGTAAAGGCCAGGAGTGGGGTCGTCCACCGGTCATGCCCAACATTAGGGAGAACCTTGAATACGCGCGTGGCAGGTGCTCACAAGCATTGTTCGGCGGCTCTACGGTGCTCGGGTACCGGCTGGAGAAATCCTGAACTTGTAACAATCAGATCGCCGATTCCAGACCGGGTGTGGAAACAACGTTTTATCATCTCGGAAATGAGGTTTCCGGCTGATCGCGTGCGTACCAGGCCGTTGTTGAGCGTGATGTCGGCAACGGTGTTGGCGGGAGCTTGTCTCACCTTCGGCACCGCAACCGCTGCCGCGGACGACCCGCCGCCTCCACCGCTGCATCAAATCCATTACACGGTTTGGGCCGAGCAGCCGTTCACGGCGGAGATCTACTACCGCGACACCGACCCGCCGAACTGGGCGGAATACAGCCACAACCCCTACCTGTTCAGCCCCAACATCGAAGCCGACGTCGGACCGAACCAGCAATGGAACCTCGACGTCGGTTTGGCCGACCCCGATCAGTGGGCGATGGTTGTCGCGGGCACCGGCGGCGAGTCACCGAAGAAACCCAACATCCACTGTGCGCTTGCCGTCGACGGCGTGGTCGTGAAGACCAATCAGGGACCGAAGGGTGCGCTCTGCTCGATTCGAGCCTGGTGATCACTCACTGGCGTCGCGTCGCCTGCGGTCACAGGATCACCTTCCAGACGACGCAGCCATTCCTCGCAGTACTTGAACGTCTCGGCGTGACCGGTTGACATGCCGAGAGCCCGCTCCATCACCAGGGCCTGCGACACGCTCGTCGCGAACACCGTCCATACCACCGGCGGTACCTCAGCGACGTCCACGTTGTAGCACCGCAGCGCAGCGGCGATCGCCTTGTTCTGCTCCTTCCGGAACCGTTCGGCGTAATAGACGATTTCCGCCCTAAGCGCCTTGCGATGATTCGCCAGCCCCATGAACTCCATCGTCAACCGGGTAGCCTCAGGCTGCGTGCTGAACCTCCACAGGGCCCATAGCGGCTGAGGCGACGCCAGCGCCGTCGTCAGCACCCTGAGGCCCTCCTCCGCCCTGCGGCGGAACACCTCGAGGAAGAGGTCTTCCATGGTCCTGAAGTAGTAATGCACAAGTTGCGGCTTGAGTCCGGCAGCGTCCGCGACACGGCGGGACGTGACAGCGGCGTAACCCTCCTGCAGGAGCAGCTCCTCGGCAGCATCGAGCAGCACACCGCGATTCTTCGCGTCCGGTGCTCCAATCCTTCGGGCCGACGCCATGTCACCTCCCCGAATCCTTCTCCCTGACGGTCGCCACTGGAGACGTTAGACGCCATTCCGGGTGTCATCTTGACCGTGACTCTACCGCCATGCTAGGCAGGTGCTCAGCATATTGTGTGCCGTGCACGTTCAGCGCGGTGCGACGTCCAGCCAGTGGAGCTATCACGGGTTCCGGGAGGAAGCGCTTTACATGACCACCGATTACGACTCCGTCGACTACTTCACCGACCCGTCGCTCGTGCCCGACCCGCATCCCTACTTCGACCATCTACGCGACCAAGGACCCGACCTGCTGCCCGATCAACAACGGGGTGCTCGCCGTCACCGGCTGGGAGGCCGCCAACGCCGTCTACAAGGACACCGAGAGCTACTCGTCCTGCGTCGCGGTCGCTGGCCCGTTCACCCCGATCCCGTTCGTGCCCGAGGGCGACGACATCTGCGCGCAGCTAGAGGAGCATCGCGCCGAGATCCCCATGTACGAGCACATGGTCACGATGGATCCGCCGTACCACACCGATGCGCGGTCGCTGCTGAGCCGGCTGTTGACGCCCAAGCGGCTGAAGGAGAACGAGGACTTCATGTGGCGGCTGGCCGACCGCCACATCGACGAGTTCATCACCGACGGCAAGTGTGAGTTCCTGGCGGCCTACGCCAGGCCGTTCTCACTGCTGGTGGTGGCCGACCTGCTCGGCGTCCCCGAAGAGGACCACGAGGAGTTCCGCGAAGCATTCGGGGCCCAGCGGCCCGGCACCAACATCGGCGGGCTCGACCACGAGCCGATCGCGGCCAACCCCTTGGAGTGGGCCGACGAGAAGTTCGTCACTACATCGAGGATCGCCGGCAGAACCCGCGCGACGACGTGCTCACCGGGCTGGCCACTGCGCTCTACCCCGACGGCTCGACACCCGAGGTCGTCGACGTCGTGCGCACCGCGACGTTCCTGTTCGGCGCCGGCCAGGAGACCACCGCCAAGCTGCTCAGCGCGGCGCTGCGGGTGCTCGGTGACCGTCCCGAGATCCAGCAGCAGCTGCGCGACGACCGCAGCCTCATTCCGGTGTTCATCGAGGAGTGCCTGCGGATGGACAGCCCGGTGAAGAGCGTGTTCCGGATGGCCCGCAAGTCAACGACTTTGGGCGAAACCGCCGTCCCGGCGGGACGACGGTGATGGTCAGCCCCGGCGCCGCGAACCGCGATCCGAAGCGGTTCGAGCACCCGCACGAGTTCCAGCTTGACCGGAAAAACGTCCGCGAGCACATCGCGTTCAGCCGCGGTATCCACTCCTGCCCCGGCGCGCCGCTCGCCCGCGTGGAGGGCCGGGTCAGCATTGAGCGGATTCTCGACCGGCTGAGCGACATCACGATCGACGACGAGAAGCACGGTCCCGCCGACTCCCGCGCATACAACTACGAACCAACGTTCATCCTGCGCGGCCTCACCGAAATCAACATCAGGTTCACACCCGCCGGGTAGCCGTGACAGGCGCGCAACATCGTCCGGTCTGTCGACTGCGAACTCGCTCGAAGCTGCGAAGACAACGCTAGGCTGGACTGGCTGGCGGGCTCGGTCTGATCTCCGAAGGAGGCAGAGGTGCGCAAGATCATCGCGGCGCCGGTCGTCGCTTGTGGATTACTCTCAGCGTCAATACCTTTCGCCGGTGAGGCATCGGCGTATTGTGACTCGGCAGACTGCGTCCCGAACGTTGCCCGCAATGTCGCCGAGGGCGCACCCTGCGCACCCGGTCCTTCTTACGTCTTTGGCCTGGATTCCGGCCGGAACACCCTCATCTGCGCCGCGCAGGGCATGTGGGTTCGGGTCGGCCCGTTGATCGGCACGCGCGAGTTGGCGCTGCCCTGCGAAAGGCCGGGTGATAGCGCGCAGCAACCCATTACCACTAATGACTTGCAGGCGCGTACCCCCGGCGTCCCGCTGAAGTGTGCGGAGATCAACGGGGCCATACGGTGGATACATTTCTAACAGCCTGGGTGAATCGCGCCACTGCGGGGGCTTCACGTGTCCAACCCCGCAGTCCCCCGCCCTTCGGCGGGCGATCTAGGTGTCCCCGCGCGCCCAGAGGCTGGCGCCGTTATTGGCCACGCACGTCAAGAACAGCCCGTCGGGTGCCTGGGCCACTTCACCGTCCTGGGCGGGGCAGGGTGCGCTTTCGTTCCTGATTCCATGCATCTCGGGCGAGCGGAACCACCGCGGTTCGTATCTCCTGGGTGAGCCGCAGAACACCAGCCGTCCCCACGAAGTCACACCGAACGCGTAGTAGGTGGTGTTGTCGCAGTACGAGCCGAGCACGACATTGGGCCTGATGCCCGGCGTGCACGATGGGTAGTCGCACTCGGGCGGCTCGGCGGCCGCCGGCGGCGCGCCGGGCAACAAACCGGTGGTGAGCAAGGCAGCGAGCACCGCGACGACTGATCGCACAGCAACATTTTCACATAGGCGGGAACGAAGCTCTCGCTATTGGAGAAGATAGCTCCAGACCGCGTTAGGCTACTGGGTTATGCGCGCAATGGGTGTGGCTGCGGGCGCGGCCGCGACGGCGATCGCCGTGATCGGAAGTCTAGTCACAGCTGCGTCCGCGCAGGCCACGGACTACGGAGTTGCGCTCAATGGCCCCTATCGGGCCTTCTCGAACGGCGAATGGGCTCAAACCAGCGCGGGCCCGAACGGCGCGGGTGGAGCCATGGTCTACATAGACCAGCCGTCGAAGATGGAGACCTGGACTGTGACGTCGGACTGCATTAGTCCGATCCAATGCATCGGCGAGGTCAGAAGCGACGCAGGCTGGACCGGTGCGCTGAAGTTCAACGGCGATTCCTGGAGGATCGACCGCGACATCCCAAACTGGCAGCCGTGCCCCGACGGCACCGCAGCCCCCGGTCACCAGAACTTCGCGTTGTGGGGGTTCGATCCGACCACGAGTGAGAAGAATAAGTCCCGGGACCTGATCGTGGGCTGGGAAAGGACGATGGCCCCGAGTGGCGCATGCGGTTACAACAAGCCGGTTGTCACCCAGTTGCCGGTGCGACTGGAAAAGATGTCTTAGCCGCCGCTGGGCCGATCAGATCGGCAGCAGGTCCTTCCACGATCTGGGTTGCGTCCCAGCAACCGGAGTCGACACCTGCTGAAGCTGCCCATCGGGGCTCATATAACGTCCCGTGTGCGGGTCGTAGCTCGTGATCGCAACCGATGGACCACCAGAACCGTTGCCGTTGAACGCACTTGGAGCCGCGGGTAACGCGCCGTCTGGCGGTGGCACCTCGACGGGCCCAGGCGGCGGACCCTGCGGCGCAGGCGGTACCTCTCCAGCTGCCGGCGCGAGCGGAGCCTCGACAGGCGGTATCGGCACCCCATTGAGGGAATTGCCCGGCGGCGGCGGAGGCGCCGATGGTGCGGGCGGCAGCGGAGCGGTGAGTGGATTGGGTGCGATCGGTGGCGTTCCGGCGGGGACGGCACCCGGCGGCAGGGGCGTACCCTCTATCGGCGCGTAGATTCGATCGTTGAAGTCAACGCGATCATCGATCGGAACCCCTTGCGCAACCAGATTCGGGTCGAACTGGTTAGGCCCGAGCGTGTGTTGGCGAATTGCGTTTGGCACAAAACCCTTTGGGTCGTTGCAGAGTTCGACCGTGGGAGCGCGCTTTCCAGGATGCTCCATGCACGGATAGTTGCGTGCGCCGCGCACCGAGATCGGCGAATCTTGCGGCAGTTTGCAGTACAGCCCGTCCGGTGTGTCGATCGTGGTGGTGTCGGCGGGGTTGCGCCACTGCGACGCTGGCAGGAAGCCGACCGTACATGCGGGGGGATCTTCGATAGTGAATGAGAAGTCGCTCAGGGGCAGCCCCATTGGGTTGTTCTTCGGAAGCCCAAATGACTGCTGAGCCCCGATGACCCCGGGCAGAAGCACCAGGAGTTGTTCCAGCGACGGGTTGTACGTGACGAGGATTTGACCCAAGGTAGTGAGGTTCGCCAGCAGTATCGGCAGAGTCGGCTTTATCTGAGTCAGAAGCGCCGAAACCTCCTGTGCGAAGCCGGGTCCGCGTTGCAGGATCGTCCGCAATTCGGGGTCGTTCTGCGCGAGCTCCTCGGTGACTCCGGCCAAGCTGCGCGCCCACGTCCGGATCGCGTCCGTGGTCTCGGCCTGCGACTCCAGAAGCGGCCCACTGTCATCGATCAGCGCTCGGCTCTGGTCAGATACGTCGTTGAGATAATCGGTGATGTTCGCCGACGAGTCGAGCAGTGATTGGAAGTCGTCGCCGGCGCCGTTGAAGGCCTTGAACGACTCTCGAGCAAGTCACTGATCCTGTTTTCTGGAATGCTGTCTACAAGCGCGCTGACTTGATCCAGCATTGGACCCACCTGCTGCGGGATGGTGGCGTTGTCCATGGCGATCACCGAGCCATCCTCCAAGTATGGCCCGGAATCGGTACGCGGACGTAGATCGACGTACTGCTCACCGACAGCCGAGACGCTGCGAACTTCGGCCTGCAGATTTGCGGAATCTTCGGCGAGGTGTCCAGCGTCATCTCCGCTTCCGCGCCCTTCTCGGTGAGCTTGATCTCTCTCACCTCGCCGATCTGCACGCCCCGGTAGGTCACATT
>CAWGHF010000030.1:0-152864 GCA_963822305.1 uncultured Actinomycetota bacterium | reverse complement strand
AAGCTTCCAGAGCCGGTAACACAGGGCGATGACGACAAGCAGCAGCACACCGACCAGCGCGACCATGATCAGCATGGACGCGCTCATCAGCCCTAGTCGATCTCACCCAGGGCGCGCAGCCTGGCACGACCTCTGGCCGCAGTCGCTTCGTCGTCGGACTCGGAATCGCGCTTCGCGGCGTCTGCGTCGATTTCAGACTCCAGTTCGGCGGACTCGGCGAGCACGATGACGCCCTCCTCGGTCACCGACATGAAACCGCCGTCAACGGCGATGCGCAGATCGTCCTCGCCCTCGCGCTCGACCCGCACCATCGCGTCATCGACCAGCTGCGCCACCAACGGAATGTGGTGCGGCAGAATGCCGATCTCACCTGAGGTGGTACGCGTGAACAGGAACGTGGCCTTCCCAGACCAAATTTCACGTTCAACGGCGACGATGTCGACGTCCAGCTCGGCCACCGTCAATCGTCCTTATCGCCGTCGTCGTCCTTCTTCTTGGACTCGTCCTTATCGCCTCGTCCTTCTTCTTGGACTCGTCCTTCTTCTTGGACTCGTCCTTCTTGGACTCGTCCTTGCTCTCGGACTCGTCCTCGTCGTCGTCGCTGTCGTCGTCTTTGGACTCGTCAGACTCGGTCGGCGCGCCGTCGCTGCCACCGTCTTCCATCTTGGCGCCGAGACTCTCCGCTTTCTTCTGCAGGTCTTCCAGGCCACCGATCAGGAAGAAGGCCTGCTCCGGGAGATGATCGAAATCGCCCTTGGCGAGCTTGTCGAACGCCTCGATGGTCTCCTTGAGCGGAACGGTCGAGCCGGGCTGGCCGGTGAACTGCTCGGCCGCCATCATGTTCTGCGACAGGAAGCGCTCGATGCGACGGGCCCGCTGCACCAGCTGCTTGTCCTCCTCGGCCAGCTCGTCGATGCCGAGAATGGCAATGATGTCCTGAAGGTCCTTGTAGCGCTGCAGGATTCGAATGACTTCCTGGGCGACACGGTAGTGCTCGTCGCCGACGACGCTCGGGTCCAGGATGGTCGAGCTGGAGGCGAGCGGGTCGACCGCCGGGAAGATGCCCTTGGAGAACACATTTCGGCTGAGCTCGGTGGTTGCGTCCAGGTGAGCGAAGGTCGTGGCGGGCGCCGGGTCGGTGTAGTCGTCGGCGGGCACGTACACGGCCTGCATCGAGGTGATCGAGTGGCCACGGGTCGACGTGATGCGCTCCTGGAGCTCACCCATCTCGTCGGCCAGCGTCGGCTGATAACCCACCGCAGAAGGCATGCGGCCCAGCAGCGTGGACACCTCGGAGCCTGCCTGTGTGAACCGGAAGATGTTGTCGATGAACAGCAGCACGTCCTGCTCCTGCTCGTCGCGGAAGAACTCGGCCATGGTGAGCGCAGACAGTGCGACCCGCATACGGGTGCCAGGCGGCTCATCCATCTGACCGAACACCAGCGCGGTGTCCTTGAGCACGTCGGCGTCCGCAAGCTCGACCCACAGGTCGTTGCCTTCGCGGGTGCGCTCCCCGACCCCGGCGAACACCGACGTGCCGCCGAAGTTCCGGGCGATGCGGTTGATCATCTCCTGGATCAAAACGGTCTTGCCCACGCCGGCGCCGCCGAACAGGGCGATCTTGCCGCCACGGACGTAGGGCGTGAGCAGATCGACGACCTTGAGGCCGGTCTCCAGCATCTCCGTGCGGGGTTCCAACTGGTCGAAAGCCGGCGGCTTGCGGTGGATCGACCAGCGCTCGAAGTCCTTGCCGTAGCCGGGATCGTCGAGGCAGTCGCCGAGCGCGTTGAACACGTGGCCCTTGACTCCGTCGCCGACGGGTACCGAGATCGAGTTGCCGGTGTCGGTCACCTCGACACCTCTAACCAGACCGTCGGTGGGCTGCAGGGAGATGCAGCGCACCAAGTTGTCGCCGAGATGCTGTGCAACCTCCAGCGTCAGAGTCTTCGCGAGATCCTTGTAGTCGATCTCTGCGTGCAGCGCGTTGAACAACTCGGGCACGGAACCACGCGGGAACTCGACGTCGACGACGGGGCCGGTGACGCGCACGACGCGGCCCGCGGTGTCGGTGCCGGTCTTTTTTTCAGCAGTAGCAGTCATGTCTCTTTTCGCTTCCTACGGGCTACTTCTTGGCGGCGTCCGCGAGCGCGTTCGCGCCACCGACGATTTCGCTGATTTCCTGAGTGATCTGGGATTGCCGTTCGCGGTTGGCCATCAGGGTCAGGTCCTTGATGAGGTCGTCGGCATTGTCCGTCGCCGACTTCATTGCCCGCCGGCGGGATGCCGACTCCGATGCCGCCGCCTCGAGCAGGGCGGCGAAGATCCGAGTGGCTACGTACCGCGGCAATAGCGCGCCGAACAGGGTCTCCGCATCCGGCTCGAACGAGAACAGCGTACGTGGACCGGTGTCCTCTTCCTCGTACTCGACGACCATCGGCGCGATCCGGCGGGCGATCGCCGACTGCGACAACATCGACTTGAACTCGGTGAACACGATGTGCAATTCGTCGACACCGAGAATGTTGTCAGCGCCGGGGTCGTCTCCCTCGTCATCGATGCCGGCCGAGAAGGCGTCGACCAATGTCGAGGCGATCTCCTGCGCATGCTCGTATTCGGGCCGTTCCGAGAAGCCAGTCCAGGAGTCGTGCACATCCCAATTGCGAAAGCTGTAGTAGCCAAGAGCTTTCCGGCCCACTGCATACAGGACGGGCTCCTTGCCCTCCGAACGCAGCAGGGAGAACAGTTCCTCAGACCGCCGGAATATGTTGGCGTTGTATGCGCCGCACAGCCCACGGTCCGATGTCACCACGAGCACACCCGCCCGCCGCGGATTCTCTCGTGGGACCAGCAACGGGTGGTCCAGTGCGCTGGCGCTCGCGAGTTCGGTGAGCATGTTGGTGATCTCGCGATCGTATGGCCGAGCCGCCTCGACTCGGGCCTGTGCCTTGGCGATACGCGACGTCGCGATCAGCTCCTGGGCCTTGGTGATCTTCTTGATCGACCCGGCGGAGCGGATGCGGCCGCGTAGTTCTCGCAGTGTGGCTGCCACGGTTCTTCCAGCCCTACTTCTTCTTCGGCTTCGGCTTTTTGACCTTCACCGATTCCTTTTCGACGTCTTCATCGTCCATCGCATCGACGTGCTCGTCCGGAACGACCGAGCTGCCGTCCGTGGTGTCGAAGCCCTTCTTGAAATCGTTTACGACTTTCTCGAGCTTTTCTTCGAGCTCCTCGGAGAGCTTCTTGCTCTCCCGGATCTCTTTGAGGATCCCCTCTTGCGAGCCCTTGACGTGCTCGAGGAACTCACGCTCGAACTTCTGCACATCGTCAACGGGCACGGAGTCGAGGTGGCCCCTGGTGCCCAGGAAGATCGCGACGACCTGCTCCTCGACCGGCATCGGGCTGTTCTGCGGCTGCTTGAGCAACTCGACCAGCCGGGCGCCGCGATCGAGCTGCTTCTTGGACGTTTCGTCGAGGTCCGACGCGAACGCCGCGAACGACTCGAGCTCGCGATACTGCGAGAGATCCAAACGGAGACTTCCTGCCACCTCTTTCATTGCCTTGATCTGAGCGGCACCGCCGACGCGCGACACCGAAACGCCGACGTTGATCGCCGGCCGCACACCCTGGTTGAACAGATCGGTTTCCAGGAAGCACTGACCGTCGGTGATCGAGATGACGTTGGTCGGGATGTAGGCCGAGATGTCGTTGGCCTTGGTCTCGATGATCGGCAGGCCCGTCAGCGAGCCGCCCCCGAGCTCGTCGGACAACTTGGCACAACGTTCCAGGAGCCGGGAATGCAGATAGAACACGTCGCCCGGGTACGCCTCGCGGCCTGGCGGGCGGCGCAACAGCAGCGAGATGGCGCGATAGGCCTCCGCCTGCTTGGTCAGGTCGTCGAACACGATCAGCACGTGCTTGCCTTCGTACATCCAGTGCTGGGCAATCGACGAGCCGGTGTACGGCGCAAGCCATTTGAAGCCGGCGGAGTCGGACGCCGGTGAAGCGACGATCGTGGTGTAGTCCATCGCGCCACCCTCTTCGAGAGTTTGACGCACACTGGCGATCGTGGTGCCCTTCTGGCCGATCGCCACGTAAACGCAACGGACCTGCTGGTCGGGGTCGTCGGTCTCCCAGTTCTGGCGCTGGTTGAGAATGGTGTCCACGCACACCGCGGTCTTGCCGGTCTTGCGGTCGCCGATGATCAGCTGGCGCTGCCCGCGGCCGATCGGGGTCTGGGAGTCGATCGCCTTGATTCCGGTCTGCAAGGGCTCACTCACCCCTTGGCGCTGCACCACCGACGGCGCTTGCAGTTCCAGGGCGCGTCGCTCATCGGTTTCGACGTCGCCGCGACCGTCGATCGGCTGACCCAGCGGGTTGACCACGCGTCCGAGGAAGGCATCACCAACGGGTACCGACAGCACCTCGCCGGTGCGCTTGACCTGCTGGCCCTGCTCGATCTTCTCGAAGTCGCCGAGGATCACTGCGCCGATGTCGTGCTCGTCGAGGTTGAGCGCAACACCGAGCACACCGCCGGGGAACTCCAGCAGCTCCTGCGTCATCACCGACGGGAGGCCTTCGACGTGCGCGATGCCGTCGCCGGCGTCGATGACAGTGCCTATTTCCTCACGCTCGGTGTCGGCTTCGAAACCGGCGACATACTCCTCGATGGCGCCCTGGATCTCGTCCGCCGAGATCGTCAACTCTGCCATGGCTTTTCGTCTTCCTACTTCGTGTGTGGGTCTGGTGTTGTCGGGGTCATTCGGGCAAGTGGTTCTCGGCCGATGCCAGCTTGGACGCCAGCGAGCCGTCGATCACCTCGTCGCCCACGGCGATCGTGAGGCCGCCGAGCAGCGCCGGGTCGATGTCCAGCTGAAGCGACACCGGATGACCGTAGATGCGGGTGAGCAACTCGGTCAGTCGGTTACTTTGAGCGTCGCTGAGTTCGCTTGCGGCGCGCACGTGTGCGACGACCTCGCCACGGCGGGACACCGCAAGATTCGCCAATTCGCGGACGGCATCATCAGCGCGCTCGCCGTGCAGCAGTTCGATCGTCTGGCGGAGCAGATCTGCGGTGTTTTTGCTGGCCCTGCGGTGAAGCACGTTGTTCAACAGGCTGATTCGGCCGTCCAGCGGAGTGGTGTACTCGCTCAGCAGCGTGATCAGCCGTGGCTCGGAGTCGAGGATGCGGCTGAACCTGAACAGCTGCTCCTCCACGTCCTCGATCTGGCCGTCGGCTTCGGCGCGCACCAGCAAGGCAAGCCTGGCGAGGTGTTGAACTCCGCGCGTCAAGTCCGAGGTGGACGACCAGCGCTGCGACACAGCGGTCTTGAGTATGTCGAGCGCGGAATCGGAAACCTTGCCAGACAGCAGTCGCTCTACGAGCTGAACCTTGGAAGCGGAATCCGCGGAGGGGTCGGCAAGATGCCTGCCCAGAACCGGCTCGCGGCGCAGCAGTTTCACCGTCGATGCCAGATCATCGGACACTTTGGTCAGTCCGTCGGTGTCGAGGTCGCCGACGACTCCGTCGAACTGTTCGACGACTGTGGCCACTGACTGGCGACTGGCGGCGCGCAACTTGGCTGTGACGGCATCGGTGAAGACCGTGCTCGACGGCGCCATTTCGTCCAGCTCGTCGAGAAAGCGGCCAACCGTCGCGGAGTGCTCGGCCGGATCGGAGACGAAGTCGCGCACCATATCTCTTGCGCGATGCACGGACTCGGCGCCGAGACTCTGCCGAAGCTCGCGAATGAGCTGTTGACGTAAGAGCTGAACCTGCTGAGCACCTTGGGTTTTGATGCGTTCCAGCTCAGAATCGGCATGGGCTCGTAGCTGCTCGGCGATCTTCTCAGCGTCGTGGCGGGCTTCCTCGATCACCTTCGCCGCCTCGGCCTTGGCCTCTTCGAGCGCCCTGGCATGCTCCTTGTCGGCGTCGGCGACCTTCTTCTCCGCGTCGGAGTGGTCGGCGAGCTGCGTGCGAACGGTCTCCTGCTGGTTCTTCATCAGGGTGCGGACCGGCGGCACAACGTATCTCCAGAGCAGAAGAACGATGACCGCGAATCCGATGAGCTGTCCGATGAACGTCGACACTGAACTACCGCCCTTGTCCAGTTGAAGCGGGCACCGTACGAGTGGTCACCTCAACCCCGAGCACGCGGCTCGCAAGGCTCGCCGCCAGGGTCTCCACCGAAGCCTGCAGATCGGCCGTCACCGCACGCGACTGCTCTGTCAGTTGCTCAGAGGCCTGCTGAAGGACCGCCGAGACTTCAGCGTTGGCCCGCGCCTTCGCCTCATCGACGATTTTGCGCCCTTCAGCGCGGGCTTCCTCGCGGACATTTGTCGCCTCACGACGTGCCGTAGCCATCACCTTCAGGTAATCGGCATCCGCGGCAGCCCGTAGTTGCGCTGCCCGCCGGTTGTCTTCGGTCGTCTTGTGCACCATGGCTTCGCGCTCACGCAAAACCTTGGCGATAGGCGGCACAACCCATTTGGCGATCACACCGAGCACGATCAAGAAGATGATCAGCACGAAGAAGAACGTGCCGTTCGGGATCAGAAAGTTACTCTGCCCGCCGCCTTCTTCTGCTGCCAGGATCGTCAAGCTGAGGTCACCCATGCCGCGAATGACCTACTTAACCGGGGTGGCGAACACGAACAGGGCCATGAACGCAAGGTTGATGAAGTAGGCCGCCTCGACCAGACCGACCGTGATGAAGAACGGAGTGAACAGTCGGCCCTGCGCTTCCGGCTGACGGGCGATGCCGGCGATCAACGCGTTACCGGCGATGCCGTCACCGATGCCGGCGCCGATTGCACCGCCGGCCATGATCAGTCCACCGCCAATGAGCGCACCGGCAGCGATTGTGGGATCCATTCTTATCCTCCTTGATAACTGGTAGGTGTCCTACCAGGACGTGGGTCGAGCATGGTGTCGGTGCTAGTCATGGTGCTCATCGAGTTCCATTGACTGGCTGAAGTACAAGATCGTCAGCAGGGCGAAGATGAATGCCTGGATGGCGCCGACGAATAGGTCGAAGCTCTTCCAGATCGCGTTGGGCGCCCACATGATCCACGGCGGGAACAGTGCGATCAGCGCGACCAGGATGCCGCCGGCGAAGATGTTGCCGAAAAGTCGGAGCGACAACGAGATCGGCTTGGCGATCTCCTCGACAAGGTTGATCGGCGCCATCAGCGCGACGTGGCCCTTGAGCAACTTGACCGGATGGCCGAGGGGGCCGCGACGCCAGATGCCCGCCGCGTGGTAGCAGATGAACACGAACAGGGCGAGCGCCAGCACGAAGTTGATGTCCGACGCCGGCGGCTTGAGCAGTTCGTGGATCGCACCGCTGGAATCGGTGTACTGCACCGGCAGTATCGAGAGCCAGTTGGAGACCAGGATGAACACGAACAGGGTGACCGCCAGCGGAAGCACGAACGGCGCGATCTTCATGCCGATCGCTGCCTCGATCTGGTTGCGCAACTGGACCGTGATCGCTTCCCAGAACAGCTGCACGCCATTGGGAACGCCGGTCGAAGTCACCTTGGCGCGCAAGAAGAATGCGAGCGCGAGCACGATCACCGCGGCGATCGCGGTGGCCAGCACCGTGTCGGTGTTGACGGTCAGACCGAACCAGTGAGCCTCCGTGTGATGGCCCACCTGAATGCCGGATTCGGCGGCGAGGATCGTCTCGGTCATTGCTCCGTGGCCTCCCCTTCGAGTCCATCACCGGCACCGGCCCGCAGCTTCTTCATGACGGGCAGCGCCGTCGAAAGCACTAGCAGTACCTGGAAAAGCGCCATACCAAACACCACACCGAGACCTTGTGGCCGGAAGATGAACGCAATCGTCAGCCCGACCACCGTCATCACCAGCAGTCGGGTGGCTGAGTTCATCGCCATCTTGCGTTTCAACGGATGGTCCGCAGCGGTGATCGACTCCACTGAGCGCTGCACCAGGATCGCGTTGAGCAAACCGAGCAGGAGGCCGATGCCGAAGAAAACGCCGACCATCGGATGTCCCAACAGTGCCGCCGCCACCGTCACCAGACCGGCGAACACAACGCACACAGCGAACAGCCGCAACGGTCGGAAAGCAACTGACGGAAACACCAACGGCGCGTCTTGCGCTGGCGTCGTCACGGCGTCACCTCAATCCCGCGGTCACGAGTGCTATCCCAATGATTCTGTGCGTGGCGCACCGAGCGTATCGGAGTGCGCGGGACGCGCTGGAATCACCCAAGGGGTAGCTCCCTTTGTCGGTCGTTTATCCGTGCCGATCGGTGGTGAACCGGGCGGCTCGGGGGCCGGCAACCCGCGAGGTTTTTCGGGTTCTGCCTGCACCGTACCACATGGTAGGCAGCCCTAAACGGGGGTCTACTACTTTTTGTCGTACAAGCTTTCGTAGGGCTCTTCGCGGCGCCGCAGAAGCGGAATCAGGGTGACGACGATCGCCACCAGAGTGGCCGCCAGCATCACCCCGCCGGTGTAGCGAGGGTCGAAAAAGATCGTGCTCGCGGCGCCCAGCGCGACGATGCCCACCCAGAGGTAGATGAGCAGCACCACGCGTCGGTGCGAATGGCCGATCTGAAGCAGCCGGTGATGCAGGTGCATCTTGTCGGGGCTGAACGGACTCTGACCGGCACGGGTGCGCCGGATGATCGCCAGCAGCATGTCCAGTGCGGGTACGAACATCACGGCAACCACCAACAGGAAGGGCGACAGCAGCGCGAAAACGTCGCGGGCGCCGTAAGCACTCTGTGAGATCGGGCCCGCCGCCGTGGTGGATGCCGCGCCGAGCATCAGCCCGATCAGCATCGAGCCGGAATCGCCCATGAAGATGCGCGCGCGGTGGAAATTGTGCGGCAGAAAACCCAGGCACGCGCCGGCCAGCACCACCGAGATCACGGCGGGCGGGTAGAACAACACGTCGCCACCGTGATCGCGCAGCAGGCCGATCGAGAAGATGGTGATGGCCAGCGCGGTGATCAGACCCAGTCCCGCGGCCAGCCCGTCGAGGCCGTCGACGAAGTTCATCGCGTTGACGATCGCGACCGTCAGCGCCAGCGTGAGCAGGATCGATGACACCTGGTCGAGCACGATGGTGCCGACGCCGCCGAACGGAATGTAGAGCACGCTCCACGCCACGCCCATGGTGACGAGCACGCTTGCCGCGGTGATCTGGCCCGCGAACTTGGTCAGCGCATCCAGGCCCCACTTGTCGTCGATCAGGCCGATGGCCATGATCAGCCCGCCCGCGACGACGGTGGCGGGCAGACCCGACGAGTAGACGAAGCCGCGGGTCAGTGCGGGCAGCTGGGAGGCGAGCAGCACCGCGGCCAGCACGCCGATGTACATCGCCAGGCCACCCATTCGCGGCGTCGGCTGCAGGTGCACATCGCGTTCCCGTGGGTAGGCCACGGCGCCGACACGGGTGGCCAGCACGCGGACCCAGCCCGTCGCGAAATAGGTGATGATCGCCGCGGTGAGGCCAACGAGAGCCAGCTCGCGCAGCGGCACGCCCGCGCCTCTATCGGAGAGCGCAAGCAGCCCACTGGCCACGTCGTGCACTTCGCCCACCACTGGATGAACCGTACTGGACGAACGTGAGAGCGCCGGTGCGCGCGTCAGCTCACCGACGCGAGGCTATCGGCGTCGACACCAAGTACTTCCGCGATCGCGTCGGCGGTCACCGGACCCGCCCGAAGGATGCGCGGATGACCGCCGGTCAGGTCGACGATCGTGGAGGCCGCCTGCTGGTCGGACGGACCGGCATCGAGATAGACCGCAACGAGATCGCCGAGTTGGTCGCGGGCGTCTTCCGCGGTCACCGCCGCAGGCCTGCCGGAGATGTTCGCGCTCGACACCGCCATCGGGCCGACTTCGCGCAGCACTTCGATCGCGACCGGGTGCAACGGCATCCGCAGCATGACCGTGCCCGCGGCATCACCCAGATCCCAGTGCAGCGACGGCGCCTGCTGGACGACGAGGCTCAATGCGCCGGGCCAGAAGGCACGAATCAGCTCCCGCGCGGTATCCGGCACCTTGTACACCAGACCTTCGATGGTGTGCCAAGACCCGACGAGCACCGGAACGGGCATGTCGCGGCCGCGGCCCTTCGCCGACAGCAGCGCAGCCACCGCGGCGTTGTCGAAGGCGTCGGCGCCGATGCCGTAGACGGTGTCGGTGGGCAGCACGACGAGGCGCCCGCCCTTGACCGCGCTGACGGTCGAAGCGATTCCGGTCGCGCGCGCATCAGCGTCGGAGCAGTCGAAAAGTTCGGCCATCGTTCTAGCCTCGTCCAGCCCGTGTCGCCGTGACGAAACGGGGTCGGCCGGCCAGGTCCTTGTTCGCCGTCACGTCGACGAATCGGTGCGCTGCGGTGAACGCGTCGACGGTGGCCGCCGACGTCGTGTCGTCATGCTCGACGGCACACCGGCCACCGGGCTTGAGCCAGCGGCCCGCCAACTCGACGATCGCGTTGATGACCACCATCCCGTCCGGGCCACCGAACAGCGCATGCGGTGGATCATGCTGTGCGACTTCGGGTTCCAGCGTCGCGCCGTCGGGAATGTAGGGCGGATTGGCGACCAGGAGGTCGACCTGTCCATCCAGTTCCGGCAACTGGGTGTTGTCGGTGACGTCGGCCCGCACCAGTTCGACCGGTGAGCCCGCCACGTTTCGGTACGCGTAATCCAACGCTTCGTCGGAGTCGTCGACGGCGATGATGCGTGCGTCGGGCCAGAACTTCGACAGGGCGAGCGCCAGTGCGCCCGTGCCTGTACACAGGTCGACCAGCACCGGCCGCGGCGGTAGAGGCTGCGCCGACGCCCATTCCAGCAAGCCCTCCGTTTCCGGTCGCGGGATGAACACACCCGGCCCGACAGAAACGGTCACCGGACCGAGCGCGGCGGAACCGACGATGTGCTGCAACGGAATTCGGCGCACGCGAGCGGCGACCAGATCAGCGTAGCGCCCGCAGAAGTCGTCATCGATTTCCCCGAGTACCGCCAGCCGCCCCCAACTCGTGCCTGCGGCGTACGCGGCCAGTTCCTCGGCGTCGGCCCGCGGTGATCCGACTCCCGCCTCGGCGAGTTCGGCGGCTGCGTGCTCGATCTCGCGTCGCAGCCGCGCGGTGGGCGTCATGCTTGCTGCTGCAGCCGCGACTGTTTGTCGGCGGCCGCCAGTGCGTCGAACAGCGCGTCCATGTCACCGTCGAGCACCTGGTCGAGGTTGTGCGCCTTGAAGTTGATCCGGTGGTCGGCGATGCGGTTCTCCGGGTAGTTGTACGTCCGGATCCGTTCGCTGCGGTCGACGGTGCGGATCTGGCTGGCCCGATCGGCCGACGCGTCCGCCTGCGCCTGTTCTTCGGCGAGCGCCTGCAGCCGGGCGGCCAGCACGTGCATGGCGCGGATCTTGTTCTGCAGCTGGCTGCGTTCGTTCTGGCAGGTGACGACGATTCCGGTGGGCAGGTGGGTGATGCGGACCGCCGAGTCGGTGGTGTTGACGCCCTGACCGCCCTTGCCCGATGACCGGTACACGTCGATGCGCAGATCGGACTCGTCGATCTGGACCGCCTCGACCTCTTCGGGCTCCGGATAGACCAGAACACCCGCCGCGGAGGTGTGCACGCGGCCCTGCGACTCGGTGACCGGCACGCGCTGCACCCGGTGCACGCCGCCTTCGAACTTCAGCCGTGACCAGACGCCGTCGGCGGAATCGCCCTTGCTCCTGATCGACAGCGTGGCGTCCTTGTAGCCGCCCAGATCGGAGGTCGTCTCGCCGAGCATCGTGACCGTCCAGCCGTGCCGCTCTGCATAGCGGATGTACATCCGGGCGAGATCGGCGGCGAACAGTGCGGACTCCTCGCCACCCTCGCCGGACTTCACCTCGAGGAGGATGTCGTCCGCGTCGTGCGGATCGCGCGGGGCGAGCAGGTCGGTCAGATGAGTGTCGAGCTCGTCGACGGTCTTGGTGAGCTCCTCCACTTCGGCCGCGAAGGAGTCGTCATCGGCCGCCAGTTCGCGGGCGGCCTCCAGGTCGCCACGGGCCGTCTCCAGCTTGCGGTGTGTCGTCACGATCGGCGCCAGCTGCGCGAACCGCCTTCCGACCTTGCGGGCTTTATCCGCATCGGAGTGCAGGTCGGGATCGGAGAGCTGACGCTCGAGGTCGGCGTGCTCGGTCAGGATGGCGTTGATAGCCGGCTCTTTGTCCGTCATATCGCCCTCCTCGCCTTGTTCGCAATGCGCGCAGGCAGTTTTCGCGCAGAACGCAAACCGACGCCCGGCCTGCGCTCGTGCGACAGATCGGGCGTCGGTCAGTCAGCTAGTTGTCGGCAGCCTTGTCAGCGCCGCTGGCCTTGCGCTTGCCGTAGCGCTTCTCGAAGCGGGCCACGCGGCCGCCGCTGTCGAGAATCTTCTGCTTGCCGGTGTAGAAGGGGTGGCACTGCGAGCAGACCTCGACGTGGATCTGTCCGCTCTTCTTGGTGCTGCGCGTAGTGAACGTGTTACCGCAGCCGCAGTGCACGGTCGTCTCGCTGTAGTCAGGGTGAATACCCGATTTCATGGTGTCCTCTTCATTCGTTGGCCGCCGGGTCGCCCTTGCCTTACCTGGAGCTATCGAGCGTGAACCGGAACCGAAGGTCAGCGGTCCATTATGCCAGGTCAACCGCCAGTAGCCTAAACGCGCCGACGGGGACGGCTATTCCACGGGCAAACCGGCCCGCCGGCCCGACAACGTCATCACGATGTCCTGGATCGGCCCGCGCACCACTTCCCCCTCGCCGACGCTGAAATCCGCATCGGTCGCAGTGAACGTGACGTTCGGGAACCGCTTACGCGCATTGAACGGAAAGCCCATTTTCCACAGCCGCTCGGCGGCGATCACCGCGGCGGGAACGGGCATCGTCCGCTGGATGCCCAAGGGCACCGCGATGTCCTGCCCGTGCACCAGCACATCGGTCAGCGGATCCGCCACCGCCGTTCCCGGCGGCCTGCGGCGACCACCGACCATCCCCCGCAGCGCCGCGGTGATCTGCTCTGATGTCCGCCGATCCTCTCGCGCCATGCGCAGTGTCACGGCGTTGAACCGGAACCCTGAGCGCAGGAGCTCGAACGTGAGCCGGCCCCAGTTCGTCGTTGACTGCGTGATGTGGGCGGCCGCCTGACGCACCGTCCATCCCGGGCACAGCGACGGCGTCTCCCACTGTTCGGGCGTCAGGGTGTCCAGAAAGTCGGCGAGGTCGGCACGCTGCTCGTCGATATAGGCCCAGATCTGCGAGTCGTCCATCTCCGCCCTCCCAATTTAGTAAGTCTTCCTGACGAATATAGACAGGGATCCGTACTAAATCAACCTATACTCGACGGATGGGTGACGAACCGACCTCCGCGCTGCTGATGTTCGTCGCGCATCGCGCCGCCGAAGCCCGGGTGTTCGAAGCCGTGCGGGCGGCCGGCTTCGACGACCTGACCCTTGCCCAGAGCCGCATCGGCCAGCGGCTGAACCGCGAAGGGATCCGCGTCACCGACCTTGCCGAGCAGGCAGGAGTGACCAAGCAGACCGCGGGCGCGCTCGTCGACGACCTGGAGGGCAACGGCTACGTCACGCGCAAACCCGATCCGGCCGACGCGCGCGCCCGCCTGGTCGTGCTTACCGATCGGGGCGAAAAGCTCTGCGCCACAGCGGCCGCCGAGATCACGAAGGTCGAGGCAGAATGGCGAGCCCACCTGGGAACGAAAGCCTACGACGAATTGCGCGCAGCCCTGGTGTCGCTGCGTGAAGTCACCGACCCGTACCGCTGACCGTCGCGTTTCCACAGCAGGCCACCCGGCGGTGTCGTGCCGTAGGAGACCAACTCCCGCTTGAGGATCTTGTTGGTCGCCGTCGACGGCAGGTCGTCGGCGATCCAGACGTAGCGCGGCCAGGCCTTCGGCGACAGGTCGGCCTGAGCACCGAGGAACTCCTCGAACGCCCCGGGCGTCAGCGTCGCGCCGTCGCGCAGCACGATGGCGGCCATCACCTGGTCGCCGACGGACTCATCCGGAACCGGGTACACCGCGACACGGCTGACCTCGGGAAGACGTATCACGACTCGCTCGATCGGTGCGGCGGCGAGGTTTTCACCGTCGACCCGCATCCAGTCGGCCGTGCGCCCGGCGAAGTAGATCCAGCCGTCGGCGTCGCGGTAGGCGAGGTCCCCCGACCAATACATGCCGTGACGCAGCCGGTGATCCGTGGCGCCTTCGTCCTTGTAGTAACCGCGGAACAGCCCACCACCGGAGGTGTTCACCAACTCCCCGACCGCCGCCTCGCGGTTGGCCAGATCGCCACCGTCGTCGAACGTCGCGACCTCGCACTCCTTCAATGTCTCGGGGTCGTAGATCGCGACTCCGGGAAAGCCCTTGCCGATCGAGCCCTCCGGACAGCCGTCCTCGCGGGTGATGATGACGGCGTTCTCGGTCGACCCGAACCCGTCCCAGACGGTGCAGTCGAAGCGACGTCCGAACTCGGCGATGTCCCGGTCGCTGGCCTCGTTGCCGAACGCGACGCGCAGCGGATTGTCGTGGTCGTCGGGCCTCTCAGGGGTGGAGAGGATGTAGGCGAGCGGCTTGCCGACGTAGTTCATGAACGTGACGCCGTAGCGGCGGATGTCGTCGAGAAAACCGGAGACCGAGAACACCGCGGGCACGATCGCCGCACCGGTCACCATCGCAACGCCCCAGCCCGCGTAGATGGAGTTGGAGTGGAACAGCGGCATGGACACATAGCAGACATCGGATGTGTCGACCGAATACCGTTCCGCCAGTGAATTTCCCGCGAAAATCGGCATCATGTGCTGAACCTGAACGGCCTTGGGGTCGCCGCTGGTTCCCGAGGTGAAGATCATCACGAAGGTGTCGTCAGGAGCAACCTCGCGATGCGGTGTCAACTCCCGCGGTTCGGCGATCAGGGAGGCCCATTCCTCACTGGAGGTGTCCAGCACCCGGACCCCCGGCAGATCGAGACCGTCGAGCAGATGGCGGTGCGCGGCGTCGGTGATCAATATCTGGCAGTCGACGAGGGCGATGTCGCGCGCCAGGCCGTCGCCACGACGAGTGTTGTTGATGCAGCACAGGACATAGCCGCCGAGTGCGGCGGCCGCCATGGCCGTCACCATGTCCGGGCCGTTGGCCAGCAGCACGCCGACGTGCATGGGCCGGTTCGGCTCGGCGGTATCGATGAGCGCGGCGGCCTCGGCGCGTGCCTCGGCGACGTGCTCACGCCATGTCCACGTGCGGTCGCCGTACTTCACCGCGACGGCGTCTTGCTCGGAACGCTCGCGAAGCAACTGCTGGAGTGTGTCCGCCATGGCTCACCTCGGTCCGTCGCGCTATGTGAACAGATTCGCGAATCTGTCTACCATCTGTTGCCTGGCCGGTAATATCCGCCTGCCAGTTGACAGAATGCTCTGATCGCGCCCGCAGGCGCGATGAAATGACGGGAGAGAACTCCGGTGACGAGCAGCACGGCCGCCAAGAGCGTTCGCGATCGACTGATCGATGCGGCCGAAGTCTGCCTGCGCGCCAAGGGTATTCGCTCCACGACGGTCTCCGAGATCGCCGAGGTGGCACGGGTGTCACGCGGCTGGCTGTACCGGCATTTCCCGGACAAGGCGGCACTGCTCGGAGCCGCTATCGTCCGGCTCAACGAGGCATGGTGGTCGGAGGTGCACGCGATGCTCGAGCCCCTCGACGGGCTCGATCAGCAGATCACCAAGGGTGTGGTGAACGCCCGCACCGCCTACGACGACCCGGGCACGCTGCTGATGCGGCTGCGGATGGACGAGCCCGAGGAGTTCGCCGCGTGTGCAGGCGCCGGTGTGCAGGGGTTGGTGCCGGACCTGGCCGCCTTCTGGCGCCGATATGTGGCCGATGCGGTCGGCAGCGGCGAGATCCACCCGGATACCCACATCGACGAAGCATCGGAATGGGTGGCGCGCGTGGTCATCTCGCTGGTCACCGTTCCCGGCGACGCCCTGGACCCGAGCGATCCGGACCAGGTGCGCGCGCATGTACGACGCTATGTGATGCCGGGTCTGAAGGCCGACCCGGCACAGGCGGAAACCTAGTCGTCGTCCATCGAGCCCGGCGCGGTCTTGGAGACCTGAACCAGGAACTCGTAGTTGGTCTTCGTCTTGCGTAGCTGGCTCATCAGCAGATCGATGGCCTGGTGGGAATCCAGGCCCGACAGCACTCGGCGCAGCTTGTGCACGACCGCGAATTCATCCGTCGAGAGCAGCAGCTCGTCCTTGCGGGTGCCGGACGGGTTGACGTCGACAGCCGGGAACACGCGGCGCTCGGAGATCTTGCGGTCGAGCTTGAGCTCGGCGTTACCCGTGCCCTTGAACTCTTCGAAGATCACCGTGTCGCCGGTCGACCCGGTTTCGACCATCGCGGTGGCGATGATGGTCAGCGAGCCGCCATGTTCGATGTTGCGCGCAGCGCCGAGGAACCGCTTCGGCGGGTACAGCGCGGTCGAGTCGACACCACCGGACAGGATGCGACCTGACGCAGGCGACGCGTTGTTGTATGCGCGGCCGAGCCGGGTGATCGAGTCGAGCAGCACGATGACGTCCTTGCCCTGCTCGACCAGGCGCTTGGCCCGTTCAATGGCGAGCTCGGCGGCCTGGGTGTGATCCGACGGCGGCCGGTCGAAGGTGGAGGCGATGACCTCACCCTTCACCGAGCGCTGCATGTCGGTGACCTCCTCGGGCCGCTCGTCGACGAGGACGACCATGAGGTGGCATTCCGGGTTGTTCTGGGTGACCCCGTTGGCGATGTCCTGCAGGATCGTGGTCTTACCCGCCTTTGGGGGCGACACGATCAGCGCACGCTGTCCCTTGCCGATCGGCATGATCAGGTCGATGACGCGTGTGGTCAGGCGGTCGGGGGTGGTCTCGAGGCGCAGCCGCTGGTTGGGATACAGCGGGGTCAGCTTGGTGAAGTCCGGGCGGTTCCTGGCGTCCTCGACGGGGCCACCGTTGACGGTGTCCAACCGGACCAGCGGGTTGAACTTCTGCCGCTGGTTGGGCTGTTCGCCGTCTTTGGGAACACGGACCGCGCCGGTGATGGCGTCGCCACGGCGCAGGCCGTTCTTGCGCACCATGTTCATCGACACGTAGACGTCGTTCGGTCCCGCGAGGTAACCCGAGGTGCGGACGAACGCATAGTTGTCGAGCACGTCGAGAATGCCTGCGACGGGTTGGACGACATCGTCCTCACGTAGTTCGGTCTCGCCGCCGCCGCCGTCACCGCCTCCTTGGCGGTCGCCGCGGCGCCTGCGGTCGCGGAAACGCCTGCCGCGACGTCCGCCGCGGTCGTCGTCGTCGTTGTTGTTATTGCGACCCTGCTGGTTGCCCTGCTGATCGCCGCCCTGCTGGTCACCGCCGTCCTGTTTGGTGTCCGGCTTGGTGTTCTGCTGGTTCCTGTTCTTGTCGGCGCTCTTCTCAGAGTCGGCGCCGTCCTTGGCGTTCTGACCGCCGCCCTGCTTGGTCCTTTCACCAGAGCCGGCGTCACGCGACGCGCCGCGGCGCTCACGACGCTGCTGGGTCGGTTGCTCGCCTGCATCGGCCGGCGCGCCGCTGTCGGTTGCGGTGTCCGCCGCGTTGTCCGCGGGCGCTGAATCGCCGTCGTTGCGGGCAGTGTCGGCCTTCGGGGCCTCGGTGGTGTTGTTCACCGACTCCCCGCGGCTCTCACGGATCGCGGCGATGAGTTCGCTCTTGCGCATCCCGGAGGCACCCTTGACGCCGACCGAGTTGGCCAGGGCCCGCAGTTCGGGCAGCACCATGCTCGATAGCGACCCCTTCGAGGCATCCGTCGTGACATCGGCCTTGGGGGCCGGGTCGGCATCGGCCTTGGGTGCTGGGTCGGCATCGGCCTTGGGTGCTGGGTCCGCGTCCGCCTTGGGGGCCGGGTCCGCATCCGGCGCTGGCTGATGTGTCACGTCAGGCGTCTCGGGAGATGAGAATTCTGTGTTCACGGTGTTAGGCAGGTCAGCCTGTTCGGCACTGCCGCCAGCCGTGACAAGGTCCGTTTCAGTCACGGATTTCCTTTCTTTCCCTCGGTGATCACGTCACGAGGGTTCGTTGCACTCAGCCAAATGGCTGACTGCGAAGCTGCCACCGTCGCACCTGCAACGGTGATTGCCGGGATTCGCGGCGGTAAGGCGAACCGTCATCCACGAGAAGAATTGGTATGTGTCCTAGTGTCGGCGCAGGCGAAAACCATGCGATTGCTGGACGAGAGCGAGAATAACCCGCATCGGTGCAGGAAGCAAGAACGCGCTGATTCGTATGTGACAGCTGTCAACTCCGAACGGCTACGCCAGATGTCCAACGAACGCCGTCGCCGACGGACATCTCGCTGACGATGAATCCATTCGCGGCGCCGAATTCGAGGGCCTCTGCGGGAAGTTCCGGCTGAGTGCTCAGGCCGATAACCGCAGGTCCAGCCCCAGATAGCACCGCTGCAACTCCACAACGCCGCATCAGGCGCAGATATTCCGCCGAAGCCCGCATCGCGATTGCCCGGTGAGGTTGGTGAAGCACGTCCTCGGTGGCCTCCATCAGCAGGTCAGGGCGCTCAGTGAGGGCCACCACCAGCAGCGCTGCGCGGCTGACATTGAACCGGGCGTCGCCGTGGCTGACGGATCGGGGCAGCAGCACGCGCGTCTCGGCCGTCAACGAGCGCTGCTCGGGGATGGCGGGAAAAAGGTGGATGTCGGGGTGGATCTGGAGCGGAACGGCCGCATAGCGCGGCCCGGTGGCGCCGGTCGACGACCACGACACCACACCGCCACCGAGAACGGCGGCCGCGGCGTTGTCCGGATGCCCCTCGAATTCCGATGCGCGCTGGATCAACTCCGCTTCGGACATCGGCTTCATACCGGCCTGTGCGACAAGACCATTGACAGCGGCCAGTCCCCCGACGACAGCCGCGGCAGATGAGCCGAGTCCCCGCGAGTGTGGAATGTTATTGCGGCAGTGGACGTTGAGGCCCGCGACGGAGGAGCCGACGGCACGTAAGCCGTGCTGAATTGCCCGCACGACGAGGTGCGTCGAGTCCAGTGGCACCTGACCCGCGCCTTCACCCTCTACGGCGACGCTGAGGCCGGATTCGGTTGTCTCGACGATGATTTCGTCGTACAGACTCAGGGCGAGACCGAGGCTGTCGAATCCGGGACCGAGGTTGGCGCTGGATGCCGCGACGACACTGGTGGCCGTCAATCCGGCTGGCAGGGTTTGGCTCACCGACGATCTCTCCGTCAGACCAGTCCGAGCTCTTCGACGACGACACCGGGGTCCACCGGGAGCGGCGTGACCGTCGGCATGTCCTTGAGCGCGGTGTCGGGATCCTTGAGTCCGTTTCCGGTAACCGTGCAGACGACCGTGGAACCCTTGGCCACCCAGCCGTCCTCGACGGATTTGAGCAGCCCGGCGATGCTGGCCGCCGATGCGGGCTCGACGAACACGCCTTCACTCGCGGCGACCAGGTGATAGGCGGCCAGGATCTCCTCGTCGGTCGCGGCCAGGAAGCGGCCACCCGATTGCTGTTGGGCCTCCACGGCGGAGGTCCACGAGGCGGGCGCACCGATCCGGATCGCGGTGGCGATGGTCTCGGGTTCCTTGACCGGCTCACCGAGAACCAGCGGCGCCGCACCCGCTGCCTGGGTGCCGAGCATCCGCGGCAACCGGTCGGACGGCCCGTCGCGGTGGTATTCGGTATAGCCCTTCCAGTACGCGGTGATGTTGCCTGCGTTGCCGACCGGCAAGGAGTGCACGTCGGGTGCCGTGCCAAGGGCGTCGACGATCTCGAAGGCCGCGGTCTTCTGGCCCTCGATGCGGTACGGGTTGACCGAGTTCACCAGCGCGACGGTCGGGTAGTCGGTGGCGAGCTTGCGCGCGAGTTCGAGGCAATCGTCGAAGTTGCCGTCGATCTGCAGTATCTTCGCGCCGTGCATGACGGCCTGGGCGAGCTTGCCCATCGCGATCTTGCCCTGCGGGATCAGCACCGCGCAGGTGATGCCCGCACGCGCGGCATAGGCTGCCGCCGACGCCGAGGTGTTACCGGTTGACGCGCACAACACGACCTGCTGGCCACGGGCCACTGACTCGGTGACGGCCACCGTCATGCCACGGTCCTTGAACGAGCCCGTCGGGTTGAGACCCTCCACCTTCAAATGCACTGTGCAGCCGGTGCGTTCGGACAGTCGCTTGGCGTGGATCAGCGGCGTACCGCCTTCCAGCAGCGTGATCGGCTTCCAGGTGTCCTCGACCGGCAGCCGGTCGCGGTAGGCAGCGATCAGGCCGGGCCACGGCTTGTGCACGGGCTCCGCGCGGGTCGCGCTCATTCGCTGGTTCCCTCGAGTCGGAGGACGCTGGCCACTTCCTGCACGACGTCGAGATCGGCGAGCGCGGCGACGGTGTCCGACAGCGCCGCATCGGTGGCCTCATGGGTGACCACCACGATCCGCGCACCACAGCGCTGACCGCCTTCGTCGACCACGCCCTCCTGTCGCACTTCGGCGATGCTGACTTCTCGCTTGCCGAATTCAGCTGCGACAGCTGACAATACGCCGGGACGATCGGCGACGTTCATGCTGACGTAATAGCGCGTGGGGATGAAGCCGATCGGCGAGATGGGGAGCTTTGCGTATTTGGACTCACGGGGTCCACGCCCGCCCTGCACACGGTTGCGCGCGGCCATCACCAGATCTCCCATCACAGCCGACGCGGTCGGCGCTCCGCCGGCGCCTTGTCCGTAGAACATCAGCCGGCCGGCCGCTTCGGCCTCCACCACAACGGCGTTGAAGGCCCCGTTGACCGAGGCCAAGGGATGGGTCAGTGGCACCAGCGCCGGGTACACACGTGCGGAAATCCGTTGCTGCCCTTCGTCGTTTGTCAGGCGCTCGCAGATGGACAGGAGCTTGATCGTGCACCCCAGGGCGCGCGCGGTCGCGAAGTCGGCGGGTGTCACCTTCGTGATGCCCTCGCGGTAGACGTCGTCGGCGGTCACCCGCGTATGGAACGCGATGGAGGCCAGGATGGCGGCTTTGGCCGCCGCGTCGTATCCCTCCACGTCAGCGGTCGGATCGGCCTCGGCATAGCCCAGCGCGCTCGCGTCGGCCAGCGCCTCCGAATACTCGGCGCCCGTGCTGTCCATCTCCGAGAGGATGTAATTGGTCGTGCCGTTGACGATGCCGGCTACCCGCAGGACAGTGTCACCCGCGAGGGACTGCGTAAGCGGGCGGATGACCGGGATGGCACCGGCCACCGCGGCCTCGAAGTACAGGTCGACGTGGGCGTGCTCGGCGGCCTGGGCCAGCTCGCCGGTGGACTGCGCCATCAACGCCTTGTTGGCCGTCACGACGGACTTGCCCTTCTCGAGCGCGGACAGGATGGCCTTGCGGGCGGGTTCGACGGGCCCCATCACCTCGACGACGACGTCGACGTCATCGCGGGAAACCAGTTCCTCGATGTCGTTGGTGAGCAACTCGACCGGCACGCCGCGGTCGTCGGCCACCCGCCGCACGCCGACGCCCCGCAGCACCAGCGGCGCACCGATACGCGCGGTCAGATCGTCGGCACTCTCCTGGATGATGCGGACGACCTGGCTGCCCACGTTCCCGAGACCCAATACGGCCACACCGACCGGCTTTTCGTTCATCGGTTACCTCACTTCCAAACTCAACAGGTCGTCGACCGTCTCCCGGCGCAGAATCAGGCGTGACCGCCCGTCGCGCACGGCCACCACCGCGGGGCGGCCGATCAGGTTGTAACGGCTCGACATGGAATAGCAGTACGCGCCGGTGGCCGCCACGCCGAGCAGGTCACCGGGCTGGATGTCATCGGAGACCCACGCGTCGCGCACGACGATATCGCCACTTTCACAATGCTTTCCGACAATACGGCCCAGCGTCGACGCGGCGTCACTGGTTCGGGAGATCAAGCGTACGTCGTATTCGGCCCCGTAGAGGGATGTCCGAATGTTGTCGCTCATCCCGCCGTCGACGCTGACATAGCGGCGGTGGGCGGACGGGCTGACGTCAACGTCCTTGACGGTGCCGACCCGGTACAGGGTGATGGTGCCAGGACCCGCGATGGCTCGTCCGGGCTCGACCACCAGCCGCGGGGTGGGCAGGCCGACCGCGGCCGACTCGTTGTGCACGATTGCGCCGAGCTTGGCCGCGAGATCCTCGACCGGGGGCGGATCGTCCTGCGGCAGATACGAAATGCCCAGTCCCCCACCGAGGTCGACGGTCGAGATCTGTGCGGTCTTGTCGACACCGAATTCAGCGACCACGTCGCGCAGCAGTCCGATCACCCGGTGAGCGGCGATCTCGAAGCCCGCGACGTCGAAGATCTGCGAGCCGATGTGGCTGTGCAGCCCGACCAGTCGCAGGTGGTCGGTCTCGAACACCCGGCGCACGGCGGCCATCGCGGCGCCGCTGGCCAGCGACAGCCCGAATTTCTGGTCCTCGTGGGCGGTGGAGATGAACTCGTGCGTGTGGGCCTCGACACCGACGGTCACGCGCACCAGGACGTCCTGCACCACGCCTGCCGCGCCGGCGATGTCGTCGAGGCGCTCGATCTCGGTCATCGAATCCAACACGATGTGGCCGACCCCGGCCTTGACCGCCGCCGACAGCTCGTCGACGGACTTGTTGTTGCCGTGCAGCGCCATCCGCTCCGCCGGAAACTCGGCATGCAGCCCAACGGCGAGTTCACCGCCGCTGCACACGTCCAGCGAAAGCCCTTCCTCGTCGATCCAGCGGGCGACCTCGGTACACAGGAACGCCTTCGCCGCGTAGCGGACGTTCTCGCCGCCGCCGAACGCCGCGGCGATCTCGCGGCAGCGTGACCGGAAGTCTTCCTCGTCGATGACGAAGACAGGTGTGCCGTACTCGTCGGCGATATCGGTGACCTTCGACCCCGGCGATCGACACCACGCCGTCATCACCGCGAACGGTGTTGCGTGGCCAAACATTCGGCGCGAGCATCAGCAACTGGTCCGGCGACTGCGGACGCGGCGGTGCGCCGCCGTGGTGGATCTCCTCGGCGTGACGCGGCCCGGCGGGATGAGCCATTACATCCGCTCCGGTGCGGTGACGCCGAGAATCCTGAGGCCGTTCTCGATGACCTGCCGGGTGGCCTGGCACAGCGCCAACCGTGCGGTGTTCAGTTCGTTGGGCTCTTCGTCGCCCTGCGGTAGCACGCGGCAGGAGTCGTAGAACCGGTGGTAGTCGCCGGCCAGGTCTTCCAGGTAGCGCGAGACCCGATGCGGCTCTCGCAGCGCGGCAGCGGTTTTCAGCACGCGCGGGAACTCGCCGATGTTGCGGATCAGCGTGCCCTCCTTCTCGTGCGTGAGCAGCCCGAGGTGCGAGGTATCCGGAATGAGGCCGAGCTCTGCGGCATTTCGTGCCAGCGCGGAGAGCCGGGCGTGCGCGTATTGCACGTAGTAAACCGGGTTTTCGCTGGATGCCGACGACCACAGCGCCAAGTCGATGTCGATGGGCGTGTCGACGGAGGAACGGATCAGGGAGTACCTGGCGGCGTCGACGCCGATCGCCTCGACGAGATCATCGAGCGTGATGACGGTGCCTGCCCGCTTGCTCATCCGAACCGGCTGACCGTCGCGGACCAGGTTGACCATCTGCCCGATGAGCACCTCGACGGTGGCGGGATCCTCACCGAGAGATGAGGCGATGGCCTTGAGCCGGGCGATGTAGCCGTGGTGGTCGGCGCCGAGCATGTAGATGCACAGGTCGAATCCGCGCGCACGCTTGTCGAGGTAGTACGCGATGTCGGCCGCGACGTAGGCGGGCGCACCGTCGCTCTTGATGACGACACGGTCTTTGTCGTCTCCGAAGTCGGTGGTGCGCAACCAGACTGCGCCGTCCTTCTCGTAGATTTTGCCGACGTCACGGAGCCGGGCGATGGCCTGGTCGACGCGGCCGCTGGTATGCATCGAGTCTTCGTGGGTGTACACGTCGAAGTCGGTGCCGAATTGGTGCAGTGACTGCTTGATGTGGGTGAACATCAGGTCCACGCCGATCGCGCGGAATGTTTCGTGCATCTCGTCGGCGGGCAGGCTCAGCGCGTCGGGTTCTTTGGCCAGCACCTGCGCTGCGATGTCCTTGATGTAGTCGCCTGCATATCCGTCGTCGGGGGTCGGTTCGCCCTTTGCGGCGGCGATCAACGAGTTGGTGAACCGGTCGATCTGGGCACCGTGGTCGTTGAAGTAGTACTCCCGGACGACCTGGGCGCCCTGCGTAGACAGCAGCCGCCCGAGTGCGTCGCCGACGGCCGCCCAGCGGGTGCCACCGATGTGGATCGGCCCGGTCGGGTTGGCGGATACGAACTCGAGGTTGACGCTCTGGCCGGCCAGGGCGTCGGAGTGTCCGTAGTTCTGTCCCGCGTCGATGACGTTGTTGACGATGACGCCCTGGGCGCTGGCGTCGATCCGAAGGTTGACGAACCCGGGCCCTGCCACTTCGGCCGCGGCGATACCGTCGGCGTCAGCCAGTGCCGTCGCCAACCATCCGGCCAGCTCACGCGGATTTGCGCCGACCTTCTTGGCGAGCTGCAACGCGAGATTGGTCGCGTAGTCGCCATGCTCGGGATTCCGTGGCCGCTCGACGGTGACCGTCGCGGGCAGCGCCGACGCCTCCAGGTCGCGCTCGGCCAGCACCGCGGCGGCGGTGGTCTTGAGCAGCTCGGCCAGGTCGGCGGGGGTCACGAGGGTCCATCCTATGGTCTCGGGTGGTCAGGCCCCGAATCGATAAACCCAGGCGTCGATGCGCTAATCTGTGCACGCCCATTGGCGCGGTATTTCAGTTCGCGCCCCCGTAGCTCAGGGGATAGAGCGTCTGCCTCCGGAGCAGAAGGCCGCAGGTTCGAATCCTGCCGGGGGCACCAATGTTTGTGCAGTTCAGGTGCCATTTTTGACCACTTCACCAATGGGCTTACCCATCTGCTACCTATCCGCGTTGAGCCGTCCACTGATGAAGTCACACGCCGGAATGCCCGTCGCTTCCTCTTCGGTTACGCCGCGCTGATAACTCGCCATCAGGTCGTGTATCCCTACAGACTCGACATGCCAGCCATGATCGCGCAGCCAGTCGGTAACGTCGGTGCGATCCTCGTCGGACCACATGCTGGGTGTGTCTGGCAGTTGCCCTCCAATTTTCTGGATGGCCTCCCGCATTCGGCCGAACCACGCGCCCAGTCGAGCCAGGTTCTCTGGGTCAAAAAATGCAGCGCCGAAGGCGTCGACAGCGATGCGGCTGCGCGCCGCGCTCAATTGCTGGACACGGTCGAACAAAAGGTGTTGGGCATCTGCGGGCAGGTACACCAACAGGCCCTCTGCCGCCCAAGCTGTCGGCTGCTGTGGGTCGAAACCATTATCGCACAACGCCTTTGGCCAGTCGTAGCGCAAGTCGATTCCAACTGCGGTGTAGCGACAAGCGGGCTCCACGCCGTGGGACTGCAGAATCTCTGTTTTGAACTCCAGCACCCTGGGCTGGTCGATCTCGAAGACCAGACTGTCTTTAGCCCACGACAGCCGCCACGCCCGCGCGTCTAGCCCAGCGCCCAATATGACTGCTTGGCGAAGGTTGGCGGCTTGAGCCGCGGCGAAGAAGTCGTCGTACCACTTAGTCCGGGATGCGACGTAGCCCGATTGGGCCATCATCTGCCGCACGAGCAACGGATCGCTCTCTTGAAGCCGCGCGATCGTCGCGTTATCGGAGAAGGAAGTGTACGAGAGGCCGCGCGCATGGGCCACGTCAAGAAACAGTTGTGCGTAGGGATCCGTGAATAAGGGATGTTCACTCGTAGATTCTTTGGCGCGCCACTCGGCTGTGCCCAGGGCTGTCGCTCCAATGCTCTCAGCAGAGATTTCCCACGTGTCGTCGTCAGATCTGGCCATTGCACCGCCCCTTTGATCCGCTGCGGCCTTCCGTAGGCGATCTTTGCAGGCGTTATGCGCTAGTCGGCCTCAATTCGTTCGATTGGACCGAGTCCGGTGTCTCAGTCGGCTGGGAGGTTGCCACCCAGTTCGGCCAGGGCACGCTCCGACAAATCAGAGGCAATCTCGGCATCGCGGCCTGATTGCGAGTGCTGATAGAGCAGCGAGGCTTTGACCGTCTTGTGTCCAAGGCGGGCCATGTTTTCTGTCAGCGTTGCCACCTGAGCGTTCTTTGAGCCTGCGAAGCGTCGTAGATCATGGGCTGACAGATCTTCGCGGCCAACGTCTTTGGCGGCCCTTTGGAAAACGTCTTTGTTGAATACACGATCATTCAGGTGGCATCCACCGCGAGCCGGTTCGAACAGCAATGCTTCGGATTCACCCGATAGTGCAGGGAACCGAAACGCAGTCGTAGCCGTCAGACTTACAGGCGGCTTTCGAGGTCGTGAGAAGCGGGCAAGGAGATGCCCCCGCCACTGCAAGACAACAATGGCGGGGGCAACCGAATCGGTGAAAGCTAACGCCCTCTCCCCTAGTGTCCTCGCGTTGTTTTCAACAACTGCGGGGTCGATAGAAGGCTTATGCGTCGTCGTGGTGGCGGCTACCGGACTTCGCCAGACCACGGCTCACCATGTAGCCGATGGTCAGAAGCACGACATAGAACCATGCCCGGTCGGCCCGGAAGTAGTCCTCATGCGCGTCAGTCGTACTGACGAGGAACGACGCGAGGAGGACACCGATGACCGCCACGACATAAACCATGAATTCTGTTGTCTTAAAAGAAGCTTTCGTCTCACTTCCACGGGTGGCTACGCGAGCCGGCTGCGTACCCTCGGCCGTGTAGGCAACGGGGGCATTCGGACGACGGGCCGAAGTGGGATCATTTGTGATGGGATTACTTGTGGTCATTACTGCTCCTTCTGATGCCGATCGGACGCGCCGACCTAGCTATGACTGGTGCACCCGAAAAAGGGTGCGGGGGTGTGTAAACCACTCGGCGAGGCCATGATTCGGCCGTCGCCTCATGGGCAAATAGACGCCTCAAAAGCCGCGCAGATGCGCTGGGGCGACACACGAACTCGTCGCACCACCGCTTGATTGGCTAAATGGATGTTCCGATGTCGAGCTGATACTCAGTAGATGTGAGAAGCAAGACCACCCCGGAATGAGTTGATACCAATGTCTGTAGTACCAACATCTCTGAACGTTACCCGTGAGTAGGACTATCACCTAATCGCGAAGCGATAGCTGACGACCACCGGCCGTCCCACTGCCGCGCCCCGATCTGCAGCGGGGGCAGCGAGCCAACCCCAATCACCCGGTATACCGGTCTGTCGTCCCCAGAATGTTGCCCGCACGGCATCAACCGGATCACCCTCACCCCCGGGTCGCCATTGGCAATAGCCGATGCCCAACCGGTTTCTGGGATACAGTGAGGTCAGTGTGCCCGTAGCAGCGGTTATCGCATGCTCTGAAGGGCAAGAATCATGAGTATCGATCTTTTGGCACCCTTGGCCAGGCTGATATCTACAGCGGAGGCGATCGAGGGACTTCGAGACCTCTTCGCCGCCGAAGAACCCCTTGACGACATAGCCGCACGGGTCGCCGAGACGGCACTCGCCGCAATCCCGTATGCGGACGCCGTCAGTATCACTGCGCTGTCGTGGCCAGACGCCCGTACCGCGGCCTCCACACACGAGCGGGCACTGGAACTCGATCACCATCAGTACGCGTCAGGCCGCGGGCCGTGCCTGGAAGCCGCGTGGCAACGCGCGCCGGTGCGCGCTGCAATCAGCGAAGAACATCAACGGTGGCCGGAATTTGTCGAGGCCGCGCAGCGAGTGGGCATCCACGCGAGTTTGTCGGTCCCGCTGCTAATTGGCGGCATAGACGAGAAGCAGGAACTTCTGGGCTCGCTCAACATCTATAGCCAGACCGCATCCGCGTTCGACCCGTTCGACGCGCAACTCATGCGCCTCTATACCGCGGCAGCCGGTCAAGCGATCAGCAACGCCGGCCGGTGGCAGGACTCCCGAGAGACTGTCACCCAGCTCGAGAGAGCGCTCCTCTCCCGTTCAGACATCGACATGGCTAAAGGAGCTCTCATCGCGCTACACGGCTGCGACCCGGGTGGGGCCTTCGCCAGACTGGTGGACGAATCTCAACGGCGAAACATCAAAGTGCGCGACCTCGCTGTCGAGATGCTCGACCGGCTGCAAGCACCTGCTGCGTAACCCACCTCTTGAAGGCCTCCTTGATTCTCGCAGCGCCTTAGATTCGGACTGCGCCTAGTCCGCTCGCCTCGGCCCGTCACCCTAGATCGCAAAGGTGGCGGGCCGATTCTTGGTTGCCGTCGACTTTTCAGGGCACCCTGCCCAGTCAGGGGGACGCGATAGTCGACTATTACGTCCGTTTAGGCCTTACCGGTTCACTCTGTAGCCGGTAAGGCCGCCTCCATCGGGCAAGGCGAATTGCACGACTTGGCCTAGATGGAGTGGGTTGTCATACGACACGCTCATCGTGAAAGTCAGTCGAGCAGCGCGGGCAGTGGGACGTGCATCAACCCGCAAGCCGCGCGCAGCATTTCGGCCTCCGCCGCTGTCACTGTGCCGTCGTGAACTACTGACTCCACCATCGCCTCGACGAGCGCCTGTTTGGCCTTGGGCTCCAACGCGTCCAGCGCAGCCCAGCCGCCGTCGAGCGTCTGCTGCCAGCTCAGGCGACGCGGGCTGTCCGCCGTGGCGGCGTCGCCGTACAAGCGGCGCAGGGCACCATGGAACGCTCGTGCTGACGTGTCCTGGTCGCCGCCGCTCGCGACCGCGAGAGTTGCAAGAAGAGTTGTCACCACCGGGCGCACGGATTGCAGCGACCCGTGGCCCACCTTGCTGCGACGCGACGGGTCGGCCGCGTCCAGCAGGTAGTTCCAGACCAGCCGGGTCAGGCAGTACTCGAACATCGTCACCGTGCCGTCGGCGACGGCGAGGTCGTTCAGCGCTGCGACCAGCGCATCCTGTTCGGCACGGGAATGAGCCGCCAACTGTGGCAGAGCCAGGGCGACGAACGGCATGCGCAGCTCTTGCGGCAGCTTCGCCATCTGCGCCGCAAGAGCCGCCGCGTCTCGCGCCTGTGCCGGCCCCATTCGTTGAACCACCGAGGCGAGTTGGCGCGCTTGCAGCGCCTCGCCGGGTGGCGCGAGAAGCAAGGCGATTACGGCCGCCGGGGCCGTGGTCGGCTGGGTGGCGAGCTGTCGGACGCCCTCGGGCAATCGCGCATGCAGGGCCGCACCGTATTTCAGGTCGGCCGGGGTGAAGGTGCCTGCGCGGGAGGCGAACTGCTCGGGGCTGATGGCATGTCGCCAGCCGCGGGGCTCGGTTCCGGGGCGGGGGTCGGACGGCCCAATGCCGTTCCGGCGGGCGCGAATCCGGCGACGATGTCCTCGGCCAACCCGTCGGGGCCTGCTGGGCGTATTGCTGTTGCAGTTGGGCGATTTCGCGCGGGTCGAAGCTTGGGTTGAGCGCCTTGATCCGATCGGTCAGTTGCGGGTGCGTCGCGAACAGCGAGGCGAACGACCGTCGGGCACCCTCCCCGAACAGCATGTGGCTGACCTCGGCCGCATTACGGGAGTCACGCAGCCGCGAGCCGGTCGGTATGCCCCCGATCTTCTTCAGCGCCCCCTCGAGCCCGTCGGTCTGCCGGGTGAACTGCACGGCCGAGGCGTCCGCCAGCCACTCTCGCTGTCGCGACACCGCCGCCTTGATCAGGTTCGCGAAGAACACGCCGACGAATCCGAGCACCATCAACGCGAACGCGAACGCGACGATCGGTAGAGCTCCCTTGCTGTCGCTGCCGCGGCCACCGAACTGCAGGGTCCGCAACCCGATCATGCCGATCAACAGGATTCCGGCGAGCAGACCGATGAGCCGAATGTTCAGCCGCATGTCGCCATTGAGGATGTGACTGAACTCGTGCCCGATCACACCCTGCAACTCGTCGCGGTTGAGCTGGGCCAACGCACCGCCAGTAACTGCGATGGCCGCATCGGCCGGAGTGAAACCGGCCGCGAATGCGTTGATTCCGGGTTCGCGCGGCATGACGAACAGTCGCGGCGCCGGGACACCCGAGGCCAGCGCCATCTCCTCGACGATGTTGACGAATCTGCGCAGCTGCGGATCAGTGGTCGTCGGGTCGACTGGCACCGCGCCGACAGCCGCGGCGACGGCCGCTCCGCCCTGCCGAAGCGAAAGCGTCTTGAAGAGCATGCCGCCGGCGATGACCAAAAGCGTTATCGCCGTGACGACGATGACGACGGCGAGAGTCTCAGAAGCGTCGATCTCCTTGTAATCGCTCGCGAGATATCGCATCGCGAGCACGGCGGCGCCATCGACGGCCGCGACGAGCGCAACCACGGCGGCCACGAAGAGGAGGACCAGCTTGAGCGTGGTGCCCTTGGCCGCCCGCTGGTGGTCGAAGAAGTTCATGACCGCCGGTCGGTCAGAACTGGACCTTTGGGGCGTCCCGCATCTCGGGGTGCTCCGGCGGGATTTCCAGCAGCGCCGCAGGGGCGAAGTTGAACATGCCCGCGTACACGCTGCCCGGGAACGTCTCGCGGCGGTTGTTGTAGTTCATCACCGCGTCGTTGTATGCCTGCCGGGCGAACGCGACCTTGTTCTCCGTGGAAGTCAGTTCCTCGGACACCTGCATCATGTTCTGGTTCGCCTTGAGGTCGGGGTACTGCTCGACCACCACGTTGAGCCTGCTCAACGCGCCGTCCAACGCCTGCTGCCCGGCCGCCAGCTGCTGCATCGCCGCCGGGTCACCGGGATTGGCCTGTGCAGCCGCCAGACCGTTCATTGCCGCGCCGCGCGCCGCGACAACGGCCTCCAGGGTCTGGCGTTCGTGCGCCATGTGGGCCTTGGCGGTCTCGATCAGGTTGGGAATCAGATCGAATCGACGACGTAGCTGAACATCGATCTGCGCGAAAGCGTTCTTGTAGGCGTTGCGCGCGCGAACCAGCCCGTTGTAGCCGGCGATCACAATGATGGCGAGTAGCACGAGTACGACGACGACGATGATGCCGATGACGAGCCCCACGAGGCATACCTCCAGGTCAGGCCTGCAAAATTGTGCGGATTGCCGAAGCTTAGCCGCTCGCTTCAGCCGCCGCGCCGATTCCCGTCGGCTCAGCTTCCTTGCGAGACGCTGCTCGGCGAGCGCTCGGACACGTTCTTCACGACGCTCCGCACCGCCTGCCGGACCGTCGACGCGACGTGGCGCGATGAGTGCGAGCCGGGCTCCTTGTTGGTTTGCCGCGCCGACGTGCCGACCTTCCGCAAGGGAGTCAGCCCCGGGTTTGCCGATGTTGGTGCGGTTGAGGCTTTTTGAGTTGATGAGATGACGTTGCCAAGAGGCTGCTGGCCGGCGGCGTTACGAATGTCGGTGGCCGCGGTGACGACCGACTGCGAGACGACGTTCGCGGCGGCGGACACCGAGCCGACGGCCGTGCGGGCACCCGCGGCGACTGCCCTGGCCGGGTCGCCGGACACAGCCAATTCCTGCGCGGCGGCGTCAGGGACTCCGACCGTGGCCTGCAGGACCTCGTTGAAGGCCGGAAAGATGATGGCTTCGCCCACCCTGATCGCGCCCAACGTCGCGACCTGCAATAGACCGTTCGGCACGACCGTCGGCCCGGTGACCGGAATCGGCAGGTTGAGCGCCTCGAAGGTTTCTTCGCGGGCAGCCGCGACAGCACCGACGGCCGCGGGCAGACCGCCGGCAGCTGCGGGCACGATGTTGAGCAGGCCGATCACACCGACCTCGAACGCGTTTGATGCCTTGGGGACCGCCACCGTGGTGTCGGCAGCGATGGCATCAGCCAGGGCGGCGTTCGTCGGCCCGGTCACCGACGCGGCGGTGATCCCGATCGCCTTCAAGAGGTCGCCCGTCTGCACGGCAGCGACGAACGTCACCGGCGTCTGCAGCGTTGTCACGGCGGCCGTCACACCGGTATTGATCAACGGCGGGCAGATGAACGAGCAGTAGATGACCTGATTCCCCAGAAAGCTGGTAAGCAGCCCGCCGGGCGGGACCTCGGTCGCGGCCAGCCTGACATCGCCCGATACCGCCGACGGCAGTGGCTCGGTGACCGCAGCTAATGGTGTTGCGGCCACGACGGCGATACCCGCGATGGCGATTCCCGTAGTTGCCGCGCCCGCGCGCGGGCGTGTTCGTGCATGCATGACGCCCCCTATGTGTCGACGGTGATACTGATCGCACGAATTGGGGGCGCGACGGGTTCAATTCGTGGCGGTCGACCTCACCCGATCCACCCCGGTGGACGCCGTTGCGCCCACGGGGCGGCGGTTTCGAGTTGGGCAGCGAGCTGCAGAAGGATCGCCTCGTCGGGCGCCATGAGCTGGACGCCGATCGGCAGGCCGGTGCCAGTTCTGCCCAGCGGCAATGAAATCGCGGCCCACCCGGTGACATTTGCGAGCGACGTCCAGCCCGTCGTGGCGAACTCGACATCGAAGAACGCCCGGGTGCTGCCGCGGGCCTGGTCCAGAAGCGCGTACGGCGGCGGGGGTGTCAGCAATGTCGGCACGAGGAGCGCGTCGTAGCCCGCCATGCCGGTCGCGAAGCGTCGCGTTTGGGCGTGCACCGCGTCGATGGCACCGGCGTATGCGGCGCCCGTCGTGGTGAAGCCCTCGCGGACCATCACCCACGTGCTCGGCTCGAACTCGTCTTCGGCCGGCTCTCGGCCGAGGATGCTCGTCGCCAATGCATGAAGCGCAGTGTTGCTGACGGTGTGCAGAACCGCGATCGCGTCCGCGACGACGTCGGGATCGATTGCGAGAGAGCCTGTTTCCACAGTATGCCCGATCTCGCCGAGCAGGCTTCCGACGGTCTCGACGGCGCCCGCGACGGCGGAATCGGTCGGGGTGCCCGGGAACGGCGAGTCCGTGGCCAGCAAAATCCGTTGTCTAGGCGGTCTTTCGGCGATCGCGTCCAAGTATCTTATCGTCGGCGGCGGGGCGGCGTAGGGATCGCCGGGGGCGCTGCCGGCGATGACGTCGAGCAGTGCGGCACTGTCCCGCACGGTGCGGGTGAGCGCGTGCGCGTTGACCAATCCCTCCAGCGCGTGGCCAGCCCCTGGCGCGAACGAGCTCCGGCCGCGGCGCGGTTTGAGACCCACGAGACCGCAGCACGACGCAGGCACGCGGATAGAGCCTGTGCCGTCGCCACCCGACGCCGCGGGAACAACGCCTGCGGCCACTGCAGACGCCGATCCGCCGCTTGATCCGCCCGGCGTGATCGATGGCGACCAGGGATTCACGGTCGGGCCGAAAAGCGACGGCTCGGTGGTGCAGTGATTCCCCCACTCGGGGGTATTCGTCTTGCCGAACACCACCAGTCCCGCCGACAGGTAGCGGTCGACGATCCACGCTGTCTCCGTAGCTACGTGAGTGCGCAAGGCCCGTGAGCCCATCGCCTCCGGAGTACCCGCGAGCGAAGCACCGAGATCCTTGAGCAGGAACGGCACCCCGGCCAACGGACCCGATTCGTCGTCACGTGCGCGACCCGAGGCGTCCAAATCGGTGGCCTGCGCACGCCCGCGGTCGAACAGGTCGTGGATCACGGCGTTGAGGCCGCGGGCGGCCTCGAGCCGGATGATCGCGGCGTCAAGCAGCTCGACCGCCGACAACTCACCGGCGGAAATGAGAGCGCCCTGCCCGACGGCGTCGATTTCGGCCAGCTCGAAAGCCTGTGCGGAGTCCATAGATCCGGAATCCTCGTGCCTCACCGCCAGACCGGCAACCGGCCGCGCGATAACAGTCTGTTAAGCGCTGCGCGACGGCCCGCGCTGCTCCACACTGATGGCTGTGTTCTCGCTTGCAGGCAAGTCCGTCGTGGTCACCGGTGGCAGCAAGGGCATCGGCCGCGGTATCGCCACCGTATTCGCCGAAGCGGGTGCCCACGTCGCGGTGGCCGCTCGGTCGCCTGCCGACATCGACGCGGCTGTGACCGCCCTTAACGGCCTCGGCGAAGGCAGAGTGATCGGCGTCGCGACCGACGTCAGCGACCCTGAATCCTGCACGGCAATGGCCGGTGCAGTCGCCGACGCGTTCGGGGGCATCGATGTGTTGTGCGCCAATGCGGGCATCTTTCCCGAGGCGCCGCTCGCCACGATGACGCCGCAGGAGCTCGCCCTGGTGCTCGATGTCAATGTCAAGGGCAACGTGTTCGCAGTCCAGGCATGCCTACCGTCGCTGATCGCCTCCGGCCGCGGCCGCGTCATCCTGACGTCGTCGATCACAGGTCCCATCACCGGGTTTCCCGGCTGGTCGCACTACGGCGCGTCGAAGGCGGCGCAGCTTGGCTTCATGCGGACCGCGGCGATCGAGCTCGCGCCGCAATCGATCACCGTCAACGCAATACTGCCGGGCAACATATTGACCGAAGGCCTGGCCGACATGGGCGAGGACTATCTGGCCGGTATGGCACGCGCGATCCCGGCGGGCGCCCTCGGTAAGCCCGCTGACATCGGTCATCTCGCGGCGTTCCTGGCGACGGACGAAGCCGCATACATCACCGGCCAGGCGATCGCCGTAGACGGCGGACAGGTACTGCCCGAATCGCCGGACGCCGTCACGCCGTAGCGATCAGGGGACACTCCCGCATCGCTTTCCTATGATCGGGCGATGGGCGTCGACGGAGTCGCCGTCACCAGCGCAGAGGCGGCGCAATACCGGGCCGCGGGCTGGTGGTCGGACACCACGTTGTCTGACTGCGTCGCCCGCAACGCGGCGTCGACGCCCGACAAGCCGGCGTACATCGACTTCTCCTCCGATTCGCCGGATCGGGTGCTGACGTGGTCCGCGTTCGACCATGCCGCCACCAATCTGGCCCACCGACTGCTCGCGCTGGGGCTTGCAGCGGGCGACAGAGTCGCGGTCTGGCACAAGGACACCTCGCCCATTCACGTTCTTCTCGTCGCGATCGAGCGCTGCGGCGCAGTCGCCGTCGGCCTCGGATCACGCGCCGGGGTGCGCGAGGTGACGGCGATTCTTCGAACCTCTCGCCCGACGTTGGTGGTCAGCGATCCCGAACGACTCGCGGAGGCCCAGCGGGCCGCCGCTGACGCCAACCCGCGGCTACGCGCCGTGGCACTCGGCGACGGCCCTGACGAGCTATCCATCGACACCACTCCCCGACCACCGACTTCGAACACCCTGTCGCCCGTCGGACCTGACGACGTCTTCCTGATCAATTCCACATCCGGCACCACCGGGCTGCCGAAATGCGTTGTGCACACTCAAAATCGGTGGCACTACTTCCACCAGAAGGCAGTCGCCAACGGCGAGCTCACCAACGACGACGTATTCCTTCCCGTCATCCCTACACCGTTCGGCTTTGGCATCTGGACCTCGCACACCACGCCGATCCACTTGGGCGCGACGACTGTTCGAACCGAACGGTTCGCCCCTCGGGCAACCTGCGCGGCCGTCGCGCGCCACCGGGTGACGGTGCTGTGCTGCGTCAGCACACAGCTGGCGATGATCCTCGCGGACCCCTCATCACGGGACCACGACCTCAGCAGCCTGCGCGTGGTGTTCACCGGCGGCGAGCCGCTGCCCTACTCCCAGGCAGCCCGGTTCGAAGAGCTGACCGGTGTCACCATCCTGCAGTTCTACGGCTCCAACGAGACCGGCATGTTGAGCGCGACCACGCCTCGCCGACCCGCTGGATCGCCGGCTCCGCACCGCGGGACGAATCGTGCCGGAGATGCAGGTTCGCCTCTTCGACGGCGATCGCGACGTGACCCGGTCGGGTCGCGGACAACCCGCGTGCCGCGGGCCCGCGCTGAGCCTCGGGTATCTCGGCGGCACAGACCACGACAAGCTGTTCACGAAGGACGGCTGGATGCGGATGGGCGACATCTGCGAACTCGATTCCGACGGCTATCTCACCCTGGCCGGCCGGACGTCGGACTTCATTCTGCGCGGAGGCAAGAACATCAGCGCCGTCCAGGTCGAAGAGGCCGTCGCGACCCATCCCGCCGTCGCGGTCGCCGCGGCTGTTGCGATGCCCGACCCGCTCTTCGGCGAGCGGGTCTGCGTATTCGTCGAGCTCCAGGCGGATTCAGCCCTCGACCTGCCCGCGCTCATCGAGCACCTGCTGACGCAAGGCGTCTCCAAGGAGCTATTACCCGAGCGACTCGAGGTGCTCGACGAACTACCGCGGTCATCCGGCGGCAAGATCGCAAAAGGCCAACTTCGCGACGCCATTCGATCGACACTGGAGCGGTCATGACGACTCCCCAAGACGAGGTACGCCGGGGCGGCCGCGAGGTATGGGCGCCGTCGAAGGTGCCGCCCATCGGCGTCGACCTCTCCGACGAACAGCAGATGGCGATCGCGTTTCGTCACCTCGCCGATGTCGGCATCGCCGAGAACATGGCCGGGCACATCACCTGGCAGCCCGACGGCCGATCCGACATGTACGTCAACCCGTGGGGACTGTGGTGGCAGGAACTCACCGCATCCGACATCTGCGTCGTTGACGAGAACGCACGGGTGGTCAGCGGACGCTGGGACGTCACCCCCGCCATCCATATCCACACCGAGCTTCATCGACAGCGGCCAGATGCCAGGGTGGTGGTTCACAACCACCCCTACTACGTCAGCCTCATCGCCGCCCTCGGCACCCTTCCCGACCTGGTGCACCAGACGGGCGCGCTGTTCCTTGACGACATGTATCTGGTCGAGAAGTACGACGGCGAGATCGATACCCCCTGGCGCGCAGCTGAACTAGCCGGGCAGGTCGGATCCGCAAACCTGATCATCCTGGCGAACCACGGCGTCATCGCGATGGGACGCAACATTGCCGAAGCGGTGTACCGAGCGGTATCCATCGAGCGGGTCTGTCGACTCGCCTATGACGTGATGGTGACCGGGCGGACTCCGACGACAGATGAACCGCGGCGACTTGGTGGGCATGCAGGCGTCGCTCATCGAACGCGCCGCCGACGTCTACTGGGCCGGCGCCGCACGCATGACGATCAAGGCCGATCCCAACGTTCTGATATAGGGCCCCAGCGGATTTCGAGAAACGAGGATCACGCACCATGAAGTCCATCGACGAACTCTCGGCCGATCTGAACTTCACGACCGCGAAAACGGGCGCCGAGAAGGTTGTCACCTTTCTTCCCGAACCCGAACGGGCCGACCGGTACTACACCGTCATCTCGGTCGACGACCACATCGTCGAACCGCCGGACACCTTCGAAGGTCGCGTACCGAAGAAGTTCGCCGACCGCGCCCCCCGGGTCGTCGACACCGACGACGGCGGACAGACGTGGATGTACGACGGACACTCGTTGCCGAACGTCGGCTTCAACGCCGTCGTCGGCCGACCGGTATCCGAGTACGGCTTCGAGCCCGCGCGCTTCGACGAAATGCGCCGCGGTGCATGGGATATCCACGAGCGGGTGAAGGACATGGACCTCAACGGCGTGTACGCGTCGCTGAACTTCCCGTCGTTCCTCCCCGGATTCGCCGGTCAGCGGCTGCAACAGGTCACCGACGACCGCGACCTCGCAATGGCGTCGGTGAGGGCGTGGAACGACTGGCACCTCGAGGCATGGGCCGGCGCCTACCCCGACCGGATCATTCCCTGCCAGCTGCCGTGGCTGCTCGATCCCGAAGTCGGCGCGAAGATGATCTACGAGAACGCCGAACGTGGATTCCGCGCGATGACGTTCAGCGAGAACCCGGCGATGTTGGGACTTCCGACCATCCACTCGGGTTACTGGGACCCGCTGATGGCGGCGTGCGCCGAGACGGGGACGGTGGTGAACCTGCACATCGGTTCGTCGGGCACCTCCCCCGCGACCACCGACGACGCTCCGGCCGATGTGCCCGGTGTCTTGTTCTTCGCCTACGCCATCACCGCCGCGGTGGACTGGCTCTATACCGGCCTGTGCACCAGGTACCCCGACCTGAAGATCTGCCTGTCGGAAGGCGGGATCGGCTGGGTGGCAGGGCTTCTGGACCGGCTCGACCACATGCTGAGCTATCACGAGATGTACGGGACGTGGCGGGCGCTGGGTGAGACGCTGACCCCAGCCGAGGTGCTCAAGCGGAACTTCTGGTTCTGTGCGGTCGAGGACCAGTCGTCATTCATTCAGTACGAACGCATCGGCGCCGGACAACATACTGCTCGAGGCGGACTACCCGCACTGCGACTCCACGTGGCCGCACACCCAACACACCATTCGTGATCAGATCAACGGGCTGCCCGACGACATCATCCGAAAGGTGACGTGGGAGAACGCGTCCCGGCTCTATCAGCACCCTGTTCCAGCCGCAGTCCAAGCCGACCCGAACGCGTTCTGAGAGGTGGGGAAATGGCCACGGATATCTTCGCCAAAATCGGTGACATCAAAGGCGAGTCGCTCGACGTCAAGCACAAGGACGAGATCGAAGTGCTTTCGTTCTCCTGGGGTGTCTCGAACACGGGTTCAACGGGGTCGGGCGGCGGAGGTGCAACCGGCAAGGCGGTATTTCAGGACCTGCAGATCGTCCATGGCGTCGACAACGCCACCCCCGCGCTGCTGAAGGCGTGCGCGACGGGCCAACACATCAAGGACGCGACGATCACCCACCGCAAGGCGGGTAAAGGACAGCAGGAGTTCCTGATCATCACGCTCAACGATGTGACGATCGCGGCCGTCAGCCATACCGGGGATGAGGCGGAGCCCTACGTCGAGGCGGTCAGCTTGAAGTTCGCCAAGGTCGATTTCCACTACCGCACGCAGCGCACCGACGGGTCGCTCGACCCGGGCGAGCACTTCAAGTTCGACCTGAAGGCCAACAAGGTCGGATAGCGATGGACACGTCGGATCCGCCATCGCGAGAGCTGACGATCGACGAAGCCATCGCCGTCGCCATCGGGTTGCAGAAGCAGCAACACCTGGCCGAGGCGGAGCAGCTCTACGCCCGGGTGCTCGAGGTTGCGCCACATCATCCCGACGCGCTGCACTACACCGGCTTGCTCGCCCACCAGCAGGGGCGAGGTGACGAGGCGGTCAAACTCATCGAGGAGAGCCTCGCCCTTGCCCCGAATCAAGCTGACTGGCATAGCAATTACGCCATAGTTCTGCAGTCGCGTGGCAGGTTCGACGATGCGATCAGAGAATACGAGCGCGCGATATCGATCAACCCGCAACACGCCAACGCCCACAGCAACCTCGGCGTCCTGCTGCGCGTCACCGGCAGGAAGGAAGAAGCCGAAGCCGCCTATCGAACAGCGATCCACCTGGCGCCCGACCACGCGGACGCCCACACCAACCTCGGGATTCTGCTGAACGGCCTCGGCCGCAGCAAGGAGGCGTCGGACTGCTTCTGCAGGGCGCTGACGTTGCGGCCGAAGCACCGTGACACACGGCGATTGCTTGTTTTGGCCCACTGCATGATCGGCGAAGTCGACGAGGCCGTGAAACTGCTGGAGGAGTGGCTGGCCGAGGAGCCCGGTAATCCGATCGCGGCGCACATGCTTGCCGCGAGTACCGGTCGCGATGTGCCCTCGCGTGCGTCGGATGCCTTCGTGGTGAATACCTTCGACAGCTTCGCCTCGAGCTTTGAGGTCAAGCTCGAGAGCCTCTCGTACCGCGCGCCGATCCTCGTCGCGGACACGTTGGCAGATGCCGGCCTGGCCGCCGATGGTCGGCTCGTCGTGCTGGACGCCGGGTGCGGCACCGGCCTGTGCGGACCGCTGCTACGCCCCTACGCATCGCGCCTGGTCGGCGTCGACTTGTCCGGCGGAATGCTTGACCACGCCCGGCGCAAGGAGATCTACACCGACCTGGTTCAGTCCGAGCTCACCGAGTTCCTCTCCGCAGAGCATCAAGCCTTCGACGTCATCGTCGCGGCCGACACACTGGTGTATTTCGGCGACCTGCGGCCATTCTGCAGAGGGGCTGCCGGAGCGCTGCGCGACACCGGGCACCTGGTTTTCACTGTCGAGCACAAAGGCGCGCAAGACGGTGCCGATTTCCGGTTGGAGTTGCACGGTCGGTACAGCCACAGTCGCGAATACGTGCTCGGCGTCCTCGGAGAGGCGGGGCTGTCCGCGCACATCCGACAGGCCAACCTACGCATGGAGGCCGGTGAGCCCGTGGCCGGTCTGGTGGTGCTGGCCGCGAAGACCCCTCGCGGCGATTACGGATAGCTCAGCTGACCGAATTCGAAGTACATGCTCGCCCGGTAGCCACGTAGTGGTGACGTGTCATCGACTGGTACCAGCTCAAGAATGCCGATCTGCTCTAAGCGCGAGCGTCGCGAGGACGGCCGACATGTCTGGCGCCATGACTTCGATTGAGCCCTGCTTCTCCTTGCCCTGACCGTTGTTGCCCTTGACGATGAAGTCGTCCACCCACGCTCGCCACGGGTCGACGTCGGCGCTCGGGAACGTCACCACGAGATCTGTGGGGGCGATTCCGCCGGTGCCACGGCGGAACGAGATCGGTGCGATCAAGCGCACGCGCGTTGTAGCAAGGCCATCAATATTCAACCGAAAGTTGCTCGGGAGAAACGGTTTCGGATTACTCGGCAACTGTATTGGAGCGTTGTCGCCGGCTCGAACCGTTGATTTGGAGATCGAGGCCTCGAGGGTGAACGAAGTCGGCGTCTTACTCGAGCCGTCAAAGCCGGGAACCACGAAATCGGCGATCGCTGCGTTGGTGAAATCAAGATATGACTTGGCGCGGTTCTGAGCGCCGAGTTCGATGAGGGTGCCGCTCTTGGTGACGGGGGCGCCTTTCAACGCGGCGTTGACCCAGTTCAGTATCGGAGTACCGACTTCAAGCCCAAGCTTGAATTGTAGGTTGGTGTAGCCGAATGACGTGATCTGCCGCTTCGGCGGGCCACCCGCGCCCGAAAACATCGTGCTGACATTGGCTTTCACAGATCCACCAACCGGGCTTTGCGCCGCGACGGCTTTCCCGTCGATCAACACGGCGTATTTCAATGGGGTCGGCTGGGCTGGCGGCATGTTGTGAAGCTACCGGCCGCGCCGCGATCACACGACGCATTCGTCAGCGGGTGTTGAAGGACAGCCTGGTCGAGCGTCGCGGTACAGGACGCGCCGTCGAGGACGTCGGGATCAGGTTCGGCCATCCCTTTAGTGCACACCCTCCATTTCGCGGCTGATCCACGGCGCGAGCACGAACACGATCACGCCCGCGACGATCGCGACCACACCGATGATTCCGAAGTAGGCGAACTCGCGCGCAGCGTCGTAGTACTTGGCGAGCACACCGGACATCGACGTGCCGAGGCCAACCGAGAAGAAGTACAGCGCCATCATCTGCGCCCGGAATGCCTCCGGCGCAAGCTTTGTCGTGACCGACAGGCCGATCGGCGACAACAGCAGCTCCGAGACCGCGAACACGGCCAACACGGCGGCGACGTACAGCGCGGGGACTGCCTTGCCCTCCGTGCCCGCCATCGGTAGGAAGAGCAGGAACGCGATGCCCATGCCGATCACGCCGTAGGCGAACTTGCGCGGCGTCGTCGGTGCCCGGTTGCCCAGTTTCGTCCACATGATCGCGAACAGCGGCGAAAGCAGGATGATCCACACCGGCTCGATGGAACCGATCCAGCTCGACGGCGCTGTCCACCCGAAGATCGACCAGTTCATCCGCTCATCGGAGTAGACCGCGAGGACGGTGAAGATCTGCTGGAACAGCGACCAGAAAACCGCGTTGGCGATGAAGAGCGGGATGAACGCCCGCACGCGAGTCCGTTCGACCGCTTCCACTTTCGGGCTGGTGAGCATGATGACGAAGTACGCAATCGAGGCGACGATGATGACGCCCGTGGTGACCTGCGACAGATTCGCCAGCTTGACCAGACCCGTGACGAAAGCGATCACGACCACGACGACGACCGCAACACCGGCAAGGGCGGCCCACTTGATGCCGCTGCGCGGCAACGGGTTCGGCACGTTGCGACCGTGTTCACCGAGGTTCTTCCGGAAGAAGACGTACTGGGCGAGGCCGAGCGCCATCCCGACCGCAGCCGCGCCGAAGCCCCAGTGGAAGCCGATCCGGGTCTGCAGCAGGCCGGTGATCAGCGGGCCGATGAACGCGCCGAGGTTGATACCGAGGTAGAACAGCGTGAACCCGCCGTCACAGCGCGGGTCCCCTTTCTCGTACAGGGTGCCCAGCAGCGACGATGCGTTGGCCTTCAAAGCGCCCGAGCCGAGAGCGACGAGCACCAGGCCGACGGCGACCCCTGCCAGGCCGGGGATGATCGCGAGCGCGATGTGGCCGCACATGACGACCACGCCCCCGTAGAAGACGGTGCGCTCCATGCCGAGCACGCGGTCAGCGATCCAGCCACCCAGCACCGTGGAGAGGTACACAAGCCCGCCGTAGGCGCCGACGATGCCGGTCGCGGTGGCTTTGGGCAGCTCGAGGCCGCCTTCGGTGACGGAGTAATAGAGGTAGTAGCCGAGGATCGTGAGCATCCCGTAAAACGAGAACCGCTCCCACAACTCGACGCCGAATAAGTTGGCCAGGCCGATCGGATGACCGAAAAGGGTGCGTCCGGTCGGCTTTTCGTCCGTCTGTCCCACTGTTGTCATGTGGGCCAGCTTTACCACGCGAGTCCGTGGGGGGTCAGGGTTTTCGGCGGCATCGCAGGTAGGCCGACCGACGGAAAGACTGCGTCATGCCAAACTGGCCGCCATGGCGTTCAAGGTGCGTTTCAGCGGGCAGGCCCAACCCCAGGACTACGGCGACGATGACGGCTTCGAGTTCCTGGACGGCGGGGTGCTTGCCATTCACTTCGGCGACGAGGAGAAGTGGGCCGAGTACTACCCGCCCGCGAAGTGGGACCAGGTGACCGCGGACCCCGACCACTTGGCGGGGTTGAACACCCCGTACGTCGACGAAGAGGAAGAGGACTTCGACGACGACTACGAGGACGACGACTACGAGGGCGACGACTACGAGACCGACGAGGACTACGCGACGAGCGAGGACTAGTCAGCCCGCCGCTTCCTCCTCCTGCGGTGGCTCGCGACGAACTCGGCGTCATAGAAGGGTGACGACGTCGGCGCCTTGGGCTGCTTGCGCTTCTCCGTACGCCGGTGCAGCAGCTCGATCAGCTCGACCGGTTTGACCCAGTCCGCCGGCTCTACCGAGGTCACGGCCTGGTCCTCTTCCGGCGTCGGATCGGGCTCACGTGCACTACTCATGACAGGTGCTACCGAGGTAGAGACCATCAACCCCCGCAGCTGGCGCGCAAACGAGCCCGGCGTTGCCCGCGATTGCGGTGAAGACGCTGATCATCGCAAACCCCCTGTTCAAAGCATCGCCACACCAAGAACGGCAAAACAGCTAGCTAAGCATAATTGACACCAACGATGATTTCTATCATTCGAAGGACAATGCGATGACCGGTGTGTCGGCCGAGCTCGGCGGCTACCGGCAGGAGCTGGAACGCACGCTCCCGCTCCAAGCACCGACTCAGTAGGAATCGTGCAGCCGCATCCATTCGTATGGCGGTTCCTGCGGCCATCCGGCGGGCGAGTCCTCCCAGGTCTCCTGCCGACCGTAGGGCGTGAGGTCGAGGAGGTCGAACACCAACATGAACGGCTCCTCCCCGCGGGCGAACGTCGACCACGTGTGAAAAACACGGTCGCCATCGCGCAGGAAGACGCTGATCGCCTGCCGCTCCTCGCCGTCGACAGTTGCTCTGAAGTCCTCGTTGAAGGTGGTCGCGAACGACGACACCCACGGCAGCGTCCACCCCATGCGGTCGCGGAAGGCGAGCAGCGTGGTCAGCGGGGCGCGCGAAATCAGCACCAAAGACGTGTCTTTCGCGTGCAGGTGTGACAGCGGGCCGATGTGGTCGGCCATCATCGAGCAGCCGTCACAGCCTTCGTTCCATTCGGGCCCGAACATGAAGTGCTGCACGATGAGCTGCCTGCGGCCGTTGAAAAGATCTGCAAGTGTCCTCGCGCCGTCCTCGCTGTCAAACGTGTACGACTCGGTGATCTCCACCATCGGCAGGCGCCGCCGCGCGGCACTGACCGAGTCCTTCAACTGGGTCAGCTGCTTTTCGCGTACCAGCAGGTCGGCCCGCGCCTTCTGCCATTCCGATCGCGACACGACTGGCGGCATCGCATGTCCATCGGTCATCACTTCAGCCTGCCACCGCGCGCCGACCGCTGATACGTTCGGGCCGTGCGCACCACGTTCGAATTTGACTTCGTGACGACGGCAACGCCCGCGCAGGTGATCGAGCTGATGACCGATTTCTCGCCCGACCGGGCCCGCCGCTGGCCCGCGTCGTCGGCCGATGCGCTCGAGATCTACCACATCGGCGAGACCGACGCCGAGATCCGCGAGGGCCAGGACTTCCCGAAGCTGTGGGCGCGATGGCACTACGACTGGTCGACACCCGGCTCGGTGACGCTGACGGTGGTGGAGGCAGAGGCGCTCAACCCCGGCGGCTTCATGTCGTTGACGGCGACGCCGCGGGCTGACGGCGGTAGCACGGTGCACGCGGTGTGGGACCAGTCGTCGAAGAATCTCACCGGGCTTGTAGCGGTGACTGCGATGCGGTTCATCGGCCCGCGATCCCTGAGGTCGTACTACAAAAAGGTCTACGACAACTACAGCCCGCCTACCCGAAATCCTTGACGACGTCGGCGACCCGGCGCACCTGTTCGACGTCGGAGCTCGTCGGGATGAGATGAACCTCGTCGGTGCCGATATCGTCGAATCGCTTTAGCACGCTCGACAATTCGTCCTCGTTGCCCGCCCAGCCGGTGGTAGGCGCCATGGCATCGACGTACTCGGCCGGTATCCAGTTCATGTAGCGGCGCAGATGCCGGTGCACCTGTGCGCGCGCTTCATCGCCGTCGCCAAGCGCAAACCAGAACGAGGTGGCGAGAAGGGGTTTGGGCTTTCCGGCCTGCGCCCACGCCGTCCGCGCGACGTCATACAGCTCGTTCTGTTTCGTGGTGTCGAGATCCAGCGTTGTGCCGGCCAGTCCGTCGGCCCATGCGGCGGCGGACTGCACCGTCTTGGGACCCATCGTTCCGACCAGCAGCTGCGGGCCGCCCTTCTGCGCCGGCGCGGGTCCAACGGGGACGACGGATTCGGTCACCTTCTCGCCCGACCATATCCGCTTCATCACCGCGACGCGCTCGGCCATCCCCCGCATCGTCTGCGTGGTGGGGTCGGCGCAGACTGCTTCGTAGTCCTCGCGCCGTCCGCCCACTCCGAGGCCGACGGTGAGCCTGCCGCCGCTGAGCATGTCACCGGTCGCGAGCGCCTTGGCCAGCATCACCGGGTCGTGCAGCTGCGGCACCACCACCGTCGTCACCAGCCGCACGCGATCCGTCCATGCCGCCAGCGCGCCAAGCAGCGTGATTGCCTCGGGATTGTCGAACGCGATTCGCTCACCCCAACACAGCGATGAGAACGGTCCGTCGTCGATTGTCCTGGCCCAACTCTCGAGGACCAACGCATCGAGAGCCGGCTCCATCACCGGCATCGTCATCCCTACGTGCACGGGTGCGATTGTGGCACGCCGCCGTTGCGGGGCCGGGTGCTGGTCAGTCGCCCGCTTCGCGCAGTAACTCCGGCGGCTTGGGCCCGAGCGAAGTGGTATCGCAGATTCTGGTGCGTTCGCACCGACGGGCGGTACTCGATCAGCTCACCAACGCGAGCACGAGGTGCTGCAACTGATGGCGGAGGGCAAGACGAACTCCGCGATCGCCGCGACCCTGCACATCTCGACGGGCTCCGCCGAGAAGCACATCGCCTCCATCTTCACCAAGTTGGACCTGGCTCCCGACGAGAGCGAGAACCGTCGCGTGCTGGCCGTCCTGCGCTACCTCGAGTCCTGAACAACCGAAAGGCTTTTCACCGTGACCACCATCGCCCCTCCCCCGCCCGCGCCGCCGGTCAACCCGCCAACCGCGCCACCGTCGTCGCCCCCACCGCTGTCCCCCGACGGACGCACCGCGATTCGGTTACTGCTCATTGCCGCGGCAGCGGTGCTCGTGCTCGGCACCGTCGGCACCCTCGGCGTTGCGGCATGGGGACTGTCCACCTTCCGTGTGGTCACCGACAGCAAGCCCCTACCGTCGACAATGCGATCGCTGGTCGTCGATACCGGTCAGTTGCCGGTGGCGGTCCGCATCACCGCCGACCGGGACACCACCGAGCCGCACGCCGACATGCGGATGACCAACTCCACGCGCGCCGGTTCGCACCCGTTGACGGTGACCAATGACTCCGCGAACACTCGCATCGCGATCGGCGGCGAGCCGTCGCCGTTCCTGCAGTGGGGCCGCGCCGGCGAGATCAATGTGGTGCTGCCCCCTGAGTTGGCTCGTCGACTGAAGGTCACCAGCCAGCAGAGGACCGGCGTCTTGATGACACAGGCCGATCTAGACCAGGTGACCGCGCGCATGACGCACGGGGCGGTGCTACTCAGCGGCGCCGCCCGGCGCATCGAGGTCGACAGCGTGGACGGCGACGTGGTCGCCCGCTCCGCCGTCACGGTCACAGAGTCGTTCCGCGCCACCACCGCGAACGGCGACATCGAGGTGGACTTCAACACCGCCCCGCGCATCCTCGACGCGACCACGGACAACGGCGACATCCGCATCGCGCTGCCGCCCCGCGGTCCCTACGTCGTGAACGCCAACACCAGCGAGGAGAGCGGAGACACGGTGGTGCGCGTCCCACAGACCAGCGACCGCAAGGGCGCCGCGTCGGTGGTCACCGCGCGCTCGGATACCGGCGACATCATCATCGACGAGCTTCGCTAGTTGCCGGGTGCGTCGGGTTCGGTGTCGGAACCGGGCGGGTCGGTTTTGTTGCCGACCACGGCGAACGCGTCGTTGAGTTGGACGTCGACCTGGCTGCCATCGGCCAGCGTCACCTCCACCTCGTAGAGGCTTTCCTCGTCGCCGACCTCGGTGCCGGTAACGGTTCCACCGCCGGTGAACGCCAGCGCAGCCTGGCTGGCCTTCGCCAGCGCCTCGCCGGTGATCGGCGATCCCTCGCCGTCGTCGGGTTGCGCCGTGGCGATGCCCGTTCCGATCGCGACCGCCGCCGCACCTACCGCCGTCAGAATCCCAATACCTTTGCAATTCATGGTCTCAGTCTGGACCGGGCTACCTGACTGCAGGCTGAACGCGCTCAGCCGCGATCGGTGGGCAATCGTGATCTCGATGCGTGCGCCGCCTGCGGGTGCCTGCCCGATCAATAGCAAGCCGCCGTGCGCTCGGACGACCTCGTCGACGATCGCGAGACCCAGGCCGCTGCCGCCCTCATCGCGTGAACGCGCCTCGTCGAGCCTGACGAATCGCTTCAGCACCCGTTCCCGTTCGAATTCCGGGATACCCGGACCGTCGTCGTCGACGGTGAACCGCACCTTTCCGTCTTGCTCGGACAGAGAGAAATCGACGCGGGCCGACGCGTGTCGAGCGGCGTTGTCGGCGAGGTTGCGCACCACCCTCCGCAGCGCATCGACGTCCCCGTGCACCCTGCGCCGCCCCGACCGCCGATGTGTCGACCCGAAGACGGTGGTGGACCGCAGCCTGCGAGCCTCCTCGAAGACCAGGTCATCAAGGTCAACTGGGACGCGCTGCGGCGCGGCGTGTTCGTCGGCACGAGCCAGTAGCAGCATGTCCTCGACAAGACGTCTGCATCCTCATTTCCTCGGCCAGCACCACGCCGGCAAGCTCCTCGGCGGTGGTCCCCTCCGGATGCGCAATCACCACCTCGGAATGCTCGCGGATGGTGGTGAGCGGCGATCGCAGTTCGTGGGATGCGTCGGAGATGAAGCGGCGCTGGCTGTTTCGACTGTCTTCGAGCCGCACCAGCATCCGGTTCATCGTCGCGGCGAGTCGCCCGATCTCGTCATCGAACTTCGGCTGCGGTACCCGGCGGTGTAATTCGGCACCCGAGATTGCGTCGACCTCTCGGCGAATCGCCTCGACCGGCGCCAACGCACGTCCCACCGCGAACCACGTGGTGAGCGCGACCACCACCAGCAAGTACCGGTAGACCAATCAACGAGCATCCTGGTGACCACTGCCGTGGCGTCGAACACGTCGACCAGCGCCCGGCCTACCAGCACAGTTCGAGGTCCTTCGGGAGTCTGCGAGCCCTCCGCGATCGTGGCGAATTCGTCGTCATCGAGCGGCGTGACCACGTGTCGTGTTTGCCCGGGCCGCAACTGCACCACCGCAGGCTTCACCGGCGACGTTGGGGCTCGATGCGACGACCGACCGTCAGGAGCGAGCACCTGGACCAGTTGTTCGTCGTCGCTTCCTGCGACGTCCAGGGCCTCGGCCGACCGGATTCCAGTTGCCTGGCGATATTTGACCGCCTGCGCCCTGCCCGCCTCCTCGACCTCGTCGATCAGGCTGTGCCGAAGTGCGGCGATCAACACCGCCGCGCCAGCCACCAAGGCGATGCCGACGATGACGGTTGCCGCGGCAGTCGTGCCGGCCCGGATGGTCCTGAGGCGGCTAAGCACGAGAAACGACCAGCCGGTAGCCGGCGCCGCGAATGGTTTCAATCACCGGTCGATCGGCCGAGCGCTGCAGCTTGGCTCGCAGCCGCCGTACATAGACCTCGACAATGTTCGGATCACCTTCGAAATCGAAGTCCCAGACATGGTCGAGGATGTCCTGCTTTGCCAGCACCTCGTCGGGATGGTGCACGAAGAATTCGAGGACGGCGAACTCGCGGGCGGTGAACGGTATTTCCATCACCACGCAGCCAAACCCGGCGTGCCGCGGGTCCAATCGTAGATCACCGACTTCCAACACCGTTGGACGCGGGCGCGCTCCGCGGCGCAAAACAGCCCGTAGCCGGGCGATCAGAACCGCGTGCGAAAACGGCTTGGACAGATAGTCGTCGGCGCCCGTTTCGAGCCCCTCGACCTCGTCGCGATCCCGTCCTTCGCGGTGAGCATCAAGATCGGCGTCCAATTACCCTCGCTGCGCAATGTCCGGCACACGTCGTAGCCGTTCGCGCCGGGCAGCATGATGTCGAGAACGATCGCGTCAAAGGGATTTTCTCGCGCCATCCAGATACCGTCCGTGCCGGTGTGAACAACATCGACCGCAAAACCCTCCGCCTCGAGCCCCTTGCGAAGTCCCGCGGCAAGCCGCTGCTCGTCCTCGACGACCAATAAACGCATCGTGGCTGCCATGATCGCAGCCCGAAACTGACGTACAGCTGAATTCGCCGCCGACTAAGCCAGGTCTTTCATGATGTCGGCGACCGACGCCGACCTGATCGACTTGAAGCCGGTGCCCGCCCACACGTTGGTGCCGTGCGGGTCGCCTGCGCGCACCGAGCCGGCCCGCAACGGGCCGGTCAGATAATGGATCTCGGGATATCCGAACGGCGCCTGCGCCTCGTGGTCGTCGATGAAGCGGTTGCGCAGTCCCCGCGCATAGCGGCCGGAAAAAGACTTGGTCACAACGGTTTCGGTGAACTGTGGGTCCTGGAGCGCGGCGCGGTGCACAGGGCTGCTGCCCGCTTCGTCGGCGAGCAAGAACGCCGTGCCGAGCTGCGCCGCCACCGCCCCTCCCTCGATCACGCGCTTGACGTCATCGGCGGTCACCAGGCCACCTGCGGCAATGACGGGGACGCTGACCCGGGCTACCGCGGCGGCGAGCAATTCGGGCAGCGGTTGCGCGTTGGGCTCCGCGACGGGGTCGAATGTGCCGCGGTGCCCACCGGCCGACGGGCCCTGAACCGCAATCGCGTCGACGCCGCAGTCCACCGCGGCATCCGCCTCGTAGACCGAGGTCACCGTGCCAACGGTGGCGATGCCCGCGTCGCGCAGCCGCTTGCACTCCTCGACGCTCGGCAGGCCGAACGTGAACGATGCGACTTCGGGCCGCATGTCGAGCAGAACGTCGACCTTGGCCGCCCAGGCGTCGTCGTTGTAGGCGGGCTCGCCCAGCTTGGCCCCGTATCGCTGCACATCGGGGGCCAGCGCCGCGGCGTACTTCTCGATCGCCTCGGCAGTCGCCGCGCTGGGCTGCGGCGCGAACAGGTTGACACCGAGCGGACCGGTGGTCAGCTTGCGGGCGGCGGCTATCCGCTCGGCGAGCGCTTCGGCGCTGAGGTACCCCGCGGCGACGAAACCCAGGCCGCCCGCATTGGTGCCGGCGGCGGCCAGCTCGGGTGTCGACGGACCACCGGCCATCGGCGCAACGATCACCGGAACCGCGAGGCCTCGTAGATCAAACCCGTTCGGCATCATTGCCTCCCATCGGCTCAATCGCTCATTCGTACCACGCAAGGCTGGATAACCTGAGGGCGGCATGTTCTCCGAAAGCGATGGCTACGAACGATTCATGGGACGCTGGAGCCGCCGGCTCGCGCCGCTGTTCGTTGACTTCGCCGGAGTGGAAAGCGGTGACAGCGTGCTCGACGTCGGCTGCGGCACCGGGGCATTGACGTTCGCCGCCGCGTCCATCCCGGACGTCCGTGCCGTCGGTATCGACCGCTCGCGGGAATTCATCGAGGCCGCGCAACGCGGCGGCAACGACGGGGTGCGCTTCCAGGTCGGCGACGCTTCGGCGCCCCCTTTTTCCGACGGGGAGTTCGACCGGACGCTGTCGATGCTCGTGGTGAACTTCGTACCCGACGCCACCACCGCTTTGAGTGAAATGACACGGGTGACCCGGCCGAATGGCGTTGTGGCCGCTGCGGTCTGGGACTACGGCGACGGCATGGAGATGCTGCGGGTGTTCTGGGATGAGGCTGGGTCGCTGGATGCGGCCGCAGCCGGGCGGGACGAACGCCACATGCCGCTCAGCCGCCGGGGCGAATTATCGGCTCTGTGGCGAAACGTCGGACTGCACGACGTCGAGGAAACACCGCTCGCGATCGACATGACATTCACATCATTCGATGACTACTGGCAGCCGTTCCTCGGCGGGCAAGGGCCTGCGGGCGCCTATGTGGCCTCGCTGACCGAGCCGGCGCGGGAGAAGTTGCGGGCACGGCTGCGCAACCGGCTAGGGGACGCCAGCTTCACGTTGACGGCCCGCGCCTGGGCAGTGCGCGGCGCCGTTACCTGACCGCCTTGGCGAACTGAAGCACGTCCTGCGGTTCACTCGCGCTGATGTTCGGAAAGACGGTGTGGCGAACGAGCCGGCCCTCGAATGACAGGCCCGCACCCTCGAGTACACGGGCCGAACGGGTGTTGTCGACGTGACAGATCGCCGAGATCCGGTACACGCTGGGGTCGCCTTCCATCTCGGCGAGAAGCAGCGCCACCACCTCCGGCATGAGCCGATGACCCCACCACCGTCGGCCGAGCACATAGCCGAAATCGCGGCTGTGCGCCTGCACCGGCCGGAAACCACAGGTGCCGATGATCTCCCCGCTGTCCTGCAGCTCGATCAGCCACGTGCGTTCCTCGCCGACATTGAACAACTCGGTGATCACCCGACGGGTCTCGTCGACGTCGGGATGCGGCGTCCACGACATGTAGTGAGTCACCTCAGGGTCGGAGGCGACCGAGGCGAACAGCTCGTCGGCGTCGTCGAGCCGGGGCGCTCGCAGTAAGACCCGTTCGCCGGTCAGGTCTTTGACGTCTGCCATGTCCCCATCGTTCACCTTCTCGCCGGTCGAACGAAACTGGTTTACTGGCGCTACATGAGCATCAAGTTGAACCACACGATCGTCGCCGCGAAGGACAAGTTGGAGTCGGCGACCTTCCTGACCGAACTGTTCGACCTGCCTGATCCGGAGCCGTTCGGCCATTTCCTGGTGGTGGCTGTCGCCAACGACGTCAGCCTCGACTACGCGGAGGTGCCCGACGGGCAGGAGATCCGTCCACAGCACTACGCGTTCCTGGTGTCCGAGGACGAATTCGACTCGATCTACGGCAAGATTCGCGATCGCGGTATGCAGCATTGGGCGGATCCGCGGGGCAGTAGGCCCGGCGAGATCAACCACAACGACGGCGGGCGCGGGGTCTACTTCCAGGACCCGGCGGGCCACTATCTGGAGATCATCACCCGCCCGTACGGGTCGGAGGGCTGAGCCTCACCTCGAGAAGGGCGACGCCGTCGCCGCCGAGGCGTGGCAGCACCTTCGGCCGGTTGCCGAGCACCGACACGAGGTCGGCGGCGCGACCTTCGACGACGGGGCCTCGCTCGCCATTACGCCAAGCGGCGTCGGTCGCCCGTAGCCGCAGGCCTCTGGAGTTCCGGAATGCAGGCACGAAGGGATTCGGCATGGCCACTTGGGTGTTCAGCACCGCGACCAGAACGTCCGGCGGGATCTGTGGCTCCAGGCCCAGAGCGAGAACCATGTCGAGCTCATGCGTGACATGGTCGCCGAGTAACAGCCTCGACGGAAAGTAGCGGCCCAGTCCTTTTGGTGTTCGGCTCAATCGCCCGAAATCGTCGAGCAGTGCGGCGGGTGAGCGCACCGCGGCCAGTACCGTCGCCATCTCGGCATTCGCGGCGTCGAAGGAGCCGCGGTGACGGAACATCGCGCCGGTCACGGAGTGAAGTGGCGCACTGAGCCCGACAACCACGTGAGCGAGCACCTCATGGTTGGTCCACCGCTCACACAGGCTCGGACCCGACCAGTCGGCGGCGCTGAAGCTGCGCGCGATACCGAGGAACCTCTCGTCGTTGTCACGCAGAAGGTCACGCACGGACATCGAGATGCTCCAGCAGAAAGGCGGTTTGGTCGGCGAGCGCCTGTTCGACCAGCGGCGGATGGTAGATCTCGAAGTGGTCGGAATCGTAATGGCGCGACTCGCCTCTCGGCGCCCGCGTGGCCGCCAGCTCAACGTATCTGGGGTCGATAAGGTTCTCGCGATCGCAGACGCACACCAACAGAGGTGCGGTGATCTTGGCCGCGTGCCGAAGTGCTGACGTCCACACCAAGCCGACCGCGTCTGCGGCGGCGACCCGGTTGTCAAAGTGCCCTCCCGGGGGGACGGTCGAATTCCAGCCGTCTGCGGCGCCCTCCGCAGTGACGACCGCAGTGCTGCCCGGCGGCCCGACGATCGCCACATAGCGCCGCTTCCGACGCAGCAACGCACGCAACGCATCCTCGGCGATGAACGGTGCGAGCCGAAGCGCCTGCATCGCACCCAACGAGCGGACGGCCGCAGGCCCGTGCACCATCGGGCATTGCACGACCGCAACGCTCACGTCGCCTCGGGTAGCGGCGACTCGCAACACATTCATCCCACCCAGGCTGGTCCCCCACAACCCGACACGACCCGCGTCGACAGCGGATTGCATCGTCAGGAAGTTCAGCGCCGCCTCCACATCGGCACGCTGCCCTCGCAGTGAAATGTGTTGCCGCGGTTGGCCGTCGGATTCTCCGGTATTGCGGTAGTCGAACGAGAGGGTGGCGATACCCGCGGCGGCGAAGTGCTGTTCGTAATTCGGCAACATCATGTCGTGTGTCGCACCGAAGCCGTGCACCAGAACGACACCCGGATGCGGCCCTGCCCCGGCGGGCAGCGTAAGCCAACCCGCACATCGGACGCCGTCGGAGGCAAAGTCGACTCGATGGGTCGGGATGGTCACCGGCATGTCGATCTCCTCATAAGTACGGTGTACGTATGGCTACACTCTTACACGTACGCCGTACTTGTCAAGGGGTGTGGGATGCGGGCTCGGTTCACCACTGATGAAATCGCCGCCGCTGCACTGCGCATCGTCGACGACTCGGGCATCGGCGCGTTGAGCATGCGGTCGCTGGCGGCGTCGTTGGGCACCGGGCCGATGACGCTGTACAACTACGTCGCCGACAAGGAGGGGCTCGAGGAGCTCGTCGTGGCCGCAATCGTCGCCGAGGTGCGACTGCCCGAGCCGACCGACGACTGGCAGCAGGACGCGTACGCCATCGCCGGTGCGATGTGGCAGGGCATCCGTGCACATCCCGCGGCCATTCCGCTTGTGCTGACTCGCCGAATGTCCTCGTCGACGGGCTTCGCGGCGGCCGAGGCGCTTATCGCGGCGTTGGGCCGCGCCGGCCTGGAGGACCGTGACCGGCTTGCCGCGTTCCATGCGCTGCTCGGCCTGGTGACCGGTGCAGCGCAGGCCGATCTGGCGGGCCCTCTGGTCGCCGCCCGTATCGGGTCGGTCGCCGGTGCCGAGCACCCCAACGTGGAGGCGTTGTCGACGGTCGCCGTCGAAACGTCGGTGGAAGAGGACTTCGACCGCGGCCTGCGAATGCTGCTCGACGGCATCGCCACTCGACGCCGAACGCGTCGCCGCCGCTAACCGACCGCGTCGCCGGCCTTCCGGCTCCGGTGGCCCCGCTCCTGCTCCTGGCCCCGGTAGTCGTCGGCGAACGTGACGACATGGGATGGCAGGTCCCCGGTCGCCACATCGGCCAGGCTGGTCTCCTCCAACACCGAGCGCATGCTTGCCCGCAACGCCCGCCAGACATCGGTCAGCGCGGCGGTCGGTCCCGAATAGGGCAGATCACCAAGGCCGATGTCCCGCACGCTGGCCAGCGGTCCGTCGATGCAGCGGAGCACGTCGGCGATGCTGATCTCGGCCGCAGGTCGGGCCAGCTCGTAGCCGCCGTCGCGACCACGGCGGCTACGGACCAGTCGGTCGGTGCGCAGATCCGACAGGATGTCGACGAGAAACTGCGGTGGAATGCCCTGCGCCTTGGCCAGGTCGTCGGTCTTGACCACCGAGCCCTCGTCGGCGGAGGCCAATTGGACCATCGCCCGTACGGCGTACTCCGCCTTGGCCGACATCCGCATGCCCTGAATTCTGCCATCGACATGGGTGCAAACCGGACGCGCGTGCATCACCATCGACAGATGACCACCCGCGTCGCCTGCGCCCAGCTGCCGCTGTCCATTGGAGATACCGCGGGAAACCGCGCCAGCTGCCGGTCCGCGGTCGAGGTGGCGGCCCGCGACGGCGCGCAGATCGTCGTGCTGCCCGAGCTGGCGTCGTCGGGCTATGTCTTCGCCGACCGTGCCGAGCTGTCCTCGTTGGCCGAAACCCGCGACGGCCCGGCCATCGCCGAATGGGCCAACCTCGCCGAGGCGTTCGGGCTCACCATCGTCGCCGGATTCCCCGAGGCGGCGGGCGACGCGATCTACAACAGCGCGGCCGTCGTCGACCCGACGGGTCTGCGAGGCGTGTATCGCAAGGCGCACCTGTGGGACAGCGAGAACGCCGTGTTCGACCGCGGCGACGATCTGCCCATCGTGGTGGACACCGAGCACGGCCGCATCGGCGTGATGATCTGCTACGACGTCGAGTTTCCGGAATGGGTTCGCGCCGTGGCACTTTCCGGCGCCGACCTGCTGTGCGCCCCGGTGAACTGGCCACTGCTGCCGCGACCGGAGGGGGAACGACCGACGGAGATGGTGCGCGCGCTGGCGGGTGCGGGGATGAACCGGATGCCGATCGCGGTATGCGACCGCGTCGGCGTGGAACGCGGTCAGGACTGGATCGGCGGCAGCGTGATCGTCGACGCCGACGGTTATCCGATGGTCATCGCCGAATTCGGCGAGGCGGGCGTGATCGCCGCCGACATCGACCTGGCCGAGTCACGGGTGAAGCGGATCAATTCGCACAACGACGTGCACGGCGACCGTCGCACGGATCTGTACCGGCGCACCGTGCTATTGGACTGACGGCGGCGCACCGTCATCGCACGCACCGACTCGGGCAGTGGGATGCCCGATCTGAGGTCGGGTGCGGGCAGCGGCGCGCCGTAGGCGATCGACATCGGGACGACCCCGGCCCATGCGTCACCGGCAATGTCCTCGTCCGGGTCTTCGGGCCAGCCATCGCTGACCTTCAGCGACCAGTTGTCCGCACCGATCGGCAGCCGCAGCGGCAATGTGGCCGCGACTTCCTTGCGGCTGCTGGCCCGCAGCTCGGTGGTCCTGCCCGGGATGAACGCCTCAGTCAGCCGGTCGAGGTAGCGCACCTTCTCGGCTTCGGGCACCCGCTCGAAGACCCCGAAGACGACGGCGCTGCGATAACGGAACGAGGACTCGAATCCACTGCGCGCCACGACGATTCCGTCCAGTCCGGTCACCGCGACTGCCGCCGGCGCGCCGGTGGCAAGTGCGCGCATCCACGGGGAGCCGGTAGAGCCGTGGATGACGAGTTCGTCGTCGACCCTGGCGAAGCCGGTCGGGAAGATCACCGGATGGCCGTCGCGGACCAGCGCCACCGTGGCAAGCGGTGTGCTGTCGAGCAGTTCGTCGAGTTGGCCGCGCGATGTGCTCTGCTTCTCGCCGAGCCTGCTGACCTGGGTCGATGGTGTCGTCATGTGGATCGCCGGCCCGCTCAGTCCGGGATTTCCGCGGCGTCGGGAACGACGACGGCGAACAGGTCGGCAATGGCGGCCAGGCTCGCCGTGTGCAGCACCGACGCGGCCACCGGCTCGCCGTCGACGCCGGGCAATGTTCGGGTGGCGGTCGCGGCGGCCACCACCGTCGGCGCGTATCCGAGATTGAACGCCCCACGTGCCGTCGAGTTCACGCACATGTGCGTCATGAACCCGGCAAGCACGAGATTCGACGCGTTCGCGGACTTCAGTCGCTCGTCAAGATCCGTCTGCACGAACGAGTTCGGATAGTTCTTCACCACCACCGGCTCACCTTCGCGCGGGGCGACGCGATCGACGATCGCGCCGCTCTCCCCGTCGATGTCGTAGAGCGAGCCCGGCCCGTCGGAGTGCTGGATGTGGATGATCGGGATGCCCGCGGACCGGGCCCGGTCCAGCAGCGCGGCGGCCTCGTCGAGCGCCGCCTGCACCCCGTCGAGCTCCATCACGCCACGGGTGTAGGTGTTCTGGCAGTCGATCATGATGAGCGTCGACTGGGCCAGGCGCGCCGGGACCAAGGGCAGTTCGGCCAACGCGCGCAGGGTCTTAGGTTCTGACACGCCGCCGAGCGTAAGCCGTCAGGCTGCGGTTGCGGTGGCGATCAGCGCGGGAGCGGGAAAACTCACCACGCCGTCGGCGCCGACGAACCGCGACAGTCGGTCGGACGCCCGCGTGCGCAGCCGGGCGAACTGGTCGTCGTCGACATCGTCGGCGAGCGTCCAGCCCCGGATGTCGGTATGCAACCACTCGTCGAGCGACGCGAAGCGCGCCTCGCCCGCCCGGTGTTCTACGACCACATCATCAAACGACGCCTGCAGCAGATCTTTGAGCCCGTCGGTTGTGCCGATGCAGAACGGCGCACGCAACGCCTCCGCGGCCCAATGGCCAAGCACCTCGTCAAGCAGCCCCACCATGGCCGCATAACCCGGTGATTCCTCGATAGCCGCCCATGTCGCGACCGCAACGCGTCCACCGGGACTGGTGACCCGGGCCATCTCGCTGACGGCAAGCGCCCGATCCTCGACGAACATGAGCGCGAACTGGCATGTGGTACAGGTCATTTGACTGTCGGCCACGGGTAACTGTTCGGCTGTTCCCCGCCGAATGTCGAGTTTCGGGGCTAGGCGGGCCGCGACGGCGAGCATGCCCTCGTTCGGATCTACCGCGATGACCGAGCCCGCTGGACCCACTCGTCGTAACGCAGCCCGGGCAAGCACGCCCGTGCCAGTCCCGATATCGATCACCCGGTCGCCCGGGTGCGCGTCGACCGCGTCCAGCATCGGTGCTACCCACTGAGCGAACAGGGCAGGCACAAAAAACTCCTCGTACACCTCCGCAGCGGTGGTCGAGACCTGCCCCGTCGAGCCCTTGCTCTCTGAATTGGTCCCCATACTGCGATGGTCCCACCGACGTCGGACCCTGTGAAGTTCGAATGTCAGAACTTCCGTCGCGCCCCTGCGGTGGCGAACCGGCACCACCCATGATCCCTACGGAACGCCGTTGATCCCGGGGTGCTGACCCGGTGGCACATTCGGTGCCGCGGGAGCGGTCACCCCGGGTGTGAACAGGTTGCCGCCGGTGGGGTTGACACCCTTCTCCGTCGGCGACGGCGGCGCCGCACTCGATGACGGCGATGTCGTCGTCGTCGTGGTCGTGGTGGAGGGCGCCTGCCCCCCGTTGTTTCCGCACGCGCTGGCAAAAGCGCCGATCGCGATCAGTGCGGAGCCACTGGCGACGACGATCCGAAGACGACTGATTCGGCCGGTAAACACAATTCACGTCCTCTTCGTGTCAATTGTTGCGGTGCACGCCGGGAGGCTCGGTGGGTGCCGGCGGCGCCTTGATGTCAGGCGTGAACAGGTTGCCGCCGGTGGGGTTGATGCCCTTCTCCGTCGGCGACGGCGGCGCTGCACTCGATGACGGCGACGTCGTGGTCGTTGTCGTGGTGGTGGTGTCGTGGAAGGCGTCTGCTCGCCGTTGTTGCCGCACCCCGCCAGGAATGCGCCCATCGCGATCAGTGCCCCACCGCCAACCACTGCCACCAAGCGGCGAGTGAACGGTTTCGAGCTCATGAAGTTCAGAATTGGCTATGCGGCTGCTGTCCACAAGCTATGCCATTGTGTTCCAACGTAACTCGCAGCGACCGCGCAGCCTTCTCCAAGGCAAGGCCGCGGCGGTTCCTACCGGGTGACGGAAAGGACCGCCTCGGCAAGCTCGGGTCGGCACACGATCAGATCGGGCAGCAAGGGGTCCGGCCGGTTGTATTCGAGCGGTGAGCCGTCGAGGCGCGACGTGTGCAGGCCGGCCGCGCGGGCAACCGCGACCGGCGCCGCGGAATCCCATTCGTATTGGCCACCGGCGTGGACATACACGTCGGACAGCCCCTGCACAACCGAAGCGACTTTCGCTCCGGCCGAGCCCATTTCGACGAGCACACCATCGAGCGCGTCTCGGACCTCGAGCGCGACGGCGGGCGGGCGCGTCCTGGAGACCACGATGCGCGGCTTGGCAGGCGCAGGCGGTGGGGCCGCGACGTCCGGCGTGGCGAGCGTGATCCCCTGTGCCGGTAGCGCGACCGCACCCGCGACGAGTGCGCCACCCTGCCAGAGTGCGACGTGCACTGCCCAGTCGTCGCGACCGAGTTCAGAGAACTCGCGGGTGCCGTCGAGAGGGTCGACGATCCACACCCGCTGGGATCCCAACCGGACCGGGTCGTCGGCGCCCTCCTCGGACAACACCGCGTCATCGGGCCGCGCGGATGCGAGGGCTTCCATCAGGAAGTCGTGGGACCGCTTGTCCCCCGCGGCCTTTCGCTCGGCCGAACTGGCATCGGCGAGCTCTTCGCGGACGCCGAGGAGCAGTTCCCCCGCTTGGGTGGCCAGCCGCGCGGCGACCTCGTCGTCGCTGCGGTCGGTCACGGACGGCTTTCCAGCATCTCGATGACCAGATCGGCCAGTTCCTCGCTCGTACGCTCCGGGGTGAGTCGCAGGTCGGGGTTTTTCGGCCGCTGGTATGGGCTGTCGATTCCGGTGAAGTGGGTGATCTCGCCTGCCCGCGCCTTGGCGTACAAGCCCTTCGGGTCGCGGCGTTCGCAGTCCTCGAGCGGGGTGTCGCAGAACACCTCGAAGAAGTCGAGGCCGCTGTCATTGGTCACCTGGCGCGCCAAGCGCGCGGTGCTCCGTCCAGCGGGCTGATCGCGGGCACCAGCACGATCTGGCCGGAGTCGGCGAGGATGGCGGCGATGTGGGCAAGCCTGCGCTGGTTCTCGGCGCGGTCGGCCATGGAGAAGCCCAAGTCGGCGTTGAGACCGTGCCGAAGGTTGTCCCCGTCGAGAACATATGCCGGGGTGCCCTTTTCGAGCAGCTTCTGCTCGACGAGCATCGCCACCGACGACTTGCCTGAACCCGACAGCCCGGTGAACCACACCGTCCGGCCCTTCGACAGCCGGTCCTCGGAGGTGCACAGCGAGTCGTGCCGCACTGTGTTGGGGCTTGCTGTGCGCGCCGTGACGTACGGCAGGATCATGCCTGCCGCAACGGTGCCGTTGGTGTTCGGGTCGATCAGGATGAACGAACCGGTCGCCGCGTTGCGGCTGTACTCGTCGAGCAACAGCGGCACCTGCGTGCGCAACGAGATGCGGCCCAGCTCATTGAGTTTGAGCGCGGTCGCCGTCTTGTCGCGGTGCAGAGTGTTGACGTCGAGACGGTAATCGAGAGCGGTCACCTTGGCGCGTGTGGTGCGCGTCGTGTGCTTGATGATGTAGTCGCGACCAGGCTCCAGCGACGCCTCGTCGGCCATCCAGCACACCGTCGCGTCGAAATCCTGCGCAACCCGCGGCTGATTGTTGGGCCGCGCGATCAGGTCGCCGCGGGAGATGTCGATGTCGTCGGCCAGGCTGACCGAAACGGCCATCGGCGGGAACGCTTCCTGGACAGGCCCGCTCGGCCCTTCGATCGCGGTGATGCGGCTCGTCTTGCCGGTGGGCAGGACGACGATCTCGTCGCCGGGACGCATGACGCCGCTGGCGACGGTGCCCGCATAGCTGCGGTGGTCGGTGTGGTCGTGGGTCTGCGGCCGGATCACGTACTGGACCGGGAACCGCACGTCGACCAGGTTGCGGTCGCCCGCGATGTAGACCTCTTCGAGGTGCGACAGCAGCGCGGGCCCGTCGTACCAGGGGGTCTTCTCGGACTTGGTCACCACGTTGTCGCCCTGTAGGGCCGACAGCGGAATCGTGGTCACATCGTGCACGTCGAGACGCGCCGCGAATTCATGGAAGTCATCGCGGATCTTCTCGAACTGTTCGCGGTCCCACTCGATGAGGTCCATTTTGTTGACGGCCAGCACGATGTGGCGGATGCCGAGCAGCGACGCTAGGAACGCATGCCGACGCGACTGCTCGAGCAGGCCGTGGCGGGCGTCGACCAGCACGATCGCCAGCTGTGCGGTCGAGGTGCCGGTGACCATGTTGCGGGTGTACTGAATGTGGCCGGGCGTGTCGGCGATGATGAATTTCCGCTTGGGAGTGGCGAAGTAGCGGTACGCGACGTCGATCGTGATGCCCTGTTCCCGCTCGGCGCGCAGGCCGTCGGTCACCAGCGCCAGGTCGGTGTAGTCGTGTCCGCGCTCCTTCGAGGTGCGCTCGACCGACGCCAGCTGGTCCTCCATGACGGCCTTGGAATCGAACAGCAGGCGCCCGATGAGGGTGGACTTTCCGTCGTCGACGGATCCGGCGGTGGCCAGACGAAGAAGTGTGGTCATCAGAAGTAGCCCTCCCGCTTGCGGTCTTCCATGCCTGCTTCGGAGATGCGGTCATCGGCGCGGGTGGCGCCGCGCTCGGTGAGGCGTGACACCGCGGTCTCGGCGATCACCTCGGACACCGTGCCCGCGAGCGACTCGACGCAACCGGTGCAGGTGACGTCGCCGACGGTGCGGAATCGCACGGTCTTCTCGACGACCTCTTCGTCCTTGCGCGGCTGCAGGTACTTGTGCACGGCCAGCAGCATCCCGTCGCGCTCGAACACGTTGCGGCGGTGCGCATAGTAGATGGACGGCAGCTTGATCTTCTCGGCGCCGATGTAGGACCAGATGTCGAATTCCGTCCAGTTGGACAGCGGGAACACCCGAATGTGCTCGCCCTTGTGGTGGCGGCCGTTGTACAGATTCCACAGCTCGGGCCGCTGCGCCTTGGGGTCCCACTGACCGAACTCGTCGCGGAAGCTGAACACCCGTTCCTTGGCTCGGGCCTTCTCCTCGTCGCGCCGAGCGCCGCCGAACGCCGCGTCGAACTTGTTCTCACGGATGGCGCGCAGCAGCGTGACGGTCTGCATCGGGTTGCGCGACGGGATCGTCTCGACCACGCGGCCTGCGTCGATGTCGTCCTGCACCTTGGCGACGACCAGCCGCACGCCGGCCTCCTCGACGAGCTCATCGCGGGTTTGGAGAACCTCGTCGAAGTTGTGCCCGGTGTCGACGTGCATGACCGGGAACGGCAGCCGCCCCGGCGCAAACGCCTTGAGCGCCAGATGCAGCATGACGATGGAGTCCTTGCCGCCGGAGAACAGCAGCACGGGCCGCTCGAACTCGGCGGCAACCTCGCGGATGATGTGGATCGCCTCGGCCTCGAGCGCCCTGAGATGGCTCAGCTCGTAGCGCCCGGCGACCGGTTTCGACTCTTGCGCGGTCGTCATCGATTCCTCGTTAAGTTGGTAGGTTTGACCAGAATTACAGGTATAACCTGTTATAAAACCAGTTCCGGCCTGCGATGTCAAAAGTTTCTTCTGCCGAGCGTGCGCAAAATGCACCTCTAGCGCGGCGTGTCGGCTGCAGACACGCACGCTGGCGGTTACCTGGGAGGTAATTGATCTGCGCCCGATACTGAAGACATGTCCCTTCCAGGTGGCGCGCAGACCGGCGCCGAAGTCATGGCGCAGTTCATCCCCGCTTCCCCGTTCGCGACCAAGCTCGGCATCGTCGCCGAGGTGCTCGACGGTGACGAGGTGCGGCTTCGGATGCCGTTCGATCCCACCAACGTCACGCTCGGCGACATGGTGCACGGCGGAGCGATCGCCTCGCTGGCCGACATGACGGTGATGGCCGCCGCCTGGGCGGGGGCCGACGTCCCCGACTCGCTTCGCGGTGTCACGACGTCGCTGGCGATGCAATTCCTCGCGCCGGCGCAGTCCACCGACCTCATCGGCGTGGGGAGGGTGCTGCGGCGCGGGAAGACGTTAGTCAACTGCGACGTCGACGTCATAACGCCTGAGGGCGAAGGCGGTGGCGAAGGCGATCGCCACCTACAAAGTGGGATAGCCCACCGCACACGATGCCCCGAAACTGTTGCGTTTGTTGCATTTGTTGCGTTTGTTGCGTTTGTTGCCGCGACTTCTGGGATTTCGCTGCATCGACCGTCGGCAAATAAAAAAATGAAATTTCGCGATCGTCAATTGTGGTGAAACTGGGGTCTACCGGTCGTATCATTCTGGACTAAGCAGGGTTGGGAAAGATTAGAGAGGCGTGCGATGACCGCCTTCATTCATCGCTTCGCGATCATCGGTGCCGCCGCGTTTGCCCCGCTCGCATTCGTGACAATGGTTTCTCCAGGGGTGAGTAACGCGATCGAATGCGGGATGGGGACCGTGTTCGACCCGCCGTCAAACACCTGCGTGGCAGCACCGTTGCCACCGCCGCCTCCTCCGCCACCCCCAGCGTGGAACGGCGACATCACCCCATATTTCTCGGTCGGTATCTGCGCGCCCATACCCTTCGTGTCGCTGTGCACCGGCATCTAACCGCACCGTAACCGCCTGGGAGCGTCGGCGGCTGCTGCGCCGGGCCGTTAGTCGTTCGGTGTAATGACGGCGCGGCCTTGGATCTTCCCATCGTGGAGCAGGTGGTAGGCGTGTGCCGCATCGTCGAGGGTGAAGTGTTCGACGAGCATCTTGATTTCACCGGTCTGGGCGAGGCTGATCACCTCGATCAGCTCGGGGATGGTGCCCCAAAACGGCGACGCAACCGAGCATTCCTTCGCAGGGCTGTTGAAGTTCACCGGGAGGGCGGCGTTACCGAGACCGACGATGGTGAGGTGCCCGAGCACCCGGGACACCTGAGCTGCCATCGTGAGTGTCGGGTTGACTCCGACCAGATCGAGGACGAGTTCGGCGCCCTGACCCTTGGTGATGTCCTTGATGCGCTTCACCGCATCGTCGCCGGAGATAAGTACCTCGTCGGCGCCCATATCCGTGGCGATCTTCAGCTTGTCTTCCGAAGTATCCACCGCGACAACGGTTGTCGCCGAGGCCAGCGCCTTGAGCACCTGGATGGCCATTTGCCCCAGTCCGCCCGCACCGATGACCACCGCGGTAGAGCCAGGCCCCAACAGATGCACTGAGCGCTTCACCGCGTGGTAGCTGGTCAGCCCCGCGTCCGTGAGCGGCGCCGCCTCACGGGGGTCCAAGTCGCCCAATGGAATCAGATAGCGCGTCGCCGGGACGAGGAGATACTCGGCCATGCCACCGTCGGTGCCACCGAGCCCACCCGGGCTCGGCTTCCCCGGTGTCTGGCAGTAGTTCTCCATCCCCTGGCGGCAATTCATGCACAGCCCACAGCCCCACGGTCCGTACACGATAACGGGGTCACCGGGTGCGAAACCCGTTGCGCCCGGCCCCATCGTCTCGACCCAGCCGGCGTTCTCGTGGCCGAGGGTGAACGGCAGCGTCATCGACTTCGATCCCGCGGGGGCCTCCAACAGATGGAGGTCCGAATGGCAGGCGCCTGCGCCGCCGATCTTGACCAGCACCTCCCCTGGCCCTGGTTCCGGCACCGGCACGTCCCGGAGTTGCCCCGGCTGTTGCCACTCGACGAACTGGAAGGCTTTGATTTCGCTACCTACCCTCTCTCCCCTTCGCTTCGCTCGCCCTAGCCGTCCGTGACCGAGTCGAACTCGACCTCGAGATGCAGCGGACCGCGGAACACCTGGTTCTGCCGGTACGGCGGCGGGTCGACGACCAGGCGCGGGTTCTCCACCCGGCGCAGGAACGTCTCCACCGCGATGTTGACCTCGAGGCGGGCCAGCGGACCGCCGACACAGCTGTGCACTCCGCGGCCCCAGCCCACGTGCTGGTTGTCCTTGCGCTGGATATCGAACTTCTCCGGGTCCGCGAACCGCTTCGGGTCGCGGTTGGCCGCGCCGTACAGCAGATGCACCGCGGACCCGGCCGGGATCACGGTGCCCCCGACCTCGACGTCGGCGGTGACGCTGCGGCTCGGGAAGAACTGGACAGCCGACTGCAGCCGCAGGACCTCTTCGATCGCCTTCGGGATCAGTTCGGGCTTTTCGCGCAGCAGGTCGAGCGATTCTGGATTGCGCAGCAGGAGCAGCACACAATGCGCGATGGTGTTGACCGTCGAGTCATGTCCGGCGATCAGCAGCAGCTGCGCATTGGCCGCAGCCTCGGCGGGCGCCATCGCGCCGTCGGGGCCGTCCGTATCGCTCACCAACTTCGACAACACGTTGTCGCCGGGCTCCTTCACAAACCCCTCGATCAGACCGGCCATGTATTGCTTCATTGCCGCCATGCTTTCGCGGCCCTTTTCCAGGCGTGCCTTCCCTTCTTCGGTGGCGGCGTCCGGTCCCAGGTCCGTGCCAGCCATGAAGTCGAAGATCCACTTGTGGAAGGTGGGTTCGTCCTTCACCGGGACACCCAGGATCTGACAGATCACTGCAACTGGCACCGGATAGGCATAATCGTCAACCACGTCGAAGATGTTGCCGCCCTTGGCTTTCACCTTGTCCAGCGAGTCGTTGCACAACGTCTGGATGTCGGCTGCCATGTTGGGGATGACGTCCGGGGAGTGCGGTGGCGCGAAGTGCCGCATCACCTGACGTCTCGCCCTGTCATGCTTGGCCGGATCGGACACGATCAAGCTCGGCTCGCGGCCGTAGGCCTGCATGTGGTCGGCACCGACGTCGGGCGCATCGGCCGCCGGCTGGGCCGAGATGGGACTCTTCGACATGTCGGAGCTGACGTGCGGGTCGTGCGCGAGCTGCAGCAGCTCGCGGTAGCCGGTGACGACGTAAACCTTGTCGGCCACTTGCACGACGGGCGTCTTCCGAAGCTCGTCGAAGAACCGGTACGGGTCGTGGCGGTTCTCGTACTTCATCGCCTCGGTCCAGGCGGTTTCTGCGGTTGTCATGACGCTCCGTTCTAGCGGGCTTTGGGGCGGAACTCGGCGCCCCGCGAAGTGGGATCGTGGCCGGTGAGGACGACATCGGGAATCCCGGTCGGCTCGCGCGGATCCGGGAACCGGGCCGACATCGGCTCGGCGTTCGCCGGTACGTCATAGCCCGGTGGCGGGGGCGGGAATGGGGCGGATTGTTCGATGAGTCTGCCGTAGTACTCCAGCCACTTGCCGTGGTTGAAGGTGATGGCTCCGACGATGCGGCCCTTCTTGCCGAAGGCGGCGGCGAAACGCAGATCCTCGACCGAGCCCTGGGTGAAGACGATCTCGTCACCGAAGGAGCACACGCCAACGCCCTTGATGTTGACGCCGAACTGGCCGGACCAGAACTGCGGCAGCGGCAGGTGCGGACGGCGTTCGGTCTCGAGGTTGACCATGTTGTGCGCCGCGGTCTGGGCGCCCAGTACCGCGGCATCCACGTGCTCGATCGCCATGAACTGGTACTCGTAGAGCACGTGCGGTGCCCGCGCGATGTCGCCTGCGACGAAAATGTTGTCGGTCACCACGCCGTTGATGTCGAAGGCGCGGCACCCTGCGTCGCAGGCCACGCCCCAGAACCCCGCGGCCAGTTCGGCGCCGTCGAGCCATTCGATATTGCGGACGGACCCCAGCGACGCCACCACCACGTCGACGTCGAGCAGGGTCCCGTCCGATAACTGCGCCTGCCGGACGTGCCCGTCGGCGTCGCCTTTCAACGCTTCCACCGCCACACCGGTACGCAGGTCGACCCCGGCGTCACGCTGCATCTTGGCGGCGATGTCGCCGATCACCCCGCCGAGCGGCCCGACCAGCGGTGCGCTGGAGCGTTCCGCGACCGTCACGTCCAATCCGAGATCACGACACACCGAGGCCATCTCGGAGCCGATGAAACCCGCGCCGACGATCAACACCCGCTTCGGCCTGGCCTTCAACGCCGCCTGCAACTCGGCCGCGTCATCGCTGGTACGCAGCGTGTAGAGGCCTTTCAGCTTGGCCTCTTCGGGGTTGAACCAGGCGCGGGATCGGACGCCGGTCGCGATCAGCAACCGGTCGTAGGGCACCTTGTCACCGTTGGCGAGCAACACCTCCCGGCTGTCGCGGTCCAATCCGGTGGCCGCCACGCCTAGGCGCCAGTCCGCGTTGACCTCCCGCAGGCGCGGCAGCTTGGTGTTACCCGCGGGCACCCATCCCTTGAGCACCTGCTTGGACAGCGGCGGCCGGTCGTACGGCTCGTGGACCTCGTCACCGATGATGGTCAGCGAGCCAGTGAACCCCTCGTCGCGTAACGCCTCCGCGGCACGCAGTCCGGCCAGCGACGCTCCGACGATGACGATCCGGCCCTCTGCCTTGAAAGTCCTGACGAGGTCGGCGACCAGCGGGTGCGTCCTCACTTCGTCGTCCTGTCCGCTGGCGGGTCCATCTCCGCGATGATCGCCTGCACCGGGCAGGACGCCACCGCCCGCGCGACCTGCTGACGTTGCGAGTCGTCGGGATTCGGGTCGTATGCGAGAGCTTCCTCCCCTTGCAGTTGAAGAACTTCCGGCGCGAGAGGTACGCATTGCGCGTACCCAAGACACCGATTCAAATCCACGACGATTCGCATGCTTTTCGGCCCCTTCTCAACCGCCGCTGAGGGCTGGTCAGCGCTGCTCCCGAATTCCACGGGAAGGGGGCCGACAGTACCGGTTACGCATGAGTAAATGACGCGTTTAGATGTTGTCGGCCACGCTCAGGTCGGCGCATTCGCGGGCTGGAACGTTCCGGACCCGTCAACGTCCTCTTCGGCGCGAATGACATGCACCACGGCGTTGATGAGCGCCAGGTGGGTGAACGCCTGAGGGAAGTTGCCCAGGTGCCGCCCGGTGCGTGGCTCGATCTCCTCGGCGTACAGGTGCAGGGGGCTGGCGAACGACAGCAGCCGTTCGCATAAGCGCTTGGCGCGGTGGACCTCGCCGATCTCGACCAGCGCCGAGACCAGCCAGAACGAGCAGATCGTGAAGGTGCCCTCCTCGCCGGACAGCCCGTCGTCGGTCTCCTCCACGCGGTAGCGCAGAACCAATCCCTGCTCGGTGAGCTCGTCGGCGATGGCGAGGACAGTGGCGCGGATACGTGGGTCGTCGGGTGGCAGGAACCGGGTCAGCACCGCCAGCAGCAGAGAGGCGTCGAGTGCGTCGTTGCCGTAGCGCTGGGTGAGAACCCCGCGGGAGTCGACGCCGTTGGCGAGGATGTCGGCCTTGATCTCCTCGGCGATGGAGCGCCACTCCTTGGTGTGTTTCGTCCAGCCATGCAGCTCAGCCAGCTTGGCCCCGCGGTCAAGCGCAACCCAGCACATGATCTTGCTCGACGTGAAGTGCTGGGGTTCGCCGCGCACCTCCCAGATGCCACGGTCGGGCTCGCGCCAGTGCTTGATCGCCTCCTCGACCTGTTGCTTGAGTACCTGCCACAACGCCTCTGGAATCTGCTCGCGGGACCTTGCGTGCAGATACACCGAATCCAGCATCGAACCCCAAACATCGTGCTGCCGCTGGTTGTAGGCGCCGTTGCCGATCCGTACCGGACGCGCGTTGTCGTAGCCGGACAGGTGACGCAGCTCCTCCTCAACCAGGCTGCGCTCGCCCCCAACGCCATACATCACCTGAAGTTCATGGCGCTCTTCGGTGTTCGCGCCGGACACGTCGACGATGAACGAGAAGAAATCGTCGGCCTCGCGATCGAGGCCCAATGTGTACAGGCCCCACAGCGCGAATGTCGAATCGCGGATCCACGAGTAGCGGTAATCCCAGTTGCGTTCGCCCTGAGGGGTTTCCGGCAGCGACGTGGTGCTCGCCGCCAGGAGCGCCCCGGTCGGCGAGTACGTCAGCCCCTTCAGCGTCAACGCGCTGCGCTGCAAGTACGACCGCCACGGGTGATCCGGGAAGTTGCCGATGTTGATCCATTGCCGCCAGCATTCGCTGGTCGTCCACATCTTGTCGACGGCGTCGTCGTACGTCTGGGGCGCGGGATGCTTCGAAAAGCTCAGTGCGACAAAGACGTTGTCGCCCTCTTTCAGCCTCGTGCGGGCCCGCGCCTGGCGGCCCTCAAGCCCGATGCGCAGGTTGGTCGTCAGCCGCAGTCTCGGGTGCGCGTCCGGGTCGTGGTTGGCCCTAGCAACGGCTTCCCCATAGCCGCTGGAGGAGTACTCCCAGTTCGCGCTGGCCCGGTGGTAATCGAACGACGGTTCGCAATCCATCACCAGCTCGATGGTGCCGCTCACGCAGCGCACGGTTCGCAGGATTGTGTGTTCGGCGTCCCAGTCCATCGGTACCCGACGATGTGTCCCCGACCGCGTCTCGATATCGCGCCACGGGCCCATCACCATCGTGTCGCGGACGATCATCCAGCCCGTATGGGTCTGCCAGGTGGTCTCCAGAATCAAGCTGCCCGGCAGGTATCGCCTGCCGGAAGGGACAGAGACGCCGTAAGGGCTCAGCCGGAAGTGTCCGGCGCCGCGATCCAGGATGGCCCCGAACACGCTGGGCGAATCGGGCCTCGGCACGCACAGCCATTCCACCGATCCGCTCGGTGAGATCAGGCAGCTGTTCTCGCAGTCGGACAGGAAGGCGTAGTCGGCGATGGGCGGAAAGGGGTTCCGCAAACTGCCCGGCAAGTCTGGTACCGGGGCGGTCGCGTCGAGCTGCACGGCGGAGCCGTTCTCGTCGGCCGGCGTCGCATGCTGCAGGACCATGTGGCCATCATTGACCGCCGATCCCTTCGGCGTAGGCGTTTAGTCGCTACCGAACCCTTGTGCGGGCGCCGTCCCTCAGGCCGTGACCTCGTTGAGCTTGCCGGTGGCGACGTCGAAGACGAACCCGCGCAGCGACTCGTGCTTGGTGACGAAGGGGCTCGCCTCGATCCGGCGAATCGACTGGCGCACGTCCTCTTCCACATCAGGGAACGCCTCGGCGGCCCACTCGGGTTTCAGGCCGGTCTCGTCCTGGATCGAGCGCTTGAACTCGTCGTCGGTAAAGGTCAGCATGCCGCAGTCGGTGTGGTGAATGAGGATGATCTCCTTGGTGCCGAGCAGCCGCTGGCTGATCGCCAGCGAGCGGATCTCATCGTCGGTGACGACTCCGCCTGCGTTGCGGATGACGTGCGCCTCCCCCTCGTTCAATCCGAGGACTCGGTACACGTCGAGCCGGGCATCCATGCACGCCACCACGGCCACATGCTTGCTCGGCGGCAACGGCAGCGGGCCGGAGAAGTTCTTCGCGTATTCCTCGTTGTTCTTCAGGTAGTCGTCGGTCGCGGTCATTTCGACCTCCTAGTCGGCTCGCAAACGTCGAAGACGATAACAACACGGCGCCGGCGTGCCACGAGTCAAAATCAGGACGATTACTTGTGTGCGGTCAGGTCGTAAACGGTGGTGCCACCGACATCGACGGACGCGAAGTTCCGCTTCACCCAGTCCGTGATCTCACTCGCGGTGCCCGACTCGCGATGGCCCGGCGGGCCGAAGTGCTCACCCTCGATGAAGTACCTCACCTCGTGATTGCCGACGTAGTCCTGAAATTGTGCCAACGTCGGCGAGTTGTCGCTTCCGGTGAAACCGCCGATCGCCATGATCGACGCACCGGTCTTGAGCTCGAGGCTACTTGCACCCATGGAGCCGATAGTTGCTGCGGCCCAACGGCTATCGAGGCCTTGCACCATCTCGGCCACTGTGGAGTTCTCGGCGATCCGACCGCCAGGTCCGCCAGGTCCGCCGGGTCCCCCGCCTCCGGGATGGCCGAATACGTCACCCTTGCTCGGACCCGAGGTCGAGATCGGCCCGTTGTGCGCGGTCGCAACGGTCTCGACGGCATAGGCCGCGGGTGCCGCCACGCCGAACAGAATCGCTCCCGCCGCCAACATCGCGACTGGGGTTCCCTTCCGGTGCGCGCTGACCGCGAGCATCGACGCCACGACCACCGATCCGACGACCACGACCCATCGCAGCGCGGGCAGCCAGTCCGGGGTGCGGTCCAGCAGGAAGTACGCCCACACTCCCGTCAACGCCGACATCGCCGCCAGCAGGAGACGCGACCACAGCCGGTCTCTGACCCGCCACAACTCGCGCACCGAGATTCCCACCAGCGCCGCGATCGCCGGGGCAAGGGCCACGGTGTAGTACGGGTGGATGGTGCCGTCCATGAAGCTGAACACGGCGGCGGTGACCAGCAGCCAGCCGCCCCACAACAGCAGGCTCGCGCGGAGCTGATCGGTCCGGCTGGCCTTGCGGGTCAACCACAGAGCAGCAACCAAACCGATCAGTGCGGCCGGAAGAAGCCAGGAAACCTCGGTACCCATCGACTGCCCGAACATCCTGCCGATGCCCGGCGCGCCGCCGAAGAAGATGTTGCCCGGCCCGCCAAAGCCACCGTGTTCGCCAGGACCGCCGCCCGGCTGGCCGCCGCCCGCGATGCGGTCAATCCCGTTGTAGCCCAATGCCAGCTGCAACAGGCTGTTCGACGTGGATCCGCCGATGTAGGGCCGCGAGTCGGCCGGCCACAGCTCGACGAGAGCGATGTACCAACCCGCGGACACGATCATCGCGGCGGCGCCGACCATCAGCTTCCAGACCCGCGCCCACATTCCGATGGGTGCGGCTACGAGGAACGCAACCGCCAGGCCCGGCACCACCAGGAAGGCCTGCAACATCTTCGTCAGGAATGCGAAGCCCAGCGCCGAACCCGCCAACGCGATCCATCCGGTGCTGCCCGTCTCGGTCGCGCGCACCACGAAGTACGCGGCGGCCACCATCAACAGAACCAGGAGAGCATCGGGGTTGTTGAACCGGAACATCAGCGCCGCAACCGGCGTCAGCGCCAGAGCCGCACCCGCGATCAGACCCGCGCCGGGTCCGCTGACCCGCCGCACGGCGGCGCACAGCAGGGCGACCGCACCGACGCCCATCAGCGCCTGCGGTAACAGCATCGTGAACGCGTTGAAGCCGAAAAGCCTGCCGGACAACGCCATTACCCACAACGCCGCGGGTGGTTTGTCGACCGTGATGGCATTGCCTGCGTCATGCGACCCGAACAGCCAGGCCGCGAGGTCCTGGGTGCCGGCCTGCGCCGCGGCCGCGTAGTAGTCGTTGGCCCAACCCGACGAGCCGAGTCCCCACAGGTACAGCACGGCGGTGGCGATCAGCAGGGCGAGCAGCGCAGGCATCTCCCAGCGCGGCCTGCCCGTCGGCACGTCTCCGACCTTCACGGCTTTCTGCGTCTCAACATCCGCTGCGATTGTCATTGATTGCATTCCTTTATTGCGTGTGTACGCGGTGTGTCAGTGGTTGCGGCGTGGGTGGAACACCCAGCCGCGCAACAGGACGAAACGAACGGTGGTGGCGAGCAGGTTGGCAGCCACCAGCACGGTCGCCTCGACCCATCGACCCGGCTCCGGGACAACGGTGTGCAGGGTGGCCAGCGCACCACTGGTGATGCCCAGTGCGATGCCGAAGACGATGAGTCCTTCGACATGGTTGCGCGCGACGTTGCCGCGGTGGGCGATGCCGAACGTGTATCGGCGATTGGCCGCGGTGTTGCCCACCGCGGTGACGAGCAGGGCGACCAGGTTGGCGACCTGCGCCCCGAGCCAGCCGTGCAGCATCATGAACAGCAGAAGATAGGCAGCCGTCGAAGCGACTCCGATGCTCGCGAACCGCACCGTCTGGCGCAGCAGTGACCCTGGCGCGGCCGCTCGGCGTGACGAACCCAGCTGTGCCGCAACCGTTTGCACGGGAATCGAACCCGACGTGAAGCCACGCAACAGCCGCGCGATGCCCTTGAGGTCGGCAGCCGCGGTTGCCACGATGTCGACTCGGCTGTCCGCGTCGTCCACCCAGTCCACCGGCACTTCGTGGATGCGAAGCCCTGCCCGTTCGGCCAGCACCAGCAGTTCGGTGTCGAAAAACCAGCCGGTGTCGGTGACATGCGGAAGCAGGCGGTGCGCGACGTCGGCGCGGATCGCCTTGAAGCCGCACTGCGCATCGGAGAAGCGCGCGGCGAGCGTCGACTTGAGGATGAAGTTGTAGCAGCGCGAGATGATCTCGCGCTTGGGTCCGCGCACCACGCGCGCTCCCCGACCCAACCGGGTCCCGATCGCCAGGTCGGAGTGGCCGGAGATCAGCGACGCGACGAGAGGAGCGAGTGCGGCGAGATCGGTCGACAGGTCGACGTCCATGTACGCGAGGACCGGGGCGTCCGAGGTCGACCACACCGCGTGCAGCGCGCGGCCACGCCCCTTCTGCTCGAGCCGCACGACCCGGACATCGTCGAGTTCGGCGGCAAGCTCCTCGGCGATGCGGGCCGTGTCGTCGACGCTGGCGTTGTCCGCGATCGTGATGCGCGCGGGGAACGGGAACTGGTCGCGCAGATGACGGTGCAGGCGGTACACCGAGTCGGCGAGCGTCGCTTCCTCGTTGTACACCGGCACCACCACATCGAGCACGGGAACCCCCTTCTGGCGGGCCGCCAGCGCCGCGTTCGGTCGCGCTTCGAAACGGATGTTCCGAGCCGGGCCCGCGTCACGTTCGAGAGCGATGTCTGTCATGAGTCCCATGGTCGAGGAGCAGCGTGTGTCGGTCGTTTGGTGAAGCTATGCGCAAGCTATGTGTTCTTCAGCGGCTGAGTGAGGTCGTAGATCACCACTTTGTCGACCGTCGTCGGCGTGAAGCGGGTCTCGACCCAGTCCGCGATATCCGCGGCTTCGCGGCTACCCGATGCCCCGTGCCCGCCCCACTGGCCGATCATCATCCGGCCGCGGATGAAGTAGTGGATCTTCTTGTCGGCGACGTACCCCTTGAACTCGTCGAGTGTCGGAGCGGGATCCGTTCCATTGAAGCCGCCGATCGCCATCACCGGCGCGCGGCTGCCCAACTGGTAGCCGGCGGCGTTGTTCGATCCCATCGCCGCGGCCGCCCACGTGTAGTCATCGGCGTCGGCGGCCAGCATCGCGGAGAGGGTGGGGCCGGGCGTCGGCGCGGTGAGAAGGCCGCCTGCTCCCAACGGCATCGCGCCTGCACGTGACGGACCGGCCGACGGTATGGCCCCGCGGTGGGGCGTGGCGACCGTCGCGACCGCATACGCCGCCGGGGCCGCCAACGACGCCGCGATCGCCAGGCACGCGGCACTTCGTGCCGCGGCTGCCCCCAACCGACCCGACACCAGCAGCAGCACGGCCGCGCCCAATCCACCGACGGCGACGGCCGCCGACAGCCAGGGCAGCCATCCTTCGACCCTGGCCAACAGCACGCACGCGAGGATCGAGGTGACGACGACGACGCCTGCCAGTGCGGTCGCGCAAGGAAGCGAAGATCTGTTCCGCCACAACAGTGTTGCGCCGATACCGATGCATGCGGCGATGGCCGGGGCCAGCGCCACCGTGTAGTACGGGTGCACGATGCCGTTCATGAAGCTGAACACCACAGCCGTCACCAACAGCCAGCCGCCCCAGATCACTGCCGCGGCGCGGGTGAGGTCTGTTCGGGGTGCCCGGCGGGTGAGAAGCACGATGGCGCCGAGACAGATGACCGCCGCAGGCAGCAGCCAGGCGATCTCGGTGCCCATGCTGTGCCCGAAGAGCCTGCCCCAACCGACGTCGAAGTTCATGTTGCCCAGCCCGCCGGTCTCATTCCCCGTCAACCGGCCTAATCCGTTGTAGCCCAACGCCAGTTCGATGATGCTGTCGTGCTGGGATCCCCCGATGTACGGCCGGGCGTCGGACGGCCACACTTCGACGAGCAAGAGGTACCAGCCTGCGGCGGCGACCATCGCCCCGACCAGACTGCCGGTATCCAGCAGCCGCCGGCCCAGCGGACGACTTCCCGACAACAGATATCCCGCGATGAAGCCCGGTACCACCAGGAAGGCCTGCAGCATCTTGGCCAGGAAGCCGAAGCCGACCGCCGCACCCGCCGCGACCAACCACCAACGGCTGCTGTCTTTTTCGCATGCACGCTGCGTGCAATAGGCGCCCGCGACGAGCATCAGAACCAGGAGCGCGTCGGGGTTGTTGAACCGGAACATCAGCGCGGCGACCGGCGTCAGCGCCATGATCGAACCGGCGAGCAGCGCGGCGCCGGGTCCGCTGACCCGCCGGACGGCGGCGTAGAGGATCGCGACCGCGGCCACACCTTCGAGGGCCTGCGGCGCAAGTACGCTCCACGGGTTCAGCCCGAAGATGCGCACCGAGATGTCCATGATCCACAGCGACGCGGGAGTCTTGTCGACGGTGATGGCGTTGGCAGCGTCGCTCGAACCGAACAACATCGCGGTCCAGTTGCTCGCGCCGGCCTGCGCGGCGGCCGAGTAGAAGCTGTTCGCCCATCCGCTCGCCGACAGGTTCCACAGGTACAGCGCCGCGGTCATGGCGAGCAAGACAACGAAGCCGACTCGGTGCGAGAACACGCGAAATCGCACTCGCGAGGCAGGTTTTGTGCGAGCTTCCGTCTGCTCGGCATCAAGAAGCAGGGTCACCGCTCAAGCATCGTCGGCTGAACTAGGCGTCGGTTTTGGCACCGCTGTGGCTTGGCTGTGAGTTGACCGGCAGCTTCACCACGAATTCGGTCTTACCGGGGACGCTGTGCACCTCGATGGTGCCGTGGTGCGCCCTGACCACGGCCGCGACTATCGCGAGGCCGAGTCCGGTGCTGCCTTCGCGCCGGGATCGCGATGAGTCACCGCGTGCGAACCGCTCGAAGACTTCGGGCTGCAACCACACCGGGATACCTGGCCCGTCGTCGACCACTGAGAGGACCGCGCTATCCCCGTCGACAGCCAGCGCGGTCGTGACGGAGGTGCCCGCCGGGGTGTGGGTGCGCGCATTGGCGAGCAGGTTGGCGAGCACCTGATGCAGGCGCGCCTCGTCGCCCCTGACCACGATCGGCTCGTCGGGCAGGTCCAGCGACCACCGGTGGTCAGGGCCCGCGATGTGGGCATCGCTGGCGGCGTCGACCACGAGGCGAGACAGGTCCACCTGTTCGCGCTCCAGCGGTCGTCCGGTGTCGAGGCGCGCGAGCAACAGCATGTCCTCGACGAGGTGGGTCATGCGCTCGGTCTCGGATTCCACGCGACTCATCGCGTGCGCGACATCGTCGGGAAGAACCTCCTGCTTGCGTTGCGCCAGTTCGGTATAGCCCCGAATAGCCGCGAGCGGGGTGCGCAGCTCGTGGCTGGCATCGGCGACGAACTGCCGAACCCGCATCTCGCTCGCCTGCCGCGCTGACAATGCGCCTGCAATTCGGTCGAGCATGCGGTTGAGCGCGGAGCCGAGCTGGCCGATCTCGGTGTGCGCACTCGCGGGATCGACCTTCACGATGGGTGACGGAAGACGAACCTCGCCACGGTCGAGCTCGAGATCGGCCACCTGCCGGGCGGCCGCGGAAACCGTTGACAGTGGCCTGAATTGGCGCCGGATGATCAGGATGCCCGCCGTTGTGGCGGCGACGAGCGCGATGGCACCGACGATGCAGAACATCACCAGCACCCAAAGCAAGGCGTCATCGACGTCGGAGGTCGGCAGACCGACGACGATCGTCTCCTCTGGACCGCGGGAGTGGTTGCCCACCACGCGATAACGACCGAGTCCGTCGAGATCGATGGTCGTCGGATAGCGATTCGGGGCGACCTGCGCCAGCTGTGCGGTTGCCCCCGGGCTGATCCCGGCCCGAGCACCGTCGGCGGTGATGACACCGGCGTCGACCGACACACCCTGGGCGATGACCGCGCCGACCATGCGGGTGGCCTGTCCGGGGGCATTCAGAAACTCCGGCCCGGGTCCTTCGTCTTCGCGGATGATGATGCGCCGCGGGTGATCCCGCGGTGCCCCGAACGGAGGCATCATGGCATGGGTCTCGGTGGCCCGAACCCCGGCGGAGGTGGCGGCCCGAACGCGAAGATTGCTGAGGAGCGGCGACCGGCCTCGATCAACTGCTGGTCCAGCTGATGTGTCAGAAAGCGTTGCAGCGCAAACTCTGTCGCGATGCCGATACCCGCACACACGACCGCGAGCAGGGCCACCTGTGTCAGCAGTAGCCGTGCCCGCAGTGACCATGTTCGGGGAGACCGGATCCGGGTCAACACCCGCGGTGGGTCAACGCGCGGGCTTGAGGACATACCCGGCCCCGCGCAGCGTGTGGATCATCGGTTCCCGACCGCTGTCGATCTTCTTGCGGAGGTAGGACACGTACAGCTCCACGATGTTGGAGCGCCCGCCGAAGTCGTAACTCCACACGCGATCAAGGATCTGCGCCTTGGACAGCACCCGTTTCGAGTTCCTCATCATGAAGCGAAGCAATTCGAACTCCGTCGCGGTCAACGAGATCGGCTCACCGCCGCGCGTGACCTCATGGCTGTCCTCATCGAGGGCCAGGTCGCCCACCACGATCTTGGCGCCGCCCGTCTCGCTGGTGACACCGGTGCGACGCAGTAGGGCCCGCAACCGAAGCACCACCTCCTCGAGGCTGAACGGCTTGGTGACGTAGTCGTCGCCGCCCGCGGTGAGCCCGGCAATCCTGTCCTCGACTGAATCCTTGGCGGTCAGCAGCAGAAGCGGCAGATGCGGTGTCCGCTCACGCAGCTTGCGCAGCACGTCCAGGCCGCTCATATCCGGCAACATCACATCGAGCACGACGACGTCGGGCGGGTTCTCCTTGGCCAGGGCGATTGCGGTCTCGCCGTCGCCCGCGGTCTGAATCTCCCAACCCTCGTACCGGAGGGCCATCGAAACCAACTCTGCGAGGACGGGTTCGTCGTCGACGACCAGAACGTTGATCGGCCCGCCGTCGGCCCGGCGCATCACGATGCGCTCGGGATCGTTCGCCTTCGCGTTCACACAGATCCGTTCGACATACCCACGCCGACCATTATTCGCCGACGCCGTTAGCGCACGCTGTGCCGTTTCTGTGCGCGCGCTGTGAAGGGTCGCTGCCCATGCAATGCCGATGCCGTTCACAGCCAGCGCACATCTCGCCGCTGCACAGTGGTCGGGTGACGTCTGAGATTGCAGAGCAGCAGGGACTTCGACGGTGGGGTAAGCGTCAAACGCTGGCGGCCGTCGCCGTGGCGGCAGTGATCGGCGGGCTCGGCGGCGCCGCTGTCTACGCAGCGACCGAGGGCTCCCCGCACACGGTGGGCGGGGGGATGCACGGGGCATTCCACGGCCCCCCACCCCCTGGTACCCCGCCGGCTCCCTTACAGCCGGAGCCGGCCGGCGTTCTGCACAGCGAGTACGTGGTGTCGGACGGCCAGGGCGGCTTCAGCACCAAGATGACCCAGACGGGGATTGTCGACGAGATCACATTGTCGTCGATCGTGGTGCGAAGCGACGACGGATACACGCAGATCTACGCGTTCCCATCGTCGGCTGTCGTCCCCAAGCCGTCGCTGGCGGCCAACGACACGGTCACCGTGCAGGCCACCCGGACCGGCCCGGCGGTGACCCTCAACAGCATCGGTGAGGGCCCACCGCACGGGAGTTGATCAGGGCGAGTCGAAAATTACGGCCCGAAGCCGTCAGGCGGCTCGGCCGTGACCTCTGGCACCGCGAGCGACGTCTCTACTTCGGTCGCCGCCTTTTCGATCGTGCTCGTCTCACCCAGCGTCATCTCGACGGGGTCGGAAACGATGGTCGTCGAACTGCTGTCATCGCTCAGCACCGCAGTCAGGGTCCCCATTGCCACGACCGCGCTCGCGCCGATAGTGGCCGCTGCGAGCTTGATCTTCTTCGAACTCATCTCTGCCAACTCCTTTTCAAAAATTCGGTGCCCACGCTCAGGCGGGTTCCTGACCGATGGTCGACGGCGGGGTGGTGATCGGCGGTACGGCGACGGATGTCTCGGGTCCTTCCATCTCCGTCGTATCGGTGACGGTTTCGCCGGTGGTGATCTCCGACGTGGTCACCGGACCGGGCGGCTCTGGTGTCGGCTCCTCAGCGGCGCTGACGTCGCTGAACGCCACCCCTAATGCACTCATCGCGACGATGGCGCCGGCACCGACAGCCGCTGACGCCACTTTGATCTGCTTCGATCTCACTTCTGACCACTCCATTTCGGTCTGGTCAGCCGCCCCATCCAGCCCGGACGGCCTGGTCGAACAGTGCGTTGGGGTCGCCTTCGACCCCTCCGGTTAAGGGGTAACCGGAGGGGTCGGGAATAAAACGTGGGTCGGCGGATCGGCCGCTACTCGGCGGCCTCTTCCTCCTTCGGCAGGGGCGCGGGGCCCTTGATGACCGGCACGGCCATCGACGTCGCCACGACGGTGTCGTCCTTGCCCGACGCCGTCGTCGTCGCGGCCATCGTCATGCGGCCCACCGCGACGTTTTGGGTGCCGGTCGGCTGCTGATGGATGCTCATCGCCAGCGCACCCATCGTCACCACCGCGCTGCCGCCGATGACCGCGGCCAGCAGTTTCGCCTTGTTTCGATTGTTTGAATCCATTTGTCACACTCCATTTCAGGACGGTTGCCGTTTCGCCCCAGCGGTGCGGCGAACCGTGAAAGTGCAGGTAAGCCCCAGTGAACTCGCGGTTTCTGTAGCTAGGCTTAAGACCGGGTAGGAATTGGCTAGCCGCGCGCCCGTCGCGTTCGCAGCCTCACAGGCCCGCATCTCATACCCTGTGCGCATGACAGCCGTGGAACCTCGCCGATGACGCGGTTCTTGGCGCGGCGGCTGCTCAACTACATCCTGCTGCTGATCCTGGCGTCGTTCCTGACGTTCGCTCTGACGTCGGTGTCGTTCAAGCCCCTGGACAGCCTCGAGTCGCGCAACCCCAGGCCACCGCAGGCGGTCATCGACGCCAAAAAGGCCGAACTCAATCTGGAACGGCCGATTCCGATGCGTTATGTGCACTGGGCATCCGGTGCCGTGCGCGGCGACTTCGGCACAACGATCACGGGTCAACCCATCTCCGATGAGCTGGGCCGCCGCGTCGGGGTCAGCCTGCGACTCCTTGTCATCGGTGCGGTGCTCGGGACGGTAATCGGTGTGGTCGTCGGAGCCTGGGGGGCGGTCCGGCAGTACCAGCTGAGTGACCGCGTCATCACGATTGCGTCGCTGTTGTTGTTGAGCACACCGGTTTTCGTCATCGCGAACCTGTTGATACTCGGTGCGAACGGAGTGAATTCGATTTTCGGTGTGCAGCTCTTCGAGTACATCGGCGAGACTTCACCCGATGTCGCCGGCGGCGGGTGGAACCAATTCGTCGACCGGATGCAGCATCTGGTGCTGCCGACATTCACGCTCGCGCTGATGGGAATCGCGGGCTACAGCCGCTATCAGCGCAACGCGATGCTGGACGTGCTGGGACAGGACTTCATTCGTACCGCGCGCGCAAAGGGCCTGACTCGGCGGCAGGCATTGTTCAAGCACGGCCTGCGCACCGCGCTGATCCCGATGGCGACGCTATTCGCCTACGGCATAAGCGGTTTGGTGACCGGAGCGGTCTTCACCGAGAAGATCTTCGGCTGGCACGGCATGGGTGAGTGGGTCGTGCAGGGCATTGCGACTCAGGACACCAACATCATCGCCGCCGTGACAGTGTTCACCGGCGCCGCGGTGTTGCTGGCAGGGCTGCTGTCCGACGTGATCTACGCCGCGCTCGACCCGAGGGTGCGTGTCGCATGACAGAACCGGTGACCACGGAGACGGCGACGACGGCCAAGTCAGGTCTGGACGCCCACGAGTTCGCCTCGCGACGCACCCTGGTGTGGCGGAGGTTCCTGCGCAACAAGCCCGCCGTCGTCTCACTGGTGCTGCTCGTGCTGTTCTTCGTCGGCTGCTACGCGCTGCCACCGCTGCTGCCTTACAGCTACACCGATTTGGACTATTACGCGCTGCAACAGCCACCCAGCGTCGACCACTGGTTCGGCACCAACGCGCTCGGTCAGGATCTGTTGGCGCTGACACTTCGGGGGATGCAGAAGTCGATGCTGATCGGCGTCTGCGTAGCCCTCATCGCCACCGTGCTGGCCGCGACGGTCGGTGCGATCGCCGGGTATTTCGGCGGCTGGCGCGACCGCCGCCTGATGTGGTTGGTCGACCTGTTGCTGGTGGTGCCCAGCTTCATCGTGATCGCGATCGTCACGCCGCGGCTGGGCTCGTCCGACCGTGTCTTCTGGCTGATCCTGTTGTTCTCCGTTTTCGGCTGGATGATCAGCTCCCGCATCGTCCGTGGCATGACGATGAGCCTTCGAGAACGCGAGTTCGTCGTCGCGGCCCGGTACATGGGCGTGCCGAACTGGCGAATCATCGTTCGGCACATCCTGCCCAACGTCGCGTCGCTGCTCATCATCGACACCACGCTGAACGTCGGCACCGCCATCATCGGTGAAACCGGGTTGAGCTTCCTGGGTTTCGGTATCCAGCCGCCCGACGTCTCGCTGGGCACGCTGATCGCCGACGGCACCAATTCGGCCACGACGTTCCCCTGGGTCTTTCTTTTCCCGGCCGGCGTCCTTGTGCTGATCGTTCTGTGTACCAACCTCATTGGTGACGGAATACGGGACGCCCTCGATCCGGGCGCACGGCCGCTGCGAAGGAGACGCAAATGAGTCTCCTCGAGGTACGGGACCTCACGGTCACCTTTCCCACCGAAACCGAGCGGGTCGCGGCCGTTCGCGGGCTGAACTACCACGTCGATGCGCGCGAAGTCGTCGCTCTGGTCGGTGAATCCGGTGCAGGCAAGTCGGCAGGCGCGATGGCCGTCGTCGGCCTGCTGCCGGAGTACGCCGAGGTGTCCGGATCGGTCCGGCTGCACGGCGACGAGTTGCTCGGACTGTCCGACCAAAAGATGTCCCGGGTACGGGGCAAGGCCATCGGAACGGTGTTCCAGGATCCGATGTCGGCCCTGACGCCCGTCTACACCGTCGGCGACCAGATCGCCGAGGCCATCGAGGTGCACAACGGGAACACCACGCGCAGGGCGGCGCGCGCCCGCGCGGTCGAGCTGCTGGACCTCGTCGGCATCGCCCGGCCCGAACAGCGCGCGCGGGCCTTTCCGCACGAACTGTCCGGCGGTGAGCGTCAGCGTGTCGTCATCGCCATCGCCATCGCCAACGATCCCGACCTACTGATCTGCGACGAGCCGACCACCGCGCTGGACGTCACCGTGCAGGCACAGATCCTCGAGGTGTTGAAGACGGCGCGGGATGTCACCGGCGCGGGGGTGCTGATCATCACCCACGACCTCGGGGTGGTCGCCGAGTTCGCCGACCGCGCCATAGTGATGTACGCCGGCCGCGCGGTGGAGGTCGCCTCGGTCGGAGCGCTCTACCGCGACCGCCGAATGCCCTACACCGCGGGGCTTCTCGGGTCGGTGCCTCGGCTCGACGCCCCTCAAGGCGCTCGACTCGTGCCGATTCCCGGTGCTCCCCCGTCGCTTTCGACGTTGCCGCCCGGATGCACATTCGCACCTCGTTGCCCCCTGGCGATCGACGACTGCCGCACCGCCGAACCCGAATTGATCACCGTCGGAACCAACCACGCCGCGGCCTGTATCCGCACCGAACACGTCACCGGTCGCAGCGCGGCCGACATCTACGGCGTGTCAACCACGCCGCGCACCGCCGATCAAGCGACGACCGACGCTCCGGTCGTGTTGCGCGTCGAAAACCTCGCCAAGACATACAAACTGACCAAGGGTGTGGTGCTTCGCCGCACGATCGGCGAGGTGCGCGCAGTCGACGGGGTGAGCTTCGAACTTCAGCAGGGACGCACGCTGGCCATCGTCGGCGAGTCCGGATCGGGCAAGTCGACGACCCTGCACCAGATCCTGGACCTGACCGCCCCGCAGTCAGGTTCCATCGAGGTGCTCGGCGCCGACGTGGCGACGCTCACCACGAAGGCCCGACGCGCCGTGCGCGGCGACATACAGGTGGTCTTCCAGGATCCCGTTGCATCACTGGACCCGCGCCTCCCGGTCTTCGAAGTGCTCGCAGAGCCATTGGCCGCCAACGGTTTCGACAAGAAGCGGATCGACGACCGGGTATCCGAGCTGTTGGAGATCGTCGGGTTGCGACGGGCCGATGCCAATCGGTACCCTGCCGAGTTCTCCGGTGGCCAGAAGCAGCGCATCGGCATCGCCCGCGCATTGGCGCTGCAGCCCAAGATCCTGGCCCTCGACGAACCGGTATCGGCGCTCGACGTGTCGATCCAGGCCGGCATCATCAATCTCCTTTTGGACCTGCAGGACAAATTCGGGCTTGCCTACCTGTTCGTCTCCCACGATCTGTCCGTGGTCAAGCACCTCGCGCACCGGGTGGCAGTGATGTTCAAGGGCAAAATCGTCGAGCAAGGCGACGGTGACCAGGTGTTCACCAATCCCCGTGACGACTACACCCGCAGGTTGCTGGCCGCAGTGCCTCAACCGGAGCCTGACCGCGGCTAGAGTCGGTGCGATGATGCTCCGACGCTTAGCTGCGGCCCTGCTGGTCGCCGGTCTCACGATCACCGGTTGCTCGGGCGGCGACAAGGAAGCGCCGCCTGCCGGGGGTAACGCCGAAGTCGGCCAAACCAACGACATCAACCCGCAGGATCCCGCGACGCTGCGCCAGGGCGGCAATCTGCGGTTGGCGATGAGCGGGTACCCGTCGAACTTCAATACGTTGCACATCGACGGCAACGAAGCCGATACCGGGGCGATGATGCGGACGACGATGCCCCGTGCGTTCCGGGTCGGCTCGGACGGGTCGACGTCGGTCAACACCGACTACTTCACCGACATCGAGTTGACCAGCGAGAGCCCTCAGGTCGTCACCTACACCATCAACCCCAAAGCGGTCTGGACCGACGGCACCCCCATCACATGGGAAGACATCGCGTCTCAGATCAACGCGACCAGCGGTTGGAACAAGGAATTCCGCATCGCCAGCACCAACGGCGCCGACCGTGTCGGAAACGTCACGCGGGGCGCCGACGATCGCCAGGCAGTGGTCACCTTCGCCAAGCCCTTCTCGGACTGGCGCGGGATGTTCGCCGGCAACACGATGCTGCTTCCCAAAAGCGTGACCTCGTACCCCGAGGTGTTCAACAAGGGCCAACTCGACCGGCCGGGACCCTCCGCCGGTCCGTTCATCGTGACTGATCTGGACCGCACGGCACAGCGAATCACGTTGAAGCGCAACCCGAAATGGTGGGGCACACCTCCGTTGCTGGACACCATCACCTATCTCGTACTCGACGACAAAGCGCGTATTCCGGCCCTGCAGAACAACACCATCGATGCCACCGGCGTTGCGTCGCTGCCCGAATTGACGACCGCGCGGAACACCGCAGGGATTTCCATCCGGCGAGCGCCCAGCGCGAGCTGGTATCACTTCACGTTCAACGGAGCGCAGGGATCGATACTGGCGGACAAAGGGCTGCGGCTGGCGGTCGCCAAGGGCATCGACAGGCAGGCGATCGTCAACGTCACCCAACGCGGCCTCGTCGACAAGCCGGTTCCGCTGAACAACCACATATACGTCGCAGGCCAGGAGGGCTACCAGGACAACAGCGCCGCAGTCGCTTTCGACCCGGAGAAGGCCAAACAGGAACTCGATGCGCTCGGATGGCGCCTCAACGGCCAGTTCCGCGAGAAGGACGGCCGTCAGTTGGTGATTCGCGATGTGCTGTTCGACTCGGAGTCGACGAAGCAGATCGCGCAGGTAGCGCAGAACAGCCTCGCTCAGATCGGCGTGAAGCTCGAACTCGACACCAAGGGTGGCACCGGCTTCTTCAGCAACTACATCATTCCCGGCGACTTCGACATCGCACAGTTCGGCTGGGTCGGCGACGCGTTCTCGCTGTGCTGCCTCAATCAGATCTATACGACGAACGCGGACAGCAACTTCGGCAAGATCAGCAGCCCGGAGATCGACGCCAAGGCCGAGCAGACCTTCGACGAACTCGATCCCGCCAAGGCACGCGAGCTGGCCAATGAACTCGACAAGATGATCTTCGATATCGGTTTCAGCCTCCCGCTGTTCCAATCGGCGGGCAATGTGGCGGTGCGCAGCAGCTTGGCGAACTTCGGTCCGGCAGGAATCGGCGATTTGGACTACACGAAGATCGGCTTCGTGAAGTAGTCCGCTGTACCCGACTTCGGGTGCCTACGAGTCCAGGTTGCGGATACGTTCCACCCACGGGTCGGCAAGCATGCCGGTGACGATGTCCACGATTTCGGCGTTGGGGCCGAGATTGCGGCCTCCCAGCTTCCGGACGACGGTCTCGATGCGCTGCAACAAGCCGCGAAACGCGTCCACGGCGACCTCCGCATAAACTGCGGGCGCATTACGGGGTGGCGAGCTCGTACCGCTTGTGGCGCTTGGCGATTGGTTGGACAGGTACATCGCATGGTCTCGCACCGCCGATACCAGGGTCTGCATCAGACCGATGTCGATCGGCATGTCAGGGTCGCGACCATTGGCCATGTCGACTTCCAGCACATAGTCGATCTGGTGTAGTGCATTGAGCGCGTTCTCGATGTGCCCGGTCTCCGACCGAAACTCAAACGGAGGCACCGGAATCGACAACGTCGCGAGTCTCTTGATGATGGCGCTCACGCTGCTCAAGTTCCTCAGTGAGCCTCTTGCCAGCCCGTCGGACCGCGTAGAGCACAGCGCACAACACGATGCGCCGCGACCACTGCTGCCGCACCCGCGAAGCCCGGCGAGACGACGAATTCACGCAGCGGCACCGGAGACTCCATTGCCTGCGGAATGTTGGTCATCCGAATCATTCTCCCCGTCGCCGAAATGTGAAGCCAGCGGACCCACTGATCGGCTCACGAAGTAACCCGCTGCACCACACGCGGAATCACAGCAGGCAGCGCGGATTCGACGATGGCAGCGGCGCCAAGCGCCCCGACCAACAGCCGGATTCCCACGCTGGCCGGCACGGCGTCCAAGTCCCTCGCACGCGCGGGAAGGCCGCCGATGTCGCCCTCGTACAGCGCTTCGACGATGTCGAGTGCGGCGCGCTCGCGCACATCGATCGCACTGTGGCCCGCGGTAGCAAGCTCGACGAGAACCGATTCGGGAATCAGCGACACGATCTCCTCGGCGACCGCCCTGGGAGTGATCAGGTCACGACCACCCGAAATGACGGCCGTCGGCCAGGTGAACTTCGGCATCTCGGCGGCGAGGTCGTAGGGCTCGCTTTCGAATTCCAAAGGTTGCGCGGCCATTTCACGGAATGCTGCTGCCGGGTCCAGCGGCTTGCCGTCGGGCACCGCACCGTAGTTCAGTTCCAGGAACCCAATCCGGCCGACCAGGTCGGGCTCGTGGCGATACGGCGCTTTGCGCTCGAGCAGAAACCGCGACGCCTGGTCCAGCACCGTCCACAGTCCTCGTCGACCCTGCAGTAGAAGATCGAGTTGGCGGGTCAGCACCGCCGGTCCGGCGAAACCGTAGACCGCTGCGGTGAGCTGTCCCGCCGCAGGAGTCAGCACTCCGTCGTCGACGAGCTTTCGCACCTTCGGCGCCAGTTCGGCGGCTTCGGCGTCATCACCGTCCCACAGCACCCGGCGGGTTTCATCGCGCACGGCGTCGATGTCGCGGGCCGACAGAAGCGGCGAGTCGAGGACCATGGCATGCACCCGATCCGGATGTCGCACACCAACTCCCGCCGCTAGATATGTGCCGTACGACGTCCCGTAGATCACCGCCTTGTCGACCTTCGCGTCATCGAGGACAGCGGCGATATCGTTCACGGCCTGCTCGATGGTGAGGGCCGCAGGCGGCAGATCGGCGCCCCGATCGTCATGGCGGGACATCCCGACACCGCGGTGGTCCATCATGATCACGTCCAAACCTCTGGCCGCCGCATGCCTACGCAGCCCGCGATACAACGCCACCGACGCCGCACCGGGCCCGCCGGGAATGACGACCAGCGGATTCGGCGACTTCCTGCCGGTCCGGACGTAGTAGAGGTCGAACTCTTCACAGCCGTCCGGCGTGACCGGTCGCCGCACCGGCCGCACGCCTGCCATCGTGGCCAGCTTGTCGTGCGCACGGCGACGCTTGGCGTTCATGGTCATCGCGAACCATTCTGCCGCCTGCCGGTACTAGAGTCTCCGAACAGGTCGACGACGGGGACACAGTGAACTTGCAGCAGTTCTTCGAACGGGCGACGCAGGCGTTCGAGGTGCTGGGCGTTTCGTCGATGGTGTTGGGCACCGGGTATGCCATCGGCCTGGCCGTCGTGACGTGGAAGCGTACGAACGGCGAACGAGCCTTCAAGACGCTGCGCAATGCGATCGGCGGCGCGATCCTCCTCGGTCTCGAACTGCTCGTCGCCGCCGACATCGTCAAGACCGTCACGTCCAAGCCGTCGCTGACCGACGCGGCCATCCTCGGAGTGATCGTGCTCATCCGCACGGTGCTCAGTTTCACGATCGAGGTCGAGATCGACGGGGTCGCGCCGTGGCGAAAGGCACTGACGACGGGTCCCGAAGTGCTGGCGCGGACCACCCGCGACGCGCGAACTCAGCCCGCCCCCGATGCCTAACGTCCGCGAATGAGGTCGGAGGCCTTCTCTCCGATCAGCACGCAGGGGGCGTGAGTATGTCCGCGGACGATCGCGGGCATCACCGACGCGTCGGCCACCCGTAGCCCGTCGACGCCGCGCACCCGCAGCTGCGGGTCCACCACACTCGCGTCGTCGCTGCCCATCCGACAGGTGCCGACGGGATGGTAGAGCGTCTGCGAACACTCGTTGATCGCCGTTTCGAACGTCTCGTCGTTCAGACTGGTCGCGCCGACAGGGCGGGCGATCTTGCCGAGTACGCCGCTCAGGGCGGGCGATCGGGCGATTCGCGCGCTCATTTGCAGCCCCGCCATCAATGCGGCCCGATCCGCGCCTGCGTCGTCGCTGAGGTACTGCGGATCGATGATCGCTTTGTCCAACGGGTCAGCCGATTTCAGCGTGATGCTGCCACGGCTGCGCGGCTTCACCAGGATCGGCCCCATCACCGCGGCGTGCCGCTCGTACGGATCGCCGATGCCCTCGTCGAAGAACGGTGCAGGCGCGAAGATCAGCTCGAGGTCCGGCACGTCGAGGTCGGGCCGGCTGCGGACGAACCCGTAGGCCTCACCGACATTCGACGTGAGCATGCCTCGCCGGCGGATCAGGTAATTCAGTAGTTGAACGGGCTTCTCGGCGCCGGTCAGGGTGTCGGCGGGAACGTCGAAGCCGAGAGGCACCGCGAGGTGATCCATCAGGTTCTGGCCCACTTCGGGCACGTCGGCCACCACCGCGATGCCGTGCTTGCCGAGGTGCTCGCGATCACCGATACCGGACAGCAGCAGCAGCTGTGGGCTGTTCACCGCACCGCCGGCCAGAACGACTTCGCGACGGGCCCGCACGACACGGCGCTGGCCGAGCTGGCTGAATTCGACACCCACCGCGCGCCGTCCGTCGAACAGCACCCGGGTTGCGGTGGCTTCGGTCTGCAGGGTCAGGTTCGGCCTGCGCAGGGCCGGCTTGAGATACGCGTCCGCCGTGCTCCACCGCGCACCCCTGCGCTGGGTGACGAGGGTCTCGCAGAAGCCTTCCGGCGCATCGCAGTTGGGATTTTCGACGTCATACCCGCATTCCCGTACCGCCTTCAGCCACGCCGCGGTCGAACTGCGCGGGCTGCGCTGTGGCGAGATGACGAGCGGGCCGGCCTCGATTTTCGCGAAGTACTTCGACACATGGGCGAAGTCCCAGTCCTGACCCGCGAGGGCACCCCATTCGTCGTAGTCGGCGGCGAATCCACGAACCCACATCATCGCGTTCATCGACGACGAACCGCCGAGCATTTTCCCTCGGGGCCAATAGATCTCACGTCCATCGAGCTGCTTCTGCGGCTCCGTCCGGTAGTCCCAGTCGACCTCGCTGCGGAACAGCTTCGCAAACGCCGCGGGGATGTGGATGAATTTGTCCTTGTCTTTGGGCCCGGCCTCGAGCACCACGACCGATGCCGCCGAATCGGCGCTGAGCCGATCGGCCAGCACGGACCCGGCAGAACCTGTTCCCACGACGATGTAGTCGGCTTCCACCCGCCGGAGTCTAGGAGGTGACGCGATCCACCGCGGTCACTTTCTCCGCGCGGTGCGGAGTCGCCGGAGATTTCGCCCGCGCAGGCAGGAGAAGAGCCACCACAACGGCGGCGACCAGCGCTATCGCCGCACAGGCCAATGCGCCGACCTGCAGCCCGTCGAGGAAGGCGGTGTTCACGGCATCGCGTACGTCGGCCACCCGGACGGACGGCAACTGCCCGATGACGCTCTGGGCCGCCGCCATCGACCGTTCCATGGTGGCGCGTACCTCGGCGGGCAGCGTGGCGATCACCGAATCGGCGGCAAGCCGGTCGGTGTAGATGGACGCGAACACGCTGCCGACGATCGCGACACCCAGCGTCCCGCCGAGCTCCCTGGTGGTGTCGTTGACTGCCGAGCCGACACCCGCCTTGTCGACCGACAGCGACCCCATGATGGCCTCGGTGGCGGGCGCAGTCGTCAGGCCGAGACCGCCACCGAGCAAGACCATCTGCATTGCGATCTCGAAGTACGGTGTTGCCGCGTCCACGGTCGACGCCCAGGCCAGTCCGCACGCAAACATCGCCAAACCTCCACTGACAACCACTGTGGTGCCCAGCCTCTCGACGATGCGGGGCCCAAGCGCACTCCCGAGTGCAATACAGACGGCCACCGGCAGCAGCCGGACGCCGGTCTCGAATGCGCTGTAGGCCTTGATGAATTGGAAGTACTGGGTGATGACGAAGATGAAGCCGAACAGTGTCAAAAAGCCGGCGGTGACGGCCAGGCTGCCGCCCGAGAACCGTCGGTTCGCGAACACCGACACGTCGAGCATGGGGTGTGCGCGGCGGCGTTCCCACATCGCGAACGCGACAAGAACAATCGCCGCAACCCCGAACCCGATGCCCGTGCGGAGACTGCTCCATCCCCAATTGGGGGCTTCGATGACCGTGTAGACCAACGCGGTCACCCCAATCGCGGACAGAATTAGCCCACCCAGGTCCAGCGGCGGGGTGGCCGGGTCTCGCGACGTCGGAACAAACAGCCAACCGCCGACGATGGCCACCGCCGCAACCGGGACGTTCACCCAGAAGATCGCCCCCCACGAGAAGTGCTCCAGAAGCCAACCCCCGGTGATCGGCCCGGCGGCTACGCCGACACCCACCATCGCGGCCCACAGTCCGATGGCCTTCGCCCTCGCGGTCGGGTCGGTGAATACGTTCGTGATCAGCGCCAGCGTGGTCGGAAAGATCACCGCCGCCCCGATACCCATTGCCGCCCGTGCAGCGATCAGACCGTCAGCCGTGGTCACATTTGCGGCAGCGGCGGACGTGATCGCGAAGACGGCGAGTCCGCAACTGAGCCAACCGCGTCTGCCGTAACGATCGCTGAGGCTGCCCGCCGACAACAGCAGTCCGGCCATGACGAGGGTGTAAGCGTCGACGATCCATTGCAGTTGCGCGGTGTCGGCGTCGAGCTCGCGCGACAGCGTGGGGAGGGCGACGTTGACGATGGTGGCGTCGACGCTGATGACGAAGACGCTCAAGCAAATAGCGACCAAGGCCGCTGTCGGACGGTCGCGGTAAATCGGTAGGCGAAGACTTTTTGACATAGACCGAACCGTAAACCTTATAGACAAGTTTTTCAAGTGATCTAAACACATAAAGCGTCTAACTGCTAGAGTGGCGGCATGGCGGCCCGCAAGAGCTACAACCAGAACTGCCCGCTCGCGCGGGGCCTCGACCTGCTCGGCGAGCGATGGACGCTGTTGGTTCTGCGCGAGCTGATCGGCGGCGCGCGGCGATACAGCGACTTGCGCGCCGCGTTGCCCGGCATCGCAACCAACCTGCTGGCCGACCGTCTGCGCGAACTCGAGGAGTCCGACGTCGTGGACCGCACCGAATTACCTCCGCCGGTCGCCCGGACGGTGTACACCCTCAGCGAGACGGGGTGGCGCAAGGTTCCACCCGTCATTCAGGCCATCGCCAAGTTCGGACTCGACCTGATCGAACCGGATGCCAGCGCCCTCACGCCGCTGAACGGCTTCCTCGCAGGCATCCTGTTGGCCTTCGACCCGGCCCGCGCCGCCGATCTGGACGCCACCTACCGCGTCGACATCGATGGTCGCCGTTTCGAATTCGCGGTACACAACGGACAGCTCGCCGCTCCCCGATCGCAGCCTGACGTGTCCGTGTCAGCGACCGCGGGCGATGTGATCACCTCGCGGGTTGGCTCTACGCCCGCGGAGCGAAAGGCCGCGCTGAAGCGGTTGAAGTTCGACGGCGAAGCTGGCGATATCGATACGATGCGCAGCGCGTTCCAACTGACAGGGGACCCACGGCTCGCCGGCTAAGCACTGAGCTCGATGTGGTGTGCGGCGCCGACGCTCTCGTACCGCTGCGGGCTGCAGGTCAACACGATGACCTGTCCGTCGCCGCCGACCGCATCGAAGACCGCGCCCATCTTGATCAGCCGCTCGGGGTCGGTGAAACCCAGCGCGTCGTCGATGACGACCGGGACGCTGTCCTCCTTGGCGACAAGAGCGGCCCCGGCCAGCCTGGCGACGATGCCCAACTGCTCCTTCGCTCCGCCGGACAACGACTCGTATGGCACGGTGCGACCGGACAGCGTGCGGCTGCAGATGCGCAGCTGGCTGTCGATCTCGACCTCGAAAGTGTCCCCGAAGACGATGCGTCCCAGCCGCTCCACCTGATTGCGGAACGGGTCGACGTAGCGCAGACGGGTCGCGTCACGGTGCCGGGCCATCACCGAGCGCAGCAGCTGCGCGGCCCGTGCGCGCCTGTGCACCCGCAGATATTCGGCTTCTGCGTGCTCGCGTTCGGTCTCGGCGGCGTCGAGCTGGCACTTGCGACCCTCGGTCCCGTACACCTTCAGCTGCGCAGTCACCAAGCGCAGCGCGTCAGCGATCTCGTCATAGCGGTCGCTCAGCGCGTCGACGCGTCGCAGTGCCTCGTCGAGGGTGGCGGCGACGGTGCCGGGTGCGCAGCGGGCGAGCTCGCCGCCCAGGTCAGCGACGAGCCCCGTGGCGCGGCGCGCCTTTTCCATGTCGGTCTCGGCCCTGACGAGAAGTTCGTCGTCCGTCGCGGTGGCCCGCTGCTGCGTCAGGCGGTCCCGCCCGACGGTCAGCTCGGCGTAGGACGCGGTCCACTTCTCACGGGCAACGCTTGCCTGGGTCGCCCTCTCCCCCAGACGTTTTGCTGCGGCCTCGGCAACCTTTCGGTGCGTCTCGCAATCGGCGATGGCCTTTTGTTGCGCGGCGTTGGCCTCGTTGAGTTCGGCACGGGCACTTGCGGAATCGCCTTGGCCAGCCGTATCGCCCGCGTCTGAAGCGGCGATGTCGTGCAGCTCGGACAACCGCGCGCGAAGTGCTTCGACGTCGTCGTCGCCGACGAGGCCGTGTGCTGTTGCCGTCCACCGGTCGCGGACCCCGACCAGTTCCCGGCGCCGGTGATCGAGAACGCGGGCTCCCGCGACATCGTCGACCTTGGCGGTCGCCAGCGCGTCCGTCAGAACCTGTTGAGCGGCATCGAGTTTGGCTTGGGTGTCGGAAGCGGGCGCGCCGGGCACCACCCGCGCGGTCAGCACACCCGGTATGTCGATGTCGGTCGTCGTGGTGGCATTGGCCGACCAGGTGCCGCCGGCTCCCAGCGTGACGGCTTCGCCGCCGACCCGCAGCTCGATGTCCGCGACCGCGACGACCTCGATGTGGGCCGACGCCAACTCGGCCTGCGCGGCAGCGCGTTCCACGGCGGCGGCGGCCGTCTCGATGTTCCGCATCAGCGCGTCGGTGAGCGATATCGACGCGAGTTCGCGCTCGGCGCTCTCGACCTCGCGCAGTGCCGCGTCGATCTTCGTCACCCGGCTGGATAACCGGTGGGCCTCGTCCCGGTCGGACAGCTGCTCGACAGCGCGGCGGGCGGCCAGCACGCGGTCCTGACTCGCCTGCAGCACGGCGCGCGCCTCTTCTGCGGCCGTCTCGGCGGCTTCCTGAACCTCATGGGCGGTGAGTTCGTCTTCGTGGGCTTGCGCGGCAGCGGTTTCCAACTCGGCGACCGCCGCGGTGCGCTCCGTGACGTCGGTCTGCAGCCTTCGCCGTTCGGTCAGCGCCGAGACGGACGCTTCAAGCGTGGCATCGGCGGCCGCAGCGACCACCTCGGCCTGCTTGAGCTGCTGGGTCAACGCGGCGACCTCCTCGGCCGCGGTTCGCGCGATGGCCAGTCGCTTGATCGCCTCCGCACGCTCACCTGCGAGCCGCTCGCTCTCGGCGGTGAGTGTGGCGTGTGACCGGACCGCGTCGTCGACCTCGGCGACTGCCGCCGCGCACCTTGCCACCTCATCGTCGGCGTCTCGCATGCGTTTGGTTGCGGTGGCCCATTCGCCGGTCGGGCGTCCGGTGGGCGTGAAGTAGCGCAGGTACTCGGCGTCGATCCGGTCGATCAGCAGCGGTTCGGCACCGGACAACTGGACCGCCTCACCGGCGGCGACATCGAGCGCCCGGGACAGCGCATCGCATCCCGACAGATCCACCGCCGACGTCGACGTTGCCTGCAGCACGCGCTGCGCCTGCCACAGCTGTACGTCGACGGTTTCGGAGAGGATCGCCCGGACCCGGTCGTGGGCCTCGTCTCCGGTGAGCTGTTCGCGACGGGGGGCCAGCACCGTGAGCGCAGTCTCCGCACGTTTGTGAAACCGCTTGTGATAGACGAATCGATAAGGGCCCGTGCTGATCTCGGCAGTGATCTCGGCGCCCACGTCGGCGTGGGTCGGCTTGACCTGTTTGACTTCCTTCTTCGTCGACCGGTCCTTGGCCTCCAGCAGAAGGTCGAGCGCCTCGATCATCGACGACTTGCCGATCTCGTTGGCACCGCAGACCACCACCACACCGTGGTCGGGGAACTCGAGCTCGCGGTGGCTGATGCCGCGGTAGTTGGTCAGGACCAACCGGTGCAACTTCATGCGATTCCCCTGTCCACGAGCCGCAGCAGCAGCGACAGCGCCGCCCTGGCGTCGTCGGCGTCCTCGCCGTCGGATCGCGCGGCGGCCACCAGTTCGTCGACGGCGGCGGCGGCGAAACCGCCGATTCCGAGGTCGTCGAACTCGCCGTCGGCCGGGATCACCGCGATGTCGGACTGGCGCTCCCACAGGCCGAGCGCCGCGAACAGTCGGGCGTACTTGTCCAGGCAGGCATCCAGGGCGGCCTTATCGGTCACGGTCAGCGATCCGGTGAGCGCCAGCCGAACGACGGTGCGCTCCTTGTCGGACATCAGGTCGAGGTTGATGTCGAGATCGGCGATGTCGCGGCTGCTGTCCACCGCATGGTGCAGGGTCACGAACCTCCACCGGCCCACCCGGCGCGGTTCGACACTCGCCGGTCGGCCCGGGTCGGCCTCGTCGATGTCGACCACCAACACGTGTCCGGGGTCGGGTTCGATGTCGTCGTAGTTGGTGACCTCCGGCGAGCCGGAGTACCAGATGCGACCCGTCGCGCCGACCTGCATGCGAGAGTGCTTGTCGCCCAACGCCACATAGTGCACGGCGCCGCGGGCGATCGCCGCTTCCACCGCCGCGAGTTGGATCAGGGACGGCCTGTCCTTATCGGGGACGAAGATGTCGACGGCGCCGTGTCCGACGACGACGCGGGTGGTCCCGTCGGCCGGTAAGCCGTCGATCACTTCGGCGATGAGGTCCGTGGTGGGCGCCTTCGATGTCCACGGTGCGGCCACGATCTCCAGACCGGGGCGCACCTGGTGCACCCCCGGCCGGTCGAGAACGGTGACGTTGTCGGGGCGTTCGGCCGTGAACAGCGCGCTGGTGTAAACCGATGACGCGTCGAGCGGATCGTGGTTGCCAGGCAGCAGGTAGACCGGAACGCCGATGCCCCGCATCGCCTCCAGCGACTGACTGACGATTCTCGGCGCCAGCTGGTTGTGCTCGAACACGTCGCCGGCCACCACGACGAACTCGGCGCCGGCCTCTTCGGCCAGCGACCGCAGCCCCGCGACCACTTCGCGGCGGGCGGCCGAATACCGAGGCTGCGCCTCGCCGTTGAGGAAGTATCGGGTCATCCCGAGTTGCCAGTCGGCGGTGTGCACGAATCGCATCTCGACCCTCCTTCCCTGCCGCGTCTTTGCTAGGTGTGGCGAGTGTAGGTCCGCTCGCCGACAACTCCCGGGACGTGCGTCGGCATGCCCTACGACCTGTCCAAAGTTGGTTTTGAATTTCTTGGGTGGAGGCCGACGAGCAGGACACGACGCGCTTCATGGTTCAAGGTCGTCGTTTTGTCGGTAGCGCCTGAGAGATTTGGCGAGTGACACGGCACACCACGTTCACGTTCTGTCTCGCGCCGACAGTCGAACAGTCCCACGTGCTTGCTCGGCACGCGGGTGCTTCACGGTTTGCTTTCAACCAGTGCCTACGAATTGTGAAGACGGCCCTAGACCAGCGACGAACCGATCCGAACGTGAATGTGCCGTGGACCAGATTCGACCTGATCAACGTGTTCAACTCCTGGAAGAAGTCAGGAGACGCCGGCCGAGTAATTGCGGTCGACCCGAAGGGTGTCGCCGCCGTCGTAGCGGCAGGCCTTCCGTGGCGAGCGCGAGTATGTCAGGAGGTATTTGAGGAGGCCGCCGTCGACTGTGCCGGCGCATTAGCCGCTTGGTCTAACTCCAGATCGGGTAAGCGCAAAGGCAAGCGAGTGGGATTTCCGAAATTCAAGAAGAAGACAATGGATGGCCTGTCTTTTCGGTTGCGCAACAGGCACCGTCAAGGACGCGAATCAGCGATTCGTGTGGGAGCGAACGGCCGCCTGCGGTCGGTGACACTGCCGGTCGTCGGGTCGATAGCCGTTCATTATGACACTCGCCGATTGCGACGAATGCTGACCGGCGGTCGGGCCAAGATCCTGTTCGCCACCGTCACGCGTCGCGGGGGGCGGTGGTGGATCTCGTTAAATATAGAGGCCGCAGATTTGCACCCTGCCCGCCGACATCGCGAGCGTGATGATAAAGACCACGGCGGTTGGATCGGAATCGATCTAGGTTTATCAACCTTTCTGGTCGCTGCTCAATGCGACGGCACCGAGGTTGCCCGAGTCGATGAGGCGCCGAACGCGCTCGCTGCAGGAATCAAGCGTCAACGGCAACTTGCGAAAGCGCTGTCGCGTAAGCAGAAAGGATCACGGAATCGCACGGACGCCGCGAACGCACTGAGGCGTCACCATCGTCACGTCGCGAATATTCGTCGACATTTTTTACACTGGATGTCCAATGAGCTGGTCAAGACCCACGACAGGCTCGTTGTCGAAAACCTGAACGTGTCTGGAATGGCGCGCAACCGTCGTCTCGCACGCGCGATATCGGATGCGGGCTGGGCTGAATTCGCCCGGCTATTGAGATACAAGCAGGAGTGGCGCAGAGGGACTGTTGTGACCGCTGACCGTTGGTACCCGTCGAGCAAGCTGTGCGCTGCGTGTGGCGCCATCAACGTCGGCCTAACCCTCGCCGATCGGGTTTTCATATGCAATTGCGGTTATTCGGACGATCGAGATCGAAATGCCGCAGTGAATCTTGCCCGCTGGGGCAAGGCACATCAGGCGCGTCACCCCGAACCCCGGACCTCGAAGCAACGAGGCCGGGCCAACAACGCCCGCCGACGGGACGGCGCTGGCCAGAACGGTGCGTGTTCTGGTGAAACCAGCCCGGAAGACGTGGGAACCGACGTTCAGGCCGCACCCGCGGTTTGAACCGACGACGCCCGAGAAGGGCGGTGTCGAGCTTCTCGAACCAGAGTTGATCGACACGCTTTACGGTGAACTGGTGACCGACCGCTATCGCACGCTGATGTTGCTTCGGCATGCGAAGTCGGACTATCCGGCAGGAGTGGCAGACCACGAGCGACCGCTGGCGGCGCGGGGAGAGCGGGAGGCCGCGCTGGCGGGAGACTGGTTACGCGCCCACACCCCCGCCGTCGACGCGGTGCTGTGCTCGACCGCCACCCGCACCCGCGAGACACTGGCGCGGACGCGAATCGAGGCGCCGGTGAGTTATGTCGACCGGCTCTACGACGCGACGCCGGGCGCGGTGATCCGGGAAATCAACGGCGTCGACCCCGACGTGGAGACCCTGCTGGTGATCGGCCACGAACCGGCGATGTCATCGGTGGCGCTGGGCCTCGCGACTCCCGACGGCAGCAACAAGACTGCGGCCGAACACATCTCGACGAAGTTTCCGACCTCGGCGATCGCCGTGCTGCGCACCGCGGAACCATGGGATCAACTGACGCTCAGCAGCGCCGCGCTGGTCACCTTCCACGTGCCCCGCTAGGAGCTGGTGGCCAGCGTCAGCTCCATCAGCTTGACCGCCATTCCACACGCGTCGATGCCCGGCTGCTGCGGGTTGACCCACCAGCCCACCACGCCGCCGGCATCGCTGGCGACGCCGCACGCGCCGTTGGGGTCGTTGGGGTGCATGACGATCGAGGGAACTCCTGCGATCGCGCGGCTCTCGACCTTGTACTCGAGCTGGTCGGCGGTCTTGCGCTCGTTGTCGAGGCTGCCCTGCTCGAACCAGAAGCGGGTGATGTCGATCAGACCGGCGGGATTGGCGGCCTGCCAGCGGCACACCGCGCCGACGAAGGTGCTCTGGATGTCGAGCGGATCCGCTCCCACCGTCTTGGCCAGGATGTCCTCGGTGAGGACCTCGCACTCCTTGAGCAGGTTCGGGTACTGCTTTTCCGACTCGTCGTTGCGGGGCACATCTCCGGCGCCCGCCTTGGCGGCCGTGCCCTCGACCGTGCGCGAGCAACCGACCAGCATCGTCACCACGGCAAGCATGGCGACCACTGCCGCGGCGACGCGGCGCATCGGGCCCGTCATTTCGCGTTCACAATCGACTGACGGGTCAACTCCTTGGCCACGTCACACGCGTCCGGGAAGGGCTTCTCGGAGAAGCTGATCGACCACTCGATGAAGTCGTCGTCGTACTGGATGCCGATCTCACACAGGTTGGCGCCCAGCGTTGGATCCTCGCCCACGCGCGATGAACCCGCCATGGCCCTCGATGTTGATGTCCTCGACGCTCGTGCGCGACAGCTCCTCGGTCTTGCGCTCGCGCCCGATCGGACTGCCGCGATACCAGGTGAACGAGAAGTGCGGGCCGAGGATGCCGCCGCCGGCCAGCCACTGGCAACCGACCGAGTTCTTGGCCGTATTGACCAGTCCCGCCACCCTGGTCTGCTCGGCCATTGTCTCTTCGCTGATGCCACCGCACTGAGGAAAGAAAGGTCCATGTTTGATGCCCTGCGCCGGCGGCGGGCTCGACGGCCCGTCGGGTGACGCCGAATCCGAGCCTGAAGAGCACGCCGCCAACACCGGAATCATGACGGCCGCCGCAACGACCACCCGCTTCGCGTTGCTGGGGATCACAGCGCACACTGTAGCGGCAGCCACCCAAGCTGACCCTGAGAGACACGCTGACCTGCCAATTCGTCGCCGAAAACGAGCGTCGGGCCGCGCGAAGACGAACAGGTGGGTGTGCGAAAGTAGCGAGATGCTCCTGGCACTGCTGCGGCAGTATGTGCGGCCATATCGCTGGCTGCTCACTGCCGTGGCGGTGCTTCAAATGATCAGCACGCTGGCTTCGCTGTACCTTCCCACGGTCAACGCGGCGATCATCGATGACGGCGTGGCCAAGGGTGACACCCACACCATCGTCGAACTCGGCGGCGTGATGCTCGCAGTCACCGGACTGCAGGTGGTGTGCGCCATCGGGGCGGTGTATTTCGGCTCACGCGCCGCCATGGGTTTCGGCCGTGATCTGCGATCGGCCATGTTCCACCACGTCACGGGTTTCTCGGCAGCCGAGACGGCACGGTTCGGCGCGCCGTCTCTGCTGACGCGCACCACGAACGACGTCCAGCAGGTCCAACTGTTGGTCCAGCTGACCTGCACCATGCTGATCACCGCGCCGATCATGTCGATCGGCGGCATCTTCATGGCGGTGCACCAGGACGCCGGGCTGTCGTGGCTGCTGCTTGTCAGCGTTCCCGTGCTGGCGCTGGCCAACTACTGGGTGGTGTCGCACCTGCTGCCGATCTTCCGCGGTATGCAGCGTGCTCGTCGACGGCATCAACCGGGTGATGCGAGAGCAGTTGTCGGGTATCCGCGTGATCCGCGCCTTCGCGCGAGAGCCTTTCGAGCGCAAGCGATTCGCCGAGGCAAACTACGCGTTGTCGGATACCGCACTGACTGCCGGCCGCTGGCAGGCGCTGATGTTGCCGATCACCACACTGGTGATCAACGTGTCGAGCGTCGCGCTGATCTGGTTCGGCGGCATGCGGATTGACGCCGGTCAGATGCAGGTGGGCTCGCTGATCGCGTTCCTGTCCTACTTCATGCAGATCCTGATGGCGGTGCTGCTCGCGACGTTCATCCTGGTCCTCGTGCCACGGGCGGCGGCGTGTGCCGAACGGATCACCGAGGTGCTGTCCACCGAGCCGGTGATCACCAGCCCAGGCGAACCCGTCCGGCCCGCGTCAGTCGACGGTTCGATCAACCTGAGCGATGCCACATTCTGCTATCCAGGCGCTGATAAGCCGGTGCTGCAGGATGTTTCGCTGACTGCCCGACCCGGCACCACGACCGCGATCGTCGGGTCCACCGGGTCGGGTAAGTCGACGCTGGTGTCGCTGATCTGCCGGATGTACGACGTGACCTCCGGGTCCGTGCGCGTCGACGACATCGATGTGCGGGACTACGACACCGAGCAGCTGTGGTCGTCGATCGGACTGGTGCCGCAACGCGGTTACCTGTTCTCCGGAACCGTCGCCGAAAACCTGCGCTACGGGAAGGCCGACGCGACCGACGACGAGATGTGGGAAGCCTTGCGGGTGGCATCGGCGGACGGATTCGTCCGCCGCCACGCCGACGGCCTCGACATGCCCGTCGCCCAGGGCGGTATCAACTTCTCCGGCGGCCAGCGGCAGCGACTGGCCATCGCCCGCGCTGTCATCCGCAGGCCGGCGATCTACCTGTTCGACGACGCGTTCTCGGCGCTCGACGTGCACACCGATGCGCGGGTCCGGTCCGCGCTGGGAGACGTATCCGCAGACGCCACGGTTGTCATCGTGGCCCAACGGATTTCGACGGTGGCCACGGCCGACCAGATCGTCGTCATCGACGACGGCAAGGTGGTGGGCACCGGAACGCACGAGTCGCTGCTGGCCGACTGCCCGACCTACGCGGAGTTCGCGGACTCGCAGACGGTCGGAGCCGGCGTCGGAGGTAGCCCGTGACTCAACCGCTGGGACGCCCGATCCGCGGCATGGTGCAGGCGCCGACGGAGCGCTCCCGCGACTTCAAGGGCTCCGCGATCCGGCTGGTGAAGCGGTTGACCCCGCAGCGCGGCCCGACCGCGGCGGTGATCCTGCTCGGCGTCGGCGGCATCGCGATCGGCGTCATCGGTCCGCGCATCCTCGGGCATGCCACCGACCTGTTGTTCAACGGCGTGATCGGCCGCGAACTACCCGCGGGCATCACCAAGGAACAGGCCATCGCGGCAGCAAGGGCCCGCGGTGACAACACGTTCGCCGACCTGCTGTCGGGCATGAACGTGGTACCGGGCCATGGCGTCGATTTCGGGGCCATCGGACGAACACTTCTGCTGGCCCTCGCGTTGTATCTGGTTGCTGCGCTGCTTCTTTGGATTCAGGCGCGGCTGCTCAACGTCGTGGTGCAGCGGACCATGGTCGCGCTGCGGTCCGACGTCGAGGACAAGCTGCACCGACTCCCGCTGTCGTATTTCGACACCCGCCAGCGCGGCGAGGTGCTGAGCCGCGTCACCAACGACGTCGACAACGTCTCGACGTCGCTGTCGATGACGATCAGCCAACTGCTCACGTCATTGCTGACAGTCCTCGCCGTCCTGGTGATGATGTTGACGATTTCGCCGCTGCTGACGCTGCTCACGGTCGTCACCGTGCCGTTGTCCTTATTCGTCACCCGCGAGATAGCGCGCCGGTCGCAGCGGTTGTTCGTCGCGCAATGGGCCAACACCGGACGGCTCAACGCTCACATCGAGGAGACCTACAGCGGCTTCAACCTGGTCAAGACATTCGGCCACCGGGCGCTGGCGGAGGAGCAGTTCCGCGAGCGCAACGCCGATGTGTACCACTCCAGCCGCGGCGCGCAGTTCTTCTCCGGACTGGTCGGGCCCGCCACCACCTTCGTCGGCAACCTGAGTTATGTCGCGGTCGCGGTGGTCGGCGGCATTCAAGTGGCGACCGGCCAGATCACCCTGGGCAGCATTCAGGCCTTCATTCAGTACGTGCGGCAGTTCAATCAGCCGCTGACCCAGGTAGCCGGCATGTACAACACGCTTCAGTCCGGCATCGCCAGCGCGGAGCGGGTGTTCGATCTGCTCGACACCGAGGAGGAGCCCCCGGACAACCCGGCGCCGCTGCCGTCGACCAGACGGCCAATCAGCGGCCGGGTGGAGTTCGAGGACGTCAACTTCGCCTACACGCCGGGGACGCCGGTCATCGAGGATTTGTCGCTGGTCGCCGAGCCAGGCAGCACGGTCGCGATCGTCGGCCCGACCGGGGCGGGCAAGACCACGCTGGTGAACCTGCTGATGCGGTTCTACGACGTGGATTCGGGTCGGATCCTGGTGGACGGCGTCGACATCGCGACGGTCAGCCGGGAGTCCCTGCGGTCGCGGATCGGGATGGTGTTGCAGGACACCTGGCTGTTCGGCGGCACGATCTTCGAGAATATCGCCTACGGCAGGCCAGATGCCCATGAGGACGAAGTCGTCGAGGCGGCGAGGGCCGCCTACGTGGACCGGTTCGTGCACACACTGCCCGACGGATACGACACCAGGGTGAGCGACGACGGCGGCAACATCAGTGCAGGCGAGAAGCAGCTGATCACCATCGCCCGCGCGTTCCTGGCCCGGCCGCAGCTGCTGATCCTCGACGAAGCGACCAGTTCGGTGGACACAAGGACCGAGCTGATGATCCAGCATGCGATGGTGGAGCTCCGCCGGGACCGGACCAGCTTCATCATTGCCCATCGGCTGTCCACCATCCGCGACGCCGACCAGATCCTGGTGATGGAGGAAGGCCGGATCGTCGAACGCGGCAGCCACGCCGAACTGCTGGCGCGGAGGGGCGAATACTGGGCGATGGCGCAGGCGTAGCCGGGTGCGCGCCTAGGCGGTCCGCTTAATCACCGCCAACGGCGCAGCGGGTTCGGGCAGTATGTCCTCCATGGGTACCGCGACAGTGCACACGTTCTGCCGGTACTGCCTCGCCTGCTGCGGCATCGAGGTAACGGTCGAAGACAACCGCGTCGACGAAGATCTCGGCCGACAAGCAGAACCCCCATAGCTGGCGGGACTTCTGCGCGAAGGGCCGCACCGCCAATCAGCTGGTCGAGCATCCCCGTCGCATTCTGAACCCGATGCGCCGCGTGGGCGACACGTATGTCGAAGCGACGTGGGACGAGGCCATCGCCGACATCGCCACACGAATGAACGCGGTGATCGACGTCGGCGGACCCGACGCCGTCGGCGCCGTATTACGGCAACCCCGCGGGCTTCTCGTCGTCGAACATCCTCTTCTACAACGGCTGGCTGGACGCGATCGGCACGCATAACCGCTACTCCGTCGGCTCGGTCGACCAGAACGCGATGCACGTCGTCGCATCGAGCGATGTACGGCTCGATACTGATGGCGCCGGTGTCCGACATCGACAACTGCGACTATTTCCTGCTTGTCGGCACCAATCCCGCTGTCAGCGCATGGAATTGGCTCGAGACCGTTCCGGGCGGATGGAAACGGGCGCTGGAGCGCAAGCGTCAGGGCGCGAAAATCGTCGTCGTCGATCCGCTACGGACCGAAACCGTGGAGAAGTCCGACGTACACTCTGGCTGTGCGGCCGGGACAGGATTGGGCGCTGTTGCTGGCGATGGTCAAAGTCGTGCTCGACGAGGGCCTGGAGCACAAGGAGGATTGCGCCGACCTCGCCACCGGCATTGGCGAACTGCGGGCGCTCGTCGCCGACGCCGATCTCGACGATCTCGCGTCGCGCTGCGACGTCCCTCGTGCCGTATCGAGCAGGTGGCAAGGGATTTCGCGACCGCCGCAAGGGCGATGGTCGTGACGCGGACCGGCGTTTCGATGCATCTCGCCGGAACGGTCGCCGAGTGGCTCGGACACGTGCTCAACGTGATCACGGGGCGGATGGACCGACCCGGCGGGCGGCGCTACGAGCCCGGCTATGTCGACGTCCATTGGGCTCTCCGGAATGATCAAAGCCGACCGCACTACAGCCGGTTGCGCGGCCGTCAGATGGTTGCGGGTGCGCATGCGCTCAGCGAGTTACCCGACGAGATAACCACTCCCGGGCCGGGCCAGATCCGCGCGATGGTGATCAACTGTGGCAATCCTGTGGTCTCCGGGCCGGATGGACGCAAGCTGGACAAGGCTTTCCAACAGCTGGATCTGCTGGTGGCGATCGACTTCGTGCAGCGCGAGAGCCACCGGCACGCGCACTGGCTGTTACCGGCAGTGCACTGGCTGGAACGCGACGACCTGCTTGCCTTCACCAGCAACATGCACGACGAGCCGTACCTGCAGTTCGGGTCGAAGGCCGTCGAACCGCCGCCCGGTGCGCGTCAGGAGTGGCGGATCTTCACCGACCTCGCGATCGCCATGAAGAGGCCGCTGTTCAAAGTCGAAAGGCCTCAATAGCTTTATCAAGGCCACCCGGCGGATCGCTCGCACGACGCGGAAGCCGCGTCTGGAGTTCGGTCCGCACTGGATCGACCGACTGGTGGTGGCGACGGGGCGAAAATTCAACGGCCGCAGGATCAAATGGCGCGACGTGATGGCGCATCCACATGGCTGGGTGTTGGGCCCAAGCGAGTTCGGGCACTTCAGGGACGCGTTGCGGACGGACGACAAGAAGGTGCACGCCGCGCCGCCCGAGTTCGTCGAACGCGCGCGTGAGCTACTCGCCGAACCCCGTCCGGTGGCGCCCGACCGCTACCCGTTCCAGCTGGCGAACCGGCGCAGTCGTCACTCGATGAACTCATGGCTCAACGAGCTGCCCGGCCTGCATCCGTCGGGCAAGAAGAACGATGTCGTGATCAACCCGGATGACGCCGCAGCGCTGGGTGTCGGCGACGGCGACCGGGTGCGGGTCTTCTCCCCGATCGGCGAAATCGAACTGCCCGCGACGATCAGCAAGCAACCGCGCCGCGGTGTGGTCATCGTCGACCACGGCTGGGGCTCAAAGATTTTCGATCCGCGCGGTGGCGCCGCACCGGAGTCGTTCGGCGCCAACCGCAACCTGCTCGTCGACGGCGGGCCCGTCGACCCGTTGTCGCAGACCTCGGCGCTGAGTTCGTCCTACGTCGGCGTGGAACGCGTCGGCTGACTCAGACCTGCGGGCCCTCTGACCTGAGGTCGTCGACGTTGCGCATCGCATCGCGAAGCTTGGTCAGCCACTCGTCGGTGTGCTCGCCGACCAGCTTGACCGACCAGGCCAGCGCATCGGAACGGGATCGCGCAATCCCGGCGTCGACGAGGGTGTCGAGCACCTGGCGCTCCGGCTGCCGCAGGCGGGTCATCACCGGAACCGCGATGTGGGTGAACAGGATTCGCTCGGCGGACTCGCCACTGCCGACCTCGACACCCCAGGAGACCTTGCGGCCGTATTTGTCCTGCGCCTCGTCGGCTATCCGCATCCGCTCTTGCCGGGTTTCCTCGCGGAACCGGGATGCCCTGCCCGATGCGCGGGCTTCGCTCTGTTCTGCCTCGGGTTCGGGTAGCCGGCCGATGACGGTGATCTCCTCACGGTCGACCACCACAGTGGGGTCGCCGTCGAACCAGTCCGGCAGGCGACCTGCGAACCATTCGGCTGCGTCGCCGGCGTCTGGCTGATTGGCCTGCTGCCAGCCGCCGGGGCGGCCTGACCGTCGACCATGTGCGTGATGTTGCCTCATGATTACATGATTACACCGTTACATCGCTGCTGAGACGGCTTTCACCCACAGCGAAACGCATCAAAGTCGTCGGCGGCTAGTTGCGCTTCATCAGGACCGCGGCTCCGCCACCGAGGACCATTCCGACCAGCAGCAGCGCGGCCCAGCCCGCGCCGAACAACCACCACACGGCGGCCAGCGCCACGATCGCCGGCGAGGCCGCGAACAGCACCATGCCGGGGTGCTGCTTGATGACCGAGAGGGCGCTCTGCGCTCGCACCCGGTCGATTTCTTTTGCCATGTAATAAGGATGCCAGCGTCGCGACGACCACGGCATAGTGTCGAGAAACCCCAAAAGCACAAAGGAGTGAACCGTGACTGGACCTGGAGCTGGCAGTTGGCAACCGGATCCCGAAGGCCGCTACGAGTACCGCTGGTGGGACGGGCAGCGCTGGACGGATCAGGTTTCACATCGCGGTCAGGCGAGCCGCGCTCCCATGGGCGGCGCACCGGGCCCGGCGGCGGTCCATCGCAAGGCGGCGGGCCATCGCAGGGCGGTGGGCCATCGCCGCAGGCCCAGGTCCAACAGGGCGGTCCGCCAGCCGGTGGCCAGGCCGCGCCGCAGGGAGACGGTTTCGCCGGCATCACCGGTGATCTCGTCGACGGGCGGTTCAGCGAGAAGGAGGCCAAGCCGATCGCGAACCAGAACTCCAAGCTGCTGCGCGTGCGCCTCGGCGAACCGTTCATGGCACGCCAGGGCTCGATGGTCGCCTACCAGGGCAACGTGGACTTCTCCTTCGAGGGCGGTGGCGCGTCGAAGTTCTTGAAAAAGGCGCTGACCGGCGAGGGATTGCCGTTGATGCGGTGCCAGGGCCAGGGTGACGTATTCCTCGCCGAGCGCGCTTACGACGTGCATCTGCTGAACATCAACAATTCCGGACTGTCGATCAGCGGGAAGAACGTGCTGGCGTTCTCCTCAAGCCTCGACTGGAACATCGAGCGCGTGAAGGGCGGCAGTATCGCCACGGGCGGGCTGTTCAACACGACGCTGCGCGGCACCGGCTGGGTGGCGTTGACGACCGACGGTCCGCCGGTGGTGCTGAACGCCGCCGAAGCACCGACGTTCGCCGACACCAACGCAGTCGTTGCGTGGTCGGCGCACCTGCAGACGCAACTGAAGACGAGCTTCAAAGCGAGCGCGCTGATCGGTCGAGGGTCCGGCGAGGCGGTCCAGGTGTCGTTCTACGGGCAGGGTTTCGTGATCGTCCAGCCGTCCGAAGGTGTGCAGATCACGGCGACAGCGTAGGACGATCAGAGCTCGAGCTGCACGGTCACCGGGCCGTCGTTGACGAGCTCGACCGCCATGTGAGCGCCGAACACGCCGGTCTCGACGTGTGCGCCGAGCCCGCGCAGGGCGTCGGCGAATGCGGTCACCAGAGGTTCGGCGACGGCGCCCGGTGCGGCGGCGTTCCATGTCGGACGCCTGCCCTTGGTGGTGTTGGCGTACAACGTGAACTGGCTGATGACCAGGATCGGCGCATTGACATCGGCCGCCGACTTCTCGTCGTCGAGAATCCGTAATTGCCAGAGCTTTTCGGCCAGCCGCTGGGCCTTGTTCAGGTCGTCGTCGTGTGTGACTCCGACGAGGGCGAGTAGTCCCTGGCCGTCTGGTTCGATGGCGCCGACGGTTACACCGTCGACCTTCACCGACGCCGACGTAACCCGCTGAACCAGAATGCGCACGGCGACGACGCTACAGCGTCTCGAGGATGCCCTTCATGGTGTCGATCTCCGCCTGCTGGGACTTGACGATCGCGCGCGCCAACTCGACCGCAGGGGCGAACTTCCCGTCCTCGATCTCGGTCTGCGCCATAGCGATTGCACCCTCGTGGTGGGTGATCATGCCGGTGAGGAAGAGCCTGCTCACCTCGACACCCTTGGCGTTGTTCAGCGCCGTCATCTCCTCGTCGGACATCATCCCCATCTCGTCGCCGGACATGCCTTCCATGTCGTGGCCGCCGTGACCTTCCTCGGTGGCCATGGGCGGCATCGGTGGGTTGCCCCACTGGCCGAGCCAGTCCTGCATCTGCTTGATCTCCGGCCCCTGCGCGGCCTTGATCTCAGTGGCCAGATCGGTGACCCGAGGATCGATGCCCTTTTTGGCCAGCACGACGTCGCTCATCTCGATCGCCTGCTCGTGATGCGGGATCATGTGCTGGGCGAACATGACGTCGGCGTCGTTGTGGTCCTGGCTGCTGGACTCCGCGGTCGCCGACGACGAACCACCACCCGACTGTTCTGGTCCTGATTCACTGCCACTACAGCCCGCGGAGATCACCAGCGCCGCGGCGGCGCCGGCTCCGATCAGAATTGCCCGTTTCCACATCACGTTCGCGTTCCCTTCGTCGTCACCTTTACCTATACCCCCTATGGGTATAGGCTGGCAACTATGCCGCCCACCGCCAACACCACCCAACGGCGCGAGGTCACGCTGGCCATCAGTGGGATGTCGTGTGCCTCGTGTGCGGCGCGTGTCGAGAAGAGGCTCAACCAGGTGGATGGCGTCGTCGCAACCGTCAACTTCGCCACCGAGCTGGCCACGGTCGACTTCCCGGCCAGCGTCACGCCGGGAGACCTGGTGGCTGCGGTGGAAGAAACCGGTTACACCGCAACGCTACCCGCCGCCGAGGAGCTGACGGCGTCCCCGGAGGACGCCGACGCGACCACGTCATGGCGCCGTCGACTGCTGATCTCGGCCACGCTGACCGTTCCAGTGGTGCTGCTGTCGATGGTGCCCGCGTTGCAGTTCGACTACTGGCAGTGGCTTGTCCTCGGCCTTGCCACCCCGGTTGTGCTGTGGGGCGCGTGGCCGTTCCATCGGGCCGCGATCGCCAACCTGCGCCATGGCGCGGCGACGATGGACACCCTCGTCTCGGTCGGCGTAGCCGCCGCCTACCTGTGGTCTGTCTGGGCGCTGCTCTTCACCCATGCAGGCACGCCCGGCATGAAGATGACATTGAGTCTCTTTGCGGACAACGACGGCGGACCGCATCTCTATCTCGAAGTCGCCGCGGCCGTCACCACCTTCATCCTCGCCGGGCGCTATTTCGAGTCACGCGCCAAACGACAATCCGGCGCAGCCCTGCGCGCACTGCTCGACATGGGCGCAAAGGACGTCGCCGTCTTGCGCGACGGAGCGATCGAAACACGCATTCCGATAGACCAACTCGTCGTTGACGACATCTTCGTCGCACGCCCCGGCGAAAAGATCGCCACCGACGGCATCGTGGTTTCGGGCACGTCGGCGGTGGACGCGTCGATGCTGACGGGTGAGCCCGTGCCCGTCGAGGTGGGCCCCGGCGACCATGTCGTCGGGGCGACCGTCAACGTCGGAGGACGGCTCGAGGTCCGCGCCACCCGCGTCGGCTCCGACACCCAACTCGCCCAGATCGCCCGTCTGGTCACCGCAGCCCAGAGCGGCAAGGCCGAGGTGCAGCGGTTGGCCGACCGGATCTCCGCGGTCTTCGTCCCCATCGTCATCGCACTGTCCCTGCTGACGCTTGCCACCTGGTTGCTCATCGGTGCATCGGCCTCTGCCGCATTCACCGCCGCCGTCGCCGTCCTGATCATCGCGTGCCCGTGCGCGCTCGGGCTGGCCACCCCGACCGCACTGCTGGTGGGAACCGGACGCGGCGCGCAGTTAGGCATCCTGATCAAGGGGCCGCAGGTGCTGGAATCGACCCGGCGCATCGACACTGTCGTGCTCGACAAGACCGGCACCGTCACCACCGGCCAGATGACCGTGACATCCGTGCATACCGTCGACGAGGCTTCCAACCCCGAAATGCTGCGGCTCGCAGGCGCTCTCGAGCACGCGTCGGAACACCCGATCGCACGCGCCGTCGCAGCGCGCGCCGGACAGGCCGGCCCGCTGCCGCCGGTGACCGACTTCGAAAACCACGGCGGCAGAGGCGTTACCGGTGTCGTTGAACAACGTGAACTCGCCGCCGGACGCTACAGCTGGCTTCACGACGAAAGGGCCCTCGACGCCCCCAACGCACTTCGCGTCGCGGCTGAAACGGCCGAGGCCGACGGAAAGACCCCGGTGTGGCTCGCAGTAGACGGCCAGATCCGCGCGGTCATCGTCGTTGCCGACACCGTCAAGGCGACGTCGCCCGCCGCCATCGCCGAACTTCGCGACCTCGGCCTGACGCCGGTGCTGCTGACCGGCGACAACCGCCGCGCTGCCACGGCGGTCGCGCGGCAACTCGGAATCGACGAAGTGATCGCCGAGGTGCTGCCCGCCGAAAAGGTCGACCAGATCAAGAGATTGCAGAGCGACGGCAAGGTCGTGGCGATGGTCGGTGACGGTGTCAACGACGCCGCAGCGCTGGCTCAGGCCGACCTCGGCCTGGCGATGGGCACCGGAACCGATGTCGCGATCGCGGCCTCCGATCTGACGCTCGTGCGCGGCGATCTGCGCGCCGCACCGGACGCCATCCGCCTATCTCGCGCAACACTGCGCACGATCAAGGGCAACCTGTTCTGGGCATTCGCGTACAACGTCGCCGCGCTGCCGCTGGCGGCGATCGGCCTGCTCAATCCCTCTGATCGCCGGTGCCGCAATGGCGTTCAGTTCGGTGTTCGTCGTGACCAACAGCCTGCGGCTGCGTCGATTCGCGCCAACCCGGTAGGAATCAGCGAGATCGACGTCAGACAGCCTGTTTTGTCAGCGGCCTGCAGTAAGCGCAGAGGTCCATGTCGAGGGCGGGATACCCGCACGCAGGGCAAATGGACGAGATGGTCAGCAACTCCGATGCCGACATGATCGGGGTGTTTGACTCCCGATGCGCGCAGGCCGTCTGGTAGGTCCATGTCCCGGCCCTCTCCGCTCGACGGGCATGGACTACCCCGTGATCTTGTTTATTAACGCTTCTGTCACCGTATTTCTTCGAACACCTCTTTGATTGCGGCGCTTGATTCGGAAGTGACTCAAGTGAAGTGCGATACCGCACGTTGGACACGGAAGAGCTTGACCTCGCCGCTGACCCCTCTGAGCTGCCTCGCTCCGATCGACGACCACTCGAAGTCACCAGCGCGTGCCGATGGCGTCCCGGGTCGACGCCGTGGCAAGCACCGCACCTGGACCCGCCGCCGCGGTAACCCGGCTCGCCACATTGACCGGACTGCCGAACCAGTCCCCTGCCCGGCTGACGGCACAGCCCGATGCAATGCCGATCCGTAAGGGCGGCAGGTCATTCGCGGCCGCCGCATCTGCGAGGTCGAGAACGACATCGACAAGCGGTGTGGGTTCGAAGCTCACCAGCATCACCGCGTCGCCGATCGATTTCACGAACCGCACCGGTACGGATGACACGTCATGGGCGAGTTCGGCGAGCCGATTGGCGACGCGCTCGAGATCTTCTGGCGGAAGCGCCTCGCCCAGCATCGTGAAGCCGGTGAGATCGGCGAAGCACACCGTGACTGGTCGAGCGCCGGGAAGTATTCCGGCGGCGCGCTCGGCTGCGGTCACTGCTTCTATCGCGAACGAACGCCGAAGTTCGAGCCGCAGAAGGGCCTCCATCATCGGCCCGAACGTCGGCGCCGCCCGCAGCGCCAACACCTCTATCGCCTCGGCGACCTCGATCTCGGTGGCGCCGGGCTTCAAAATCGACTTCAGCGCCGCTTCCCGCATCACCGCAGCCGTGTGACCGAGGCTTTCGGACATCACCCGCAGGACCGCGATCACATCTTCAGGATCGATGCCGAGGTCCAGAATGACCCTTGCCTGGGCGGCGGCCTCGCCATCCGCCCGCGACAGGTTCGGCGCATCGGGATCGTCGATTCGAGGCAGGCCGATCGCCCGATGGATGCGCTGCAGGAACGCCAGTTCGATGCCTGCCGACTGGCATATCTCTCGTGCGGACACGCACGTGCCGTCGTCGCCGATGACCCGGCTGCTGGGCAGGTTCAGCGGCGCTCCCACCGACCCTCGAATGTGGTCGAGCTCGAAGCCGCGGTCGAGCAGCCAGACGATCAGGTCGACGCGCTCTTGCCGCGCATCGCCCTCGAGGCCGTCGAGCAGCCCCAACGCCTCGAAGTCGGCGTCCGCCGCCATGTCGTCAACGTACTATTCGACACCCGCGGTGCGGGCCCGAAACAACTTCACCTCGCCCTTGACCCCCTTGACGTGCCGTGCGCCCGCAAAAGACCAGGTGAAGTCGTCGGAGTCGCCGATGAGGTCGTGCGTCGACTCGGCGGCCAGCACCGCGCCAGGGCGGGCCGCGCCGGTCACCCGGCTCGCCAGGTTGACCGGGCTGCCGAACCAGTCGCCCGCCCGCTGGACGGCGCTTCCCGATGCCAACCCGACACGCAACTGCGGCAGGTCCTCTTTCTCTGCGGCAGCCAGCAGATCGAGCGCGGCGTGCAGCAGCGCGGCCGCGTCAGTGCTGACGAACATCACCGCGTCGCCGATCGTCTTGATGAAATGCACCGGCGGTGACGCGACGTCACGCGCCAGACCGGACAACCGGTTGGCGAGGTTCTCCAACTCCTCGGGCGGCACCGCCTCGCCCAGACGGGTGAAACCCACGAGGTCTGCGAAGCAGACGGTCACCTCACGCGCGCCGGGAAGTTTCCCGGCCGCCCGCTCGGCGGCGTTGATCGCCTCGGTCTCCATTCCGTGGCGGAGCTGCAGCCGCAGAACGTCCTCGGCCAACGGTCCCAGCAGCGGTGAGACCTGTTGTACCAGTTGGGCGTACGCCTTGGCTGTCTGTAGCTCCGTCGCGCCCGCCTCGATCACCGCCTCCAGCACCGCCTGACGCATCACCTCGGCTGTCTGCGCCATGCCCTGCCCGAGCACGCGCGCCACGGCGATCACCTGCTCCCTGGTGAATCCCGCGTCAAGGAAAACCCGTGCTCGCGCCGCGGCCTCGGCGTCGGCTCGCAGGTGCACCTCCGCGTCGGGATCGTCGACCCGCGGAAGGCCGAGGGCTCGCTGCATCGCCTCCAGCAGTTCATAGGTCCACGCCGGTGTCGTCGCAGATCCGCCGGGCTGACACATACACGCCGTCATCGCCCATGATGCGACCCGCGGGCATCTGCATCGGTGCGAAGTCGTTACGGATCTGCTCGACCGTGAAACCCTCACCGAGCAGCCATTCGATCAGCTCGGCGCGTTCGGCCCGCGCCTGCCCCTCGAGGCCGTCGAGCAGCCCCGCAGCCTCGATGGTTTCCAAATCGATGTCGTCGGCCACCGCCTCAACGTATACCTGTTGGCATGACGGGACAGTTGCTGGAGGGTCTGCCGCCGATCGTCGATGACCGTGCGCGGATCCTCATCCTCGGCAACATGCCCAGCGTGATGTCGCTGGCCTCGCAGCAGTATTACGGGAACCCGCGCAACGGATTCTGGCGAATCACCGGCGACATCTTCGGGTTCGAGCCTTCCAGCGCCTACGAGGACCGCACCGCGGCGTTGCGTGGGTGTGGCGTAGCGGTGTGGGATGTGCTGCGGCTGTGCCGACGGGATGGCAGCCTCGACTCGGCGATCGAACCGGACAGCATGGTTGCCAACGACTTTGGCGCGTTTTTCGACTCGCACCGCGCGATCGATCGCGTGTTCTTCAACGGTGCCGCCGCGGAGAAGAACTATATTCGCCTCGCCGGCGTCGACCGGCCACTGCACTACCGCAGGCTGCCGTCGACGAGCCCGGCGCAGACCATGCGCTACGAGGACAAGCTGCGGGCCTGGCGAGAAGCACTGGCAGCCACCGCGCACGCGAGGAGCGAAACAGACTAGGACACCGGCGGCCTTCGCTGCGCCCACGGTCGCGCCTTCTCGATCTGCGCACCGAGCGCCAGCAGCGTGGCCTCGTCGAACGGCCTGCCCACGATTTGAATTGAGGTCGGCACGCCATCCTCGTCCAGGCCCCAGGGCACAACCGCGGCCGGCTGGCCCGTTCCGTTGAACATCGCCTGAAACGGCACCCGCTGAGCGACGAGCGTCAGCGTCGCCACCGCGCCGCGGCGCTGGTAGGCGCCGATACGCGACGGGCCGGTGGCGGTCCCCGGTGTGATGACCACGTCGACGTCGTCGAAGATCGACAGAACACGTTGGGCCAGTTCGGTTTCCGCGTCGCGAATCGCGGCCATCCGCCGATCGGAGATCAGCCCGCCGATGCGGGCGAAGGCGCGGGTCCGCTTTTCGAGACGCTCTTTGCGCGGCAGCGTCTGCACATCGTCGTAGACGCCGCGGAAGTAGCGCGGCAGAAGGTGGCCGTAGACCGCGCTGGTCGGATAGTCCGGGTCGCGGGCCACCACCTGGTGACCGAGCTCTCTCAGCAGCGCTCCCGCCTCGTCGACAGCCGCCCGCTGCGCTTTGCCGACCCGTGCCGTCAAGGGCGATGGAACCTTGGTACTCAACGCGATTCGCAACCGTACGGGTTCGCGGGCGGCCGCGGCGACGAAGCTGCCCTCTGGCGCAGGCGTCGTCGACGTCACATCGAGAAACAGGGCGGCGTCCTCAACGGTTCTGGCCATCGGCCCGTTGACGGACAAGCCGTTCCACGCGTCGTCGTGCGGTGCGAGCGGAACCCGGTCGCGCTGCGGCTTGATCCCGAACAGCCCGCACCACGTCGACGGGATCCGGATCGACCCCATGCCGTCGGAGCCCAGTGCCATCGGCGCCAGACCAGCCGCGACCGCGGCGCCGCTGCCGCCACTGCTGCCGCCCGGTGTGCGGTTGGTGTCCCACGGGTTTCGGGTTGCACCGAACTCCAGGGTCTCGGTGAACGACCAGAGCATCATCTCGGGCACGGCGGTCTTGCCGACGATGACCGCGCCGGCCGCGCGCAGCCTGCGAACCACCTCGGCGTCGTCGGTCTTGGCGGGTCCATATGCGTCGGTGCCGTAGGTCGTCACCTCACCGGCGACGTCGACGTCGTCCTTGATCGCGATCGGCACGCCGAGCAGCGGCAACCGCTCACCGGCGTCGAGGCGGGCCTGTGCTGCCGCCGCCTCCTGGCGCGCGGAGTCGGCGAGCACGACGCGGTATGCCCGCAGTTCCGGATCCAGCCGGGCGATGCGGTCCAGATAGAGGTCGAGCAGCGCGGGCGCGGTGATGGTGCCCGCAGCAAGGAGCCGCGCCTGTTCCGCGGCACCGGCGAACGCGAGTTCGGTGGGGTCCATCCGCGGCAGCGTAGCGCCCTAGCCGCCGTGGGCGTCGGCGTATTCGCCGGGCGTGCTGCCGAGCATCGACCGGAAGTCGTTGATGAAATGCGCCTGGTCGTACCAGCCGAGGCGGACCGCGAGGTCGGCGAAGTCGACATCCGGATCGCTCTCGATCTCCAGTGCCGCCTGCTGTAGCCGGTACCGGCACAACACCCATTTCACCGGGACGCCGACATAGCGCCGGAACACCCGCTGGGTGGTGCGGGCGCTCCACGGCGAGAGCCGCATCACCTGCTCCACCCGGTGCAGACGATCGTCGTCGCGGATCCGCTCAACGAGGGCAGTCAGGGATGGGTACGTCGGGTCGGTTTCGTCCGGCGCCCGCAGAGACCGCGTCATCCAGACCGGCGGCCGCCGACTCGACGTCGTCCTCCAGATGTATTGGTGCGCTGAATAAATCGGCATCGACGGTCTCGACCCGACCGGTCAACGCGGCGGCGTCGCGACCGAAACGCGCGGTGAAACCACCGGGTCGGAACCGAGCGCCGACGACGGTGCCGCACTCGCCGATCGTGGTGCGAAATACCCGGTCGACCACACCGTGCACGAGCGTGTTCGGCAGCGAGAACCCGTGGCGCGGGGTGTCACTGCCCCATTCGTGGGTGATGTGCAGCGACGGAAACGTGATCACGGTGTTGGTCGAGCGGGTCTCGACCGCGCAGGTCCCAGCTCACCGACCAGAAATGCTCGACGAAGCGGCCAGCCGACTCCGACGGCGCCCACCGGTCGAGGTCGAACAGCGGGGCGGACGCGGCACGACCGACCACACCGCGCAGCGGCGCGGCCTGCGATTCGATTTCCTCAGCGGCCACGCCGTCCAGGTTACGAAGGGACCCCCTGGTCGGGCAAACTGATGACCCGCCGGGCCGCCTGCCCTAACCTCTATCCCTATGTCATTCGCACCCTCCGCGATCAGGTCGTGCTCGCTCGCCGCGGCGACGCTGATCTCCGCCGCCCTCGTCGCCGCCCCCGTCGGTAACGCCGCCGTCGAATGCCCCTCCGGTTGGGAGTTCGGGCCTTCATTGAAGCTGCTGCAGAGCGACGGCTGGAACGTGACGGTCGCGACCGCAGGCCGCAGCGTCGGCGGAGCCGCCGTCGCCATCCCACCCAACCAGGGCGCGCTGTGGCGCGGCAACGGTGAGGGCGGCAGCGACGGCATGACGGTCGCCTTCGGCATCGGGTGGGACAACGGAATCGTCCTGCACTACACCGGGGTGATCGACCAGGCCACCGGGTCGCTGACCGGTGAACGTCCAGATGGTGTGACCTGGCAGAGCACCGGAAGCATGCGGTGCATCGGCGGCGCTGAGACGGCTGCCGCCGGCCTAGCCGCGATCCAACGCATAAAAAAGAGGGCACCCGTTTCCGGGTGCCCTCTTCGTATGCAGTTCGTCAGCGGCTAGCTGGTGCGGTCATGTCGACCTGCGGCACGTTCACCTGCTGCTGAATGTCGTGAACCCAGTCGTGGTGGGTGATATCGGCCTGGGCCGGCGCGGCGAAGCCGAGGATTGCGGCCGCGAGGCCGGTGGCCGCGATCGAAGCGAATCCGAACTTCTTCATTTCAGTGCCTTCTTCGTATCTCTGTGGGCCCTCTTCTGTGCCCTCTGATGGTGTAAACAGCGAGGTCAGACGGTTAATTCCGGTGGCAGCGATTGAACGGTGGTTGGCAGGAATCGTTACCTAATACCATTCGCAGATGGCCAAACTCGAGCTTTCCCGCAGCCTCTCGATGACACCGGATGACGCGTGGGCACACGCGTCCGACTTCTCGACGCTCGGCGATTGGCTCAAGATGCACCAGGGCTGGCGCAGTGAGTTGCCCGACGAGCTTGAAGTCGGCACCACGCTGGTCGGCGTTGCCGGCGTCAAGGGGATGCGCAACCGGGTGACCTGGACGGTGAAGGAGCTCGATGCCCCCAATTTGTTGGCGGTGACCGGCGAGGGTGTCGGCGGCACCAAATACGGGCTGAAGATGACGGTCAAACCCACCAAGTCGGGATGCGATTTCACCGTGAAGATCGATCTCGGCGGGCGGCCGCTGTTCGGGCCCATCGGCGCCACCGCCGCCCGATTGGTCAAGGGCGACATCGAGCGCTCGATCGAGCGATTCGAGCAGCTCTACAGCTGAAGCGCCGCGGGTGGCGCGAAATTCCAATCCAGGACCGGCGCCGGTTCACCAAGCTGGCGGACATGAGTGTCAAACCAATTCCGGAGGGCTACACCAGCCTGACCCCGTTTCTGTGCATCGACGGCGCTTCTGCCGCGATCGACTTCTATATGTCGGTTTTCGGCGCCACGCTCGTCGACCGGATGGACGGTCCCGGCGACACGGTCGCCCATGCCGAACTGGATTTCGGCAACGGCCGCCTGCAGCTGTCGGACCCGAATGAGGCGTATCAGATCGCCGCGGCCGACCCGAAAGCGTCCGCGACCCACTCGGTGGCGCTGTACTGCGAGGACACCGACGCCGTGGTGGCGCGCGCCGAGAAGGCCGGTGCCACGATCCGCGAACCGGCGCAGACCTTCGTCACCGGCGACCGCTTCGCGTCGATCCTCGATCCGTTCGGCCAGCGCTGGACGGTGATGACGCGCGTCGAGGACGTCTCACCCGAAGAACGCGACCGGCGCATGGCCGAGTGGGCCAAGGAGAACGCCTGACCCACCCGGCTATCGGATTTACGTCTGCGCCTGCCCCAGCGTCACTCGCACCGTCTGAGAGGCGCCGGACGCGTCCATGTACGTCAGCGTCACGTCGTCTCCGGGTGCCTTCGAACGCACCGCCGCGACCAGCGCATCGGCGCCGTCGATCGGCCGGTCGTCGACCTTGGTGATCACCACACCGCTCGGCAGACCCGCAGCCGCGGCCGGCCCGTCGGCGACCACGTCTGCGACCGCGGCTCCGTGCGCGCCGGGATCCTGCGACAGCTGAACGCCCAACGACGCATGCGTGACACTGCCACTCGAAACCAATTCGTCGGCGATGCGCTTGGCCTGATCGGCCGGGATCGCGAAGCCGAGGCCGATCGAGCCACTTTGCGCGCCAGAGGATTCCGGGCCGCCCCCGCCGCCCATCGACGCGATCGCCGAGTTCACGCCGACGAGTTCGCCGTTCATGTTCACCAGCGCTCCGCCGGAGTTGCCGGGGTTGATGGCAGCGTCGGTCTGTATCGCATTCATCACCGAATGCTGGCCTGTGCTCCCGTCGCCCGTGCTGACCGGCCGGTCCAGCGCGCTGATGATGCCCGTGGTCACGGTGCCCTCCAGTCCGAGCGGCGATCCGATGGCCACGACATTCTGGCCGACCTTCAGGTCCTTCGAGGATCCCATCGTGATCGGCGTCAGGCCCGAAACACCCTCGGCCCGAACAACGGCGATGTCATCGGCCGGGTCGGTGCCGACGACGGTGAACGGCACGGTCTTGCCGTCGGCGAAGGCCACCGTGGCCTCCGGATTCTGGCCGGACAATCCCTGCTCGCCTGGTGAGGGCTCGTCGCCCAGCCCGGGCAGGCCCTCGAGACCGGGGAAGCCCTGGTCGTCCTGCCCGCCCAAAACGCTCGACGCTGGGTCGGCAGCGGGACCGCTCAGCGCGGCGACGACGTGGTTATTGGTCAGGATCAGACCGTCGGAGCTCAGCACGATGCCGGACCCCTCTTCGGCGCCCTGTCCCATCTTGACCTGCAGCTTCACCACGCTGGGCAACACCTTCGCGGCGACCTGCTCGACCGATCCGGACGGCGGTGCCGCGACCGGCTGGTTGGGGGTGGGAGCCGCGGCCGTGGCGGCGGTGGCGGCGCTGTTGGCAGCGGACGGGTCAGAATGGTTGACCAGCGCCACTGCGCCGACACCGCCAGACGCCACCGCGACAACCGCGGCACCGGCCACCACGAGTCCGGTTCGATAACGCTTGCGCACCATAGGAATCGGCATTGTCGGCGTCGAATCAGGCTGCTGCACAGAGCTGTAAGGGCCGTACGACGGTTGAGGCTGTTGTGTTGCGTAGCGCCAGTCGTAGGGCTGGTGATACCTGCCCTGCGGGGGGATGCCCGAATACTGCTGGCTCTGAGGTTGGCCCGGACTCGCTGGACGGCTGGACCGGCGCAGCGAGTACCGCGATTGCTTTTTCATGGAGTGGTTTCTTCCTTGACTTTGAGAGCAAAGTGGTTAGCCAAACTGTGCACTACTTCACTGAGACCGGACTGAGAGAAACATCTATACAGTCCAAGACTTTTGGGATGTGGCAGCGATCACACTCGGGGAACCAGAGTGATGACAGCGCAAGCGCGAGCAAAAGGGCGGTGCGATCAACGGATTCGCGAGGGGTTAGCCTGGCGGGATGTCCTGTGTGTTCTGCGCCATCGTGGCAGGAGAAGCCCCCGCAATCCGGATCTACGAGGACGACGACTACTTGGCCATCCTCGACATCCGCCCGTTCACCCGCGGCCACACCCTCGTCGTCCCCAAGCGCCACTCCGTCGACCTGACCGACACCCCGCCGGAGACCTGCGCCGACCTGGTGCGCATCGGGCAGCGCATCGCCAAGGCGGCACGCCTGTCCGGTCTGCACGCCGACGGAAACCACGTCGTCATCAACGACGGCAAGGCGGCATTCCAGAGCGTCCTTCACATTCATCTGCACGTGCTGCCGCGGCAGTCCGGCGACAAGTTGTCGTTCGCAAAAGGAATGCTGCTGCGTCGCGACCCCGACGCGCGAAGAGACCGGCCGCATCCTGCGGGATGCGTTGGCCGATCTCGATGCCGCCCAGCAGGACTGACGGCCATGGCATCCCTGACCCAGAAGGTGTTCGGCAGCTATCTGCGGTTCCACGACGCCGTCTACCAACGGACGAACGGCTGGATCGGCCACCGGATGATGCTGCTGCCCAGCCTGCTGCTGCACACCGTCGGCGCCAAGACCGGCAAGGCCCGTACGACGTCGCTGACCTACGCCCGTGACAACACCGACTATCTGGTGGTCGCGTCCAACGGCGGCTCTCCGAGGTCACCGGGCTGGTACCACAACTTGAAGGCAGATCCAGACATTGAAATCAACGTCGGACCAAAGCGTTTCGCTGTAACTGCGCAACCGGTGCTGCCCGGCGACCCGGACCGCGAACGGCTGTGGAAGATCGTGACCAAGTACAACAAGTCGTACAACGAGTATCAGAAGAAGACCAGGCGACCGATCCCAATCGTCAGGCTGACTCCGAAAGCCTGATCAGAACAGCTCTTTGGCGAGCAGCTCCAATGTCTTGACGCGTGCCGGCGCGGTTGCCGGGTCGGTACCGCGACGCGCCGACGCCACCGGATGAACCATCACCTCATCGACGTCGAACTCCTCGGCCAGCGCACGCACCTGTTCAGACGCCTCGATCGGATCACCGACGACGGCTCGACGCAGTCCGCTGTCCACCACCGCCTGTTCCTGCGGAGTCAGCTGCTTCTGTTCGGCGTCCTCGACGAGGTCGACCGGTCCGAGCGGCTGGCCGGTGCGCAGCCGTGCCATCATCTGCAGGTTCGGCAACAGCAATGCCATTGCCTCGTCATGGGTTTCGGCCACCGCCGCATTGACGGTCAGGAACGTGACGGGCTCGGCGGCGAGATCGCTCGGCCGGAATTCCGAGCGGTAGGCGGCCAACGCCTCCGCGGTACCCTGCCCGGAGAAGTGATGGGCGAACACGTACGGCAGCCCCTTGGCCGCGGCCAGATGCGCCGAGTACATCGACGACCCGAGCAGCCACATCGTCGGTTCGGTGGTCGCGGAAGGCGTCGCCTTGAGGATGTAGTCCTGCTGCGGGATGGTCACTCGCACACCGCCGGCGCTCATCATCGCCACGACGTGGTCGAGATACTCCGGGAACTTGTCGATGTCGCTGTCGTCACGTCCGCCTGCGGTGCGCAACAGATACGACGTCAGCGGATCGGAGCCGGGCGCACGGCCGATGCCGAGATCGATCCGGCCCGGGTGTGCCGCCTCGAGTAGGGCGAACTGTTCGGCGACGGCCAGCGGCGCGTGGTTGGGCAGCATCACACCGCCGGAGCCGAGGCGGATCTGCGAGGTGTTCGCGGCAAGGTGGGCGATCAGCACCGGCGGGCTGGTCGCCGCCACCGATGGCATGTTGTGGTGTTCGGCCACCCAGTATCGGGTGTATCCCAGCCGGTCAGCGGTCTGGGCGAGGTGCGTGGACGCTGCGAGCGCGTTCGAGGTCGACTGGTCGGTGCGCACGGGTACGAGATCGAGAACGGAAAGCCGCATACGGGCGTCAACGTCAGACATCACGCCCGCGTTCCCGCGATTTCGGCGGCCTTGCCGAAGACGTCGTCGAGCATCTCCGGGGTGAGCTTGCCGGTGAACGTGTTCTGTTGGCTCGGGTGGTACACCCCGATCAACGTGACCTCACCGTGCGGGCTCTGCAGCGAGGCCGTCGCGCCGTGTCCGAACTTCGGCACCGGACGGCCCACCGAACCACCGGCCGCACGGACCATGTCCAGTACGGCCCGCCACGCGAACCCGCCCAGCGCAATGACGACCCGTACATCGGCGCCGACGAGCCGCCACTCGGCGTCCAGCCACGGCGCACACGTCGCGCGCTCGGCGGGCGTCGGCGCGTTCGCCGGTGGCGCGCACCGCACGGCCGCCACGATCCGAGTGTCGTTGAGCGCCAACCCGTCCGCGGCGTCGACGCACAGTGACTGATTGGCCAGCCCGGCCCGGTGCAGGGCCGCGAACAGGAAGTCACCGGACCGGTCACCGGTGAACACCCGGCCGGTCCGGTTGGCACCGTGCGCTGCGGGCGCCAGACCGACGACCATCACCCGCGGCCGTGACGCACCCCAGCCCGGAGCAGGCCGACCCCAGTACGGCTCCCCCGCATACGACTTCCGCTTCTCGACCGCGACCCGCTCACGCCATTCGACCAGCCGCGGGCAGGCCCGACACACCGACACCTCGGCGTCGACCTGGTCGACCGACTCCGCAGCTTCGGCCATGGCGGCCACCTGCGCGGCAGTGTCGGCCACCGCCGTGGCCCGTGTCGCCGGATCACCCGGCCAACCAGAGCCCGCGGGCACCGGCGATTCGAACCGCTTGCCGGTGCGGGGATGGGCCAGGTTCACCGCTCCACTGTGCCTGCGGGACAAAATCCCTCGCCGACCGGGCCGGGCCGCTGTTAGATTCCTGAAGAGATAACCCATGACCAACGGCAAGCGCGGACCACTTTTCACCATCCTCTTCGCCGCGCTGATGGCCGGTGCGGGCAACGGCATCACGATCGTCGCGTTTCCCTGGCTGGTGCTGCAACGCAATGGATCCGCCGTCGATGCGTCGATTGTCGCGATGGCCGGAACCATTCCCCTGCTGGTGGCGACCTTGATCGCCGGCGCCGCAGTGGATTATCTTGGGCGCAAACGCGTTTCGATGATTTCGGATGCTTTGTCCGCGCTCTCGGTGGCCGCCGTTCCGGTGCTCGTGCTGACCTTCGGCGTGCACATCGTCAATGTCGCCGTGCTGGCCGGCCTCGCCGCGCTCGGCGCGCTGTTCGATCCGGCAGGTATGACGGCGCGCGAAACGATGTTGCCCGAGGCCGCCACGCGGGCCGGCTGGACGCTGGACCACGCGAACAGCGTGTACGAGGCCGTGTTCAACCTGTCCTACATCGTCGGACCCGGCGTGGGCGGCCTGATGATCGCCACGCTCGGCGGGGTCAACACCATGTGGGTGACCGCGGGCGCGTTCGTCATGTCGATCATCGCCATCGCGACGCTTCGCCTCGAAGGCGCGGGCACGCCGAACCGCAATGCGCTGCCCGAGGGCGTATGGGCCGGCGTCGTCGAAGGGCTCCGCTTCGTCTGGAACAACAAGGTGTTGCGCACGCTGGCGATCGTCGATCTCGCCGCGACCGGCCTCTATATGCCCATGGAGTCAGTTCTGTTCCCCAAGTACTTCACGGATCGCAACGAACCGGCGCAGCTGGGCTGGGTGCTGATGGCGCTGAGCGTCGGCGGGCTCGTCGGCGCGCTGAGTTATGCAGTGATGTCGAAGTATTCGCGCCGACGGACCGTCATGTTGACGGCCGTGCTGACGCTCGGCGTGGCGATGACCATCATCGCGTTCCTGCCGCCGCTGCCGATGATCCTGGTGCTGTGCGCGATCGTCGGGTTCGTCTACGGCCCGATCGCACCCATCTACAACTACGTCATGCAGACCCGGGCGCCGCAGCATCTGCGCGGGCGGGTCGTCGGCGTGATGGGGTCGCTCGCCTACGCCGCCGGACCGCTCGGCCTGGTGTTGGCGGGCCCGCTTGCCGATGCCGCCGGGCTGCACGTGACATTCCTGGCGTTGGCACTGCCGATGCTGCTGCTTGGCGTCGTCGCGATATTCCTACCTGCGCTTCGCGACCTGGACCGCGACCCGTCCCCAGGGCAGGACGTGGTGCCGCAGAACTAGGCCGTTAAGCCAACGCCGATGGCTGGGTACCCCTGTGACGCAAAACCACAAATCGAACATCGAGGTTCGCCCGTGTACCAGCAAGTTCTCGATCCGGTTGGCCAATCCCTCGCATTGAGTTCGCTGGTCGCGGCAATACCCCTGCTGCTTCTTTTCGTGCTGCTCGGCGTCCTGAGAGTGACCGCATGGGTGGCGTCGCTGATTTCTCTGGCTGTCGCCATCGCCGTCGCGGTGCTCGTCTACGGAATGCCGATCGGCCAGACGCTGCTGGCGGGCACCGAAGGCGCCGCCTTCGGCTTCTTCCCGATCCTGTGGATCGTCATCAACGCGATCTGGGTCTATCAGCAGACGGTCGAGACCGGGCACTTCGACGTTCTGCGTCGCTCATTCAGCAGGGTGAGCGATGACCAGCGCATCCAGGCCGTCCTGATCGCGTTCTCGTTCGGCGCGCTGCTCGAGGCGCTGGCAGGCTTCGGCACACCGGTCGCGGTGACATCGGTGATGTTGATGGCGCTGGGGTTCAAGCCGATGAAGGCCGCGGTGCTCGCGCTCGTCGCCAACACCGCGCCCGTCGCGTTCGGCGCGATGGCGACGCCGATCCTCACGCTGGCCAAGGTGACCGAGCTGCCCGCCGACACCCTCGGCGCGATGGTCGGCAGGCAGACGCCGATCCTGGCGGTTCTCGTCCCTCTTGTGCTGGTCGCGATCGTCGACGGCAGGCGCGGCGTGCGAGAGACGTGGCTACCCGCCCTCGTTTGTGGCGTCGTCTTCGGCCTGGGCCAGTACGCGACGTCCAACTTCATCTCGGTGCCGCTGGCCGACGTCGTCGCAGCCCTGCTGTCGGCCGCCGCGGTGGTCCTGCTGGTTCGCGTCTGGAAGCCCCGCCGGACCTACACCGAGCCCGCGGTCGTCGCGGGCGGCGCGGCGGACGAGCCGACTCCGGAATTCGCCCAGCGCGTCGAGCATCCCGACTCGCGCGCCGACGTCGTCAAGGCCTACGCGCCGTACGCGATCATCATCGCCGTCTTCGTCGTCTGCCAGATCTCGGTCGTCAAGAAGCTGCTCGACAAGGCGACGATCAAGTTCCAATGGCCGGGGCTCGACGTCGTCAGCCCCAAGGGAAAACCGGTGACGCTGACCGAATTCACCCTGAACCTGCTCACCACGCCTGGTACCCAGATGCTGATTGCGGGTGTCCTGACGGCGATCGTGCTCAGGCTGTCGCCGGCTCGGGCGCTGAAGGCGTACGGAACGACACTGCATCAGCTGCGCTGGGCGATCCTCACGGTGATGGCGGTGCTGGCGCTGGCGTTCGTGATGAACCTGTCCGGCCAGACGATCACGCTGGGCACCTGGATGGCCGCGGCGGGCGGGACGTTCGCCGTGCTGTCACCCATCCTCGGCTGGCTCGGTGTCGCGGTCACCGGCTCCGATACCTCAGCCAACTCGCTGTTCGGCGCGCTGCAGGTCACCGCGGCCAACCAAGCGGGCCTGTCCGATGTGCTGATGGCGGCGTCGAACAGTTCGGGCGGTGTGCTCGGCAAGATGATCTCGCCGCAGAACCTCGCTATCGCGGCGGCCGCCGTCGGCATGAACGGTAAGGAGGGCGACATCTTCCGCCGGGTCGTGGGGTGGAGCCTGCTGTTCCTGTTGCTGATGTGCATCCTGTCCGGGTTGCAAGCCTCGCCGGTGCTGTCCTGGATGGTGCCGTCGTGACCACTCGTAGCATCGAAGGAGTGAGCATTCTCGACAGCCTGGTCGCCGACCTGCCCGACGGCATGGTCGTCACCGACCCGACCATCACGGAGGGCTACCGGCAGGACCGCGCGCTCGACCCGTCGGCAGGCAAGCCGCTGGCGGTTGTGCGACCGCTGACCACCGAGCATGTGCAGATCGTCATGCGCTGGGCCAGCGCCCACCGGGTGCCCGTCGTGCCGCGGGGTGCGGGCAGCGGGCTGTCCGGCGGGGCCACCGCCCTCGACGACGGCATCGTCCTGTCGACGGAGAAGATGCGCGACATCACCGTCGACCCCGTCACCCGCACCGCGGTCTGCCAGCCCGGGCTGTTCAATGCCGAGGTGAAAAAGGCTGTCGCACAACATGATCTGTGGTACCCGCCGGACCCGTCCTCGTTCGAGATCTGCAGCATCGGCGGCAACATCGCCACCAACGCGGGCGGGCTGTGCTGCGTCAAGTACGGCGTCACCACCGACTATGTGATGGGCCTGCAGGTCGTGCTGGCCGACGGTACAGCGGTGCGGGTCGGCGGGCCGAGACTGAAAGACGTTGCGGGGCTGAGCCTTACGAAGCTGTTTGTCGGCAGCGAGGGCACACTCGGCATCGTCACCGAAATCACCCTGCGGCTGCTGCCCAAGCAGCACCGGTCCAGCACCGTGGTGGCCAATTTCGCCACGGTCGAGGCGGCGGTAGAAGGGGTGCTCGGCGTCGCCTGCCAGATGAGGCCGTCGATGCTGGAGTTCATGGATGCCGTGGCCATCAACGCCGTCGAGGACAAGCTGAAGATGGGGCTGGACCGCGATGCGGCGGCTCTGCTGCTGGCCGGCTCCGACGAACGTGGCAGGTCGGCCGCCGAGGACGCCGAGAAGATCGCGGCCGTGTTCGCGGAGAAGGGCGCGACCGACGTGTTCTCCACCGACGACCCCGACGAGGGCGAGGCTTTCGTCGCCGCCCGCCGCTTCGCGATTCCCGCCGTCGAGGCCAAGGGCACGCTGCTGCTCGAGGACGTCGGCGTGCCGCTGCCGCGGATCGGCGACCTGGTGGGCGGCGTGGCTCACATCGCCGCCGAGCGCGACGTGATGATCTCCCTGATCGCCCACGCCGGCGACGGCAACACCCACCCGCTGATCGTGTACGACCCGTCCGATGCCGCGATGGCGGAGCGCGCCGAGCGGGCGTTCGGCGAGATCATGGATCTGGCGATCGGGCTCGGTGGCACCATCACCGGCGAGCATGGCGTCGGCAGGCTGAAAAGGCCCTGGTTGGCGGACCAGATCGGACCGGAGGCGATGGAGCTCAACCATCGCATCAAACAGGCGCTGGACCCCGAGAACATCCTGAATCCCGGCGCCGCCATTTGATGACAATTCGCTGTGCCCTGTTGACAGGGTATGCGGTTGTGTCGTACCCATAAGACATGACCGCCGCTCTGTCTCACCGCACGCCCGCCCGGTTTCAGCTCGCGACGGCCGACACCTGGCCCAACCCGTGGCCGATGTACCAGGCGCTGCGCGACAAGGATCCGGTGCACCACGTCGTCCCCGAGGAAAGCCCGCATCACGACTACTGGGTGCTGTCCCGGCATGCCGACATCTGGAACGCCGCCCGTGACAACGAGACGTTCTCGTCGGCTCAGGGACTGACGGTCAACTACGGCGAGCTGGAAATGATCGGCCTGGCCGACAACCCGCCGTTCGTCATGCAGGACCCGCCGACGCACACCGAGTTCCGCAAACTGGTTTCCCGCGGGTTCACACCGCGGCAGGTAGAGGCCGTCGAGCCAGCGGTGCAGCAGTTCGTGATCGAGCGGATCGAGCGGCTGCGGGCCGCCGGTGGTGGCGACATCGTCGCCGAGCTCTTCAAGCCACTGCCGTCGATGGTCGTCGCGCATTATCTCGGCGTTCCCGAGGAGGATCGTCAGCAGTTCGACGGTTGGACCGAGGCCATCGTGGCCGCCCAGACCCAGGACGGCGGGATCGCCGGGGCGATCGAGGGTGTCGGCGAGGCGGTGGCGTCGATGATGGCCTACTTCACCCAGCTGATCGAGCGTCGCCGCCGCGAGCCCGAGGACGACACGGTGTCGCATCTCGTCGCCGCGGGCGTTGGCGCCGACGGCGACATGGCGGGAATGCTGTCGATCCTGGCGTTCACCTTCACGATGGTCACCGGCGGCAACGACACCACGACCGGCATGCTGGGCGGCGCGGTGCAGCTGTTGCACCAACGGCCGGATCAGCGCCGGCTGTTGATCAACAATCCCGACCTGATGTCCGACGCGGTCGACGAGCTGCTGCGGCTCACCTCACCCGTGCAGGGGCTGGCGCGCACCACCACCCGCGACGTGCGGATCGGCAGTACGACGATCCCCGCCGGGCGCAAGGTGCTGTTGCTTTACGGGTCGGCCAACCGCGACGAGCGCGAATACGGCGCTGACGCAGGCGAACTCGAGGTGCGCAGGCGTCCGCGCAACATCATGACGTTCAGCCACGGCGCACACTTCTGCCTCGGTGCGGCCGCGGCTCGGATGCAATCCCGCATCGCGCTGACGGAGTTGCTGGCGCGCTGCCCCGAGTTCGAGGTCGACCTGTCCGGAGTGGTCTGGGCCGGCGGAAGTTACGTCCGCAGACCGTTGTCGGTTCCGTTTCGGGTGAGCGCGTAATGGCGGGCAACGACTGGTTGGGCGACCGCAGGACCGAGGTGGCCGCCGACCGCATTCTGGACGCCGCTGACGCGCTGTTCGCGCAGCAGGACGCCGCAACCGTCGGCATGCACGAAATCGCCAAGGCCGCAGGGTGTTCGCGCGCGACCCTGTACCGGTACTTCGAGAACCGCGAAGCGCTGTACACCGCATACGTGCACCGCGAAAGCTACCGGCTCTTCCACCAGATGTCCGAGCAGCTGACGGGCGTCGACGAGCCACGGGAGCGGCTCATCGAGGGCATGGTCTCGTCGCTGCGCAATGTCCGCGAAAGTCCCGCGCTGTCATCGTGGTTCGCCACCGCGCAGCGACCCATCGGCGCGGAGATCGCCGAGCAGTCGCAGGTGATCAAGGCGCTCACCGAGGCGTTCCTGATCTCGATGGCGCCCGACGACCCCGAGGTGGTCGAGCGCAAGGCACGCTGGTTGGTGCGGGTGATGACGTCGCTGCTGGTGTTCCCCGGAATCGACGGGGCCGACGAACGGGCGATGATCGAGCAGTTCGTCGTCCCGATGGTGGTGCCGACGACACAGGAATCGTCGACGTAACGCCACGGCGGGATTTCGTCCGATTCATCGGCATGGCGTTACATTCGGCGGGCTCGGGCGGCGGCCACTCGCCGAATGATCCCTCCCGGCCCGTCCTCGGCCGTGACACGAACGACGATCCAGTCCAACTCCGTCAGAGTCTCCAATCGTCGGATGTCGTTGTTGAATCGCCTGCGGTCGATGCGATGGTGGTCGCCTTCGTACTCCGCTGCGACTTTGATGTCCTCCCAACCCATGTCGACGCGAGCGATCAAGCGCCCGAACTCGTACACCGGAATCTGGGTCTGAGGTCGCGGGAATCCCGCATCGATGAGAAGCAGTCGCAGCCAGGTTTCGCGAGGGGACTCGGCGCCCGCGTCGACGAGTTCTAGCGCTGCGCGTGCGGCCCGGATTCCGCGGCGGCCCTTGTAGCGCTCGGCCAACATCTCTACGTCGGCGGATTTGAGATCGGTCGCTCGGGCGAGCGCGTCAATGCTCGCAACGGCGGAATCTTTGGGATACCGACTGGCGATATCGAGTGCCGTACGCGCGGGAGAAGTCACGGCCATGCCCCGGACGAGCCACACCTCGTCGTCGTCGATCGCATCAGCCCACGCGTCGACTCCCCTGGTACGTCTGCGGTTGGTATCGATGATCGTGGCGGGGCGACCCGGGTCGATCCACCGTGCGCCGTGCAACGCGGCAGCCGAGAAGCCGGCGAGAATTCCTCGTCGCCGCGAGCGGAGCCACGCTGCTGTCGCCCGCTGTTGCGCGGTGATAGCGACACCCCTCGCGATGTAGACGTCTTGATGTAGGGCGACGAAGTCGCGCCGCAGCGCGTAACGGGTCAGAGTGCCCGCGGCGATCGCCTCGCTGCCGATGAACGGGTCCACCATGGCGGCAGTGTGCCGACTCGCACCGACACATCAGCCAAAGTAACGCCACGGCGAGATTTGGGCCGAATACCAAGCGTGACGTTACATTCGACGGGCTAGCGGTTGGCTACTGGCGTGCCATCGCCACCCGGAAGCGTTCGTCTGGCTCGATGTAGTGGTCGGCGTCCTTCGCGTCGTCGCCCAGATCGATTCGTACCCAGTCGATCTTGCCGTTGAACCTGCTGGTGTGCGCGGTGTAGTCCGGGCTGACGGTGGTGCCGGTTTCACAGCCGACGTCCGTCGTCTCGTCGGCGGAGAAGATGAACCCTTGAGTCTGGTCGACGCGACCGCTGCCGACCTCCTTGCCGTCGTAGTAGAGCGTGACATTGCCGCCCTTGCCCATGCCACCGCCGTCGTAGGCGAACTCCACCCGCACCTGGGTGGTGCCCGCCGGAACGGGTTCAGTCGCCTCGATATCGAATGACTTGATGCCCAGCACGTTGTAGTGGAACTTGGCCTTGCCATCTTTGGCGTACAGGCTCCACCCGCCGAAGCGTCCGCCCTGGGCGATGATCACGCCGTCGGCTCCGTCGGCGGGCACGTCCACTTCGGACGTGACGGCAAACGACTTGTTCTTGATGTCGACGACGCTGTTCTCCGAAAGCCGACCCATGTTCCCGAACAGCAACTGACTGTTGCCCTTGATCAGTGACGGTCGGCCGGCCGAGGTCGGGTTGATGCGTTCGATCTGCCGGTCATCAAGCGGAAGCACGTTGTACTTGACTGCCTCGATCAGCCAAAGCCGTTGCAGCTCATGCAGTTTGTCTGGATTCTCCTTCGATAGATCCTTGGCCTGCGTCCAGTCGGTATTGCCGTCGTACAGTTCCCAGACGTCATCGTCGAAGGCAGGCATGACCGCTCCGCCCATCTCCCATGGCGTTCGGTGCTTGGTCACCGCGCTCCACCCCTTGTGATAAATGCCGCGATTGCAGAACATTTCGAAGTATTGCGTCTCGTGGCGCTCTGGCGCGTCTGCGTCGTTGAAGCTGTACAGCAGGCTGGTGCCCTCGTAGGGGCTCTGCATCACTCCGTTGACCATCGTCGGCGCCGGAATGCCCGCAGCCTCCAGAACAGTAGGTGCGAGATCGATGACGTGGGTGAACTGATTACGCACGCCGCCCTTGTCGTTAATTCCCTTGGGCCAGTGCACGATGGTGCCGTTGCGGGTACCACCCCAGTGCGACGCCACCTGCTTGGTCCACTGGTAGGGCGTATCCATCGCCCACGCCCAGCCGACCGCATAGTGGCCGTAGGAGCCTTCGCCGCCGAACTCGTCGAGCTTGGATGCCAGGAACTCGGGCGTTTCGAGGTCGGCCATGCCATTGAAGTTGGCCATCTCGTTGAACGCGCCCTGTAACGTGCCCTCCGCCGAAGCGCCGTTGTCGCCGATGATGACGTAGACCAGGGTGTCGTCCAGTATCGGACCGATCGCCTCGATCAACCTGCCGACGTGATGGTCGGTGTGCTCCAGAAATGCGGCATACACCTCCATCTCGCGTTCCAGCGCCGGCTTGAGCGCAGGATCCATGTCGTCCCAGGCCGGGATCTCCGCATGCCGCGGCGTAAGCACCGCATCGGGTCCGATGACGCCCAGTTCCTTTTGTCGCTCAAAGGTGATCTCGCGCTGGCGGTCCCAGCCGTGGGCGAATTTTCCTTTGTACTTGTCGATCCACTCCTTGGGCACGTGGTGCGGCGCGTGTGTGGCGCCGGGAGCGAAGTACATGAAGAAGGGCTTGTCGGGCAGAAGCGCCTTCTGCTGACGCACCCAGTTGATCGCCTTGTCAGCTAGATCCTCGGTCAGGTGATAACCCTCGGCGGGTGTCTTCGGCGGCTCGATCGGCGTTGTGCCCTCATACAGGGCCGGATCCCACTGGTTGTTCTCGCCGCCGATGAAGCCGTAAAAGTACTCGAAACCACCGCCGCCCGTCGGCCACGCGGTGAAAGGGCCCGCCGGGCTGGTCTGCCACACCGGAACCTCGTGGCATTTGCCGAACTGTGCGGTCGAGTATCCATTGAGCTTCAACGTCAACGCCAGTGGTGCCTTGGTGTTCGGCAACACCGAGGTGTAGCCGGGCGCCGCGGTCGCGGTCTCGGTGATGTTGCCCATACCGACCGAGTGATGATTGCGGCCGGTGAGCAGCGCCTGGCGCGTCGGCGAGCACAACGCAGTGGTGTGCAACCGCGTGTACTTCAAGCCACCCGTGGCCAGCTTCTCGAAGTTGGGCGTCTGACACGGCCCGCCGAATGCGCTACTGGCGCCGAAGCCGACATCGTCGATCAGGATGACGAGCACGTTGGGCGCTGTCGCCGGCGGACGCACGTCCTTGATCGGCGGATAGCTGGTGTCCGGGTCCTTCGCGTCGTAGGTAGTCAGACCGATGTGCGTGATGTCGGGGATGGGAAGAATATCGCGCCGGACCTCGCCCCCCGCCGCGTCCGACTGGCCGTTGTTGTGCGCTGACGAGCTGGGCATGGCGGTCCTCTCGGCCTTCTCGGCCACATTTCTTGGGTCCGAGACCGCCAGCCTATTGAGGTGCGTCGACGACAGTGGTCTTTTCACGCGAGCGACAAAACCGCCGTCGGTCATGCCACCCAGTACGCCTGCGCCGAAGTGTTCTTGTGGCCGTCTCCTGCGTCGAGACTGCGGGCAGCGCGTGAATTCGTCCGAAATGGCGATCTCTCCGCAGTTTCGGCGGCGGGCCCTACGGGGAGCGCACCCGGGTGAAGCGGTGCAACAGCCAGGCGAGCGGGACCGTCACGATGAACGTGGCCACGAACAGGGCTGGCATCGAGCCCGTGTAGATCGGGAAGTGCAGGATCTCCACCATCACGAGCTCCATCGTCAGCAGATGGATCAGGAAGATCTCGTAGGAGATCTCGCCGAGGAAGACCATCGGGCGGCTGGCCAGCAGCCGTGCGTACCAGCCGCGGTCACCCAGCGCCAGCGGCGCGACGGCGAGCGTCGCGATCACCGCGTAGAAAACCGCCTTCCATATCGCCGGCGCCAACGCATAGGGGGACGTCGTCGGTTCCCCCGCAATCGGTGTCGAGGCGATGAAGTAGCTCACCACCGCGACGGGTAGCACTGCGAACGCGTAACAGCGGACACCCATCACCGCGAGGACCGCGAGCAGCATGCCGCCGACGAACCACAACAGATATGTCGGTAGCCACAGGCGCGCACCGTCCGGCAACCCGTCGACGGTGTGAACGAAGATCAGCCATGCCGGCGTCACCGCGGCCAGAAGCAGCAGGCCGCCGAGCAACAGCATGGGACGCCATTGGCGGCGACACACCACCACCAGCAACAGCCAGGCCAGCAGCGGCAGCACGACGTAGAACGCGGCCTCCACCGCCAGGCTCCACATTTGAGTCAGGCCCTGGTGCAGATAGGAGTACATGTACTGGTCGGTGTAGATCTGCGTCAGGCTCAGGTTGCGGAGGAACCCGATCCAGGTATGGCCGGGGTTCGGCCCGGCGTTGCGAAAGTGGTAGATCGCATACGCAGCGACCACCGTCACCGCGTATGCCGGCATGATCCGCCGCACCCGGTGCCAGGCATAGCGGCGGACCGACGGCCAATCGGCCCCCGCCGCCGTCGCTTTCACCCACGGCTGGAAGAGCAGGAACCCGGACAAGACGAAAAAGATGGGAACGCCGATTTCCATGCGGGCGTAGACGAGACCGACGTAGCCGTGCGTGTACTTGCCGGTGGTGTAGGCGGCATGGGTCGCCAACACCAGAATCGCCGCCACGGCGCGGATCCCGGTGAGCGAGGCCACCCGCTCCGGCGCCGCGACGGATTCGAGACCGCCTTGAGCCTCAGAGCCTTCGACGCCCCTCGACACGGTCATTTCGATTTGCGGTGCGGCTTCTTCGGCCCGCGATCGGGTTGCAGGTCGATCAACTGACCTTGAATCCGGGTCTTCGCAAGCGCTTTCAGCGTCTCCTTGGACAACTTCGCAGGCAATTCGACCAGTGAATACTCGGGCCGAATGCTGATGTGCCCGAAATCGCTTCGGTGCAGGCCGCCCTCGTTGGCGATCGCGCCGACGATGGCGCCGGGCATGACCTTGTGCCGCTTGCCGACTGCGATGCGGTACGTCGCGAGGTCGCTGCGAACATCGCGCCGTTTGCGCGGTGGCCCGTCCTCGCGCGGGCCTCGGTCGGGACGCTCACGACGCTTTTCCGGCGGCGGTTCCGTCATCAGGAACTCTTCCCCGTCGCGGCTCTGAAGCGCCAGGGCCGCCGCGATGTCGGCCATCGGCACGTCGTGGTCGCGTTCATATCCCTCGATCAGCCTGCGGTACAGGTCGATTCCCTGGGATTCCAGCGCCGCGGTGATCGAATCGCGGAACTTCGCCACGCGCTGCGCGTTGACGTCGTCGACCGACGGCAACTCGGATTCGACCAACTTCTGCCGGGTGACGCGCTCGATCGATTTCAGTAGGTGCCGTTCCCGGGGCGTGACGAACAACAGCGCGGTTCCCGACCGGCCCGCCCGACCGGTCCGCCCGATCCGGTGCACGTAGGACTCGGGGTCGTGCGGAATGTCGTAGTTCAGCACGTGTGAGATTCGCTCGACGTCCAATCCGCGCGCGGCGACGTCCGTCGCAATCAGGATGTCGATGGTGCCGTCCTTCAGCGCCGCGATGGTCCGCTCGCGAACCGCCTGCGGGATGTCGCCGTTGATGGCCGCGGCCGCGAACCCACGCGCCTTGAGTTTTTCGGCGACTTCCTCGGTGGCCTGTTTGGTGCGGACGAACACGATCATCGCGTCGCCCTGCTCGACCTCGAGCAGTCGGGTCAGCGCGTCCATCTTCCTTGGGCCGTGCACCTGGATGTAGCGCTGGGTGATGTTCTCCGCCGTCTGCGTCTTCGACTTGACCGTCACCTCGACCGGGTCGTGCAGGTACTTGCTGGTGATCTTGCGGATGGCGGGCGGCATGGTCGCCGAGAACAGGGCGACCTGCTTGTATTCGGGGGTGTCGGAGAGGATGCGTTCGACGTCCTCGGCGAAGCCCATCTGAAGCATCTCGTCGGCCTCGTCGAGCACAAGATAGTCGAGGTGGGTGAGGTCGAGGCTGCCCTTCTCGAGGTGATCGATCACCCGGCCCGGCGTGCCGACGACCACCTGTGCGCCGCGTTTGAGCCCGCCCAGTTGAGGTCCGTAGGGGGCGCCGCCGTAGATCGGCAGCACGTTCACCGACAGGTGCGCGCCGTAGCGGCTGAACGCCTCGGCGACCTGCAGCGCGAGTTCCCGCGTCGGCGCCAGCACCAGCGCCTGGGTGATGCGGCTCGACGTGTCGATCTTCGACAGGATCGGGATGGCGAACGCCGCCGTCTTGCCGGTGCCGGTCTGCGCCAGACCGACCACGTCGGAGCCCGCCATCATGGGCGGGATGGTCGCCGCCTGGATGGCCGACGGCGTCTCGTAGCCCACGTCGGCTACGGCCTGCAGCACCGCGGGGTGAATCTGCAGGTCGGCGAATGTGGTTTGCGCAAGGGGCGCGTCGGTATCGGGCGGCGTCATCGGGGTGCCAGTCTAGTGGCCTGCATCGTTTCGACCCGCCGTGCCGCCTGCCGGGTCGGCGCGCGAGATGGCGGTACGGTGCGCAACTGTGAAATGGCGTCCGGAGCCGCCGGGCCGGCGACATCGGCAGCGACCGCCGCGGCGGCGGGCGTCGCCCTGCTGGCCGGTTGCGGCGCGGGCGACTCGACGGTCTCCAAGACGCCGGAAGCGAGCACGACCACCGCCGCACCTGCGCCCGCGACCGCGCTGCCTGCACCGTCACGCACAACCGCCGCACCAAGCACGGCTGCCGATCCGTGCGCGGTGAATCTGGCGGCACCCGAGATCGCAAAGACCGTCTCTGAGCTGCCCCGCGATCCGCGCAGCGGGCAGGCCTGGAGTCCCGAGCCGCTGGCGGGCACCTACAACGAGTGCGCCCAGCTGTCGGCGATCATCATCAGGGCCAACACCAACGCCGAGAACCCCAACACCCGCGCCGTGCTCTTTCACCTCGGCAAGTTCATCCCGACCGGGGTGCCGGACACCTACGGGTTCAACGGCATCGAGCAGTCGGCCACCACCGGTGACACCGTCGCGCTGGTGTATTCCAACGGCACGCCAGGGCTGGAGAGCGTGGTCAAGTTCCGCTGGAACGGTGCCGGTGTCGAGCTGATCGGCAACACGCCCGGCTGACCTTCTCGCCGAAATCGTGTCGGCCGACGGGCCTACAGTTGGGCACGTGTTCGTCGCCGACGATCGAGTGATCTACAGCGCCTCCGACCTCGCAGCCGCGGCCCGCTGCGAGTACGCGCTGCTGCGCTCGTTCGACGCCAGGCTCGGCTGGGGGCCACCCGTCGCGGCGGACGACGAATTGCTCGCCCGCACGGCCGAACTCGGCGGCGAGCACGAGCAGCGCCACCTGGACGAACTCCGCGAGCTATCGCACGAGAACGTCGCAGTCATCGGGCGTCCCGCCTACACCGTGCAGGGACTCACGGCCGCGGCCGAGGCCACCCTGCAGGCAGTCGAACGACGGGCGCCGGTGATCTACCAGGCGGCCATGTTCGACGGCCGGTTCGTCGGTTTCGCGGACTTCTTGGTATTCGACGGCGAGCGCTACTGCTTGCGGGACACGAAGCTCGCTCGGTCGGTCAAGGTCGAGGCGCTGCTTCAGCTCGCCGCCTACGCCGACACGCTGGCCCGCGCAGGAGTGCCGGTCGCTCCCGAGGTTGAGCTGGTGCTCGGCGACGGCGCCACCGCCAGCTATCGGGTCGACGAGTTGCTTCCGGTTTACGGTCCCCGCCGCGCCGCGCTGCAGCGGCTGCTCGACGACCACCTGGCCGGCGGTAAGCCGGTGACCTGGGAGGACGAGACCATACGGGCATGCTTCCGCTGTCCGGAGTGCACGATCCAGGTACGCGAGCACGACGACCTGCTGCTGGTCGCCGGTATGCGTGCCACCCAGCGCGCCCGGCTGATCGACGCGGGCATCACCACCATCAGCGGGCTCGCGCGCCATGACGGCGGCGTCCCCGAACTGTCTACGCGCACCGTCGCGTCACTGACCGCACAGGCTCGCCTGCAATTGGCGCCGCGTGTCGACGGCAAGCCGCCCTACGAAATCGCCGACGCGCAGCCGCTGATGGTGCTGCCCGAACCGGACAAGGGCGATCTGTTCTTCGACTTCGAGGGCGACCCGCTGTGGACGGCCGACGGTCGGGAGTGGGGGCTGGAATACCTGTTCGGCGTGCTCGACACGGCCGACGACTTCCGGCCGCTGTGGGCGCACGATCGCGTCGGCGAACGCCAGGCGCTACGTGACTTTCTGAAGATGGTGCGCGCGCGGCGTAAGCGCTATCCGCACATGCACATCTATCACTACGCCGCATACGAGAAGACCGCTCTGCTGCGGCTCGCCGGACGCTACGGGGTCGGCGAGGACGAGGTGGACGACCTGTTGCGCAACGGTGTCCTTGTCGACCTGTATCCCTTGGTGCGCAAGAGCATCCGGGTGGGCACCGAGAACTACAGCTTGAAGTCGCTTGAGCCGCTCTACATGGGTGGGCAGCTACGCACCGGCGACGTGACGACGGCGACCGACTCGATCACCCAGTATGCGAAATATTGCGATCTGCGCACCGCGGGCCGCGATGACGAGGCGGCGGTCGTGCTCAAGGAGATCGAAGAGTACAACCGATACGACTGCACGTCGACGCGCAAGCTGCGGGACTGGCTGATCTGCCGGGCCATCGACTGCGCGGTGCCGCCTATCGGCGCCCAGCCCGTCGCGGACGGCGCAACCATCACCGATGACGACCAGTTGGCCCGCAAGCTGTCGAAGTTCGTCGGCGACGATCTGGCCGCGCGCAAACCGGAACAGACTGCGGTGGCGATGATCTCGGCGGCCCGCGGATACCACCGCCGCGAGGACAAGCCGTACTGGTGGGGCCATTTCGACCGGCTGAACAACCCAGTCGACGAATGGGCCGACAACACCGACGTCTTCATCGCCGACCGAGCCGAAGTCGACACCGACTGGCATACGCCACCCAAGGCGCGCAAGCCGCAGCGTCGGGTGCGCCTCCATGGAGGCATCGCGGCCGGCGAGCTCAACAAGTCGATGTACGCGCTCTACGAACCACCGTCCCCCACCGGCCTCACCGACGACACGGAGCGCAGGGCGTTCGGCACGGTCACCGTCGTCGACTGCGATGATCCGGCCGCGCCAACCGAGGTGACCATCGTCGAACGGGAACCGAAGGGCGGCGGGCTGTTTGACCAGCTGCCGTTCGCATTGACGCCGGGACCGCCGATTTCCACCGGTCCGTTGCGAGACTCCATCGACGCAACAGCCGCCGACATCGCAGCGGGTCTGCCAGGCCTGCCGCCGAGCGCAGTCATCGACATTTTGCTGCGCCACCCGCCGCGTACCCGCAGCGGCGGCCCGCTTCCCCGCCATCCCGCCGTCGCCGAGTCGATCACCGCAGCGCTTCTCGACCTCGACTCGTCCTACCTCGCGGTGCACGGGCCGCCCGGCACGGGTAAGACCTTCACCGCGGCGGCGGTGATCGCCCGCCTCGTCACCGAAAGCCATTGGCGCGTCGGCGTGGTCGCGCAATCGCACGCCGTCGTCGAGAACCTGTTCCGCGATGTGATCGCCGCCGGCGTCGACGCGTCGCTGGTGGCCAAGAAGAAGCACGGCCCCGAGCCCAGCTGGCAGGAGATCGACGAAAAGGAGTACCCGGCCTTCATCGCCGACAATGCCGGCTGCGTCGTCGGCGGCACCGCATGGGATTTCGCCAATGCAGGCCGGGTGCCGCGCGGCAGCCTCGACCTGCTCGTCATCGAAGAAGCCGGGCAGTACTGCCTGGCCAATACCATCGCGGTGGCGTCGGCCGCGAAAAATCTTCTGCTGCTTGGTGATCCGCAACAACTGCCTCAGGTCATCCAGGGCACTCACCCGGAACCGGTCGATACGTCCGCGCTGGGCTGGCTGATCGACGGCAGGCACACACTGCCCGCCGAGTTCGGGTACTTCCTCGACCTCTCCTACCGCATGCACCCTGACGTGTGCGCCGCGGTGTCGCGGCTGTCCTACGACGATCGCCTGCACTCCGTCGACGAGGTTACCGGGGCGCGCACGCTCTACGGACACGCACCAGGCGTGCGCGTGCTGACCGTCGACCATGACGGCAATTCGACCGACAGCCCCGAAGAGGCCGACGCCGTCGTGGCCGAGATCAAACAGCTGATCGGCGCCATGTGGATCGACGAGTGCGGGCCTCGGCCGCTGGCGCAGGACGACGTGCTGGTCGTCACCCCGTACAACGCGCAGGTGGTGCTGCTGCGCGACCGGCTCGACGCGGCAGGACTGGGGGCGGTACGCGCGGGCACGGTCGACAAATTCCAGGGCCAGCAGGCGCCTGTGGTGTTCTTGTCGATGACGGCGTCGTCCATTGACGACGTGCCGCGTGGAATCGCTTTCCTGCTCAACCGCAATCGGCTCAACGTCGCGGTCAGCCGGGCGAAGTACCTGAGTGTCATCGTGCGCTCACCGCTGCTGACCGAATACCTGCCGAGCACGCCGGACCGCCTGATCGAACTTGGCGCATTCTTGTCACTGCCCTCGTGTGATAGACCCACGGGGTGACCGAGACGCTGACTGACCGGCTGGCCGCGATCGTCGGCGCGCCGCACGTCAGCGCCGATCCGGACGTGCTCGACGGCCGCAGCGTCGACCACACGGGCCGCTACCGCGGGCACGCCAGCGTTCTCGCACGGCCCGGCACCGCTGAGGAGGTCGCCGCGGTGCTGCGTGCCTGCCGTGACGCCGGCGTACACGTCACCGTGCAGGGCGGACGCACCTCGTTGGTGGCGGGCACCGTCCCCGAGCACGACGACGTGCTGCTTTCCACCGAGCGGCTGACCGATGTCGGTGAGGTCGACGTCGTGGAACGACGAGTCCATGTCGGCGCGGGCGCGACGCTGGCCAATGTGCAGAGGGCGGCGACCAAGGCGGGTCTGGTGTTCGGCGTCGACATCGCCGCACGCGACTCCGCCACCGTCGGCGGCATGGCGTCGACGAACGCGGGCGGACTGCGCACGGTGCGCTACGGCAATATGGGCGAGCAGGTGATCGGGCTCGACGTGGTGTTGCCCGACGGGTCGATCGTGGCGCGGCACAGTCAAGTTCGGCAGGACAACACGGGATACGATCTGGCATCGCTGTTTGTCGGCGCCGAGGGCACGCTCGGCGTCATCACCGGATTGGATCTTCGACTACACCCCGTGCCGACGAACCGGGTGACCGCGGTGTGCGGGTTCGCCGACCTCGACGCTCTCGTCGAGGCCGGTCGTGCGTTCCGCGACATGGACGGCATCGCCGCGCTGGAGTTGATCGACGCCCGCGCCAGCGAGCTGACCGCCGAGCACCTCGGCGTGGCCGCGCCGGTCGAGGGTGCCTGGCAGCTGCTTATCGAACTCGCGGCCGACACCGACCAGACCGAGCAACTGGCCGACGCGCTGGAACACGCGCGGCTGACCGGTGAGCCCGCGGTCGGTGTCGACGTCAACTCACAGCAACGGCTGTGGCAGGTTCGCGAGTCGGTCGGCGAGGTGCTCGGCATCTACGGCCCGCCGCTGAAATTCGATGTGTCGCTGCCGTTGTCGGCGATCGCGCCGTTCGCGCGCCAGTCCGGCGAGCTGATCGCCGAGCACGCGGCCGACGCCATCCCGGTGTTGTTCGGCCACATCGGCGAGGGCAACCTGCACCTCAACGTGTTGCGGTGTGCGCTCGACGGGGAGCGTGAGGCCGCGCTGTATTCGGCGATGATGGCGTTGATCGCCCGGTCGCGGCGGCAACGTCAGCTCGGAACACGGCGTCGGCAGTCGCAAACGCGACTACGTGGGCATGTCTCGCACGGACGCCGACATCGCCGCGATGCGGGTGGTCAAGACCGCCTTCGATCCTTCGGGGTATCTCAACGCGGCCGTGCTGTTCGATTAGTCGCCGGGGCGGGAGTGCCGCCCGCGGCTCGATGAGTCGCCGGGTTCGACACGCGAATGCCTGCCATTGGACCGTGGCTCGTCGTCGGCCAGCCCGTGTCGCGACGGCGGCTCTAAACCGACTTCGTCCGGGCTTTCGTAATGAGCGTGGTTGCCGAAGTTCAAGGGGTAGTCGGGGCTAAGAATGTCCGGCTTCTGCGGCTCGGCATGCGACGGCTCCTCCTCGCGCGACTCGAAGCGGCTGAGCGGTTGAAAACGCTCCTCCTCGTCGACGTGAAACCCGTTGTGGGCGAACCCGATCGGCTCCACCGACGGCTTCGGCGGGGGCACGTCGGCGAGGAAGTCGAACAGGCTGCGCACAGGCTCCCGTCGATACGCGTTGTCCTCCGCCGGCTCGACGGGCGGCGCTGCGGGCTCGAAGATCGGGGCAGTGGTCTCGACAGGGGCAGGCTCGGACTCGACATCGGGGGCGGCGTCGACAGGCTGGGCAGCCACCGGCTCGGGGTGCCACGTATCCGCCGGTGGCGTCAGTACATGATCGTGCCGCGCCACGATCGGCTCGGTGTCGTCCTCGACGATGGCGTCGGCGACAGGCACGACGGGCGCGGCAGGCCCGTCCGCGTTGGGCGCGACGACCGGCGCGGGCTCGTCGTGCACCACGGTGAACTCGACATAGTGGTCGTCGTCGACATAGCGGTCGCCGTCGTCCCAGTAGTCGTCGGCCGGTTCGGGGCGCTGCGGCTTCGAGGCGGCCGGCTTGGCGAAGCCGAGTAGGAACATCGCGGCTACCACACCGAACAGCGCGATGAACGCGGGCAGTAGCAACGACTGCGACATCGCGGACGCGAACGGCTCGTGGAGGAAACCCGGCAGTTCGGTGACCGAACCTTCGCCGCCAGGCCCGTCGGCCGCCAAAGGCATCTCGGCACTGATCCGCGTCGTCATGAACGCCGCCATGCTGGCGCTGCCCAGCACCGAACCGACCTGCCGGGTGGCGTTGTACACACCCGAACCGGCACCGGCCACATCCGAGGCCAGATTGCGCGTGGCAGTCGCCGCCAACGGCGACCAAATGAACGCCATCCCTATGCCAGTCGCCGTCAGCGGCAACGCGATTCGCCAGATCGGCGTGGTCGCGGTCATCTCGACGGACAACCACGTCAACGAGATCGCCAGCATCGAGAAGCCGAACCCTATGATCGGCCGCGGGTGGTAGCGATCGACGATCTTGCCGACCCACGGGGCCAGCAGGCCGGTAGCGATCGCCATCGGCGCGGTCAGCAGCGCCGCGCGAGTCGGCGACAGCCCGCAGACCGCCTGCGCATAGAACATCACCGGCAGGATCATCGCCGTCACGACGAAGCCGATCGTCGCGACGCCGAGGCTGGACAGGCTGAAGTCGCGGTCGCGGAAGATGCCCAGCGGGACCAGCGGCTCATTGCGGTTGGCCTGTTGCCAGAAGACGAACGCGGCCATGAAGCCGACACCACCGGCCAGCGTGCCCCAGATCCACGGCGCCCAGTCGTGGGACTGCCCTTCCTGAAGGGCGAAGACGACCATGAACATGCCGACGCCGGACAGCACGACGCCGATCAGGTCGAAGCCGCGCGTCTCGGTGGGCAGTACCGGAACCAACCAGAAAGCCAAGCCCAGCCCGATGATTCCGATCGGCACGTTGACGAAGAAGATCCACTGCCACCCGAGTCCGTCGACCAGAACACCGCCGGCCAGCGGCCCCACCAAAGTGGCGACCCCGGCGGTGGCACCCCACACGCTCATCGCCACGCCGCGCCGCTCGGCGGGGAAGATGCGGGTAATCGTCGACAGGGTCTGCGGGGTCAGCAGCGCCGCGCCGACCCCCTGAACCACCCGGGCCGCTATGAGCATGCCGATGGTGCCGGACAGGCCGCACCACAGCGATGCGGCGGTGAACACCGTCAGACCGATCAGATAGAGGTTCTTTGGCCCGTACCGGTCGCCGAGTCGGCCGGCGATGAGCAGCGGCACCGCGAAGCCGAGAAGGTAGGCGCTGGTCACCCAGATCACCGCGTCGTAGCTGGCGCCCAGTTTCTCCATGATCGACGGGTTGGCGACCGCCACGATCGTCGCGTCGACGAGGATCATGAAGAAGCCGACCATCATCGCCCAGAGGGCCCGCCACGGGTCAGCAACCGGCGCGGCCCCGCCCGCGGGCCGACCTCGCAGCGCCGTGGTCATATCTTCACCTCGTCTCGGCTTCCCACCGATGGTGTCGAGTTCTGCGGCCCGACGCCACCGCAACGGGCCTGTTCGTAAGGACTGTACGAAGCTTCGCAGCCGTCTGACCTGCGCGTGCCCCCACGTCACCAAATATTCAGCGCGCTAATTGGCTGACTGTCAGGGTGCCGACGCGCCTTGATCCGGCAATTCGTCTGACGGTACGGACGGATTTCGACCGCGACAACTACGCCGGATCGGCGAGCGCACCCTCGATAACGGTGTCGTCGGCATTGTCGCTGGTCGAAACGCCGACCGCGAGCAGCGCCAGCAGGGCGACCAGCACGCTCACGGCCATGACGACCGACAGCGCCAACTCGTCGTTTCCGAGCACGCCCACCAGCGGCGCCACCGCGGCACCAAGGCCGAATTGCGCGGCACCCAGCAGCGCGGCCGCCGTCCCTGCGGCATCTGGGTGCCGGGACAGCGCGACGGCAGGCGCGTTGGGAATGACCAGGCCCATCGCGCCGAGGATCGCCCACACCGGCACCACGAAGCCGGCCAGACCACCGACGTCCGCCACGGAAAGCCCGACGAAGACCCCGCCGGCCAGCAGCGCGGCGGCCAGTGCCCACAGGGTGATCGTCTGCGGCGAGAACCGCCTCAGCAGCACGACGTTGAACTGAGTCGCACCGATCAGCGCGACCGCACCTGCGCCGAACACCAACGCGAAGGCCTGCTGATCGAGCCCGTAGGTGCCCTGCAGGACGAACGACGCCCCCGCGATGTAGGCGAACAGGCCGGACATCCCCAGCGCGGCAACCAGTACAAGGATCACGAACCGCCTGTCGCGCAGAAGTTCGGCGTAGGTCGCGGCGATGCCGCGCACCCGTAACGGCCTGCGGTGCGACGGCGGCAGCGTCTCGGGCAGCGCAAGCGCGGCGACGCCCAGCAGCACACCCGCCAACACCACCAGTGCCGCGAAGACCCAATGCCATGACCCGCGCAGCAGCACCGCAGCTCCAAGCGACGGCGCGATGACCGGCGCCACACCGAGCACCAACATCAACCGGGACAGAACCGTCGCGGCGGCGGATTCGGCGAACAGGTCACCGACGACGGCGATCGCCACCACCATCGCCGCGGCCGCGCCGGCGCCCTGTAGGACACGGGCCAGGCCCAGCACGACCAGGTTCGGCGCGAGCATGCAGAGGACCGATGCCGCGATGTGCAGCACGATGCCGGCCATCAGCGGACGCCTGCGGCCCAGCGAGTCGGACAGCGGGCCGACGATCAACTGGCCCACCGCCAACCCGGCCAACGTGCCGGTCAGGGTGAGCTGTACGACCGATGAGGACACCGCCAGGTCGTCGGCGATCTTGGGCAGCGCGGGCAGATACATGTCGATCGTCAACGGGCCTAGCGCGACCATGACACCGAGCACGACGATCATCCGTGTGCGGCTGGGTGTCTTGACGTCCACAGCGGGCGATATTGCCATGCAAATGGTTAGCACGCTAAATCAATATTTTCTTCCCGGACCACCCACGTGACCGGCATCACCGCCGGGCACCACCAGCCTCGGTCGCGCGTTGACCAACCGTTAGCCTGAGGGCATCGCCTACGCTCATCCCAGGAGGCCGCAATGAGCGCTCGGTCCAAGGACAAGAGCCAGCTCCCCGCTACCAGAAACAACGCCGACGAGCATCCTGGCACCGCAGCGCGTGCGTTGTCGGAAATCATCGAACGCGGCGCACGGGTGCAGGGCCCCGCGGTCAGGGCTTACGTGGAGCGCATGCGGGAAGGCAACCCGGACGCGACTCCCGCCGAGATCGTCACCAAGCTGGAGAAGCACTACCTGGCCGCGGTGATGGCCAGCGGCGCGGCCGTCGGCTCCGCGGCGGCCTTCCCCGGGATCGGCACGATCGTGGCACTCTCCGCGGTGGCGGGTGAGACCGTCGTGTTCCTCGAAGCGACGGCGGTGTTCGTACTCGCCGTGGCCGAAGTGCACGGCATACCGGCCGAGCACCGCGAACGCAGACGCGCGCTGGTGCTGGCCGTGCTGGTCGGCGAGGACAGCAAGCATGCGGTCGCCGAGCTGCTCGGTCCCGGCCGGACCAAGGGTGCGTGGCTCAGCGACGGCGCGGCAACGCTGCCGCTGCCTGCGGTGTCGCAGCTGAATTCGCGGCTCTTGCGGTACTTCGTCAAGCGGTATGCCCTCAAGCGTGGGGCGATCGCCTTCGGCAAGGTGCTGCCGGTGGGGATCGGCGCGGTCGTCGGCGGTGTCGGCAACCGCCTGATGGGTAAGCGCATCATCGAGAACGCCCGCATGGCGTTCGGATCCCCTCCCCCGCGCTGGCCGGCGAAACTGCACGTGCTGCCCGCGCCGCAGGGCTGAGAACGCCGCTTGGCGATTAGCGCTCTTGTGGCGTCCGCGCATGAGCTGAAGCGCTAGCCTTTAAGCGGCGTGCATGCGGGGTAACCGCAGGCTGGAAGGAATGCAGAGGGGCAGGCGCCCGACAGGGCACCTGCCGAACAGAAGGAATCGAGGCGAGTAGCTGCCGTGAGCAGTTCAACTTCACCATTCGGACAGAACGAGTGGTTGGTCGAAGAGATGTATCGCAAGTTCCGCGAAGATCCCTCCTCGGTCGATCCGAGTTGGCATGAATTCCTGGTCGACTACTCGCCCGAGTCCACCGCAGGCGCGTCAGACGACACCCGCGACGGACAGACGTCGGCGCCTTCTGCACCGCGCGAACCCGGGCCCGCTCCCGCGCCGAAGCCCGCAGCAGGCAATGGCGCCCCCGCCAAGTCGGAAGAGGCGCCCGCTAAGGCCAAAGCCGAGGCCGCCCCGGCGAAGGCTGAGCCCGCGTCCGCCAAGGCGGAGGCACCACCCGCCGTGACGCAGCCGCCGGCCGCCAAAACAGACGTGGCACCCGCCAAACCCAAGCCCGCGCAAGCGAAGCCGGCCACGCCTACCGCCGACGGCGACGAGGCGCAGGTGCTGCGCGGCGCGGCCGCCGCAGTCGTGAAGAACATGTCGGCTTCGCTCGATGTGCCGACCGCGACGAGCGTGCGCGCTATCCCGGCCAAGCTGATGATCGACAACCGCATCGTCATCAACAACCACCTCAAGCGGACCCGCGGCGGCAAGATCTCCTTCACCCACCTGATCGGCTACGCAATCGTGCAGGCGGTCAAGAAGTTCCCGAACATGAACCGGCACTTCGCCGAAGTCGACGGGAAGCCGAACGCCATCACCCCCGCGCACACCAATTTGGGGTTGGCGATCGACCTGCACGGCAAGGAGGGCGCCCGCCAGCTGGTGGTGGCGGCCATCAAGGGTTCCGACGCGCTGCGGTTCGGCCAGTTCATCGCCGCCTACGAGGACATCGTGCGGCGCGCCCGCGACGGCAAGCTGACCGCCGAGGATTTCTCCGGCGTGACGATCTCGCTGACCAACCCCGGCACCATCGGCACCGTGCACTCGGTGCCCCGATTGATGCGCGGCCAGGGCGCGATCATCGGCGTCGGCGCGATGGAGTACCCCGCCGAGTTCCAGGGTGCCAGCGAGGAACGGATCGCCGAACTCGGAATCGGCAAGCTGATCACGCTGACCTCGACCTACGACCACCGCATCATCCAGGGCGCGGAGTCCGGTGATTTCCTGCGCACGGTGCACGAGCTACTGCTCTCCGACGATTTCTTCGACGAGATCTTCCATGAGCTCGGCATCCCGTACGAGCCGGTGCGCTGGCGCACCGACAACCCCGACTCGATCGTCGACAAGAACGCGCGCGTCATCGAGCTGATCGCGGCCTACCGGAACCGCGGGCACCTGATGGCCGACATCGACCCGCTGCGGTTGGACAAGAGCCGGTTCCGCAACCACCCCGACCTCGACGTCACCACCCACGGGATGACGTTGTGGGACCTGGACCGGGTGTTCAAGGTCAACGGCTTCGCCGGCGCGGAGCACAAGAAGCTTCGCGACGTCCTGGGCCTGCTGCGCGATTCGTACTGCCGCCACGTCGGCGTCGAGTACACCCATATCCTGGAGCCCGACCAGCAGAAGTGGCTCGAGGAGCGCGTCGAGGTCAAGCACGAGAAGCCCACCGTCGCGCAGCAGAAGTACGTCCTGTCCAAGCTGAACGCCGCCGAAGCGTTCGAGACCTTCCTGCAGACCAAATACGTTGGGCAGAAGCGGTTCTCGCTGGAGGGCGCGGAGACGGTCATCCCGATGATGGATGCCGTGATCGACCAGGCCGCCGAGCACGCACTCGACGAGGTCGTCATCGGCATGCCACACCGCGGCCGGCTCAACGTGCTTGCCAACATCGTCGGCAAGCCCTATTCGCAGATCTTCAGCGAGTTCGAGGGCAACCTGAACCCGTCTCAGGCACATGGCTCCGGTGACGTGAAATACCACCTCGGCGCCAACGGCACCTACCTACAGATGTTCGGCGACAACGACATTGCGGTGTCGCTGGTCGCCAACCCGTCGCACCTCGAGGCGGTCGATCCGGTTCTCGAGGGCATCGTGCGGGCCAAGCAGGACCTGCTGAACAAGGGCGACGGGCCCGACGGGTTCACGGTCGTGCCGCTGATGCTGCACGGCGATGCGGCCTTTGCGGGTCAGGGCGTGGTCGCCGAGACGCTGAACCTGGCGCTGCTGCGCGGGTATCGCACCGGCGGCACGATCCACATCATCGTCAACAACCAAATCGGTTTCACCACTTCACCTTCCGACGCCAAGTCCTCGGAGTATTGCACCGACGTCGCGAAGATGATCGGTGCGCCGATCTTCCATGTCAACGGCGACGATCCCGAGGCGGCAGTGTGGGTGGCTAAGTTGGCGATGGACTTCCGGCAGAAGTTCAAGAAGGACGTCATCATCGACATGCTGTGCTACCGCCGCCGCGGACACAACGAGGGCGATGACCCGTCGATGACGCAGCCGGCGATGTATGACGCCATCGACACCAAACGCGGTGTGCGGAAGACCTACACCGAGTCGCTGATCGGCCGCGGCGACATCTCGATGAAGGAAGCCGAAGACGCCCTGCGCGATTACCAGGGCCAGCTGGAGCAGGTCTTCAACGAGGTCCGCGAGCTCGAGAAGCACGAGATCGAGCCCAGCGAGTCGGTGGAGAGCGATCAGATGCTCCCGGCGGGCATGAACACCGCTGTCGACAAGTCGCTGTTGGCCCAGATCGGCGACGCGCACCTCGCGGCCCCCGACGGGTTCAGCGTGCACTCGAGGGTCAAGCCGGTGCTGGAAAAGCGCCGGGAAATGGCCTACGAGGGCAAGGTCGACTGGGCCTTCGCGGAGCTGCTGGCGCTCGGTTCGTTGATCGCAGAGGGCAAGCTGATCCGGCTGTCCGGCCAGGACACCAGGCGCGGCACCTTCACCCAGCGCCACTCGGTGGTCATCGATCGCAAGACCGGTGCCGAGTTCACCCCGCTTCAGCTGCTGGCCACGAACTCCGACGGCCAACCGACGGGCGGCAAGTTGATGGTCTACGACTCGGCGCTGTCGGAATACGCCGCGGTGGGCTTCGAGTACGGCTACTCGGTGGGCAACCCCGACGCAGTGGTGTTGTGGGAGGCCCAGTTCGGCGACTTCGTCAACGGCGCACAGTCGATCATCGACGAGTTCATCTCTTCCGGCGAGGCCAAGTGGGGTCAGCTGTCCGACGTCGTGCTGCTGCTGCCCCACGGCCATGAGGGCCAGGGTCCCGACCACACTTCGGGCCGTATCGAGCGGTTCCTGCTGCTGTGGGCCGAGGGCTCGATGACGATAGCGGTGCCGTCGACGCCTGCGAACTACTTCCACCTGCTGCGGCGGCATGCGCTCGACGGCATCCACCGCCCGCTGATCGTGTTCACGCCGAAGTCGATGCTGCGCAACAAGGCCGCGGTCAGCGACATCCGCGACTTCACCGAGCGGAAGTTCCGTTCGGTGATGGAGGAGCCGACCTACACCGATGGCGACGGCGACCGCGACAAGGTCAAACGGATTCTGATGACCAGCGGCAAGATTTACTACGAGCTGGTGGCGCGCAAGGCCAAGGACAAGCGCCAGGACGTGGCGATCGTGCGGATCGAGCAGCTCGCGCCGTTGCCGAGGCGGCGGCTCAGCGAGACGCTGGACAACTATCCCAATGCCGAGCAGTTCTTCTGGGTGCAGGAGGAGCCTGCCAACCAGGGCGCCTGGCCGACGTTCGGCCTGACGCTGCCCGAGATGCTGCCCGAGAAGTTGACGGGGCTCAAGCGGATATCGCGGCGCGCGATGTCGGCGCCGTCGTCGGGCTCGTCGAAGGTGCACGCGGTCGAGCAGCAGGAGATCCTCGACGAGGCGTTCGCCTGAACGCCGTCGAGGCGCCGGGGCGGGAGGGAGGGGATGAACGAAGTGTGGGAATAGGGAGGGAGGGTAGGGAGAGGAGGCGAGAAGCACGAGACTGCCGTGCGTGCGTTCAGCAGAGAAGCAGATACCGTGAGCCTCAGGTCTCCGGCGTTCACGCCGGCACAAGAGAGCTTGTTCCTGACACTGGGTGGCAGGGCACTCGATAGCCGCCTGCCGCGCCCCTTTCTCGGCGACACCATGGCCGACGAGATTATCACGAGAATCGGCTACGACCTTTCGAAGTTCCCCACGATCAGCACCACCAGAGTCGACCCGAGGGCCAAGGTCTTCGAAATCGCCGTGCGGGCCAAGAGACTTGACGAGGTGGTTCGCCGGTTCGTCTTGCGCCACCCGGATGCGGTCGTGCTGGAACTGGGCGCCGGGCTCGACGGCAGGGTGTTTCGCGTCGAACCACCACCCACTGTCGGCTGGTACGACGTCGACTTCCCACAGGTCATCGCCCTCCGGTCGCAGGTGTTGCCGAAACTGGCCAACGTCCGCAGCATCGGCGCGGATCTGGTCGAGCCGAACTGGCTCGACGAGCTCCCCACAGACCGCCCGACCGTGATCGTCGCCGACGGCCTCGGCGCGTTTATCACCAGCCACGACTTCGTGGTCCTTTTGAACCGGCTGATCAGCCACTTCCCCAGCGGGGAACTGGCATTCAACGCCTACACCACGTACGCCATCTGGCTGCTCAAGCACTCGCGCGCAATGGCCGCCATCGCAGGCGATGTGGTCAATCCGGGTTTCAACGATCCTCGCCAGCCCGAGAGATGGGTCGATGGCCTGGAATTGGTCGAGGAGATGTATCTGACGCGAGCACCCGAGGTGGTCGAGCTTCCGCGGACTTGGCGCCTGGCATCGCGCCTAGCGGCACGCAGCCAAGCTGTGTCGCGGATGGTCGGCACCGTGGTACTGCGCTACCGCTTCTGATTCGTTGACGGGGGGAGGGCGACCCAGGGATGGAGTTGAGAGTAGGATGGAACTGATCCCGCCGCGGCGAGTGTTGTCAGGCTATTACGTAGTCGCTTAATGGGAATCGGAGTTGTTCCTTGACGGCGTTGTTCACCGACGTGGGTCGGAAAAGCGGTGCTTCCCCGGTGTGGTTGAACCAGTACGACCGGGAGGTCACACAGTTGCCGAGGCGGAAGACCGAATCGTCGAGCAGTTCGGTCATCTGATCAAGGAAGCGAGCATTGGCCTGTTCGGTGACCTCGAATGTGCGACCACCGCGCCGCTGTACTTCACCCAAGAGCCGATCCATGTGTCGCATCTGATATTCCACGGTGTTGAACCACGACAGACCGACCCATGCGTACGGGCTGGCCAACGTCAAGAAGTTCGGGAAGTAGGGCACCGACACGCCTTCATAAGCCTGGAACCTGTTCTCCCGCCACCACTTTCCCAGGTCCCGGCCGTCGCGACCGATCACCTCGATCGCCGGCAAGTTGACGTCCCACACGTCGAACCCGGTGGCGAGCACCAGTGTGTCGATGAACCGTTTGGTGCCGTCACTGCCCACGACGCCATCGGGCTCGATCCGTTCGATGCCGCTGTTTTCGAGATGCACGTGCGGCTTGGTGAACGTGCGGTAATAGGTGTTGGACATTGTCGGGCGCTTGCAGCCGAAGTCGTAATCCGGAGTCAGCTTGTGTCGCAACTCCTTGTCGCGGATCGACACGAAGCGATGGATGGCGGCCAGGGTCGACGCACCGAGGTTGAGTCCCTTGAAGTACCGGTATTTCCACATCGCGAGCACCATGACGGCGTCCACGGTGATGTCTGTGAACCACCGTACGATCCGCTGAGTAAACGGCATCCTGGCGAAGAGCCGCTGCATTGCGGGTGAGAACCCGAAGTCGATCTTGGGCATCACCCAGATCGGCGTGCGTTGATAGACGGTCAGCTCCGAAACTCGCTTGGCGAGCTCGGGAATGATCTGCACGCCGGTGGACCCGGTACCGATGATTCCGACGCGGCGCCCTTCGAGTGAGTAGCTGTCGTCCCACGCGGCGGTGTGGATGATGCGTCCGGCGAACGTGTCGATACCGGGAATATCGGGGATGCGTGGCTGGGACAGGAAGCCGGTCGCCGCGATGAGGAACTGCGCGCTGAGCGTCTCACCGCCGGTAAGCGCAACCCGCCAAGCTGCGTCTCGTCGTCCCATCGGGCGCCTTCGACGTTGGTGTTGAACCGGATATTGCGGCGCACATCGTACTTGTCGACTACGTGCTCGGCATAGCGCTTCAACTCTGGCCCCCGCGCATACAGCCGCGACCAATACGGGTTGGGTTCGAACCAGTAGGAATACGTCGTCGACGGGCAATCAACGGTAAGTCCTGGGTAACGGTTGACGTGCCAGGTTCCGCCGAGTTCGTCCTCGCGCTCGAGGATCACGATGTTGTCATAGCCCAGCCGGTGGAGTTGGATCGCCGCGCCGATTCCGCCGAACCCCGCCCCCACGATGACAACGTCGAACTGCTTCGTGCTCATGAAGCGATACCCCCCCTAACTTCCTAGCGCCAGTGCCGGCTGTGCCCGCAACGATAGATTAACCTGTCCGGTTCTTTGGACGCTCGTCCGAAAACCCGGGACGAAGGTGGTGCCGGTGAACCCGACCCGTGGTAAGTATCGACGCTGCCGCAGCCGCCCTGCCGAAACGGCCGATCGAAGGTTACATAGCGACCTCATCGACGGTCGTCGCGGGACCCGCCCAGGCTGGCCCGCCTGTGCGCGACAGACGCCGGCTCAGTCCTTGGCGAAGCTGTACATCCGGTACGAAAGCCGCCCGCGCTGCAGTTCGCGGTACATCAGCGAGCCTGGCGCACCGACAAACAGGCGGCCGAAGGGGCGCAGGAAGGCGGGCAGGTGGTGGCCGACCAGGTCCAGGTACCGCGGGGCGAGATTGTCCAGGCCGCGCAGGACCTCCGCATTGATGACCCTCTCGGAGAGCAGCCGCATCGGGGCGTCGGCTATCGCTGCCTCCCACTCGGCGAAGTCCAGGTAGCTGCGGAAATCGGCGTACAGGAAACGCCCTCCCGGGCGCAGCACGCGCGCCACTTCGGCGAGGAAACGGGGAAAGTCTGGGTAGCCGTGCGCGGCTTCGACATTGATAACCGCGTCGAGGGATTCATCGGCAAAGGGCAGGCTCTGGGCATCGCCGTGCACGAAATCCAGCCCAGGCAGACTGTGCCTTTTCCGACAGAAGGCGATGGCGTCTGCGTTTAAGTCCAGCCCCGTGTAGGACGCCGGGCCTAAGGTTCGCACTAGGTAGGAAGCTCCACCGCCGTGGCCGCAGCTGACCTCCAGTACCTGTTTGCCGCTGAGATCCGCCTGGGTTGCCGTGCGGTGGTAAAGCTGGATGTTGTACCGGTTGCGCTCATCAGAGGCCGCTAGCGGCAGCCCCATCGGCGGATCCTCCTCATAGCCGTAGTTGAGCAGAAGGACGTCCTCCGCGTCCCACCGGCGGGTCAAGAAGGGATACCAGTACTTGACCATGACCTTTTGGAACCACGAGGCGGTACCGATGGACTTTGAGGGGTGGGCGATGCGACTTACGGTCATAACCCGGCAGTATTGCAGGCACGAGTCGCGGCGCAGGTCTTCGGGAACCAACGGTGGGCCCAGCGGGTATGCGTCGGCGGAGTGGACGCTCTCGTCGGCCTCAGATGTCGGCTGGCCTGGTAGCCACCGATGCAGAGTCAGCGTCGCTCGACGCCTTTCCCTCCGCCGGTAAACCACAGCTCGGCCGCCCCGTCCCGGCACCGTCGCCACACCGCGCCAGTGGCGCCGTTCGCCCGGCGCATCGGTTGGCGCGAACCGCAGTTCGCGCAGCATGATGCGCAGAGTGACGTCCATCTCCATGTTGGCGAGCGCCGCGCCGATACAGCGGTTTACGCCGCCGCCGAACGGAATCCACGCGAACGGCTTCGGGGCGCTGTCACCGACGAATCGGTCCGGGTTGAACGACGCCGCGTCCGGAAAGCTCTCTTCTGACGCATGCGCCGTTCGGATACTCAATATTATTGCGGTGTCTTCCGGGAGGACCCAGTCCCCCAAACGGATTCGCTTCTTCGTGCGGCGCGTAGTGCCTTCGAGAACCGACCGGGTGCGCAACACTTCCCAGATCGTGGCCTGCCGCAGCTCAGATCCGCCGGCATCGACTTCCTCGGTCAGCCGCGACAGCAGCGCCGGATGGCGGCGCAACCGCTCCACTGTCCAGGCCAACCCTGCGCTGGTTGTCTCATGACCGAGGCCACCAAGGTCAGCAACTCGTCGGCGATGTGCCGATCCGGGATCGGCTCACCGTTGTCGGAGCGGGCCTGCACCAGCAGCGCGAGCACGTCGTTGCGCTCTTCGAGGGCGGGGTCGGCCCGCGCATCGGCGATGAGCGAATCGACGACAGCGTCGAACCGGCGCCGGTACCGCAGAAACCGGCCCCCCGGACTCCACGGACCCAGATCACGCCGCATTGGCGGCGGCATCACGGCGACCGGGCCGAGCATGGTGACCAGGGGCGGCAGCAGGCCGCGGAGCTCGTCAAGCGCGGGTCCCTCGGCGCCGAACACGGCACGCAAGATCACGTTGAGGGTCATGCGCATCATCGGCGGCAGCGTTTTGAACTCGCGGCCCTCCGGCCAGTTCGCGATCTCGCGCACCACTTCGTCTTCGATGATGTGCTCGTAGCTCCTCACCCGCTTCCCGTGAAACGGCGGGAGCACCAATTTGCGGCGCGCCAGAAGTTCGTCGCCGGCAAGGCTGAACATCAGACCCGGGGCCGAACGCCTCGCCGAGATGCCCCGCCCCTGTCGGCCGTTCGATCAGATCGCTGCTGGCGCTGAACACATCCTTAACCAAGATTGGGTCGCTGATCACCACTGCCTGGCCGAAGAGCGCCAAATTGACGGTAAACTCACTGCCGTACCGTCTGCCCAGAGGAGCAAACATTCCATGCGTTGCAGCCAAGAACGCGATGCCCTGCACGGTCTTCGGTATCCGTGGTCCTGGCGGTAGCCGTACCGCCTCGGTT
>CAWGHF010000029.1:0-115737 GCA_963822305.1 uncultured Actinomycetota bacterium | reverse complement strand
GCGCCACTTACACTGACTTCGGCGCAACTCTTTGCCAATGCGTGGCCTTACTGCAAAATACCTTCGTTCGGATGCGAATAGACATCACGCACGTTCGCTGAGAAGGTTGGCAAGTGTTCCGTCGTCTAGTAGTCCTGCTGTGCCTGCTGGCAGCCGTGACCGGCTGCCAGCGCACTCCGCCGGAATACGTGTCGCGCTACACCCCCTCGTCGTCAACCGGCGTGCCGCCCCCGGTTGTTGCTACTGACGCTGACGCTGCTGCCATAGCCGTCATCGGGGATTCCTACACGGAGGGAACAGCATTCGGCGGACAGGGCCCAGACGGGTGGCCCGCGCTCGTTGCAGCCCAGTTGCGGCGGCAGGGCATCGACATCGCCCCCTTCGTCGAAGCGGAAGAAGGCTCTGGATACGTAACACCCGGCAATGACGACGGCAACGTGTTCGGCGATCAGATCTCCAAGGTGGTACGGCCCAATGACCGGGTCGTAATCGTCTTCGGTTCAGGCAGCGACAGTGACGTGACGGCCGATCAACTCCAGCCAGCAGTTCGCCAAACCCTCGATGCGATCCGAGCACAGGCGCCCCAAGCAAGGCTCGTCGTGGTCGGCCCGGTTTCGTTGAATCCCGATCCACCCGCGACCACGTTGCAAACGCGCGACGTAATTCGAACTGAAGTCCAGTCCATGGGCGCCGACTTCGTCGATCCCATCGAGGACGGATGGTTTTTCGACCGGCCCGATCTGATTACGCCAGATGGCATTCACCCCAATGATGCTGGTCACGCGTACATGGCTGAAAAGATTGCGCCGTTGATTGTGCAGGAAATGCAGTCGCCCTAGCCCGTCCGTGGCGTTATCTCCACGGCGTGCGTGGCGGAGTCTCCGGCGGCGGGAAAAGCCCTGCGGTGGAAAGGGGTTCGTACAAGATGGGCGAGATTCCTTCGGGCAGTCTTTCGAGTTCCTCACCGGCGGGCGGTAGCAGCCGGGGCCGCTGACGGGGTTCGCTCGAGTACATCGGCTCGAAGAGCCGCGTCACCGCATCGCCGATCTGCTCGGTCGTGAAGCCGCCGGGTTGCTCGATGAGCCGTTCCGGCACCATCGGCCGGTACAAGCCAAGCCTGCCCGAGCCGGACATGTCGAAGACGTGGCCGTTGATCCATCCGGACCGTTCGCTCGCGAGGTAGGCCACCAGCGGTGCCACATTCACCGACTGTCCGATCAACCGGTCGGCGATGGGTCCGTGCAGACCGTCGACGCCGGCGGGGCACACGGTGTTGGCGCAGATGCCGAACGGGTCGAGTTCGATCGTGACGGCGCGCATCAGGCCGACGATCCCGGCCTTGGCGGCGCAGTACGGCGACTGGTGGGAGTCGCCGATGGTGCCCTGGACGGAGGAGAACCCGACGATGCGGCCGTAGCCCTTCTCCTTCATCACCGGGGCCGCGGCCTGGATCAGCGTGAAGTGACCCTTGAGGTGGCTGTCGACGACGCCGTCCCATTCGTCCTCGGTGACGTCGGCAAGCGGGCCGAGCGGGATCCGGCCTGCCAGGAGCGCGAGCGCGTCGACCGTGCCGAACTCGTCGACGGCGCGCGCAACGAGCTCGCGGCCACCGGCGAAGGTGGACACGTCGGTGGCGTCGAACACCGCGCCCAGCTCATCGGCGAGCGCCCTGCCTTTGTCGACATTGACGTCGTTGATGACGACGCTTGCGCCCTCGGCGGCGAAAAGCCGGGAGATGTGGGCGCCGAGATTGCCCGCTCCACCGGTGACGATTGATACCCGACCTTCGAGCAGTCCCATGGCCAAGCAAGCTAGCCGGGCGGCTACCCAGGGTCAATTGGGGTCGGCACAGCGTGGGCGCTTAAGCTACGCGGGATACATTCTTAAAGACGATTCTTAGATATCTGCCGATCAGGAGGCGCAGTGCCCAGTCACGCCAGCTCACGCATCCAGAAAGTGCTGGTAGCCAATCGCGGTGAGATCGCCGTCCGGGTGATCCGCGCGGCCAAGGACGCCGGGATCCCGAGCGTGGCCGTGTACGCCGAACCCGACGCCGACGCCCCACACGTCCGGCTCGCCGATGAGGCCTTCGCGCTCGGCGGCCAGACCTCCGCGGAGTCCTACCTCGACTTCGGCAAGCTGCTCGACGCGGCGTCGAAATCCGGTGCGAACGCCATCCACCCGGGCTACGGATTCCTTTCGGAGAACGCCGATTTCGCGCAGGCGGTCATCGACGCGGAGCTGATCTGGATCGGCCCGAGCCCGCAGTCCATCCGCGACCTCGGCGACAAGGTCACCGCCCGCCACATCGCCGCGAAGGCAAAGGCCCCGTTGGTGCCCGGCACCTCCGATCCGGTCAAGGACGCCGACGAGATCGTCGCCTTCGCCAAGGAGTACGGCGTGCCGATCGCGATCAAGGCCGCGTTCGGCGGCGGCGGCCGCGGCATGAAGGTGGCCCGCACCATCGAGGAGATCCCCGAGCTGTTCGACTCGGCCACCCGCGAGGCCGTCGCGGCGTTCGGCCGCGGCGAGTGCTTCGTCGAGCGCTACCTGGACAAGCCGCGCCACGTCGAGGCGCAGGTCATCGCCGACCAGCACGGCAATGTCGTCGTCGCGGGCACGCGCGACTGCTCCCTGCAGCGCCGCTTCCAGAAGCTCGTCGAGGAGGCTCCCGCCCCGTTCTTGACCGACGCGCAGCGCAAGGAGATCCACGAGTCCGCCAAGCGCATCTGCAAGGAAGCCCACTACCACGGCGCGGGCACCGTCGAGTACCTGGTCGGCCAGGACGGGCTGATCTCGTTTCTCGAAGTCAACACGCGTCTTCAGGTGGAGCACCCGGTCACCGAGGAGACCTCGGGCATCGACCTGGTCCGCCAGCAGTTCCGCATCGCCAACGGCGATGCCCTCGACATCACCGAGGACCCCACGCCGCGCGGCCACTCGATCGAGTTCCGCATCAACGGCGAGGACGCCGGCCGCGGCTTCCTGCCCGCCCCCGGTCCGGTCACCAAGTTCGACCCGCCGACCGGCCCCGGTGTGCGGCTGGACTCCGGCGTGCAAACCGGTTCGGTGATCGGCGGTCAGTTCGACTCGATGCTGGCCAAGCTGATCGTCACCGGCGCCACCCGCGACGAGGCGATCGAGCGGTCCCGCAGGGCGCTCGACGAGTTCACCGTCGAGGGCCTGGCCACGGTCATTCCGTTCCACCGCGCGGTCGTGTCCGACCCGGCGTTCATCGGCGACGACAACGGGTTCACGGTGCACACCCGGTGGATCGAGACCGAGTGGGACAACTCCGTCGAGCCGTTCACCGGCGGTGACCCGCTCGAGGAGTCCGACACCATTCCGCGGCAGACGGTCGTCGTCGAGGTGGGCGGCCGCAGGCTCGAGGTGTCACTGCCCGGCGATCTGGCCATCGGCAACGGCGGCGGCGCTGCCGCGCCCGGCGTCGTTCGCAAGAAGCCGAAGGCCCGCAAGCGCGGTTCGCAGGGAGGTGCCGCCGCATCCGGTGACGCGGTGACCGCCCCGATGCAGGGCACCGTGGTCAAGGTGGCCGTCGAGGAGGGTCAGGAGGTCGCCGCGGGCGATCTGGTGGTCGTGCTCGAGGCGATGAAGATGGAGAACCCCGTCACCGCCCACAAGGACGGCACCATCACCGGTCTTGCGGTCGAGGCGGGTGCCGCCATCACACAGGGCACGGTGCTCGCCGAGATCAAGTAGCGGACGCGAGGAGCAAAACTAGTCCGGCGTCACCAGGCTGCGCTCCTCGAGCGCCGTGCCGAAGTACTTGGCCTTCGTGTCGACGACGACATCCTTGGTGGCGCCTCGGCGCGTCAGCGAGTCACGTGCCATCTGTTCGAACGAGATCTTCTGTGGCCCACCGATGTTCACGAAGCCGTTGAGTGGCGCGGCGACAGCCGTGCGCGCAACGTCGGCGGCCACCTGGTCGGCCTTGATCGGCTGAATCAAGGCGTCGGGAACGTGCACCTCGTCGCCGACGACCAGCGAATCGGTGATCTGGTCGGTGAACTCGGCGAACTGCGTGGCCCGCACCAGCGTGTAGGGCAGACCCGAATCGGTGATGATCTTCTCCTGAGCGACTTTTGCGCGCAGGTATCCACTCTCCGGAAGCCCGTCGACTCCGACGATCGACAGCGCGACGTAGTGGCCGACACCCGCCTTCTTCCCTTCCGCCACCAGGTTGGTGGTGGACGTGGTGAAGAAGTCCATCACCGGGCCGTCGGAGAAATCCGGCGAGTTGAGGACGTCGATCAAGGCGTCTGCGCCTGCCAGCGCGTCGGCGAGACCGTCGCCGGTGAGCACGTCGACGCCGGTGTTGCGGGATGCGGCAACGACCTCGTGGCCGCCTGCGGTGAGAAGTTCAACGAGCTTGGTTCCAATCAGGCCACTGGCCCCGATCACTGCGATCTTCATGCCTACTATTACCGCTCGTGGAACCGGTGGAAATCAATGCCGGCGCTTGGTATCTGCGCGGTGTGCCGTCCGAGACCGGCTACCGGTGGGACGTGTGCGAACCGGTCTCAGGGGACGTGGTGGCCGAGGTGACGCTCGATCCGGATTCCGCGACGTTGTCCTCGGTCGGCGGCAACGCCGAGGCGATCGAGGTGGCAGAGCAGGCCATCCGCCGCTTTGCGGGCCAGGCGCTCGGCATCACCGTTCGGGATTGACGTCGATATCGACACCCGTTGCCAGGTCGGCGCAGTCCACCCACGCCACATCGGTGCGGGAAGCCAGAAACGAGCGCGCCCCCTCGTCACCGTGCAACGTGGCGAGCAGATCCGGCCAGTGCGGACGGGCGATGACAACCGGATGCCCGGGTCGCTGCCCGTACCCGGCCCGAGCGAGGCCGGAGGGCGTGGTGCGGGCGGCGGTCAGCACGCGGCGAACCGCGGCGGCGCCGACGTCGGGCGTGTCGACGGTCATCAGCACGGCGTGGTCGGCTGGTCCGGATTCGAGCGCCGATATGCCTGCCCGCAGCGACGCGCTCATCCCCTCGGCCCAGTCTCCTGCCACCACGGGACGCGCCTGCGCAGGCACATCGACGATTGCCGCGCCGAGAACCACGACGATGTCGTCGCACCCGCCGTCATGCAACGCCAAAACCGCTGAGCGCAACCACTTTCCGCCGTCGGCACGCACCTTCGGCATGCCATACCGAGTGCCCGCCCCCGCTGCGAGGACCACTCCGGCGGCATGCTCGGCCATGCCACCAGTGTCTAGCCGACTCGCCGTGCTGACCAGGCTTTATGAAAATCCAATGTTTCAAGATTGATCATCGTCGGCGATGGGGCGTAGGGTCAAAGCAGGTTGAGGTAACAGCCAAGGGATACGTCATCGACGTGCAGGCAACGAACCACTTGCTCCTTGCACCGATGGGCTTTGAGTACCCAGGGCCTTGAACTTTTGACGTGAACCACAGTCCGAAATTTCTTCGACTGATGGAGTCACACAAAGATGAGTACTGCTATCACTACACCTCGTCCCGTCGACCGCACGGAGAGCAACACCGCAACGTTCACGACGCGGTGGCTCGACCCGTCGGTCGCGGTCATCACCGCATACGGTGATCTGGACGCGTCCAACGCCCAGGAATTCGTCGACTACGCGTTGCGCGATGCCGAGCGCACGGAGCGCCTGGCCCTTGATCTGACCGGCGTCGACTTCTTCGGCACCGCCGGCTTCTCCGCGTTGCACACGCTGAACGTGCGCTGCGCGGGTGCGGGTGTCGAGTGGGTGTTGGTGCCCAGCAATGCGGTCAGCCGACTGATGAAGATCTGCGACCCGGATTCGGCCCTGCCGATCGCGGCCACCATGCCCGCCGGGCTGGCGCATCTTCGCGCCGAACAGCGTCGGCTACTGAAGCTGGTCTCGGAGCCTAGTTAGGGATTTCGCAAGCAGCCGGGACACGTGCATCTGTGAGATGCCGACTCGTTCGGCGATCTGCGTCTGGGTCAGCGACTCGAAGAACCTGAGGACCAGCACGGTGCGCTCGCGCTCCGGCAGCGCTTCCAGCAGGGGCCGCAACGCTTCTCGGTTCTCGATCTGATCCAGGCTGAGATCGACGTCGCCGAGCGTGTCGGCGATCGCGGGCGCGTCCTCGTTGCCGCTGCCGCCACCGCTGTCGATCGACAGCGTGTTGTAGGAGCTGCCTGCCACCAGGCCCTCGACGACTTCGTCGCGGTCCATGTCCAGTTCGGCGGCGAGTTCCGTCGGGGTCGGCGCACGGCCCAGTCGCTGCGACAGGTCGGCCGTCGCCGCGCCGAGCCGCAGGTGCAGCTCCTTGAGCCGGCGCGGCACCTTCACCGACCAGCTGTTGTCGCGGAAGTGCCGACGAACCTCACCCATGATGGTGGGCACCGCGAACGACACGAAGTCCGAACCCGCGTCGACGTTGAACCGGATCACGGCATTCACCAAACCCACCCGGGCGACCTGGACGAGGTCGTCGCGCGGCTCGCCGCGACCGTCGAAACGGCGCGCGATGTGGTCGGCCAGCGGCAGGCATCGCTCGACGATGAGGTCACGCTGGCGGCTGAACTTCGCGGAGTCCTCCGGCAGCTCCTGCAACTCTCGGAACATGCCTGCGACATCCGCGTATTCAGAGTTCTGCCGTGATGACGAACCCTGGGAGGACTGCCGACTCACCTGAGCGAACTCGCTCGCCTCGTCGTCATGGAAATCCCGAAAACCTGACCCTCTTCGGCACCTTGGCCGTTCTGAAACGTCTTCACCTCATCGGTGAGCGAACTCAGCACGTGCCAGCTGAAGCTGCCGGGAGTCAGAATGTCCTGGGTCTTGCATGTGGTGGAGGCCTCGACCACCACTTCGGTCTCGCGTGGGTTGACCACCACCACCAAGGTGGAATTCGGCACGGCCGAACGGATCAGTCGGGTACACGCCTCGTCGACCGCGAGCCGTAGGTCGGACACCGCATCGAAGTCGAGATCTTCGAACGTGCCGATGGCGGCGACGACGGTGCGCACGACGGCGAGGTTCTCCAGCTGTGCTGAGACGCGAACCTCGACTGAACGGTCACCGTGCTGGTGTCCGTTGTTGTTTTTCTCAACGTCGGCCATCTGACCTCCCGGCAATGTCGACCCGACACTACTCCAAGCGGTGTCCCAGCTAATCACTGGCGCACCTGACTATTAGCGACGTGTGACGCGGCTCTCGGCGGGGTAATAACCCGGAATGAACGACACCCAGCCGTCGCATACGCCGCACCGCATCTTGGTGACCGCGGGCATCGTGCTCGCCGCGTTGATCGTGACCGCGGCGGCGGTTTACGCCGTGGCGTTCCTCGTCCTCGCGCCGATGATGCAATGACATCGATGTTTGATACCCAGCCTGAGCGCATTTGTAACGGCAGGTTGCGATGCGACTGCGCCGCAGCGTAGTAAGCGGGCCCGGCCTGCACCGGGTGCGACGCGGTCGCGGATTCTCCTATCACGATCAAAAGGGCAAGGCGCTCACCGACGAGGCCACGCTGACCAGGATCAGGGACCTGGTCATCCCGCCGGCGTGGAAGAAGGTCTGGATCAGCCCGCATCCCAACGGCCACATACAAGCGGTCGGAACGGACATCGCCGGCCGTCGCCAGTACCTCTACCACGAGCAGTGGCAGGAGGAACGGGCGGAGGAGAAGTTCGACCGAGTGCTGGAGATGTCGAAGGCGCTGCCCGATATGCGCAGGCAGATCAACGCCGACCTCCGGAAGCGGGGGCTGCAACGCGACCGAGTCCTCGCCCTGGCCCTGCAACTGCTCGACCTCGGCTACTTCCGGGCCGGCGGTGAGCAGTACGCCGAGGAGAACAACTCGTTCGGGATCGCCACCCTGCTGTGCGAACACGTGGCGCTGCAGCGTCAAGCTGTCGAGTTCGACTTTCCCGCGAAAAGCGGCGTGCGTCGCACCCTCCTGATCGACGATCCCGAGGTAATGCGTTCGGTGCGCGCTCTGCTGCGCCGTCCGGAACGCACCGACCGCCTGCTGGCCTGCCAGGACACATCAGGATGGATCGACATCCGTGCCGACGATCTCAACTCGCGGTTCAAGGAACTCGTGGGCGACGAGTACACCGTCAAGGATCTGCGCACCTGGCACGGCACCGTGCTGGCGGCCGCCGCCTTCGTCGACGCGGATCCACCGGTGAACAAGACAGTGATCAAGCGAGTGGAGTCCGCGGTGATGAAGGAGGTGTCGGAGGAGCTCGGCAACACCCCCGCGGTAGCCAAAAGCTCCTACGTCGACCCGCGGGTTGTGCAGGGATACGAGAAGGAAATGACGATCGCCGCCGGGGTACGCCGCGCCAACCGTGCGAAAACGCCCGGCGAGCGACAAGCGATCCTGGAGGACAGCACCGCCCGGTTGATCCGGAAAGTGGCGCGAGGCTAGTCAGGCGACGCTCGTCGGTGTTTAGCCTCCTGCCTATCGGGAACCCTCTTATTGCACGGGGGAATGCCCGTGTGAGCCCATCAAGAGGGCAAAACCCCAAGCAGATCCGTTTTAGCGGAGAGGTGAATGTATGACTGAGAAGAACAGTGGTCCGCAGGAAGGTGTCAAGGGCGCCGTCGAAGACGTCAAGGGCAAAGCCAAAGAAGCGGTCGGCACCGTGACCGGCCGTGACGACATGATCCGCGAAGGTAAGGCCCAGCAGGACAAGGCCGACGCCCAGCAGGACGTCGCCAAGAAGGAAGCCGAAGCCGAGGCAGCCCGCGGTAGCGCGAAGGCAGCCGAGAAGCGCCAAGAGTCCAATCAGTAAGCGCTAGCGCTTGCAAAGAAATCCCAGCCGGGAACCCGGCTGGGATTTCTTTTGTCCCTGTCGACTAGCTGCTGGGGCGTTGCCGATGCGCTTCGGGATGTTCTGCGTACCAACGTTCTTCGATGCCACGCACCCGACGGTGCTCGATGGCCAACCACAGCATGCCGATGACGAAACCGGCCGCAGCGATCGATGCGAACGCAATGCCGGTGTCGTGGTGATTGGTCGCGAAGGCCGCCAGAGACCCGACGAAGCACACCAAGGCCAAGCCGATGACGATCAGCGCAGGCATGTTCTTGGTGTCCGTCATCGATTCGCCGGCGTGAGGCCGGGTCGTCCTCGAGTGGTCGACGGGATCTTTAGGGCTTTTCATGGCTTCTCCTTCCGCCATACCTCTGCCCGTGTTCCAGGCATATCTCCACGGTAGGACTACCTGGCGCCGTTGGCACCAAATCGGACATCACCGATAGGGCATGGCGATCGACTGCACGCTCGTGGCGAGGACCAACAGCATCGCGGCCATCAGAACCCAGCCCGCCGCATGCCAGGGCGACGAGATGCCGTGTTGTTGCCGCCGGGCCTGATAGGTCCGGAGAAACGCCCACAGTCCGCCGCCCAGCAGGATCAGCGGAGCGCCGAGCGCGAGAAGGGTGAGTTGCGGTGCACCACAGGCAACCGTGTCGAACGTGGAGCCACCACAAGTGCCGACCCATACCGCGGCGACTGCCATGAATACGACTGCGGCGACCGCAACACCGACGCTGAACCGGACAGCATCGCGAACACTGTCGCGAACATTCGGAGCGTGGTGAGGTAGGTCTTCGGTAGTGCGATACACCGCTAGTTAATTCCCCTGGCTAACTGGGGTTAAACCTGAGGTTCCCTTTGTTCAATTGCGGCCGGTGGCCGGGGCGAGGCGAGCCATCCCGCGCAGGATCCATGGTGTGCGCCTGGCCATCACCGCCACGGCGCGGTCCGAACGGCGCATCACGGTCCGAGGGCCGGGGGTCGGCACCGACACCAGTTCCGCCTCGGCCGATCCCGCCCGCGGGCCGTGGCGATCGACCGCCAGAAGTTGCCAGGTGCCGGGCACGCCACGGAGCTCGACGCTGCCGCGGTCCTCGAAGCCCGTGCCCGAGCCGACGACCAGGTCACGCACGGTGCGCGAGACGAGGATTTCCCCGGCGCCGGCCTGGCCGACGATCCGCGCCGCGATGTGTACGGCGATCCCGCCGATGCGGTTGTCCCGCAGTTCGCACTCGCCGGTGTGAATGCCGGCGCGGATCTCGATACCCAATGCCTCGGCGTCAGCGCGCAACGCCTCGGCGCAGCGGATCGCCTGCGTCGGGCCGTCGAACGTGACGAGGTGGCCGTCGCCCGTGCTCTCCACCACCGTGCCGCCGAATCGTTGCGTGAGTTCTGCGGTGATCTCATCGAACCGGTGCAACACCGCACGCCACCGCTCGTCGCCCGTCGCCGCCGCGTGTTGCGTCGAGGCGACCATGTCGGTGAACAACACGGTGCGCAGGGCGCGACGTGACTGAGACGGCGCGGCATGGCTGCCGGTGAGAAACTCCTCGACCTCGGTCAGGATCTTGTCGGGATCGGCGAGCCAGGGCGCGTGGTCGCTGCCGTCGACTTCGAGCAACCGCGCACCGGGGATGTGGTCGGCGAGGTACCGGCCGCACTGCACCGGAGTGACTTCGTCGCGGGCATGGATGACCAGGGTGGGCGACGGTGATCGTCGGCAGGATCGGCCGCACATCGGTCCGAAACATCGCTTCGAGCGCCGCGCGCGCCATCCCCGGGCTGGCGCTCATGCGCTCCACCATTGCGAGCAGGCGGATCGACCGCACCGACGGCAGCAGAGCCTTGGCGGCCTCGCCGCTGCCCCACGCCGAGACGGCGGCGCGGCAAAAAGCCTGCAAGCGGGCGAGCTGCTGCACCGAGGGCGTGTAGCCCTCACCCGAGCTCGCGCACGAGGCGCGCCCGCAGCTCGGCCGGATCGCGGTCCAAGTCATCCCAGCCGTCGGCGAAGGAGTACGCGAAGCTGCCGGTAAGAATCAACGCCCGCGTTCGCTCCGGTCGTGTTGCCGCGAAGAACGATGGAGGCCGGGCCGCCCTCGCTCGCCCCGAAAAGCACCGCTCTTTCGAAGCCGACGGCGTCCATGACAGCCTCGATCTCGGCCGCCCGATCATCCAGCGTGCGAACTTTCGGCACCGGGTCCGACAGCCCGGCCCCGGCCTTGTCGAACAGAAGGACGCGACAGAACGTGGAGAGCCGCTCGAAGAAGGCCACGAATTCGGGCACGGTCCAGTACAGCTCGATGTGGCTGGCGAACGACCCGCCGAAGACGAGCTCGATCAGGCCCGTCCCCGAACACCTGATACGCCAGGCTCAGATCGCCGCACTGTGCGTACGACGTTTCCGGCACGGCATTGAGCGTACTGCGGCCGAGCGCTAGCCCTGCCGCATCCACCGCACGCGCCGCGACACGCCCACCGGTTATCCACAACCGCTGACTGTCGGGCGTGCCGACCTACCATTCGCCTCGTGAGGCGCACGAGAACAAGGTGTACGTGGCCGTCGGCGTCGCATCGGGTGCGGCGGCTTATCTGCTCGGCATGAGCATTTCCTTGAGCGTTGCCATCGGGTTCGTCGCACCGATCCTGCTCGCCGCCACGCCACGGTTCCTGTTGGCGACGGTCAAAGGCGCATTCACCCCGGGTCCGCGAGAGGCGACCGCAGAGTCGACGATGACGGGCATGGAGTTCGAAGACCATGTCGCGCGGATCGCCCGAGGCTGCGGGGTTCCGGTGATCATGACCGCGGTGACCGGCGACTGGGGCGTCGACCTGATTGTCGGGAATCGGCCCGATCGCGTTGCGGTGCAGTGCAAACGGCAGTCACGGCCGGTCGGGGCGGGCGCCGTCCAAGAGGTCGTCGCGGGTGCGCCGATGCACGGCTGCACGAAGACAATGGTCGTCACCAACCACGAATTCACCCCTGCCGCAGTCAAACTCGCGGAGTTGCACGGGTGCGAGCTCGTCGGCGGATCGGAGCTGCCAAGACTCCGGTCGATCGTCCGGCGGCTGACCGCCCCGGCGCCGACCGCGCCCTAGCGCAGCGCGTCCCGCACGGCGGCAACGGCTTCGTCGATCTCGCGGAACGACACCGTCAGCGCAGGCCGGAACCGGACGCTGTCGGGACCGCTGGCGAGCATCACGACGTGGCGATCCCACAGCTTGCTGATCAGCTCGTCGCGCTTCGCACCCGAAGGCAGGCTGAACGCGCGCATCAGGCCACTGCCGCGGACGTTGTGCACGAGTTCGGGGAAGTCGGCGGCCAGCTCTTCCAGCCGCGCGTGCAGATAACGGCCCGCCTCGGCGGCATGCTCCATCAGCCCGTCGGCCTCGATGACTTCGAGGATGCGGCGCGAGCGCACCATGTCCACCAGGTTGCCGCCCCACGTCGAGTTGATCCGCGAGCTGACCGTGAACACGTTGTCGGCGACCTCGTCGACACGACCGCCGGCCATCACGCCGCACACCTGGGTCTTCTTACCGAACGCGACCACGTCCGGCGTCACACCCAATTGCTGGTAGGCCCAGGGAGTTCCGGTCAATCCGCAGCCGGTCTGCACCTCGTCGAAGATGAGCAGCGCGTCGAACTCGTCGCACAGCTCGCGCATCGCCGCGAAGAACTGCGGCCGGAAATGCCGGTCACCACCCTCACCCTGGATCGGCTCGGCGATGAAGCAGGCGATGTCGTGGGGATGAGCTTCGAAAGCCGCCCGCGCCTGCCGCAGCGACTCGGCCTCGACGGCATCCATGTCCGCGTCGGGCCGGAGGTATGGAGCGTCGATGCGTGGCCAGTCGAACTTCGGGAACCGCGCGACCTTGTTCGGGTCGGTATTCGTCAGCGACAGCGTGTATCCGCTGCGGCCGTGGAAGGCGCCGCGCAGGTGAAGCACCTTGGTGCCGAGTTCGGGGTCGATGCCGCGCGCCTCGTTGAGCCTGCTCTTCCAGTCGAACGCGACCTTCAGCGCGTTCTCGACGGCCAGTGCGCCGCCGTCGACGAAGAACAGGTGGGGCAAGGCGGGGTCGCCGAGCACGCGCGCGAAGGTGTCGACGAAGCGCGCCATCGGGACGCTGTACACGTCGGAGTTGCTCGGCTTGTTCACCGCGGCCTGCGCCAGCTCGGCGCGGAACGCCTCATCGTCTGCCAGGGCGGGATGGTTCATGCCCAGCGCCGAGGACGCGAAGAAGGTGAACATGTCGAGGTAGCGCTCGCCGGTGCGGGCGTCGACCAGGATCGAGCCGGTCGAGCGCTCGATGTCGAGCACGAAGTCGAGGCCGTCGGCGAGGATGCTGCGGGCCAGCACCTCGCGCACGTCGTCGGGGCCGATCGCGGGGACGGCGGCTGTCTTTTGGGCAGGGGTCATCACAGCGGTCATGCTTGCCATCTTAGCAACTTTTTTACGGTCTAACTACCATTTGACCGGAACATTTACGGGATATGGTCGCGTCCTGCGTAAAAAGTCTGTAAGATGATGGTGCTTCGGGTGCGGACATTGGCCGCAGTCCGAATTTGTTGCAGCAAGTCTTCGAGCGCCCGCGCCGTCTCGACACGCACGAGCAGCACGTAGCTCTCATCGCCGGCCACCGAGTGACATGACTCGATGGCCTCGATGTGTTCGAGCCGGGCCGGCGCATCATCGGGCTGGGAAGGATCGAGAGGAGTGATGGCCACGAACGCCGAGAGCAATTGCCCGACGGCTTCGGGGTTGATCCGGGCTGAGTACCCGGTCACCACGCCCCGCGCCTCGAGTCGTCGGACCCGTGACTGGACCGCGGACACCGACAGTCCTGCGGTCGCGGCAAGCTGGGCCAGGGTGGCCCGACCGTCGGCGACGAGTTCGCGCACCAGTATCCGATCGATCTCGTCGAGCGGTTCGCTCATGGCCGCACTGTATCCGAGCGGGTGGGCGAAATGAGCCGACCAGCTCGAAACATGGCAGCTGCGCGCGAAATTCGCCGCCGCGCTGTCTCGCATGTACGGCGCGGAGGTGCCTGCATACACGACACTCGTCGACGTCAGCGCGGAAGTGAACCGCGAACTGGGTGGATCGCAGCGGGTGACCGCAGAACGTCACGGCGCGATCCGCGTCGGCAGCCCGCGCGAGCTCGCCGATGTCGCCGACCTGTTCGCGGCGTTCGGCATGTACCCGGTCGGGTTCTACGATCTACGCGACGCCACGCCGCCGGTGCCCGTGGTGTCCACGGCGTTCCGCCCGATCGACGCGGATCAGTTGGACCGCAACCCGTTCCGGGTGTTCACGTCGATGCTGGCCACCGCCGACACGCGGTTCTTCTCCCCCGAGTTGCGCGGCCGCGTCGAGCGATTCCTGGCCGAGCGCCGGCTGTTTCACCCTGCGTTGATCGCGGAGGCCAGGCGCATCGCCGAAGCCGGTGGCGCGGAGCCCCACCGAGCCGAGAAATTCGTCGCCGACGCGGTGGCCGCCTTCGCGCTCTCCCGTGAACCGATCGACCGCGGCTGGTACGAGGAGCTGACCGCCGTCAGCGCCGTCGCCGCCGATATCGCGGGCGTCACGACAACGCACATCAACCACCTCACGCCGCGCGTCCTCGACATCGACGAGCTGTACCGACGGATGACGGCGCGCGGCATCACGATGACCGACGCGATTCAGGGCCCACCGCGCTGGCGTGGTCCCGATGTGCTGTTGCGGCAGACATCGTTTCGGGCCCTCGCCGAGCCGCGGTGCTTCCGTGAGGCCGACGGCCGTGTCGTCGACGGCACCCTGCGCGTGCGTTTCGGAGAGGTCGAGTCGCGCGGCGTCGCCCTCACTGCGAAGGGGCGGCGACGTTTCGACGCGGCCATGGCCACCCCGGATCCGGCGAGGGTGTGGGGCGACTACTTCCCCGCCTCCCACGAGCACATGGCGTCGGCAGGCCTGGCGTACTACCACGGTGGCGACCCAGCCAAACCCGTTGTCTACGAGGATTTCCTGCCCGCATCAGCGGCCGGGATATTCCGGTCAAACCTCGATACCGACGCGCAGAAGGCCGGCGGCGAGGAAGATCAGGACTGGGACTACAACGTCGACTGGATGGCCGGACAGATCGGCCATCACATTCATGACCCCTACGAGCTCTACGAGAAAGTCGCAGCATCATGACCAGCGTTCAGACATCACAGCTTCCGACGGCAGACGACCTTCGCGGCAGGGCCCGAGACGCACTGCAGGCGATCGGCTCGCGCGCCGATCTGGGTGAGCCGGGCGCCCACGGGGTGCACGCCAGCACGCCCATCACCGGCGATGTGCTGTTCACCGTCGCCGAGACCACACCGGAGCAGGCAGACGCCGCCATTGCCGAAGCCGCGCAGGCGTTCACGACGTGGCGGACGACGCCCGCCCCGGTGCGTGGCGCGCTGGTGGCGCGGCTCGGTGAGCTGCTCGTCGAGCACAAGGACGACCTCGCCGCGTTGGTCACCATCGAGGCCGGGAAGATCACCTCGGAGGCCCTGGGCGAGGTGCAGGAGATGATCGACATCTGTGAGTTCGCCGTCGGGCTGTCGCGGCAGCTGTACGGCAAGACCATCGCCTCCGAGCGACCCGGGCACCGGCTGATGGAGACATGGCATCCGCTCGGGGTCGTGGGCGTCATCACCGCCTTCAACTTCCCGGTCGCGGTGTGGTCGTGGAATGCCGCGATCGCGCTGGTCTGCGGCGACACCCTGGTGTGGAAGCCGTCAGAGCTCACGCCACTGACCGCGCTGGCCTGCCAGGCGCTGGCCGAACGGGCCGCCGACGACGTCGGCGCGCCGCGCGCGGTGACCCGGCTGATCATGGGCGGGCGCGAGGTCGGCGAACGCATGGTCGACGACCCGCGAGTGGCGCTGGTGAGCGCGACGGGTTCGGTGCGGATGGGACAGCAGGTCGGTCCGCGGGTGGCGCAGCGGTTCGGCCGGGTGCTGCTGGAACTCGGCGGCAACAACGCCGCGATCGTCACGCCGTCGGCGGATCTGGAGCTGGCCGTTCGCGGCATCGTGTTCTCCGCCGCGGGCACCGCGGGTCAGCGCTGCACGACGATGCGGCGGCTGATCGTGCACCGGTCGATCGCCGACTCCCTCGTCGAGCGGATCGTGTCGGCCTATCGGCAGCTGCCGGTCGGCGACCCGGCGGCCGACGGCACCCTCGTCGGGCCGCTGATTCACGAGACGGCCTACCGCGACATGGTCGGCGCGCTGGACAAGGCCCGCGCCGAGGGCGGCGAGGTATTCGGCGGCGACCGTCACGATCTTGGTGACAACTCCTACTACGTCGCTCCCGCGGTGGTGCGGATGCCCGCGCAGACCGAGCTGATGCACAGCGAGACGTTCGCGCCGATCCTCTACGTGCTGACCTACGACGAGCTCGACGAGGCGATCGAGTTGAACAACGCGGTGCCGCAGGGGCTTTCGTCGGCGATCTTCACACTCGATGTGCGGGAAGCCGAGCGCTTCATGTCCGCCGACGGCTCCGACTGCGGCATCGCCAACGTCAACATCGGCACCTCGGGCGCCGAGATCGGCGGGGCGTTCGGCGGCGAGAAGCAGACCGGTGGCGGCCGCGAGTCCGGGTCGGATGCGTGGAAGACCTACATGCGCAGGGCGACCAACACCGTCAACTACAGCTCCGAGCTACCCCTGGCCCAGGGCGTGCACTTCGGCTAAGACGTTTCGCCGAACGTGAAGCCAGTGCGAAATGCCGGTATTGATTTCGCAGTGGCTTCACGTTCGGCGGCGCCACGCGGCTGAAAGGCGTCGTACGATGCCGCCCTCGCTGTCATCAGCGGTCACGCGCAGGTCGATCCATCCCAGTTCGGCGACCGCCTCGGCCTTGCGGATGTCGTGGTTGATACGAGCGCGGCTCATCCAGTGGTGCGCTCCTTCGTAATCCATCGCGATTTTCAGCTCTTTCCATCCAAGGTCGAAGACCGCGACGAGCACCCCGAATTCGTCGTACACAGGAATCTGTGTCTGCGGGCGCGGAAAGTCATGGCGCATGACGAGCAATCTCAGCCACGTCTCTCGTGGCGACTCCGCGCCGGGGTCCACCAGATCAAGTGCAGTACGAGCCCGCCGGATCCCGCGTCGGCCGAGGTAGCGGTCGGCAAGAAGTTCCACGTCGGCGATCTTGAGCTGTGTTGCATGCGCCAGCGCATCGATCGCCGCGACGGCCCTGCCCAGTGGATAGCGGCAAGCCAGGTCGAGGGCGGTTCGCGCGGGCGTAGTCACCATGATGCCGTCGATCAACTCGGTCTCATCGTCGGCCCATTGATCCGACCAGGTGTGAATCCCGCTCGGCGGGTGCCGGTTCGGCCACAACAACTCGGCGGGCCTACCAGCGTCTACCCATTTCGCTCCGTGCAGTGCGGCCGCCGATTGACCGGCGACGGCGCCTCGACGCCGCGACCACAACCACGCGCCCCGGGCGCGCTCGACGGCGGTGATCTCGGCGGCGGGCGGGAGATAAACGTCTGGATACAGCGCGACGAACTTGCTGCGCAGCGTGTAGGGCGTCAGGGCGCCCGCTGCGACCGCCTCACTGCCGATGAATGGCTCCCCCATTCGTCGGAGTGTGCCGACGGCCACCGACGCCGCGGCCAACGTGAACTCCCTGCGAAATCCGTGCCGCATTCTCGCAGTGGTTTCACGTTCGGCGCCAGGCTGGGCGTCACAGTACGGGGCGGCCGCCAGGGCTGTTGCACACGCGCTAATTAGAATGGCGGGGTGTCGGTCTGAGAACGGCCAGGCGGCGGCTTTCCCCCGACGATCGGCGGAGCGAGCTGCTGGCGCTGGGTGCCGAGGTTTTCGGCGAACGCCCATACGACGAGGTCCGGATCGACGAGATCGCCGAACGGGCGGGTGTGTCCCGCGCGCTGATGTACCACTACTTCCCCGACAAGCGCGCGTTCTTCGCCGCGGTGGTGAAGGCCGAGGGCGACCGGCTGTTCGAGGCGACCAACACGCCGCCGGTGCCGGGCCAGACGATATTCGAGCAGTTGCGCGCGGGCGTGCTGGCGTATCTGCACTACGACGAGCAGCACCCGCACGGTGCATGGGCGGCCTACGTCGGCATGGGCACGTCCGACCCCGTGCTGCGCAGCATCGAGGACACCGACAACGAGCGTCAGATCAACCGGCTGCTGGGCAGGATGAACGAGACGCTCGGCGGCGACCTGGACTCCAAGGTGGAACGCGATGTCCGCATCACCATGTACGGCTGGCTGGCGATGACCATGGAGATGTGCAGGCAGCGCATCCTGGATCCGTCCATCGACGCCGGCCAGATCGCCGACACGTGCGCGCACGCCCTTCTGGACATGGTCGGGCGGGTGCCCAACGTCCCGGCCGCACTCACTGACGCGGTCGCGCCCGAGCAACGCGGTACATGATCTTCGGGCGAAGCGCAGCGCGACCGCGCAAGTTGTCGGTGCCGGTTGGCACGATGGCTACGTGAGCTCTATTGCAGGACCCGCTCTCCCGGTTCAGCGCGCTGACCAAGGAGTGGTTCAACGGCACCTTCGCGGCGCCGACCGATGCGCAGGCGGAGGCGTGGTCGGCGATCGCCGACGGTGACAACACGCTGGTCATCGCGCCGACCGGGTCCGGGAAGACGTTGGCCGCGTTCCTGTGGGCGATCGACCGGCTCGCGGCCGAGCCGCGGCCCGCGGGCACGGGCACCCGTGTCCTGTACGTGTCGCCGCTGAAGGCGCTCGCCGTCGACGTCGAACGCAACCTGCGCACGCCGCTGACGGGCATCACCCGCATCGCCGAGCGGCGAGGGCAGTCCGCGCCGCAGATCAGCGTCGGCGTCCGCTCCGGCGACACCCCGCCCGCGCGCAGGCGGGAGCTGATCGCCAAGCCGCCCGATGTCCTGATCACCACGCCCGAGTCGCTGTTCCTGATGCTGACGTCGGCCGCGCGCGACTCACTCGCGGCGGTGCAGACGGTCATCGTCGACGAGGTGCACGCGGTCGCCGCGACCAAGCGCGGCGCGCATCTGGCGCTCTCGCTCGAGCGGCTGGATCAGCTGCTGGAGAAGCCCGCGCAACGAATCGGGTTGTCGGCGACGGTGCGCCCGCCGGAAGAGGTGGCGCGCTTCCTGTCCGGCCAGGCCCCGACGAGGATCGTCGCCCCGCCCGCGGCCAAGACGTTCGACCTGTCGGTGCAGGTGCCCGTTCCGGACATGGCCAACCTCGAGAACAACTCGATCTGGCCCGACGTCGAGGAGCGCATCGTCGACCTGATCGAGTCGCACCGCAGCTCGATCGTGTTCGCCAACTCACGACGGCTCGCCGAACGACTCACGTCCCGGCTCAACGAGATTCACGCCGAGCGCAACGGCATCGAGCTGCAGACCGGCCCCAACCCGCAGGTGGGCGGCGGCTCGCCGGCGCACATCATGGGCAGCGGGCTGGCTTCGGGTGCTTCACCGCTGCTGGCCAAGGCCCACCACGGCTCGGTCAGCAAGGAGCAACGGGCACTGGTCGAGGACGATCTCAAGACCGGACGGCTCAAGGCCGTTGTGGCCACCTCCAGCCTGGAGCTGGGCATCGACATGGGCGCGGTCGACCTGGTGATCCAGGTGGAGACGCCTCCATCGGTGGCCAGCGGGCTGCAGCGCATCGGCCGTGCAGGCCACCAGGTGGGCGAGATCTCCCAGGGCGTGCTGTTTCCGAAGCACCGCACCGACCTGATCGGCTGCGCGGTGACGGTGCGGCGGATGCTGTCGGGCGAGATCGAGACGATGCGGGTGCCGACGAACCCGCTGGACGTGCTGGCCCAACACACCGTGGCCGCCTGCGCGCTCGAGCCATTGGACGCCGACTTCTGGTTCGAGGCGGTGCGGCGCAGTGCGCCGTTCGCGACGCTGCCGCGCAGTGCGTTCGAGGCCACGCTCGACCTGCTGTCCGGGAAGTACCCTTCGACGGAGTTCGCCGAGCTGCGCCCTCGCCTCGTGTACGACCGCGATGCGGGCACGCTCACCGCGCGGCCCGGCGCGCAGCGGCTGGCGGTGACCTCCGGCGGGGCGATCCCCGACCGCGGCCTGTTCACCGTCTACCTGGCATCCAGCGCGGAATCCGAAAAGCCCTCGCGGGTGGGCGAACTCGACGAGGAGATGGTCTACGAGTCGCGGCCTGGCGACGTGATCTCGCTGGGCGCGACCAGCTGGCGGATCACCGAGATCACCCACGACCGGGTGCTGGTCATCCCCGCGCCCGGCGAGCCCGCCCGGTTGCCGTTCTGGCGCGGCGACGGGGTCGGCAGGCCCGCCGAGCTCGGCGCGGCGATCGGCGCGTTCACCGGCGAACTCGCCGGGCTCGGCCGCGACACCTTCGCCGAGCGTTGCGTCGCAATGGGATTCGACGATTACGCGATCGACAACCTCTGGCAGCTGCTGAACGACCAGCGCCAGGCCACCGGCATCGTGCCGACCGACGCCACGTTCGTCGTCGAGCGGTTCCGCGACGAGCTGGGCGACTGGCGGGTGATCCTGCACTCCCCGTACGGACTTCGGGTGCACGGTCCGCTGGCGCTGGCGGTGTCGCGACGGCTGCGTGAGCGCTACGGCATCGACGAGAAGCCGACCGCCTCCGACGACGGCATCATCGTGCGCCTGCCGGACACCGAGGACGCCCCACCGGGCGCCGACCTGTTCGTCTTCGACGCCGACGAGATCGAGCCGATCGTGACCGCCGAGGTGGGCGGCTCGGCGTTGTTCGCCTCCCGGTTCCGCGAATGCTCGGCGCGCGCACTGCTATTGCCGCGACGCCACCCGGGCAAGCGCTCGCCGCTGTGGCATCAGCGCCAGCGTGCCGCGCAGCTGCTCGATGTGGCACGCAAGTACCCGGACTTCCCGATCGTGCTCGAGACGGTCCGCGAATGCCTACAGGACGTCTACGACGTGCCGAAGCTGACCGAGCTGATGGGTCGCATCGCACAGCGCAGGCTGCGGTTGGTCGAGGTCGAGACCCAGACACCGTCGCCGTTCGCGGCCTCGCTGCTGTTCGGCTACGTCGGGGCGTTCATGTACGAAGGCGACAGCCCGTTGGCCGAGCGCCGTGCCGCCGCGCTGTCGCTGGACAGCATGCTGCTGGCCGAGCTGTTGGGCCGCGTCGAACTGCGCGAGTTGCTCGACCCGCAGGTGATCGCCAGCACCGCCGCCCAGTTGCAGCACCTCAGCGAGGATCGCGCGGCGCGCGATGCGGAGGGCGTCGCCGACCTGCTGCGACTGCTGGGGCCGCTGACCGAGGCCGAGATCGCCGAGCGGTGCACCGCCGACGACGTCGGCGGCTGGCTGGAGGGGCTGCGCGAGGCCAAGAGAGCGCTCACGGTGTCGTTCGCCGGCCAGACGTGGTGGGTGGCCATCGAGGACATCGGTCTGCTGCGCGACGGCGTCGGTGTTGCGGTGCCCGTCGGCGTGCCCGCGATCTTCACCGAGGGTGGCGCCGATCCGCTAGGCGAACTGCTCGGCCGGTACGCCCGCACCCGTGCGCCGTTCACGACGCATGAGGCGGCCGCCCGTTTCGGGCTTGGCCAGCGCGTGGCCGCGGATGTGCTCGGCCGCATGGCGATCGACGGCAAGCTGGTGCGCGGCGAGTTCACCGACACGGCAGAGGCAGGCGACCAGTGGTGCGATGCGGGCGTCCTGAAGATTCTGCGGCGGCGGTCGCTGGCGGCGTTGCGGGCACAGGTGGAGCCGGTCAGCACCACTGCGTACGCACGGTTCCTGCCCGCATGGCAGCAGGTCGGGGTGGAGCGCGCCTCGGGCATCGACGGCCTCGCATCGGTGATCGATCAGCTGGCCGGGGTGCCGATACCGGCGTCGGCGATCGAACCGCTGGTGTTCTCCTCGCGCATCCGCGACTACCAGCCCGCGATGCTCGACGAACTGCTCGCCTCGGGAGAGGTGACATGGTCGGGTGCGGGCACGATCGGTAGTGGCGACGGCTGGATCGCCTTCCACGCGGCCGAGTCCGCGCCGCTGACACTCGCCCAGCCGACCGAGATCGAGTTCACCGATACCCATCGGGCGATCATGGACGTTCTCGGCGGCGGCGGTGCGTACTTCTTCCGTCAACTCGCCGGCTCAGGCCTGATTGCCGGCCCGGCCGGCGGTGACACCGAACAGTTCAAACACGCGCTGTGGGAACTGATTTGGGCCGGCTGGATCACCGGTGACACGTTCGCACCCGTGCGGGCACTGCTCGGCGGCACCGGGCGGCGATCGAGTCGGCCCGCGCATCGCCAAGGCTCGCGACCGCCTCGGCTGAGCCGCTACAGCGTTGCCCACGCCCAGACGCGGGCCTCCGATCCTACGGTCGCGGGCCGATGGTCGGCACTTCCCGCGGCCGAGCTGGATTCGACTGTGCGGGCGCACTTTCAGGCCGAGCTGCTGCTCAATCGCCACGGCGTGCTGACCAAGGGCGCAACCGCGGCCGAGGGCATTCCCGGTGGGTTCGCCATGCTCTACAAGGTGCTCACCGCGTTCGAGGACGCCGGCCGGTGTCAGCGCGGGTACTTCGTCGAGTCGCTTGGCGGGGCGCAGTTCGCGGTCGCATCGACGGTTGATCGGCTGCGGTCCTATCTCGACGGGGTCGATCCGGAGCGGAGGGAATACCAGAGCGTGGTGCTCGCCGCCGCGGATCCCGCCAACCCGTACGGCGCCGCGCTGCCGTGGCCCGAGGGCGCCCACCGGCCGGGCCGCAAGGCCGGCGCCCTTGTGGCGCTCGTCGACGGAGAACTCGCCTGGTTCCTCGAACGCGGCGGACGCACGCTACTCACCTTCACCGACGACGCAGACGCCCACCTAGCCGCTGCCGGGGCACTCGCCGATCTGGTCGGCACACGTCGCGTGCAGTCCCTGCTGGTCGAAAAGGTCAACGGCGAACCGGTGCTGGCGCCGGACGCACAACCCGGCCAAGCCGCCGTCGTGGCCGCGCTGACCGGCGCCGGATTCGCGCGCACTCCGCGGGGTCTCCGACTGCGCTGACGGCCGGCTTCCTAGAGTCTCAATACATGGGGTTACGCACAGCGTTGACCGAGATGTTCGGCATCGACCATCCGGTGGTGCTGGCTCCGATGGGCGATGTCGCAGGCGGAGCATTGGCGGGCGCGGTTTCGGAGGGCGGCGGGCTCGGCGTGATCGGCGCCGGACGCGGGGATTTGGCGTGGCTCGGCCGGGAGTGCGAGCGGGCGCGGACAGCCACCAGCAAGCCCTGGGGCATCGGCTTCCTGTCCTGGGCCATCGACGCTGCGGTGATCGACGCGGCGATTGAGCAGTCGCCCGCGGCGATCATGCTGTCGTTCGGCGATCCCGCCCCGTTCACCGACGCGATCCGTGCTGCGGGAATCCCGATCGTCGTTCAGGTGACCACCTTGGCGGAGGCCCGTCACGCGCTCGACGTGGGTGCGAACGTCGTCGTGGCACAGGGTTCCGAGGCCGGCGGGCACGGCGGCGGCCGCGCGACATTGCCGTTCGTCCCCGCTGTCGTCGATATCGCCGGTTCCGTCCCGGTGCTGGCGGCGGGCGGCATCGCCGACGGCCGGGGGCTGGCGGCCGCATTGGTGCTCGGTGCCGCAGGCGCCGTCATCGGAACCCGGTTCGAGGCCACCCACGAAGCGCTGATCACCCCTGACGCCGTGAAGGCGATCATCGCCGCGGGTGCTGAGAACACCACGAGGGGACGCGCGCTCGACGTCGTCCGCGATTCGCCGTGGCCCGAGCGATATCCCGCCCGAACCCTGCGCAACAGGGTCACCGATGTCTGGCAGGGTCGCGAGGCCGACATCGACGATGCGGCCAAGGCCGCGTTCCGCGAGGGGGTCGGCCGCGGCGACCCCGACTACGTTCCGGTCTGGGCCGGCGAAGCCGTCGACTTGGTGGCCGAACAGGACAGCGCCGCGGCGCTCGTCGGGCGCATCGCGCGCGAAGCCGAACAAGCCATCGCCACCGCGGGCGGCCGCCATGAGTGACCGCGTCACCACACCGTTCGGATTCGAATCGACGGCAGCCGACGTCATCGCCGGTGTCGACCTGACGGGCAAGACAGCGATCGTCACCGGCGCCTCGTCGGGTATCGGCGTCGAAACGGCACGGGCGCTGGCCGCAGCGGGCGCATCGGTCACGCTCGCCGTCCGGAACACCTCGTACGGCGATCGCGTCGCCGGTCGAAATCCGGGACAGCACGGGCAATGAACAAAGCGTCGCGGTCGGCGTCATCGACCTCAGCGACCTGTCACAGCGTCGCAGCGTTCGTTCGTGCCTGGACGGGGCCGCTCGACATCCTGGTCAACAACGCCGGTGTGATGGCGACGCCAGAGCTGACCATGTCGCCGAGCGGGCATGAATTGCAGTTCGCCACAAACCATCTCGGCCACTTCGCCCTCGCCCTCGGGTTGCACGGTGCGCTCGCCGCCGCGGACAAGGCCAGGATCGTGTCGGTGAGCTCGGCGGGCCATCTGCGCTCACCGGTCGTGTTCGACGACATCGACTACGGGTTCCGCGACTACGACCCGTTCAGCGCCTACGGGCAATCCAAGACGGCCAACGTGCTGTTCGCCGTCGAGGCCACCCGACGATGGACCGATGACGGGATCACGTCGAACGCGCTGATGCCCGGTGCGATCTTCGACACCCGGCTGGGACGCCACGTCGGTGCGGGACAAGCGGCTTCGGCGATGAAACAACTCAAGGTCAAGACCGTCGAGCAGGGTGCGGCGACGTCGGTGCTGCTGGCGACGTCGCCGTCGCTGGACGGCATCGGCGGCCGCTACTTCGAGGACTGCAACGAGGCGCCGGTCATCGAACGAAGAGGCGCGCCGGGTAGCGGCGGGGTCGCTGCATACGCTGTCGACCCGGCCAACGCCGAACGGCTGTGGGACGTCTCGCTGCGGATGGCCGGTTAACAATGCCCGAAGGTGACACCGTCTTTCACACTGCCGCCAAGCTGCGCGAGGGGTTGCAGGGAAAGACGTTGACGCGCTGCGATGTTCGCGTGCCCCGTTATGCCACCGTCGACCTGACCGGACAGCGGGTCGACGAGGTCGTCAGCCGCGGCAAGCACCTGTTCATCCGGGTCGGCCCGGCGAGCATCCATTCCCATTTGAAGATGGACGGCAGCTGGTGGGTGACCAGCACCGACCGGCCGAGTCGCGCGGGCCACCGCATCCGCATCCTCCTGGAGGCCGGCGATGTGCAGGCGGCCGGGATCGACCTCGGCGTGCTGGAGATCCTCGAGCGTGCCGACGATGAGGACGCCGTCGCCCATCTCGGACCCGATCTGCTTGGGCCGGACTGGGATCCGCACATCGCGGCCGCCAACCTGGCCGCCGATCCGGACCGGTCGCTCTCGGAGGCCCTGCTCGACCAGCGGGTGATGGCAGGCGTCGGAAACGTGTACAGCAACGAGCTGTGCTTCGTCTTCGGGCACCTGCCGACGACGCCGGTGGGTGCGGTGAAGGACCCGCTTCGGCTGGCGCAGCGGGCCCGTGACATGTTGTGGCTGAACAGGTCCCGTTCCAACCGGACCACCACGGGCGACACCAGGCGAGGGCGCCAGGTCTGGGTGTACGGCCGGTCGGGAGAGCCGTGTCGCCGGTGCGGTACCGCCATCAAGACGGATCGCACCGGCGACCGGGTGACCTTCTGGTGCCCGAACTGCCAGACCTAGGGCAGGGCGAGCCTGACGATCTTGCGCACCACGGTGGCGAACTGCTTCGGTAGCGACCCGCTGTTGTAGGGAATGCCGTACCGCTTGCAGATCTCCTGCACCTCCGGGGCGATCTCGGCGTGCCGATGGGCCGGGACGTCGGGGAACAAGTGGTGCTCGATCTGGAACGACAGGTTGCCGCTCAGGATGTGAAACAGCTTGCCGCCGGTCAGATTCGCCGATCCGAGGACCTGGCGGAAGTACCATCCGCCGCGGGTCTCGGCCTTCGTCTCCTCGATGGAGAATTCCTGGACGTCTTCGGGGAAGTGGCCGCAGAAGATGATCATGTACGACCAGACGTTGCGCATCAGGTTCGCGGTCATGTTCCCGGCGAACACCCACGGCGCGAACGGACCGGCCAACAGCGGGAAGGCCACGTAGTCCTTCAGCGTCTGCCTCTTGGTCTTACGCCAGATCGCATTGAGGATGTCGCGCTTCTCAGCGACGGTGATCTCGCCTGAGCGGATCCGTTCGGTCTCCAGCTCGTGCAGCGCGACGCCGTATTGGAACAGCACCATCAGCAGGAAGGCGTAGACCGGGTTGCCCAAAAAGTATGGGCTCCAACGCTGGTCCTTGCTCATCCGCAGGATGCCGTAGCCGACGTCGCGGTCCATGCCGACGATGTTGGTGTAGGTGTGGTGCATGTAGTTGTGCGAATGACGCCACTGGTCGGCCGGGCACGCGGTGTCCCATTCGAACTTCTTGCTCGCCAGCGCCGGATCGCCGGTCCAGTCGTACTGGCCGTGCATGATGTTGTGGCCGATCTCCATGTTGTCGAGGATCTTCGACAACCCCAGCATCGCGGTGCCCGCGAGCCAGAAGGGCGGGAAGATGCCGCCGAAGAGCAGTGCCCGGCCGGCAACCTCCAGGCCGCGCTGGGCCTTGATGATCCGCCGGATGTAGGTGACGTCGCGCTCGCCGAGGTCGGCGATCACGCGCTCCTTGAGTGCGTCGAGCTCGCGCCCGAACTCCTCGGCCTGCTCGGGGGTCAGGGTGACGGTCTTGCCTGCGACCGTCTTCTGGAGGGTCTTCTGCTGCGTGATGGTTGGTGCAGTCATGATTCTCCTTTCCTAGAGGGCGATCTCGACGTCGCCGACGGGGGCGGACACGCAGATCTGCACGTCCTCCTCCTCGGCATCCGAGACCGTCCCGGTGATGAGATTGCGAACCGCGCCGCTGGTCTTGCGACGGGTGCAGCTGTGGCAGATGCCCATCCGGCATCCGCTCTCGGGGGTGAGTCCGGCGTCCTCGGCCTGTTGCAGCAGCGGCCTGCCGTCGTCGGTTGCCTGGACACCGCTGTCGGTGAACGAGATTCGGCCGCCGGTGGCTTCGGCAGGTGCGCCGAACGTGGGTGGCACGAAGCTCTCGGATTGCGCGTCGGGGCAGTGCGCTCGAACCGCGTCCACCAGTGCGGGCGGACCGCACACGTAGACGGCGGCGGGCTCGGGCATCGCGGCGGCCAGGTGGTCCGCGTCGAAGTGACCGGTCAGGTCGCCTGCGCCCTCGCGGGTGTAGCCGTGCAGCACGCGCACTCCGGGCATCGCCGCAAGTTCGTCGGCGTAGCAGGCTTCCTCGGCGCTGCGCGCGTAGTGGATGAAGGCGATCTCGCGATCGGATCCTTCGTCGCGCATGGTGCGCAACATCGACATCACCGGGGTGATACCGCTGCCACCGGAGACGAACAGGATCCGAGTCGGCCGCTCGGTCGGCAGGATGAAGTCGCCACCGACCGAGTCGAGGCCGAGGACCATTCCGGGCCGCGCGTTGTCGCACAGGTAGGTGGACACCAGCCCGCCGTCATGGCGGCCGATGGTCAGCTCGATATGCGACGCGTCCTCCGCGCTCGCAGGCGAGTAGCAGCGGGTGCGGCGGCGCCCATCGATCTCCACGGTGAGGTTGATGTGCTGGCCGGCCAGAAATCCGGTGAACGCATGATTCGGTTCCAGGATGAGCGTCACGCTGCGGGGGGTCTGGCGCCGCACCGCGACGACCTTCGCGCGGGCTTCGCCGCTGGTCCAGGTCCGGTCGACTAGCTCGGTGTATCGGTCCACGCCGTGGGGGCCGGTCAGCAGCTCCAGAAGGGGCGACCGTCGCGCTCGGCGTGTCAGAGTTTGAGTGAACATGTGTATACCGTGCGTGAGTACACCCCGATCCGTCAATGGGATCGTGCCTGATTGTGGTAGGTTTCACAGAGTGAACAGTCGTACGCCCAGCTCACGTACGCGCAGATCAAGTAGGTCGCGTTCACGGGACACCCCTTCGCGCGAAGAGCGCAAGGAGGCCACCCGGCGCGCGATCGTTGCCGCTGCGCTGCGGCTACTGGAGGACCGCAGCTTCTCGCAGCTGAGCCTGCGTGAGGTCACCCGCGAGGCAGGCATCGTGCCCGCCGCGTTCTACCGGCACTTCGACTCGATGGAAGCCCTTGGCCTGGTGCTCATCGACGAGTCGTTCCGGGTGCTGCGAGACATGCTGCGCGGCGCAAGGGCGGGACGGCTGGACCCCAAGCGGGTCATCGAGTCGTCGGTCGACATCCTCATCGACGGCGTGACCGAGCGACGCGAGTACTGGCGGTTCATCGGCCGCGAGCGCTCCAGCGGGGTCACCGTGCTGCGCTACGCGATCCGCACCGAGATCCGGCTGATCACCTCCGAGCTGGCCATCGACCTGGCCCGCTTTCCCGGCCTGACGACCTGGAGCAGCGAGGACCTGAACATCCTGGCCAGCCTGTTCGTCAACTCCATGATCGTCATCGCGGAAGCCATCGAGGACGCGGGCGATCAGACGTCGCTGGACGAAATCAAGCGCGTCGCAGTCAAACAACTGCGGATGATCACCGTGGGCGTCACGGGCTGGCGCAGCAGCTGAGAAATACCTGAGGACGCGCGGGCGTTCCCACATGCATGAAGTTCGCAATTTCCGCAGCCGCAGCCGGCGTTCTGGCGTTGGGCGCGTTGGGGTTCGCGGCAGATGCGGCTGCCGCCCCGAGCGGCGTCGGCTCGGCGGCCGACACCGTGAAAGACCTGCAGGCCGACGGTTATACGGTCCAGATCAACGGCGCCGCCACCACGCCACTGTCGGAGTGCGCGGTCACCGGCGTGCATCCCGGTTCCACGGTGTATGTCGACATAGCCTGCCCATCAACGTAATAACGTGTGGCTCATGCCACACCTGGAACTGACGTACCCGCGGCCCGAGATCGCCGTCGTCACGCTCAACCGGCCCGAGAAGCTCAACGCGTTGTCCTACGAGCTGGTGGAGTCGCTGCATGACGCCATCTCCGATATCGCCGCGAACAGCGACTGTCGGGTCGCGGTGCTCACCGGCGCGGGGCGCGGCTTCTGTTCGGGTCTGGACCTGACGGACCCCAATCCGCCCGGAGTGGGAGAGGGCCTCGAGTTCCCGCGATCGGGAATGCGATGGCAGGAACGCATCGCCGACCTGACCACCCGGATACACCGACTGCGGCAGCCGGTGATCGCGGCCGTCAACGGGCCCGCGTACGGCGGTGGCCTCGGCATCGCGGCGGCCTGCGACATCCGGCTGGCGAGCGAGTCCGCACGCTTCTGCACGCAGTTCATCAAGCTCGGCCTCGGCGGCTGCGATATCGGCGTCAGCTACACACTCCCCCGCATCATCGGCGCGGGACCGGCGTTCGACATGATCCTCACCGCGCGCGTCGTCGACGCTCAAGAGGCATTGCGGCTCGGCTTGGTCACCCGGCTGACCGAGGACTCGTCCCTGGTCGACGACGCCCTAGCGCTCGCCGAAACCCTCTGCGGCTACGGGAAATTCGGACTGGAGTCCACCAAGCAGGTGCTGTGGGCAAACATCGAGGCGTCAAGCCTCGAGTCGGCGCTGCACGTGGAGAACCGCAGCCAGATCCTTTCGTCGACCAGCGGCGACATGAAAGCCGCTACCGAGGCGTTCCGCCACCGTCAGCGATGATCACCGTGCCCGTCATGTAACTGCCTGCGTCCGAACACAGCAGAAGCGCCGGACCGACCATCTCGTCGGCGGTGGCAAGGCGTTTCACCAGCGTGCCGCCGACCATGGCGTCGACCGCTTCCTGCGGGTTCTGCTGCATCATGTACGTGTCCACCGGTCCCGGCGCGATCGCGTTGACACGGATGCCGTGATGCGCGAACTCCGCGGCCATCGACCGGGTGAACGACATCATCGCCGCCTTCATCGACGAGTAGATCGACAGCATCGGCGAGAAGATGAACGCGCCGACGGACACCACATTCAACACAGCGGCATGCGGGCTGGCCTTCAGATGCGGCAGCGCCTCCTGGACGAGAAACACCGGACCGCGAAGGTTGACCTCGAACGACTTGGTCAACGCGTCGACGGTCATCGTCCCGAGAGGCTGCGCGAGCGGATTCGCGGCGTTGTTCACCACCACGTCGACGCCGCCGAACTCGTCGACGGTGCGTTGCACGAGTGCGCCCAGATCCTCGACTTCGCCAAGGTGAGTCGGCACGCCGATCGCCTGGCCGCCGAGATCGCGCAAGTGCGCGGCGGCCTGTTCGCAGGCGTCCGGTTTGCGGCTGGCCACGACCACGCGCGCACCGGCGAGGACGAACCCCTCCGCCAAGGCGAGACCGATGCCGCGGGTGCCGCCCGTCACGATGACGGTGCGGTCGGACATGTCGAAGAGACGGTCAAATGTTGTGCGGTCCACACCGGTCAGCTAAACACGTCGGCGTGCGCGGTCACGTACTGCTCCACCGTTTGCGCTGGGGTGCCGGTGATCTGCGCGACGTCGTCGGTGCTGCGGTCGTAGCGGCCCTCGCGGTGTAGCCGCGCCATGGTGGCGATGTGCTGCTGGACATGCGGGGGCAGCCCGATCGGGGCCAGGACCTGCTCCGTCCATTTGTCGAGCGGTATGTCCTCCGCCGTCACCGGCCGGCCCAGCGCGCGCGAGTACTGCTCGGCGATCCCGTCGACGTCGAGCACTTCGGGCCCGGTCAGCTCGTAGACGGCGCCGACGCGGCCTGCGGGATCGCGCAGCACGGCCGCCACCACGCGGGCGACATCGGCAGCGGCGATCGGCGACGTCCGCCCGTTGCCGAACGGCAACACCAGCGCACCGCGTTCGCGGATCGACTCGGCGGCCAGCATGGTGAGCAACGGGTTCTCCATGAACACCGTCGGGCGCACGTGCACGACCGGCACCCCCGACCAGTTCATGATGTGTTCGGCGAGCCAGTGCAGCCGATGCTGCTTGGATTCCGAGGTGCTCGTCAGCGTCATCTGCGACACCGTCATCTGCGACATGTTCACGATGACCTCGACCGGTGCCGCCTCGAGCGCGACCGCGCAGACGATGGACGTCGCCGTCAGGTAGTCCGGCGAGACGCTCATGTTGAAGAACATCCGGTCGACGCCCGCCATCGCATTCGCGACGTCCTGCGGGTTGGTCAGATCTCCGACGACGACCTCGGCGCCCAGCTCCCGAAGCGCGGTCGCCCGGTCGTCGTCTCGGCGCACCATCGCCCGGACGGGCCCGCCGTCACCGACGAGCAGCGCGACCACCTGGCGGCTGACGCTGCCGATGCCCCCGCCCGCGCCGGTGACCAGGTACACGGCTAGTCGGCCATCGACCACGTCGACGTGGCAATCAGATCGCCGCGATCGAGCGCAGCCGCTCGGTATTCGTGGATCTTGAGGTACTCCTCATTGGTCACCATGTCGATGAACGCCGCCGGCGACGGATACTCCACCACCAGAATCGCGTCCCACCAAGGCTTTTCGTCTTCGCCGATGATCTGCGCCGGTGCGCTGCCCGCGTAGCGGACGGTGCCGCCGACCCGTTGCAGGTGTGGCACGACCTCCTGCGCGTACCGTGCGTAACTCTCGCGTCCGCCGTCGGCACGGAACTTCAGCAGGTTGACCATCACGACAGGAGCGTCGGCCGGTCGAGCCGCGAGCACCGCCATCTGTTCGTGCGTCGGCTCCAGTGCCGAACTCATCGTCCTACTTTCCTGGCGCGAGCGCGGCGCTCATCGTCTCGATCGTCGCGGCCAGGGCGCCTTTGCGGGGCGCAACCCGCTCGAAGCGAATCGCATCGCCGCTGCGCACCACACCAGGGACGACGACCTCGGCATACGAACCGGCACAGGGGAATTGGCCCAACGAGCCCATTTCCTTCATGTTGACCCTTGCGACCGTCTTCAGCACGTCGGAGTCCTTGGGCAGCCCGGGCTGCGGAAGCGTCGTCATCACGCAGCGCGGTGTCGGCCCGACGATGTGCACGACGGCCTCGTCGCCGATATGCACGTCGCACCCGAGCCAGTCGTCCTCGTCGCCCGGCTCAGCGCTGTCGTCGATCAGGATGTTGGGCCGCATGCGGCGTGGGTCCCATTGGCCGTCGGGGTGGGCGTCGGCCATGCGTCGCAAGGTGCTGGTGGCCAGCACGTGCATGGCGGCCAGGTCCAGCATCGTGCCTGGCGCGGCCATCGCCACCGGGATCTGCACGAAGCGGTCGCCGTCGCTGTCGGGCGGCTCGGTCTGCATCGCCTCCAGTGCGTTCTCGCCCAGCCCTTCCATCTGCGGAATCAGCTCATCGAGTGCGACGCCCTCCGGCGCGGTGCTGACGAGGCGTACCTCGCGACCCAACAGCTCCGCCACCTGCCGCGTCAGCTCGGCCCCGCCGTCGTCGTCGGTGCGCACCACGGTGCCGTCGGGAAAGGTGACCTCGACCGGGGGCGAATCGCCGTCGACGACGGGCGGCGCGAGGAATCTGGCGCGGCAGTCCAGCAGCGGACCGAAGCGCCTCGGCCGCTTGGCGCTGGCCAGCCTGCCGGTCTCGACGTCGACGAACCCGTATGCGCGGTCGCCCGCTACTCCACCCGGGCCGAGCAGGATCTGATCGACTTCCTCGCCCTGCATCGACTTGACCGGGTACTGCCACAACCTGCCAACCGAAACACCAGTCATCCGTCGATACTGCGCCCGCTGACAAACCGACGCAAACATCCGCTGATCGGATCCTCGAACTCGACGCGCTGCGCCAGCAGCCGCAGCGGATCGTCGAAATCGTCGCGTGCGACGTCGATGACGTCCGGATACAGCGAGTCTCCGGTGATCGGCAAGCCCAGCGACGCCATGTGTACCCGCAGCTGATGCGTGCGGCCGGTGCGTGGTGTCAGTCGGTAGAGCCCGTCGCCGAGGTGTTCGATGAACGTCTCGGCGTTGGGCTCGCCCGGTTCTTCGAACGCCTGTAAGCGGCTACGCTCCTTGATGATTCGGCTGCGAAGCGTCAGCGGGAACTCCAATGAGGGATCGACGGCGGCCCGCGCGAGATACGTCTTGCGCACCTCGCCCCTCGCGAACATCGACTGATATGCGCCGCGCACCTCACGCCGCGCCGTGAACAACAGCACGCCCGCGGTCAGCCGGTCCAGCCGATGAGCCGGCGACAGCTCCGGGAGATCCAATTCCCGCCGCAGCCGTACCGTCGCCGTCTGCGCCACATGCCCGCCACGCGGCATCGTCGCCAAGAAGTGCGGTTTGTCGACCACCACGATGTCGTCGTCGCGATACAGCACCGGAATGTCGAACGGCACCGGCACTTCGTCGGGCAGATCCCGGTACAGGTAGACATACGAATTGGGCGGCAGCACCGTGGCCGCGGTCACCACATCTCCGTCGGCGGTGACGACTTCGCCGTCCAGCACCTTCGCGGCGGCGGCCTCGCCGAACCGATCCGCCAGCTCAACCAGCACGGCACCGCCGCGCAGCCGTATGCGGGCGGGGCCGAGCCCGTCGCGCGGCGGCAACGGGGCACGACTCAATTGAGTGGAACCGGCTCGAGGATCTCGGCGCGCGCCTCGGGTGCGGCGGCCCGCAGTGCGTCGGCGGACTCGTCGTCGGGCTGCTGCTGTGACTGGACCTCGGCGTCGACCCGCGCGATGTAGGTGTTCACCTCGCGGTCGACGTCCTCGGGCGTCCACCCCAGGATGGGTGCGACGACCTCGGCGACCTCGCGGGCGCAGTCGACGCCGCGGTGCGGGTACTCGATCGAGATCCGCATGCGGCGGGCCAGGATGTCCTCGAGGTGCAGCGCACCCTCCGCAGCGGCGGCGTACCAGGCTTCGACCTTCAGATACACCGGCGCCTCGGTGATCGGCGCCAGCAGCTCGGGCTTGTCCTCGGCCATCGCCAGCACCTCGCCGATCAGCGAGCCGTAGCGATCCAGCAGGTGACGCACCCGGTAGGGGTGCAGCCCGTACATCGCCCCGAGGTGTTCGGTCTGGTTGATCATCGCGAAATAGCCGTCGGCACCCATCAGCGGCACCTTGTCGGTCACCGATGGCGCCACCCGGGTGGGCACGTACTCGCTGGCGGCGTCGATCGCGTCGGCGGCCATCACCCGGTAGGTGGTGTACTTGCCGCCCGCGATGGCGACCAGGCCCGGCGCGGGGACGGCGACGGCGTGCTCGCGCGACAGCTTCGACGTCTCCTCGACCTCCCCTGCCAGCAGGGGCCGTAGCCCGGCGTACACGCCGTCGATGTCGTCGTGGGTCAGCGGTGTCGCGAGCACGGTGTTGACGTGGCTGAGGATGTAATCGATGTCGGCCTTGGTGGCCGCGGGGTGGGCGAGGTCGAGATTCCAGTCGGTGTCGGTGGTGCCGATGATCCAGTGTGTGCCCCACGGGATCACGAACAGCACGGACTTCTCGGTGCGCAGGATGATCGCCACCTCGCTGACGATGCGGTCGCGCGGCACCACCACATGCACGCCCTTGGACGCGCGGACGCGGAACCGGCCGCGCTGCTTGGACAGCGCCTGGATCTCGTCGGTCCACACGCCTGTGGCGTTGACAACAACATGGCCGTGCACTTCGGTGACGTCGCCGTCCTCGGAATCGCGGATCTTCACGCCGGTGACGCGATCACCCTCGCGCAGCAGTGCGACCGCCTGGGTCGACGTCCGGACGACCGCTCCATAGTGTGCGGCGGTGCGCGCCACGTTCATCGTGTGCCTGGCGTCGTCGACAACGGTGTCGTAGTAGCGGATGCCACCGATCAGCGAGCTGCGCTTGAGGCCCGGCGCCAACCGCAGGGCGCCCGCCTTGAACAGATGCTTCTGTGCGGGAACGGATTTGGCGCCACCGAGTTGGTCGTAGAGAAAGATGCCTGCCGCCATATACGGCCGCTCCCACCACCGGTGGGTCAGCGGGAACAGAAACGGCAGCGGCTTGACCAGGTGCGGCGCCAACGTCGTCAGCGACAGCTCGCGCTCGTACAGCGCCTCACGCACCAACCCGAACTCGAGCTGCTCGAGGTAGCGCAGCCCGCCGTGGAACATCTTCGACGAGCGGCTCGACGTGCCGGAGGCGAAGTCGCGGGCCTCGACGAGGGCGACCTTGAGCCCGCGGGTCGCGGCATCGAGGGCGGCGCCCGCGCCGACGACGCCGCCGCCGATGACGACGACGTCGAACTGTTCGCTTCCGAGCCGTTCCCACGCGTGTTTGCGCTGCTCTGGCCCGAGGAAGGTCTGACCGCTACCCAGACCGGGGATCGGGTCGCTCACGCGGCACTCCTTGTTACTGGTGGGTAGCTTCGTAGCTCCAGGCTACCTGCGACTAGTCCAGATCGTCGTGACGCATCAGCCTGCGGCCCGCTTCGGTGATCGAGCCCGACAGGCTCGGGTAGACGGAGAACGTTTCCGCCAGTTCGTCCACTGGCAGGCCGTCCTGCACAGCCATCGCGATCGGCATGATCAGTTCGGAGGCGATCGGCGCGACCACCACGCCGCCGATCACCACGCCGGTTGCTGGGCGGCAGAAGATCTTCACGAAGCCACGGCGGAGGCTGGACATCTTGGCCCGCGCGTTGGTTTCCAGGGGCAGCATGATCGTGCGGGCGGCGACCGTTCCGTCGTCGATCTTGGCCTGCGGGACGCCGACGGCGGCGATCTCCGGGCGGGTGAAGACCGCAGCGGCGACGGTGCGGAGCCTGATGGGGCTGAGCGCCTCGCCGAGTGCGTGGTACATCGCGATGCGCCCCTGCATGGCCGCGACCGAGGCCAGCAGCATCAGGCCGGTGCAGTCACCGGCCGCGTAGATGCCCGGCGCCGAGGTGCGCGACACCCGGTCGACCGTCAGATAGTTGCCTTCCCCGAGTTCGATGCCGACCTTCTCGAGCCCGAGACCGGACGTATTGGGCACCGAGCCGACAGTCATCAGTGCGTGGCTGGCCTCGACGGTGCGGCCGTCGGTCAACGTCACCAGCACACCGTCTTCGGTGCGGGTAACCGAGTCGGCCCGCGCGTTCTTCTGGAGTTTGACGCCGCGCTGTTCCCACAGTTCCTCGAGCACAGCGGCGGCGTCGGAATCCTCGTGCGGAAGGATCTGGTCGCGGCTGGCCACCACCGTCATCGTCACGCCGAGCTCGGTGTAGGCGTTGACGAATTCGGCGCCGGTAACGCCGGACCCGACCACGACAAGGTGATCGGGCAGCGCGTCGAGGTCATAAAGCTGGCGCCAGTTCAGGATTCGCTCGCCGTCGGTTTTCGCGCCAGGCAGCACGCGGGGGCTGGCGCCCGTCGCGATCAGTACGACGTCGGCCTGCAACACATTCGTCGACCCGTCCGGTGTCGTGACCTCGATGCGGTGCGCGGCCATGCCGGGCACGTCGTCGACGAGTGCCCCGCGCCCGCTGATGAGGGTGACACCCTCGCTGCGCAGCCGGTCGGCGATGTCGGCGGACTGGGCTGCCGCGAGCCGCTTGACGCGCTCGTTGATTCGGGGCAGCTGAATCTCGGCGTCCTCGAATTCGAGATCGAAGCCGAGATCGGGCGCGCGGCGCAGCTCGGTCCGCACACCGGTCGAGGCGATGAACGTCTTCGACGGCACGCAGTCCCACAGCACGCAGGCCCCGCCGATGCCGTCGCAGTCGATGATGGTGACCTCGGCGACGTCTCGGCCGCGGGCCGCGGCGACCAGTGCAGCCTCATAGCCGGCGGGCCCACCACCGATTATCACAATGCGGGTTGCCACCGCCCTAACCTAGCCAAGCGCGCCGTTGAACGCCCAGCCATCCAGCGAAGCCTTAGGCTGCTCCCGTGCCGATTTACGCCGCCTACGGATCGAACATGCATCCGGAGCAGATGTTGCAGCGGGCGCCACACTCGCCGATGGCGGGGACGGGATGGCTGCACGGCTGGCGGCTCACCTTCGGCGGCGAGGACATCGGCTGGGAAGGCGCACTGGCCACCCTCGTCGAGGACCCATCGTCAAAGGTGTTCGTTGTTCTCTACGACATGACGGAGTCCGACGAGCAGAACCTCGATCGCTGGGAGGGCGCCGAGTTGGGGGTGCACAAGAAGATCCGGTGCCGGGTGGACCGGCTGTCGTCGGACACCACGACGGATCCGGTGTTGGCATGGCTCTACGTGGTCGACGCGTGGGAGGGCGGGCTGCCGTCCGCGCGCTACCTCGGCGTGATGGCCGATGCCGCCGAAATCGCCGGTGCGCCAGACGAATACGTCCGCGATCTGCGCACCCGCCCGGCGCGCAACATCGGCCCGGGCACGTAGCGGCGGGCTCTCTCGCCGCGGGCTCTCTCGCCGAAACTGCGCACAGATCGCGAAATGGCGCAATATCGCGATCTCCCCGCAGTTTCGCGGTGCGAGGGACTGAGCTAGAAGGCGGCGGCCTGTTCGACGATGTTCACCAGCGTGCGAACGCCCACCGCCAGCGCGCGCTCGTCGATGTCGAACGTCGGCTGGTGCAGATCGAGCTGCGGGCCGCGGCCCGACCAGACGCCCAGCCGCGCCATCGCGCCGGGCACCTCCTCGAGATACCAGGAGAAGTCTTCGCCGCCGCCCGACTGACGCGTGTCGGCCAGCACGTCGGGCCCGATGCTCTCGATCGCGTGCGTCAGGATCCGCGTCGAGATCTCCTCGTTGACCACCGGCGGCACACCGCGCTTGTAGTGCAGCGTGTGCTCGATGCTCAGCGGTGCCAGCAGCGCCGTGATGGCCTCTTCGACAATCGATTCCAAGGTCAGCCAGGTATCGCGGTTGGCGGTGCGGACAGTCCCGGCGAGCATGCCGCTCTGCGGGATCGCGTTGGCCGCGACGCCTGCGTTGACGGCACCCCACACCATCACGGTGCTGGTGCGTGGGTCGATGCGGCGGGACAGCACACCGGGCAGGCCGGTGATCAGGGTGCCGAGCCCGTACACCAGGTCGCCGGTCAGATGCGGTCGCGAGGTGTGCCCGCCCTGGCTGTGTAGCGTGACCTCGATGTGGTCGGCGGCAGACGTGATCGGGCCTGCCCGCACCGCGACCCGCCCGACAGCCAGACGCGGATCGCAGTGCAACGCGAAGACACGTGACACCCCATTGATCGCGCCTGCCGCGATGGCGTCGATCGCACCGCCGGGCATCAGCTCCTCGGCCGCCTGGAATATCAGCCGAACGCCGACCGGCAGCTCGGCCACGGAGTTCAGCGCGAGTGCCGTGCCGAGCAGCACTGCGGTGTGCGCGTCGTGGCCGCAGGCGTGTGCGATGTTGGGCACGACTGAGGCGTAGGGCATTCCGGTGCGGTCGGCCATCGGCAACGCATCCATGTCGGCGCGAAGCGCGATGCGCGGGCCGTGCTCGGGACCGAAGTCGCAGATCAATCCGGTGCCGCCGGGAAGCACCTTCGGGTTCAGCCCGGCGTCGGCCAGGTGAGCGGCGACGAACTGGGTGGTGGCGAACTCCTGGCGCCCTAACTCGGGATGGGTGTGGATGTGCCTGCGCCAGGCGACCAGGTCGTCGTAGTGGGCGTCCAGCCAGCCGTCGGCAGCCTCAACGAGTGTCATGACGCCACCCGCCTGGCCGCAAGCTCGAGTACCCGGTCCCGTTCGGCGGGTGTTTCGGCCAACGCGACCACGGTGCGCGCCAGCATGATCGCGCCCTCGCAGACGGCCTTGTCGCCGCTGGGGCTCGCCGCCGCCCTGGCGAACCCGGGTTGATGCACCGATGCCCCTTCGGCGTCGACTCCGACGACGGGGTGGATGCCCGGCATCACCTGTGTGACGTTGCCCATGTCGGTGCTGCCCAACGGCACGGCGGCCTCGATCTCCTCGCCTATGGGTTCACGGCCAAGTCGGGTCATCTCACCGCGGAACACCTCGGCGAGCCACCTGTCCGGCGCCAGTTCGTCGTACGGCGGCTCGGTCTCCTCGACCTCGTAGTCGCAGCCCGTCGCGACCGCGCCGGAAAGGAAGCAGTCGGCCATTCTGTCCTCGAGGTGACGCAACGATGCGGCGTCGGTCGCGCGCATCGTGTACCGCAGGACGGTGCGGGCGGGAATGACGTTGGTGGCCTGGCCGCCGTCGACGACGATGCCGTGCGCCATCTGGCCCGGTACGAACTGCTGGCGCAACAGCCCAATCGCCGTCTGCGCCACGGTGATCGCGTCGGCCGCGTTGATGCCCAGATACGGCGCGACGGCAGCGTGCGCCTCGCGGCCCAGGTAGGTGACTTCGACCTGAGACAACGCCAGCGAGCGCGCACGCGCTATGTCGATCGGGCCGGGATGGATCATCACCGTCACAGCGATGTCGTCGAACGTTCCGGCATTGAGCAGCAACACTTTTCCGCCGCCGGCCTCCTCGGCCGGTGTACCGAGCAGCACGACCTTGAGGCCGAGGTCGTCGGCCACCTCGGCGAGCGCAAGCGCGGTTCCGACGGCCGAGGCCGCGATGATGTTGTGGCCGCAGGCATGTCCGAGCCCCGGCAACGCGTCGTATTCGGCGCAGATGCCGATCACCAACGGGCCGCTGCCGAACTCGGCGCGGAACGCGGTGTCCAACCCGCCGGGCGCAGCGCTGATCTCGAAGCCGTGCTCGGCGACCAGAGCCTGCGTCTTGGCGCAGCTCTTGAACTCAGCGAACGCCAGCTCCGGCTCGGCGTGGATGGAGTGCGACAGCTCGATCAGGTCGCCCCTGCGCCGGTTGATCGCGTCTTCGACGCTGACGGCGGCGGTGGCGGTGGGCATCTTCGCAGTATCTCACTGACAGCTAAGCTGCTTGAACTGTGACCGATCCGGAGGCGGTAGCGCGGCAGGCCGCAGCCGCAATCCGCGAACGCACCGGCGTCGAGCAGCACGACGTCGCGGTGATTCTGGGCTCCGGATGGGCGCCTGCGGCCGCCGAACTGGGTGCGCCGACGGCGGTGGTGCCGGTGGGCGAGCTGCCCGGCTTCACTCCCCCGACGGCGGAGGGACACGGCGGCGACGTCATGTCGGTACGGACGGGCGATCACCGCGTGCTCGTATTCGTCGGCAGGATCCACGCCTACGAGGGGCACGACCTTCGTCATGTCGTGCACCCGGTGCGTGCGGCCTGCGCGGCCGGCGTGCGGACGGTGATCATGACCAACGCCGCCGGTGGCCTGCGGGCGGATTTCGCGGTCGGCCAGCCGGTGCTGATCAGCGACCACCTGAACCTGACGGCAAGGTCCCCGCTGGTGGGGGCGCAGTTCGTGGACCTCGTCGACGCCTACTCGCCGCGGCTGCGGGCGCTCGCGCGCGAAGTGGATCCCGACCTCACCGAAGGCGTCTACGCCTGCCTGCCGGGACCGCACTACGAAACGCCTGCCGAGATACGGATGCTGCGCACACTCGGCGCGGACCTGGTCGGCATGTCGACGGTGCACGAGACGATCGCCGCGCGGGCTGCCGGCGCCGACGTGCTGGCGGTGTCGCTGGTGACCAACGCCGCGGCGGGCATGACGGGGCAGCCGCTGAACCATGACGAGGTGCTGGCCGCGGGCCGTCAGTCGGCGACCCGGACGGGTTCCCTGCTGGCCTCGGTTATCTCGCGGCTCTGACGACGGGCGTGGCGCTCGGTCAACCTGATCACGGTTCGGGCCAGCAACGGCGCTGTGAACAGCATCAGCAGCACACGGAACACCTGCGCGGCGATGATGAACGTGACGCCCGATCCGGTCTCCACCGCGATCGCCAGCACGGCGTACACGCCGCCCGGGCTGGTGGCGAGGTAACCCTCGAGCGGGGTCTTGCCCGCGATATGCGCCAGCAGGACACCGAAGCCCGCGGTCGCAACACCGAGCAGAATGATCAGGGCGATGGCCGCGGGCAGCATCCGGCCTACGGCACGCAACGAATCGCGCGTGAAGACGACGCCCGCCTGCCAACCGATCACCATGTAGCCCACCTGAACCAGCACCATGGGCACCGTCAGACCGAAGGACAGCCCGCTGATCTGTAGCGCGACGGTCAGCGCGAGCGGACCGAGCAGCCCGGCACCGGGAAGGCGCAGGAGCCGGCCACCGGTCGCACCGGCGACGATCAGTACAGCCATCATGGCCACGCTGAAATACCAAGGCGCCGAACCATCCTGAGTCGTCATCGCCGCGTGGTGCGACCTGTCGGCGTGATAGATCAGCGTGACGACCACAGGCATCGACGCGGTCACCAGCGCGACCCGCAGGTATTGCACGACCGCGACCACACGATCGTCACCGCCGAGTTCACGGGCGATCGCGACAAGGCCGGATGCGCCACCGGCCACCAGCGCCAGCGATCCGGTGAGCGGACTGACATCGCGGTGCAGTCCGAGCAGAGCGCCTGCGACGATGCTCAGCACCAACGTGGCGACCGCCACGGCGACCACGATCGGCCAGTCCGGCCCGAGGGCGCTCACCGCGTCGCGATGAACCATGGTGCCGATGTAGACGCCGAGCACACCCTGGGCGGCTATGCCCGCGGGCCGGGGCATCCGTGCGGGCGCCAGCGAAGGCAGCGCCAGCGCGATGCCGACGATCAGCGCCGCGAACAGCGCGGCTGAGGGAACGCCGACCATGGTCAGCGGGATGGTGACGGCGACGGTGACGGCGGCGAGCAACGCCCACTTGGCCGCTTGCTTCAGTCGCTCTGTCGTCACTATGACAAGTATGCCCTTAACAAAATTGGCATGCAACACGGCGTTCTAGCGATGACAGCCAAGAAATACCAAGGTATAACTTGGTAATGACCGCTCTACGCACTGAATCCTCGGCCACCGAGTTGCGAGAGTCGATGGTGGCGGTGACCAGGCAGATGCGCCGGCACCGGCCCGATCACGGGCTGACGCTCAGCCAGATGGAAGTGCTGAGCGAGGTCACCAGGACCGGCGTCATCACACCCGCCGCACTGGCCGTCCGGCTACACGTACGCGTGCAGTCCCTCACCGACAGCATCAACGAGCTGGTGAGCCGGGGTTTGGTGTCGCGGCGTACCGACGATGACGATCGACGCCGACAGCTCATCGAGGTCACCGCAGCAGGTATCGCGCTGCTCGACGACGACCGCGCCGAACGCGACGCTTGGCTGAACGCAACGATGCGCGACAACCTTTCTGAGCTGGAGTTCAACCTGCTGATGCTGGTTGCGCCGGTGCTGCGCAAGCTGGCTTACGCGGAAGGCAAAGTGGGAACACTCGACTGATGACGAGCGCTTGTGCGGCCGCCCAGGAGTGGATTGCGCACGACCCCGATCCGGCGACGGTTGCCGAGCTCGAGGCGTGCAGTGACGAGGAGCTCGCGGAGCGGTTCGCCCGCCCGCTGACGTTCGGTACGGCCGGTCTGCGGGGCCCGCTGCGCGGGGGGCCGGACGGCATGAACTTGGCGGTCGTGCTTCGGACCAGTTGGGCCGTCGCCCAGGTACTCAAGGAGCGTGGCTTCGACGGCTCAAACGTCGTGGTCGGCGGCGATGCCCGGCACGGATCGGAGAAGTTCGCCCTCGCGGCTGCCGAAGTCTTCGCCGCCCAGGGATTCATGGTGACGCTTTTGTTCGCCGCGGTCCCGACACCGGTGGTGGCGTTCGGCGCCAGGCACCTCGGCGCGAGCGCGGGCATTCAGATCACCGCATCGCACAACCCGCCGTCATACAACGGCTACAAGGTCTACTTCGACAGCGGCATTCAGATCGTTCCGCCGACCGATCGAGAGATCGAGGCTCTGATCGGAAAGGCGCCGCACGCCGACCAGATACCGAGGGCGGCGGTCGAGACATCCGGCGTGGACCTGATCCAGCGCTACGTCAACCGCACATCGCATGTCCGGCATACACACGGTTCAGCGCGGCTGGCGTTGACCGCCATGCACGGCGTCGGCGGCGAGTACGCACTCGATGCATTCGTCCGCGCGGGATTGTCCGACGTTCACGTGGTCGAGAGTCAATTCGCGCCGGACCCGGACTTTCCGACCGTCCCCCTGCCCAATCCGGAGGAACCGGGCGCCACCGACGAGCTGTTGAAACTCGCGGCCGACAACGAAGCCGAGGTCGCCATCGCCTTGGACCCCGACGCCGACCGGTGCGCGGTCGGCGTACCAACACCGGATGGCTGGCGGATGCTGACGGGCGACGAAACCGGTTGGCTGCTTGGCGATTACATTCTTTCCCAGATCGATCCCGGCGAAGTGACCGAACACACCGTGGTGGCAAGCTCGGTGGTCTCGTCACGGATGCTGGCCCGGATCGCCGCGGCGCATGGCGCTCGCCACGTCGAGACACTGACCGGCTTCAAGTGGCTGTCACGGGCAGACGCGGACCTACCGGGGTGCACGCTCGTCTATGCCTACGAGGAGGCGATCGGCTATTGCGTCGACCCCTCCGCGGTTCGCGACAAGGACGGCATCAGCACCGCGGTGTTGTTCTGCGACTTGGTCGTTGCCCTGCGCGAGCAGGGACGCACAGTGCTCGACGCTCTCGACGACCTTGCCCGACAGCATGGTGTGCACACCACGACAGCGGTATCCCGCCCGGTGGCCGGCGCCGACGAGGCTGCGGAGGTGATGACCCGCCTGCGCTCCAGCGCCCCGAAGAAACTGTGCGGGTTCGACATCACGATGACGGATCTGGCCGCGGTGCAGCCGTATGAACGGCGAACCGATGCGGTGATTCTCCAGGGCGCAGACAGCGATACCGCGGTGCGGATCGCGGTGCGGCCATCGGGTACCGAGCCGAAGGTCAAGTCCTACATCGAAGTTCGTCGTAACTGCATCGACGATGATTTGGTGGCGGCCCGCGCGGATGCCCGACGCATCATTGAGGAGCTGACCGAGCGCGCGGGCAAGTTCTAGCGCGGCCCGAACTGTCGATCGCCTGCGTCGCCCAGCCCGGGAACGATGTAGGCGATGTCGTTGAGACGGTCGTCGATGGTTGCGGTGATCAAGGTGAGGTTCGGTGCCACCTTCTCGATCGCGGCAATGCCTTCAGGGGCGACGACGACGCAGATCGCCGTGATGTCAACGGCATTGCGCGCCTGGAGCAGCCCGATGGTGTGCGCCATCGACCCGCCGGTCGCCAGCATCGGGTCGAGCACGAACACGGGCTGGGTGCTCAGATCGTCGGGTAGGGACTCGAGATACGGCGTCGGCTGGTGGGTCTGCTCGTCGCGCGCGACGCCGACGAAGCCGACGTGTGCCTCAGGGATCAGAGCGTGCGCCTGGTCCACCATGCCCAAACCGGCGCGCAGCACAGGCACCAGCAGCGGCGGGTTGGCGAGTCGTGATCCGGTGGTGTCGGCGAGCGGCGTGCGGACCGGGACGCTTTCGGTGGCCGCGTCGCGGGTGGCCTCATAGACCAGCATCAGGGTCAGGTCACGCAGGGCGTCTCGAAACGACGCGTTGTTCGTGCGCTCGTCGCGCAACGTGGTCAGCCGCGCCGCGGCCAGCGGATGGTCGATGACGCGCACGTCCATGGGGCGACCCTAACGTCACGGAACCATCCGGCGCGTTCGATCGTCGTATCGCCATGTTCGTCGACACAAATGCCATCTGTGCGCTCGGCACCGACTGCTCTACCCACGCCGATGACCTGTCGGCCGCCGCCGCTGCGCTGACGTCGCTGCCGGGCGCCGGCGGGGCCGCCGCGTTCGGTCCCGTCGGCGCCGGATTCCTCGCGGCCCTCGCCGACGCAGTCACGACGGAGGCGCGGGCCATCGTCGCGCTGAGCGAGGATCTCGCGTCGGCGCACTCGGTCACGGGCGTCGTGGCGGACGCGTACGCGGACGCTGACCGCCGCGGCAGCCACCTTCTCTAGCGATGCCGAGCGGGCTGATCGCCGCGTTGACGGCGCCGATCCGCGAGGTGGCGGCGCAGGTCGGGCCGGGGTGGTCGGACGAGGGGGATCCGACCACCTCGCTCGCCCAGGTACGTGACCAGTTGGTCGACATCTCCGCTTCGGCGCGCAACGGTTGGGGCCGTACCGCCGACAGCTGGTCGGGTGCGGGCGCCGACGGCGCCGCGGATTTCATGTCCGGTGTGGCCGAGTCCGCCGACCGGTTGGCGCTGCGGATCGATGACCTGCGGGTCAGCACGGCCGGCGCCGCGGACGCGGTGGCATGGGCGCGCTCGCGCCTACGAGACATCGTCAGCCGCTTCGAGGACCGCGCTGCGGCCATCGAGGCGCGGCTCGACGAACCGGGTGCCGCTGAGGAACTACGGGAAGAGGCTCGACGGGCGCTGAACGAAGCGATCGCGGTCGTCGATGAGCTGCGCACCGAGCTCGACGGCCATGCCGCCGGCGTCGCGGCACCAACGGCGCCGATGGCACCTGCGGGAGCTACGGCTGGTGCGCCTACTGCACCCGCCGGGTTCGCCGCACCCGCCGGTCTCAGCGGCATGCCGAGTGGGGCGGTCGGCGGTGTCGCACCCACCGGCGCCGAACTCGCGTCGCTGCCGCTGCCGGATCCGGAACAGTTTGGCGACGGTGTTGCCGTCACGCTGCCGGACGGCAGCACGGTGAAGGCACCGAACCCCGTCGCCGCCAACGCCGTTCGTTACGCACTGACACAACTCGGCGTTCCCTACGTCTGGGGTGGCACCGCACCCGGCGTCGGGCTGGACTGTAGCGGGCTGACGCAGTGGGCTTATCACCAAGCAGGACTGGATCTTCCGCGGCTCGCCCAGGAACAGGACCTCGGCGCGGCGGTAAACCAGAACTCGCTTCGGCCGGGCGACCTTGCGGTGTGGGACGGACACGTCGCGATGATCGTCGGCAACGGCCAGATGATCGAGGCGGGCGATCCGGTCCAGCTATCGCCGATCCGAACGACGAACGCGGGTCAGGGTTTTCAGGGATTCTGGCGGCCGACGGCGTGAGTGAGGCTTCGCGCTAAATGGAGTCGGCAGCAACACCTAGCGGGCCAAGGTTGACGGTGATTCCACCACTGAAGGGGAAGTCCAACATCAACACCACGGCGACGGACACCGCGGCAAGGAACGCCCAGGCATAAATGAGGTATGGCGGTTTGACCGTCGCGGCGGACAACCCCACGGTGGCCGCCAGCAGTGCTCCAGACATGACGATGAGCACTATCAGGATTGCCGGAAGCGATCGTTGCGCTACCGCAGTTACCTTACTTTGGGCGGCGGTCAAGGACGCAGCCGCCGATACCATTCCGTTCGCTTCTGGGTCGGTGTTACCGCCCCCGTATGCCACCTTGTGGACACTGTTCTGCAGAGTGTCGAAACTTTCGGCAGAGGGCAGCGCTGTGAAATCTCCAGCCGCAAGCGCTGATAGATCCTTGTTAACCACTGTATCCAGGTAATCCCGCAGATTGCGGTTGACCTCGTCAGCGCCACCCTTGTCATGGATCTCACTCGCCGCCCAGGAAAGTTGCTGTGCTGAGGATGCTTGAAGGTCTACCGCGTCCTGGCCGGCGCCCACCGCCGACCAGGTGATTGTGATCGCAAAGCCGATAAGGAAAGCGAAGGTCGCACCAAGCACGCTGAGCAGCTTGCCGGCGTGTTCTTCGACCTGCTCACGTCGTTCCGGCGAAGCCACCCCGGCGAGGCCATATCGGCAAATACCGCTGACGGCGGCGAAAAACACGAACCCGATGGCGATTGTCAGCCACGGAGATAGATCAGACAAAGACGCATAGGTTCGCACAGTCAAGTCCTTTCCTCATCAGCATCCGAAAGGCCAGGACGACTGCCTGCCTGCCGTCATGGCATCTCCTCGGCCCACTGCATAAGCGTGGTCCTCCAACGCCACCGGCGCACCAAACACCGCCATGATGCCGTCGCCGGTGAACTTGTCGACGGTCCCGCCGTAGTGCACCACCGCCGCTGCGCGATCAACGATCTCGGCCATAATCTCGCGCAACCGCTCCGCACCGACCGCCGCAGCAATGTCCATCGAATGCACCACGTCGGCGAACAACACGGTCACCTGCTTGTACTCCGCCGAGGTAGCGGCTGGCGCGATGGGCGCGGCAGAACTTCGCAGTCGCGGCCAGCTGCATGCCGCACGATCCGCAGGGGAGGCTCGCGGCCGTCAGTGCTCCGCCGTCGTTCCCGCCGTCATACACGCGAGTATCGTGTCACCGCTGGTCAGACATGTCTGCCATATCGCAACTCGGAAGCTGCCCGACCCGTCCCCAGACCGAGGAGCCGCCCTCGACGGCGCGATCTGCACCCCTATTGACACCCGGTGGAAGCGGGCGATCCCGTGCAGTTGTCGGCGATTCGAACCACCAACGCGGGCCAGGGTTTTCAGGGCTTCTGGCGTCCTACCGCTTGATTGCGTAAGCAGCGATGGTGGCCCTAACCGAATGTTCGAATAGCTCATCGTCCAGAGGACGGTCGAGTAGCAGCAGTCGAAGGTAGGCCGGGGCCACAAGGAACTCGACGAACGCGGCGGGATCGGTACCCATGGGAAGCTCGCCACGGTCAACTGCCCGCTCGACGATATGGGCGGAGCCAGCGAATCTGCTGCGCCAGAAGCTCTTACGAGCATCGACCGCGTCAGTGTTTCGACTATCGAGGGCGGCGACAGTCCGCAGGAGCCGCTCGACTTCCGGTCGTCGGAGCAGAGCGAAGATCTGTGAGAGCAGCGCGCGCAGGTCATCCTCGAGGGTTCCGGAATCCGGTATCGGGTTCTCGGCGTGTGCGAGATGTGCGACCGCCGCGGCGGCGAGGTCATGTGTCGTCGGCCAGCGCCGATAGACAGTGGTCTCGGCGACCTCCGCCGCCCGTGCGACGTCGCGCACGTTGAGTCCGTCGTAACCCTCCCTCAGGAGTTGTGCGAGAGCGGCGTCGAGGACGCCGACGCGCACGCGCTCTGAGCGGCCGCCCGGCCGTCGCTCCGTGACCATCGTCACCTCCTTTGACTTGCGGGTAGAGGCAGCCTAACGTGACTAACGCAAGTTTCCTAGCGTTAGGAATGACAATGTCCACTCCGTCGATCACTGCGCAACTTCGCGGCGAGACGATCGCACGCGACCAGGTCCTTGACTGGGAGAACCGGCGGATCACCGCAGCGGCACGCAAGCTCGGTCTGCAAGCACCGGCAGGCGGAGACGTCTCGACGCGACGCGAGGCGCTGTTGCAGGCGAAGCTAACCCTCGGCCCCGAAGAGATCGCCACACGGTTGAGTCGCGATATCCGAGTAGCCGAATTCGTGGGTAAGGCGGGCGCACGGGTGAGCAAGCGACGGCGAGTCAGCGTCGTTGATCTATACGTGAACGGCGGCTCGGCCGGGCAGTTCGTCGACGCCTTCGAGGGCTGGGCGGCGGCCTCCGATGAGGCCGCCATGCTACGAGCGTGCCCGGACCACTTCGTCATCCGCACGAGAACCGACGGCGGTCAGGAAGTGTTGGAGACGACCGGCGGAAGCCCATTGGCGACAATGTTCTTCATCGACTATGAGGACGTCACCTCGTTGGTCACGCCAATCGATCCCATGTTTTCGCATCAGGTCGCTGGCGTAGCCCGCACGTCCGACGGCGTCGCGATCGGCGGTGTGCGTCACCAATTCCGAGATATCGATGACGGGTTTCACGCCCGCTTGACTGTCGAGTTTCCGCTGCCGACGCTGGGCCGGATGGTAGCCGGGCACCGTTGGCACCTGGCGTGCGAGTTCTCCAACTGGATCGAGGCTGCTTCTCACTGAAACCGATCGGTACCGGTATTGACACCCGGTTGAGGCGGGCGATCCGGTGCAGTTGTCACCGATCCGGACGACGAACGCGGGTCAGGGTTTTCAGGGCTTCTGGCGGCCGACGGCGTGATTCACTCGGGACCGTTACGGCTTCGACTTCAACGGCTGAGCCGATGCACCGCCGCGGATAGCTCGCCGTACACGGACAGCTCTGTCCGTAGCGGTGAAAGGACGAACTCCTCTCCCACCGCCTCGACCCGCTGGCCCAATTCGGCGGCCGCGCGGCGCCTGCGCCGGGCCGCCCCGACCGCCACGAAAGGTCTGATCAGCACTCGGAGCACCAGTCCCAACGCGAGTCCTCCGACGAGCAGCACCGTCGGCCATGCGAACGGCCCAAGTGAGGGCGCATGGAGATCGATCTGCAGGTAAGCCAGCAGGGCGATAACACCGAGCCACACGCCACCTGCGACTGCCGCAGCCAGGAGCACCCACTGGATCGCCCCGACCAGACGCCACCATCGCGGTGGCCGATTCGTTCCGAGGTCCGCACCGCCGACTGCCCGGTCCAGTGCGTCGGGCACGGCCCCTGCTCGTGACTTCGCCGCTTCGAGCAGAATCCGCGGCCACGGAGCCGGTAGCCCGCCCGACGCCGTGTCGGCGAGCGAGCGGACTGCGCTGTCCACTCCCGCGCGCGAGGCCGCAGAAGCCGAGGGCAACGAGGTCCGGCGAAGTACTTCGTCCCCCATGCTGGACTGACCTAATCCCAAGCGGCGCAACGGATCCGGTCGCATGTGGTGTATCCAGCGCAGCGGCGGCCAGCCAACCGCCGCGAGACCCCGCCGCTCATACGCGCGGCCGACGGCACCGACTACCGCGGGAACGCCTGCGGCCCCGGCGAGGGCGGTCTGCAGTCGTCGCTCAGCGTCCCGCAGCGCCGGTACCGATTTGGGTAGCGGCACCAGCGGCGCGAGCCGGGCTGCCGTCGTGTCCAGATCCGCGCTCACCCGCGCCGTCCGCGCCTTGTGGTCGGCGACGGTCGCGACGAGGAATTCGCGCAAGGGCGATGCCCCGTCCGGTGTCACCGCTGACGTCGCAAGCACCGGCACGCCGCCCAACCCGTCCTCGGTCAGCAGCCGGTCGAGGTCTCGCACACAGGCAGCCACGTCGGGAGCGGACAGCCGGTCTGACTGGTTGAGGGCTACAACCATCACGTCACGGTGTGCGGCAAGCGGGCGCAAGTATTCGTCGTGCAGAACGGCATCGGCGTACTTCTGCGGGTCCAGTACCCAGATGAAGGCGTCGACGAGGCGGACAAGCCGATCCACTTCGGCCCGATGTGACACTTCGGTGGAGTCGTGGTCGGGCAGGTCGAGCAGCACCAACCCAGAGAGCTCCGGCGCAGCTGACGCGTCGCCGTACTGTCTGGACTGGATCTCTAGCCAGTCGAGTAGTTCCGTGGCGCCGTCGGGGCCGAAGACAACAGCTTGGGTAGCGGAAGTGGTCGGCCGCCGAACGCCGACCTCGGCAAGCGACGCCCCGGCGACGACGTTGAACAACGAGGACTTTCCGCTTCCGGTCGCTCCGGCGAGCGCGACGACGGTGTACTCACCCGACAACCGCAGCCGACTGCCGGCCCGCTGGTCCAGGTCGCGCAGGCCGTCGAGGATGTCGTCGGACAGCCGGCCGGTCCCGAGGGCTACCACCGACGACAGCGCCGCCAGCCGATCGACGAGCGTCACTGCAGCACCATCACGACGCGATCGGCGGCCGCTCGCAGTTCATCACCCGACACCAATGCCGAGGCCGGACCCAGAACGTCGCCATATCGGGCGGCGTCTTGGCGCAGGAGGCCGTCGACTCGCGCCAGGAGTTCGTCGCGAGCCTGTCGGGCCAGTCCGCGGACCGCCTGCTCGCCGAAGATCGCCTCAAGCACCTTCTGGCTGGCCACCGTGGTGCCTCCGGCAACCGCGATCTCGGCGCCGGTCAATCCAGCCGTCTGGCTGAAGACCGCAAGCATGACGACCAACCCGGCACCGTTGACGCCGTAAGACGCCAATCGCGCCCCAGACCGCTTCGAGGCCCCTTCGGTACTGACCAGCTCGAGCACGTATTCCTGCCAGTCGCGGACCAGCCGCTCGACGGCCTCACCGAGCCCGGGGGCCGGCCGGGCCAGCTCGTCGGTCAGGAGCGGTGCACCGGCCTGGTGCCGCGCCCAGCATCCGTAGGACAACTCAGCCGCCTCCTCGACCGCGGCCCGAATCACGGTCGCGATGCCGGTCTCCAACGCCTCGCCGAGCTCCTCAATCGGAGTGGACCGCCCGGTTACCGCCGCCACCACCCGGTCGCGGATCCGCCCCACCCGCGACTCCAATTTGCGTAGGAACTCCCCTGTGCCGACGACGTCCTGCCAGCGGGCCAGCACCTCGCCGCGCAGCAACGCGCCGTCGCGAACCGCCTCGTCCACCCGGGCGAGCGCACTGCCGTATGCCGACGACACGCACGACTCCAGCTGCGTGCGCACCGCGAACTGGTCGTCGGCCGCATCGGCCAGCGCGTACGTCCGTGGCGACAGGCTGCGTAGCGCACCGTCAAGCGTGTAGCGCACCACCGCCGCCCGCTGCTCCGAGTCGGCAGTCAAACCGGCCAGCCACGAGGCGATGGGTGCGGTCGCTTTATCGCGCAACCGCCCGGCGCGTAAGCCCTGCTCGGCGATCACGAACAGCGGCGCGCTACCCAAACCGTTTGCTGCCAGCATGTCCGACAAGTGCGCGGAGACATCCCTAATCGCCTCCGGCGGGCAACGATTGAGCACTATGGCGATGGCGGTGCCCCGGTCGCGGGCAGTGTGAAGCATCTGCCACGGCACCGCATCGGCGTACCGAGCCGCGGTCGTCAGAAACACCCACAGGTCGGCGGCGGCCAACAGGGTGGACGCGAGCTCGCGGTTTGTGCTCACGACGCTGTCGATGTCCGGGGCGTCGAGCAGCGCGAGGCCGGGCCCGATACCCGGGTCCGGCGCCAAGCGCAAGCCGTCCGGCCCGGACGAACGCGGTAGTTGCGGCAGGATCCGGTCGTCGGTGAACCACGCCAGGTCTGACGGGTGGCACACGATGACGGGGCCTCGCGTGGTGGGCCGCAGCACGCCGGCCGGGCTCACGTCACTGCCGACCAGCGAGTTGATCAGCGTGGACTTGCCGGCGCCCGTGGAGCCGCCGACTACCGCGAGCAGCGGCGCGTCGATGCTGCGCAACCGGGGGATCAGGTAATCGGCCAGCTGTCCGATCATCTCGCGGCAGTCACGTTCGGCCAGCCCGGCCGACGGCGCCGGCAGCGGAAACGTCGTCCGTCCCAGTACTGCGCCCATAGCGGCCACCGCGTCGACGAGGTCGGTGGCTTCCGTCATCGCTTCAGCCTGCCCTAGGTATGCCGCGCAGGCGGGCTGGTTCGCCCTAGAAGGCACGCCGCTGTCATGTCATCGCCTCGGCTCACGTCATGTGCCCCTCGAAATACCGACCACATCGGGTAGGCCGTCGACATCCGTGTGCATGCGCAGCGGATCTTCTATTCACCGCTAACCAACTGCATCACGAGGTAGCCGTCACCTAACGGTCGGTGCAGGGTATGCACCGCTATTGATAGCCCGCTGAAGCGGGCGATCCCGTCCAGTTGTCACCGATCCGGACGACGAATGCGGGCCAGGGATTCCAGGGCTTTTGGCGGCCGACTGCGTGATCGTCGTTATGGCATTTCCTCGGCCCACTGCATATGTCCCTCGAAATCCAGCTCTGTGGCCATCGCGCGGTAGTGATCTCGATAGTCGCGGTAGGCGGTCTCGTCCCCGCGCGCTCGGGCCAGTAGTGCGCGCAGCCGCAGTAACCAGACGTCGCGTATCACTAGGCCGTCGTCGGTCGGAAACGCAGCTAACCGATCGATCGCAGCCTCGGCTTCGCACACGTCGTCTTCGGCCGCGCGATCAAGCATTGTCTTCACCAAAACACCTGTCGTTGGAATACCCCACGCCAGCAGCTGGCCCTCGTTGGCCAGCTGATCGACAGCGGCGCACATCAGCGGTATCGCCTCGTCGCGATCATTACGCCGAGCCCTTTCCCGTGCGAGGTACACGTTGACAAGCGGGCGATCACCCAGGTTGTGTCGCTGCTGTTCGAACACGTCGCTGACCTCGGCCAGTAGCGCCTCTCCACGGTCGCGCGCCGCAGCCGAATCACGGTGCACTAGCGCGATACCCAGAGCTAATCGGGCGAAGGCCAACGCCATGTCATTGCCGGATCGCTCAGCAATCTGTAAAGCATTCTCGATCTCGTGCAACGCGCGATCGTCGGCAGAAAGCGCGCCGTTCGCGATACCCGGGAAATAGCCCCACGCGGCAACTGCAGCGTAGGTCAAGGGGTCGGCGCTGTGGGCCATGGCCAGACCGTGCCGAAGATCGTTCTGCCAGTCGGGATGCCCCAGGCAATAACGGGCCATCGCCCGCGACGTGAAGGCAAGTGCCAGCGGAGATCCGAATATGAAGTTCCCCTTGAAGGGATCACCGTCGGCCAGGTCGACCATCCTCTGTGACCACCGCAGCACGTCGGAATACTCGCCGCTTTCAATCTTGGCGTAGATCGCTGGGAAGGACAGCCCCACCATCAAGATCGGATCGGCGAGCGACTCGATGAGGGCCATCGCTTCCGATGCCAGCCGCGATGCCTCACGAACCTGGCCCTGATACGCGTGATCCATCACCAGCCCGGCCATGGCGATAGCCAGCGACGGCTTGTCACCGGCGGCCTGGCAAAGCTCCCGTAATTCGTCAAAGCGGGCGCCGGCACCGTGCGCACGCACTCGATAGGCTGTCGCGCACAACATGGTTCGCGGGGCGATGCGCATCGAAGCGCGGTTCGGGTCCTCGGTGGGCCATGCGTCGGCGATCGTTCTTGCTCGCTCCCAGCTGAGTCGTGCCGCGGCGATGTCGCGGCTTCTCACCCACGTTGCGGCACGCATCTGCCAGTCGTAGGCGGCGTGCAGATCGCCCGCGGCCTCGAGATGTTCCGCGATCAATGCGGCATTCTCGTCAACCAATGCCGGCTCACGATGTTCGAGCGCGGTCGCCACCCGCCGGTGCATCTCGGCGCGATCGGATCTGAGCTGTGACTCATAGGCCACCGCGCGAATGAGCGGATGGTGGAACACATACTCGGGTTGTCGGGTGAAACTGACTTGATCGATGAGTTGAGCCGCGACGAGGTCGGCGATTTCCGGTTCGACCCCGAGCCCCATCAGCAGCTCAACGCCGAATCGTGAGCCGACTGTCGCCGCCGCCGTCAGCGTGCGTTTAGCTTTCGGGTCGAGTCGGTCGATGCGCGCACCGATGATCGCCTGCAGGGTCGCGGGCACAGTGACCTCGGCAACTGAAGCCGTCGACCGATACAGGCCGACCTCTCCGCGAAGCACATCGCGCTCGGCCAGATCCCGGACCATCTCCTCAGCGAAAAATGGTGTACCAGCCTGCCTTTTCGATGATCATCTGGCTCACGGCGCCCACTGAGGGATCCGAACCGAGCAGCTGCACCACCAGTGCCGCGGTGTCAGTGTCGCTCAACGGGCCCAGAGTCATGGTTTGAGTACCATGCAGCCGTGCAAGTACTCCGTCGTACTCCGGCCGGTAGGTGACGAGCATGAGCGAGGGCGTCTGCGCGACGACCGAGAGGAACTCGGCCAACATCGACTCGCTTACTTCATCGATCCAATGGACATCCTCGACGATGTAGAGCGCTGGGCTTTCCCGCGCGATCGACGCAGAATTCACCAAGGCGGTCAATCGCCGCCGCCGTGCATCGGGGTCTATCCGAGGCAAAGGTACGTCTGGATCGGCAATGCCTAGCAAGTCATTAAATAGCAACAGATCCTCTGGGTCTGAATACGGGATCTGCTCGCGCAAACGATCTCGAGCGGCCTGCGCGTCGCGGCCTTCCACTCCGAAAGCCGCGCGCAAGAGACGGGCCACGATGTGGAACGGGATCTGGCTGGTATGGGACTCGCAGAAGGTCGTGAACACCCCGACGCCACGCGCGAAGGCGGTGGCCGAGAGCTCGCGCACCAGGCGGCTTTTCCCAATCCCAGGCGGCCCCACCAAACCGACCACATTGCCCTCGCCGCGCACGGCACGGTCTAACGACGCTTCAGCCGTGCGTATCTCCCACCGCCGACCGACGAGATTCGATTCAGCCCGCCTGACGACCCGGTCCTGGCGCATGCTCAATAGGCGGCGAGCGGGCACTGGTTGATCAAAACCTTTGATCCGAACCGACTCGGGCACGCCGAGATTTGCATTTCCTTCAACGAGTCGTGCGGTGGATGCGCTGAGCATCACTCCGCCCGGCGGCGCGACCGATTCCATTCGTTGAGCCATGCCGACCTGCTCGCCAATGGCGGTGAAGCCGAATGGACCCGAACCGATCTCACCAGCGATCACCAGACCGGAGTTCAGCCCCACCCGCAGCAACAGTTCTACGCCATCGCGGCGATGAACGTCGACCGCAAGTCTTTTCGCCTCCTCCTGAATGCCCAACGCCGACACGCATGCGCGAACGGCGTGGTGCTCCAACGCAATCGGCGCGCCGAACACCGCCATGATCCCGTCGCCGGTGAAACTGTCGACCGTGCCGTCGTAGCGCTGCACCACCGCCGCTGAAAGCTCAACCAACTCGGTCATGATTTCGAGCAACCGTTCCGCCCCCACGGCCGCTGCAAGGTCCATCGAGTGCACTACGTCGGCGAAGAGCACCGTGACCTGTTTGTACTCCGCCGAGTGTGCGGCGTGCGCGACTGGCGCACCGCACTGACTGCAGAACTTGGCAGTCGCGCCCAGCGGCGCACCACACGACCCGCAGGAGAGATCATCTCCGTTTCCAGGCACGTCAATATTGTTTCACCGCTGGTCAATCATTTTTTGGCTTATCGCAGTCCGTGCGCCGCCCTTAGTTTCCGGCCCAATTTCTGAATTCAAATTCGTGATCGCAGATGCGGATCCGGTCGCCGTCAGCGGCCAGGACGTCGGCGGCCTGGTCACCAGCCCCGCCAACGCATTGAGGATATAGGGCTGCCGAAACACCACCGCGGCAGCGAGATTCGTCTGCGCCACAAGTGCGATCGCGCCCAGGTCGGTGCCGTCCGGCGTCCACCAGTTCGCGGCCGCTGCGCCGTACACCGCCCATCCGAGGTTGACCGTCAGCGCCAGCGCGACGAGCCGGTCGTAGTGCTTCAGGCGCGGGTGCTTGAGGATTCGCCGCAGCAACGGTAAGCATGGCGCGACACGTCCACGATGGCGTCGTGGACGGCGCTGACGTGCGGCTTGGCGAGTTGCGCGGTCACCCGATCAGGATCTGTGCACCGGCTTGAAGGATTCTCAAAGGATTCTTGGGGTTTGAGTGGCCTTGCTGAGCGAGAGGGTGTCTACTCGATTCACCAGAAGTTCACGTTCGGTTCGGGGTGATTCTCATGGCACGCATTGATCTTTTTGCCAAGATTCCATTGATCGGGATGTCGCTGGTGTTCTTGGCCATGGTCATCGTCGCGGTCACCGCCTACCTCCACGTCGGCTGGTATTCGATCATCGGCTACGCGATTGCGGCCGTCGTCGCCGTGTGCGGCTTCGTCATGACGTTTCGTGACGTCAGCGATACGCCGGGACCTCCGGAGCAGTGGGATGTCCGTGGTAACCCCGTTGATCCCGCGCCACCCGGAAACTGACCAGAGCGAGGACTGGTTCGATGACCACTAAACCCAAGCAACCTGTCGTATGACAACTCCGCGCTGCTGGCGGAGGACGAGGGCTACCACAAGGGCCTCAAACCCCGGCAGCTGCAGATGATCGCGATCGGCGGTGCCATCGGCACCGGCTGTTCCTCGGTGCCGGCGGCCGACTACACAACGCCGGACCGGGCCTGTTCTTGAGCTATGCGTTCTGCGGCATCTTCGTCTTCCTCATCCTGCGGGCGCTGGGCGAACTCGTGCTGCACCGGCCGTCGTCGGGGTCCTTCGTGTCGTATGCGCGCGAATTCCTCGGCGAGAAGGCGGCGTTCGTCGCCGGCTGGATGTACTGGCTGAACTGGGCGTTCACGTCCATCGTCGACTGCACCGCGATCGCCACCTATTTCCACTACTGGACGTCGTTCGGGAGCGTTCCGCAGTGGCTGATCGCCTTGATCGCGTTGGCGCTCGTGGTGGGGATAAACCTCATCTCGGTTACCCTGTTCGGGGAGCTCGAGTTCTGGGCTGCGGCCATCAAAGTCCTTGCGCTGATCACATTTCTGGTCGCGGGCACCATCTTCCTTGCCGGCCGCTACCAGATTCAAGGTCAGCCAACCGGTTTCAGCGTGATCGCCGACAACGGCGGGCTTTTCCCCGCCGGCCTCTTCCCGCTGGTGATTGTCATGTCCGGCGTCGTGTTCGCTTATGCCGCAGTCGAACTCGTCGGAACCGCGGCCGGTGAGACCGCCCATCCGCATAAGATCATGCCGCGTGCGATCAACTCGGTGATCGCGCGTATCGCGGTCTTCTACGTCGGCTCACTGTTCCTGCTGGCCCTTCTTCTCCCCTACACCACCTATCAGGCCGGCGAGAGCCCGTTCGTCACGTTCTTCTCCAAGATCGGGGTCGATGGCGCGGGCACGGTCATGAACATCGTCGTGCTGACCGCCGCATTCTCCAGCCTCAACGCCGGGTTGTACTCGACCGGCCGGATCCTGCGGTCGATGGCAATGAACGGCAGCGCACCGAAGTTCACTTCGCGGATGTCCAGCCGCGGCGTGCCGTACGGCGGAATCTTCCTGACCGCGGTCGTCGGGCTGTTCGGCGTCATTCTCAACCTTCTCTTCCCCGGCGAGGCGTTCGAGATCGTGCTCAACATCGCGGCCCTCGGCATCATCGCGTCCTGGGGCACCATCGTCATCTGTCAGATCCAGCTCTACCGCTGGTCGAAACGCGGCATCCTCGAGCGGCCGTCATTCCGGTTGTGGGGCACCCCGTACACCGGCTATCTCACCTTGGTGTTCCTGTTCGGCGTCGTCGTGCTGATGGCGTTCGACCCGCCGATCGGCACCTGGACCGTCGCCACGCCTGGTGCTCATCATTCCGGCGCTCATCGTCGGTTGGTATGCGGTCCGCGGTCGGGTGCTGGAGATCGCTCGGGAACGCGAGGGCTTCACGGGATCCGTTCCCCGTCGTCGCGAACCGGCCGCCGCCCGACAACAAGAAGAAGTGACGCAGTTACGCCTCGACGACGTCCCTGATGCGCGCGAGCGTCGTACGCATATCTCGCACGTTGCGACGCTTCCGTAGAAAACCGAGAAACGCCGTCGCCCGCAGAATCGTTGGGACGGGGATCCAGAACGACTCGGTCACATCCGTGCCGTCGCCGGTCGGGGTGAACTCGTAGTGCCAGTTGTTGACAGCGCGGTTGCCCACCAAGACCTCGAAGCCGAACTCGCAACCGGCTCGCAGGCGGTGACCCGGCACGTCGTCCAGTAGATCGGCCCGATTTCGTTGCGCTTGACGTGTCCACGGAAGCGAGCGCCGACGGCAGGTTCGGTGACGCCGTCCAGCCACTCCGCGTCAAACGTCTCGGGTGAGAATCGCCCGGTGTTGCGGACGTCGGCGACCAATTCCCAAATTCTGCGCGCAGGTGCGCTCATGTGGACCGTCACTGCTCCGCGCACGCGTGGACGATAGCAACGGCCTATGCGTCACGCGCCGTGCGGACGTTGCGCGCGATCTCCTCGAGATGGTCGTCCCACGTGCCGCAGCAGCCGCCGAAGATGTCGATGTGGGGGTACTTCTGCGCCAAGCCGCCCATCAGCTCACCGAGTTTGGGCGGGTCACCCGCTTCGAGGTGTCCGAGCGTGCACAGTGCAATCTTGTCCATCATCGCGGCGTTAGGTCGCAGAATGCGCACCCGCTCGAACCACGTATCCGGCTCGATCGCAGGCATGAACTCAAGCGGGTGCGAGCAATTGATGCCGTAGAACGCGGGTCGGTCGTCGCCGGTTTGCGCATCGACGGTCTCGATCGCATCCTTGAGCGACGGGCCCGACTCCAGCCGCTGCGTGTCGTGATTCAGCGTGAATGACACGCGAGAGGGCAAATTCGCCTGCGCCGCCGCGCGCGCCAACCCGACCACTTCGGGAATTCCGTTGAACGTCATGGCCTCCACCAAGTCGACGTCTGCGCGGGCCAGGTTGGCCAGCTGTTCGCTGTGGTACTCCTCGGCCTCCTCGGCGGTGATCGTCTTGTTCGATCTGGTACGCGTCGCCGCGCGGGCCGACGATGCCCGCGTACAGCAACGCGGGCACCTGGCCCTCGTACGGTTTCGCGACATCGCGGAGGAAGTCGATCGCGCGCATCTGCATCTCCGCCAAACCCTCGCGCGAGTAACCGAGCAGCGATCCCCAGTCGGGGCTGGCCCGATAGTCGAGGCCGCCGATGATGACGCCGAACCCGTGCCGGGCGGCGGTGTCGAGATATCGGCGTGTACATCCCATGCAGTTCGGACATCGCGCGCGGATTGTCGAGCAACGGGAACATGGCGAACTGCGGGAGATCGAACCCGTACTTGTACAAGATCTCGGTCTCCTGGCCCCCCTCGGTCAGGTAGTTCAACCCAGGCTGCTGCTCGGGAAACACCGCTGCCACCATGGTCGCCTCCCCTGGCCTGTGAGCCACTGAGCACGGTCAGCCTATCGCCCGAAGCCGCTGGTCGCACACCGTTTGCCAATCCGCACACCGACACGCTCTAGGCTGTGCCGCATGGCTGCTGACATCGTGCCGATCCGGCTCGGGCTGACCAAGGGCGACTTGTACACACTCTGGGCTCCTCGCTGGCGGGATTCCGGCGACGAGTGGGAGGCGCTGCTCGGCAAGGACGAGGACCTCTACGGCTTCGAGTCCGTGGCCGATCTGGTCGCCTTCATCAGGACGAATAGCGACAACGACCTCACGGACCACCCCGCATGGGAGGGCCTCACCGAGGCGAATGCGCACCGGTTCGATCCGCCGGAGGAGCGTCAGTACGACCTGATCGGTGTGCAGGAGTTGCTGGCGGAGAAGCCGACCGAGGACTCCGTGGCGACGCTGCACCGGACCCTGGCGATCGTGTCGTCCGTCGGTTCGGTCTGCGAACTGCCTGCGGTCACGAAGTTCTTCAATGGCAACCCCATCCTTGGCTCGCTTGGTGCGGGCATGGACAGCTTCAGCGGCAGGAGCGGCCGCAAACGCTGGGGCGAGATCGCCACCGTCATCGGGCGAAATTGGGACAACGTCGTCGACGCGATCGACGAGGTCGTCACCATCCCCGACGTCGACAAGGCGGCGTCGGAGAAGGCAGCGGCCGACCTCGAGGGACCCAAGCCCGAGCCCGACGAGATCGAGGAAGTCACCGAGATCGAGGCCGATGACGCCGACGGCGAGGAAGCCGACGCCGAGGAGACCTCGGAATCCGAGGCCGCTCTCGCCGAGCGCGCGGGAGGCCTGGTGCTCGGCGCCGATGAGGACTTCTGGCTCAAGGTCGGCATCGATCCGATTCAGATGATCACCCGCGGCGGCACCTACTACACGCTGCGGTGCTACCTCGACGACGCGCCGGTGTTCCTTGGCCGCAACGGCCGGGTCAGCGTGTTCGGCTCGGAGCGGTCGCTGGCGCGATATCTGGCCGACGAGCACGACCACGACCTGTCCGATCTGGCGACCTACGAGGACATCAAGACCGCCGCCACCGACGGCTCGCTGCGCGTCGATGTCAGCGAGGAGAACGTCTACGTGACGAGCGGCTTGGCCGACGACCTCGCCGACGGCCCCGAGTCCGTCGACCGCGACCAGCTGGAGCTGGCCGTCGAGTTGCTCCGCGATGTCGGCGAGTACGCCGAGGACGACATCGTCGACGAGACGTTGGATGCCGACATGCCGCTGGGCCGTCTGGTCGCCCATGTGCTGGATTCCGGCACGGTCAGCAAGCCCAGCGCGCCGTACGCCAAGGCTGTCGAGCAGTGGGAGTCGCTGGAGACCTTCCTCGAGTCACGGCTGCGGCAGGAATAGCTCTACAAGTCCGTCGCACGCGGATGTCGCGGCTCGTATAGGCCGAGATCGCCACCCCCGGGCAGCCGAATGCTGGTCAACAGACCCCAACCCTGATCGGTGACGTCGGAGCAAGTCACCCCGTGCGCAGCGAGATGCTCGATGGTGGCGTTGAGGTCGTCGCACATCAGGTACAGCTCCTGGGACTGCGGGCTGTCGGTCGGGTGAACCGCGACCTCGCCCGGCGGGAGCTTGAAGATCAACCAGCCTCCGCCGGCGTCGACGTGCCGGTATTCGAGCACATCTGAGAAGAACGCCCGGTCCGCCTCGGCATCGCGGCTGTAGATGATCACATGACTCCCGGTAATCATCGGCCCACCTTTGCACATCTGGTCCCGCGCACTCACGTGCGGAATATCGTTGTCGTCTGTGCGCGGCAATCCTTGAAGACGAGTAACCAACTACTCGCGTCGAACGTGATGTTCCTCAGCATTCTGTCTGAAGGCCGCGATGGACGGAGACGTGACGATGACTGCTCAACAACAGCAAGCGCTCGATTCTTTCTATGCGCTCGACAACGTGATCACGATCAAGATCACGATGTCGCAGACCGAATGGGACAAGGTGCGCACCGAAGAGCCGAAAGGCGGCCGGTGCGAATGGAACTGGACTGGCGGCAGCAGGTTTACCTGGCGCCAGGCAGATAAGGTCGAGATCTCCGGGACCAGGTTTCCGCCGCGGACGACGTTCACCGACGTCGGGGTCAAGAAGAAGTCGTTCTGCGGCTCGATCGACGACAAGAAGCCCTGCCTGCATATCGACTTCGGCAGGTTCAGCAGCACCAACGAGGACGCGATCGAAGCACTGATCGGGTCGCGCTACGTGACGCTCAACAACTCCAAACAGGACAAGTCCTATATCAGGCAGACGCTCGGCTACCGGATGCTGCAGATGGTCGGTTTGCCAAATTCGCGGTGCAACTACGCCCGGGTGTTCGTGAACGGAACTCCGATCGGCCAGGGGCTCGGCGGCGACATCTTCCCCGGTGTTTTCGTCAACGCCGAGCCGATCATGAAGCGCTACATCGAGCGCAACTTCAACGGCAACATGAACGGCAATCTGTACGAGATCGAGCACACCGACGATTTCCTCGAAGAGAGACTGCCCTTCATCGGCGTTGAATCCCTCTCCGAGTTCGACGACAAGGAAGATCTCAAATTCGCGTGCAGACACATCAAAGCGAACGGCCTGGCCGGTGCGGATCAAATGCTCGATATGGAGCAGTACCTCAAGGTCTACGCGATGGAGTTTCTGCTGAAGCACTGGGACGGCTACGCCAACAACACCAACAACACCTATCTCTACAACGACGTCACGGCCGTCGCATCGCCCGGCGTCGGCGACATCAAGTACAAGATGATCCCGTGGGGCATCGACCAGATACTGAAACCCCGCGAGTTTTTCCGGCTGGGCCGTGAGGGGGTCATCGCGCAGCTCGTCCGCAACGACGAAGCGCGCCGCAAGCAACTGATGGACCAGATCCGGACGTACCGGGAGACCCTGTTCAGCCGCGAGCATCAGCAGACCGTTCTCAAGCCCCTGATCGATCAGATGCAAACTCTGCTAACGGGATTCGGCGTGACGAATGTGGTGCAGGAGATCGGCACGGTCCGACAACAACTGCGGCTCGCCGAGTCGGCCGCCTACATCTTCACCGGTCTGCCCGACCCGACCGAGCCGGTCTACATCCTCAAACACGACACCAGTAACTGCCTGCATGCCAGCAACACCGAGTCGATCCCGCCGGGCGCGCCCGCACCGGTGAACTTCGAGGTGTACCACCAGCAGCTGTTCGACAACAACCACCCAACGGATCTGTGGGTCCTCAATGACCTTGGTACCGGGAAGTCGTTCACGAATCAGGCGTTCAACCGCAACTTGCATGCCAGCGGCACGCAGGTGACACCCGCGGGGCACAAGTACCTCTACACGTGTGCGCCGACTAACGACGACCATGCCGAAGAGTTCACGATCGTGCCCGTGCCGGTACCCGTCATCGACCCCGCCAACCCGCCTGGCCGGTTCGCGTTCACCGGCTACTTCAACATCGTCAGCGTGCGGACCAATGAGATGGCGAAGTTCGGCAACGACCTCACACCGGCAGGCAGGCCACGTGTTCACCAGGAACTCCCCGGTTCCAACCTCTACTTCTACTGATCACGCTCTGGATATCCGGCGACCGCATAGCCGCCTCGGTCGTCGACGATGAGGAGCCTTCGTTGGCCGCCGCTGAAGAAGGCGACGAGGCCTTCCGGTTTCATCGACCGATGGAAGTTGACGTCGAGCACGTACACGGAGTCGCTGCTGCCGTCCCACCTGCAGAGCTGAAACGGTTCGTCGGCCATGCTCATTGAACGCCCGACGAGGATCAGGAGATCGCCGGTGTGCTCATCGTAGGAGAGATCGCGGATGCCCTGCATCGCCTTCGATCGCGGTAGGTGAACGCGCACTATCGACGGCGCACCGAGCGCCTCGATGGTCCAGCGGGCATCGCCCGCGTTGACCGGCACCCGAATGAACGTAAGGATTCCGGTGTCCGTCGGCCCTCGCAGCCCGAACAGCAATGTCCGCGTATCCGGTTCCCACGCAAGGCCTTCGACGTTCAGCCCGCCTGCGTCCGGTTCCCGCCGGCCCGCTGCGGCGATCGACGGCACATTTCGCTAATAGCCAGTCGCGGAATCCGGGCATCGCCTCTGCCTGCAGATCGCCGTGAGGTGTGTAGCGGACGCGCAACAATCCATCACAGACCTGCCGACGGCCCGAACCGTTGGCGGCCAGCACGCAGAGCGAGGACGCGACGACGAGAAGTATCTCGCCGTCAAGGTCGATGCGGGTCAGTCCTTCGGGATCCCGCAACTCACCCTCGGCCACGCCTGCCAACGGGCGGCGCGAAATCCGCTCGACTTCTATGCCGTCGGAGTCGAGTGCGAGTTCGAACAACGCTGACGGGTCATGGTTGTCGATGAAGACGAACCGGCCAGGACCGACTTCGGCGACGCCCGAGGCGTTGAACGGTGCCTTGCCATTCTTCTGGTCGAACGACGTCGGTTTGACCTTCTTCTTCGCGGCCAGACCCTTGGCGACAGCGTGAAACGCCGCCCCTACTTTGGCAATCCAGTTCGCCATCAGGTCGACGTCAGCCGATCAGCACAGCGAACCGCGGTTTGATCACCTCGTCGATGATCGCCAGCCGCTCGTCGAACGGAATGAACGCCGACTTCATCGCATTGATGGTGAAGCGCGCCAGGTCGGTCCAGCCGTAGCCGAACGCCTCCACCAGCCGGAGCATCTCCTGGCTCATGGTGGTGTCGCTTATCAGCCGGTTGTCGGTGTTGACGGTGACCCGGAAACGGCACTTGGCGAGCTGGTCGAACGGATGCTCGGCGATGCTGCCGACAGCACCCGTCTGCACGTTGGAGCTCGGGCACAGCTCGAGCGGTATTCGCTTGTCCCGCAACAGCGATGCCAGCCTGCCCAGGTGCACTGCGCCGTCGGGTGCCACGGTGATGTCGTCGACGATGCGGACGCCGTGGCCCAGTCGGTCGGCACCGCAGAACGCGATCGCCTCGTGGATGGACGGCAGCCCGAACGCCTCCCCCGCGTGGATCGTGAAGCGGCCGTTATGGTTTCGCATGTACTCGAAGGCATCGAGGTGCCTGGTCGGCGGGTAGCCGGCCTCGGCGCCCGCGATGTCGAACCCGACAACGCCCTTGTCCCGGAATCTGATGGCCAGCTCGGCGATCTCCAGTGACCGGGCCTGGTGGCGCATCGCGGTCACCAGGCAACGCACAGTGATCGTGCGGCCCTCGCCGCTGGCCGCCTTCTCGCCGTCGGCGAAGCCCGACAGCACCGCGTCGACCACCGCGTCAAGGGACAGCCCCAGGTCGATGTGTAGTTCGGGGGCGAACCGTATCTCGGCGTACACCACGTTGTCGGCGGCCAGGTCCTCGACGCACTCGTAGGCCACCCGGTAGAGCGCCTCCGGCGTCTGCATCACCCCCACCGTGTGCGCGAATGGCTCCAGGTACCGCTCGAGCGATCCGCTGTGCGCGGCGGTGCGGAAGAACGTCGCCAGGCCGTCGACGTCGGTGGCTGGCAGATCCTGGTAACCGGTCTGCTGGGCGAGGTCCAGGACGGTGGCCGGACGTAGTCCACCGTCGAGGTGGTCGTGCAGCAGCGCCTTCGGCGCCCGCCGGATCGTGTCGAGGGTCAGCGGGCTCGTCATCGGCTTGTTGCGGCGCGGAAACCTCTGGCTTTAGCCAGGGGAGGAAGCGCCGCGTCTCCGGTCGGTGACTTGTCGGTGGTGGCGGATAGTTTGCGGGGGTGTCGCGTTACCGTTTGCTTCCAACCGCTGAGCAGGCGGTGGTGTTGGCGGAGCATTGTCGCCATGCCCGGTTTGTGTGGAACTTGGCCGTCGAGCAGCAGCTGCACTGGCAGCCTGGTCGCTGCGCGCCTCGATATAACGATCAGTGTGCTCAGTTGACTGCGGCGCGTGCCGAGCATGATTGGTTGGCGGCGGGCTCGCAGACGGTGCAGCAGCAGGCGTTGCGGGACTTCGCCCAGGCGATGCGGAATTTTTTCGCCGGAACGCACGGCCGCCCGACCTGGCGCAAAGCCGGTATCCATGAGGGGTTCCGGCAGGTCGCGGTCAAACCGCGTCACGTCGAGCGGATGAACCGCCGGTTCGGTCGGGTGTGGGTGCCCAAGGTCGGCTGGGTGCGCTTCCGGCTGTCGCGCCCGGTGCCGCCGGGGGTGAAGTCCTATCGGGTCACCCGCGATCGGGCCGGCCGCTGGCATGTCGCGTTCGCCCACATCCCTGATCCGATCGCGGGTCCCGGTGAGGGCACGGTGGTAGGCATCGACCGTGGTGTTGTCGTGTCGGCGGCATTGTCGACCGGTGAATTGCTGCATGCCCCTGGTCTGAGTCGTGGCGAGGGTCGGCGGTTGACGGTCTTGCAGCAGCGGCTGGCCCGCGCCGAGCGCGGCTCCCACCGTCGAGCCCGCACGAAGCAGGCGATGGCGAAGCTGAAAGCGCGCGAGGCCGGCCGACGCAAAGATTGGGTAGAAAAGGCCAGCACTGACATCGCGCGGCGCTTCGACACGATCCGCATCGAAGCTCTTGACGTGGCTGCGATGACGCGCACTGCCCGGGGCACCCTGGTGCAACCTGGTGTCGGTGTTGCTCAGAAACGCGGGCTTAACCGGGCTATCAGCCGAAGCGGTTGGGGGCTTTTGGCCGCGCGTTTGCAGCACAAGGCTTTGGGTCGGGTCGAGCAGATCCCGGCCGCGTACACGTCGCAACGATGCTCGGCGTGCGGACACGTCGCACCTGGGAACCGTAAGAGCCAAGCGGTTTTCGAGTGCGAAGCCTGTAACGCGGGGCAATGCAACGCGGACGTGAACGCTGCACGCAACATCGCCGCCGGACGGGCGGTGACAGCACGGGGAGACCTCGGCGCTAGCCGGTCTGCGAACCGTGAACCTCAACTCTGCTCTCCTGCCGCATAGGTAGTGGGTGGGGTTGGAATCCCTCGGCTGGAGCCGGGGGAGGACGTCAAGTCGTTATCCGATCGATGATGAGCGGCCCGATGTCGGGCGCCGCGTCGCCGACGCTCCAGCCGCCGTCCATCTCAGCCATCGCGCCGTCGAAGCGCTCCGGGGTGTCGGTGTAGAGCGTGAACAACGCCTCGCCCGCGGCAACGGGCTCACCGGGACGCCGGTGGATGCGCAGACCCGCGCCGGACTGAACACGCTCGCCGGGAACCGCGCGACCCGCACCGAGCCGCCACACCGTCAGTCCCACCGCCATTGCGTCGATATCGCCCATCGTGCCACCGCGGGGGGCGGTGATGGTCTCGGTGTGCGCACCGAGAGGCAACGGTTGCGACAAGTCGCCGCCCTGGGCGCTGACCAGCCGACGGAAGTGGTCCATCGCCGACCCGTCACGCAGCGTCTGAGCCGGGTCGACACCGTCCAGCCCGGCGGCGTCGAGCATCTCGGTGGCCAGCGCCAGCGTCAGCTCGACGACGTCGGACGGGCCCCCACCGGCCAGCACCTCCATCGACTCGTCCACTTCGACGGCGTTGCCGACGGTCCGGCCAAGCGGCCGGTTCATGTCGGTCAGCAGCGCACGGGTGACGAGCCCGTGTTCGGTACCCAGCTCAACCATGGTGTGCGCCAGCTCGCGGGATTCGGCCTCGGTCGTGAGAAACGCCCCCGAGCCCACTTTGGAGTCGAGCACAAGCGCCCGGGTGCCCTCGGCGATCTTCTTGCTCATCACCGAGCTGGCGATCAGCGGCAGGGACTCGGTGGTGGCGGTGACGTCACGCAGCGCGTAGATCTTGCGGTCGGCAGGCGCCAGCTCGCCCGCCGCGAAGATCGCCGCGCCGAGCTCGCAAAGCTGCTGGCGGATCTGCTCTTTCGAGATTTCGGCGGTGAATCCCGAAATGGCCTCCAACTTGTCGAGTGTGCCGCCGGTGTGCCCGAGGCCGCGCCCGGCAGCCTGCGGAACGGCGCCACCGCACGCCATCACGACGGGCACCAGCGGGATGGTGATCTTGTCGCCGACCCCACCGGTGGAGTGCTTATCCACCAAGGCAAGCGGCTTGTTGTCGCGACGCAGATCGGTGAAATCCATCCGCTCGCCCGAGCCCACCATCGCAGCCGTCCAGCGCGCGATCTCCTGACCCGTCATCCCGCGCAGGAAGATCGCCATCAGCAGGGCCGACATCTGCTCGTCGGCCACCCGTCCGTGGGTGTACGCGTCGATGACCCAGTCGATCGCCGCGTCGGACAGCGCACCCCCGTCGCGCTTGGTGCGGATAACCGTCGGAGCGTCGAACGAACGCGAGATTGGGTCAAGGGCGTCGAATGTGGGCCGAGTCACGGCTTTTCCGGCTCTTGCACGGGCCAGATCCTCAGGACCGAATGCGTCAGGAAGAAGGTCGCCCAAACGTCGCGGGCCCAACGGATGGTCGATGAGCATCTGCGGTCCGCCGTGCTCCAGCAGCACCTGTCTGCAGCGCCCGCACGGCATCAGCACTTCGCCGTCCGCGGTCACACACGACAGGGCGATCAGCCTGCCGCCGCCGCCCGAATACAGGGCGCTGACCACTGAACACTCGGCACAGAGACCAAGGCCATATGAGACATTCTCCACATTGCAGCCGGCCACCATTCGATGGTCGTCGACCAGCGCCGCCGCGCCGACCGAAAACCCCGAATACGGCGCGTATGCTTTTGTCGCCGCCTCTGTTGCCTTGTGCCGCAACATCTTCCAGTCGATATCGGCGCTCACGTCAGTACCGCCGACCGGGCTCTGAATGCATTCCGAACCCTCCGTCCCGTGGCTCGACACGTGATGTAGGTAACCCTAACTTCGAGGTCAAACACCTGCGAACGGCTAACACGCTAGTGCTTTGGCTACTACAAAGGGGTTTAGAGTCGCCCCGACCACCGACGGCGTTGGAGGCCCGATGAGTACGAATACGGAGATTGCGGCCCCGCGAGAGAAGCCGGCGCGCAGGCGCACCCTCTATCGCGGCGACCCGGGAATGTGGTCGTGGGTGCTGCACCGCATCACCGGCGCCACCATCTTCTTCTTCCTTTTCGTCCACGTGCTCGACACCGCGCTGGTCCGGGTGAGCCCGGAGGCCTACAACGAAGTCGTCGACACCTACAAGACACCGCTCGTCGGCCTGATGGAGGTCGGGCTCGTCGCCGCGGTGCTGTACCACGCGCTCAACGGCATCCGGGTCATCCTCATCGACTTCTGGCAGCACGGCCCGCGCTACCAACGGCTCATGCTGTGGGGGGTGGCCGCGATCTGGCTGGCCGTGATGATCCCGGCGCTCGGCGTGCTGGGCATGCACATGGCGGAGCGGTTCCTGTGAGCGCGCCATGGTCGCCCCACCACCGCGAGGGTCGGCTGGCACCCGTTGCGGAGAAGGAGCACGACCGTCCGGCGTCGCTGGACCACCCGCGCGCGCCGCGTCGGCCGAGGGGCATCCCCTACTTCGAGAAGTACGCCTGGCTGTTCATGCGGTTTTCCGGGGTGGCGCTCGTCTTCCTCGCCCTCGGCCACCTGTTCATCATGCTGATGTGGGACGACGGGGTGTACCGCATCGACTTCAACTACGTCGCCGAGCGCTGGGCCTCGCCGTTCTGGCAGATCTGGGACATGGCCCTGCTGTGGCTGGCGATGATCCACGGTGCCAACGGCATGCGCACGATCATCGGCGACTACGCCCGCAAGAACGTCACCAAGTTCTATCTGAACTCGCTGTTGTTGCTGGCGACCGGCTTCACGTTGGTGCTGGGCAGCTACGTCCTGGTCACCTTCGACGCGAACATCTCGTGAGGTTTCAAAGGAACATGAGCTGCAATGATCATTGAACATCGCTACGACGTCGTCATCGTCGGCGCAGGCGGCGCAGGCATGCGTGCCGCCGTGGAGGCCGGTCCCCGGGCCCGCACCGCGGTGCTGACCAAGCTGTACCCGACGCGCAGCCACACCGGCGCCGCACAGGGCGGGATGTGCGCGGCCCTGGCCAACGTCGAAGAGGACAACTGGGAGTGGCACACCTTCGACACCGTCAAGGGCGGCGACTACCTCGCCGACCAGGACGCTGTCGAGATCATGTGCAAGGAAGCCATCGACGCGGTGCTCGACCTCGAAAAGATGGGGATGCCGTTCAACCGCACCCCCGAAGGTCGCATCGACCAGCGCCGGTTCGGTGGGCACACCCGCGACCACGGCAAGGCACCAGTGCGCCGGGCCTGCTACGCGGCCGACCGCACGGGCCACATGATCCTGCAGACCCTGTACCAGAACTGCGTCAAGCACGACGTCGAGTTCTTCAACGAGTTCTACGCGCTCGACATCTGTCTGACGGACACTCCTGGCGGCCCGGTCGCGACCGGGGTCATCGCCTACGAACTGGCCAGCGGCGACATCCATGTCTTCAGCGCCAAGGCGATCGTGTTCGCCACCGGCGGGTCGGGCCGGATGTACAAGACGACCTCCAACGCGCACACCCTCACCGGCGACGGTTTGGGCATCATCTTCCGCAAGGGACTCCCGTTGGAGGACATGGAGTTTCACCAGTTCCATCCGACCGGTCTTGCCGGTCTCGGCATCCTGATCTCCGAGGCGGTGCGCGGCGAGGGCGGCCGCCTGCTCAACGGTGAGGGCGAGCGCTTCATGGAGCGCTACGCGCCGACCATCGTCGACCTGGCCCCGCGCGACATTGTGGCCCGCTCGATGGTGCTCGAAGTGCTGGAGGGCCGCGGCGCGGGGCCGCACAAGGACTACGTCTACATCGACGTGCGGCACCTCGGCGCAGACGTACTCGAAGCCAAGCTTCCCGACATCACCGAGTTCGCCAGGACCTATCTCGGCGTCGACCCGGTCAAGGAACTGGTGCCCGTTTATCCGACCTGTCACTACGTGATGGGCGGCATCCCGACCACCGTGCACGGCCAGGTGCTGCGTGACAACACCAACGTCGTGGCGGGGCTGTACGCCGCGGGCGAATGCGCGTGTGTCTCGGTGCACGGCGCCAACCGGCTGGGCACCAACTCGCTGCTGGACATCAACGTGTTCGGCCGTCGCGCAGGAATCGCGGCCGCGAACTACGCACTGGGACATGACCACGTCGACATGCCGGAGAACCCAGAAGGCATGGTGGTCAACTGGATCGGCGACATCCTCTCCGAGCACGGCAACGAGCGCGTCGCCGACATCCGGGGTGCGCTGCAGCAGTCGATGGACAACAACGCGGCGGTGTTCCGGACCGAGGAGACGCTCAAGCAGGCACTGACCGACATCCACGCGCTCAAGGAGCGGTACGCCCGAATCACGGTGCAAGACAAGGGCAAACGCTTCAACAGCGACCTGCTGGAAGCGATCGAGCTTGGCATGCTCCTCGAGTTGGCCGAGGTCACCGTCGTCGGCGCGCTGAACCGTAAGGAGTCCCGCGGCGGGCATGCCCGCGAGGACTATCCCAACCGCGACGACACCAACTACATGCGCCACACGATGGCCTACAAGGAGGGCACCGATCTGCTGAGCGACGTCCGGCTGGACTACAAGCCGGTGATGCAGACCCGGTACGAGCCGATGGAACGGAAGTACTGATGACTGCTGACGAGCGCTTGCGCGAGGAGCCAATATGACGCTGTCGCCTGAGGTCGACACCTAGGATCCCGAGCTGCCGCCGATCCCCGACGGCGCGGTCATGGTGACGCTGAAGATCGCCCGTTTCAACCCCGAGAGCCCCGACACCGCAGGCTGGCAGAGCTTCCGGGTGCCGTCCCTGCCCTCCGACCGACTGCTCAACCTGCTGCACTACGTCAAGTGGTATCTCGACGGCACGCTGACGTTCCGGCGGTCGTGCGCGCACGGCGTGTGCGGCTCGGATGCCATGCGCATCAACGGTGTCAACCGGCTCGCCTGCAAGGTGCTGATGCGCGACATGCTGCCGAAGAAGCAGGACAAAAAATTGACGATCACCATCGAACCGATCCGCGGCCTGCCGGTGGAGAAGGATCTCGTGGTGGACATGGAGCCGTTCTTCGACGCCTACCGTGCGGTCAAGCCGTACCTGATTACCAGCGGAAATCCGCCTACCCGCGAGCGCATTCAGAGCGCGACCGACCGCGCGCGCTACGACGACACCACCAAGTGCATCCTGTGCGCCTGCTGCACCACCAGCTGTCCCATCTATTGGAGCGAGGGTAGCTACTTCGGGCCTGCAGCGATCGTCAACGCGCACCGGTTCATCTTCGACAGCCGCGATGAGGCCGCCGCCGAGCGCCTCGACATCCTCAACGAGGTCGACGGCGTCTGGCGCTGCCGCACCACGTTCAACTGCACGGAGTCGTGCCCGCGCGGAATCCAGGTCACGCAGGCAATTCAGGAGGTCAAGCGCGCCCTGATGTTCGCGCGTTAAGGGATCGTCTCGGCGGCCGCGATTGATCTCGGAAGCGAGCGGGTACATCCCGCTTTGCTAGGTAGTCCCACTCACAGAAACCGAGATTGGACCATGACTGACCGCTTGATCTTTCGTCGTTTCTCCGTCACCACAGGAATAGCTGCCGCGGCTGTCGCATTCACGCTGACGGCGTGCGGCGGTGGTGACGACAAAGGCGAAGAGACCAGCACTTCCTCGACCACCACGACCACGACCACGCCGATGACGACGTCACCGTCCGCGGCCCCAGCGCCCGGCACGGGCGCACCAGGCACCGGCGCACCGGCGCCCCCGCACCGGGCGCGGGCGCAGGACCGGGCGGGGCGACCGCAGGCGTGCCAGGCGCGGGTGCCGGAGCCGGACCGGGCGGGGCAGAGGCAGGCGCCGGTGGCGCGGGTGCCGGAGCCGGGCCGGGTGGCGCAACCGCAGGCGTGCCAGGCGCGGGTGCCGGAGCCGGACCGGGCGGTGCCGGGGCATGCGCCGGCGGCGTGTGTGTCGGGACACCCTGATAGCCGTCGCTAGCTGTACGTGACGCGAGACTGCGGGTAGATCGCCGAAATGGCATGAATTGCGATCTGCCCGCAGTCTCGCGCGCTGAGCTGTCACACAATCGCGGGCTGTCTCGTCTAACGGATATGACACAGAAAACGCGTATCGCTCCCCTGCCGCCGGAGCGGGCATCGCTGATGACCAGGCTGATGTACAGGTTCGCCAAGCGCAAGTTCGGCGAGGTGCCCGAGCCCTTCACCGTCGCCGCGCATCACCCGCGGCTGATGATGGCCAACGGCGTGCACGAGATGCTGCTGCAGTCCGGTTCAAAGAAGCTCCCCGTCAGCGTGCGCGAGCTTGCCGTGTTCTGGACCGCCCGCACCGTCGGATGCTCGTGGTGCGTCGACTTCGGCTCGATGCTGATCCGCCTCGAAGGGCTCGACGTCGAGCGACTCAAGGACATCGACAACTACGCGACGTCGCCCGCGTACACCGACGACGAGCGGGCCGCCATCGCCTACGCCAACGCCATGACGACCGATCCGCACACCATCACCGACGAACAGGTCGACGACCTACGGCGCCGCTTCGGCGACGACGGCGTCATCGAGCTGAGCTACCAGATCGGCGTGGAGAACATGCGGGCCAGGATGTACTCGGCGCTCGGCATCACCGAGCAGGGCTTCAGCTCCGGCGACGCGTGCCGGGTGCCATGGGCGACGGAGGGCACGAGCGCAGCGACCGGGGATTAGCTGCGAGGACGCCCAAGAGGCGAACCAGTGAACTTGTCGGGATTCGCGATATCCCATATGGCGCAGATCCTTCCGTCGCGCACGGTCATCGCGGTCACCCGCGGCATCATCTCGGGATAGCCGTCGTCGGCTGGTGCGCCGGGGGTGTAACTGCCGAGCTGACCGTTGACCAGGGCCAGCTGAGCGGTCGCGAGGAAGTTCGGACCGTACCGCTGCGCCAGACCGAGCATGAACCGCGCAACCTTGTCCGGTCCGTGGATGACGCGTGCCGCCGTCGGTGCCCTGCGATTGGAATCCCCGGTGAACGTCACCTCCGGGTGCAGAAGGCGCACAACGGCATTCATGTCACCTTCGGCGAGCGCCGCCATCAACGCACCGGCAACTTCGTTGTGGGCGTCGTCGGGCACCGGCTCCGGCGCGGACGTGACCGCTCGTCGCGCACGAGAAGCCAACTGCCGCGCCGTCGCATCGCTGACGCCAAGCACCGAGGCGATCTCGCCGAACGGCACCGCGAATCCGTCGTGCAACACGAACGCCACCCGCTGATCCGGCGTCAGCTGTTCGAGGACGACCATCGCGGCGAACCGCGCGTCCTCGCCGGCCACCACCAGCGCGAGCGGGTCGTTGCCGTCGAATCCCGTCACGACGGGCTCGGGCAGCCACTCGCCGACGTAGGTTTCGCGCCGGTGTGCCGCCGAGCGCAACCGGTCCAGGCACAGCCTGCTGACGACGGTCGTCAGCCAGGCCCGCAGATCGTTGATCGACCCGGGCGCCGCACCATTCCACCGCAGCCATGCGTCCTGAACGACGTCCTCGGCGTCGGCCAGCGTTCCGGTGAGCCGATAACCCACGGCTAACAGATGCGGACGCAGTCCCTCGAACTCGTCCACTCGCGTGCTGGCGGTCATGAATCAAGTCTAGAAGCGCTCGGAATGACTGATTTCGTCGTGGTTTAAGGCCCTGTGAACGATTTCCACGTTGAACCGGTCGGCGAAAAGGCACCGTCGATCGCGGCCGTCATCACCACGCTGATCCTGGCCGGCACCGACGCCCCGGTCATCGTGGTGCCACGCGGCGAGGCCTAGTGCTGCGATTTTCTCAGCGGCCACAGCACGTCCAATCGGAATTCGTCGCGATCGTTGCACTCGGCGACTGATTTCGTGCAGGATCGGGGTCAGGATCAGAAGCGCGAAAAAGCACTGCAGCGCTACGTGAACGAGCGGCAAAGGAGCACACCGGAATGAGCGCATCACTGTATGCCGTAACCGACCCGTCGACGGGCGAGGTGGTCAAGGAGTACCCCACGGCGACGGACCAACAGATCGAAGCCGCCGTCACCGCTGCCAGCAAGGCGCATCGTGAATGGTCCCGAGGGTCGACGGTCGCCGACCGCGCCGAGTTGATCCGCAAGGTCGGGAAGCTGCACGCCGAGCGCAAGGAAGAGCTCGCGAAGATCATCAACCGCGAGATGGGCAAGCCCATCGACCAGTCCGAGGGCGAGGTCGACTTCAGCGCGGCGATCTACGAGTACTACGCCGACAACGCGGAGAAGTTCCTCGCCGACGAACCGATCGAACTGGTCGAAGGCGAAGGTTCCGCGCTGATCCGCCGCAGTTCGGTCGGTGTGCTGCTCGGCATCATGCCGTGGAACTACCCGTACTACCAGGTCGCCCGGTTCGCCGGACCCAACCTGACGCTGGGCAACACCATCGTGCTCAAGCACGCGCCGCAGTGCCCCGAGTCGGCGGCGGCCATCGAGCAGATCTTCACCGACGCCGGCTACCCCGAGGGTGCCTACGTCAACATCTACGCGACCAACGACCAGGTCGCCGACATCATCGCCGACCCACGCGTGCAAGGCGTTTCGCTGACCGGATCCGAGCGTGCGGGGGCCGCGGTCGCGGAGATCGCGGGCCGCAACCTCAAAAAGGTCGTCCTCGAGCTCGGCGGCTCAGACCCGTTCATCCTGCTGAGCTCCGACGACCTCGACGCCACCGTGGAGGCCGCCATCGACGGTCGCTTCGAGAACACCGGACAGGCCTGCAACGCCGCGAAACGGATCATCGTCTCCGAGGGCATCTACGACGACTTCCTGGACAAGTTCACCAAGAAGGTGCTCGCGAAGGCCGAGGGGCTGGCCCCGTTGTCGTCGGTCGCGGCCGCCGAGCGCCTGGACGATCAGGTGAAGCGGGCCGTCGACGACGGCGCGACCCTGGTCTCCGAGGGTGAGCGCAAGGGTGCCCACTTCCCGCCGGGTGTGCTCACCAATGTCTCGCCGGATTCACCGTCGTACAAGGAAGAACTGTTCGGACCGGTTGCGACCGTGTACAAGGTCGGCTCCGAGGACGAGGCAGTGCAGGTGGCCAACGACACCCCGTTCGGACTGGGCTCCTACGTCTTCACCACCGACGGCGAGCAGGCCAAGCGGGTCGCCGATCGGATCGAAGCGGGCATGGTGTTCGTCAACGCGGTCGGCGCGGAAGGCGTCGAGCTGCCGTTCGGCGGCGTGAAGCGGTCGGGCTTCGGCCGTGAGCTCGGTCGCTACGGCATCGACGAGTTCGTCAACAAGAAGCTGATCCGCATCAGCTGAGCATCGCGCGCGCTTTCGCCTCCGCAGCGTCGACGTCGATGGCGCCCGAACTAACCGCACCGCGCACCGAGACTGCTGGCAGTTCACGATTTTCGCCGAATTCGCGATCTCCCAGCAGTCTCGCGACGCTTCTTAACGCTTCGTGAAGATGATCCGGTGCCAGTCCTTTTCGGCGACGCCCGTGATGTCGCTCATCACGTGCTTGATCGTGAGGTACTCCTCGAAGGAGTAGTCGCTCATGTCCTTGCCGAATCCGGATGCGCCGACGCCGCCGTGCGGCATCTCGCTGATGATCGGGATGTGGTCGTTGATCCACACACATCCGGAGCTGATCTCACGCGATGCCCGTTGCGCGCGGTAGACGTCGCGGGTCCACGCCGAGGCGGCGAGGCCGTAGGCGGTGTCGTTGGCCTGCCGCAGGGCGTCGTCGTCGTCGGTGAACGACCGCACGGTCAGCACCGGACCGAAGATCTCGTCGCGGTAGACCTCCGAGTCCTCGCCGACATCGGCGATGAGTGTCGGGCGGTAGAAGGATCCCGGCAGATCGGGTGCGCTGCCGCCGGTGACGATGCGGCCGCCCTGATCGGGTGCCCGCTCGACCATGCCCGCGACCTTGGCGCGGTGGGCCATCGAGATCAGCGGCCCGAGGTCGGTGTCCTCGTCGTCGGGATCGCCGACGACGACCTTGCTCATCAGCTCACCCACACCGGCGACGAAGTCGTCGTAGAGCTCGCGCGCGACGATGGCCCTGGTCGCCGCGGTGCAGTCCTGGCCCGTGTTGATCAGCGAACCCGCGACCGCACCCTGTATCGCGGCATCCAGATCGGCGTCGTCGAACACCACGAACGGCGCCTTGCCGCCGAGTTCGAGCTGGGTGCGGTGCCCGTGCACAGCAGCGGCGGCCATCACCTTGCGGCCGACGGGCGTCGAGCCGGTGAACGTCACCACGTCGACGTCGCGATGGCCGGCGAGCGCGGTGCCGACGTCGCCGCCCGCCCCGGTGACGACGTTGAGGACACCGTCGGGCAGTCCCGCTTCGGTGGCCAGCCGTGCAAGGGTCAGCGTGGTCAGGGGTGTCAGCTCCGCGGGTTTGATGACGACGCTGCATCCCGCGGCCAAGGCGGGCAGCACCTTCCACACCGCCATCTGAAGCGGGTAGTTCCACGGGGCGATGGTCGCGACGACCCCGACGGCCTCGCGCCGGATGCTGGAGGTGTGGTCGCCGGAGTACTCCGCGGTGGCCTTGCCCTCGAGGTGACGGGCCGCGCCTGAGAAGAAGTCGACATTGTCGATGCTGCCGGGGACGTCGAACTCACGGGCCAGCCGTGCGGGCTTACCGGTCTGGCTGACCTCCTCGGCGACGAGCTCGTCGGCGTGCTCGGACATCAGCGCCGCCAGCTTGGCCAGCACCGTCGCGCGGTCGACCGGGGTAGCGCTCCCCCACCCTCGCTGTGCCTCGCGGGCCGCCGCCACCGCGGTGTCGACGTCGGCAGGAGTGGCCAACGCGAGCTCGGCGACGACCTCGCCGTTCGCCGGGTTGATGACCTGGTGATTGGCGCCGCCGGTGACCACCGCCGCACCGTTGATCCAGCTGCCGGCCACGCTGGCCGATACCCTCGCAGTCATGGCCCAACGCTAGCCGACGGTGTGCCCGGCGGCTACGCATTCCCGCAGTCGCGACAACCCTCGGCGCGTGATTTCATTGGTTTGGTTGCTTGTAACGACGGATTCCGTGCACAATTCAGGCATGGCCAACCCGGGTGCTGATGGCATCCAACCCGTATCCCTGCGCGTGCAAACGCGTCCGGGGGCAGCGGTCCAGCTCGACGAACTGTCCAAGGCGATCATCGAGAAGCTGCAGCAGGACGGCCGTCGCTCGTACGCGGGCATCGGCAAGGCGGTGGGACTCTCCGAGGCCGCGGTGCGGCAGCGGGTCCAGCGCATGGTCGATGCAGGCGTCATGCAAATCGTCGCCGTCACCGATCCGATGCAACTCGGTTTCGCCCGACAGGCGATGATCGGCATCCGCTGCACGGGCGACACGACAAGGGTGGCTGAAAAGTTGGCCGCGATCGACGCGGTCGAGTATGTGGTGCTGACCGCAGGCTCCTTCGACGCCATCATCGAAGTGGTATGCGAAGACGACGACGATCTGCTCGATCTGCTCAACACCCAGATTCGCGCATTGCCGGGAGTGATATCCACCGAAACGCTCGTATACCTGAAACTCGTTAAGCAGCAATATAATTGGGGTACAAGATGACGACTACTGATATCGCACCAGAAGTATCGACCGACTTGGCAGCCAAGGCGAACCGCCACCTGTGGGGCCACTTCGCACGGCACGGCGAGGGCATCACCCCGCCGATCATCACGCGTGGCGAAGGCGTCAAGATCTGGGATGACAAGGGCAAGAGCTACATCGACGGGCTGTCGGGCCTGTTCGTGGTGCAGGTCGGCCACGGCCGCAAGGAGCTCGCGGAGGCGGCGGCCAAGCAGGCCGAGACGCTGGCGTTCTTCCCGCTGTGGTCCTACGCGACGCCGACCGCGATCGAACTGTCTGAACGCATCGCCGGATACGCACCCGGCGACCTGAACCGGGTGTTCTTCACCACCGGCGGCGGCGAGGCCGTCGAGAGCGCATGGAAGCTTGCCAAGCAGTACTTCAAGCTGACCGGCAAACCCGGTAAGCACAAGGTGGTTTCGCGCTCGATCGCCTACCACGGCACCCCACAGGGCGCGCTGTCCATCACCGGAATCCCGGCGTTCAAGGTCCCGTTCGAGCCGTTGGTGCCAGGCGGTTTCCGCGTGCCGAACACCAACTTCTACCGCGCACCCGCGCCGTATGACACCGACCTCAAGGATTTCGGCCGCTATTGCGCCGACCGCATCGCCGAGGCCATCGAGTTCGAAGGACCTGACAGCGTCGCCGCGGTGTTCCTGGAACCGGTACAGAACGCAGGCGGATGCTTCCCGCCGCCGCCCGGATACTTCGAGCGGGTCCGCGAGATCTGCGACGAGTACGACGTGCTGCTGGTCTCCGACGAGGTCATCTGCGCCTACGGCCGCATCGGTTCGATGTTCGCCTGCAACGACTTCGACTACGTGCCCGACATCATCACCTGCGCAAAGGGTTTGACGTCCGGGTACTCGCCGATCGGCGCGATGGTCGCCAGCGACCGGCTGTTCGAGCCGTTCAACGACGGCCACACGGTGTTCGGCCACGGCTACACGTTCGGCGGGCACCCTGTGTCGTCGGCGGTGGCGCTGGCCAACCTCGACATCTTCGAGCGCGAGGGTCTCAACGCCCACGTCAAGGAGATGGCCCCGGCATTCCGGTCGACGCTGGAGAAGCTCTACGACCTGCCGATCGTCGGCGACGTCCGCGGTGAGGGCTTCTTCTACGGCATCGAGTTGGTCAAGGACAAGACCACCAAGGAGACCTTCAACGACGAGGAGTCCGAGCGCCTGCTGCGCGGCTTCCTGACGCCTGCGCTGTGGGAGGCCGGTCTGTACTGCCGCGCCGACGACCGCGGCGACCCAGTCGTGCAGCTGGCTCCCCCGCTGATCAGCGGGCAGAAGGAGTTCGACGCGATCTACGACATCCTGAACAGCGTGCTCGGCGAAGCCAGCCGGATGCTCTGATTTGAGCAAGCCACCGATCGATCCCGTCCGGTGGCAGGCTCCGCCGGTGGACCCGCTGCCGGACTTCGCTTCGGCGCCGATCACGATCGTCGGTGTACCGGGTAACGCACCCGAGGACGTCGTGGTCGACGCCGAAGGTCAGATCTGGACCGGTGTCGACGACGGCCGCATCGTGCGCATCTCACCGGAGAGCGGTGAGTCGACGGTCGTCGGCGACACCGGAGGGCGACCGCTCGGCTTGCACGTCGCACGCGACGGCCGGCTGCTGATCTGCGACAGCCCACGCGGGCTGCTCGCGATGGACCGGTCGACCGGCAGGTCGGAGACGCTGGCCGACCAAGTCGACAACCGGCAACTGCGGTTCTGCTCCAACGTCACCGAAACTGCCGACGGCACAATCTATTTCACGGAGTCGACCAGTGCCTTCACCTACGCGGACTACATGGCCGCGATTTTGGAGGCACGTGGGCGGGGCAGCCTGTTTCGACGCGATCCCGACGGCACTGTGCTGACGCTGGTTCCGGGTCTGTACTTCGCCAACGGGTTGACGTTGACCGCTGACGGGTCCGCGCTGGTGTTCGCCGAGTTGCAGGCCCGCCGGCTCTCGAAGTACTGGCTGACGGGTCCGAAGGCGGGGTCGGTCACACCGTTGGCAGAGCACCTGCCGGGCATGCCGGACAACCTGTCGACGGGTGCCGACGGCCGCATCTGGTGCGCGTTCGTCACGACGGCGAACCCCGTTGCGGACCGGCTGGCGAAAGGATCGCCGCTGATGCGCAAGCTGCTCTGGCGGTTGCCGCCGCGGTTGCAGCCGAAGCCGGAATCGGTCGTCTGGGTCGTCGCGTTCGACCCCGACAGCGGGGATGCGGTCGCGGGCCTGCGGACCGAGCATCCGGGCTTCGGGCAAGTCACCGGCATGGTCGAGGCGAACGGCACGCTGTGGATGAGCTCGATCGGCGGACCTGCCGTCGCTGGACCGATCTATCAGGCCTCGATCTGGCCGCGAGATCACGTTTGGCGCACTACTTCTCCGCCAAATGTGTTTGGGCGAAGATGGCGAGTCACTTTTGAAACTCTAACCACACGAGTCACAGCGTGGCTCCCCGAATTCGCGGGCAAAATCGCCTAATCTGCGGTCACAATGGCGACCTTCACGCTTGTGTCCCAGCGCGCTACCGCCCTGGCAGCGGCGCTTTTTCTGATGGCGAGCCCGGCGTTGGCGAACGCCGAGCCCAACGCCGCGCCCGACGCATGCCCGTATCAGGTGAGCACGCCGCCTGCCGTCGACTCGTCGGAGGTCCCGACGGCAGGCGACCCACCGCAACCGTTGGCGGTGCCCTCGGACCCCGTCGGCGGTGACGCGCTCGGCGGCTGCGGTGTGATCACCGCGCCCGGCACACCGCCGGTGCCTGGCGACATCTCCGCCGAGGCCTGGCTGGTTGCCGACCTCGACACCGGCGACGTCATCGCCGCCAAGGATCCGCACGGCAGGCACCGGCCGGCCAGCATCATCAAGGTGCTGGTGGCGATGCAGGCGCTGCGGGACCTGCCGATCCACAAGGTGGTGGCGGGCACCCCCGACGACGCGTCCGCAGAGGGAACGAAGGTCGGCATCGGAGACGGCGGCCACTACTCGATCCGCGACATCCTGCACGGGCTGCTCATGCACTCCGGCAACGACGCCGCGCACGCGCTGGCCATGCAGATGGGCGGGATGGACGCCACGCTGATCAAGCTCAACGATCTGGCAAGCAAGCTCGGCGGCCGCGATACCCGCGTGGCGACGCCGTCGGGTCTCGACGGCCCCGGCATGAGCACGTCGGCCTACGACATCGGCCTGTTCTACCGATATGCATGGCAGAACCCGACATTCGCCGAGATCGTCGCGACTCGCAGCTTCGACTTCCCTGGCCGCGGCGATGCCGGCTACCCGGTCGAGAACGACAACCAGTTGCTCTACAACTACCCGGGCGCGATGGGCGGCAAGACGGGGTACACCGACGACGCCGGCCAGACATTCGTCGGCGCGGCCAATCACGACGGCCGCAGGCTCGTCGCGGTGCTGATGCGTGGCACCCGGCAGCCGATAGCCCCGTGGGAACAGGCCGCCCACCTACTGGACTACGGGTTCGCGACCGCGCCCGGCACGAAGGTGGGCTCGCTCATCGAACCGGACCCCTCGCTGGTGACCACGCCCGAGAAGGCGGCCGACGACACCGCGCTGAAGGCCACCGCTGCGATTCCGGCCGCCGATGCGCTCCCGGTGCGGGTAGGCGTGGCGTTCGTCGGCGCCATCATCGTGTTCTGCCTCATCATGGGCGCACGATCGATGAACCGCCGACCGCAGCACTACTAGTGATCAGCTGACCGGCGCGGCGCGCGCTGCCCTTCCGCAAGCCGGCCCAGCGCCAGCGCGCCCACCAACAAGCCGAAGTCGCGCAGTGCGACGTCGTAGAAGCCCGGCAGCGTCAGCAGGTTGACGATGATGCCTGCCAGCCACAGGGCGACAACGTAGGCACCGATCCGTGGCGCGACAGCGACGAGAATGCCCGCGGCGATCTCGATCACGCCGACGATGTACATCGCGGTTGACGCGTCGCCGGGCAGGATGCCGTCAATCCACGGCGCCAGGTACATGGGCCAGTCGGTCATCAGGTTGGCGAATTTGTCCAGGCCGAAAAGAATGGGCGCCACCGTGAACACGGTGCGCAACAAGAGAAATGCCTGGTAGGAGGGGTCCCTCAGGCGTGCGGAGCGATCGAGGTGTGTGCCAGTAGACATGGCTACATTCCTTTCTAACGGATAATATTGTTCACGTTAGTAATCCGGTTTTGTATCGTCAAGAGTTTTATCTGTTAGAAGGAGGCCGCGTGCCCTTCGCCGACCGAGACGTGGCAGGCATCGGAGCTCTTTCCGATCCGATTCGGCGAAGCCTTTACCTGTTCGTGTGCGCACAACCGAACCCGGTCAGCCGAGAGCTTGCTGCCGACGCCCTGGGACTCGCACCGCACCAGGCGAAGTTCCACCTGGACAGACTCGAACGCGAAGGGCTGCTCGATTCCGTCTACGCCCGCCTGAGCGGACGGACCGGGCCCGGCGCCGGGAGGCCAGCGAAGCTGTACCGGCGCGCCGGCCGCGACGTCTCGGTGTCACTTCCTGACCGCGAATACCAACTGGCCGGCAGATTGATGGCCGATGCGATCGCGGAGTCAGCCGAAACCGGAACCCCAGTTATCGATGCGCTATATCGCCTGGCGCACTCGTACGGGCGACACGTCGGCGACGTGGCAGTCGGTGGCCACCAACCGCGCACCGCGCGTGCGGCGCTGGACCTGGCGGTCGAAACTCTCGCCGACAACGGCTACGAACCCCGCACTGACGACGGGCGCGTGATCATGGCCAACTGTCCGTTTCATGCGCTGGCACAGGCACAGACGCAGCTTGTCTGCCAGATGAACCACGCCCTGATCGTAGGCCTCACCGACACACTGGGACCACATCGTCCGGTCGCCGAGTTGGACCCGGCGCCCGGCCGTTGCTGCGTGGTAATCACGGATCCGCGCAGGGCTTAGCGGCGGCGGGCGAGCCGCGAAAAGCCCAGTGCGCCAACCGCTCCCACGGCCGCTGCGGTCACCGCGCCGGCCGGTCCCAATCCTTCACGCACCTGCACCCGCGGGGTGATCTGAGCGCCGACGGGCGGTTCCACCGGTGCGGCGTCGAGGACCTCCTTGGTGGTGGCCGCCCATGCGGTCGCGAACAGAATCAGCCGGGAGGTGATGTACGCGAACACCATCAGGCCGAGGACGGGACCGAACGTCGCGCCGGCCGGGCCGGTCACCACTGCCTTCAGATAGATCGAGCCCACCTGTTTGAAGATCTCGAACGCGACAGCGGCCATCAACCCGGCCCGCGCCGCGCTCCGAAAGCTGACCTTTTCCCGCGGCAACCGAGCGATGATCCAGGTGAACAACAGCCACGAGATGAGGAGTGCGACCAGTAGGGATGCCAGACGCAGGGCGATACCCATCCCCGGAAGATCCTGCAGCCCAAGCCATTCGAGTACTTGTTTCATGACGGATCTACTGCCGAGTGCGGTCAACGCGATTGTGACGATAATCGCGGCGAACAGGCCGACGATGGCGATCAGATCGGAGAGCTTGGTGCGGAGGAAGCCGGGGCCCTCTTGTCGCAGCAAGCCCCACATCTGGCTCAGCGCCTCCCGGAGGTTGGCCATCCAGCCCAGCCCGGCCCACGCGGCCGTGGCCAATCCGATGATTCCGACGGATGTTCGCGATTTGATCGCAGAATCCATCAACTGGACCAGCTGCTGCCCAAGGTCGCCGGACACCGTTGACTTGATGCGCTCGGTGATTTCGGCCAGCAGATCCGGCTGGCTCGCGAGGATGAATCCAGCGATCGCGAAAGCGACCATCAGCAACGGAAAGAGCGCAAAAATGGTGAAGTAGGTGATACCCGCGGCGTAGAAATCGCCCTTGCTGTCTCGATAACGCTCTTGCGCGCGCATCGCGTGGTCGAACCACTTGTATTTGGTCCGCAGACGATCCAGAATTCCCGGTTTGGCCGGTTCGGTCATGACGACCTCCCGAAGGCACTATTGCGGTCGCGTTAGGAAACCTAGCCGCTCGTATACCCGCTTCAGCGTCTTCGCAGACACCTCGTTGGCGCGGGTGGCACCCGCAGCGAGAATTCCCTCGAGTTCTGTGGTGTCGGCAAGCAACTCGTCGACCCTGGCCTTGATCGGGGTGACGAACTCGACGACCGCGTCGGCAGTGTCCTTCTTCAGGTCGCCGTAACCGCGGCCGGCGTAGCCCTCGACAAGTTTGTCGGCGTCGGTGCCGGTGACCGCGGACTGGATCGTCAGCAGGTTCGACACGCCGGGCTTGGCTTCGGGGTCGTAGCGGATCTCCCGCTCGCTGTCGGTGACCGCCGAACGGATCTTCTTGGCCGTTACGCCGGGATCGTCGAGCAGGCTGATCAGCCCGGCCTCGCTGGACGCCGACTTGCTCATCTTCGCCGTCGGGTCCTGCAGGTCGTAGATCTTGGCGGTGGCCTTGGGGATCATCGGGTCGGGGATGACGAAGGTGTCCGGAAAGCGTGCGTTGAAACGCTGCGCAACATCGCGGGCGAGTTCGAGGTGCTGGCGCTGGTCCTCACCGACAGGCACCAGGTTGGTGTCGTAGAGCAGCACGTCGGCCGCCATCAGCACCGGATAGGTGAACAGGCCGACAGTGGTGGCGTCGCTGCCTTCCTTCTGCGACTTGTCCTTGAACTGCGTCATCCGCGATGCCTGCCCGAAGCCGGTGAAACATCCCAGCACCCAAGTGAGTTCGGTGTGGGCGGGCACGTGGCTCTGCACGAAGATGGTCGCCCGGAACGGGTCGATACCCATCGCCAGGTACTGCGCGGCCGTGGCGAGCGTGCGACGGCGCAGGGTATTCGGATCCTGCGGAAGCGTGATCGCGTGCAGGTCGACGACGCAGAAGTAGGCGTCGAACTCGTCCTGAAGGCCCGCCCACTGCTGCACCGCGCCAAGTGCGTTGCCGAGGTGCAGGGAGTCAGAAGTGGGTTGCACGCCGGAGAAGACGACGCGCTCGGCTGGCTTGCTCATGATGGCTTCGATCTTTGCACCCCCGTCATCCCCATTCGCGTGGGGTCAGCCGCCCGAGGGCACGCAGGAACGTCCGCCGTTCCTCGGCGCCGAGTTCGCCGAGCCACCGCTCTTCTCCTCGCTGGATCTCATCCTGCACTGCGTCTTTGACACGGCGACCCGCGTCGGTGATGGCCAGTAGCCGCACTCTGCGGTCGTCCGGGTCGGGTCGGCGTTCGATGTAGCCGTCGTCCTGGAGGTCGTCGAGGGTTCGGATGATCCGCGTCTTGTCGGCGCCGATTGCCGCGGCCAGAGCGGCCTGGGTGCGCATCGATGACCTGTCCAGGGCCAACAGGACGACATAGCCCCACATCGTCAGGCCGTGCGCTTCGAGAACCGGCTCCTCCGCGGCGACGAGCTCACGCAGAAGCGGCGCAAGCATCGCGGCCAGGTCGGGGCGCCGCGAATCCGACGACTTCGCTGCCATCGCGTCATGATAGGCATTGCAATATCGTATGCGCTTGCTTATTATATGTGGATGCCTATTACCTCCCCCGGAATTTTCCATCTGCATCGAAACGCCGTGCTGAAGTCGGTCGACGTCGTCGAATCGGTCCGGATGACCGATCTCGATCGAGTGACACCCTGCGAAGGCTGGAACCTTGCCGACCTCTTGGCACACATGACCGTCCAGCACCGCGGATTCGCCGCTGCTGCACGAGGTCTCGGCGCGGATCCTGACGTCTGGCGCGTCGAGACCGTGTTGGACGCGGTGCGGGCCGACCCTCGCCGGACCTACGCGGAAGCGGCGCGGGACGTGCTGGACGCATTCTCGGCCGACGGAACGGCCGACGCACCGTTCGCATTGCCCGAGTTCGGTGAGGGCGCGGTGTTCCCCGGCGCGATGGCGATGGGCTTCCACTTCGTCGACTACGTCGTGCACGGCTGGGACGTCGCCACCTCGCTCGGTGTCCCCTTCGAACTACCCGCCGATGTCGTCCAGGCCGTGCTGCCGTTGGCACTTGCGGTGCCCGACGGCGACATTCGCACCATGGCCGATGCGCCGTTCGCGCCCGCCGTCGAACAGGATGGCTCCGACGACTTCGAGCGGATACTTCTGCACCTCGGCCGCAGGCCGGACTGGCATCAGCACTAATCGATGGCGCTTCCTGGTGCGCACATGGTTCCCGCCTGTGACAGGTGAGGCGAAACGGGCGAGCTTGCGATACCGGCGGTACCACCTTTAGTGTCGGCAGCATGACTCAGCGTGACCCGATCCATCTCGGCTCCGGCGAGCCGATGCTTTTGCTGCACCCGTTCATTCTGTCTCAGGGCGTGTGGAAACGCGTCGCACCGCAGATAGCTGACACGGGCCGCTACGAGGTCTTCGCGCCGACGATGGCCGGCCACAACGGCGGATCCCGCGGCAACTTCCTGCTCGATACCGCCACGCTCGCCGACGACGTGGAACGCCGGATGGACGCGTTGGGCTGGGGGACGGCTCACATCGTCGGGAACTCGCTCGGCGGCTGGGTGTCCTTCGAACTGGAGCGGCGCGGCCGCGCCCGCACGCTGACCGGAATCGCACCCGCGGGCGGATGGAACCACTTCACGCCGGCGAAGTTCGAGATCGTCGGCAAGTTCCTCGCCGGGGCACCGTTGTTCGTGGTGTGCCGACTCCTCGGTACGAGGGCGGCAAAGATCCCGATCGCACGCCGGCTTGCCTATCCAGCGGTGAGCGCGACGGCTGACGGCCTCACCAAGGACGACATCGTCGAGATCATCGACGATGTTGCCCACTGCTCGGCGTACTACCAGATGCTGGTGAAGTCACTGACGCTGCCCGGCCTGCTGGAGTTGGCGCAGACCCGGACGCCGACGCATCTGGTGATCTGTGAGAAGGACCGGGTGCTACCGACGCCGCGGTACACGCGACTGTTCACCGACCACCTTCCGCAGAACACACAGGTGACGACGTTGGACGGGGTCGGTCACGTGCCGATGTACGAGGCGCCACAGCGGATCGCCGACGTGATCACCGGATTCGTCGACGAGTACGCCCACCCGAAAGCGGTCTAATCGGTCGGTCGAGGCGCGGCCGGCATCAGCTGCGCGCAGCCTCCAGCGTCTCGTTGAGCGTCTTGCTCGGCCGCATAACCGCTGTGGTCTTCTCCCTGTCGGGGTAGTAGTAGCCGCCGATGTCCACCGAATCCCCTTGTACCTCAGCGAGTTCGGACACGATCGTGTCTTCGTTCTCCGCAAGAGTCTTGGCCAGTTTGGCGAAGTGGTCGGCGAGCTCCTTGTCCTCGGTCTGCTCGGCGAGCTGCTGTGCCCAGTACATGGCGAGATAGAACTGGCTGCCTCGGTTGTCGAGCTCACCGGTCCGGCGCGACGGGCCCTTGTTGTTCTCCAGCAGCTTGCCGATCGCGGCGTCGAGCGTCGTGCCCAACAGCGTGGCCCGCTTGTTCTTGGTCTTGGTGCCCAGATCTTCGAAACAGGCGCCCAGAGCGAGGAACTCGCCGAGCGAATCCCAACGCAGATGGTTCTCCTCGACGAGCTGGTGCACGTGCTTTGGCGCCGAGCCGCCGGCGCCGGTCTCGTACATCCCACCGCCTGCCATCAGCGGCACGATCGACAGCATCTTGGCGCTGGTGCCCAGCTCCAGGATCGGAAAGAGGTCGGTCAGGTAGTCGCGCAGGATGTTTCCGGTCGCGGCGATCGTGTCCTGCCCGCGGAACACCCGCTCCAGCGTGTACCGCATGGCCCACACCTGCGGCATGATCTGGATGTGCAGGTCCTCGGTGTCGTGGTCCTTCAAGTAGGCCTTGACCTTCTTGCGCAACTCGGCCTCGTGCGGACGCTCGGTGTCCAGCCAGAACAACACCGTCATGCCCGACGCGCGCCCGCGGTTGACGGCCAGTTTGACCCAGTCCCGGATCGCCGCGTCCTTCACGATCGGCATGCGCCAGATGTCGCCGGCCTCGACATCCTGGCTGAGCAGTACCTCGCCGGTGTCGATGTCGACGATGTTGGCGACGCCGTCGGCAGGGATCTCGAAAGTCTTGTCGTGCGAGCCGTACTCCTCGGCCTTCTGCGCCATCAGGCCGACATTGGGGACGGTGCCCATCGTCGTCGGATCGAACTGCCCGTTGGTCTTACACCAGTTGATCATCTCCTGATAGATGCGCGAGAACGTGGACTCGGGGTTCACCGCCTTGGTGTCCTTGGTCCGTCCGTCCGCGCCGTACATCTTGCCGCCGAGCCGGATCATCGCGGGCATCGACGCGTCCACGATCACGTCGCTGGGTGAGTGGAAGTTCGTGATGCCGCGGGCCGAGTCGACCATTGCGAGCTCGGGACGGTGTTCGTGGACGGCGTGGATGTCCTGAATGATCTCCTCGCGCTGTGAGGCAGGCAGCGACTCGATCTTGTCGTACAGATCGGACATCCCGTTGTTGACGTTGACGCCGAGTTCGTCGAGCACCTCCTGATGCTTGGCGAACGCGTCTTTGTAGAAGACCTTCACGCAGTGGCCGAACACGATGGGATGGCTGACCTTCATCATCGTCGCCTTGACGTGCAGGGAGAACATCACGCCGGTCTTGTAGGCGTCCTCGATCTGCTGTTCGTAGAAGTCGCACAGCGCCTTCTTGCTCATGAACATGCTGTCGATGATGTCGCCGTCGTCGAGCGCCACCTCCGGCTTGAGCACGATCGTCTCGCCGCCCTTGGTCTCGAGCACCATCTTGACCTTGCGATCCTTGTCGAGCGTCATGGACTTCTCGCCGTGGTAGAAGTCGCCGCCCTTCATGGTCGCGACGTGGGTGCGCGACGCCTGCGACCATTCGCTCATGCTGTGCGGGTGCTTCCTGGCGTACTCCTTGACCGCCTTGGGCGCGCGGCGGTCCGAATTACCTTCGCGTAGAACCGGATTGACAGCGCTGCCGAGGACGTTGGCGTAGCGCTCCTTGATCTTCTTCTCGTCGTCGTTCTTCGGCTCTCCTGGATAGTCCGGGAGGTCATAACCCTTGGCCTTCAGCTCCTTGATGGCGGCCAGCAGCTGGGGCACCGACGCGCTGATGTTCGGCAGCTTGATGATGTTGGTGGCCGGGTCGTGCGTGAGCTCACCGAGGGCAGCCAGGTTGTCGGGCACCCGCTGCTCTTCGGTCAGGCGGTCGGAGAACTCGGCGAGGATGCGCGCCGCCACCGAGATGTCGCTGCTTTCGACCTCGATTCCGGCCGGGTCGGTAAACGTGCGGATGATCGGCAGAAAGGCGTAGGTCGCCAGCAGCGGCGCCTCGTCCGTCAGCGTGTAGATGATCGTCGGCTTCTCGTCGCTCATGTGATGTCTCCCGGCGTCGGTGTCGGCTATCAGTATCGCGTCGGTTACGAACCTACGCGTGCCCAAAGATGGGGGCATTTGCCCCATGCCCTGACGCGCCAACCGCGAGCAGAATCGCATCGTGATCAAGCCTGGTGGCACCGATGACCTGGTGTGCGATACGATTCCAGGCGGTCATGAGCGCCAGCGTCAAGCCCCGGCTTGCTGGCCGGCAACCCTCCAACCGCGGTGGGGTGCCCCGGGTGATGACCAGGTTGAGTAGCCGACTGGAGTTTTGAACAACAGCTGGCCACACGGCAAGCGCGGGTCCGACGGACGGGCCCCCAGAGTAGATAGATGGAGGGCTTTCATGAGCACGCCAGAAGATCCGACGGCCAACTGGTCGTTCGAGACGAAACAGGTCCACGCCGGCCAGACCCCCGACAGCGCCACCAACGCGCGGGCGCTGCCGATCTACCAGACCACCTCGTACACGTTCAACAGCACCGAGCACGCCGCGGCCCTGTTCGGGCTCGCCGAGCCGGGCAACATCTACACCCGGATCATGAACCCCACCCAGGACGTCGTCGAGCAGCGCATCGCCGCACTCGAAGGCGGGGTCGCGGCGCTGTTCCTGGCCTCGGGCCAGGCCGCCGAGACGTTCGCGATCCTCAACCTCGCCAACGCCGGTGACCACATCGTGTCCAGCCCGCGGCTCTACGGCGGCACGTACAACCTGTTCCACTACACGCTGCCCAAGCTCGGCATCGAGGTCAGCTTCGTCGAGGACCCCGACGATCTGGACTCGTGGCGGGCGGCCGTGCGGCCCAACACCAAGGCGTTCTTCGGCGAGACGATCTCCAACCCGCAGAACGACATCCTCGACATCCCGAGCGTGGCGGCGGTCGCGCACGAGGCAGGCGTGCCGCTCATCGTCGACAACACCGTCGCCACGCCGTATCTGATCCAGCCGATCAGCCACGGTGCCGACATCGTCGTGCATTCGGCCACCAAGTACCTGGGCGGCCATGGCGCGGCGATCGCAGGCGTGATCGTCGACGGCGGCAACTTCGACTGGACCAACGGCAACTTCCCCGGCTTCACCACACCCGATCCCAGTTACCACGGGGTGGTGTTCGCCGAGCTCGGCCCGCCCGCATACGCACTGAAGGCCCGGGTGCAGCTGCTGCGCGATATGGGTTCGGCGGCGGCGCCGTTCAACGCCTTCCTGATCGCGCAGGGCCTGGAGACGCTGAGCCTGCGCGTCGAGCGCCATGTGTCCAATGCCCAGCGGGTTGCCGAGTACCTCGACGCCCACCAAGACGTGATCTCGGTGAACTACGCCGGCTTGCCCGGCTCACCGTGGCATGAACTGGGCCGCAAGCTGGCCCCGAAGGGCACCGGCGCGGTGCTGGCCTTCGAGCTGGCGGGCGGCATCGATGCAGGTAAAGCGTTCGTCAACGCGTTGACGCTGCACAGCCACGTCGCCAACATCGGCGACGTGCGGTCGCTGGTGATCCATCCCGCGTCGACCACCCACTCGCAGCTGACCCCGGAGGAGCAGCTGGCGACGGGCGTGACCCCCGGGCTGGTGCGGCTGGCGGTCGGCATCGAGGGAATCGACGACATCATCGCCGACCTCGAGCAGGGTTTCGCCGCGGCCAAGCCGTTCCATGCCGCCGGGGACAGCGATCCGGCTGACCGTCTCAGCGTTTTAGTGAACGTTCTCGAGGAATCTGACGTGACAATCTTTGACGTGCCCACCGATGCGTTGCCTGCCGAAGGCGAGGTCGCGATCGTCGACATCGGCTCGCTGACGCTCGAGAACGGCGCCGTCGTCGACGACGTGTCCATCGCGGTCCAGCGGTGGGGCGAACTCTCGCCCAACCGCGACAACGTCGTGGTGGTGCTGCATGCGCTGACCGGTGATTCGCACATCACGGGTCCTGCGGGTCCGGGTCACCCGACCGCCGGCTGGTGGGACGGTGTTGCCGGTCCCGGCGCGCCGATCGACACCGACCGCTGGTGTGCGGTCGCCACCAATGTGTTGGGCGGCTGCCGCGGGTCAACCGGTCCGAGTTCGCTCGCGCGCGACGGAAAGCCGTGGGGCTCAAGGTTTCCGCTGGTTTCCATTCGCGACCAGGTGGAGGCCGATGTCGCCGCGCTCGCCGCACTCGGCATCAATGAGGTCGCGGCGGTGGTCGGCGGTTCGATGGGCGGTGCCCGTGCGCTGGAGTGGATGGTTGCCTATCCCGACAACGTCCGGTCGGCCTTGGTGCTGGCGGTCGGTGCCCGTGCGACCGCCGACCAGATCGGCACCCAGACCAACCAGATCGCCGCTATCAAGTCCGATCCGAACTGGTGCAACGGCGACTACTACGGCACCGGCCGCGCGCCGGACGTCGGCATGGAGATCGCCCGCCGGTTCGCGCACCTGACCTACCGCGGCGAGGTCGAGCTCGACGATCGCTTCCGCAATGACAGCCAGGGCGTCGAGGATCCCGCGACCGGCGGCCGCTTCGCGGTGCAGAGCTATCTGGAACATCAGGGCCACAAGCTGCTGAGCAGGTTCGACGCCGGCACCTACGTCGCCCTCTCCGAGTCGTTGTCCAGCCACGACGTCGGGCGGGGCCGTGGCGGCATCGCGGCGGCACTGGGCGGCTGCCACGTTCCGGTGATCGTCGGCGGCATCACCTCCGACCGGCTGTATCCACTGCGGCTGCAGGAGGAATTAGCCGAGCTGCTCCCGGGTTGTGCGGAGTTGAAGGTTGTCGACTCGATGTTCGGCCACGACGGGTTCCTCGTCGAGACCGACGCGGTCGGCGCCCTGATCCGCGAGACATTGGAGCTGGCTTCAAGGTGACCCGATCCAGACAGCATCGTTCCCTGTCGTTCGGCGCGGAGGCCGCGGCATACGAACGCGGCAGACCGTCATATCCACCCGAGGCCATCGACTGGCTGCTGCCGCCGAATTCCAGGGATGTCCTCGACCTCGGTGCGGGCACCGGGAAGTTGACCACCCGGCTCGTCGAGCGTGGGCTCGGCGTGGTCGCGGTCGACCCGATCCCGGAGATGCTCGAGCTGCTGAGCCACTCGCTGCCCGATACGCCCGCCCTGCTCGGCACCGCAGAAGACATCCCGCTGCCCGACGACAGCGTGGACGCGGTGCTCGTCGCCCAGGCCTGGCACTGGTTCGATCCCGAACGCGCCGTCTCCGAAGTTGCCCGGGTGCTTCGCCCTGGCGGGCGCCTTGGCCTGGTCTGGAACACCCGCGACGAGCGGATGGGATGGGTGAAGGACCTCGGCCGCGTCATCGGCCACGAGGACGATCCGTTCAGCCAAGAGGTCACGCTGTCGGAGCCGTTCGAGGACATCGAACGCCACCAGGTGGAGTGGACGAGTTACCTGACCCCGCAGGCGCTCATCGACCTTGTCGCGTCCCGCAGCTACTGCATCACCTCACCGGCCGACGTGCGCACCCAAACGCTGGAGCGGGTGCGCGAGCTGCTCGGGACCCACCCCGCGCTGGCCAACAGCACCGGCTTGGCGCTGCCGTACGTCACGGTGAGCATCCGCGCGACGCTGCCCTAGCGCGCACCGAACCAGCGCGTCAGCGCGGTCCGTAACGTTGCGGCGTCGTCGGCGCCGAATGTGTCTGTGGCCCAGGCGACGTAGCCGTCGGGACGGATGAGCAGCGCGGCCGGTCCGTCGGCCATCGCCGCCGAAACGAGGTTCACTCGGTCGGCCCAGGGACCCGCGGCTTCCGCCGCCGCGCCGCCGGACGCGTCGAGCAGCACCGCCCGCGCGTCATGCAGCAGTTCGACCACCCGACGGCCGTCGTCGAGCTCAGATCGGGCACCATCAGACCCGACAGCCGATGATCGTCACCGACGTCGTAGCGGACGTCCGAGCCGGCGAGCAGACCCGCGAGATGTTCCGTCACTCTCGGCTTGTCGACCAGCTCGCCGAAAAGCCTGCGCAGTGCGTCGACTTCGGGTCCGGGCGCGGACAATGCCAGCTGCGCCTGCGAGTGCATCATCACCCGCTCCCCGACCGGATATCGCTCCGACTCGTAGGTGTCGAGCAGACCCGAAGGGGCCCAACCGTTTACCACACCGGCCAGCTTCCAACCGAGATTGACGGCGTCCTGCATGCCGAGGTTCAAACCCGGTCCGCCCATCGGGGAATGCACGTGCGCGGCGTCACCGAGCAGCAGCACCCGGCCCTCCCGGTATCGGTCGGCCTGCCGCGAGTTCGTCCCGTCGAGCCTGCGCAGCGCATGCGGGCCCGGCCCTTTCGGCGCCTCAAGCGGTACGTCGACGCCGATGACGCGGCGGAGGCTGTCACGTAGCTCATCGAGCGTCATCGGTCCCTCGGCACTGCCCCCAGTCCAGCCGTACTCGATCGATCCCGAGCATTGGCCGAGCCGGTTCGAGCGGAAACGCGATGACGGTGCCGTCGGAGAACCTGTTGTGGCCGAACGGTAATAGGCCGAAACCCGGGATCTCGTATCCACAGCCCGGCACCAGGAGCTCTTCGGGCAGGTGCACATGGGCGATCCTGCTGACGATCGGCGACGTGTGACCGGGAAAGCCGATGCCCACCGCCTTGCGCACCGTGCTGCGGCCACCGTCGGCGGCCACCAGGTAGCCGGCGTCCGTCCGGTAGGCGCGCCCCGCGGTCGCAACGGTCAGCGCCACGTTGTCGTCGCCCGCGCGCATCGCCGTCAGCTCATGGCCCCACCGGATGTCGACGCCGAGATCACGCGCCCGCTTCTCCAGGAGGCGCACCACCCGCGGCTGCTGGATGAGCAGCGCGTACATCGGGTTGTCCTCGATGCCGAGGAAGTTCAGCGACACCCCCGCGAACATCCAGCCGTAGGCGGGCTTCGGCGGCCCCTCGTCACCGCCGAACGTGTGGTAGAGGTCGCGCATGTCGAGCTGCCGGATCACCTGTCCGACAAGGCCGTTGGCTTTCGGCTCATCGCTCGGTCCCGGCAGCTTGTCGAGAACGACGGGCCGCACGCCCGCCAGGGCCAGCTCGCAGGCCAGCATCAGGCCGTTGGGCCCGGCGCCGGAGATGACGACGTCAGCGGCTTCGACCGTCATTGCTTCTTCCTCCTCTTAAGCTTGGTCGGCTCCGGCATACCTGCGGCCACCTCGGCGAAGCCGGTCCGGATCAGCGTGGTGATCGGGACGGGGGGATCCGCCCTCACGTAGAGCTCTGTCGCCGCGTCGCCGACGGCACGGACCACCGCGCTAACGAGGCGCGGGTAGAGGTCACGATCCGGGTCGGTGCCGGTCCGCTCCGCGACCACCTCGAGCCACTCGTCGAACAGCTCCTTGTTCGCGGCATCGCGGATTTCCGGCCTCATCAACAGTTTCCGGACCTCGGCGAGCTCGGTTCGGCTCGGAATCTTGTTCTCCTCACCGGTGGCCTCGCGGAAGTCCTCTTCGAGCGGTGCGATCACGGCTTCGGTGATCGACGTCCACAGTGGCTCGTCGGCGGGGCGCTCCCGCAAGCACGGTGATGCTGCGGCGCAGGCGTTCCGTCTGGCGGTAGGCCAGCGCCTCGTACTTGCCGGTGAAGTAATTGTTGAACGTCCGCAGCGAGACGCCCGCCAGTTCCGCGATGGCCTCGCGAGTGACCGAGTCGAGACCGCGTTCGAATGCGAGCTTCAGTGCGGCGTCGCTGAGCGCGCGCCGAGTGTCGAGCTTCTTGCGCTCCCGCAGTCCGGTCATATCGCCACTGTACCGAAACTTGCACAGTGGGCAAGTTTGCCTGGTGGGCAGATAGGCTAGCTGGTGCCCAGCGGGTCGATCGTCGCGGCGATGAAGAGCACGGCGGCGCTGACCGTTGCCGTCGTAACGAAGTCGATGCCCTTGCTGCGCACCATCAGCAAGCCGGCCCGTTCGTCGGTGAGCGCAAGCCGCAGCGCCGCCGCGACGGCGACGCCGATACCGAGCACGAGCGCGCCACGACGCCAGTATCCGGCGACCACCAGGCCGAACGCGGCCAGGAAGAAGAGGCCAACCAGCAAGATCGGCCATTGGCCGCGGAACACCTTGCGGGCGAACTCCCGGATGGTCATCAGGCGCGTTCGGCCAACTCGACGACATTGACCAACAGGAACGCCCGGGTCAACAGGCCGACACCGCCGGGATTCGGCGACACGTGGCCCGCCACCTCCCACACGTCGGGCGCGACATCACCGACCAGCTTGCCGTTCTCGTCGCGGCTGACGCCGACATCGACGACGGCCGCACCCGGCCGCACCATCTCCCCCGTCACCATATGCGGCACGCCCGCGGCGGCGATGACGATGTCCGCCTCGCGGGTCAGCTGCGGCAGATGTCGAGTTGCGGTGTGACACAACGTCACTGTGGCGTTCTCGGATCGCCGGGTGAGCAACAGCCCCAGCGGCCTGCCGACGGTCACGCCCCTGCCGATCACCACCACCTGGGCGCCCGCGATCTCCACCTCGTAGCGCCGAAGCAGGTGCACGATGCCGCGCGGTGTGCACGGCAGCGGAGCGGGCTCGTTGAGCACCAACCGGCCGAGGTTCATCGGATGCAGGCCGTCGGCGTCCTTGCCGGGATCGAGGCGTTCCAGCGCGGCGTTCTCGTTGAGGTGCTTGGGCAGCGGCAGCTGCACGATGTAACCGGTGCACTCGGGATTGGCGTTCAGCTCGTCGATGGTCTCGTCGAGCTTGGCCTGGCTGATGTCGGCAGGCAGATCGCGGCGGATCGAGTTGATCCCGACCTTCGCGCAGTCGGCATGTTTGCCGCGCACATACGCCTGCGAACCGGGGTCGTCGCCGACCAGCACCGTGCCGAGGCCCGGCGTGCGTCCTGCGGCGGTCAGCGCCGCTACCCGCTCGGAGAGGTCGACGAATATCTCGTCGCGTATGGCCTTACCGTCCAATGTGATCGCACCCACGGCAGCCAGTCTGACATGTCAATGTGGCAGTCTTGACGACCATGAACACTGCGCCCAACGTGTTCACCCCGGCCAAGCTCGGCCCGGTGACTCTGCGCAACCGGATCATCAAATCGGCGACCTTCGAGGGGGCGACCCCGAACGCGCTCGTCACCGACGACCTGATCAAGTACCACCAACTGCCTGCCGCCGGCGGAGTGGGCATGACGACGGTCGCCTACTGCGCCGTATCGGAGGCGGGGCGCACCGAGCCCACCCAGATGTGGATGCGACCCGAGGCGGTGCCCGGACTGCAGAAGCTCACCGAGACCATTCACGCCGAGGGCGCCGCGGTCAGCGCGCAGATCGGCCACGCCGGACCCGTCAGGCACTCGCGCGTGGGCAAGACCAGGGCGCTGGCTCCGGGACGCCTCTTCAACCCCCTGGTGATGCGCTTCACCAAGAAGGCCACCCGCGACGACATCACCGAAGTCATCGGCGCGCACGCCAACGCCGCGCGGATCGCCATCGATTCCGGGTTCGACGCCGTTGAGATTCATCTCGGCCACGGCTACTTCTGCAGTTCATTCCTGAGCCCGCTGATCAACCGTCGCGACGACGAGTTCGGCGGGTCGCTGGAGAACCGGGCGAAGGTGGCGCGCGGAGTCGTCAACGCAGTCAAGCAAGCGGTCGGCGATCAGATCGCGGTGACGGCGAAACTCAACATGACCGATGGGGTACGCGGCGCCATCAAGGTCGAAGAGGCTCTACAGACGGCCAAATGGCTGGAGGAGGACGGCGGACTCGACGCGATCGAGTTGACGGCGGGCAGTTCGTTCATCAATCCGATGTATCTGTTCCGCGGTGACGTGCCACTCAAGGAGTTCGCCAACGTCTTCAAGCCGCCGATCCGGTGGGGAGTGCGACTGTTCGGCAGCAAGGTGTTCCGCGAATATCCCTACCGCGAGACGTATCTGCTGCGCGACGCCAAACTGTTCCGCGCGGAGTTGAAGATGCCGCTGATCCTGCTCGGTGGCATCACCAACCGCGAGTCGATGGACCTGGCGATGGCGGAGGGTTTCGACTTCGTCGCGATGGGCAGGGCGTTGCTGGCCGAACCCGACCTGATCAACAGGATTCACGCCGACGGTGACAACCATTCGGTGCGGTCTGTCTGCAACCACTGCAACGAGTGCATGCCGACCGCCCTGCGATCGAGCGCTTCCATCCACACCCATTGCGTGGTGACCGGGTCGCCGGACCGACGGCCGACCTCCCTAACCCCGTCGTAGAACAACGGGATACCTATAGAGTTGGTCGCGATGAGCCGACCAGCCCCGCCCGCGCTGACCGTTCGGAACGACGGGTCAGCACGCACATTCGCCGCTGGAAACGATGTCGTCATCGGTCGCGACCTTCGCGCCGACGTCCGCATCGCACACCCACTGATCTCCCGGGCACACCTGGTGCTGCGGTTCGATCAGGGCCGGTGGATAGCCATCGACAACGGCAGCCTCAACGGGATGTACGTCAACGGCCGCCGAGTGCCGACCGTCGACATCCAAGACGGCCAGAACATCAACATCGGTAACCCGGACGGACCGCTGCTGTCGTTCGAGGTGGGCAGGCAACAGGCCGCGGGCCGACCGCCGACCACGTCGATCCCCGTCACCGGCCGCCCGAGTGGCGCCTGGCCCAGCCAGCAGCCGCACACCGCCGCAACCCCCGATCTCCCGCCCGCAGCCGTACCCGACCGGTCGAGCAGGGCTACCCGTCGACCCAGCAGCCGCGCTACCCGAGCGCCCCGCAGCCCAGCTACACCGGCTCGCAGCTCACCAAACCCGCCCGCCCAGCGCGGTTTCGCAGCAGGCGGCGCAGCCGCTGTCCCAACCGGCCCTGGAGTCGGTGACGGCGATCGGCCCGATGGCCGCACCGCGGTCGAGCGAGGGCAACCTCGCGACGAGCATGCTGAAGATCCTGCGGCCCGGTCGTCCCGCGGACTCCTCGGCGCCGGGCTCGGTCAAGATCGGCCGCAACACCGACAACGACATCGTCATCCCCGACGTGCTGGCGTCGCGGCACCACGCGACCTTGGTGCCGACCGGCGCGGGCACCGAGATCCGCGACAACCGCAGCATCAACGGAACGTTCGTCAACGGATCGCGCGTCGAGAGTGCCCTGCTGAACGAGGGCGACACGGTCACCATCGGCAACGTCGACCTGGTGTTCCGCGGCGGCACGCTGGTCCGCCGCACCGAGACCACCGCGGCGAGCGGCACCGGCGGCCTGGACGTGCACGGCGTCACGTGGACCATCGAGGGCAACAAGACGCTGCTGAACAACATCTCGTTGACGGCGCGGCCCGGCACGCTGACGGCCGTCATCGGCCCGTCGGGCGCGGGCAAGTCCACCTTCGCGCGGTTGGTGGCCGGCTACACCCATCCGACGGAGGGCACCGTCGCCTTCGAGGGCCACGACATCCACGCCGAGTACGCGTCGCTGCGCTCCCGGATCGGGATGGTGCCCCAGGACGACGTGGTGCACGGCCAGCTCACCGTGGAACAAGCACTGATGTTCGCGGCCGAGCTGCGGCTGCCCCCGGACACCAACAAAGAGGACCGTGAGCGGGTCGTCGCGCAGGTGCTCGAGGAACTCGAGATGACGCAGCACCGCAAGACCCGCGTCGACAAGCTCTCGGGTGGTCAGCGCAAGCGTGCATCCGTGGCGATGGAGTTGCTGACCGGTCCGTCGCTGCTGCTTCTCGACGAGCCGACGTCCGGCCTCGACCCGGCGCTGGACCGGCAGGTGATGACGATGCTGCGCCAACTGGCCGACGCGGGACGCGTGGTGCTGGTGGTCACCCACTCGTTGTCCTACCTCGACGTGTGCGACCAGGTGCTGCTGCTTGCACCGGGCGGCATGACCGCGTTCTCCGGGCCGCCAAGCCAGATCGGCGCGTCGATGGGCACCACCAATTGGGCCGACATCTTCAGTTCGGTGGCGCGCGACCCCGAAGCGGCTCATCAGCGATTCCTGGCCCAGCACGGCCCGCCACCACCGCAGCCGCCCTCGCAAACGCCTACGGACTTGGGCAAGCCGACACGCACCAGCATTCGAAGACAGTTCTCGACGATCGCGCGGCGTCAGATGAGGCTGATCGTTTCGGACCGCGGCTATTTCATCTTCCTGGCGGTGCTGCCGTTCATCATGGGCGTGCTGTCCCTGTCGGTGCCGGGAGACGTCGGCTTCGGCGTGCCCGTTCCTGCGATACAGGGTGGTGAAGCGCCGAACGAGCCGGGGCAGATCCTCGTGCTGCTCAACGTCGGCGCCATCTTCATGGGCACCGCGCTGACGATCCGCGCCCTGATCGGCGAACGGGCCATCTTCCTGCGCGAGCAGGCCGTCGGGTTGTCCACGACCGCATACCTGTTGGCCAAGGTCGTCGTCTTCGCCGCGTTCGCGATACTGCAGTCGGCGATCGTCGTCGCGATCAACATCTGGGGCAAGAAGTGGGGCCCTGGGGCCGTGACCAGCGGCGCGGTGATCCCCAACCGGACCCTCGAGCTGTTCGTCGACATGGCGGCCTGCTGTGTGGCCGCAGCGATGGTCGGCTTAGCGCTCTCGGCGCTGGCCAAATCGAACGAGCAGATCATGCCGCTGCTGGTGATCGCGATCATGTCGCAGCTGGTGTTCCAGGGCGGCATGATCCCGGTGACCGGCCGGATCGGGCTCGACCAGTTGTCATGGATCACGCCCGCGCGGTGGGGATTCGCCAGCACCGCGTCGACGATCGACCTCTTGAGACTCGTACCGGGCCCGCTGACTCCGCAAGACTCGCACTGGAAGCACACCCCCGGCGCGTGGTGGTTCAACATGGCCATGCTGGGGTGCATCTGCGTCGGCTACCTGAGCTTTGTTCGATGGAAGATCCGCCTCAAGGGCGGCTAGCTTGCTGGTGCTCCTCGTGCTCTGGCCCTCACTCGCCGTGCACGTCGAGCCCGTGCGCGGCAGCGAAGGCCAGCGCCTGCTCGATGTCGATCCGCGCGCCTCGCACGGAGGCGGTGGTCCACAGCGTCGGGTCGACCCGCGCACCCCGCAGGTCGGCCTCCTCCAGCCGGGCGTCCTGCGTGCGGGCTCCCCGCAGATCCGCACGACGCAGAACGGCCTTGCGCAGATCCGCCTTCACCAGGCCGGTCTCGCTCAGGCGGCAGTCCGACAGGTCGACGCCACGCAGGTCGCATTCGCCAAGGACCGCCAGCGTGAAGTCCACCTCGACGAACGTCACCGGCCGCAGCCGGCATTCGGTGAACACCGAGCCGAGCAAGCTGCAATGACGAAACGTGCTGTGCCACAGCGTCGTCCGGCGAAAGGTGCAGTTGCGGAAGGCCGACCCCACGTGTTCGGACTCGCCCAGATCGACACCGCTGAAGTCGCATTCGGTGAACACCACGCGTTCGGTCCGCAGCCGGGTCAGGTCGTCGTCGCGAAAATCGTGCTCAACGAATTCCCGTTCTGTCCAAACGGTTTCGGCTTCGGTCACGCGGTCAGCCGGGTACCGACGGGAGCACATTCAACGCGTACTCCGTGACGGCGATGAGCGCGGCCGTCGCGGAGTGCCGATCCCTGGCGTCGACGGTGATGATCGGGATGTCGTCGGACAGCGCCAGCGCCTTGCGCACTTCGTGCGGGGCATGCCTTGGCGCGTCGTCGAATTCGTTGATCGCAATCAGGAACGGCATATGACGGGCCTCGAAGAAGTCCACCGCAGCGAAGCTGTCCTGAAGGCGACGGCAGTCCACCAAGATGATGGCGCCGATCGCACCGAGGACCAAGTCGTCCCACATGAACCAGAACCGCCGCTGCCCCGGGGTGCCGAACAGATACAGCACAAGGTCCTCGTCCAGCGTGATCCGGCCGAAGTCCATCGCCACCGTCGTCGTCCGCTTCTCCGGTGTGAGCTCGATGCCATCGAGCCCCGCCGATGCGTTGGTGACCAGTGCCTCGGTGCGCAGCGGCATGATCTCGGACACCGCGCCGACGAACGTGGTCTTGCCGGCGCCGAAGCCGCCGGAGATGACGATCTTCGTCGACGCCTTGCGGTCGCTGTATTGCTCCTCGCGTCCGCGGGGGCTGTATTGCTCCTCGCGTCCGCGGTGACCCTCAGAGTGCGCGTAAGCCACGGAGGGTCCTTCCTATCAATTCGCGCCGTTCGTCGATGCTCGACCGATCGCTCAAGGTGGCGCGTACCCGCAGATGTCCTGACGGCCACAAGGTCACCGATCAGCACACGGGCCACGCCGACCGGTAACGATAGACGTGCGGCGATCTCGGCGACCGACGGGCTGCTCCCGCACATCGCGCAAATCTGCGCCCGCACATCGTTTCCCGGCCACCGCCCCGGCTTGTCGGGCACCACAGCCTCGATCGGGGCCTCCAACGGTAGGTTGATGCGCGAGTCGGTGCGCCCCGACGTCAGCGTGTAGGGCCGTACCAGGCTCGGCTGGTCGTCAGGTGCGAAAGACTCGAGATCGTCCACAAGCCGCTCACGAGTGCTGTGGTGCTCGTCGTGACGACTGGATGACACTGCCGACCCGCTCGACCAGCATCGCCATCTCGTAGCCGATCTGGCCGATGTCGCATCCGGTGGTGGCCAGCGTCGCGAGGTTCGAGCCGTCGCCGACGCGCATCAGCAGCAGATAACCGTTCTCCATCTCGACGACGGACTGCATCACGTAGCCGCCGTTGAACAGCTGCGACGCACCGGTCGACAGACTGGCCAGGCCGGACGCCACCGCGGCGAGCTGGTCGGCACGCTCGATCGGCATGTGCTCACTGGCGGCCATCAGCAGGCCGTCCGCGGACACCAGAACCGCGTGGGTGACACCGGAGACATCGCGGGCGAACTTCGAGACCAGCCAGTCGAGCGAATCGCGCTGCGTCGAACTTGGCTTGAAAGAATCCCGGGTCGCTGCGCTCCTGCCCTCCGGAAAGCTCATTCGTTATCGGTTCCTCTGGTCTCCTGGGCGTGCGACCGCGCGGCGTGCACGCCGCCGAAGTGGCTGCTCATGCTCGCGCGAACAGCCTCCGGATCGCGTACCGGTATCGCGTGCGCACCGGTACTGAAGTCGGCCGCCGACTCTACCTCGTCGTCGTCATCATGGCTGCGGTGCGCTCCCCCGTTGGAGTGCACTCCGTTCGCCGCGTGACGCGATGGCTGACCCGCCGCCGCACCGGGTACCAGGCGGGCGCCGGGATCACGCACCGGAAGCCCGGACTCGGTATGCGCCTCGACCGGCGCATCCTCGGCTGCCTCGGCCGCCGACCAGCCGTGGTCCCAGACGGACTCCCAGTTCAGGTCGCTGCTTTTCGCCAGATCGGACGGATCGACGAGCCACTCCGAGAGCATCCGCTGATAGATCGCATCGTCGGCCCCCGATGTCGTCGAGGAGTCCGCATCGGCGATCTGCGGCAACTCCGCAGGCTCCGGCTCCGGTTCGTGCTCGTGTGCGCCGTTGGTTCCGTTGGTGGACACCTGGCCGCGGGAGGCGAAGAACGCGGAGGTGTCGACGGGAGCCTGCCGCGGTTGTTCTGCGACCGGCTCCTCCGACGCCTCCTCGTCGTACTCGACCTCTGGCTCGTCCTCGTACTGGAGCTCCGACTCGTCCTCGTACTCGTCCTCGGCATCGGCCTCGGCCTCCGGCGCCAGCTCTCGCCCCGCTGGCGACCCGGAGATGCCGCTGGCACCGGGACTGCGTTGCGGCAACAGCGTGACGGGCAGCTCGGAATGCCCGTTGAGCTGATCCACGCCGACCTCGTCCCCGTAGTCGGCGTAGTCGTTGTCGGCGTAGTCGTTGTCGGCCTCGTCGAGGGCCAGCACGGTGGCCATGTCCGAATGCACATCTGTGGCAGTGCTCTGCGGGCCGGTGTCGAACTGGTCGCGCATGCCGGCGCGCTGAAGCAGCTCGGACGGCACGTAAACCCCGGCGGTGGTGCCCGAATTCGCTTCTCCCGCAATGGTGCTGCGCAGCCGAACCACCAGCCCGTGCTGCTGGGCGAGCCGGCCGACCACGAACAGACCCATGTGGCGCGCCGTGTAGGGCGTCACCTCGCCACCGGACTGCAGGCGCGTATTGGCTACTCGCAGATCGGATTCGGTCATTCCGATCCCGATGTCGCTGACCTCGACGACCAGCCCGCCGTTTCCTGTGTGCACGGCCGACACCCGCACCTGCGAAATCGGTGGCGAGTAGCGCAGCGCGTTGTCGAGCAGCTCGGCGAGCAGGTGCACGAGGTCGCCCGCCACCGAACCGACGATCTCGCTGTCGGGCACCGTCGCGGTGACGACACGGGTGTAGTCCTCGACCTCGGAGGCCGCGGCGTTGATGAGGGCAGCGACGGGCACCGGGTCGGCCTGCTCGCGCGGCACCTTCGCGCCGGCGAGCACCAACAGGTTGGCTCCGTTTCGGCGCATCCGGGCGGCCAGGTGATCGAGCCGGAACAGGCTTTCCAGCCGCTCCGGGTCCTCCTCGTTGCGCTCCAGCCGGTCGATGAGCGAGAGCTGTTGGTCGACCAGCGTGCGACTGCGCCGCGACAGCGTCTCGAACATGTCGCCTACCTGCAGCTGCAGCCGGCTCTGCTCACCGGCCAGGAAGACGGCCTGCTCGTGGAGTTCGTCGACGGCGTGCGCGACCTGGCCGACTTCCTCGGTGGTGTGCACCGGGATCGGCTCGACGGGTCCGGGTTCCTTGCCGGCGCGCACCCGGTCGATTTCGCGCGCGAGGTCGTCGTGCGCCACCCGAAGTGCGCTGTCGCGCAGCGTGCGCAACGGCCGGATCAGCGACCGCGCCACCAGGGTGACGAGCAGCAGCGCCAGCACGATCGCGCCGAGCACGATCGCCGAGTCGCGGATGGCTTCGGTGCGCGCCGCCGCGGCCTGGTCGGCGACGGCGCCGGTTATCGCGGGCGCCGTCTTGTCGATCAACTTGGCCGCGACCTGATCCGTGGTCTGGAGCGACTGGAGGAGCTCGGGATTGCCGACGATCGGCACGTTCGGATCCGAGATGAGTGCCGTGCGATGGATGTACTCGCGCTGCAACTGCTTGGCCTCCGGCGAGCCGACGCCCAGTACCTGGGCCATGCCTAGCAGCGTCGACGGCTCGGTGCCTGCGACGGCGACCAGCCGGGAGCGCAGTTCGGGGTCGGGCAGTTCGGCTCCGGCGTTGACGACGAGCTGTTCCATCATCATCAGCCCGCGGGCGCCGACGGCGCGGCTGAGGCCCTGCGACTCGGCGCGGATGGTTTGGTCGTCGACCCGGACCAATCCGGTGATGGCGTCCTCTGCGGTCAGCAGGATCGGCACGTAGGTGGTAACCCGGTCGATCAGAGGGACGCTGTTGCCGATCTTGTTCACCTGCGCCTGCCCGCCCTCGAGCATGCTGGCGACGCCCTTCTGGACATCCGGCGGCACATCGGGAGTGCCGTTGAGCCGACGCTGAAGTTCGGCACGGCTGGAGTCGAAGGCACCTATCGCGGCTTGAACGTCGCCGCCGGCGGCCTGAGCCGACATCGCGCCATTGAGGGCGTCCATGTAGCTAACGATCGCGGGCACCATTTCGGCGCGGTCAGCGACGCGCTGCAGATCACGTGCCTCGATCGCGCTCGAGTAGACGCGTAACCCGCCGAAGGCGCCAGCCAGAATCAGCGGCACCAGAACGATCGCAAGCACCTTCCAACGGACCGGCCAATTCTTCAGCGACCATCGGGAGGGACGTTTCGGTCGCCCTGGCGCGTTGGCGTCGTCATCGGTGACCAGTCCGTCCACCAGCTCTTGCTGGGTGAACGTGGTCATTGCTGCACCACCGCGCTACCGGCCGCTAGACGGTCTTTTGCTAAATGAGCGAGGTTCATAACGCTTCCTGCTGATTTTGCCCCATTGCGGGCTGGCGTTCATCGCCTGGCAATTGATCGAGTATGCCAGTAGCGCGCGGCCGTTTCCACAATTCTTACTGAACAGCCAAGGTTCGTGGCGCTGCGGCAACGCTCTTAGTCGGCGTCTGAGCAAATGCCGTTGGGGCCAACTAAGGATAGCTCGCCCGTCCGCGAACCCCGCTCAGTCTCAGGCTTAAACCCCTTTGTGAAGATGCTAACAAGCGCTTGCAACAGCTAGCACCTCGGCGAAGTATCGGCTGTGAACGACAGCCATCGAAGAGGAGGGAACTAATGGCGGAGAACAACAGCGGTCCGATCGAAGCCGTGAGGGGCATCGTCTCCGGCGCTATCGGGTTTACCAAGCAGGTCATCGGTTTGATCCTGAGCCGCAGCGATCTTCAGGAAGAGGGTCGAGCGCAGGTCGACAAGGCCTCCAATCAACTTGAGGCAGCCGGTAAAGAGGCCGAGGCCGAGAAGGCTCGCGCCAAGGCCAAGGTGCAGGAATCGCGCCAGAAGGCTGCTAGCAAGTCCTGACAATCGAACGATCGAAGCACCCCCGGCTTTTAGGAGTCGGGGGTGTTCACTTTTTCCCAGGAGAGCGCTTGCAGGGAAGATAGCGCGTTGTGTTCAAGCTGATGTTCTACTCGCCACGCATCGCGCCCAACACCGGTAATGCGATCCGCATGGTCGCGGCGACGGGCTGCGAGCTGCACCTCGTCGAACCGCTCGGTTTCGAGCTATCCGAACCCAAGCTGCGCCGGGCGGGCCTGGACTACCACGACCTCGCATCGGTGACCGTGCATCCCGACCTTGCGACAGCGTGGGACGTCATCGCGCCGACGCGGGTGTACGCGTTCACGGCGCACGCGACGGCGTCGTTCTCGGACATCGCCTACCAACCCGGCGACGTGTTGATGTTCGGCCCCGAGCCCACCGGTCTGGACGACGCGACCCTGGCCGACCCGCACATCACCTCGCAAGTGCGCATCCCGATGCTGGCGGGCAGGCGCTCGCTGAACCTGTCCAACGCCGCGGCGGTCGCCGTCTACGAGGCGTGGCGCCAGCAGGAATTCAACGGCGCGGTGTGATTCACCTTCCGATGAGCGCTTGCGCGAAGAGAATCACCATGAGTTCCAGTGCGCGAACTGCTCTGCGGGCAGGCGCTTGGCCCGCTGAAACTCGGTGCCCTTGGTGTAGGCGATCGGGAACAGGCCGCCCTGGCGGTACTCCTCGAACGGAATGCCGAGAACGTCGGCGGCCAGCTTCTCGCCCTTGCCGACGAGATGCAGCGTCGTCCACGCCGAACCGAGGCCGCGCGAGCGCAGCGCCAGCATGTAACTCCATACCGCGGGCAGGAGTGACCCCCAGAATCCGGCGCTACCCGCTACCGCATCGTCGGGACTTCCCTCCAGGCACGGGACCAACATCACCGGCACCTCATGCAGGTGCTCGTTGAGGTACTTCGCCGAACTCATAACCGCGCCGATCTGGTCGTCACGCAGGTCGCCGCGCGTCGGTCGCTCCCGGTCGAGGTAGGGCGTCGCGTTGTGCCGGTAGATGTCGGCGAGCGCCTTCTTCTTCTCCGGGTCGTCGACGAACACCCACTGCCAACCCTGGGCGTTGGACCCCGTCGGCGCCTGTAGCGCTAGGTCGAGACACTCCATCAGGACCTCGCGCGGCACCGGCTTCTCCAGATCGAGCCGCTTGCGCACCGAGCGGGTGGTCGTCAGGACGTCGTCGACGGACAGATTGAGTGTCATGTCGCGAGACTACATTCGCTTCCATGGCAGTCGAATTCACGCAAGAAGTGTCCAGCAGGCTCCAAGCCGACCACTACGGATGGCTGACGACAGTCGCCAAATCCGGCCAGCCGGTGCCGAAGTTGGTGTGGTTCTACTTCGACGGCACGGACGTCGTCGTCTACTCGATGCCGAACGCCGCGAAGGTCAGACACGTTTCGAACCACCCGCGGGTGAGCCTGAACCTGGACTCCGATGGCAACGGCGGGGGCATCATCGTGGTCGGCGGCGAGGCGACGGTCGACGCGACGGATTCCGATCCACGCGACGACGGCCCGTACTGGGAGAAGTACGAGGCGGATGCCAAGCAGTTCGGACTTGCCGACGCGATGGGCGACTACAACACCCGGCTGAGGATCAGCGTCGACAAGATCTGGACCACCCCGACCGAGGGCTGACGTGCATACCAAATCCGATTTCGAGCGCCCGGTCCGACGGTGGCAGGACATCCCGGGCTGGTTCCAGTGGCGCAGCGCCCAGGAGGAGGCGGTCGCACACTTCGGTGACGGGAGCCGGTTCGCCGAGGTGGGCTGCTATCTGGGTAAGAGCCTCTGCTCGCTGGCCGAAGTGGTTCGGGAAAGTCGGCGTGACATAACGCTCATCGGAGTCGACACCGCGCGAGGCAGCGGCCCTGAGGGCCAGTGTGACATCAATGCCCACGGTCCCGCGGTCTCCTACGGTGGCGGCACCTTCGCAGGCCTGCTGCACCGCAACGTGATCGCCTGCGGTGCAGCCGATCTGGTGCAGCTGCTCATCAGCGACTCGGTTGCGGCTGCGCAGCTGTTTCCCGACCAGTCGCTGGCCTGGGTGCACATCGACGCGCGGCACGACTACGCCAGCGTCTCGGCTGATATCGCGGCGTGGGCGCCGAAGGTACAGGTGGGCGGCTGGCTGTCCGGAGACGACTTCCATGCCGAATATTGGCCGGGTGTCGTAGAGGCCGTGCGTGATGCCTTGCCCGGCGCCGAGTCCTGGTGGTCGACACAGTGGCGGTGGGTCAAGAGCGCTACCTGAAGTTGCGGTGCGGGAAGGCGACGCGTTCCGATTTGCAACGTCGCGACTACAGCGTCGTTACGATCAGGGCCTATTCGGTACCGGCCGTAAGAGGTCATCATGCAGATCGAAGCGCACGACCCGCACCATCAGCCCGAGGCGGATCTTCAGGACAAGGGGCTCTCACACGACGCCGTCGGCCTTCTCGGCGGCACCGTCCTGGGTATCTCCTCGGTGGCTCCGGCCTACGCGCTGACAGCCACGATCGGCATCCTGGTCGCCGAGGCAGGCGCGAAGATGCCGGTGGTGATCATCGCCGGATTCCTGCCGATGTTCTTCGCCGCGTACGCCTACCGCGAACTCAACAAGGTCGCACCGGACTGCGGGACGTCGTTCACCTGGACCACCAAGGCCTTCGGGCCCTACATCGGCTGGCTCGGCGGATGGGCGGCCGTGCTGGCGACCGTCATCGTGCTGTCCAACCTCGCCGGCGTCGCGGTGCAGTTCTTCTACCAGTTCATCGGCGAAGTGGCGGGAAGCGAATCCATTGGCGCGCTGTGGGAGAACAAGCTGATCAACGTGGTCACCTGTCTGATCTTCCTGGCGATCGCGACCGCGGTGTCGTACCGCGGCATCACCACGACCGAACACGTCCAGTTCATCCTGGTCGGGTTCCAGATGGTCGTCCTGTTGCTGTTCGCCGTAATGGCGCTGGCGAAATCCGGCTCCTCGGAGACCGGCATGTCGTTCAGCCTCGACTGGTTCAGCCCCGCCGGCCTGACGTTGTCGGCGTTCATCGCGGGCCTCTCCGGTTCGATCTTCGCGTTCTGGGGCTGGGACACCGCCCTCACGGTCAACGAGGAGTCCAAAGACTCCGAAAGGACCCCCGGCCGTGCTGCGCTGCTGTGCGTCCTGTCGATCCTGCTGACCTACCTACTGGTCGCCGTCGCGACCCAGATGTACGCCGGAGTCGAGACCGAGGGGCTCGGTCTGGGAAATGAGGAGATCTCCGACAACGTCTTCGGCGCCCTCGCCGAACCCGTTATGGGCAGCCCGCTCAACTTGCTCCTGTTCCTTGCCGTGGTGGCCTCGAGTGCCGCCAGCCTGATCACCACATTCCTGCCGACCTCGCGGACCATGCTGGCGATGGGCACCTACAAGGCCTTCCCCGAGCGCTTCGCCACGATCCACCCCCGGTACCTGACACCGTCCTACGCGTTGATCGCGGCTGGCATCGGCTCGGCGTTGTTCTACTCGATCCTCACCTTCACCAGCGAGAACGTGCTCACCGACACGATCTACTCGCTCGGCATCATGATCTGCTTCTACTACGGCCTGACCGCGTTCGCCTGCATCTGGTACTTCCGTCACGAGTTGTTCGCAAACGCCCAGAGCTTCGTGTTCAAGTTCCTGTTCCCGTTGCTGGGCGGGCTCGGTTTGCTCGCGGTCTTCCTAGTCACGCTTCGCGACAGCGCCTCGCCTGACTACGGCAGCGGCGCGAGCATCGCCGGCGTCGGGCTGGTCCTGATCCTGGGTCTCGGGATGATCCTGCTCGGCGTTGTGGTCATGCTGATCATGCGCGCCCGTCAGCCGGCGTTCTTCCGCGGCGAGACGCTGCGCAAGGACACGCCGGTGCTCGTCGTCGACGAGCCGTAGCTAGCCGGCCCTGCGCTCAGTGGTGGTGCGCCGCGTGCTTCGGGGTCGATGTGCTCGGTCCCGGTGTGGCAGGTCTCGCCCTCCGCCTTCGGCGAGGGGGCGACGTCGATCGACGGGTTCTGGTCGAAGAACCCGAACGGCTTCAGCCAGAACGAGATCGTATCGACCGGCATGATCGGCCAGTCCTCCACGCGGGTGATGTGGTGGATGCCGAAGACGTACCAGAGCACGACGTCGGCGTTCTCCAGCGGTGCGTCGTCCTTGATCCACTCCGTCAGACCGGTGTCAACGGTGGACTGCGTGGGGTACTTGCCGCACGGCCAGCGCTCGTCGTCGTCGTGCCGCGTGACCCATAGCGTGTGGCCGATGACCGGCGCCCGAAGGTACTGCGGCGTCGAGGGGTCCATGATCGCCGGGAACGCGGCGCCGGGCACCAGCTTGTACGCGACCGGGGTGCCGTGCCGGTTCAGCTTGCCCGGGTTCACGACCTTCCAGCCGCGCTGGGTGTCCCAGTTGTAGTCGCGGGCGGAGGACGCCTCGGAGGTGATCGGGGTGGACTGGGTGACCAGAGCGAGACCGTAGGGGTTCTCGTCGGACACCGGGGGTGCGACCGAGTCCACCTCGACGACGGTGTTCGCCGAACCGTCGACGTCAAGGTCGAGGCGGGCGACCAAGAAGTGCTGATGGAACGGCGCGTAGGTGCGGTTGTCGACGACGGTCCCGTAGGGCGGCGCGGCCTCGCCCTCGGCATACGGGGTGGTGACCATGATGCCGGTCGCGCGTACCTCGCACTCGATGTTGCCGTCCTGGTAGAAGCGCCAGTAGACGAGGTACTCGTAGTTCGCGACGGTGACGTGGCACGAGACCACCATGCGCCGCTGCCGGCGGACCTCGGCACCGGTCAGCGCATCGTCGTGCTTCCAGAGGACGGCGTTGTCCTCCTCGTGTAGGCAGATCGCGTTCTTGATGTCGTATGGCGCTCCCGCGGCATCGTGCAGCACCGCGTCCACGTAGACGATCTCGCCGAGGCAGTCGCAGCCCCGCTCCAGCGAGGTGGCCATGAAGCCGAGGCCCCACTCGCCGATGTCGTAGGCCGTCCTGCGGTAGTGGTCGAACGTGGGGTCGCGGTAGGGCACCACCATCTCGGCGAACGACATCCGGTAGGCGACGTCACGCCGTACCCCGTGGTCGTCATAGGCCAGCTGGTAGATCACGGGACCCTCGCGGTAGTTGAAGCCGAGGCGCATCGACCAGTTCTGCCACCGCAACTCGGTGCCGTCGAGAGTGAAGGACGCGCCCTCGGGCTGGGTGATGTGCAGGGGCTTCAGATCGGTGCGCGATTCACCCTTCCACGGCCCGGGCACGTACTCACCGTCGACCGCCGGCATTCCGACGTCGTACTGGTCCTCGATCTCGAGGAGCTCCAGGGTGTTCATGTCGACGATCATCTTCAGCCCCGAGACCGGGTGGGCGTATGGGTTGCCGTCGGGGGTCTCGCGGACCCACACATCGCACCAGCCCAGCCGGCGGTCGCGGTACTTCTCGGGCATCACCGCCTTGCCGTAGGTCCAGACGTCGACGATGACGCGGCTCATGTCGGAGACGCCGCGCTCGGCCAGTTTGGCGATCACGTCCGGATGCTTGCGAAGCGCCTCGTCGACCTCGTGGAACTCGTCGATGGTGAAGTTCGGCGTGACGTCGGGAATGTGCTTGAACGAGAGGACGGCATCGCCGGTGAGGTCGACCGTCGCTTCGTAGGTCTTGTTGTCGGCGCGGTTCCACACCACCGCGAACGAGTGCCGGGGCACCGCGTCACCGACGCGCCAGGCCAGCACCTCCTGCTTGCCCGGTTCCATCAGTTCGATCGATGCGAAGCGGAAGGTGTCGGTGACATGCCCATCGCGACGCAGGATCTCGGTTGTGCGTCTGAACTCGTCCGCACTCAGTGGTTCCAGCGGGTGTTGTGTCACAGCCGACCGCCCTTTCCGACGCGCGAACCCGCCGGCCGACGTGGGTGAACTGATCGGGTCAGGCCAGCGCGTCCCGGCCTCTCGCAGAACATGGACGACCGTCGGTGGCTATGCGACGATACCGCTAGGAGGCGGTCGTGAACGACGCCATGAAAAAAGTTTCCGAATGTAGGCAGACCGCTGCGGACGATCTCGGAGATCCGCAGCTTCTTCCGGACCAACGCTCGCCCGATCTTCTTCGTGGGACCGACCGCGTTCAACCTGCTCGGCATCGACCGCTGGGTCCGTAACTTCGGCTACCTCGTCTACTACGACTCCTGGGACGGCGCCCACCCGCGGGTCTTCACCCCGAAGAACAAGCCGTTCGTCGAGTTCGAGAGCAGCGAGGAGATCAACAACTACCTCCTGCGGGATCCCGAGGTGCAGGCCCACGTCGCGTCTCGGGTGGGATCCTCGGGCGTGGCGCCGATGATCGCGATGGTGTTCTTCGACGAGGAGACCGAGCAGATCTGCGAGGAGCTGGGCTACAACCTGATCCTCCCGCCGGACTCGCTGCGACGGCACCTGGACTCCAAGATCGTGACGACTCGCCTCGGCGAAGAGGCGGGGGCACCCTCGGTGCCCAACGTCATCGGACGGGCCGACAGCTACGACGAGTTGGCCAAGCTCGCCGCCGACGCGGGACTGGGCTCCGACCTGGTCGTGCAGACGCCGTACGGCGATTCGGGCAAGACGACCTTCTTCATCAAGCAGGAGGGCGACTGGCAGCGCGACGCCGAGCACATGGTCGGCGAAGAGCTCAAGGTCATGAAGCGGATCAACAACCGGGCCGCGGCCGTGGAGGCCGTCAACACCCGCCACGGCACCGTCGTGGGGCCGTTCATGACCGATCTGACCGGCTATCCCGAGCTCACTCCGTACAAGGGGGGATGGTGCGGTAACGACCTGTTCCCGGAGGCGCTCAGCGAGGCGCACCGGGCCGTCGCGATCGAGCATGTCCGCCGGCTCGGAGACCGGTTGCGGCAGGAGGGCTACAAGGGCTTCTTCGAGGTCGATGTGCTCGTCGACGTCGACTCCGATCAGGTCTACCTCGGGGAGCTCAACCCGCGGATCTCGGGGGCGTCGTCGATCACCAACGTGACCGCCGGGGCCTACGCCGACATCCCGCTGTTCCTGTTCCACCTCCTCGAGTTCATGGACGTCGACTACGAGGTGGACGTCGACGAGATCAACGAGCGCTGGCGCGAACTCGCAGCCGTCGATGTGTGGGCACAGCTGATCATGAAGGAGCCGGTGGACTCCGTCGAGCGGCTTCTGGAAGCGCCGCGCACCGGTACCTGGCACCTCGAGGACGACGGATCGCTGCGGTTCGTCAGGGTGACCAATGATTGGCACGACGTCACGCACGAGGACGAGTGCTTCTTCCTGCGCGTCTACGGACCGGGCGACTACCGCTTCAAGGGAGCCGATCTCGGCGTCCTCGTCACCAAGGGCCGGATGCAGACCGCCGACGGTCTCACCCAGCGCTGCCGAAGCATTACATCGACGGCATCCGGTCGCAGTACATCAGCGAAAAGCTGCCGGAGACCCCGACAGTCGTTCCGATCGGGTACGTCAAGTAGGCGCACCCGTCTCGTGTGGAGGGAGTCCGCCAATGTCGGAGAAGAAAAGTTTCCACAACATCATCGACGGCGAGGTTCAGGCGTCGGCCGACGGCGCCATGATGGACATCGTCAACCCGTCGACCGGCGAGGTCTACGCGAGCGCGCCGAACTCCTCGGCCATCGACGTCGACCAAGCCTGCCAAGCAGCCAGCGCGGCGTTCGAGAAGTGGCGCTGGACGACGCCGAGCGAGCGGCAGCGCGCGCTGCTCAAGCTCGCGGACGTGATAGAGGAGAACGCCGAGGAGCTCGTCGCCATCGAGTCCGAGAACACCGGCAAGCCGCCGCACTTGGCGATGTCGGAGGAGATTCCGCCGATGGTCGACCAGATCCGGTTCTTCGCCGGTGCCGCGCGGGTGCTCGAGGGCCGCTCGAGTGGGGAGTACATGCGCGGGTTCACCTCGGCCATACGTCGCGAGCCGGTCGGTCCCGTCGCGCAGGTGGCCCCGTGGAACTACCCGATGATGATGTCGGTCTGGAAGTTCGCCCCGGCCCTTGCCGCGGGCAATACCGTCGTCCTCAAGCCGTCGGACACCACGCCGGCATCGTCGTACTGGATGGTGGAGAAGATGCAGGACATCTTCCCCCCAGGAGTCTGCAACCTGATCTGTGGCGACCGGGACACCGGTGCGGCGCTCACCGAGCACCCCATCCCCCAGCTCGTCTCGATCACCGGATCGACCCGCGCCGGCATCGCGGTCGCCACGGCGGCGGCAAAGGACCTCAAGCGCGCCCACCTTGAGCTCGGCGGCAAGGCTCCTGTGGTGGTCTTCGACGACGTCGACATCGAGTCGGCGGTCGACGGCATCTCCATCGCCGGCTACTTCAACGCGGGCCAGGACTGCACCGCCGCGACCCGGGTGGTCGCTCAGGCCGGTGTCTACGACGAGTTCCTGGCGGCGTTGACCGAGGCCGTCACGAAAACCAAGACCGGCTTCGACCCCGACGACGAGGACATCCTGTACGGGCCGATCAACAACCCGAACCAGCTCCGGCACATCAGCGACCTGGTCAGCCGCGCCCCGGCCCACGCACGCCTGTTGGCCGGGGGCAAGCAGCAGGGGTCGGTCGGCTACTTCTACGAGCCGACGCTCATCGCCGACCTGCGCCAGGACGACGAGCTCGTGCAGAAGGAGGTCTTCGGTCCGGTCGTCACCGCACAGCGGTTCAGCGACGAGGACGAGGCGATCAGGTTCGCCAACGGTAGCGAGTACGGGCTGGCATCGTCTGTTTGGACCTCCAATGCCGGGCGTGCGGCCCGGATGGCGGCGCGGCTGGACTTCGGCTGCGTGTGGATCAACACCCACATCCCGCTCGTCGCAGAGATGCCCCACGGAGGGTTCAAGCACTCCGGGTATGGCAAGGACCTGTCGATGTACGGGTTCGAGGACTACACCCGGATCAAGCACGTCATGCAGTACCACGGCTTCGAGGGGTGACCGACACCGTTACCCGTGCCCGCGTTCCGGACCCTCGACGATGCCGCTCGGGCCCGGCGGCCTGTCCACGGCGGCATCCCCGACCGGTTCCAAACCGGACAGGTGGCGACCGACGGCGGCGAAGGCCCGGATGGTGTCGACCAGATGGGCGGGGTCCTGAGGCGTCGGCCAGGACGAGAGCTTCACCGCGACCGTGCGGGTGGCGCGGTCGACAAAGACCATCTGGCCGTGGATGCCGAGGCACAGCAAGATGTCGCCGGACGGTCCGGGGACGAACCAGAACTGGTTGCGGTACCAGCCACCCGGCAGGACCGGCTCCGAGTCGGAGGCGGCGAACGCACCGCGGATATCGGCGTCGATGTGCCGGGCCTGCTGCAGCCAGCTTTCGGGCACGACGTGTCGATGCCCGACCCGAGCCGTCGTCGAGCAACATCTTGCCGAAGCGGGCGAGGTCGCGAGCCGTAGCACTGACTCCGCCGTCGTGCACCGCGGACCCGAGTCCATCACAGGTGATCTCGGCGTCGTACTCTGCGCCCATCGGCGCCCAGATGAGGGTGGACACCAGGTCGGCCATCCGTACGCCGGCGGCGCGCTCGCACACCCAACCGAGAACGTCGGTGTCCGCCGAGCGGTAGACGAATGGGCCGCCGTGAGGCCCCTGCGAGGACAGCGAGGTGAGATAGGCGTACAGACCGGCGCTCTCGTCCTCGCCTCCTGGACGCCAGCCGATGTGGCGCTCGATGACGCGCACCTCTGCGTTGGGGTCCTCGTACGCCTCGCTGAACGCGACGCCGGTGCGCATGTCGAGGAGGTGTCGCACAGTGGCGCTGTCGTAACCGGAGCCGGCGATCTCCGGAACGTACTGCGTGATCGGCGCCTCTGGGTCCAGGCGGCGCTTCGAGGCAAGGATCCCGCAGACACATCCCACGATGGACTTCGAGACCGACATCAACAGGTGAGGCGTGTTGGCGCGCATCTGACCGAAGTAGCGTTCGAGGACGACCTGACCGTCGTGCAGCACGATGACGGCATCGGTCCACGTGTCCGCCAGCACCTCCCCGACAGTGGACGGACCGGCGCCGAGCCGCGTCACGGCGATGTGGTCGAGAGCCGGTGGGTTGTCGGAGAGCGCCAGCGCCTTCGCCCGAGCGCCCCGGGTGATGCGCTGCGTGGGAACGATCTCGCGCAGATGCTGGAAGGACCACCGGTTAAAGGGTGGCTCCTGCCAGTTCCCCAGGGTCACGACCGACTCGGGAGGCGGGGGGAATCCCGCCATCGGTGCATCGGCCATGCGCGAACCTTATCTGGAGGCTGGCGGCCGTCGTCGACGAGCCGTAGCCGAGTCACCCCTTAGCGGAAGTCCCGACTCCGGGACGCCACCCGCATGTCAAGCTTTCCCATCC
>CAWGHF010000028.1:0-312573 GCA_963822305.1 uncultured Actinomycetota bacterium | reverse complement strand
CGGAGCCGTACCTGCAACGCCCAAAATTGCTGTCTTACAGTCGATATGTGTGTTTCGGCTATTCGTTTCGCTAGTCGCCGGGAGTGGCCCGCCCGTTCTTAAAATCCGCCCAGTGTCGGTTCGAGTCCGACTGGGGCCCCCGAGAGGGCTAACCCCTTAAGGGTGTTGCGAGGTCAGGTTGCTGAGGCGCGCCGAGAAACAAGCTGTACCAAGGGTTTTGGTCCGATATGGCTTGGCGAAGGCGCAGGTCAGGGCACCCGTTCGCCGGTTAAAATCCACATAGCGTCGGTTCGAGACCGACTGGGGGCACTGCGAATTGCCAGTTCAGAGCGACTTACTTTTGCTGGTCCGAGCTAGCAGGAGGTGGCCTGAGTGTCACGAGTTGACACAACCGCGCGAGAAACTGCTCGCTGCCACTTGGTCAGCGCGTCGTCCTCGCTGTGCGCGCAGACCGACCTTGTGAACGCGCCACTGGCATGGCCGCGGAACCACGCAGCATCACGGCGGTGCATCAGAACCAAGAGCGTGCTCGTCACGCATGTGCTGTTGCGAATCATGGGACCGTTGCGAGCGCGGTCATACCGTCGAGAGGATGCGCTCGCGGGTCGGCGACTGGCATGTATCGGTACTGGCGCGCTAGAGGCGCAGGTGGCCAGTCGCGGAACGCGCTGAGGCAGTGTGCCGTGTCGGCTTGAGTGCCCGCCTGTGGCGGGCACGCTCTTGTTCGGCGAACCGTTCGGCGATGTGGGCGACGTCCAACCCGTACCGCATATCGCCAATGCGGAACCGAAATCAGCGGTGAACCTAGAATGAGAGCCACCAACGCGAAAATGCCCGATACCAATGCAAAGGAAATCGCACCTGCGTGTATGAAGGCGATACGTCGACTTCGCCGGTTGTCGCGGATGTAATAGGCAGCCATCGCTCTCCCTTCGCTAAAACGAATGCCCCCGATATGGCGCGATCAAACGCAAATCCGCGAGGAAAATCACATCGATGTAATTTTCCACAGCGCTGCCGACATGCAGCTACATATTCCTGCTGGTCGCGGACACCCATCCGCCCGACTTAAAATCCGCACAGTGTCGGTTCGAGTCAGACGGGGGGCACCATAAGGCGCCTGCTCAGGGGCTTTAGGTCTGACCGGCTGTCGCGGAGGTGCCGTTCATGGCGGCGTCCACCGGCGGCGAGGGAGCTGCCCCCTCGTCGGCCGACTGGCACTGCAGCCGGGGAGGGTCGAGGACTGAGCGCGGCCCGACCGAGTGCTCGTTGCCGGCTAGCGGTGTCCGCCTACGCCGTGGTGACCTCCGTCCCAGCGATGTTCGTCTGCGGCGACGGCGACATCCCGATCGTGCAACAGAGCGTTCTGCATCCGAGCAGCGCCTAGCTCCATTTCGCCACCGCGACAACGCCGGAAGGTGTTGACTGGTACTGCCCGTCATTCGGTCTATCGAGGTGGGTCTCATGGCACGCATTGATTTGTTTGCGAAGATTCCATTGATCGGGATGGCCCTGGTGTTCCTGGCGATGTTCATCGTCGCGGTCACCGCGTACATTCACGTCGGCTGGTATTCGATCATCGGCTACGCGATTGCGGCCGTCGTCGCCGTGTGCGGCTTCGTCATGACGTTTCGTGACGTCAGGGATACGCCGGGACCCCCGGAGCAGTGGGATGCCCGAGGGACTCCGATTGATCCTGAGGCACCCGGAAACGGACCAGAGGGAGGACTGGTTCGATGACCACCGCACCCAAGCAACCTGTGTATGACAACTCCGCGCTGCTGGCGGAGGACGAGGGCTACCACAAGGGCCTCAAACCCCGACAGCTGCAGATGATCGCGATCGGCGGCGCCATCGGCACCGGACTGTTCCTCGGTGCCGGCAGCCGACTACACAACGCCGGACCGGGCCTGTTCTTGAGCTACGCGTTCTGCGGCATCTTCGTCTTCCTGATCCTGCGGGCGCTGGGCGAGCTCGTGCTGCACCGGCCCTCGTCGGGGTCCTTCGTGTCGTATGCGCGCGAATTCCTCGGCGAAAAGGCGGCGTTCGTCGCCGGCTGGATGTACTGGCTGAACTGGGCGTTCACGGCCATTGTCGACTGCACCGCGATCGCCACCTACTTCCACTACTGGTCGGCGTTCGGGAGCGTCCCGCAGTGGCTGATCGCCCTGCTCGCGTTGGCGGCCGTGGTGAGCATAAACATGATCTCCGTTACCCTGTTCGGGGAGCTCGAGTTCTGGGCTGCGGCCATCAAAGTCCTTGCGCTGATGACGTTCCTGGTCGCGGGCACCATCTTCCTTGCCGGCCGCTACGACATTCAAGGGCAGTCAACCGGATTCAGCGTGATCGCCGACAACGGCGGGCTTTTCCCCGCCGGCCTCTTCCCGCTGGTGATTGTCATGTCCGGCGTCGTATTCGCTTACGCCGCAGTCGAACTCGTCGGAACAGCGGCCGGTGAGACCGCCCATCCGCATAAGATCATGCCGCGTGCGATCAACTCGGTGATCGCCCGTATCGCGGTCTTCTACGTCGGTTCACTGTTCCTGTTGGCCCTTCTTCTCCCGTACACCACCTATGAGGCCGGGGAGAGCCCGTTCGTTACGTTCTTCTCCAGGATCGGAGTCGAGGGCGCGGGCACGGTCATGAACATCGTCGTGCTGACCGCCGCATTCTCCAGCCTCAACGCCGGGTTGTACTCGACCGGCCGGATCCTGCGGTCGATGGCAATGAACGGCAGCGCACCGAAGTTCACGGCGGTGATGTCCAGCCGCGGCGTGCCGTATGGCGGAATCTTCCTGACCGCGGCCGTCGGGCTGTTCGGCGTCATCCTCAACCTTCTCTTCCCCGGCGAGGCGTTCGAGATCGTGCTCAACATCGCGGCCCTCGGCATCATCGCGTCCTGGGCCACCATCGTCATCTGCCAGATCCAGCTCTACCGCTGGTCGAAACGCGGCATCCTGGAGCGGCCGTCATTCCGGCTGTGGGGCTCGCCGTACACCGGCTATCTCACCTTGGTGTTCCTGTTCGGCGTCGTCGTGCTGATGGCGTTCGACCCGCCGATCGGCACCTGGACCGTCGCCACGCTGGTGGTCATCATTCCGGCACTCATCGTCGGTTGGTATGCGGTCCGCGGGCGGGTGCTGGCCATAGCGGAGGAACGCCAAGGCTTCACCGGCGGATTCCCGGTCGTCGCCAACCGCCCGCCGCCACGCGATAAGGACAAATGACCTCAGTAAATTGCAGTCGCTGGCCACTTCTTTGGCCAGGTCGCCGAAAGCGCGCCAGCCGCTCTTAAAATCCGCACAGTGTCGGTTCGAGTCCGACTGGGGCACCGGGAAAGGCTTGTTGCGTGGCTATGTCGGTTAGCGGGCTGTTGACCCCGCTCATCGCGGCGTGTACGCGGCGTGCGGCGCAAGACCGGGGCGCTAGCTAACTTCAGCGGCGAATCCGGCGTGCCGTTGTGTCGCGAGTTTTACGATGCGGTCCTGGGCCGGGCCTACGGCGCTGGAGGAGTCCCGCGATGACATTGCCGCGCTTGTTTGTGCACGGGCGGGCTCGCCGCCGATTGTTGGGCAGCTCACCGTCGACGAGATCAACCGCGTGGCGCGGGAGCTAACTGTGCTCGCGTCGACCTGCTCATCGCGCGACATCGCGAGCGCCGTGGTTGAGGACATCGTCATCGTCTGTCATTCGATGGGGAGGGGCATCTCGCTGCCCGGAGCCGTCACCAAGCTTGGCGCGGCGCGGGTGCGCGAAATGATCTTCGCCGCTGCGTTCCTGCCGCCCGAATGCACGTCCATTGTGGAGAGTTCACCGTGGCTAATGGCGCAAGTTTCCCGGCGCAACGCGAAGAAAAACGTGCCGACGGAAACGCCGAAGTGGATGGCGAGGTTCGTGTTCTTAAACGGAGTTCCGTCGCGTAACCGATTCATCACCGGCAAGCTCTATGTGGAATCAATTCGCATCCTCACCGAGAAGGTGTCTCGGCGGGGAATGCCGGATGACATTCCCCGCACCTGGATTCTGACTCTGCGGGTTCGTGCCCCTCTCGCCGAAGGTACAGCGCAAATACACTGAGGCGCTCGTCGGTGTACAGACGCTAATCGAGATGGATACCTGTCACTGCATGATGGTGAGCGAGCCGGTACGGCTGGCCAGCATCCTCGTTCAGCGGTGTCGCCTGTACGACGACTAGCGCCGAGTAGCGACGCTCAGTACTTGCCCCGCACGGATGGGGCCACGCTCGCATGAGGCATCGTGTCTCAAATTCTCCGCACGAACTCGACGTGGGTTGCCCCGGCATCGCACCGGACCGTGGTGCTCGCAGGCAGATCGCACGTCTGCGGCGGCAATGCATACACCGCGCTTACTTCGACTGCGAGCATGGTCACCAGGCCGAGAGTGCGGCGAAGGGACCTGACCGTCTTGCGCACGTGGTCATCAGATTCGGCCGCGTAATTCATGACGCTGCGTAGCCATTGCACCCAAGTCGCGGCCGTACGGCCTCAACGTCGGACTGGCGGTCGAGGTTGGGCTAAGTAACTCGACCGACCGCGCGGGACGCACCCGGCGGCGGTCGGCCAGGTCCGAATAAGGCCCAGAGGATGCGGTCGCCGCGACAACGGCGAGAACTGTCCACTTGAAGCCTGCGAGGAAGAGCTGATCGCACAGCGACTCCTTGTCAGAGATCAGTGGGCCCGCCCGGTGACCGCTGTAGGCCTGTCCATGCCAGCGATCGTGGTCGCGGCATTTCTTCTGATACATCTCACGTACCTCGGGATGCGGTAGAACCAGGAACTCGCCTCTGCGGCAGGCGTCGAGAGTCGCTCGGGCAACCCGGTCCGGCGGGATCAACTCCGCGGCATTCATGATGGCCCGCGCAGCGAGTTGCTCTGTGGCGTCCGATGATTGGCGAGTCGAGCTCAATAGTTGGGTGTCCATACCATCCGGGAGATACGGATTCACCCCGGAGTTCCCGATCCCGTACGGATGGCCAGCCATCCGCGAATCCGTCCGTGTGATGCTCGGTAGCGGCATAGGCGGCGCTCCGACATGTACACCCCCGGCCGAGGCGATGATGACGAAGTAGCCGCGGCCGCCGCGGATCAGCCAGGCAGTATGTCGTCGCCGACGTGGGCGCCAAGGTCACGGCAATTGCCTGATCCCAATCCCCTTCGCCGGCCGAGCCGGGAGTTCCACGGACGCCGGGGTTGGCTACGTAGATGTCTACCGGGCCGATCTCGGTGTGCGCCAGATCGATAGGTTCGGATCCCGGTTGTCAATGGCATCCGCATGCCCAGCCACCGCGACATGTCCGCGCGCGCATATCCGATCAGCCGTTTCGGCTGCGGCTTTGGCGGAGATATCGCCGGTTACAACGCGTGCGCCGGCGGCCGCGAACTCGTCGCGAGGGCCCTGCCGATGCCGCACCCGCCGCCCGTGACGATGCACGTACTCCCGTCAACCTGCATGGTCGTCGATTTCATCAGACCTCCACCTTCGTGCCTTGATCACGGAGGATGCCGTGCTCCTCCGCTAGGTCTGCCAGTTCGCCTTGCAATTGCTTGCGCGCGCGATAGAGCCGTGACATCACGGTGCCGATCGGGATGTCCATGATCTGAGCGATCTCCTGGTAACGGAGTCCATCGACCCACGCGTAGTGGACAATCTTGCGAAGATCCTCACGCAACGTGTCTATCGCTTCTTTAGTGACGACGCGATATATATCGACGGTCCACGAGGAGTCCACACGGGTATCGACGCCATCAGCGGAATTGCTGTCGTTCTTGGCGATGGCACCGAATACCACGATGGACATCACTCTGCGCTGGGGGCACCGTCTTGACCGAGCGAATCGACAACTCTGAGATCGCTGGTAACACCGTTGGTTTCGAATGCGTGTGTCTTCACGGTGATCTGCACGGAGGATGAGGATTTGGCGCGAACGGGTGGCCGACATCGCGCAGGCCACGACGGCGTGTCCAAGGCGACGTACTCGTCAGCGGTCCACTTTGGTGGGCGCCGGACGTGTCGCGTGCCGCTGGCCACCGCACGGTGCCTTTCACGCGGCTACGGCTTTCTGCCCCACACTGCAAGACTCGGGCCTGATGACGGTGGATGAGGCGATCTCACCTGAACGCGCGACGATGAAGCCGGCCGTTGCGACGTTGTACGACAGCTGCACGCTGTCGGCATTCGGGTCAGCGGGCACGGCAAGGGCTGAAGCGGGCGACTGCCGACGAAGACCCCCGTCTGCTGATCGCGGAGGCGTCACTAGTTTCTGTGAATGCAGACACGATCCGCGATGCTCTGTGCAGCCTCACCTATGGAGTGTTAGTCGGCCAGCTGGTCGATAATCAGCTGGTCGTCTCCGGTGCGCTGTCTCACGCACCGCCAAACCGATCCCGACAAACTCACGGTCCCCATCTTCACCCCCGCGCCTGGCGAAACCATCGAAAATCCTAGAACAGGAGCAGATAGTGGCAGCAAAGAGGTGTACGCAGGCTCACTGATCTACGAAACAAAGACCGTTTGTCGCCACCGAAGAACGGTCGGCAGTGCCTAAAGGCAGCGATTCACGGAGGGAACGTGTGCCGCTTCCCGGGGGTTCTGCGCTGTTCCGCTGGTTCACCGAGTAGCCCGAAGGATCGGATGGCCGGAGTTGCTCGGCATGGCCCCGCCCGTTCTTATCCGCACAGTGTCGGTTCGAGTCCGACTGGCACAGGATATCGCCGGTAGATGCGTTATCGCGGCGATTCGATCGGACAGTTCAGCTCGCTCGACAGCGGCGTGTTGCGCGTGCCGGAGGCCGCCAGCCGATCCCCATGTCGTCCAAAAGTTCAGCGAGGCCGTAAGCCATTTGGCGGAAGCGCCGTCACCGGGAAACCATGAGGCTGCTTCGCCCGCGTTCGCACGCTCACGCAGCGAGCGGTCGTTGTTCTCGCCCCGCGGGAACATGCATGGAGGCAATAAACGACACGCTGTCCTATGCAAAACTACCAGGCGGCTGCTTTGACTTTGCCCATTCGGTGGGTGGTACCGCCTTCGATCACGCCCCTCGCCCAGGCGCGCCGCCGTGCTCGACAACGTCCGAGATGCCGGTGGCGTATGCGCCGCGCTCCCTGATCAAAGCGCAGCGGAGACGACCAAAAGTCGGAATAGCTAGCTCTGCCAGTCGTTGGAGCCGTCGTTCCTGGTGTAGGTGCCGGTGGAGTTCTTCACGATGATGGGATCACCGGCGCCGAAGTTGTCGTAGAACCACCTTGCGTTGGTGGGGCTGATGTTGATGCAGCCGTGACTGACGTTGCGCTTACCCTGGTCACCCACCGACCATGGAGCGCTGTGTACGAAGTTGCCGCTGTCGTCGAACCGGACGGCTAGGTCGACCGTCACCTTGTACCCGTACGTCGAGTTGACCGGGACCCCGTAGGTCGAGGAATCCATCACCACCGAGGGCATCTTCTCTTGAACGTAGTAGGTGCCGTTTGCGGTTTGGTGGCCGCCGGCTGACATACCCATCGACATCGGGATGGTCTTCTCCACGGTCCCGTTGCGGGTGACGGTCAGTTGGTGTGTGGCGTCGTCGGCCGTGGCCACCAGCGTGTCTCCCGTACGGAAGCTGGACACCGTGCCGCCCGCATCGACGGTCACCGCGGTGTGGGCGGGCCAGAAGCTCAGCGGGCGCCAGCGCAGCTGCGTGGGGGTCTTCCAGTAGAACTTGCCGGGAACCGGCGGGACTGAAGAGACGTGGATGGCGCTTTCGGTTGCGCCGGCGTCATCGACCAGCCCGGGGAAGTCGATGATGATCGGCTGGGCCACACCCACCGTCGAGCCGTTGGCGGGGGCGAGCCTCGGCGGCCCGAATGGCGCCGTGCCGGTGAACGGTGTCGGGTCCTGCCCTGCAGCGGGACCCGCGACAACCCCTGGATCGCCGGGAGCCGGATCCGCCAGCGCGGGACCCGCACTCAGCACCAGCACCCAGCCCAATATCGAAGCCACTCCGGCTGCCTTCAGAGCGGGGAGAGGCTTCCCTTCGTCCAGCCCGACATATACATCCCTCCAGTCACTTTCTGGAACCAGTCTCGCATAGCGCCCAGGCCAGCTGTCTCTTCCGCAGCCTGGCCCCTCGCCAAGCCCTAGTGTCGTGAGTCGTTAATTCGGGTGCAGTAGTTACCGATGCTGGCAAGGATTTGGTCGGCGGTCTTGGTCCATACGTAGGGTCGCGGGTTGTCGTTCCAGGTGTCGATCCAGTCGCGGATGTCGGTGTTGAGTTGTCGCACCGAGGTGTGGGTGCCCCGGCGCAGTTTCTTGGTCGTCAGCTCGGCGAACCAGCGTTCGACCAGGTTGAGCCACGATGAACTGGTCGGGGTGAAATGCAGAACGAACCGCGGATGTGTGGCCAGCCAACGCTTTACCGCCGGCGTCTTGTGGGTGGAGGCGTTGTCGAGAACCAGGTGCACGTCGAGATCGGCGGGCACTTCGGCATCGATCTTGCGTAGGAACGCCAAGAATTCGGTGGCGCGGTGGCGGGCGTGCAGCGATCCGATGACCTTGCCGGTGGCCAGATCCAGGGCGGCGTAGAGGCTGGAGGTGCCGTGGCGGACGTAGTCGTGGCTGGCCCGCGCCGGGGTGCCGGGCAGCATCGGAAAGACCGGCGCAGTGCGGTTGAGTGCTTGGATCTGGGTCTTCTCGTCCACGCACAGCACTAGCGCCCGCTCGGGTGGATCCAGGTAGAGCCCGACGACGTCGCGGACCTTCTCCACGAACAACGGATCCTTGGACAGTTTCCACGAATCCTGTTTGTGCGGAGCCAATCCGAACGCCCGCCACACCCGCGACACCATCGACTGACTCAACCCCAGATGCTCGGCCATCGACCGCGTCGACCAGTGCGTGGCATCGGTCGGCGTGGTCTCCAACGTGGCGGTGATCAACGCCTTGATCCGTCATCGCCGACCACCCGCGGCCGGCCGGGCCGCGGCTCGTCGAGCAGCCCGTCCAGACGATAGATCGACGAACCGGTTGCGCCACCGCCGCACCGTGGTGATCGACAGGCCCAGCCGTTCGGACAGTTCGGTGTTGGATCCACCATCGGCGGCCGCCAACACGATTCGCGACCGCATCGCCAACCCCGCCGCACTCGTACGTCGCCGCGCCCAGCCCTCCAACTCGGCCCGTTCATCAGCGGTCAACACGATCTCGAGCGCATGCGGAGTCGGCACAACCCAGTCTAACAACTAGACTGGAATTAACGACTCACGACACTAGCTAACATCTCCGTGTACGCGGCGCGTACGCGACCGGCGGCGATTTGTAGCCGCACCGGAGCCGTGCCGCGACCGTACCGGCAACGCGCAAATGCGGTGTCTTGCAAGCGGTATGCTGCGTTTCGGTTCTAAAATCCGCACAGTGTCGGTTCGAGTCCGACTGCGGGCACACAGCCCAACCGACTAACTGTCATCGTCGCGAAGGTGCCTGCAGGGCGAGCGATCGATGCGCCCACCACCATTCGTCCTGCGCCCGCGTATGCGGTCGACTCTCAGCCGTGGGTGAGTCGGCTGTTGGGCTCTACGTGCACAGTGCCCGCCTCGTGCGCTCCCGGCGTATCCGGCATTTCATGCCGACCACCGGCGGACCGGCGCCGTAGGAACCACAAAAGACCGCCGACCGACGTCACTCCGGCGGCGATCACCGTCGGCCACATCAGTATCTGAGCCAGCCACACGCGCCGCTGGACCTTGACGATCCGCTGCTGCGCGTGCCGAAGTCGGGTTGGCTTGTCCATGCACTTCGGATGCCCACGATCCGCTGGGGGAAACGCGCGACACCGGGAATTGCCAGCGCTAAGGACAGTCGAATTCATGCCCACGGCTGCGGCTACGACCGAGCCGGCGCAGCAGCCGCGTGTTTGGGCCAGCACCGTGCCCACCGCCGCTCGTAGGTGGCGTAGGTGGGATCGGACAGGAATGGCTTGAGGATCCTGGACCACTTAATTCATTTCAAATCCAACTAACGCAGCTATCTTTACGTCGAATATCGCGACGTCCCGCCCACGCCGATACAAACCCGTCGTTCGGGGTACTCGGGCTCGATGTTGAAACGCGCAACCGCAGTCGCCGCGCTGCTGGCGGCACCCGTGGCCGTCTTGGCAGGCTGTGATTCCAACCAGACGAGCAGCGAAACGACCAGTTCCTCGACCTCGGCCGCGGCAGGCGAGCAGGCCATCAAGGCCGAGCTGAAAGCGCCAGACGGCAGGTCCGTCGCCAATGCGACGATCGACTTCGCGAACGGATACGCGACGGTGACGGTGGAGACCGTCGCGGCCGGGATCCTGGCCCCGGGCAGCCATGGAATGCACATTCACTCGGTGGGAAAGTGCGAGGCCAACTCCGTCGCCCCGACCGGCGGTGCGTCCGGCGACTTCAACTCCGCAGGCGGTCATCTGCAGGTCGGTGGTCGCACCGAGCACCCGGCGAGCGGTGACCTCACACCACTGAATGTCCGCTCGGACGGCTCCGGCAAGGTCGTCGCGACCACCGACGCGTTCAAGCAGGAGGATCTGACGGGTCCCGAGGGAAGCGCCCTGATCATCCACCAGGGTCCTGACAACTTCGCGAACATCCCGCAGCGCTACACCCACGACGGCGTACCGGGTCCGGATGCGGAAACGCTGGCAACGGGCGACTCCGGTGGACGAGTGGCCTGCGCGGTCCTCGCCCCCGCTTCCGCCAGCGCCACCACGTCGGTATCCACGAGCACGTCGACGGTTACCGAAACGACCGGTGCTCCGGTGCCGCCCGCCACCAGTGCGACGACCACGTCGCCGACATCGTCGACCAGCACGACCACGACCACGACGCCGTCGACCTCGACGACGACTACAACCTCGCCGGCCAGCCCAGCTCCGCCCCCTGGCGGCTAGGAAGGCGCGGTACTGAATTTGTGTAGGGCCGTCTGGGGACACGGGGACGGCGACGACCAAGGCGAAGACGACTGAGGGAGAGCGCCTTCGGATTGCCGGCCAACGGCTCGTTCGACCTGTTCGTGCCGGCCATCCGGTTACTCAAGAACCGCACCGGCACGGTGACGTGCGATAACGGAACCAGCACGCCTACCTCGGTCTTCTACTGAACGGTTCGGACCGGCGGACGTCGCCTCCGATGAGTTCCGGGTAACCGTGGCCGCGGAAGTCGAGACAAACGACTCGTCACGGAAGAATCCGGCACCTGCTTGCCCGGCCCTGGGTTCGAGTCCCGTGGACGCGAATGTTCGAAGTGTCCGCCAGCCGGTGTGAATGTGGGTCAACGCGGCAATCCGTTCCCATACAAACCGTCGGCAAGGAGCGAACCACGATGTCCACGCACCTCCCGCAGGCCGCGCAGACGGGCAGCGCGTCCCGAGCGGCCGGTCTCTGGCCCGTCCTGCTCTGCTGGGTAGCGGTCGCCCTTGACGGCTACGATTTGGTCGTCCTCGGCGTCGTTATTCCGACCCTCCTCGAGTCAGGGGCGCTCGGCTTTACCGGGCCCACGATCACCACAGCCTCGACGCTTGGCCTGGTCGGCATGGGCATTGGCGCCGTCATGATCGGACCGTTGACCGATCGGTTCGGCCGGCGCCAGACCCTAATCATCAGCGTCGCCATCTTCTCGCTTCTCACAATCGCGACCGGCCTCGCGCAGAATGTTGGACAGTTCACGACCTTCCGCTTCCTGGCCGGGCTCGGCCTTGGCGGCTGTCTGCCGACAGCCCTCGCGTTCATGAGCGAGCACGCGCCGACCGGCCGCGGCAGCTCCGCGATCACCCGGATGATGACCGGGTACCACGTGGGGGCCGTGCTCTCCGCAATCCTGGCGCTGTGGCTGGTCGAGGACTACGGCTGGCGGTCGATGTTCGTGGTCGGCGGCGCACTGGGCCTGCTGACGCTCCCATTCATGTGGGCGAAGCTGCCCGAATCCGAGGCATACCTCCGTGCGGTCGAGCGCCGCGACCGGTCCGGGGCGGGCACCCTCGCTCGCAGTGCCGAGGTCGTCAAGGACCGTTACCTTCGCATCAGCATTGGCCTCTGTGTGGCGTCGTTCATGGGCCTGCTGCTCGTGTACGGACTCAACACCTGGCTGCCGACGATCATGCGCGACGCGGGCTATTCGATTCAGCAGGGCACCAGCCTGATCTTGGTCCTCAACGTCGGCGCGGTGATCGGCCTCCTCGTCGCGGGCCACATCGCGGACACCGCGGCAACAAGCCTGCTGTTCTAGCCTGGTTCGGGCTCGCCGCGGTCTTCCTAGCGTTGTTGTCGATCAAGATGGAGAGCCGACTTCTCGTGTACGCCGCGGTACTGCTGACAGGCATCTTCGTGTTCAGCGCCCAGGTACTGGTCTATGCGTTCGTCGGACACCTCTACCCGCCCGAGATCCGCGGCACCGCTCTAGGCGTTGCGGCCGGGGTTGGACGGGTGGGCGCGATCGTCGGCCCCTCGCTCGGCGGCGCACTGGTGACGGCCGGGATCGCCTACCCCTGGGGCTTCTACGCGTTCACGCTGGCGGCCGTCCTCGCCGCAATCACTTTGGCTACCGTGCCGGCGCATGCCCACGGCGCTGACTGACCATGGCCCACGTCGACCTGCAGACCCAGGTGGCGATCATCGGAGCGGGCCCCGCCGGAATGCTCCTCTCGCACCTGCTCGCCGCGGACGGCGTCGAGTCGATAGTGCTGGAAACTCGCTCGGAGGAATACGTCGCGTCCCGGATCCGCGCCGGCATCCTCGAGCAGTCAACGGTCGACCTGCTGCGGAGTTGCGGGCTGGGCGAGCGGCTGGAGCGCGAGGGCGACCGACACCGCGGCATCTACCTGCAGTGGCCCGACCATCGCCACCACATCGACTTCGTCGACCTGACCGGCCGATCGGTGTGGGTGTACGGACAGACCGAGGTGCAGAAGGACCTGATCGACGCACGGACCAAGGCCGGCCAGGAGATCCATTACGAGGTCGCCGACACCAAACTGCACGACGTCGAGACCGACCACCCCTCAGTGACTTTCGCCGACGCCGACGGGCGCGAGCAGGAAGTCAGAGCAGAAGTCGTCGTCGGTTGCGATGGGTCGTTCGGGCCCAGTCGCGAACAGGTCCCCCCGAGCGTCCGCCGCCACTGGGAAAGGGTCTACCCGTACTCATGGTTCGGGATCCTCGCGGACGTCGCCCCGTCGACCGACGAGCTGATCTATGCCTGGCACGGCGACGGGTTCGCATTGCATTCGATGCGGTCCGCAACGGTCTCCCGCTTCTATCTGCAGGTGCCGAACGACACCGAACCCGAAGACTGGTCCGACGACCGGATCTGGGAAGCGCTGGCGACTCGGCTTGGCCACGGCCAGAGCGGCTGGGAGCTCACCACCGGGCCGATAACCGACAAGAGCGTGTTGCCCATGCGGTCGTTCGTCCAGACCCCGATGAGGCACGGCCGCCTGTTCCTGGCCGGCGACGCCGCCCACATCGTCCCGCCGACCGGCGCCAAGGGGCTGAACCTCGCGGTTGCCGACGTCGCCCTGCTCGCCCCCGCCCTGGTCGACCTGATTCGCAAGGACGACCACCGGCTCGCCGACAGCTACTCCGACAGCGCACTCCGGCGCGTCTGGCGGTGCACCCACTTCTCGTGGTGGATGACCACAATGCTGCATCAGGGTGAGGACCCGTTCGACGAGCAGCTGCAGCTCTCCCAGCTGCGTTGGGTCACCTCGAGCGAGGCGGGCGCGGCGGGTCTGGCGGAGAACTACGCGGGTCTGCCCATCGGTTTCTAGAGCTCGCGCAGTGTCGCGCGCAAATCGTCCGGAGATAGGCGCCGAAGCGGTCCAGCGTCACGGCGGTGTAATCGGTCCGGGTGCCGCTCCTTAATGATGGCCGCGGAGTGCGTCGTCGGGCGGGTCCACTGCCGGGATCGATTGTGGGAGCGGAAACAGGCGCCGGAACCTTTCTACGACCGCACGGTCCCCGGCGAGGTGAAGCTCGCCGCTCGCGAGCGCCTCGTCGAGAAGACGCTCGGTGCGTAGCAACGAAATCAGGGTGGCCTGATCAGTTTCGAGGGTGGCGTCCGGATGTTCGGCGTCACCCCGGGTGACTGCAAGCTCACCGTCGACGATGCGGATCTCGAAGCGCTCATCGCCGAGATGGACTGCAATGGTCGCTCGGAGGTCGGTGGCGGCGGCCGGGTCGAAGAGCGCATTGAGGGAGAGCATCAGGGAGTCGGTGCCCAGCGGCGCGTCGAAGGGCATCGAAGGCGAGCGGCTGGCCCATTGAGCCAATCCGACCACGACTGGCGTCAGGTCGGCACCCCACGCGGTTAGTTCGTAGACCCACGAAGCGGCGGGTGGGCTGAGTCGTCGGCGATGAAGCACGCCGGCATCGGTGAGTTCGCGCAATCGCTGAGTGAGCACGTCGGGGCTGGCGCCGGGCAGGCCGGTCAGCAGTTCGGTGAAGCGCTTCGGGCCCAAGAGGAGGTCTCGCACTATCAGCAACGCCCATCGCTCGCCGACGAGGTCAAGCGCATGGGCGACCGCGCAGCCCTGGTCGTACTTGCGTCTACCGGTCATAGCGTCCACCCTACCAGGTCAAATCGGAAATTCCATGCTACTACTTGGTAATTCCAAGTAAAAACTTGTATTGTCGGACTGGTACTGATCGACCACTATCCAAGGAGATGAATCCCGATGCCCGTATTCGTGATCGACGCACCCTCGGGGGTGCCGCAGGACGCCAAGCGCAAAATGATGAAGGAGGTCACCGAAGCGCTCCACGAAGCCTGGCCCATTCCCGACACCCGCGGTTGGTTGCGCGAATACCCCGCCGACAACGTGTCTCAGGACGGGCACATCCAAGCCGAACCGGTACGCCCGGTGTGCTCACTGGAGGCACCGGAACTGACGAACTTGGATGCCAAGCGCAAGCTGGTGCAAAAAATCGAGTCGGCGATCGCCGCCGCCTACGACGGTCTCGCCAATACTGATCAGGTCCTCGTCCTCGTCAACCACTTCCCATTGGAAAACGTTGGCTGGCAAGGAAGTCTGCAATCTGACAAGCCCGAGATCGTTGCGGCCATCGCGCAGCTGAATCAGTAGACCGCGCCGATTCGGGGCGGGGTGTCCCAGTGTGCTCCGCCCCGGATCGCAAACGGTCAGGGCCGGAGGCAACCTGGCAATCTTGTTCGGGTTGGTAAGTCGCGTAACGCAATACACTTCCGGCTTCCGGAGGAAATTGAGCCCGTGTCTTGCACTCAGTGAAAGCATGAGTAGCTCGTACCCGTCGAGTTGCGCAGCACTCCGAGAATCTGCTTGGTGGATGCGATCACCGTCGGGTTCGCACTGCGACTGCCGTAAACCGCCGCATCGACGACGGTGTCGATACGCTAATGAGGGTGTCCTGGACCCCGGTCACGCCCGCCATGCCGCCGTAGCAGCACGCGCGCGAGCCGTCGCGAGAGTTGGCGGTCGGCGAGCGGGCTGTTCGCCTGTGTGGCACTGACCTATCTGGCGGGCGCGGTGCTGTCTTGGCAATCGTTCGGCGCCGGGGTGGGGCCGGCGTTCTTTCCGCCCGCCGGCGTGACTGTGGCGGCGATGCTGCTGACACCGCGATCGCGGTGGCCAGTCATCGTCATCGCGATAGTCGTCGCGGAGTTGGCCGTGGATCTCCACTACGGGGTCGGCGTACGCGCTGCGTCGGGATTTGCGTTGGCCAACTCGGTGGAGCCTATGGTCGGGGCGTCGCTGGTTTTGGCCTGGTGCAAAGGGGCGCCCGACCTTCGGGCTCGGGGAGATCTGGCCAAGTTCGTCGCCGCGGCGTGCCTGGCCGGGCCGCTGGTGGGCGGGTTGATCGGCGGTGCGGTCAGTGCCGCGTCAAACGACACCTCATGGCCCATTGCCGCCGCGCACTGGTGGGCAGGCGACGGGATCGGCGTTCTCGTGGTGGGAGCACCAATTCTCCTGTGGCCCATACAATCTCATATCTTGCGTGCTCGCGTCGCAGAGACTGCGCTGGTGGTCGCCGTCACCGCGGTGCTGTCACTGACGGCGTTCTGGTGGCAGGCGCCACCGACATTCCTGCTGCTGCCGGTGATGGCATGGGCGGCGTTTCGGCTCGATGTGATCGGTGCCGCGGCCGCCGGCGCGGTGCTGGCCTTCACCGTCAACTACATGGCGGGCTCGGGACGCGGCTTTTTCGCGGGAATGAACCTTGCGGCGCCGGCCAGGCTAGCGGTGAACCAGGTGTTCATCGCGGTCATCGTGCTGGTCGCCATGCTGATCGCGCAGGAAGCCGCCGGACGCATCGCGGCGGTCAGACAAGGAGAAGCCGAACGCCGTGAACGGGACCGGCTGCAGATCCTGGCGCAATTGGCGCAGCGGCTGTCGGCTGCGCTGACGCCGAGCCACATCGGCGACGCCGTCGTCACGCAGCTGTTCAACGACGCGGGGGCACAAGCAGTGGCAGTTGGCCTGGTGACCCCCGACGGATCCCGGCTGGAGTGGGTCAGGACGGCGGGTTACCCGCAACTCGCGCACGACAGATTCGCAGCCGGCATCCCACTCGACGACCACACGGCTGCAACCGAGGCAGTGCTCACCGGCCGACCCGTGGTGATCGGCAGCTCCGCGGAATACCAGCGGCGGTATCCCGACAATGCGGACATGATGGCGCTGACGGGGGCAGAGGCGCTGGTGAACTGGTCGCTGACTTCTGGCGGCAAGCCGATCGGCGTGCTCGGGATGATGTGGACACGACCGCAACCGCTCGATGCCGCGCAGTTGGCGTACATCTCTGCGGTCGCCACCATGGTCGGGCAGGCCTTGGTGCGTGCGCAGGTGTATGCCGACGAGCATGCCCGGGCCGCGGTCCTGCAGGCGGCGGTCCTGCCCACCGAACCGGCTGACATCGCCGAACTGGACTTGGCCGTCAGCTACGAACCGGCAGACGCCGAGCATGGGCTCGGGGGCGACTGGTATGACGTCATGGCGCTGCCGAAGCAACGGACCTACATTGCGGTGGGTGACGTGGTCGGACACGGATTGCCGGCCGTCGAAGACATGGCGCAACTGCGTAGCGCCGGGCGCGCCATGGCCCTACAGGGGCTGCCGCCTGCGCAACTGCTCGCCGAGCTCAACATCTTCACCGCCCACGTCAGCCACGGACGGTTCGCCACCATGGCCGTGGCCATCTTCGATCCGCAGGCCGGCGCCTTGTCGTACGGTCTGGCCGGCCATCCACCGGCCTTGCTGCGTCGCTCGCGCGACGGGAAAGTGGTGCGACTCCTCGACGCCGACGGCCCAGTGATGGGGCCCATTCGCGACGCCACCTACACCGAGGGCCAGGTGAGGCTCGAGCCCGGCGACATTCTGGTCATGTACACCGACGGCCTGGTCGAGCGCCGCGGTCGGGACATCGAGACAGGCATCTCGCAAGCGCAGCGCCTGTTAGCGGGCTGGCGGTCGGAGATCGCGCTGGCTGAGGGATGCCGGCAACTCACGGAAACGCTTGCCTCGCCGCCCCGCCAAGACGACGTCTGTGTTATCGCCGTGCGCCTCCGGCACGCCGATTCCTCGCCGCCGGCGGCGACGGATTGAGCCGGCGGCGAAACCGTTGACGGCCGATCTACCGGCGACGAACGTGCGGATGGCCGTGCCGTGGTCGCCGCCGGGTTGTTGCGTGCCCAACGAAATTCAAAACCACCGGATCACCCCGGATACTTACTCATTGGCGGTGCCGCAAGCACTGGCACGTGCTGAGACAGGTGCTGATCAAGGCGTGAACTGTCACTGTTCGACGGACGCCTGCGGGGCCTGGGATTTCTCGCGGCTTGCGACGCCGACATTCACGATCACCCCTACTACGAGCACGACAACCACGGTTCCGTAGGCCGCCGTGAGGTTTATGTCGACCATGTGTCCGACCACCGGCAGTGTCATCGCGGTCGTGAGTCCGATCACGGCTTGCCGCAAAGCACCGACTTTGCCGATCGTGGACGACCTGGCCCAGGTCTGAAGGATGCTCACCTGCTGGCTCGACGACACCGCCACGCCGAGCCCGAGCAGCACAGCGCCGAACGGCACACCCGACTGCCCTACGGTGCCGCCCAGCTCCATCGCGAGCGCTATGGTCGCGAACCCCGCAATCTGGACCGCGAAACCAGAAGTGACCGCCTGCCTCGTCGACGCCGACGAGCACCTCGCCCATAACGCCGGGGCTACCACTGCGCCGGCGGCGAAACAGACGTCCAGGATTCCGAGCCAGCTCTCGTTCCCATAGAGCCGGTGGACGAGTGGCGCCAGCGCGACATTGAACGCGGCGATGGTCAGGAAGTCGACACCGAGGAGCAGCAATGACAGCACCGACCTGGTACTGCTGATCGCCTCACGCAGCACCGAGCCCCACCCCGTGTCGTCGGCCGCGCCGTCGTCGTCGAGCGTCGTCGATATCGTGGAACGCGCCGCCGCCAGCGCGTATGCGGCCAGTGCGTAGGAGGCGGCGGCGGCGAGAAAGGCCCATTTCGGTCCCGCGGCCCAGAGGAACAGGCCGGCAACCGCGCCGCCGACGATCTGTCCGGCTTGAACGGATACGGTCCAGCGCATGTTGTACCGGGGGAGGTCGGCCGGATCCAGGGATCGCGGACCAACTGCGAAGATTCCCGCTCGGTAGAACGGGCGGGCGAGGTTGACGATCAGACCGATCGCGATGCCGGCCGCGACCAACAGGCCCGCCGGCGCGACCAAGTATGCGATCAACGAGAGCGCGGGAACGATCGACGCGACCGCGCACACCACAGCGGGGTTCAGGCGGTCGGCCAGGCTCCCGGCGAGCGCCCCCAGAATCACCGGCACGATGTACTCGATGACGACGATGCCGGTGAATGCCGACACCGATCCGGACTTCTCGAACAGCGCTTGCCCGAGCGTGATGGTGTAGCAGCCCGACGCCAGGTTGAACAGTGTTGATCCGGCGAGCAGGCGCAGGCCGGGCCACCGAGGAAACAAGGAAGCCATCACACGGGCTCCACGACCGGCTGAGGCCTCAGCGCAGCGGCGCGCGCCCGTTTGTACGCCCTCACTGGGTCGTCCGCATGGGCGAGCGCGCACACGGACCTTCCATAGCTTGAAGTGACCGCCGGCGACATCCGCTCTCCCACGTTCAGGAGGGTGGTGACGGCATCCACTCCAGGCATCTTTCGCGCCTCCTCGACGTCGTCCCATCCCAAAATGACGCCGAATTCGACCGGGAAAGCGAACTGGCTACTCGCAAAGCCGAGGTTGGTCGCCGCCGGGATCCTGTCGAGACCCTCGAGCAGGTCCCGGACATAGAGCTCTGGGAGATCCAGGCCCGTGGACGACCGCACGAGGTCGAGAATGTTGTCGCCTCCACCGCGCAGGTGGGTCTCGACCACATGCGCCGCGCCGTCGTTGTCGAGGATCACTTCGGTGTGGAACAGTCCTCGGTCGATGCCCAACGCCTCAAGACACGTGGTCGCGGCGTCCACGATGCGAGCCCGCTCGCTGGCGTCGAGCGGGGCGGGATGAAGGTGTCCGGATTCAACCGCCCCGGTGGTGGTCTTGGCTGTCACGCCGTGCCACGCGTCGCCCGAACGCACGATCAGTGACTCGACGCTGAATTCCCGGCCTAGCTTCCGCTCTTCTGCCAGGTATCCCTCGACCTCTCCCGGATGGGTATCGAGCCATGTTTGGAGCTCGTCTGCGGAACGGTGGAAGGTCACACCCCTGCTGGCCCGGCCGTCGACCGGTTTCAGCACGATCTCCGACGTCGGGGCCACACCCGACCACTCGACCCTGCCGTCGACAACGACACCGTGAGCCACGGATCCGAGGCCGGTGACGTCGAGGCGAGCCCGCATGGCGGACTTGTTGACCGTGCGGTGCGCCACTTCGGGACTGGCGAAGGACAGTCCCAGCTTCTGGGCTAGGAGCGCGCCGAGTTCAACGGCCTCGTCGTGGAGGCACAGTATGCCGTCGAATCTCGTCCCGGCGAGAGCCTCGGTGACCTCGTCCGCCAGGGCGACACGATCACTGTGTTGGTGATCTGAGACGTCGACGATCCGCGCATAAGCATCGGGCGCGAGCGTCGTTTGCGCCGCTGCCGTCTTGACCAGCGTTAGTTCGGCCCCGAGTCGACGGGCGATTTCGTGAACCGATGAGATGCCGCCTACCACCAGTAGATGAGTCATGATGCCGACGACCATTCCACCTCGGCGGCAAGCGATTCCGCCGATGCGGGTACGCCCGGTGCCGTCGAACGGGCGGTGCCGACAACCATCAGCGCTGTGGAGCCAACGGGAAGAAGGCGATGCCCCGCGCGGGTTTCGGTCAGCTCGCGACGGATGCCGTCGAAGTCGTTCAAGTCGACGAGTGCGACATCGTCGATCAGCGCGGTCGAATCAGCACTGACGAGGTCACGCTCGAGGAGGAGGCGGCGACGACCGTCGGGATATTCGACCGCCCGTGTGATACGGAACCCTTCGGAGAGATACGACCGAAGTGAGCGGTGATTCCGCGCCGAAATCTGCGCCATGCCGCGACGCGCTCCGAAGGCCTGGGCGATGGTGATGTGGCGGCGGATTCCTGCGCGATGTAACGAACGCCCGCGATACTCCGGAAGGACCATGGCCGCGGCGAACACCACGTCGTTCAAAGTCGGTACGCAGGCGGCGAATTCGACGTCCTCGCCCGAGGACACCAGATCGGTGGTCAGGGCCAGGTATGCGACCAGGTCGTCGCCGTCGAAAAAGCCCACCGACTCGCCGAACACGTCCAGGTGGCCGCGGACGAACATGTGCTCGTCGTCCTCGCGGACGTAGAAGTCAGGGTCGGGAAGGCTACTGAGCACAGCCTGGCGTAACGCCATGACCGCGTCGTAGTCGTCCACTTCAAGCCGTCGCCACATGATCGGAGACCTCCCATTTCGTTGTTGTGTTCATGTGCTGCAGGAGCTTTGAGATCGTGTCCAGACCGGACTCCACCGAGTGGGCACGAAATACCGCGCGAGCGAACTCGGCGTTGGTGTGAGTCATCGACGAGAAGCTCTTCCCCGGTGAAGCGATCTCCGAAAGGACGACATCGGGATGCTCGAATCCCTCGGGCGCTTCGGTGAGAATCCCCGACACGGGGGAGAAGTTCAGCTGCCCCGCCAGTCCACGCTGGCCCGTTCGGGTGTGGCGCGAAGGCTCTCCGAGCTGGGCGAGAATCGCCTCCTCGACGAGGTTGAACCCGTAGGAGAGTTCGACCTCCTCCGGAATGGAACCTCCACCGATCCGGGCCCCGACTTCGCTGAAGACCGGACCCTCCGGTGTGAGGAACACCTCGAGATGGAATCCGCCGTCGTACGCGGGCAGGGCATCCTCCAGTACAGACCGGGCCAGGTTCAGGACGGTCTGTGCCTCCTCGCTCTGCTCGGGAAGCATGACGGAGCCCATGTATCCCCCACCGAGGAAGTCGAGGTGGGTGTTGACGTAGATCGCGGCGGCGGCGAGCACCACGCGGCCGTCACGGCACACTCCGTCCACCCGATATTGCTCGCCGGGCTGGAAAGCTTCGACCAGCCACGGAGACGTTCGTCCCTGGTCGCTGAACGGGCCGGTCCGCAGGAAGCTGCGCACTGCTTCCGCATCCTCGAGCACCGACACGCCAGAGGATCCGCGACCATGCGGAGGTTTGACCACGCACGGGTAACCGAGCTCTTCGACCGCATCGTGAAGCTCGAGCGCGGACCGAACCTCACGGTGCGGGGCGACCGCGATGTCAGCGGCGCTCACCACCTGTTTCATCAATGTCTTGTCGCGGAAGTGGAGCGCATCGCCGGGCTGCTGTCCGGGAATCCCTCGCCGGGCACGAATCTCCGCCGCTCTCAGGACATCTGCTTCGGCGAGCACGATAATGCGCTCGAGACCGTGGCGGGCGACCATCTCATCGGCAACCAGCGGAATCCGGTCGTCGGTGGTGTAGTCGGCGAACACGACCAGGTCGGCCAACCGGGTCGTGTCGACGTCCACCGGCCCCGACGTGATGAGAACGGATCCGCGGGGGACGACCGCGGCGAACCGCTCGCTACCGAAGTGGTTGACCACCTTGGCTGGACTCATCACCAAAACAGGTGTGGATGAGAGGCTTTCGCCCTTCGCGGCGGCGCAGGACACCTCCGCCAAGCTCCAGGCCTCCCGCACGTCGTCACCCACAGTCAGGACGTAGCCGGTGAGGTCCGACGAATCCGAGATTGCGGTGACGTCCTCTGGCCGCTGCTGACTCGGCCGCGACACTCGCACCACTCCCTCCCGACGTTCGACCTCATTGATCCGCTCCGGGTCGGCCCAGTCGAGCTTTCGCATCGAGGCTGCGCCGTGCCGCTCGCCGGGTTCGGGCGCCTCCAGACCGAGAAGGGCGAAGATGGTCTCGGTGGCGAAATGACGTCCTGTCGTCAGTTGGCTGAGCTCCCAAATCTGGTCGCCGCCAAAGCGTGTATGCGTTTCGATGAGCCCGACGTCGAGGCCGTCGACCATCACCTCGGTGTGGCTCGGCCCTATGCGGTGTCCGATCGCGTCGAGGATCTCTATCGTCCGCGTCACGACGGCATCCCGTTGGTCCGCACGGAGTTCTGCCGGCTGCCAGTGGCCGAGCTCGACGAACTCCGGTGCTCCCGTGGTGAGTTTGCCGGTGATGGCGACGACTTCGTGGCGTCCGTCGACGCTCATCGCCTCGACGCTGAATTCGTTGCCGGACAACACCGCCTCGGCGATCACGGCGTTCTCCGCATTGTCCAGAAGCGCCCACCATTTCAAGCCTGCGATCGAGCCCCATGCCGTACGGAGGTCGTCTTCATTGCGGATCAACCGCACCCCCGCACTGCCGGCGCCCGTCACGGGTTTGACCACGATCGGGGCACCCGCCAACGAATTCCGGAACGCGACGATCTCGTCGAGGCTGCGGCACAGCCGCCACGGCTGCTGGGGAATCCCGTGTCGTTTCACGGCCTGACGGGTGAGGACCTTGTTGTGGGCGGTCCGGACGGCTGCGACCGGGTTCGACGGAATGCCCAGCGCGTCCGCCGCGACCGCTGCCGCCAGGATGGTCGATTCCAGGAAGCACGCCAGCGCGGTGACTGGTGTCTCTTCATGGATCGGCCGCAGAAGCTCGATGAGGGAGTCCGCGGAGATCTCCGGCACTTCAATGAACCGATCCACCGAGGAGCGCTGGAAATCCGTTGCCCGGTCTGGGGTTTGGACCAGCGTGATGATGGTGTCCGGCGGGCGCACCACCGGGAGGCTGGAGTCGTTTCCGCTGACGATGATCAGGTGTGAGGTCGAGGTAGTCATGTCAGGCCGCCTTTCTTGCTACCGGCACACGGGAGCTTGTTCGGGTGGTGATGGCGTCGGCGATTGTCTGCGCAGCACGGCCGGCTTGCCCGCTGACGACATCGAGCGCAGACACGGTGAAGAAGCTGCCCGCAGATACCTGGCCGACCAGCAGGAGATCGTCGCGCGGTCCTCCTCCGGGGGCGAGGGCCCGACACGTCGCAGGATCGACCAGGCCCTGGCCCGCATCGTCACAGTCGACGAGACCCGACGCGGCTAGGTCGGCAACCAGTTCGGGCCCGTCCTGGAGGCTCGAGGACTGGCCGAGAGCTGGTATTACGCGGTCAGTTCCCAGGTCGGCGAGGATGTCGTCAAGTCCTCCCTCGCGGGCGTCCACGCCTCCATGGATCATCAGGCGGCCATCGGCCTGCATGGCACGAAGCTGGCGCCATCGGCTGAGCGGGACCCTGACCCGGTATCGAAACCATTTCGAACCCAGCGACTCACGAAGCAAGATCCGCTCCGGCTCGGGCAGCAGCGTGAATGCGGTGTTGAGCGCGTCGTTAGTGGCGCTGAGTGTGTGGTGGCAGGCGATGTCGGCCGGATCGGCCAGCGGATCTGACCAGTGAGCGGCGTGGGCGGCATCAGAGAAAACGTCGGACCTGGAGAATCCGAAACGAGCGATTTCGCGATCCAGCAGCGCAAGCACCGACTTCGCGGTGAGCTCGCTCCAAACCGCGTGAGAAATGACTGCGTCCTCGGTGAAATGTTCCGGCACAATGCGTTTCTGGGTGGCCTCGACCTGAACCCGGGGCAGGGTGCCGCTTCGGGAGAGCATGTGCACGCGCGTCTTGCCGTCGTCGAGCGCGCAAGCGACATCCACGGCGGTGAGACCGCTGCCGAGAACCGCGACGGAACGCTGGTCGCCGAGGCGAGTCCGCAAGCCACTGAGGGGGTAGGCCTCGACGATGTGATGGGTCGCGGGCGGAGGGGGAGACCACACACCGGGAGCAACAACAGCGATGTCGGCCGGCGGCAGTTCGGCGGTTTCGCTGAGAACAGCCATTCCATCGCCCTGGGGCCGTACCGATGTGGCGTGCATCGGATAAAAACGGACACGGACCCCGCAGTCGCGGAGACGGTCGATCGCCTTCGCCAGGGTCGCCGCCAGGTAGTCGCCGTACACAGATCGGGACATCGGCGTTGTGTCGAGGTCAGTCGACGGGCTTCCAGAGCTCTCAAGCCAGCTGCGAAACGAATGAAGCGACGGGGAGAGCGCATCGAGCCGGTGCTGGGAGGTGTTGACTGCGGCGGCCGCGATGTCAGTACCGAAAGCGCTGCCGCGCCCGAGGCTCTCTGGGCGATCGACGATGTCCAGCGTGGTTCCGCTCCAGGACCTGTCTGCCTGCTCCGCGAGTCGACTGAGTGTGAGTGTGCCGCCGACGCCGATGCCGACCAGCGCGATGCGCATGACGCTCGCTGTATCTACGAGCGCAAGCCCCGTAGTCATCTGTTTCCCTCGCGGTACAAATCCATGAGGGAAATAGTCCCGATCAAGGAGTGGCTCCGTAATCGGTGGAAAGCCAGAACCTACTCGTAAAAAGGGAAGAGTTTTCTATCCGCCGGGTAAGCCACCAGGGTCGGCTCAGCCGCGAATCAACGACCTTTGTGGATTCCCCGCCCTCGCACCCCGAAGCCCGCTGAGCGGGGCGTGTCGGATGAATATGTCGACGATCGGGAGCGAACAGTACTGGTGAGGACTACATTCGCGATCATGACAGTCGAACTGACGCAAGAGGTTTCCCGCAGGCTCGAATCGGATCGCTACGTGTGGTTGACCACCGTGGCGAAATCCGGCCAGCCTGTACCCCGGCTCGTGTGGTTCTTCTTCGACGGCAAGGATGTGACCGTGTATTCGATGCCGAAAGCCGCGAAGATCGCGCACATCAAGGCACGCCCGCAGGTCAGCCTGAATCTGGATTCCGATGGCAACGGTAGGGGGACCGTCGTGGTCGCCGGTGCGGCCAGGGTCGACGCGGTCGGGGCCGATTCGCTCGCGGACGAGCAATATCAGGCCAAGTACCACGACTACGCCGTCAGCATCGGGATGGGCGACGAGTATCTCGCCGCGTTCAGCACGCGGTTGAAGATCAGCATCGACAAGGTGTGGTCGACGCCGTCCGCCGGGTAGCCACTATCCCAGCGGGAAGCCTCCCGCCCGGGTGATCGGCGAGTGTGGCCAGGTGATGCTCGACCCCTAAGTCGCCAATTGGTGTCGAGGAACGATCATCACTGGTACCGGAGTATGACGCAGGATCTTCGACCGGCCGAGCCAAGGAAGACATGAGCCAATGGTCCAGCTGCTCCTGAACCCAGCAACAGCATGTCGCCGGCTTCCCAGGAAACAGCCTCCACTGCCTCGCGCCAATCGTGGCCGTTCCCAACCACGACATCTACGTCGGGGACCGGGACATGGATGCGAACCGCGTTGAGCTGCTTGACGATATCGTCGAATCTTCGCTTCGACCATTGTTGTACTACGAGGTCTTCGGCAGTGGGCTCAATCGAGCCTCCGAACATCTGAACCGGCCGTACTGTGAACGACACGATCCGCAGCGGCGCTGACCAGATTCTGGAAAGCTCGGCGGCTGCCGGGATGAGGCCGTTGATATCTGCTTCGCCGCCAAACGCAGCGGTCAGCCGGCGTATCGGAATGGATTCCGACGGGTAGCCGCGCGGCGCGATCGCGACGGGAACCAAAGCGGTATGGACAAGCCGCTCGGTGACACTGCCCAAGGCAACCCTGCCCAGCAGCCCCGACGAGGATGATCCGACAACGACGAGATTTGCGTCGTGTGCGCTGACCAGCTCCATCAAACCGGTTGGAATAGAGGTTGATTGGTGGACAACGGTCGAGACGTCGACATCATCCGGCAGCTGTCTGGCCACTCTGTCGAGTGACTCCGAAGCCTGTGACGTGACAAGGCGTAGGTATTCCTTTTCAACCGGATCGTCTCTTGGTGGCCACGGCCGTTCCACGATCGCTGCGGCGACGATCTTGTCGCCCGTGCTGCGCGCTACCTGCGCCGCCAGGTTGAGCGGCGCACTGCCTTGCCGACTGGAGCTGAATCCCGCGATGATCGTCATCGGGCCGATTCCTCAGGCCAATGCCGGCTCGGCCACGACGTGCGTCACCGGTATGCCGTGCTCGGCGCGGGCGCGGTCCACGACGTCGAAGCGATGCCACACGGATTGTTCGGCCGGCAGCGTCGCGATGACGATCTGATCTGGATGGAACGAATCCACTGCTTGGGACAGGGCCCGCAGCGGTCGATAGTCACCAATCTCGCCGTGGGCATCGAGGCTCTCCGAATGAAGTGTGGTCAGCGTGTTGTCCAGCCGCTCCTGGGCGACCTTCAAAGTCTCTTCCCGGAGATCCAGGGGACCGTGCGCGGCAGCGGTTCCGGCCTCGATCGGGCTGGCCGGTACGACGACCAAGTAGGTCGCAGCACGGTCCTCGTCGATGCGGCGCAGCTCGTCGAGCAGCTCTTGGGACTCGACCTGCTGGTTGGCCAGCACCAACACGCGGTGAGGTCGTTCCGTCGCGGCGACGCCCTCAACGACCGGGCGGCGATTGATGAACCACTTGTTGAGGAAATACACCACGACGACGACGGCCCACGACAGCAGGCTGAGCGTCAACGCATCCCGGTTGCGCCCCACCCTGTACGAACATCTGCACCAGGATCGCCACAATGGCCACGGCCGTGATGATCGACAACACCGGGAAGAGCCACATCTTCACTTTCAGCTCGGAGTCCGGTGTGCGGTACCGCAATACGATCTGCGAGACGGCGATCAGCAGGTAAACGAACAGGATGATCGCGCCGCTGGAGTTCAGCAGGAACGCGAAGATGGTGTCCGGCGACACGGCCGCGGCAATCACACATAGGAAGCCGATGACGGAGGACGTCAAGATCGCCGCGGCCGGCACGCCGCGACGGGTCACGCTGACCAACTGGGCCGGCGCCTCGCGGCGTGCGGCGAGGACGAACAGCATGCGTGACGCGGTGTACATCCCCGAATTGAGACAGCTCAGCACCGCTGTCAACACCACGGCGTTCATGATGTGATCGGCGTACGGAATGCCCATCTCAGTGAAGGCGGCGACGAACGGTGAGGCGCCCACCTGTTCGCTGTTCCACGGGAGGATCGTCGCGAGCAGGAAAGCCGAGCCGACGAAGAACACCGCGATCCGCAAGATCACCGAGTTGGCGGCCTTCGCCACCGCCCGCTCCGGATCCGACGATTCCGCTGCGGCGATGGTGGCGATCTCGGCGCCGACCATGGAGAAGATCACCGTGACCACGCCGACGGTGACCGCAGTGGCGCCGAGCGGAAAGAACCCGCCGTGGGACCACAGGTTGGAGAAGTCCATCGACTTGTTCGGCCACGCACCGAACACGAAGAGCATGCCCAGCCCGATGAACACAATGATCGCCGCCACCTTGATGCCGGCGAACCAGAACTCGAATTCGCCGAAGGACGACACGGAGAACAGGTTTGTCGCGGTCATCAGGATCATCAGGATCAAGGCAGACAGCCACAGGGGGACGTCGATCCAGTATTGGATGATCTTCGCGCCCGCGATCGCCTCGAAGCCGACGACGATCACCCAGAAGTACCAGTACAGCCAGCCCACCGAGAACCCGGCCCAGTTGCCCATCGCGTTGCGGGCATAGTCGGCGAACGATCCTGTCGACGGATTGGCCACGGCCATCTCGGCCAGCATCCGCATCACCATGATGATCAGGACACCGGCGAGGGCGTAGGTGATGAAGGCGCCCGGCCCGGTATCGGCGATGACGACGCCCGAGCCGACGAAGAGGCCCGCACCGATCACGCCTCCAATCGCGATCATCGTCAGCTGCCGCTGGCTTAGCGCCTTCTGCAAGGTTGGTGTAGCGCTCATTGCGTTCCTCCGATATCGCGGGTGGCGACTGATCGCTTCTAGTGCGCGGCGGGCTTCGGATCAATACGTTGTTCTTTGGTCAGCTGCCAATCCAACGTAGGCCGCGATGCCCCTCCGGTGGGTCGGATTGGTAATCGACTTCTCGCCCACATGCGTCAGCTGCTGTGGCGTCCAAGATGGTCTCGAGCGTGGCTTTGGTGCCTTGCTCTGCAAGCGCTTTGCGGTAGTGATCGAAGGTGGCGACGAAGTCAGCGTGCTCGGCGGCACCGCTCGCCAGCAGCGGCTCGATCCTCAGTGCTTCACGCGGATCGCCCGATATCAGAAGCCGACGGGCGGTTTCATCGAGGCGCGGCTCGGTCACTTCGAAGGTCTTGCCGTTGTCATCCTCGCCCTGCAGTACGCGGCTCCATGCAGCGAGGATGAACGCCGTAATCCGGTGGTCCGTGCCGCGCGCCAGCACCTGCTGAATGGTGTTGGTCAAGAACACCGTCACCTTGGATGCGCTGTCGGAGGCAATACGGGTCAATTGATCGTGCATGGCTTCGTTGGAGAAGCGGTCGAGCACTGTGTTCTTGTAGTCCGCCAGGTTCACACCGCGCGGCGCCTCGAGCAACGGCAGAACGACCTTGTCCAGAAAGCGGTCCAGCAGCAGAGGTACCTGTGGGTCGCGCATGGCCTCGGCCACCTCGTGGTAGCCGAGCAGCAGGGCGGGATACGTCAGGGTGAGATGCCCTGCATTGAGCACACGTACCTTCACTTGCTCCCACAGCTTCACTTCGTCACTGAACTGAACGCCGACTTCTTGGAGTGCCGGGCGGCCGTCGGTGAAGCGGTCCTCGATGACCCACTGGCTGAAATCCTCGGCGACGAGCGGGATCTGGTCGGCCAGACCGCTCGCCGCGTTGAGACGCGCTGCGTCTTCCGCCGATACCGACGGCGTGATGCGGTCGACGAGGGAGTTCGGAAAGGACACGTTGGAATCGATCCACCCGCCGAGTTCCTGGTCGAGTGCGCTGGCGAAGCCGACGAAGGCAGCCCGCGCCACTTCGCCGTTATGGCGCAGGTTGTCACACGACACCACGGTGAACGGCTTTGTCCCCGTTGACCGTCGCCGTGCCAGCGCCTCGACGACGAAACCGAACACCGTGCGCGGTGTGTCTTTTTGGGCCAGGTCGTGCACCACGTCGGGGTGGTCGGTGACGAAGGCGCCCGACGCCGGATCGACGTGATAACCGCCCTCGGTGATGGTCAACGTCACGATGCGCAGGGCCGGGTCGGTCAACAGCTCCGAGCACCTCGGCTGGCTGTTCGGGTGCGAGCAGATAGTCGAGTTGGGCGCCGATGACCCGCACACTCGTGTCTCCCTTGGCCGGCGCGACGGTGAGCGAATACAGACAGTCCTGGGACCGGAACTGATCGGCCTTCTTCCGGCCCCGTTCGCCGCCGGCAAGCCCGATACCGACTATGCCCCAATCGCTTTGATCCGGCAGAGCGAGACACCGATCGATATAGAACGCCTGATGCGCGCGGTGGAAATTGCCGACGCCGAAATGGGCGATACCGCGCTTGAGTTGGGTTCGGTCGTAGGGCGGCGTCTCGATATTGGACGGCAACCTCGAAAGCGTGCCCTCGTTGAGTTCGGTCATGGTTGACCCTCCAAACATGCAGTGCTTACTTCTCGCGGAGCAACCGAAGGTCGGACGGTTCGCGGAGCAGGTCTTCGAGAATCTTGTTGCCTTCGGTGTTGTAGGGCTGACGCATGTGTTCGTCCCACGCGGCGCGCGAACGGAACATCTCCAGCATCATCCAGGTGTCCGAATCATCTTGAGGCTGCAGGAAATGCATGAACACACAGCCCGGCTCGGTCAGCGTGTTCTTGCGCATCGACTGCAGCTGGGCCTCGGCCTCGGCGAGGCGGTCGAGTCGCGGCTTGATGGTGACGACCAGGTACAGCGGTCCGTCACGCTCGTCGCGGTCATCGTCCGACAATTGGCACCTCGATCGAGTTCTGCAGCGTGTCGATGAACCCGTCCGCATTTTTACTGCTCGCGTAGGAGGCCACCGCGTCGTAAAGCGCCTGCTGAAAGTCCGTCGACATCACTTCACCATGGGTCATCGACAGCAGGACCTTGTCACTGAACAGCGCCTTCGACGCCTGGCGCTGGTAGGGGGGCAACGATGCCACGTCGACGTCGTCGCGGATCGGCACGGACCCCTTGAGCTTGTTGAACTCCAGTGATGTCTTCGGGTCGGCGATGGTCTCCAAGAACTTCATGGCATTCACTCCGTCCTCGGCGTCGGCCGACACGACGAACGTGTCCACGATCGCGAGGTAAGCACCCGACGTTCCGGGATAGGCCACGTAGCCGAAGTCCTTGCCTTCCACGGCCTTATTCGCGACGAGCTCGCCGTAGACGGAGTCGTTCATCGACAGGAAGGCGCACTGACCGGTGGCCAACTTCTTCGCGGCCTGGTCCCACGTGATTCCGGGCGCATCCGGATCGGCCCGGGAGACGATCTCGCCGAACTGCGACAGCGCCTGCCGCAGTTGAGTTCCGCGCCAGTCGAACGAATCGTCTTCGATCCGCGACCAGCCATCGGTGCCGACCACACCCAGCAGGGTGTTCTCGAACAGCTCGGTCGAGGTGAACCGGTCCTTCCCGCCAAGGCACAACGCCGTCTTCCCGCTTGCCGCCACCTTGCTGAGATCCGCTTGGAAGGCCTCCGTGGTGTAGCCGGGACCCGGCGGCGTCACGCCAGCCTCTTTCAGCACCCGCTGGCTGAACCACAACACGTTTCCGCGATGGGACCCGGTCGGCACGCCCCAGGCTTTGACCCGATAGGTCGCCGCGTCGAGCAATGCCTGCGGCATGGTGCGATCCAAACCCGAGCTCTCGTAGACGCCCGACACGTCGACGATCCGGTCGGCGTTAACCCAGGCGCGCAACGAACTGCCAAGGAACGTCTGCCAGACGTCGGGGGGATCTCCGGCCTGCAGTCGCGCGGCGAGCGCGACCTGGACGTTGCTGCCGCCGCCGCCCGGCGATGGTGCCGTCGACGACCTCCACGTCGGGATTTCCCGCCTTGAATGCGTTGAGCAGCACCTCGAAAGCCGGGTGCTCGGAGGGCGACACCCACCACGACACGACTTCGAGCCGGTCGGTCGCGTCGGAGAAGTTGCCCTTTTGCCCGCCGCCGCCGCATGCCGCGAGCACGACCGCCAGGAGGATGATCCAGTAGCGCTTCATGCTGCCTGCTCCTTAACCGTGGTGGGCGCCGCTCTCAGGTCGTAGACGGCAAAACTGGCGACGACGGCGAAGCAGACGGCGGGAACGATGAAGGAGATCGCCGGGCTCGTCATGTCGAGCAGATAGCCCTGGACCAAAGGCATGATCGCGCCGCCGACGATGGCCATCACGAGTCCGGCCGCGCCGAACTTCGTTGCCGGACCGAGGCCTTGGAGGGCAACGCCGTAGATCGTCGGGAACATCAGGGATAGGCAGAAGGACAGCGCGACGACGGCGGCCACCCCGGCCACGTTGGGCGAGAACATCGCGAACACACAGAGCGCGACCGCCAGCACAGCGAGGACGGTGAGGACCTTCGTCGCGCGGATCTTCCCGATGAGCCACGTCATGAAGAACCGCGAGATGAGGAACACGATCAGGCTCGCCTGCAGGAGATAGCCTCCTAGCTGGAGCGATCCGTTCAGCGCCTGCTGCGAGTACTGGATCAGGAACGTCCACGTGCACACCTGCGCGGCGACGTTGAAGAACTGCGCGATGACCCCATACACGTAACGCTTGTTCGACATCAGGATCTTCAGCGGTGACTGGCCCTCCATGTCAGCGTCGGGAAACTCCTCGACGATCGGCGGGGACTTCTTGATCGCGATCACCAGCCCGATCGCGATGAGGACGAAGCCGAGGCCGAGATACGGACCCATCACCGCGCCCAACTGGCCCGCGCGGACGGCCGCCTCCTGGGCCGGAGTCACGTTGGCCATGTTCACCGGCTCGTCCAATTTCGGCAGGATCAGTGTGGCGGCCAAGAGCACACCGATGTTCGTGCCGACGGGGTTGAACGCCTGCGCGAAGTTGAGTCTGCGTGTCGCGGTTTCCTCCGGGCCGAGCGAAAGCACGTAGGGATTGGCGGACGTCTCGAGAATCGAGCACCCGGCGGCGATCGCGAACAGAGCGACCAGGAACGCCTCGTAAGTCATGATCTTGCTCGCCGGATAGAACGCAATCGCGCCTGCCGCAGCGAGAAGCACACCGGAAAGAAGCCCGGCCTTGTAGCCGAACCGCTGATTGATGAGCGCTGCGGGGATCGCCAGCAGGAAGTACGCGCCGAAATACGCCAACTGCACCAGCGAGGCCTGGAAGGTGTTCATCTCGAAGATGCGCTTGAAGCCGGCCACCATCGGCGTGGTGAGGTCGGCGGCGACGCCCCATGCGGTGAAGCAGCAGATGAGGACGGCGAACAGCAGTCCCATCCCCGGGATAGATCAACCCCGCTTTTGCCGTGGAGGCGTCGGGTGCGTCGGCGGGCTGATCGGCGTGCTCGGTCGTCGTCATGGTCAGTACCTCTCGTCCGCTGAGAAGAGCGCAGCCCCGCAAGGACTGTGATCTGGGTCACGCTACTCAGATGTCATGACCGGCGGAACAGATTTCGCATGTGGTTTGACATGGGTATTTGCCCACTTCGACCCGTTTGTCGGCCCCTGTCCGCGATAGGACACCGGCGCCGTCCCCCACGATCGCCCGGAGGCCGGATAAATCACGCGTGCACTGCGACTGGCACCGAGTCAGTGCTGGTCACCGCACCCGGTCCGCAGTTAAGTCGCGGACCGTCAACCTGTTGATCCAAGCCCGTCGGCCGGCACCGCCCTGGCAAACGTAGGGAAACACCCTATTTCTCTGTCTGGATGCTGCGAATAGCCTGACAACCGACGCAGGGGTTAATTTTCAGGAGGAGAGGTTCTATGTCCGCTCAATCGACGCTCCGCAAATCCATGCTGCTCGGGGTCGCGGCGGCAGCGAGTGCAGCAGGCCTGATGGTCGCCGCAGCACCCGCACAGGCCATTCCGCCGGTGCCCTTGGCCCCGGGCAACTGTGGCGATTTCGAGTTCCCCGGCAATGTGCAGTTGAACCTCAGCAGCGGGGACAGGCTTACGTTCTTGGCGAACGGAAAGGACTCATCCGGCCCGGCCAACTGGAGCAACAACAAGGATTTTCCTGGAACATTCGTCGGGTCAATCGGATTGACGTTCGTCGACATCGACTTCACCGACGACAAGGGCACCACACATCTCCAGGGCAAAATGGCCCCGAACGGCATCGCGAGCGGAAACGTCCGTGAACTCTCCGGCGTGACGTGGACGTCGACGACTCCGTTTAAGTGCATCGAACTAGCAAAATCTGCCACGCCCGGCGAGGGTCCGACTGTGACCTTCAATCCCCTCGTCGGGGGGATGCAGGTGGAAGTCACCGACCGCAGTGGTGTCGCCTCGCAATGCACCTACACGGCAGACAACGGGTTCACTCGCAGCTTCGGACTCGGCGCTAACGCGACCGCCAAGGTCAACATCGTGCCCGCGCTTCCCGAGTTACGGAACTGGAACGTGTCAGTCGCGTGTGACAACGGCACCCGGACGGATACCACTACCTTCTTCTGAGCTCATCTGGATAGGTCACGCGGGCACTGGGACTAGTGGTGCCATCTCGACCACGCCGCCTGCTTGGTGGTGCCCGCAACACCGGCGACATCGCCCCACGACTGGGATTCGGCCAGGGTCCGGGCCGACAGTCCCAAGCACTCGCCGAGGTACTGGCTGAGCCCGAGCAGCGCTTGGAAGGCCGCTGGGTCGCTGCTGGCGGTGAGTGCACCGAGCAGCGCGCGCACTTCGGCCTCGATATCGGTCGGGTTCCGGTTCATGCCAACCGGACCTCGCGAATGTCATCCGGGTCGTCGAAGCCCCGCGTCCAGGACGTCTCGGGCCAGTGCCATGTGGCGACCCCGGCAGCGGGCTGATATTCGGCGGTGTACAGCGTGCCGAAGCCGACCTCGAACTGATCGTTACGCATCGGGGGCGCCAACATTGCCGCAACCAATTGTCTGCTTGTTGTTGCGCCGGTTCGTAATTCGTCCAATCGGGACTGTCGACCGACACTGTTGAACCGAGCGGCGTGAGAGGGATGCTCGACCTGATCGAGCCGGTGGTTGGTCGTCGCGTGCAGGTCACTCACCTCGGCTGGTTCTCCCGGCGCGACGAAGACGGTCGCGTGATCGCCCGCGCGGTCAACCAGGGCGACGTTGTAGGACTGCGAAACCGGGATTCGCCGAAGTGCGCTGACCGCCTGCTCGACGGTGGCGCAGGTCTCCAGGACGTAGCGCAGCACTATGGGGATACCGAAGCCGTCGCCCACGTCGGGGCGGCCACCGAACGTGAGCGAGACCGCCAGCCCGTCCTCGTTCATTCCGTCCAGCAGTCCCCAGAGCATGTCACTGGTGCCGAGCACCCGGCGGCGCCCGGAGTAGTCAGTGGACGCAATCACCGCTTCGAAGAGCGCCTCGTCGTAGTCGTAGTTGCGCACCAGAGTCGGCTGTTCGCCCGGCAGCACCGCCTGGGAGCAGCCGACGGCGAACGCGGGAACACGCCACATCGACAACATCCGTGCGGCGACGGAGTCGTCACCGCTGAGACGGCACAGTCGCTCCCAGGTCGGGACCAATTCGGGCATGTGTCGGGTGAGCGCATCGCGACATTCCCGTAGCGATGGCCGGGCCACCAGCCCCTCCCGGGTGTACCAGCTGCGGTATCCCGGCCAGGTCGCGTCGTACAACGCCCGCCAACGCGGCCCGGGTTCGGGTTCTCGGTAGGCGTGCACCGTCATGAAGCGTCCGCCGTGGACCACGGCGGCGGGAGCTGAGACGGGGACCGGCGGGGCCGCGGCCCAGCGCAACCCGTAGGTGACCCACTCCTGCCAGTGGCTGTCGGGTGCGGGGAGTGGCAGGGGGGCTGCAGTAGCGAGGACGGCGTTCATCCGTCAAGGAAACCTTGACGACCGCCGCTCCGTCAAGTTTTCCTTGACGGAACGGCTTGCTGTGTCGCCGGGCTCGCGACTCTGGTGTGGGTTGCTAGTGGCAAGCACTCCCGACGGCCCGGCCGAGACCACAGGCCACGGGTAGCGACGAGCTATGGCGCCTGCTCGATCTGTGCGTCGGTGCTCGCGACGTGTAAGGGAGCGCGTTGTGCCGGCACAACCGGCTCGTTTGCATCGGCGGCGGTGATAACCCCTGGGCCGATATCGACGGGAACCCGACTGGCCTTCGTCACCGTCGTGCTCGTGCAGCTGGTGGTATTCGTCTGCGCGTCCTTGACGCAGCAGCTGTATCTCGTGCCGATTTTGCCGTTCGTGTTATCGGTGATCGTCGTCTCAGAGTACGTGCCACCTTTGCCTTCGCAGTCGGACTTTTCGCTTGCGTGCGCGAGGGGCGCGCCGACGGTCATCAATGCGCCGAACCCAATCGCCGTTGCGGCGAGGGCGGTCGGGACGAACTTGGTGAAAACGATTGCGGTCATGGGTTCGATGCTCGTTCTCGAACGACGGCTTCGTAATCGCGGGTAGGCCAGATTTCACTCCCGACAGGGAAGGGTTTTCTATCCGCCCGGACAGCTCGAGTGCGCACATTGCTTTGACAGCTACCCGGCGTACGAAGGAGGTAGGTGCTTTCGGGCCCCACCCGGCGACGTTGGAGAAATGAGGGAGTGCATGCGCATCATCACCGTTGAGGAGCATTTTCAGCATCCGGAGGCCGTCGCCCGAGTACTCGAGCTTTCTGGCCCGCCACCAGGCAAGCCGGACGCCGGGTTCCCGGCATTCCTTCAGGACTTCACGCCGGACAGGGATTTAGCGGAGCACCTCTCCGGCAAGCGACTCGCGCACATGGACCGCGTCGGCATCGATGTGCAGGTGGTGTCGCACGGCGCGAACAGTCCCAGCAGCCTGGACCACCCCGAGGCCGTCGAACTGTGTCGCAAGGTGAACGACTCTCTTGCAGAGCAGATTTCGCAGCATCCCGCCCGGTTTCGGGGATTTGCCACCATCCCGCTGCACGACCCCGCCGCGGCCGCCGATGAGATGCGGAGATGCGTCAACGAGCTGGGCTTCGTCGGAACCCTCGTCATGGGGACCTGTGGTGGCCTGTTTCTCGATGACGAACGCTTCGACCCGGTGCTGACCGCAGCCGAGGAAGTGGATCTGCCCATCTACGTCCACCCCGGTGTCCCGCCGAACCCGGTGACAACCGCGTACTACGCAGGAAACTGGCCGACGGCGATCCAATTCCTGTTCTCTGCACCGGCTTTCGGCTGGCACGCCGAGGCAGGTATCCACGTGCTACGGCTGATCCTGTCCGGCGCGCTGGATCGTCACCCCGGCCTCAAACTCCTCAGTGGCCATTGGGGTGAATTGGTCGCAGGCTGGCTCGACCGCCTCGACGAGACGATCGGCTGGGCCAACTATCTGGATCGCCCCGTCAGCGACTACTACCGGGAGCACGTCTGGATCACCCCGTCGGGCATGTATAGCCAGAACCAGCTGAAATTCTTTCTGGCCGAAATGGGTGCGGAGCGAATCATTTACTCCGAGGACTTCCCGTACGTGGTCCGCGACAACGTATCGGCCTTTCTCGAGGGGGCGGGCCTCACCGAGGATGAGCACAGCGCGATCGCCTATCGCAACGCCGAAAAGATGATGCGGATCTGATCTCAGAGGGCCGGACGCGATTCGGCGACCTGAGCCAGCACAGCGAGATGATCATCGACGGTCTTCAGCCCGGCGCCCATGGTGTTGACCGAGACGTGAGAAGCACCCGCCTTCGCCCACTCGGTGAGGTGATCGGCCACCGCGTCGCCGTCGCCGCGCCAGTCGACACGACCCTCCATCCCGATCGCCGCGGCGTCTCGCCCGGCTTCGGCGGCGGCACTTTCGACGACGGCGCGGGCATCGTCGAGTGCCGGCCCCGGTCCCATCATCGGAAACCACCCGTCTGCCAGACGGCCCGCGCGCTTGTAACCCGGAGGGGACGCCGCCCCGACCCACACCGGAATCGGGCGCTGTACTGGCAGGGGTGCGATACCGGCGCCGGTCACTGTGTGGAACTCGCCGTCGAACGTGACAGTCTGCTCAGTCCAGAGGCGGCGCAGCAATTCGATCTGCTCGGCAGACCGCTTGCCGCGGTTGCCGAAATCCTCACCTAGAGCCTCGTACTCGACAGCGTTCCAGCCGACGCCGATGCCCAAGCGGAACCGGCCACCGCTGAGAAGATCGACTTCGGCCGCCTGTTTCGCGACCAACGTCGTCTGGCGCTGCGGCAGGATGATGACCCCGGTGACGAGTTCGAGCGATCGGGTGACCGCGGCGAGATAGCCATACATGACGAACGGTTCGTGGAACGTGGTGTGCACGTCGTAGGGCCCGTTCCAACCCTTGTGCACCGCGGGGTCCGCGCCGACGACGTGGTCATAGACGAGGATGTGGCTGAAGCCGAGCTCCTCCACGCGTTCCCCGTACGCGCGCACCGCGCCCGGGTCGCCACCGAGTTCCGTTTGCGGGAACGTCACTCCAACTCGCATGTCCACATCCCTCTGGGTCGATTACAACGACACCGTATGTGCTCGCGGCATTCCCGAGACATCATGGCTGGATGAGCGATGAGCGCAATTACCCGGAGATGGCCGCTGCGCGCGGACGGATCGAGCCTGCGCCGCGGCGGGTCCGCGGCTTTCTCGGACATGAGCTGCTTTTCGACACCACCGGGGCCCGATACGTCTGGGAAGTGCCGTACTACCCGCAGTACTACGTCCCGCTCGCCGATGTGCGGACAGAGTTCCTGCGCGACGAAGACCACCCGCAGAAGGTTCAGCTCGGGTCATCACGGCTGCACTCGCTAGTCGGGGCAGGCCAGACACACGAGAAAGCGGCCCGGGTATTCGACGGCGACGGGCCCGTGGCGGGGATGGTGCGCTTCGAATGGGATCGGTTGCGGTGGTTCGAGGAGGATGAGCCGATCTACGGACATCCGCGCAACCCGTACGCGCGTGTCGACGCGCTGCGGTCACACCGCCACGTCCGGGTGCAGCTCGATGACACGGTGCTCGCAGACACCGTCGCTCCTGTCCTGCTCTTCGAAACCGGTTTGCCGACAAGGTATTACATCGATCCAACGGACGTAGCGTTCGAGCATCTCGAACCGAGCGAGACGGAGACGCTCTGTCCCTACAAGGGGACGACGTCGGGTTACTGGTCGGTGCGGGTCGGCGACACGGTGCATCCGGACCTGGCCTGGACGTATCACTATCCGCTGCCCGCCGTCGCCCCGATTGCTGGCATGGTGGCGTTCTACAACGAGAAACTCGACATCATCGTCGACGGTGCCGCGCTGGCCGCCCGAAGACACAGTTCAGCTGATCGGCGGTGCTATCCGGTTGCCAGCGCGATTTGCTCCTGCTAGCCGTGCTCGGGATCGGTCACGACCTAGCAGTTGCCGGAAGTTGATCGGAGACGAACTCGGCGACGAGGCGGTGCCACTCGCTCCACTGGCGAACCATGTAGTGACCGGCTCCGTCGAGACCAATCCATTGCGCGTCGACCCCGCGCTGCTGGGCACGGCGGACCTGAGCACTAGAGGCGCGTGGGTCGGTCCAGGTGTCGGCGGTGCCGTGCGCGACGAGCAGTCGAGTGGTCACCGGTATGAGATCGGCGTCGTTTCCCACCCACCATGGGGCCAGCGCGACCACTGTTCCGACATCGCCTCGAGCCGCCAGGTGTGCGGCGACCCGGCCACCCATCGAGTGGCCGACGACGGCGATCTGGTCCGGCTCGAATCGGTCGCGAGCCCTGTCGAGAACTTGTTTGGCGTCATGGAGTGCGTCGAGTTGCGGGCTGTTCCATCCGCGCAGCCGATACCGCACCCTCTTTACCGCGACATCAGGCCCGAGTCGGCGGCGCAGCGTTGCAGAGATAAACGCCATCCGGAGATTTGCGAGCTGCCAAAACCGCGAAGGCCGGTCGCTGCGCACCTTCCCACCAGGCAGTACCAGCACGCAGCCGCTCTCAGACATGTGCAATCCCCATCAACGGTATTCGGTGCCGGCCGCGTGCCGGATGGCTCGGTTAGTTCAGCCCGTTGAGGACGGTCACCATCTGCTTCTCGGTGTCGTTGGCCAGCTTCTCGAAGACGAGCTTCATCACGGGATTGAGTAGTTTCGCCGCCCCGTTCATCTCCAGGTCAGCGCGGTAGGTCAGTTTGGAGCCCGGGCCGTCGGGCACGACAGTGATCGTGTCGGTCGACGTCGAAGACTTGTTGGTGCCGACGAACACCAGCTTGTTGTCGGTCAGTTCGCGCAGCACGTAGGTCAACTCCGCTGTCACCCCGAAGATGTTGGACACGTTGTGCCAGGACGCGCCTTCGGCGAGCGCACCGCCATCGGAGCGGGTACAGGTCTGTGTGCCGGGATCCCAGTCTTCGGCGTTCGCAAAATCCTTGAGATAGTCGACGACCTTGGCCGGTGGCGGGCTTACAGAGAATGTTCGGGAAACACTGGGCATGGAAGAGGGATACCCAAGAGCGGCGCGTCTACCGATGACGAAAGGATTACGCTCGCTTCGTTCCAGGATCGGAGGACCTCATGGCACGAATCGAACCGTCCGACGCTTTCGCCGGCGTGCCGACGGCTGACATTGGCCAAGGTGATCGCATCAACCTCGGCGTGGCCGGCATCATGTCGCGCCTGCCCGATGTCGCGGCCGCAGTGGGTGGCGTCACGGTCGCGATTCGTGAGACGGGCGGACTGGCGCCGAGGTTGATGGAGCTGGTCAGGCTGCGCATCGCGTTCCACAACCAGTGCCGCAGCTGCATGTCGATTCGCTATCAGAGCGCGATCGACGACGGCCTCACCGAAGACACGGTGTGCTCATTGGAGAAGCCGGCCGAAGCGCCGGACCTGACGGACGCCGAACGAAGCGCACTGCATTTCGCCGACCTCTTCGCCACCAACCATCTCGCGATCGACGACGGCGTGTACGACGACCTCCGTAGGCATTTCACCGAAGACCAGCTCGTCGCATTGGGACTGCACTGCGCAATGTGTGTCGGACTTGGCCGGCTGGCCGCGACATGGCATGTCGTCGAAGAGCTTCCGGAGGAATTCCGCGGGGCCGTCGGTACCCCGCTCGCGCCGTGGAGCGCGAGTTCCGTTGTCGCGTCAGGCTAGAACCCGCTAACGCTCGATCACCGAGATCGAGTTGGCCCTGAAATTGACCACCCAAGCGGTGTGTGTGGACGGATCCGCTGCGACGGTCTGAGGGCCGTCCCCGACTCCGACTGTGTCGGTGACGAACCGCTTTTGGGAATCGATGACTGACACCGACGCTGCGCCGTGGTTGGTGACGTACACCGTGTGGGCGTCGGAATCGACTGTCGCCGCGAACGGCTGAGGCCCGACCGCGATCGTCTGGGTGACGACGTGAGTGTCGAGGTCGAGCACCGATACCGTGCCGTCGTCTGTGTTGGGGACAAACGCAGTGCGGGTTGGTGGATCGAGGGCCACATCGTTCGGGTTTCGACCCACCGCAATCGTGTCGACGACGGCGGACGTCGCCGGGTCGACGACCGAGACGGAGTTCCCTGTCGTGACGTATGCGGTCTGCGTGGTCGAGTCCACCGCGGCAAACCGGGGCGCCGGTCCCACCTTGATGGCTGCGACGCGACCGGTGGCGTCGACGATGTAAAGCGAGTCGTCACCCTCGCTGGTCACATACGCCCTGTTCGTGGAGGGGTCCGATGCGACATCCGGCATCGGGCCGAGGCCAAGGCTGAACGTCGTCGTTACTACCGGCGGCCCCAGTTGCACGTCGGCCCACGTCGTTGCGCTCGTCGGCACGCTCAGGCTGATCAGAGCAACAACAACGACGGCGACCTTCTTCACGAAACCCCCACGACCGACCCCGACCCTCGTGGCCAAGAGTCTGCCAGTCGACCTGTGACTTGTTGGCGTCTACCTGCAATCTCCATGGAATCTCCACCTGGCCTCCAAGCGCTGACCTGCCCGTTCGCAGCAGCATGAAGTCGTCAAGCAAGAGCGGCCCTGGGGTCGCCCGAACAGAGGTTTCCCATGAAGAAGATCATCGGCTCCGCGCTCATCGGTACGGGCCTCGCGGCTGCGGCGCTCTCACTGGCCGCGACGGCGAACGCCGAATCGGCGGCCATCACCATCGGTCAACTCGAGGCGCAGGGATTCGACGTCAAGCTCGATCGCGTCGGCAGCGCACCACTGAACCAGTGCGAGGTGACCGGCGTCCGCAATCCGCGTGAGCGGACGGAACTCGTGCGTGTCGGCGGTGGAGACGACCGCGATTTCATCCCGGTCGTCGTGAAGCGGACCATCACGGTGTCTCTCGACTGCTCACGCTGACCTACCTCACGATCTCGGAACTTGTTGATAACAAGCCGATCACGTGCGGCGCTGCACCGGCGGGTCTGTCGCGCGCCGTTGCTACCTTGCGCGAAGACGAGTCCGAGATGGATGGGGTGTAGCGGTGATGGTGGCGGAACGCGTGGTCAGCAGGTCCTTCCGTGCGTGGTCATATGCGCTCGGGGTGGTGTCGGTGGTGCTGCTGACCCTCGCGGCCGGCGTGGTTCAGGCGCAAGTGGCCGCGGCCTACTCACGCGAGGGCCTGCCGGTCGAGTATCTGCAAGTACCGTCGCCTTCCATGGGCCGGGACATCAAGGTTCAGTTTCAGGGCGGCGGCCCGCATGCGGTGTATCTGTTGGATGGTCTTCGTGCCCAGGACGACGCGAGCGGCTGGGATGTCAACACCCCCGCATTCGACTGGTTCTATCAGTCGGGGATCTCAGTTGTCATGCCCGTGGGCGGCCAGTCCAGCTTCTACTCCGACTGGTATCAACCGGCAGCGGGTAGCTCAGGCACGCAGACCTACAAGTGGGAGACCTTCCTGACGCAGGAATTGCCCACGTATCTTCAGGTCAATAAGGGTCAGGACCCGTATAACAATGCCGCTGTGGGCCTGTCGATGTCGGGCGGTGCGGCGCTGACGCTGGCCATCTGGCATCCGGCGCAGTTCATCTTCGCGGGCTCGCTGTCGGGCTTTCTCAATCCCTCGCAGGGCCTGTGGCCGACGCTGATCGGACTGTCGATGAAGGACGCGGGTGGCTACAACGCAGTGAACATGTGGGGTCCCGCCAGCGACCCGGCCTGGCGTCGTAACGACCCCATGGTCAACATCAACATGTTGGTGGCCAACCGAACTGCAGTCTGGGTCTACTGCGGCAATGGCGGACTCTCTGACCTCGACGCCAACGACGGCAACTTCGGCACCCAGTTCAGCGCGCAGTATCTGGAGACCATCACGCTGGACACGAACAAGCAGTTCGAGAAGAAGTACATCGCCGCAGGCGGACGCAACGCGATCTTCAAGTTCCCCGAGAACGGCACCCACAGCTGGGGCTACTGGGGAGCGCAGCTGCAGGAGATGAAGCCGGACCTGTTGCGGGTGCTGGGCATTCAACAACAAGCCTGAGCGACGCCGCATGCATCACAGAGGTGCGAGCGTCTCCTGCTGCTCGTCGGAGATGAGTGTGTTTCGGTCGGCGTGATCCCACAGTTCGAAGGTTTGGAAAGCCCAGAACAGCGCGAACTCCAGAAGTAGGGCAGTCTCGAGCGCGAACACCGGAATGTTCCACGCCTCACCTTCGATGTCAGAAAGCTTGCCGGTGAGAGCGACGATCAGCGCGCCGACCACCGAGCCCACCATCATCCATCCGATGACCCGGTAGCGGCGTCTGAAGCGTTCCCGGGTCGCGGGGTCCTGCTTGTCCTGGTTGCTCACCAGGTAGGCGTTGATGAAGACGACTGCGCCGATGAGGACGAATATCAAGACAGCCGCGGCCCAATGTGCCGCTGCCTCAAACTGTGTGGGGAAGCAGAAGTACGCGATGACGAAGCCCGCAAGGATGATCCCGGAGATCACCCTCAGTCTGTTGCCCCAACGACTGGTGTCGGAGCGTGACTCCTTGTCGACGAAATACACGAGCGCGATGATGGCCCCGGCAACCGCCAGGGCGACGATCACAGCGCCGACGTTGTTTGTGATCGCATCCGACTTCTCCTCAGCCGTGGGCAGGACTTGGCGACAACCCGCGACTTCGGGGAGTTTGATCGGGACGAACGCGACGAAGAATGCGAGCGTGCCCGCCAAGTTCAGCAGCACATCCTCGGTGTCGTTACTGCCCTTGTAGACGATCAGCATGATGCCCAGGCAACAGAGCGTTGCGACGAGGACGTTGCGCGCAGCGGTGTAGTAATAGGCGCTGATCGACCCCTGCCAGCAGTCTGTGGGCAGGCTGTCGATGAATATCGCCGCGAAGAGCATGACGATGACGACGACCATGCCGGCCCTGAGGTACCGGTAGGTGTCTCGACCCGTGTGCACCGTTTCACCGGATGCCCCGTCGAATTCCGCAGTCATACCGAACGACGGTATCGCCGAATACCTGACGTGCGGCGCAACCGCGCCGAGGCACCCTGACGGCACAGCGGCGAATCGTGACACGGTTGCCTAGGGCGCAGTTGAACAAGGCCATCGCAGCATGCGCCGGGTGCGGCGGACGGGTACAGCCAACTGCATCGCCCTTCGGCAAACATATTGCCCGATAGTCGTTTTCGATGATGCGGCGACGCAGGCGGGTGTCAGGATGCCACCGTAGGATCCGGGTATGGCACAGACAAAGATCTGGACCGGTGACCCGGTGTGGATCGCCGATGTGCTGCGGGCCGAGGGTGTGAACCTTGTCGAGTATCCCGGTTGGCAGAACCGCGGCCACGGCGACTTCAAGGACATCCGTGGCGTGATGGTGCACCACACGGGATCCGACAACTCGAGCGCGGCGTCGATCGCGAACGGCCGACCGGATCTAGCTGGTCCGGTGTCGCAATTGCACATCGCGCGGGATGGCACTGTCACCGTGGTTGCGGTGGGCGTCGCGTGGCACGCCGGGGTCGGCATGTATCCGTGGCTGCCGACGAATATGGGCAACTGGCACATGATCGGCATCGAATGCGCCAACAGCGGTACGAGTCCGACGGCCCCACATCGCACGCATTGGCCCGACGCGCAGTACTTCGCGCTGGTGAACTGCTGCGCGGCGATCAATCGCCGGCTTTCCCAAACTGCGGCACGCACGATCGGGCACAAAGAGTATGCCGGTAGGGCACAAGGGAAATGGGACCCCGGAGCGATCGACATGGACATCCTGCGGGCAGACATCCAGGCCCGCATCGGCGCCCAGCCCGGTACCGCGCCGACACCTCGGCCGCCCGTGCCAGTCGGGGTGTACGCCGACGTCCTGCTGTTCCGCGGGTCTGAGGGCGCGCAGGTTGCCGAGCTTCAACGCCGGTTGGGTGTCACGGTCGACGGCGACTTCGGCCCCCAGACCGAGGCCGCCGTCAGGGCCTTTCAGCGCCGCACACCCGGCCTGAAGGTGGACGGCATCGTCGGGCCGGCGACCGCGGCCGCGCTGCGGCTGACGGTGTTGCCGCCCAACGAATTGCTGCTCATCGCGGACGAGGCGTCGTAGACGCTGTCAGTAGACGCAGTCGCCGGTGTCAATCGCCTGGGTGCCGGCTGCCTTCGCCATCTGAGGTGCCACCTGCGCGGCCGTCATCGCGAAGCCGGTCGTCGAATCGTTGGTGTCTGCACCGAAATACACGCCGAGGACATGGCCGTAAAGGTCGACAACGGCGCTGCCGCTCGAGCCCGCCTCCGGGAACGAACCGATGAGAATGTACACCTGTCGCGTCACCGACGTCGCGTGGTAGATATCCGGGCCCGTTGAGTTCGGTGACCTCGCGGACCTGGGCGGGAGAGGCCTGAAACGATGCGGCGCCGGGAAACCCGAGCACCAACGCGTCGACACCGGTTCCGGCGGTGTATTCGGCGAACTTCAACGGCTCTGCGGACAGACCCGGCACGTCGAGGATTGCGATGTCGGCCTGGGGGTCGTAGGAGATCACCTGAGCCCCATACGTAGTACGTTCGGCGTCGACGGAGAAGGTCTCGGCACCGGCAACCACGTGAGCGTTCGTCATCACTTTGTTCGGCGCGACGACGAAGCCGCTTCCCTCGGTTATCTTCAGGCAGCTTTCAGCCTCTCCGTGGACTTTCACCACACTGGGCCGCGCCTTCGCGACGACATCGGCGGACGAGACTGCTGGAGTCGGCTCAGCCGATGTGGAGGACCCGCGGGCCAACCGGCGCAGGGTCTCGCCGATTCCACCGCTGCAGCCGGCCACCGGAATTGTCAGCGCCAAGATCGACGCCGCTACCCATATTCGCTTCATCTCCGAGCCGTCTCTAGGTCGGCGTTGGTTCGCTGACCTTCACCAGCATTTTGCCGATGTTCGCGCCGGTGAAGAGTCCGTTGAGCGCGTCGACACACGACTCGAGACCGTCGAAAACCGTCTCGCGGTGGGCAAGTAGTCCCTGCTGCGCCCAGCCACTCAGCGCGGCGAATGCTTCGTCGAAGCGACCCCATTCGTCGAGTGCGTTGAATCCCTGCATGGTCGCGGTCTTCGACAGCAGGTTCACGTAGTTGGCCGGTCCGGGGTGGTCACCGGTGAGATAACTCGAGATGACACCGCACAGCACCACCCGCGCCTTCGGTGCCAGGCGGCCCAACACCGCGTCCAGGATCGGCCCGCCCACGTTGTCGAAGTAGACGTTGACGCCTCGCGGACAGTGCTCTTTGAGCGCAGCCCGGAGGTCGTCGCTTTTGTAGTCGATACATGCGTCGAAACCGAAGTCGTCGACCACCGCCCGGCACTTGTCCGGACCGCCTGCGATGCCGACCACCCGCGCGCCGGCGATCTTCGCGATCTGCCCGGCGACCGATCCGGTGGCCCCGGCTGCCGCCGAGACCACGACCGTCTCCCCGGGCTGTGGTCGACCGACACCCGTCATACCGAAATACGCGGTGGCACCGGTCGGTCCGTAGACCGACATGACCGCCAATTGGTCCGTGTATCCGACCACCGGCGTGGCGAATATGTCGTCGCGAATGATCACGTAATCCTGGAAGCCGGTCAGTGTGGTGACGACGTCACCGACGGCGTACGCGTCGCAACGTGATGCCACCACCTCTCCGATGCCTGCCGCGCGGATCACCTCTCCGAGCTGCACCGGCGGCAGGTAGCCCGGCTGGTCGTCCAGCCAGGTCCGGGCGGCCGCGTCGATGCCCACATAGGTGGTGCGCAGCAGGGCCTCGCCGTCCGCCGGCTCGGGTGCCTGCGCGGACACCAGCTCGGTGTCGGCGGGCTTGACCAGCCCAACGGGGCGGCGGCGGAGCAGGATTTGGCGGTTCGTCAGGTCGGCCACGACGCCGAAACTAGCGAAAGCAAGCGAGAGGCACAGCCGTTCGGAGCAGCTACGGGGCAATGCGAATAGCTGTGGATTTGCGCAAATAGTTGCGGGCAAACCAAATGAGTCGCAGAATTCACTTGAGTCACATGCGAGTGGCTCGGCGCGCGGGGACGTTCAAACTGCAATAACTGCCTCTGGGGGCTTGCTGTGCGCCGTCTCTCCTATTCCGCCGGTGTCGTCGTGCTGTCGATCGCGTCCACGATCGTGCTGGCGACCATGCAGACCATGACGGCGCTGGTCGCCCTCACCGCGACCGCTTTGATCATGGGCGGCACCGGGCATCCGCTGAGCACTCCGCAGGACAGCCCGGAGTTCATCAACAGCTACACCGCCGACGCCAACAACGACTACATCGTGCTGACCGGGTTCTGCGGCGCCGGGTCGTGCACGCCCACTGCAGTCAGCACGCCCGAGCAATTCATGCCGGTTTCTGGAGTGATGCCCTTCGATCAATCGGTCGGGCAGGGCGTGACCAACCTCGACCAGGCGATCAACGCACAACCCGCCGGCGAGTCCCTCGTCGTGTTCGGCTACTCGCAGAGCGCGCGAATCGCGTCGATCCAGAAGGGCAACCTTGCCGCAGCGGGTTCGACGCTGCCGCTGTCTTTCGTGATGATCGGCAACCCGAATCGACCCAACGGCGGCATCCTCGAACGCTTCGAAGGACTCAATATCCCCATCCTCGGAGTCACTTTCGACGGCGCCACACCCACCGACACCAATTTCAAGACCGTCGACATCACCCGTCAGTACGACGGCTGGTCCGATTTTCCGAACAACCCGCTCAACCCCTTCGCCACCGCGAATGCCGTTGCGGGGATCCACTACGTGCACGGCGACTATCAGAGTGTCGGCCTCGGCGACGCGCTGTACCAGGGCTCGTACGGAGACACCGACTACTACATGATCCCCAGCCGTCACCTGCCGCTGCTGATGCCGCTTGACGAGGCGGGGGTGCCCAGTCCGGTGGTGACGATGCTGGACGCGCCGACGCGGGTGCTGGTGGAAGCCGGGTACGACCGCACCATCAGCCCGGGGTCGCCGACCCAGGCGAGCATTCTGTACTTCCCGAACCCGGTGAAGACCGGCGTCAACTTCATCGTCGCGATCCCGACCGGGATGGACGACGGCGCCCAGGAAGCCGCCAACATCCGCCCGTTCGGCACGGCACCGATAGACCAGCGCAGCCCGTACGGTGTCGGCGGGCCGCCCGTCAACGCCGGTTCCTTCGACTCCACCGGCGCGCCGCTGGCCACCACGCCGCAACCGGCGGCGTCGGTGCCGAACGCCCAGCCCCTGGCCGCGCCGCAACAGGGCCCGGCGCTACCCGCACAGCCGGCGGCCCGACCGGGACCGTTGCAGGCGCCTGTTGCGGCAGCAGCGCCGGCTGCGCCGAAACCATCGGTCACCGCACCTTCACCCGCGATCGACAAAACGGCTCCAGCTACGCCGGTCGCAGGAACGACACCGGGATGGTGGAAGCCGGCCCCACCGGTGAATCCGGTAGCCGCCGACTCGCCGAAACCCGCACCGGTCGACATGCCGAAGCCCGCACCGCTCGACATGCCGAAGCCGGCTGACATGCCCAAGCCTGCGCCGGTCGACCTGCCCAAGCCTGCGCCCGTCGACCTTCCCAAGCCTGCGCCGGTCGACCTTCCCAAGCCCGTCGACCTGCCGACGGCTGACCTGCCGCGGACGGACATCCTGCCGAAGATCGTGCCGCCGAAAATCGATCCGCCCGCGCAGGCACCGATCCTGGATCTGCCGAAGCCGGCCGACATACCGGCCCCGGTGTTCGTTCCGCCGGAGATGCCCGCGGCGCCGATTGCCCCGCCCGTGCAGGCGCCGGTACTACCGGAGCTGCCCGTGCTGCCCGCGGCTCCGCCTCCGCAGTTGCCCTGCATTGCCGCCACCGCCGGTGATGCCTGCGCTGCCGCCGCCGCCACCCCTGCCGAACATCGCCGGGATCCTTGGGGGGATCCGCCTGCCGTTCTAAGTCGCAGTTAGATCAGGAGAAGGCTTGCACCTTCGGAAGTAGCGTTCCCGCAACCTTTTCCGCCTCGGCCTGGCTCTGCTGCTCGTCGGCCCCGCGCGCGTACACGTCGAGGTTGATCGCGCCGACGAGCACGTACAGATGGCCGTCCCGCCAGTAGGCGTCGTCGCCGATCCCCGGTACCGACGGCGAGTCTGCCTGCGCGACCGTTGAAGTCGTCGCCCGTCGTGCGGGACAGGAACACTGCGAGTTGGCCGGAGGACTGCTGCCACTGGCAGTAACGCGTCGATGCAGTTGCGTCCGCGCCGTCCTTGTCGATCTGGGTGATGTCCCGCCCGGTCAGCTGGGCGACTTCGGCGTCACTCAACAGCGTGCATGGATCGGGGATGTTTCCGGCGGCCTCCTGCGGGTTCTGCGCGACGGCAGAGGACGTCGATTCTGTCGCCGGTGTGGATTGTGCGGCCGGCGGCGACGCGTCGCGGCCACAACCGGCCAAGGCCACGATCAGGACGATGAGAATGCCGAGACGGCGATTCATCTGTTCCTCTCGATAGACGCGGTCCGCGGAATCGATACTTCACTGCTGGACACGCGGTCGTGTCCCGAATCAGGAGATTCGTGCTGCGCCGGCGGCGGGCCCCAGCGAACGCCCGACCGGCCCCGTCGAAGGCCGTGGGGCCACTCTGCGGACCGCCATTCGACCCAACGACTCCAGCGCCAAGGCGCGACACGAGTTTGCTGGAGTGCCGTGGTGTGTTTTGCATCTCAATTTTCCCGTGAAAACTAAGAATCGGTTATTAGACCTCATTCGTCACATTGCTTATTGGCGCTTGCCCATTGCATATATCCCCATTTCAACCCGCATTTTGATGCTTGCTGGGGCGCGGTAACGAATTTATAACTAATAACTTTCTAAGTGCGGCGTGGGACAGAAGTGGAAATTGGCGACAATGAGCCGACAATGCTCCTCGGTCCGCGAATTTTCGTCGCTACACTCGACCGAGACCTGCGCTGACTTAGCGCGGCAAGACGTACTTCACCGCCGGACGTAGCCACAACCGGCACAAGCACCGATGAACAGGGCAAATACCGTCATGCATAAGAACAATGTCACCACGAACGTGACCGAGGCCACGGCCGTCGAGCCGGACTTCGTCGTTCTCGGCACCGTTGACGTCGAGCGCGGCCCGATCGCTGACCTCGCCGTCAGCACCGACGGCACGACGATCGTCGCGTCCCACTACGGCGACGGCAGCGTCTCGGTTATCGACGCCTACGCCATGACCGTCGAAGCCGATGTCGAAATGCCCGTTGAGCCGCACATGGTGGCCGCCGGCGAGCGGCGCGCCTACGTGACGATCGCGGGGCACAACTACGACTCGGTCGCGGTCATCGACACCGAGCACAAGCGAGTCATCGCCAACCACCCGGTAGCAGGCACCGCGACCAACGTTGCGGTCAGCCCGGACGGCACCCGGATCTTCGTCGGCCAGGCCGGCGAAGACGTGGTCGGCCTCGCCGTGATCAACACCTTCGGCCGAACTCAGACCATCGACGTCGCCCACGGCATCGGCCGCACGGTGGACGCGGTGCGGGTCAGCCCCAACGGCCGGCTCGTCTACGTCGGCACCTCCGACGCTGACAGCGGCAAGCTGCTGGTGGTCGACGCAGTCAAGGGGCGCGTCATCCGTGACGTCCCCGTCTCGTCGCCGATCAGGGATGTCGCGGTGAGCCATGATGGCGCTCTGGTGTACGTCGCCGGTTTCGACACCCACTGGGGCGGCTCGGTCGACATCATCGACACCGCGATCAACGAGATCACCGCGAAGGTGGGTATCGGTGGCGCGCCCATGCAGATGGCGCTCAGCTCCGACGGCAGCCGGCTCTACATCGCCGACTACGAGCACGTCGCCGTGCTGTGCACGGAGACCAACTCGGTCGTCGACACGCTGACCGTGACCGCTGAACCGTCATGCGTCGCGGTCAGCCCGGACAGCCGTCGGCTCTACATCGCCGACCACACGGGTGCCATCACGGTGATGTCCGTTGCCGCCGACTCGACCGACCTCGAGACCGAGTTGATGGCGATGAACGTGAGCACCGTCCCCGAGCTTCGCAGGCTCGAGCCGGCCGGCGTCTAGCTTTCAGCGCTACGTCGGGCGTGGTCGGCCAGTTGGTTCAGCCACTCGGCGAGCAGACCATGCTCGGCTGCCGTAAACGGCAGATCCGTCCTGTCGCGCAACGCTTCTCGCAACGCGACGGCGTGGCCGGCCACGCCGACACCGGCGTGCTGCTTGCGCTTGCCGTCGTTGGTGATCGCCGCCATCGTGTCCTCGAACACGATGGACGAGAGCTCGGGATCACGCTCCTCGGCGGGTAACCCGATCTGGGTGAGGATGTATCCCGTTCCGGTGGAGCGGAAATAGACGGTCGCGCGCTCCACGCTCATGCGGAGCCGGCCCTGCTCACCGATCCGCGCGATGACCTGGCCCAATAGCTCGAAAGTCTCCATGCGCCGCGGGTGGCCACCGGCCGGGTCGCATCTGGCCGTAGGCGAGCACGTAGCCGTCGGGGTGCGTCAGTCCGAAGTCGACGTGCAGGTCCCAGAGGCTCCGCAGGTCGGCGACGGGATTCCCCGCTGCGCCGATCAAGGCTCGCTTCTTCTCGATGTATGTCTGCAGCAGATAGCCGGCGACGGCGTCCAGCAGGCCGTCCTTGTCGCCGAACTGGCGGTAGATGGTCGGCGGCTGAACTCCTGCGGCCGCAGCCACTGCACGCGTCGACACCGCATCGATGCCACCCGTCTGCAGCAGGTCTGCTGCCGCCCGGAGGATGCGATCCGCGGGCGGGGCAACATGTTCGCGCCCCTCGACCATGTTTCCAACGTTAACAGATTTGGAATAACAATGGTAGTACCATTGTTATCAACAATCGGTTATCAGTGGGAACTATCGAGAACAGGGTATCTGCATGTCAAAGCCACACGAGCACGACTACATCATCGTCGGCGCCGGCACCGCCGGATCTGTCCTCGCATCGCGGCTGTCCGAGGACCCCGGCGTGCGAGTGCTGCTGATCGAAGCCGGCAGCGCCACCCCGCCGCCCGCCAGCGCCCGACCGCCGGAATGGCAGACCCTGCTGCGCGGCTCCGCCGACCTCGGGCATCTGACCACCGTGCAGGCGGCTACGGGAACCGCGGTCCACCTCGCGCGAGGTCGGGGCATCGGCGGCTCGTCTGCGATCAACGCGATGATGTTCGCAAGGGGATATCTGGACAGCTACGCCGACTGGAATCAGTTCGGCGGCAACGGCTGGACCTTCGACCGCCTGTTGCCGTACTTCATGCGAAGCGAGTGCGCTGCGCATGGACATCCTGCTATCCGAGGCACCGACGGCCCGTTGACCGTGGCGCCCGCCGAACCGCTCAACGATGTGGTTTTTGCGTGCCTCACCGCGGCTGTGCAGAGGGGATACCGCCGGGCTTACGACATCAGTGCAGGGTTCGAGACTGGTTTCGGCCCATCGGATCTGACGATTGTTGACGGTTCCCGGCAGAGCGCCGCCGACGCGTATCTGACAGATGCGTTGCAACGGCCGAATCTGGATCTCGTCACGGATGCGCTGGTGCATCGGGTGTTGGTGGAAAACGGCCGATGCACCGGTGTGGCGTACCGCTATTTCGGTGAACAACTCGTGACCGCGGGCGCCACCCGTGAAGTGATTCTGGCTGCCGGTGGCATCGGGTCGCCGCACCTGTTGCTGTTGTCCGGTATCGGCCCGAGGGCGCATCTGGAAATGGTCGGCATCGACGTCGTGCACGATCTCCCGGCCGTCGGATCGAATCTGCAGGACCACCCGTTGACGGGCGTCGTTTATCGCGCGGCGCGCACTGTTCCGGCCGCACAGCACAACCACGGCGAGGTGATGGGGTTGATCCGGACGAGGAGCGACAAGGGCGCACCCGATTTGCAGATTCTGTTCGTCGACTCCGCTGCGGTCATCGGGCTCGACGTCCCCGACACCTATCTGATCGGGGTCTCTGCGTTGCAGCCTTACAGCAGGGGCTCCGTTCGGCTGAGGTCCTGGAATCCCGGTGTCCCACCGATCGTCGACCCGAACTACCTGGGCGACGACCGCGATATGCGGACGATGCTCGAGGGAATCCGGATCGCCCGCCATATCGGGTCCGCACACGCTCTGGACGACTGGTGCGCAGAGGAATTGGCACCGGGGCCGTCCGTCGACGATGAAGAGTCGCTGCGCGAGTATGTGCGCGCGACGACGTCGTCGTACTACCACCCGGTGGGAACGTGCGCGATCGGGCAGAGCCGTCGGTCGGTCGTTGACAGCGAGCTACGCGTGCACGGTATCGACGGCTTACGGGTCGTCGACGCCTCGGTGATGCCGTCGCTGCCGTCGAACAACACGCTGGCCACCGTCTATGCGATCGCCGAACGTGGTGCGGAGATGATCCGCCGCGGCCGACCGCGCAGCGATGCGGAATCTGACCGGCCGGGGCGTCAGCGCCACTGGTAGCGGGTCTTCGGGCGGCCGGCCTTGCCGTAGTCGGTGCGCCGCGTGACGGTGCCCTCGTCGGCGAGGCGCTCGAGGTAGCGCCACGCCGTCACCCGCGAAACGCCGACCTGCTTGGCGACGGCGTCGGCGGTGACCCCGTCGGCGGAATCCCGCACCGCGCGGGCGATCTCGTCGTTGGTGCCGGCGGCCGCACCCTTCGGGGCCGCGGATCTGTCGGCACTCACCCGCAGCTCGGATAGCGCACGGTCGACCTCGGCCTGGCTGGCCGCGTCGGTGCCCGCGGGCAGGGCCTCCCGGTAACGCTGGTAGCGCTCCAGTCGGTCGCGGAACGCCGCAAAGGTGAAGGGCTTGAGCAGATACGCCAGCGCGCCGTGGCCGACCGCGGCGCGGACCATCTCCAGGTCGCGCTCCGACGTGATGGCGATGATGTCCGGCGCGGGCCGCAGACCCGACAGGCCGGACGCCAGCGCGATACCGCTGGCATCGGGGAGTCCGATGTCGAGCAGCACCAGGTCGATCGGCGTCTCGTTCGCTGCCGCTTCACCGGCGGCCCGCATCGCATCACGGGCGGTGTGCGCAACCGCCGTCACCGAAAAGCCCTGCAGCCGTTGTAGGTACGCCTGGTGCGCCTCGGCGATCAACGGCTCGTCCTCGACGATCAGCACGCTGATCATGAGTCACTCACCGTCACCGTCACGACCGACCCGTACGTCACATCGGCGGACAGAGTTCCGTTGTGGCGCTTGACGACCTGCGCGACAAGCGCCAGTCCAAGGCCGTGCTGTTCGGTGTCGGTGCCGGACTTGGTCGAATAGCCGCGCTGCATGGCCTTTTCGAAGGTGGCGGCGTCCATGCCAGGGCCGCTGTCGGCCACCCGGATGAGCAGAGTGTCGTCGTCCTGGCTCACGGTGACCTCGACCCAGGGGTCGTCGCGATCGCACGCGTCCATGGCGTTGTCGATCAGGTTGCCCAGCACGGTGACCATCTCCTGGCCGGACAGCGGCACGTCATGGGTGTTCGACGGCAGGCGGGTGTCCTCGGTGACGGACAGTTCGATACCGCGCTCATCGGCCTGCGCGGTCTTGCCGAGGAGCAGTGCGACGAGCGTGGGCTCGCCGACATCGCTGGAGAGCCGGTCCACCAGGCGCTGTGACAGTTCGAGCTCATTGGTCGCGAACTTGACGGCCTCGTCGGCACGGCCCATCTCGACCATGGTGATCACGGTATGCAGTTTGTTGGCGGCCTCGTGTGCCTGGGAACGCAGCGAGTCCGTCAGCACCTGCAGCGAGCTGAGCTCGCCAAGAGCGCCCTGCAGTTCGGTGCGGTCGCGGATGGTGACGACCTCGGATGTGTGAGCGTCATGCGTCCTTTCGGCATCCACCTGCGAGCGGTTCACCACGAGCACACGCTCGTCGGTGACATGCACTTCGTCACGGGCGCCCGGGTTGTAGGTCCGCAGGAACTCGGGCAGGTCCGATCGGGCGACGGGCCCGGGTGGCAGGCCGAGCAACCGCCGGGCCTCGTCATTGGCCAGCGCCACCCCGTCGCGGTCCAGCACGATCAGCCCCTCCGACACCGAATGCAGGATCGCGTCGTGGTGTTCGTACATGACCCGAAGCTCGTCGGGGCGCAGCCCGTGGGTCTGGCGCAGCAGCCGTCGCCGGATGGCCCACACGCCGACCAACGAAATCGCCAGCGCCCCAACGCTGACCGCGGCGATTGTCAGCCATTGCGACCGCCAACGTTCGGCCAGCGTCTGCTGGGTGATGCCCGCCGAAACCAGGCCGACGATCCTGCCGGAGCCGTCGCGCACCGGCACGATGGTGCGGATAGACGGGCCGAGTGTGCCGGTGTACACCTCGGTGAACGTCTCGCCGCGAAGCGCAGGCTCGATGCTTCCGAGGTAATGACCGCCGATCTGCTGCGGGTCGGTGTGGGTGAAGCGCGTCCCGTCCGGCGACATGATCGTGATGAAAGCGATGTCGGTGTTGGTGCGCACCGCTTCGGTGACCGGCTGCAAAACCTCGGTGGCCGTTCCGGATTCGATCGCCGCGGCTGTCGACGGTGAGTCGGCCAGCGCCGTCGCGATGGCGACGACCTGCTGACGTGCGGCGGCGTCACCGTCTCGGCGCGCATCCAACAATGCCAAACCGCTGCCGGCCGCCACCACGACCGCGATCACGACGATCTGCAGCGCGATCGCCTGCCCGGCCAGTGACCGCGGCCACCACCTGGTCAAGACGTGCCCAGTTCCTTCGCCGCGATAGCGAAGATCTCGTCCGCGGCGCCGACCGCCACGAAGTGGCCTGCGCCCTCTACGGGATGCCATACCGCGCCGGGCATTGCGTCGGCCACGGCCTTGTTGATCGGGTCCGGGACGAGAAGGTCGTCCAGCCCCTGCCACATATGGACCGGCCGCTCTATCTGCTTCACGTCGAAAGCCCAACGCCGGTAGAGCATTTCAGCGTCGCGGACCAGGCCGACCGAACCGTGGGCGAAGCATTCGGCGCACGAGTCGGCGAACCCCTGCCCGATCTCCGGACGAAGCAGGATCTCGCGATCGTAGTCGTTGACGTTCTTGCGAATCTGCTTGGAGAAGCTGGTCCGGAATCGTTTCGCGGTCAGTCCCAGGGTGGCGTACATGAGCCGGAAGCCGGGTTTGAAGCGCAAGGCAAGGGTGCCCCCGAGCGCGTCGATCTTCGAAAGGTATTGCGCTGCAGAGTTGTCGCCGAATGCGCCGTAGCTGCCGGGTGCGATGCTGCTGACATGGCGAAGCCGGGAGGGATCGATGTAAGCGGCGGCCGCCAGTGCCCACGGCCCGCCCTCCGACCAACCCGTCACACCGAACTCCCGCTGCCCCAGCGCATCGGCGACCGTCACCAGATCGTCGGCCCACCCCGTGTACGAGCGAGCCTTCTGGGCACTGGACTGCCCCATCCCGGGACGGTCCACGCAGACGAGGCGTAACCCGTTCGTCGCCGCTGAGTCGGCCAGCAGGCGCGCCTCGAGCCGGCTGCCTGGGCCGCCGTGGTTGTGCAGAACGAGCGGGCCGTGCGGATCTCCGACCTCGAGGTACGCGAGCCGACGACCGTCGGGGGTCGTCACCGACTTCACCGGCCACGTCTTCCACGCCGCTGTCCACCAAGCAATGAAAGCAGTCCGCTGCTGGCCGAGCGGCCGGATTGGCCGGTGCGGATCAGTCACTCAGCACGGTGGGCCGGCGACGTGTGCAGCTTGGCCATCCCAGCGCCGGGGTTCGTGGCCCGATCAGGTTCATCGACGAAGTGCGCATTGGCGAGCGCCGGTCCGGTGTGCGCCGAAAACAGGTCCGGAGCGGCTTTCACGGGGTCGTCGGCGTTCGCGGCAGCGGCCAACCCCAAGCCGCCGGCGGCGAGTGCTGCGGCTGTCAGGGGACCCGCGATGAGGCGGACGAGGTTCTTCTTCATGTCAGTTCTCCTTCGGTGTCGTCGGCACTCGGGTGAAGTGCCGAAACCGAAGTTAAGGGCCGGCAGTCGCATTGGCTCGCTTGTGCTCACCACCCGCAGAATGCGCGAATCCGGGGCTTTTGCGCATTGAGCTCAACGCAATGCTGCCTGAACGTAATGAACTAAAACGTGACCCGGCTCACGTACTGGCAGAACCTACTTGCACATCACATTCGATGTCGACCTGGAGGTAATTCCGCACATGACAGTCATCGACCGCCAGCCGCCGGTATCCGAGCCGCCGGATCCGCCGCGCCGCAAGGACCGCACGCACTGGCTCTACATCGCGGTGATCGCCGCGGTGCTCGTCGGTATCGCGGTCGGCATTCTCGCTCCCGACGTCGGCAAGAGCGTCGGCGTTCTCGGCACGATGTTCGTCGCCCTGATCAAGATGATGATCGCGCCGGTGATCTTCTGCACGATCGTGCTTGGTATCGGATCGGTGCGCAAAGCCGCCACCGTCGGCAAGGTCGGCGGCCTGGCCTTCGTCTACTTCCTCGTGATGTCGACGTTCGCGCTCGCGATCGGCCTCGTCGTCGGCAACATCATCCATCCCGGCAGCGGCATGCACCTGTCGGAGACCGCCGCAGGCAAGGGCGCCGAGCTGGCCGAGAAAGCACACGAGTCGGGCGGGCTGATGGACTTCGTCCAGGGCATCATTCCTGACACGTTGTTCTCGGCGCTGACGGCGGGCAGCGTGCTGCAGGCGCTTTTCGTCGCACTCTTGGTTGGATTCGCGTTGCAGGCGATGGGCAGCGCGGGGGAGCCGATCCTGCGCGGCGTCGAGCATCTGCAGAAGCTCGTGTTCAAGGTCCTCGTGATGATCCTGTGGCTTGCGCCGATCGGAGCGTTCGGTGCGATCGCCAACGTCGTCGGACAGACCGGCTGGACCGCGGTCACCCAACTGCTGACGCTGATGCTCGGCTTCTACATCACATGCATCCTGTTCGTCTTCGGCGTGCTCGGCACGATCCTGCGCGTGGTGTCCGGCGTCTCGATCTTCAAGCTGGTTCGTTACCTGGCCCGCGAATACCTGTTGATCTTCTCGACGTCGTCGTCGGAGTCCGCGCTGCCGCGGCTGATCGCCAAGATGGAGCATCTGGGTGTCGACCGCAGCACCGTCGGCGTCGTCGTCCCGACCGGCTACTCGTTCAACCTGGACGGCACCGCGATCTACCTGACCATGGCCTCGCTGTTCATCGCGGACGCGCTGGGCAGCCCGCTGTCGGTGGGCGAGCAGATCGGCCTGCTGGTGTTCATGATCGTCGCGTCCAAGGGTGCGGCGGGTGTGACCGGTGCCGGCCTGGCCACGTTGGCGGGCGGCCTGCAGAGCCACCGTCCCGATCTGCTCGACGGCGTCGGCCTGATCGTCGGCATCGACCGGTTCATGTCCGAGGCCCGCGCGGTCACGAACTTCTCCGGCAACGCCGTCGCCACGCTGCTCGTCGGCTCGTGGACCAAGACCGTCGACAAGGACCAGGTCAACACCGTGCTGCGGGGCGATGACCCGTTCGACGAGCTGACCATGGTCGACGACGACCACCCACAGCGCGCCGAAGAACCGGCGCAGGAGCGTATTCCTGCCCCGGCGTAGGGCGCGCACATAGGAAGGCCCGGCCGGTACCGCCACCGGCCGGGCCTTCTCCTGTCGTCAAGATCAGATCGGCGTCAGCGGCGATTGCAGTCCAGCGTGACGGAGATCGACTGGCTGACGACTTGCCAGCACCAGCGCGCGGTCGCTGCCGAATCGTTGCCGCCGGGGCCGACGTAGGGCACCCACTGCTGCACCGTCTTCGGATTGCGCACGTTGGTCACCACGCATTGGCTCAATGGAGCGGAGCCGGTCCGGTCGATGTTGACCGTGTAGCCCTCGTCTTGCAGGCGGCTGATGGTCGCCTGTGCGTCCTCTTCGGCCGAGGCGATGCCTGCGGGCACGGTCATCGCGGCGCACGCACCCACCATCGCAGCTGCGAGCGTCCACTTTTTGCGCATAACCGCACCTCTCGTCATTTGTTCGGTCAATGATCCTCCATTTACATCGTCTGTGACACACGTTTAGTTCCCAGGTGTCACGCAGGTCTCCTCGACGTGAGCTGCACTGCAGGGAGAGACGACCGTAACGAACCCCACATTCGCGGAGTTAGCCTTCGGGCGCGCGGTTGGGGAACCATGGTCATGTGAGTCAGACATCGGTAGCCCGCCAACCGGCCACGGCTACCCGGGTCAGGCTGTCCCACCACGTCATGACGCTCGACGACGGGCACAAGGTGGGCGTAACCGTCGGCGGCAAGGGTGTGCCGCTGGTGTTTCTGCACGGCATTGCCCTCAGCGGGCGGGCCTACGTGCGATTGCTGAGCCGGTTGGCGGGCATGGGGTTCCTGGTCGTCGCCCTCGATGCGGCGGGCCACGGCGTCACCCCCAACCTGCCCCGTAATGCGGCCGACCTGAGCCATCGGGTCGACCTGACTCTGCGCACGCTGGATGCGCTGGGTGTACGCAAGGCCGTCTTCATGGGCCACTCGATGGGCGGCCGCATGATCATCGCGCTGGCGGCGCTCGCGCCCGACCGGGTGTTGGCCGCGGTGCTGCTGAACGCCGCCGCGGGCTCACCATTCGACGAGTCCATCCGGACGCCGGTCCGATCGCCCCGCCGTGCGGCGCAGGCGGTGTTGAACGCGGCCTACGACGCGCCGGCTGATCCGCGCCGGCTGCCCGCGTCCGAACGCAGGCGCTACTTGCGCCAGATGGCCGGCGCACTGGCCCGCAATGTGCGGACCCCACTCGGGCTGCCCGGCGCCGTGCGGGCCATCATCGCCTCCGGCGATTACACGCCGATGCTGGAGGCGATGCGGCAGCACAGCGTGCCGACCATCGTCGTACACGGTGAGAACGATCTGGTCGTCCCGTTCGAGAGCGCCGAGGACATGGCCGAGCGCGCCGACGGCACCCTCTACCGAGTGCCCGGCGCCTACCACTCGTGGATGCTGGCCAACCCTCGGCACGGCGCCGACATGGTGCGACAACTGCTGGCCGCAGAACTGGGCGATGTACTGCGCGACACCGCTCGGGCGCTCGGGATCATGGGCGTACCCGGTGGCTGGCAGGATGCGCTGCTGACCCCCGACTCACCGCTGCATTCGTTGGAGAACCGGCCACTGGAGGCGGTGGGCAACGAGCCGCTCGAGCACGTCGAAATGGACCGGCTACGCAGTACCTGTCGTGCGCCGAACCGCAGGACGGCGCGCCGTCTGCGCTGGTTCTCGTGGCGCCGTAAACCTGCCTCGGCGTCAACGAGCGGAACCGCCGAAATCGCTTAGCCAGCGGGTTAACATCGCGACCATCTGGCCACGTCGGGCACGGCGCCCGACGTCGGAGGGGGTAACCGATGGACAGCACGATGCAGGACTTCCCACTGACGATCACCACCATCATGCGACACGCGTGCACCGTCCACGGCGACCGCAGGGTGACGACGGCAACGGGTGACGGGTACCGGCACATCACCTACCGAGAACTCGGTGAGCAGGCCGCCAGGCTGGCGAATGCGCTACGGCGCATCGGCATAACAGGTGACCAGCGGGTGGCGACCTTCATGTGGAACAACGCCGAGCACCTGACCGCCTACGTGGCGATCCCGTCTATGGGCGCGGTCATGCACACACTCAACATCCGGTTGTCGCCCGAACAGATCGCCTTCATCGCCAACGAGGCCGAGGACCAGATCATCGTTGCCGACATGTCGGCGGCCGGCCAGCTGGCTCCCGTCCTGCCACTGCTCGAGACCGTGCACACCGTGATAGCGGTCGGCGATGGCGATATCGACGTGCTGACGGCATCGGGAAAGACCGTGCTTGCGCTACGACGAGATCCTGGCGGCGGAATCGCCCACGTTCGACTGGCCTGATATCGACGAGAGGTCCGCGGCCGCGATGTGCTACACCAGCGGCACCACTGGAAATCCGAAAGGTGTTGTCTACAGCCATCGTTCGAGTTATCTGCATTCGATGGTCACGTGCACCAATAGTGCGCTTGGGGTGAGTTGTACCGACGCTGTGCTCCCCATCGCGTCGATGTTTCACGCCAACGCGTGGGGATTGCCCTACGCCGCGTTGATGGCCGGTGCGGATCTGGTGATGACGGATCGGTTCCTCGACGCCAAGTCGCTGGTCGATCTGATCGAGACGCAACGGCCGACATTGGCCGGCGCGGTCCCGACCATCTGGAACGACGTGATGCACTTCCTGGAAAAGAATCCCGGTCACGACATCTCGTCGTTGCGCCTGGTGGGCTGCGGTGGGTCGGCCGTGCCGACGTCGATGATGAAGACATTCGAGGAGCAGCACGGCGTGCGGATTCTGCAGGCGTGGGGCATGACCGAGACCTCGCCGCTGGCTACGGTGGCGCGGCCGCTGCCCGGTGTTCCGGACGATCAGCAGTGGGGGCTGCGCTCCTCGCAGGGCCGGCTGATGTGCGGCGTGGAGGCTCGTATCGTCGATGATGACGGGAATTCGCTGCCACACGACGGCAAGGCCGTCGGCGAGGTGCAGGTGCGTGGCCCGTGGATCACCGGCTCCTACTACCAGAACCGCGACGAGTCGAAGTTCGACAACGGCTGGTTGCACACCGGCGACGTCGGCCGCATCGACCCCTTCGGCTACGTCACGCTGACCGACAGGGCCAAGGACGTCATCAAGTCCGGTGGCGAGTGGATCTCATCGGTGGAGCTGGAAAATCACTTGATGGGCCACCCCGCGGTATCAGAGGCCGCCGTGGTCGCCGTGCCCGACGAGCGCTGGCAGGAGCGGCCGCTGGCGGTCGTCGTCGTCAACGAGGGCGCCGAAGTGTGCGCCAAGGAACTGCGGGAGTTCCTGGGCGACAAGGTTGTCCGCTGGTGGCTACCCGAGCGGTGGGCCTTCATCGACCAGGTCCCGTTGACCAGCGTCGGCAAGTTCGACAAGAAGACGATCAGGGCCCGCTACGCCGACGACGCGTACGACGTCGTCGAGCAGCGCGACTAGCGTCACCCGACCACACCCCGACCCTTTCTCTCGCGAGCAGACGCTAACTCGCGCATATTGTGGCCCGATTTGTGCGAGTTCACGTCTGCTCGGCCCCTAACTTGCGATATCTGCCCGAGCCAGGTGGCTGGCGATCCGGTCGGCGAGGCGCCAGGGGTGCAGCCGCACGTCGTCGACGATTATCGGGATCACTGTCCAACCGAGCTCTTGGACCTTGGCGAACCTTCCTTTGTCTCTGAGCATTTCTCGCCGACCCACGTGCCACGCGATGCTTTCGTACTCTGCCGCGACCCGGTGGCCCGGCCACGCAAAGTCAACCCGCCAAGTCTCGCCGTCACCGCCGCGAATCTCGTATTGCAGCTCCGGCTTTGGCAGCCCGTAGTCGATCATCACCAACCGCGCTTCGCTCTCCATGGCTGACTCGGCGCGTCCATCGGCATAATCCAGCAGCTCACGAACCGCGACTATGCCCCGGCGTCCACGTTGCTCCCGAACAGCGTTTTCGAGATCGGCGCGGCGGCACCACATCGAATGTAGTGCGGCGTCCAGCACCGCCAGTGCTCGCGGGCGCCGAAGCGTGCGTGCGACCTCAACTGCAGTCCACGCCGGAGTCGTCGCCAGCCGCCCAGCGACGCGCATCAGTGGCGCGCCGACGCGCTGATGAACGATGAGGCCGGTGGTGGGCCGCATCCGTACACCCGGATCCAGCACGTGGACTGCGGTCGAGTTCTGGACATCGAACCCATAGAGCGCAGCCGCCGTGCCCATGCAGCAGATCGCCTTCTGCCCCATAAAGGCATCAAGTGCCGCCAGGCGTCCGCAATAGGTCCGGTGCCTCCCTGGCGTAGACACCGCGCCATACACGAAAGAGATTCCCCTTCTTCACTTGTACGTCAATCTGCTGGCGAGTCATTACCGTCAGCAGTTGCGCGGTGGTCGCAATGCCTCCGGCTTGCTCGATCAGCGCCAACGCTGCAGGTTGCACAGTAGGGATAGTGAGCTCATTGCGACAGACTGTCGCGCACCCATGCGTCGCCCGATTGGGGATGAACCCGCCTCTGTGGGCAACCAGTCTCCTGCCGAGCAGACGCAAACTCGCACAAATTGCACCCAAAAAGTGCGAGTTTGCGTCTGCTCGCGGTGGAAAGTCTCGCGCTCCTAGCGGTCGGCCCGTTGGTAGGCGGTCACCACAGCTGCACCGCCGAGACCGATGTTGTGCTGCAACGCCGCGGTGACGTTGTCGACCTGACGCTTGTCCGCGGTTCCCCGCAGCTGCCAGCTCAATTCCGCGCACTGCGCGAGGCCCGTCGCCCCCAGCGGATGGCCTTTGGAGATCAGCCCGCCGGACGGGTTGACCACCCAGCGCCCGCCGTAGGTGGTGTCGTTGTTGTCGATCAGCTTCGGGGCCTCGCCCTCGGCGCACAGGCCGAGCGCCTCATACAGCAGCAGCTCGTTGGCCGAGAAGCAGTCGTGCAGCTCGATCACCTGAAAATCGGCGGGGCCCAGGCCCGACTGGTCGTAAACCTTCTGTGCGGCTTGCACATTCATGTCGTATCCGATGATGTTCTTGGCGCTGCCGTCGAACGTGCTGGCGAAGTCGGTGGTCATCGCCTGGCCGACGATCTCCACGGCCTGGCCCGCGAGACCGTGCTTGTCGACGAATGCCTCGCTGGCCACGATCGCCGCGCCCGACCCGTCGGATGTCGGCGAGCACTGCAGCTTGGTCACCGGGTCGGAGATCATCCGTGCGGCCAGGATGTCGTCGAGGGTGTACTCCTCCTGGAACTGCGCGTAGGGGTTGTTCACCGAGTGCTTGTGGTTCTTGTAGCCGATCTTCGCGAAATGCTCTGCGGTTGTGCCGTACTGGCGCATGTGTTCGCGGCCTGCGGCGGCGAACATCCACGGCGCGACCGGAAACGCGAACTCTTCGATCTCGGCAAGCGCCTTGATGTGACGGCCAAGGGGCGACTCGCGGTCCTCGGCGCCGCCGGCCAGCGCGCCGGGCTGCATCTTCTCGAAACCCAGCGCGATCGTGCAGTCGGCCAGCCCGCCCCGAATGGTCTGCGCCGCCAGGAACAGCGCCGTCGACCCCGTCGAGCAGTTGTTGTTCACGTTGACCACCGGGATGCCGGTCATGCCCAGCTCGTAGAGCGCGCGGTTGCCTGACGTCGAGTCACCCGAGCAGTAGCCGACGAAGCCCTGCTCCACCTCGGAGTAGTCGATGCCGGCGTCCTCGAGCGCCTTGGTGCCCGATTCGCGCGCCATGTCCGGGTAGTCCCAGCCCTCACGGCGGCCCGGCTTCTCGAATTTCGTCATTCCGACTCCGACGACGAAAACCTTGTTCGGCATGTCACTGTCCCTTCGCTGCATCGCGCGGTCGACAAAACATATCGCGCCGGGGGAGTCAGGGGAGCAGGGCCTGGTGCTCGGGGCAGTAGTTGAACACCGATTCGACGACGAAGACGGCGGCCTGATGGGTGGTCAGGTCGGTATTCGACAGGATCTCTCACCGAGGTTCGAGCGGGTCCGCACCGTCGGTCAGCTACGCCTCGGGGCCCTGCATCTCGAAGACGAACTCGTGGTCGCAGATTCGGATGTGGTCGCCGTCGGCGAGCGTGACGCTGGCGCGGATTCGTTCGCCTCGCACGTCGACTCCGTTGGCCGACCGCAGATCCGAGACCACGAAGCTGGTGCCGGTGTCGATGATGACGGCGTGGTGGCGGCTGACGTTCGGGTCGTCGAGAACGATGTCGTTGTCGGGCAGTCGCCCGATCCGGGTAGCCGCCGCTATCAGCGGATACTCGTGGCCGGACGCGTCGCGCAGGAAAGCGACCGAAGATGCGCCGCTGATCGCGGTGCGCTGGTCGAGCGAACTGGCGGTGTGGATGGCGGTGGTCCTCGCGACCCGCTTGACGTCCAACGGCTCCTGGCGCAGGACCCGCTCGTAGAGCGCCTGCACGGTCGGGCCGGGATCGATACCGAGATCCTCTGCGAGCGTCGTCTTCAGCCGCCGGTACGCATCCAGCGCGTCGGATTGGCGTTCGGCCAGGTAGTAGGCGGTGATCAGCTGCGCCCACAGCGGCTCGCGGTAGGGATGCTCGGCGGTCAGCGACTCCAGTTCGCCGATCACGGCATAGCTACGCCCGCATGCGATCTCGGCCTCGGCGAGCGCGGTGTGAGCGAGCATCTTGTCTTCGACGAGTGCGGTGGCGAATGCGTCGACGAACTGGAAATCGCGTAGGTCCTCGAGGACCGGCCCGCGCCATTCGGCGAGCGCCGCGGACAAGTACTGGCTGGCCTGCTCGAACTTGCCCGTGGCCGCGGCCTGCACGCCCGCGGTCTTGCCGAGCGCGAATCGCCCGATGTCACAATCGCTTTCGGGCACAGTCAACCGGTACCCGGGTGGTGCGCTCGCCAATGCGGTGCGGGAGTCGACGCCGATGCTCGCCAGCAGCTTGCGGAGGTTCGACACATAGGAATGCAGGCTCGCGCGCGGATCCGGTGGCGGGAACTGCTCCCACGCCGCCTCGATCAACGACTCGGTCGCGACGGGGCGGTTGCGGTTGATCACCAGCATGGCGAGTACCGCCCGCTGCTTGGGCGTGCCCAGCGCCACCGACTCGCCGTCGACGCGGATCTGCAGCGGTCCCAGCACGCCGAACTCGGCACCCTTCTCGGCCATCACCGCAATTGTGACCTGCCCATGCGCCTCGTGGTGTAGACCTGAGTAGAACGTGTTCTAGTTTTGCGATTTCGGGAGGTATGACATGGGCCTTCGGGTCGTGCAGTGGGCCACCGGTGGCGTCGGTGTCGCGGCGATCAAGGGCGTGCTGGAGCACCCGGACCTCGAGCTCGTCGGATGCTGGGTGCACTCGCCGGACAAGGCCGGCAAGGACGTCGGCGAACTGATCGGTACCGAGCCGCTCGGTGTCACCGCGACGAACAGCATCGACGACATCGTCGCCATTGATGCGGACGCGGTGATCTACGCGCCGCTGATGGCCAATCCCGACGAGGTGGCCGCGCTGCTGCGGTCCGGCAAGAACGTGGTCACCCCGGTCGGCTGGCTCTACCCGAGCGAGCGAAGCGCTGCGCCGATTCGGGAGGCGGCGCTGGAAGGCAACGCGACGCTGCACGGCACCGGCATGGCGCCGGGCGGCATCAGCGAGAAGTTCCCACTGCTGTTCTCGGCGTTCTCCACCGGGGTGACATTCGTTCGCGCAGAGGAGTTCTCCGATCTGCGAAGCTACGACGCACCCGATGTGCTCCGGCATGTCATGGGCTTCGGCGAGGTTCCCGAGAAGGCGCTGACCGGGCCGATGCAGAAGATGCTCGACAGCGGTTTCATCCAGGCCGTCAAGATGGTCGTGGCCAAGATGGGGTTCAACGCCGACCCGAAAGTGCGGGCGACGCAGGAGGTCGCGCTGGCGACCGCGCCAATCGACTCCCCGCTGGGCGTCCTCGAGCCCGGCCAGGTCGCGGGCCGTAAGTTCCATTGGGAGGCTCTCGTCGACGGAGAGCCCGTCGTGCGCGTGACGGTGAACTGGCTGATGGGTGAGGAAAACCTGGATCCCGCATGGACATTCGGGCCCGGAGGCCAGCGGTACGAGATGGAGGTCCGCGGCAACCCGGACATCACCATCGCCGTCCATGGCTTCCACTCCGAGATCGGCGGCGAGGGCCCGGAGTACGGCATCGTCGGCACGGCGGCGCACTGTGTGAACTCGGTGCCCGCGGTTTGCGCGGCCGAGCCGGGCATCCTGACCATGCTCGACCTCCCGCTGATCAGCGGCAAGGCGGCGCCCGGGCTGGGCTAGTCTCGGGTCATGACGAAGCCGTTGGTGGTCGAGCAGTCCCGGACCATTGCGAAGGGTCAGGACGACGTCTTCCGCGACATGGTCCCGATGCCGCTGCCCGAGCTGTTCCGCCGTTGGTATGGCCCGATCCCGCCGATCAAGGAAACCCGAAACCAGACCGGCGACTGGGATGCCGTCGGGCAGTCCCGCACCGTCGTGCTGGTCGGTGGCGGCAGCATGCACGAACAGCTCACCCAGTTCGATGCGCCCCATTCGTTCGGGTACACGCTGTCGGAGGTCAAGGGTCCGCTGTCGCCGTTGGTCGACCACGTCGAAGGCGAGTGGATCTTCGAGCCGATCGGCGCCGGAACCAACGTGACGTGGCGATGGACCATCCATCCGCGCAGCGGGCTCACCGCGCCGTTGCTGCCGATATTCGGCAAGCTGTGGAAGGGCTACGCGCGCCAGTCGCTGGAGGAGCTGTCCAGGCAGCTCGTGGCTTGATCTGTCACGGAATGCGATAGAACGGGTTCGGCAGCAGGAACGTGGCATCAGCGAACCCGCCATCGAGGTCCGACGGCTGGTCGCCCATGTTGGCGACGATGGTGTAGCCCTCTTTCTCGATCGCCTGACGTTGCGGCGCCTTGAAGTCTGCGGCCGAAACATAGTGCGTGCCATCGGGTTCCATGATCAGCCGGGTGTAGCCGGTGTATCCGACGTCGGCGAGGTTGCGTTCCGTCGCTGCCCGTAGTGACTCCGGGCGGCCGGTGATGAAAAAGATCGCCGCGCCACGGTCCTTCGCGGTGTTGTAGACGTCCATCGTCGGCGGGATCACCGTCGATCGTGCGGTCAGGTCCCATGCCTGCCCACCGCAAGGACCTTGCGGAAGTTGATCGCACGGGCCGCCAATGACCCGGCCGAAGTCATTGGCGGTGATGGCTTGCCAATTGGACAGTGCGGTTTCGTCGATGTCGAAGACCACCGCGGGCCGGTCGACGCTCGGGACCTGCGCGTCGATCCACGGGATGGCGGGCCACGCGGCCAGCTGCAGATCGGTCAGATAGGCGCCGCTGTCGTAGTACCGGGTCGCCTCGTTCTTCAGGTCGCCGATGTTGGCGGGCTGGACCGGCGGCGGGACGATCGGCGACGGAGGTGCTGGCGGTGCGGCGACGGCCGCGGGCGTCGACAAACACATTGCCGCTGCGACCGCGACGACTGCATATCGCGTGCCGAGCATCAGAACCGGATCAGTCCGCGCAGGTTTCGACCATTGCGAAGGTCGTCGTATCCCGCATTGATCTCGGACAGTTCGTACTCGCGGGTGATCAGCTCGTCGAGCTTCAGCTGACCGGAGTAATACAGGTCGAGCATCTTGAATATGTCGACACGTGGATTCGACGAACCGAAAAGTGAACCGCGAACCTGCTTTTCGAACAGCGTCAGGTCGACCAGCGACAAGTTCACCTGCTTCTCGTCGGGGTGCGCCATCGCCGTCATCACCACCCGGCCGCGCTTACCGACAAGGCTCAGCGCCTGTCCGACGTAGGCGCCCTCGGCGACATCGGTGCTGACGACGCACACGTCGGCCTTCTGCCCCTGGGTCAGCCCGATCACCAGCGAGGCGGCCTCCTCGAGCGTCGCCGCGGTATGGGTTGCACCGAATTCCATTGCCCGAGTGCGCTTGTACTCGACCGGATCCAGCGCCACGATGTGCCGGGCCCCGACGATGCGGGCCGCCTGCACGGCATTGATGCCGACGCCACCGACGCCCATCACCACGACGGTGTTGCCCGCCGTGGCCTCGCCGGTGTTGACCGTGCTGCCGTATCCGGTGGTCACACCGCATCCGACCAGCGCCGCCTTGTCCAGCGGGACGCTTTCATCGACCTTGACCACCGATGCCGTCGGCACCACGGTGTATTCGGAAAACGTTCCAAGCAAACACATTTGGCCGACGTCATGGCCGCGGGCGTGGAAGCGGTGGGTGCCGTCCAGCTGCGGGCCTCTGAGCAGATGCATCCCGAGCTCGCACAAGTTGCTGATGCCGCGCACGCACGGCCCGCACCGACCGCATGCGGGGATGAAGCTCAGCACCACTGAATCGCCTTCGGCGACGTCGGTGACGCCCTCGCCGACCTCCACCACGACGCCCGCGCCCTCGTGTCCGCCGACCACCGGCATCGTCATCTTCAGGTCACCGGTGACGAGGTGTTCGTCTGAGTGGCACATGCCGCTTGCGGTCATCTTGACCAACACCTCGGCGTGCCTGGGACCGTCGAGGTCGATCTCCTCGACCTCCCACTTTTGGTGCAATCCCCACAGCACGGCGGCCTTCGTCTTCATCGACGTCTGCTCCTCGAGGGTTGGTGTACAGGGCGATTATTGCCAGCCTGGCAGACTTTCGTCCGTGACATCGAAACGTGGTCTGGTGTTGGCCGGCGGGGGACTGGCGGGTATCGCCTGGGAAGTCGGCGTTCTGCGGGGCATCGAGGACGAAGCGGCCGAGACGGCGCGCACGCTGCTGGATTCCGACGTGGTCATCGGCACCTCTGCCGGATCGGCGGTCGCCGCGCAGCTCGGCAGCGGTCTGAGCCTCGATGAGCTGTATGACCGGCAGATCCGCGGCGCATCCAAGGAGATCAGCCCCAGCGTCGACATCGACGACATCACCGAGCTGTTCCTCAACGCACTGTCGGATCCCGATGCCACCAAGGAGCAGAAGCTGCAGCGCATCGGCGCGGTCGCAGACGCCACGCCCACCGTGTCCCAGGCGGTTCGCCGCGATGTGATCGCCCAGCGCTTGCCGTCGCACGACTGGCCGCACCGCGACCTGCGCATCACCGCGATCGACATCGGGACCGGCGAGCTGGTCGCCTTCGACAGGCACTCCGGTGTCGAGCTGATCGACGCCGTCGCCGCCAGCTGCGCCGTGCCTGGCGCATGGCCGCTCGTCACCATCGGGGAACGCCGGTATATGGACGGCGGTGTCGGCAGCACGATGAACCTGAAACTGGCCGGTGATTGCGACGCAGTCGTCGTGCTTGTGCCATCGGGCAAGGGGGCGCCGTCACCCTTCGGCCCTGACCCGGCCGTCGAGGTCGACGCCTTCGGCGGCCGTTCTCTTGGGGTGTTCGCCGACGACGACTCGTTGGCGGCGTTCGGCCCCAACCCGCTGGACCCCGAATGCCGGGAGCCGTCGGCACGCGCCGGTCGTGCGCAGGGCCGCCGCGTCGCCGCCGAGGTCACCGAGTTCCTCGCCGGCTGATCAACTTTCCAGCGTCTTGATGGCCTGCGCGGTCAGCTCGTGGCCGATGTCGATGACCTCGGCGGCGCGATGGAATTCCAGGCTGCGGCAAGCGGTTCGGGGCACCTCGATCAAGAGGTCGGGTGGGTAGGCAGCCAACGTGTGACGCGCCAGCGCGGCCTGGGCGATGTCGATGGTGCGGTTCATCACCTCGAAGCTGCCCATCTTGGGCACAAATCCGCCGTCCGGCACGTCGTCCGGTTCTTCCTCCTCGTCGGCGATACTGCTGAACCGGCTCAACATCGACCGCCCCGTCTGCGTGTCCAGGAGGGACCGGGCGGCGTTGGTGTCAAGCAGCGCAGAGGTGCTGCGCCACATCCTGTTCAGCCATTCCGTCGTCGCCCGCGGTTCGGCGTCCGTCGGCTCGTAGCGGCCGGCCGCCTCACTACCGCTCAGGCTGACCGCGATGGTCAGGTCGGCGTTGACGGCCGCGATCGGCGCCATCGGCAGCGGGTCGAGGATGCCGCCGTCGGCGAGCAGGCGGCCGTCGAGAATGTGCGGCGTGATGACGCCGGGTATGGCGATGGATGCCCGGATCGCTTCGTCCACCGGGCCCCGCTGCAGCCACACCGACTTGCCGGCGATCAAGTCGGTGGTCACCGCGGTATAGGGGATAAGCAGTTCTTCGATGGTGACCTCGCCGAGGATGTCGCGCACCGCGTCGAGGATCTTCGCCGCCCGCAGCACCCCGGCGGCGGTGATCTTTGGATCCAGCAGTCGCAGCACGGCGCGTTGCGTCAAAGATTTTGCCCACTCGGCGAATTCGTCGAGCTTTCCCGCCGCCTGCAGGCCACCCACTAGCGCACCCATCGAGGATCCCGCGATCCCGACGATCTCGTAACCCCGCTCCTGCAGCTCGGTGATCACCCCGATGTGGGCGTATCCCCTCGCACCCCCGCTGCCGAGGGCCAGCGCGACCCGATTGCCAGCCATGGGTTCATTCTGCGCCGTAGTCGTCTTCCACCACCCCGAGTCTGCTGACGGATCGTGATTTAACGAGATTTAGCGTTCTCTCCGCAGTTTCGAGCGCCACAATCGGGTGTGCCTGCGCAGGAATCCAGAGTCGGATCGGCGGTGCGCCGCCTCGGCAGGCCAAAGCCCCGCGACGTGCTTGCCGGCCTGGTGACCGGATTGTTCTCCATACCCGAGGGAATGGCCTACGCCAGTATCGGCGGGTTCAACCCCGTCGTCGGGCTCTACTCCGGCGTCGTGCCCGGCATCATCGCGTCGGTCTTCGCCCGCACGGTGTTGATGGTCACGACGCTTACCAGCGCGATCGCACTGTCGTCGCGCAGCGTGCTCAAGGAGGCGGGCCTGGACCCGACCGACCCGGCCAACGTCGCCGCCCTTGCGATCGTCGTCGGCGCGGTGATGCTGATCTTCGGCCTGCTGCGCTTCGGCTCGATCATGAACTTCGTCTCCAACGCCGTGATGACCGGCTTCAGCACCGGGATCGCGCTGCAGATCATTGCCGGGGTAATCGGCGACTCGACCGGCTATAAACCGCAGAGCGGCAACACGATTGGCAAGTTCATCGACGCACTCGCACACATCGGCCTTTGGCAGCCGACGGCCGTAGCGGTCGCGGCGGGCACCGTCGCGGTGTGGGCGGTGTTCCACTTCGTCAAGCCGCTGAAGTCCTTCGCTGTCCTGCTCGCCTTGGTCATCGTGACGGCGATCGTCGCCGTCGCGCGCATCGATGTCGAGACCGTCGGCGACATCGCGTCGATCTCGAATTCCCTTCCGCCGCTTACCGTACCGAACTTCGCCGTGATGCCCGAGCTGCTGGTCGGCGGGGTCGCCGTCGCCCTCGTCGCGCTGGCGCAGGCCGCCGGAATCTCGGCGGCGGTGCCGAACCCGGATGGCAGCCGCAGCAACATGTCCGGCGACTTCACCGCCCAGGGCGTGGGTAATCTCGCAGGCGGCTTCTTCGGTGCGCTGCCCGCCGGCGGCTCCCTCTCTCGCACCGGTGTCGCGACTTCGGCTGGCGCGCAAACCCGTTGGGCGGGCATCTTCGCGGGCCTCTGGCTGGCCGTGCTGGTGCTGGTCGCTGGTTCAGCCGCCGAAATCATCCCGATGCCCGTCATCGGCGGGCTCATCCTCGTCATCGGCCTGGAGCTCGTGGTGGGCAGGCTGCCTGACATCCGGCTGGTGCTGCGCGTCGCGCCGATGTCCGCGATCGCGATGCTGATCACCTTCGCCGCCACCACCCAGCTGCCGCTTCACACGGCGATCCTGATCGGCGTCATCACCTCCCTCGTTCTCTACTGCGTCAAGGCATCGCAGTCGGCCGAGCTGGTCGCCCTCACGCAGACCGACGACGGCGGTTGGCAGACCGCCCCAGTGCCCGATCAGTGTGCGAGCAACGAGGTCACTGTCCTGCACTACGCGGGCGTCGGGCTGTTCGCCGAGGTGGCCCGCATCGACGAGGAGTGGCCGAAGGCGGAGGGCTCCACCAACGCCGTCGTCGTGCTGAGCATGCGGATGATGCCCGATGTGCCGTCTTCGGTCGCGATCAAGGCCCTGCGGCGGTGGGCGGCCGCGCTCCAGGCCCACGGCGGCCGCCTGATCGTCGCCGGGGTCACGCCGGCCGCGGAGCGCATCCTCGAGCGCGGCGGACTGGTTGACGTGCTGGGCGCCGACGGCATCGTGCCTGCCGGCGATCGGGTCTTCGGGGCACTGGACGACGCAGTCGCCCGGGGTCGGGAATGGATAGCCGGCCGGTCCTAGCCGACTTTCTCGCAGCCTTGATTCGAATTCAGCAGAGCGAGTCCGCGCCCGCCTGGACGGCGACGATCACGGCGGCCTGCCTGGCGGGGGAGAGCTGCGCCCACGGGGTGTTGTAGGTGGCGGGCCCCGGCGGTGTGTTGGGATCCTGAATCGTCTTCAAAAAGGGCTCGATCTGCGATTTCCGGTCGCCGCCCTGCTGGTCGATCCAGGCCTTCGCGGCCTGGCAGGCCTGCGAATACTCCTCTTCCGTCGACTCGGCGTCGGCGCCGATGGCCGTGGTCACGCCGCCCGGTGAGACCTCGGTGGCGCCGGGTGCGGGGGTGTGGGTTTCCGAGCCGGTCGCGGTCGTGGTGGCGGGCGCTGCCGACGTCGGACCACCCTCTCCTCCCGACGAACAACCCGCGATCACCACGATTGCCGCCGCGGCTGCGGCCCATAGGGGGTAGGAGCGCATGCTGCCAATCTATGCAACACTCGCGAGCGTGATGGAGGGGATCTGGTTCAGGGAGTGTTGTCCGGCCTAGCCGCCGCCCCCTGACCCGTCTGTCACTTCTGGAGTCCTCATGGTTTCCGCCGTCTCCACCCCTACCCGCCTGCGCGTCCCCGATCTGCTGAATGCGGTCGATCAGGCCGCCGATGGCGTGCTCAGCGGCCGCTACGACCATCTTCTGCCGCCCGGCGGGGTGCCGACCGATGACCGCTGGTACACCCGCATCCACGGCGACGACGAGCTGGACGTCTGGTTGATCAGCTGGGTCAAGGACCATGCCACCGAGCTGCACGACCACGGCGGCTCGCTCGGCGCGTTGACGCTGGTGTCCGGCGCACTCGACGAATTCCGCTGGGACGGTGAGGCGTTGCGGCGTCGGCGGATCAACGCGGGCGACCAGGCGGCTTTTCCGCTCGGGTGGGTACACGACGTCGTGTGGGCTCCGACCCACAGCCTGACCGTCGCCGCCCCCACGCTGAGCGTGCACGCGTACTCGCCGCCGCTGACGGCGATGTCATACTACGAGGTGACGAATCGGAACACCCTGCGTCGCAACCGAACCGAACTCACCGACGGCCCGGAGGGATAGCGATCTGATGGCCAGCCGTATCGATAAGGTGCTCGACGCCGCCCGCGACCGGTTGCAGCGGTTGCCCGCGAACGCGGTGCCCGGCGCGCTGGAGCGCGGTGCCGTGCTCGTCGACATCCGCCCGCAGGCACAGCGCGACCGCGAAGGGAACGTCCCGGCGGCACTGGTGATCGAACGCAATGTCTTGGAGTGGCGCTGCGATCCGACCAGCGACGCCAAACTGCCGGAGGCCGTCGACGACGACGTGGAATGGGTGGTGTTGTGCTCGGAGGGCTACACCTCCAGCCTCGCTGCGGCGTCGCTGATCGACCTCGGACTGCACAAGGCGACCGATGTGGTCGGTGGATACCACGCGCTGAAGGCCGAAGGCGTTCTCGTCACCGCGCACGCGAGGAGCGAGGCAGGTTAAGCGTTCTCGTCGTTGGTCAGCAGCGGGCGCAGGCGCTCGGTCTTCTCCGGTGTCCACCCAGGCGGCTGCAGCACGGCCGCCCAGCCGTTGGCGACGTCCTTGATGTAGACGTGGCCGTGCCCGTCGGGGACGTCCACCGCAACGGCCATGTCCGCCGACACCTGCAGGAACGTCACCACCGGGATCCACTGCATGCGCCCGGACAGGTCGTAGCCGCGGGGCTCTTTCAGCCAGTCCGGCTCCTCGAACAGCAGATCGGGATTCCACCAGGCGATCGGGTCCGACGCGTGCTGGAGGTAGACCACGCGCGGCATACTCCACGGGTCGTTGGGACGGCCCAGGTTGTCCGGCCGGGCGACGAAGCGGACGTTCTCGCCCTTGTCGTATATCGGCAGCCATTCCGGCGAGCCGTTGTCGCGGTTGCGGGTGAGATCGGCCCAGATCGTGTTGTTGAACGTCGGACCGGAGTAGAGGGCGCCGTCGGTGCGGGCGATGAGGTTGTTCAGCGACAGGAACGGCGCCTCGCCACCGAATGAGCCCAGGCTTTCGCCGAACACCACCAGCTTGGGCCGCTGAGCCTCCGGCATCTCGCGGATCAATGCGTCGACGGCCTCGAACAACGCCTGACCGGCCTGCCGTGCATTCTCCTTGTCGACGAGGAACGACAGCCAGCTCGGCAGGAACGAGTACTGCATGCTCACGATCGCCGTGTTGCCGTTGTACATGTACTCCAGCGCCGACGCCTCGGCCTCATTGATCCAGCCCGTACCGGTGGTGGTCGCGACGGCGACCACGTCGCGGTCCAGGCCGCCGGTGCGCAGGAGTTCCTGGGCGGCCAGCGCCGCGGTGGCCTTGATGCCGTCGGCGGAATGCAAACCCGCGTAGGCCCTGATCGGCTCGATCGCCGGCTTGCCGTTGAACTTCGAGAGTTCGTCGACCGTCGGGCCTGCCGAAACGAACACCCGGCCCTGGTGGCCCAGCGACTCCCAGCTGGCCAACGACTCCGGCCCGCCCGACCGCAGCCTTGACTCCGGCGCGGGGAATTCGGGGTCGGTCTCGTCGTTGACCGCGGCGAACGTCTTGTTGAGGAAGCCCATTCCCGCGCGCACCACGACGCCGTTGAGCAGTGCGATGGACAGCGCGAGCAGAAGGACGACGACAACGACTGCCGAAACCCGCGGTGGTGCAAAGCGATTCAACTGTCGGATCAGGAAGCGCACGAGCTTACCGATGAGTTGGCCGATCTCGACGAAGAGGAACAACACGACAATCGAGAGCACCGCCGTCAGCGGGTGGTCCCAGAACGCCAAGCGGGGCACGCCGTTGAGGTCGCGCACCTCGTCCTGCCAGACGTGAAAATAGATGATCATCAGGATCTGGCCGATGACACCGACGACGACCACGGCGAGCCACGCCCAGCCAGGGGCGTGGGGGCTGGCGTCCTTCGAGCGCATGTACCGCACCAGCCACACGGCGAGGACGCCGATCGCGTAGCCGAACGCGCCCGCCGCGCCGCTGACCAGTCCTTGGAACAGCGGGCCGCGGGGCAGCAGGGACGGCGTCAGCGACAACCACAGGAACACCATTGCGAAGACTGTCCCGGTGAACGTGTAGTGCCGCTGCCACCAGTTCAGCTTCTTCTCCGGCGGTTCCTGTTGCGGTGCTGCTTCTTCCGTCGCCTCCGCGGTGTCTGTCACCAGGGCAGATTAGCTGTGCGTGAAGTTCGGTGGGCGTTTCTCGCTGAAGGCGTTCATGCCCTCGGTTTGGTCATTCGTGGCGAATGCCGAATGGAACAGCCTGCGTTCGTACAGCAGCCCCTCCGCCAACGACGACTCGAAGGCCCGGTTGACGGCCTCCTTGGCCATCCGCGATGCCGACAGCGACATCTGAGAGATGGTGGTGGCCACGGCCTTTGCCTCACGGATCAGCTCGTCGGCGGGCACAACGCGCGACACCAGGCCGCTGCGGTCGGCCTCCTCGGCGTCGATCGTGCGACCGGTGAGGATGAGATCCATCGCCTTGGCCTTGCCGATGGCGCGCGTCAGCCGTTGTGAGCCGCCCATGCCCGGCAGCACCCCGAGTTTGATCTCCGGCTGGCCGAATTTGGCGGTGTCGGCGGCGATCAGCACGTCGCACATCATCGCCAGCTCGCAGCCGCCGCCGAGCGCATACCCCGCCACCGCGGCGATCAGCGGTGTGCGCACCGCCGCCAGCTTCGCCCATGGCGCGAAGAAGTCCTGGCCGAACACGTCACCGAAGGACAGCTCGGACATCTCCTTGATGTCGGCGCCCGCCGCGAATGCCTTCTCGTTGCCGGTGATCACGATGGCCCCGATGCCCGGGTCATTGTCGAATTCGGCTGCGGCGGTGGTGACTTCGTCCATCACCTGGCTGTTGAGCGCGTTCAGTGCCTTGGGGCGATTCAGCGTGATCGTGCCGACGCGCTCGTCGCGGTCGACGAGGATGGTCTCGTAGCTCTTCTCGGTCACTGCGTCTCCTCGGGGAAGGTCAAGTCGGGATTCTGTGGTGCGAAGTAGGCGTCGATGTCGGCCCTGGTGACCGCGGCCAGCGACGGCGGCGACCACTTCGGGTTGCGATCCTTGTCGATGACCTGCGCGCGGATACCTTCGACGAGATCATGGCTGCGCAGCGACCCGCACGACGTCCGATACTCCTGGCGCAGCACGTCTTCCAGGGTGTCAAGCTTGGCGGCACGGCGCACCGCTTCCAGTGCCACAGAAACCGAAACGGGGGAGCGCGTCATGATCAGGTTGGCCGCGTCGTTGGCCGGGCCTGCATCGTGGCCGCGCAGTGCGGCGACGATGTCCTCGACGGTCTCGCCTGCGTAGCACTGGTCGATCCACTCCCGTTGTGCCAGTAACTCACTCGCCGGGGGCTCGGTTGCGTGCGCGGCCAGTGCGGCGTCGATGCCGTCGGCGACGATCGCGTCCTTGAACTCGGCGAGCTTGTCGTGCGGGACGAACCGGTCGGCGAAGCCCATGGCGATCGCGTCGCCGGCGCCGAACGGTGCGCCCGTCAGCGCTGCGTGAAGGCCGAGCAGGCCGGGTGCGCGCGACAGGATGTACGTGCCGCCGACATCGGGGATGAACCCGATACCCACTTCGGGCATCGCCATCTTCGTGGTGTCGGTGACGACGCGGACGCTGCCGTGCGCGCTGACGCCAACGCCACCGCCCATCACGATGCCGTCCATCAACGAGACGAACGGCTTCGGGTAGCCCGCGATCTGGGCGTTCATCAGGTACTCGTCCCACCAGAACGAGCTGGCCAGGCCGTGGTCGCCGCGTGCACTCTTGTAGACGACATCGACGATGTCGCCGCCCGCGCACAGGCCGCGCTCGCCTTCGCCGGACAGCACGACGGCGCGAAATGTCGTCGTCGTGCTCCCAGTCGGTCAGCGCCTGAGAGATCGCTGAGACCATCGAGGGGTCAAGGAGTTGATGGCCTTCGGCCGATTAAGGCTGATCAGGCCGAATCCACGGTCGACGGTTACTAGGACATCCTCGTTTTCGCCCACGGAATGCAATGTAGATCGTGACCCGTCCGTGCTGCACCGCGGGTAAGGTTTCCTGTGAAAGACCTGGGAGGTTTTTTCGGGAACCTGCACTGGTGACCGATCGTTGAGTAGATGTTCGTCAGTAGGCGAACGACAGCACAGGAGAGGAACCGAAGGTGCGCGAGAGCAGCAACCCGGTATTTCGTTCCCTGCCCAAGGGGCAAGGTGGATATGCGCAGTTCGGTACCGGAGCCGCCGGCGCCGGTACGGCGGCAGTACATGCCGATCCGTATGTGACGCAGTACCCCGACCAGCAGCAGGTCGGCGTTTCGCGTCCGATGACCATCGACGACGTCGTCACCAAGACCGGTGTCACGCTCGCGGTGCTCAGCGCCGTCGCGGTCGTCTCGTACTTCCTGGTCGCGGGCAACACCGCGCTGGCCATGCCGTTCGTGTTGGTTGGCGGCCTGGGTGGCCTTGCGCTGGTGCTCATCGCCACGTTCGGCCGTAAGCAGGACAACCCCGCCATCGTGCTGAGCTACGCCGCGCTCGAGGGGCTGTTCCTCGGCGCGATCTCGTTCCTGCTCGCCAACCTGTATGTGTCCGGCGCCAGCGCCGGTGCCCTCATCGGGCAGGCGATCCTCGCCACCATCGGCGTATTCGTCGGCATGCTCGTCGTCTACAAGACCGGCGCCATCCGCGTCACCCCGAAGTTCACCCGCATGCTCGTCGCGGGCATGTTCGGTGTCCTTGTGCTCATGCTCGGCAACTTCGTGTTGGCGATGTTCGGCGTCGGCGGCGGTGAGGGCCTCGGCATTCGCGGCAACGGCCCGATCGCGATCATCTTCTCGCTGGTGTGCATCGGCTTGGCGGCGTTCAGCTTCCTGCTCGATTTCGACGCCGCCGACCAGATGATCCGTGCCGGCGCTCCGGAGAAGGCCGCATGGGGTGTCGCTCTGGGCCTGACCGTCACACTGGTCTGGCTCTACATCGAGATCCTGCGTCTGCTCAGCATCTTGCAAAGCGATTGACGACCTACCACTAAGAAAGCCCCCGGCATGCCGGGGGCTTTCTGTTTTCCCGCCGAAACTGCTCACAGATCGCGATTGATCCACAATTCGCGATCTGCCAGCAGGCTCGGTGGCGTAGACCCGCGAGAGTCGAGCTATGTCCACGCTCGATAGGCCGTTTGTCGGCAGTGAAGCAATTGCGGAGGGCCTGCTGCGAAAGCACGAACTTCGGTCGCGCTATCGCACGGTGTTTCCTGACGTGTACGTGCCCAACGGCGTTGAGCTGACCCTGGCGCGACGAGCTCGCGCAGGCTGGCTGTGGTCGCATCGCCAGGGGGTGATCTCGGGACTTACTGCGTCGGCCTTACACGGCGCGAAGTGGGTGGACGCCGACGCACCCGTTGAATTGGTGTGGCCGAACGCGCGGCCGGCGAGGGGACTGCGAACCTACGACTACCGGCTCCGCACAGAGGAATTCGCAGAACTTGACGGTATGCGCGTAACGACGCCTGCGCGTACAGGTTTTGACATCGGCCGGCGGCGACCGCTCGCTACGGCGATCGCCAATCTCGATGCACTCGGCAATGCGACGGGATTAGCGGCTTCCGACGTCTTCCACGTCGCGAGAAAGCATCGCGGATCGCGTGGACTTCGCCAGCTCGCGAAGGTGCTAGAGCTCTATGACGCTGGGGCGGCATCGCCGAAGGAGACTTGGCTGCGGCTCTTGGTGATTGGCGCAGATTACCCGCGGCCCCGGACCCAGATTCCGGTTTTGAGCGCCGACTGCCGTCGACGGTACTACCTCGACATGGTTGGGAGCACTTGATGCTGGCCCTCGAATACGACGGCGAGCAACACCGCGTCGACCCCGTTCAATACGCCTACGACATACAGCGCTCAGAGGATCTCGACGAGCTCGGCTGGACGCGGCTGAGGGTCGTCAAGAAGAACACCGCAGCAGATGTGATGCGCCGGCTAGACCGCATATGGCGCTCGAAACTGCTGACAGATCGCGAAATCTCGTGAAATCGCGATCTGTCAGCAGGCTCGGCGTGGGTGGTGGTGGCCAGGCGGAGCTAGCTGAGGCGCTCGATGATCATGGCCATGCCCTGGCCGCCGCCGACGCACATCGTCTCCAGACCGAACGTCTTGTCCTGGGTCTGCAGGTTGTTCAGCAGCGTGGCGGTGATGCGCGCACCCGTCATGCCGAACGGATGCCCCAACGCGATCGCGCCGCCGGAGATGTTGAGCCTGTCGAGATCCATGCCCAACTCGCGTGCTGAGCCGAGCACCTGTACCGCGAACGCCTCGTTGATCTCGTAGAGGTCGATGTCGTCGATCGTCATGCCCGCGTTGGCGAGTGCCTTGCGCGTCGCCTCGATCGGCCCGAGCCCCATGATCTCCGGTGACAGACCGCTGACGCCGGTCGCGACGATGCGGGCCAGCGGCGTCAGGCCGAGTTCCCTGGCCCTCTCGTCGCTCGTCACGATCACCGCTGCCGCACCATCATTCAGCGGGCATGCGTTACCCGCAGTGACCGTGCCGTTCGGCCGGAACACCGGCTTGAGCTGGCTGATCTTCTCGTATGTCGTGCCTGCCCGCGGCCCGTCATCGGTGCTGACCTGAGATCCGTCCGGCAGTGTCACCGGCGAGATCTCGCGCGCGAAGAACCCGCTGTTGATGGCCTCCTCGGCACGGTTCTGGCTGCGCACGCCCCAGTGGTCCTGCTCTTCGCGGCTGATACCGGTATGCAGCGCGACGTTCTCGGCGGTCTGGCCCATCGCGATGTAGACGTCGGGCAGCACGCCGTCCTCACGCGGGTCGCGCCACTCCTCGGCGCCTGCCGAGGCGGCCACCGACCGTTCCTCGGCGTCGGCGAACAGCGGGTTGTGCGAGTCGGGCCAACCGTCTGAGGTGCCCTTCGGGAAACGCGAAACGGTCTCCACGCCTGCGGAGATGAACGCGCGGCCCTCGCCGGCCTTGATCGCGTGAAACGCCATCCGCGTGGTCTGCAACGACGACGAGCAGTACCGGTTCACCGTCGTGCCGGGCAGGAAGTCGTATCCGAGTTCGACGGCGACGGCCCTGCCGATGTTGAAGCCCGCCTCGCCGCCGGGCTGCCCGCAGCCCATGATCAGGTCGTCGATGTCCTTCGGGTCAAGCGCAGGCACCTTGTCCAGCGCGGCCCGCACCATCTGTGCGGCCAGATCGTCGGGCCGCATGTCGACCAGCGACCCCTTGCCTGCGCGGCCGATCGGCGAACGTGCGGTCGCGACAATGACGGCTTCTGACATGACAGCTCCTCAGTAGTGGCTTACTGGGAGAGAACCTAGCCCGCGGGCACAACAATCGGCGCGGGCACCCTCCCCTACGCCAAAACGACGGGCGCGGGAACCCCAGTCGAGCGACGCCACAGCCGGCTCACGCCGCCGACCCTGGCGAGCAGCGAGCCGATATCCCCTGTTCGAGATTCCAGCGCGTGTTCAGCGGGCATGCCAGTGATGAACTCGCCCAACGTGTTACAGAGCGCCGGCAACAGCTGCTTGGCCGCCAGCAGGTAGCCGGCCGCAGACGGATGGAACATGTCATGGGAGAAAAGCACTTCCGGCGCCTTGTAGAACTCGGGGGCCAGCAGGTCGGAGAACGGAACCGGAATGCCTCCCGCTGCCCGTACCTCCCCCGCCTGTGCGCGCGCCAGCCGTAATCCGCGGCTGCGGGCCACCCAGCGCAGCGGCTGCGGAATCGCCCGGATCACGCCGAAGTCCGGGCAGGTGCCGACGACGACGACGGCGCCGCTAGCCCGCAGACGGCGAACCGCCCGGCCCACGCGTCGAGCTGACGGGCCGATGCCGTTCGGCTTCGTGATGTCGTTGGCGCCGATCATGATCACCGCCGCGTCGGGCGGCGGACCGGTCACAAACATCGCATCGATCTGACCCGCAAGGCCTTTCGACGTGGCGCCGACGATCGCTTTGGTGCTCAGCCGGATCCGCTTCCCGGACTCTTCGGCAAGTCCACGCGCGATCAGCACCCCGGGCAGTTCGTCGCCGGTCTGGCAGCCATAGCCGCAGGCCGTCGAATCGCCGAACACCATCAGGTGCAGGTCGAACGGCACCCCGCGATGCCAGCGCTCGGCCGGACCCCCGCCAGGCGAGTACACGCCGTCGGCGCGGGGTGGGATGTCCCACGACTTCGGAATGACGGATCGGGCCTGGTCAGCCTGTCCGCTCAGGTAGGTGCGGGCTCCGACATAGGTGCCCGTCGATGCGAGCGTGGCCGCGGCCGCCAGGGCGACTGTCGACCGACGCGATGCACGATTCCTCACGACGCCATTTTATTAGTGAAATTGGGTGTTCTCCGCGTGGCGAGGCGTGTGGGCCGGTCACGGTGCGGTATCAAGTCCGGTATCGAATCAGTTTCTTTGATTGTTGAACTGGTTAGCGATGTCAAGCTAAGTTATCCGGGTTGGCCGAGCAACGCGCCACCCCCGGGCACTACAGCGTCGTAGGAAGTGGTGGCGATGACGGCACCAAGCAAGGTCCCAAGTACCCCTCGCGCTGCTATCGGCGCAGCTAGAGGGCATAAACCGCGTAAATTTCCGGTCAGCGACGGTGCGCCGGTAGAGGTCGTCGAAGACGGCCCAAGCCTGGCAGGACGGCTGCTCGCACTGGCCGCAATGCTGACAATCAAGCCAACTCTGGCTATCGGCAGCTACGCTCCCCGCCTGCCATGGCCGTTCGGTCTTGTGGACGTGGCGTGTCGCGTGCTGAAGCCCGCCCCGGGCACGGTCCGGGCCACGATCTCGCTGCCGAACTGCAACGCCCAGCTGGTCCGCGCCGCGGGCGTGCTGCCTGCCGACGGCAAACGCCGCATCGTTCTCTACATGCACGGCGGCGCCTTCTTGACCTGCGGCGTGAACAGCCATGGCCGGCTGGTCGAGACGCTGTCCAAATTCGCCGACAGCCCGGTGCTGGTCGTCAACTACCGAATGATTCCGAAGCACTCCGTCGGCCAGGCGCTCGACGACTGCTACGACGCCTACAAGTGGCTGCGGCTGGCGGGTTATGACCCCGAACAGATCGTGCTCGCGGGCGATTCCGCGGGCGGTTACCTCTCCCTCGCCCTGGCCGAGCGGCTGCAGCAGGAGGGACTGGCCGGCGAATCCCCCGCGGCCATCGTGACCCTGTCGCCGCTGTTCGAGATCGACAACGAGGCCCGCGCCAACCACCCGAACATCCGGTCCGACGCGATGTTCCCGCCGAAGGCGTTCACCGCCCTTGTGGAGTTGGTGGAGGCCGCCGCGGAGCGCAACGCCGTCGACGGCGAGGCCGAAGAGGTCTTCGAGCCTCTCGACCACATCGAGCCAGGACTTCCGCGCACCCTGATCCATGTGTCGGGGTCCGAGGTTCTGCTCAACGACGCCCGCAAGGCCGCGCACATGCTGGCGGCGGCGGGTGTGCCGGTCGAGGTCCGGGTATGGCCAGGGCAGATGCATGTTTTCCAGATCGCCGCCCCTGCGGTGAAGGAAGGCACCCGGTCGCTGCGGCAGGTCGGCGACTACATCCGAGAGGCCACCTGGTAAGCGTTCTCGCGGCCTGAGACGATGGACGTATGCGGATCGCCCGGCACCTCAGTGAGCTCATCGGCAATACCCCTCTGGTTGAGCTGAACTCGGTTGTCCCCGAGGGCGCGGGCAGGGTCGTCGCCAAGATCGAGTACCTCAACCCGGGCGGCAGCTCCAAGGACCGCATCGCGGTGAAGATGATCGACGCGGCAGAGGCCAGCGGCGAATTGAAGCCCGGCGGCACGATCGTCGAACCCACATCCGGAAACACCGGCGTCGGTCTGGCTCTGGTCGCCCAACAGCGCGGCTACAAGTGCGTCTTCGTCTGCCCTGACAAGGTCAGCGAGGACAAGCAGAATGTGTTGCGCGCCTACGGAGCTGAGGTCGTGGTGTGCCCGACGGCGGTGCCGCCAGATCACCCGGACAGCTACTACAGCGTCTCCAACCGTCTGGTCGACGAGATCGATGGCGCGTGGAAACCCGACCAGTACTCCAACCCGATGGGCCCGGCCAGCCACTACGAGACGACGGGTCCCGAGATCTGGAATGACACCGACGGCACGGTCACCCATTTCGTCGCCGGGGTCGGCACCGGCGGCACCATCACCGGCGCGGGCCGGTATCTGAAAGAGGTGTCGGACGCCAAGGTGAAGGTCGTCGGCGCCGACCCGGAAGGCTCGGTGTACTCGGGCGGCACGGGCCGGCCCTACCTCGTTGAAGGTGTCGGCGAAGACTTTTGGCCGTCGGCGTACGACGCGACCGTGCCCGACGAGATCATCGCCGTCTCCGACGCCGACTCCTTCGACATGACGCGCAGGCTCGCCCGCGAAGAGGCCCTGCTTGTCGGTGGTTCCTGCGGCATGGCCGTGGTCGCCGCGATCGAGGTCGCCCAGAAGGCCGGACCGGATTCGCTTGTTGTCGTGCTGCTGCCAGACGGCGGACGCGGTTACATGTCAAAGGTTTTCAACGATGCGTGGATGTCCTCGTACGGCTTTCTGCGCAGCAGGCTCGACGGGTCGCTGGAGCAGGCGACGGTCGGCGACGTGTTGCGGGGCAAGTCCGGTGCGCTGCCTGACCTGGTGCACACGCACCCGTCGGAGACCGTGCGCGACGCGATCGGCATCCTCCGCGAGTACGGGGTGTCGCAGATGCCGGTCGTCGGAGCCGAGCCGCCGGTGATGGCCGGTGAGGTGGCGGGCAGCGTCTCCGAGCGTGAACTGCTGTCCGCAGTGTTCGAGGGCCGGGCCAAGCTGGCCGACGCGGTTTCTCAGCACATGTTGCCGCCGCTGCCGTTGATCGGCGCCGGCGAAATGGTCAGCCACGCAGCCAAAGCACTGCGCGACTGCGATGCCGTCATGGTGGTCGAGGAAGGCAAGCCCGTCGGCGTCCTGACCCGCCATGACCTCCTCGGATTCCTGTCCAACGGCACCACCCGGCGCTAGCCACTCAGATAACCGGAATTACAGCCAAAACGCCTGCGCAAGACACCCTCCGCGAACCTTGCGGAAGGCGCTGCGCAGAGCTAATTCTCAGGTACATTAAGCACGCTCGTTCCCAGCTAACGAACCTGGAAGGCGTCCATGACCGATCAACCGCCACCTCCCCCTGGTAACTACCCCCCGCCGCCGCCCCCGCCGGGTGGATACCCGCCGCCACCACCGCAGGGTGGAGGCTTCCCGCCGCCGCCGCAGGGTGGGGGATTCCCGCCGCAGGCCGGACCAGGTGGAGCATTGCCGAAAGAGGCATATACGCCTTGGGGTACTCGGGTGTTGGCGTACATCATCGACTACATCCCGGTGCTGATCATCGAGGGTATCGGCTGGCTGTTGCTGATCGGCACGCGCGAAACCGCCTGCGTCACTGACACATCGGAATACGACCTCGGTGAGTTCTGCGCGACCGGCGCATCCACGATCGGCCAGCTGTCGATCGCCCTCACCGGCTTGATCGCACTTGCCTACGTGATCTGGAACTTGGGCTATCGCCAGGGCACGACCGGCTCGAGCATCGGCAAGGGCATCATGAAGTTCAAGATCGTCAGCGAAAAGACCGGGCAGCCAATTGGTTTCGGGATGTCGGTCGTCCGCGAACTGATCTATCTGGTGTTCGCGGGCCTCTGCGGAATCATCTGGCTCATCGCCGTCCTGTTCCCGTTGTGGGACGTCAAGCGGCAGACACTCGTTGACAAGATCATCTCCACGATCGCCGTACCCCTGTAGAGACCTGACTCTCGACTTCGGAAGGTTCGATGAACAATCCACCACCTCCACCTCCTCCCGGCGGCTACCCGCCGCCGGGACAGGGTGGTTATCCGCCGCCAGGACAACAGGGGGGTTATCCACCTCCTCCGCCGCCGGGCGGTTACCCGCCGCCCCCTCAGCAGGGTGGCTATCCACCGCCGCCCCCGCCGAGTGGTTATCCGCCGCCACCCCATCAAGGCGGATATCCGCCTCCGCCGCCGGGTGCACCGGGATATCCGCCGGCCCCAGTCGGGTTATCCGCCCGTGGGACCGCCGGGTTACGGTGGCGCACAACCGTATAACGTCGGTGAGGCGTTCTCCTGGGCGTGGAACAAGTTCACCAAGAACGCCGGCCCGCTCATCATCGCGACGCTCGTCTACGGCCTGATCCTCATCGTCCTGCAGGTGATCGTGAACCTCGTGCAGGCGAGCGGTCAGCCCCGGAGTGAGTGATTACAGCTCAAGCGGAAGCGGTTTCTCGTACTCGTGGAGCACGACGTCCATGGGTCTCGGCGGGATTCTCATCTCGATCGTCGGCTGGTTCGTGTCGCTGATCGTCGGTGCGGCAATACAGTCCGGCTACATCAGTGGTGTGCTCGACATCGCCAACGGCCAGCAGGTGTCGGTCGGGTCGTTCTTCCGGCCTCGCAACATCGGCCAGGTCATCATCGCGGGATTGATCGTCGGTGTCATCACGACGATCGGGTTCATCCTGTGCATCATTCCGGGTGTGATCGCCAGCATCATGTTGGTCTTCACCATCGTCGCCCTGCTCGACCGCAACCTGTCACCGGTCGACGCGGTGAAGACGAGTTTCGACCTCAGCAAAGCTAACTTCGGCAATGTGTTCGTGACGTGGCTGGCCATGGTCGCGACCGTAATCGTCGGTGCGCTGCTGTGTGGTATCGGCCTTATCGTCGCCGTTCCTGTCGCGGCGTTGATCCTGGTCTACGCGTGGCGGCGGCTCAGCGGCGGCCAGGTCGCACCGCTGACGCCTTAGCTGAAGTTCATCGGAAGGCGCTGACACCCGTCAGCGCCTCTCCGATGACCAGCTGGTGCACCTCGGACGTGCCTTCGTAGGTCAGCACCGATTCGAGGTTGTTGGCGTGCCGGATCACCGGGTACTCCAGCGTGATCCCGTTGGCGCCCAGCAAGGTTCGGCACTGCCGCGCGATCTTGATCGCTTCCCGGCAGTTGTTCAGCTTGCCGAAGCTGACCTGTTCCGGGCGGATACGTCCTTCGTCCTTCAGCCGGCCAAGATGCAGTGCCAGCAGTTGCGCCTTGCCTAGTTCGACGGCCATGTCGGCGATCTTGGCCTGTGTCAGTTGGTATCCCGCCAGCGGCTTGTCGAACACCTCGCGGGTGCCCACGTATTCGATTGCCGTCTCCAGACAGTCCCGCGCGGCGCCCACGCTGCCGAACACGATGCCGAACCTGGCCTCCGAGAGGCAGGCCAGCGGACCCGACAAGCCCCGTGCCTCCGGCAGCTGCGCCTCGGCGGGCAGCCGCACGTCGTCGAGATGCAGCTCCGAGGTCACCGACGCCCGCAGCGACAGCTTGCGCTTCATGTCGGTGGCGGTGAATCCCTTTGTTCCGCCGGGTACCAGGAAGCCGAGCACACCTTCTTCGGCACGGGCCCACACCACCGCGACGTCGGCGACCGAGCCGTTGGTGATCCACATCTTCGAACCGTTGAGAATCCAGTCGGAGCCGTCGCGCCGTGCGGTGGTGCGCATGCCGCCGGGATTGGAGCCGAAGTCCGGCTCGGTCAGTCCGAAACACCCGATGGCGTCGCCGGTGGCCATTGCGGGCAGCCACTGCTCGCGCTGTTCCTCGCTGCCGTGCCGATGAATGGCGAACATCGCCAGCGAGCCCTGCACCGACACCAGGCTGCGCAGACCGCTGTCCACCGCCTCGAGCTCCTGGCAGACCAGCCCGTACGCCGTGGCGGTCGAGCCGCCGCAGCCGTAACCCTCCAAATGCATGCCGAGGATGCCCAGCTTGCCCAGGTCAGCGGCCAGTTCGCGGACCGGCACTTCGCCGGACTCGAACCACTCGGCGATGTGCGGCCGCAACCGCTGTTCGCCGAACCGGCGAATGGTCTCCCGCAGCTCCTTGTCCTCGGGAGTCAGCAGTGCGTCGAGATCGAGCAGGTCATTTATGCGGGCCGTAGCGCTCATGGTCCATGTCTACACCCTGGTAAACGGCGACACGGACGAGTGGCGTAGTCGATTACGCGCCGACACCCGACTCGACCGGATGACAATCAGATGGTTCGGATCCGCGGATACGGGCGGGTCGCCGGCCGCGACGAAAGGGGTCATCGATGACCGTCGACCGACCATCCGCTGCCACCCCGACCGACACCGCCGTGGAGAGTTGCGATGTCTGCATCGTCGGCGCAGGCATCGCCGGACTCAACGCGCTGTTCGTCGCCAGCCGATACCTGTCAAGCGACCAGAAGGTCATCCTGATCGATCGACGACCACGCGTCGGCGGCATGTGGGTCGACACCTACCCGTACGTGCGACTGCACCAGCCGCATCCCATGTTCACCGCCGGGAACATCAAGTGGACTCTCGGGCAGGATCGCTCGCACCTGGCGACGAAGGGTGAGGTGCTCGACCACTTTCAACACTGCCTCAAGGTCATCAAGCAGCGGGTGCGGGTCGACGAGTATTTCGGCTGGGACATGGAGTCCGACAGCGAGATCGCCGGGTCGGTGCAGGTGTCGTGCCGGTCCTCGGATGGCCGGCGTCTGCTGATCGAGACGAAGCGGCTGATAAAGGCATACGGCTTGCGGGTCACACCCAACGACCCGCTCGAGATCTCCAGCGGGCGCGTCGAATCGGTGTCGCCCGACTACTGCGATATCCGATCTGGCGACATCCGGGAAAGCCGCGCCCCGGTGTGGATCATCGGCGGCGGTAAGACGGCGATGGACACCGCGCACGCGCTGATCACCGAGTACCCCGGGCGCGAGGTGAACCTGGTGGCCGGTCGGGGAACGTTCTTCTCCAGCCGCGACCTCATGTTCCCGACCGGTGTCCGGCGCTGGTGGACCGGCACACTCGGCGCCACGATGGCCGCGCAGATGGGCCGGCTGTTCGACGGCACCAACGAGGCCGAGGTTCACGACTGGTTTCGTTCGAGCTTCGGGATCTTCGCGACCCCCGACGCGCAGAACTTTCTTGTAGGCGTGCTGTCGGAGGCGGAGAACAAGGCGATCGCTCGCGGACTCAACGACGTCGTGATGGACTACTTCGAGGATGTGGTCGACCGCAACGGGTCAACCGAGATGGTGTTCCGCAGTGGGGCGACCAAGACGATCCAACCCGGAAGCTGGATAGTCAACTGCACGGGATACCTTCAGCCCGACACTGATTCGCCGTATGAACCCTACGTATCCGCCAGTGGCGCGGTGGTCTCGATCCAGCCGCGGTCATCGGTGCTGCATCTGCCGGCGTTCAACGGCTACTTCCTCGCCCACTTGCTTTTCCTGGACAAGTTGAAAGACGTGCCGCTGTACGAACTCGACGGGCCTGCCCTGCGGGAGAAGTCGACTCTGGTGTTTCCGTACACCCTCTTCACGCTCGTCGGGCACAACCTGAGCCTGATGTACGACAACGTCCCGAGCTACGTGTTCAGAGAGAACGGCCTCGACTTCGATACCTGGTACCCGCTGGCGCGCCGGTTACCGAGTACCGCACGGTTCATGCTCACGCACCGTCGCGCGCGGGAGCGGGCGAGGCGGACCCTCGACACCGTGCGCGAGCGGTTCGACGTCCGATGCGGACCGCTGCAGCTAGGCGCCGGAGTGAGCGCCGAGCCAGTCAAGAAGTAGATCGGCGACCGTTTCGGGCTGCTCGTCGAGAAGCCAGTGCGATGCACCCTTGAGGACCTCGAAGCGGTAGTCGGCGACGACGTAGTCCGCGCAGAGGCGGGCACCCTTCTCCTTCAATGCGATGTCGTCGTCGCTCCAGACGTACAGCGTCGGGACGGTGACCAATTTGGCGGTCTCCCGCGGGCTGCTGAACGGCATTCCGCGGTACCAGTTGAGCGCGGCCTTGAGCATGCCGGGCTGCTGCAATCGCCTTCACCTCGGCTTCGGCCAGCTCAGGCGCTGATCTGGTCGCCATGAACCCTGAAATCGCGCGCTTGCTCAGCAGTAACCGCTCCGGTATCCACGGCAGCTGGAAGAAGAGCATGTACCAGGACGACAGCGCCTGACGGCTGGTCGCGACGGCTTTCAGGAACGCCGCCGGGTGCGGAACCGACAACGCAGTCAGAGTGAGCAGGCGTTCGGGAAACCGTTGCGCGACATACCAGGCGACGGCTGCGCCCCAGTCATGACCGACGAGGTGCACCCGTTGCGCACCGCTGATATCGATCAGCGTGAGGATATCGCCCACCAGCTCGTCGTCGCGGTAGTCCCGCCTGCGCTTCGGCCGAGCGCCGGGGGAGTAGCCGCGTTGCAGAGGCGCCAGGCAGCGGTAGCCCTGTGCGGTCAGCCGCTCGATGACGGGCTGGTACATCGTGTTGCTCTCGGGGAAGCCATGAAGTAGCACGACGACCGGCCCATCGGCAGGCCCGGCGTCGATCACGTCGAACACGAGGTCGCCGCGGCGGAACTGTTCCATCGGCTGACGATATCCCGCGTAGACCCGCTCGTTACGCTGGGCGGTGATGAGTGAGCACAGCAGGTGGCGGGGTCTGGCCACCAAGGCCATCCACGCGGGATTCCGTCCCGACCCGCAGACCGGCGCCGTCAACGCGCCGATCTACGCCAGCTCGACGTTCGCCCAGGACGGGGTCGGCGGGCTGCGGGGCGGGTTCGAGTACGCCCGCACCGGCAACCCGACCCGCGCGGCGCTTGAGGCATCGCTGGCCGCGGTGGAGGAGGCGACGTTCGGGCGCGCGTTCAGCTCGGGGATGGCCGCCACCGACTGCGCGTTGCGCGCGATACTGCGGCCGGGTGACCACGTGGTGATGCCCGACGACGCCTACGGCGGCACCTTCCGAATCATCGACAAGGTTTTCACCCAGTGGGGCATCGACTACACGGCGGTCGCACTGTCGGACCTCGACGCGGTGCGAAACGCGATCACGCCGAAGACCAAGCTCATCATCGTCGAGACTCCGACCAACCCGCTGCTCTCTATCGCCGATATCAGCGCCATCGCCCGGATCGCTGCCCCGTCGAACATAAAGGTGTTGGTGGACAACACCTTTGCGTCACCGGCACTTCAGCAGCCGCTGTTGCTCGGCGCCGACATCGTGCTGCACTCGACGACGAAGTACATCGGCGGGCATTCCGACGTCGTCGGCGGCGCACTGCTGACCAGCGACCAACAGCTGGACGAGGCATTCGCATTCCTGCAGAACGGTGCGGGGGCGGTGCCGGGTCCGTTCGACGCATATCTGACCATGCGCGGGTTGAAGACGCTCGTGTTGCGCATGCAGCGGCACAGCGACAACGCCGCTCTGGTCGCCGAGTTCCTGGAGAACCATCCCGCCATCGAGACCGTGCTGTACCCGGGCCTGCCAAGCCATCCAGGACACGACATCGCTGCCAAGCAGATGAGTGCATTCGGCGGCATGGTGTCGGTTCGGCTGCGTGGCGGCGTCGAGGCTGCACGCGACTTCTGCTCGCGGACAGAGGTTTTCATCCTCGCGGAGTCACTGGGCGGCGTGGAGTCGCTGATCGAACACCCAGGTGCGATGACGCACGCGTCGACTGCAGGTTCGCAACTCGAGGTGCCCGCCGATCTGGTTCGGCTTTCGGTGGGCATCGAAGACGCGGCGGACCTGCTCGCAGATCTGGAGCAGGCGTTAGGTTAGCGCCGGCCGCATCGCCGACGCGGTGACCGCAAGGTTCATCTCGGGCAGCGCCGTTTCGTATTCGTCAATCCAACCGCCACCGGCGATTTCGCTGGCACGCATGTGAACCCATCGCCAGCCGCGGTCATTCAGGCTCAGCAGTGCGCCGAGGCCGTCAACCGCGTGCAGCAGCGAGATGATCGCCGCCGTCGGCGGTGTCGGCGGCTCCCGGTCGAACAGCGCCGCCAACAGCCCTGCGCGGGCCTGCGTGACCCGGTCCCGATTGATCACCGGCCACGATGACGGATGGTGGAATCGCTTGCTCTGCAACTGAACACGCCGGATCTGTCCGGTGTGCTCGAGGAAGCCGGCGATATTGTCCTGCACTCCGCGACGCAGCTTGGACACCGCGGCGGCGGGAGTCAGCGGCCGCCGTGCCAGCAGCTCGAACGCCGGGTCCATGATGGGATCCAGCGGCATCGGCCCAGCCAGGGCAACCAGTCGGCCCGGTGCGACGGCCTCACCGTTCATCGAAGGACGGACCCGACACAGCAGCGCCAAGTCCAGCAACACCGCCCCAGACAGCACGCGACCACGTCGGGACGGGTCGAGACCGGGCTGCGAGTCGGCGTTGTCCAACAGCAGCAAGAACATGTCCTCGGCGATCTGCGCCACGGACGGACTTTAGCTCGCTGGCTCAGATGGGGTTACGTCAGGAGTGATAGGGCTCGGCTTTGACAAGCGTGACCTTGACGGTGTTGCCGTTGGGCACCGTGTAGGTGCGGCTTTCGCCTTCCTTGGCGTCGATCAACGCACTGCCGAGCGGCGAAGCGGGGGAGTACACCTCGAGCTTGCCGTCGCTGACGCCTTCCTGGCGCGTGGCGATCAGGAAGGTCTCCTTGTCGGACTTGTTGTCGTCGTAGTAGACCGTCACGACCGAGCCGGGCAGCGCGATACCGGATTGCTTGGGTGCCTCGCCGACCTTGGCGTTGTTCAGCAGCTCCTGCAGCTGCCGGATTCGGGCTTCTTCCTGGCCCTGCTCTTCGCGGGCGGCGTGGTAGCCGCCGTTTTCCCGCAGGTCGCCCTCCTCGCGGCGGTCGTTGATCTCCGCGGCGATGATCGGTCGATGGGAGATGAGCTGGTCCAGTTCCGCCTTCAGCCGGTCGTGTGCCTCCTGGGTCAGCCAGGTGACCTGGGTGTCGGTCATGTCGTCGCGCTCCTGTCTTCGTCTCGCGCTTTTCGCGTGTGAAGTCCGTGTCTCGTCTGCTGGGAGCTGTCGCATGTATTGCCACTCTGGCCAGCGCTCAATCCGCGCGCAAAAGCAGCAATACACGGTCCCAGCAGGAACCGTGTATCCGGCCATGTTACACCGCCACGTCAGCCGGTTTTCATGCAATCGCTTCTCGTCGTTTGTTGCGCAGGGGGTTGACGCCGGTATCAGGACGCCACCAGATAGCCGGGCACGTCCATCCCGCACCCGTACACATCGCCGACCACCGGCGGCCGGGTGGACTTCACGGTGGTGGTGATGTTCACGGTGTCCTGCGACGACGGCGGCACCAGCACCTCCCTGCGTCCGGTCTCGCTGCCGTCGATCGCGCGGGCCCGCACGATGCAGACCACCGGACGTGACGGGTCGGCGCGGGTGACCTTGATCGTGACCGACAGCGTCTCGTCGTCGACCAGCTGATATCCGCCCAGCTCACCCTGCACGTCGCCGCTGCCGAGCCGCTGGGACGCCACGATCGCGATCACCACCCCGGCGACCAGGACCAGCGCGGTCAGGCCTATCGCCCACCAGCGACGAGATCGGCTCGACATGCGCTGCCGCCCGTAGCGGGCTGCGGGACGATCAATCATGTCGGTGTTTTCAGTGCCCCGTCGGTCGGATACATCCACTAGGACTGGAACTATAGGGCTACCGAAACGGTTGGAACCTTTCGACGTGATGAGGAGCCAGTTGAAGCAACTGCGGTTGATGGCGGTACACGCCCACCCGGACGACGAGTCCAGCAAGGGTGCCGCCACCACTGCCCGCTACGCCGCCGAGGGCGCGCGGGTGATGGTGGTGACGCTGACCGGTGGCGAGCGCGGCGACATCCTCAACCCGGCGATGGACCTGCCCGAGGTACACGGCCGGATGGCCGAGATCCGTCGCGACGAGATGCGCAAGGCCGCAGAGATCCTCGGCGTCGAGCACCACTGGCTGGGTTTCGTCGACTCCGGCCTGCCCGAGGGTGATCCGACGCCGCCGCTGCCCGAGGGCTGCTTTGCGCTCGAACCGGTGGAGATCCCGGCCGAGGCGCTGGTGAAGGTGATCCGCGACTTCAAGCCGCATGTGATGACCACCTACGACGAGAACGGCGGCTATCCGCACCCCGACCACATCGCCTGCCACCGGGTGTCGGTCGCCGCTTACGAAGCCGCGTCTGACTATCGGCGCTATCCCGACGCGGGACAGCCGTGGGAAGTCAAGAAGCTGTACTACAACCACGGCTTCCTGCGGAAGCGCATGCAGCTGTTGCAGGAGGAGTTCGCCAAGCATGGCCAGACGGGGCCGTTCGACAAGTGGCTCAAGCACTGGGATCCGGAGATCGACGTGTTCGCGGGCCGAGTGACGACCCGCATCGAGTGCTCGGAGTACTTCTCCCAGCGCGACGATGCGCTGCGCGCCCACGCCACCCAGATCGACCCGAGCGGCGACTTCTTCGCCGCACCCATCGAATGGCAGCAGCGGCTATGGCCGACAGAGGAATTCGAGCTCGCCCGGTCGCGGGTGCCGGTCAGCGTGCCCGAAACCGACCTGTTCGCCGGAATCGAGGATGGCGATGACTGACACGCTCGTGATGATCGTCGGCCTGCTGGCCGACGAGGCGCCCAAGGACACCGGACCGGACTTCGGTAAGGCGAGCCCGTTCGGTCTGCTGGTCGTCGTGCTGCTGCTGATCGGGACCTTCCTGTTGGTGCGGTCGATGAACCGGCACCTCAAGCGGCTGCCGGAGTCGTTCGACCGCACGGATCCGGAGCCGGATCAGGCGGTCGACGACGGAACCCTCGAACCGGGTGCGGACACTAAGGCGCCCTAGTGGGACCTCCCCCGAAGACGAGCGCGAGTGAGGATCGCAGCGAGGAACGAGCGAGGACCGGAGCGAGCGTGAGTCGAGGATGACAGCGAAGGCCAACACCCTCATCGAGGCGACCAGCCCGTACCTGCGCCAGCACGCCGACAATCCCGTGCACTGGCGCCAATGGACACCCGACGCGCTGGCCGAGGCGGCCGAGCGGGATGTGCCGGTCCTGCTGTCGATCGGCTACGCCGCGTGCCATTGGTGCCATGTGATGGCTCACGAGTCGTTCGAGGATGACGATGTGGCCGCCGCGATGAACGCGGGCTTCGTGTGCATCAAGGTGGACCGCGAAGAGCGTCCCGACATCGACGCGGTCTACATGAACGCGACCGTCGCGCTGACCGGACAGGGCGGCTGGCCGATGACGTGCTTCCTGACGCCCGACGGCAGACCGTTCTTCTGTGGCACCTACTACCCGAAGCCGAACTTCCTGCAGTTGCTCGCGGCCGTCAGCGACACATGGCAGAACCGGCGCGACGAGGTCGAGCAGGCGTCTGACCAGATCATCACCGAGCTGCGGTCGATGGCGTCCGGGCTGCCCGGCGGTGGACCGGAGGTGCAGCCCGCCCTGTGCGACCACGCCGTCGCCGCGGTACTGAACGACGAAGACACCGTCAGAGGCGGATTCGGCGGTGCGCCCAAATTCCCACCGTCGGCCCTGCTGGAGGCACTGCTACGCAGCCACGAACGCACCGGCGAGCCTGCGCCGCTGGCGACCGTCGAACGCACCGCCACCGCGATGGCGCGCGGCGGCATCTACGATCAGCTCGCCGGTGGCTTCGCCCGCTACAGCGTTGACGCCTCCTGGGTGGTGCCGCACTTCGAGAAGATGCTCTACGACAACGCGTTGTTGCTGCGGGCCTACGCGCATTGGACGCGGCGAACGGGAAACCCGTTGGCTCGCAAGGTTACCCGCGAGACGGCGCGGTTCATCATCGACGAGCTCAGCGCCGACGGCATGTTCATCTCCTCGCTGGACGCCGACGCCGACGGCACGGAAGGTCTGACCTACGCCTGGACGCCCGCCCAGTTGACCGAGGTGCTCGGCGGTGACGACGGACGCTGGGCGGCAGCGCTTTTCGGCGTGACCGACACCGGTACCTTCGAACACGGCAGCTCGGTGCTGCAATTGCCCGCGGACCCCGACGACACGGAACGGTTCGACCGGGTCAGGACGAGCCTGCTGGCCGCCCGGTTGACTCGGCCGCAGCCGGGCCGCGACGACAAGGTCGTCACGGCATGGAACGGATGGGCGGTCACCGCGCTCGCCGAGGCGAGCGTCGCACTCGGTGAGCTCGAATTCCTCGACGCCGCAACGCAATGCGCGCAGGCGGTGCTCGACCTGCACATCGTGGACGGCAGGCTGCGCCGCGCGAGCCTCGGCAGGCGCGTCGGCGACAGCTCCGCGATCCTGGAGGATTACGCGACTCTGGCGACGGGGCTGCTCACGCTGCACCAGATCAGCGGCGACGCCGAGTGGCTGGTCGCCGCGACCCGGTTGCTCGACACGGCGCTGGAGCACTTCGCCGATTCCGAGCATCCCGGCCGGTGGTTCGACACCGCCGACGACGCCGAGCAGCTGTTGGTGCGGCCCGCCGACCCGTTGGACGGGGCGACACCGTCGGGTGCCTCGTCGATCGCCGAAGCCCTGCTCACCGCAGCGCATCTGGTGCCCGCGTCGCGCGCCGACCGGTACGCATCGGCCGCCGCGGCGTCGTTGTCGACGGCGACTCCGGTGCTGGCGCGATTGCCGCGCTCGGCCGGACACTGGTTGGCCGTGGCCGAGGCAGCCGTGCGAGGTCCCATCCAAATCGCCGTCGCCACCGAGGTTTTCGATTCGCCGCTGCTCAGAGCGGCCCGCGAGCTGGCACCCGGAGGTGCCGTGGTGGTCGGCGGCGCGGTGAACTCCTCGGAGCTGCTGACCGACCGGGACCGGGTCGGCGGCGCCGACGCCGCCTACGTGTGCCGCGGCCGGGTGTGCGACCTGCCGGTCACCACCGCCGGGGACCTCGCGTCCGCGTTGGGCGTGCCCGTGTAGCCTTCGGCGCATGTCGACGCCCGAAGACAACGCCAAGACCGTCAACCGCTACCTCGAGCTCGCCGCTCAAGGCAAGGTCGACGACATCGTCGAGCTGTACGCGGAGGACGGCACCGTCGAGGATCCGGTCGGTGGCGAGGTGCACATCGGCCGCGAGGCGATCCGCGGGTTCTATTCCATGATCCCGGCGGGGAACAACGAGACCGAGATGTTCACGCTGCGGGCGCTCGGGCAGGAGGCGGCGTTCTACTGGGCGCTCACCGTCGAGTTGGGCGGCAACCGGGTGAGCATCGAGATCATCAGCACGATGACGTTCAACGCCGACGGCAAGATCGCGTCGATGAAGGCCTATTGGGGCCCGGAGAACATCAAGCCGGCTTAGCGATCAGCCGCTGAAGACGGCGAACCACATCGCGATGTAGTGCAGGATCGCGGCGACCGCCGTGCAGGCGTGGAAGAACTCGTGATGCCCGAACGTCGTGGGCCACGGGTTGGGCCATTTCAGGGCGTACAGCACGCCGCCGATGCTGTAGAGCGCGCCACCGACGATCAGCAGGACAAGGGCCGCGACGCCCGCGCCGTGCATGATCGGGCCGACGAACCAGGCCGCCACCCAGCCCAGCAGGATGTAGAGCGGCACGCCGAGCCAGCGCGGCGCCGACGGCCAGAACATCTTGAGCAGCACGCCCGCGATAGCGCCCGCCCAGACGATCCAGAACAGCACCATGCCCTGGTTCGACGGCAGGGCCAGCAGGGCGAACGGGGTGTAGCTGCCGGCGATGAACAAGAAGATCATCGAGTGGTCGGCACGCTTCATCCACTTACGTGCGGTGTCCGACTTCCAATTCACCCGGTGATACGTGCCGCTGACGGCGAACATCGCCACGATCGTCAGCGTGTAGAGCAGGGTCGCAAGTCCGGCCCTGGTCCCGACCATCGCCCAGGACACCGATACCAGCGTCGCGCCCGCGATGAGCGCGACGACGGCCGCGTAGACGTGGATCCAGCCCCGCGCCCGCGGCTTGCCGATGGCCTGTGCGACGCGGTCGACGACCGCCTCGGGAAAATCTTCGGCGCCATCACCCCGACGGTGGGTGCGATCCGGTTCGTCGGTGTCGATTGAGGCGGTCATGTCACCTCCATTGCCCGCTCGGCGATTCTCCATCGTCACAGTACTGTGGATTTTTGTGGAGATCATTCCCGCTCGTCTCAAGGAGCCGATGTACCGGCTATACGAGATGCGGTTGCGGCAGGGTCTCTCGGCATCGAAAACCGAACTGCCCCGCCATATCGCGGTCCTGTGTGACGGCAACCGGCGCTGGGCCCGTGATGCTGGTCACGATGACGTCAGTTACGGCTATCGGGTGGGTGCGGACAAGATCGCCGAGATGCTGCGCTGGTGTCAGGAGGCGGGCATCGAGATGGCCACCGTCTACCTGCTCTCGACAGAGAACCTGCAGCGGGAACCGGATGAGTTGTCGTCGCTGATCGAGATCATCACCGACGTGGTGGAGGAGATCTGCGCCCCCGCGAACAGGTGGAGCGTGCGCACGGTCGGCGACCTCGAACTGCTCGGCGAGGAGCAGGCACGGCGGCTGCGCGACGCGGTGGAGTCGACCAACGGCCACGGCGAGTTCCACGTGAACGTCGCCGTGGGCTACGGCGGACGACAGGAGATCGTCGATGCGGTGCGGGCGCTGCTCGGCAAGGAGCTCGCCAACGGCGCCACCGGTGAGCAGCTGATCGAGGGCGTCACCGCCGAGGCGATCTCGGAGAATCTGTACACCTCCGGTCAGCCCGATCCCGATCTGGTGATCCGCACGTCGGGGGAGCAGCGGCTGTCCGGTTTCCTGCTGTGGCAGAGCGCGTACTCGGAGATGTGGTTCACGGAGGCCTACTGGCCGGAGTTCCGGCGGGTCGATTTCCTGCGCGCGCTGCGCGATTACACGGCGCGGCACCGCCGCTACGGGCGCTGATCGGCTCAGCCGATGTGGCCGCTGACCGCCATGCCACACTTGACCCATGGCAGCGCTGTCGGCGTTGGTCTTCTCGCTCAGCTGGTGGTTGGGCCTGTACCTGCTGGCCCGTGATCCACGTAAGCCGGTGCTCGTGCTGGCCGCTATCGGTCTGACGAGCTTCGCGGCGGTGGTGGCGCTCGACGCCGTACGGGTGGTCAGCGGTCTGCACGTGCTCAGCAGCATCGAGATCTATCTGGTCGCTGTTCCCGGCATCGCCTGGTTCGCGGTGCTCCTCGAGCTGTCCAGGCCGTCGGACACATGGCGTAGCCGCGCAGGCGAGATCGCACTGATCGCCGCAGTTGCCGCGATTGCCTTCTTCGGTGCGGCCATGGCAGGCAACGTCGACGGGCCCGTGCGGCTCGGCCACTGGGTGATGTTCGCCGTCATCTCGCTTTCGTCACTCGGCGCGATGCTGCGCGCGGTGTTCGGCCCGTGGCAGCCGAGGCCGGTGGTGGGCTACGTGGTGGTCGCGACGCTGTTCTTCGCGCTCGGGAACGCGATCCTCGTCATCCCGCTGGGCCTGGTGCCCAGCTGGCTGGCCTTGGCATCGACGGGATTCGACGTCGTGCTGCTCGGTGTCGCGGTGGCGATGTGGGATGCGTTCGACGAGGGTCAGGCGCTGCGCAGCGACATGCTGCGCTCCTTCGTCGCGACCGGTGTCGTGGTGGTGCTGTTCGGCGGGCAGGCGTTGGTCGGTATGACGTTGACCGGTGAGCGGACGGCGCTGACGGTGCTGCTGTTCACCAGCATCGCGATCGCGGTCTCGATCAATGTGCTTGCCGATCCGCTGGCCGGCCTGCTCGACCGGCTGGCGTTCTCCCGCTCGCCCGGTCTGCGCGCCGATCGCGCGACGTTGCGACGCACCGAGGCGGCGCTGCCGCTGCGGTCGGCGAACCCGCTCTCCGACGTAGACGACGAGACCTTCGTCCGGCTGACCCGTCGCGCGCTCGGGCACTACGGCGACCTGTCCAAGCTCGTCGCCAGCCCGCTGACCGCCCTGCCGAGCATCGACGAACGGCTGGCCGCCCGAGGCGCGCCCAACCAGCCCCTGGAACGCGCCAACGAGCTGAAGGCCCTGCTGGCCGATCGCATCGCCGCGCTCAAGCCGCGCGACGGCGGCGACTTCGGCACCACCGAGCAATGGCGTCACTACAACGCGCTGTACTTCCCGTACGTCGTCGGTGTGCGGGCGTATGCGCAGAACGCCACCGCGGCAGGGCTGGATCCCGTCGCCCGCCAGGCGTGGCAGTGGTTCGTCACCGAGGTGCCACAGCGGTCGCTGCACAACTGGCAGAACGCCGCCGCCCGGCTGATCGCCGCCGATCTGCGCGGCAATCTGGTCACCGCACAAGACCGCTGACCTGCGGTTGGCAGTAGCTGGCAGCGTCTGGCGTCGATCTGGCAGTGCGTTCTGCGCAACATCAGTGGCATGACCGCCATCACCACCCGGCCCGTCCGGGACAGCACGGACTCACTGCTGCGTTTCGCCCTCCGCGCCGACGCCACGCTGTGCGGGGCGCTCGGGTTGTTCATCGCCATGGCCGCCGATCCGCTGTCGCGGCTCTCGGGTCTGTCCGCCACATCCGAATGGATCGCCGGCGCGGCGCTTGTCGGCTACGGACTCGCGCTGTATGTGGCCGCCCGTGTGCCGGACGTCCGCCGCGTCGGCGTCGGTGTGCTCGCAGGCAACATCGCGTTCGCGATCCTCGTTGCCGTCGTGCTCATCGCGGGCTGGCTGCCGCTGACCGCTCTCGGGGTGGCGTCGACGATCGCGTTCACCGTCGCGACGCTGGCCTTCGCCTACGCCCAGTACCTCGGAGTGCGCCGTCTGGCGTGACTCCCTTCCATCCGGTCCGGAGTCGCCGCTGACAGAGGTTGCGGCGTCGACTCCGGCACCGGTTGAAGGAAAACCCACCAAGAAAGGAATCGCCCATGTCCACCATCACCACGCCCCGGTTCAAGGAGTCGACGGACTCGTTGCTGCGCTTCGCGATGCGCGCCGACGCAGTACTGACCGGGCTTGCAGGCATCGCCGGCATTCCGCTCGCCGGCTGGCTGGCCGAGATCTCTGGCACCACCACGGCTTTCGAGTACTCGATGAGCGCCTTCTTCATCGCCTATGGCGTCGTGGTGCTGGCGCTCGCCCAGCTGCCGTCGGTGCGCAAGCCCGGCATCGCCGTGATCATCGCCAACGTTCTCTACACGGTCGCCGCCGTGGGGCTCGTGCTGGTCGACTGGATGCCACTGACCACGCTGGGCGTGGTGCTGACACTCGCCACCGGCGTCTACACCTTGGTGTTCGCCGAACTGCAGTACCAGGGCGTGCGACGCATGAAGGCGTAAAGCCGTTGCCGCTCAAGCCCGTCCGGTGACGCCGGGCGGGCTTGTTCAATTCAGAGTTTCCGTAGCCGCAACCGGTTGATGGAGTGGTCGGCGTCCTTGCGCAGTACCAGGGTGGCCCGCGGGCGCGTCGGCAGGATGTTCTCGATCAGGTTCGGGCGGTTGATGGAATTCCAGATGTCGCTGGCTGCGAAGACCGCCTGATCGTCGGTCAGCGTGGAGTAGTGGTGGAAGTGCGACGCGGGGTCGGCGAACGCGCCGGCGCGCATCGTCAGGAATCGGGAGATGTACCACTGTTCGATGTCCTCGATACGGGCGTCGACGTAGACCGAGAAGTCGAACAGGTCCGAAACCATCAGCGCCGGACCGGTTTGCAGGACGTTGAGCCCCTCCAGGATCAGGATGTCGGGGTGCCGGATGATCTGCTTCTCACGGGGCACGATGTCGTAGAGCAGATGCGAATACACCGGAGCGCAGGCGTAATCGGAGCCCGACTTCACCGCGGTGACGAACCGCATCAGCGCCCTGCGGTCGTAACTCTCAGGGAAACCTTTGCGGTGCATCAGGTTTCGGCGCGTCAGTTCCTCGTTCGAGTACAGGAAGCCGTCGGTGGTGACGAGGTCGACCCGGGGATGGTGTTCCCATCGGGCCAGCAGTGCCTGCAGCACACGGGCGGTCGTCGACTTACCCACCGCCACGCTGCCCGCGACGCCGATGATGAATGGCACGGGGCGGTCGGGATTCTGCTGTGGCTCGCCGAGGAATTCGGCGGTGGCGGCGAACAGCCGCTGGCGCGCCGCTACCTGCAGATGGATCAACCGGGCGAGCGGCAGGTAGACCTCTTCGACCTCCAGCAGGTCGACTTTTTCGCCGAGACCGCGCAGCTTGACGAGCTCTTCCTCGGACAACTTCAGCGGCGTGGACATACGCAGCGCCTGCCATTGACTCCGGTCGAACTCCACGTAGGGGCTCGGCTCGCTCAGCCGCGGCATGGGTTAAGTCTTGCAGTTAGCGTGGTCGCTATGGATTCCGGCACCCTCATCCGCGAATATCTGCTGCTCGGCCTGCGGTTCGACCGGATCGAGGAAGGCTACGTCGACTCCTTCACCGGTGACCCCGCGCTGCGGGAGGCCGTTGCATCCGAACCGGCCCCCGACCCCGCTGACCTGGCCAGGCAGGCCGACCGGCTGCTCGCCGAGCTGCCTGACGTGGCGCGCACCAACGGTCCGGCGGGCTTCGACGACGCGCGCGCCGACTACCTCGGCGCCCATCTGCGCGCGCTGGCTTGTGCCGGAAAGAAGTTCGCCGGGCAATCCGTCGGCTTCGTCGACGAGGTCGACGCCTATTTCGACGTGCAGATCAGCAAAGGCGATCCGGACCGCTATCAGCAGGCGCACGCCCGGCTGGACGAGGCGCTGGGCGGCACGGGGCCGCTGGCCGAGCGGATGCAGGCCTACCGCAGCGCCGAGGAGATCCCGCCCGAGCGCCTGGAGGAGTGCATCCACGCGTTCTCCAGTGCGCTGCGCGACCGGGTGCGCGCCGAGTTCCCACTGCCCGACAGCGAGACCATCAACTACGAAGTCGTGACCGACAAGCCGTGGTCGGGATTCAACTACTACCTCGGCGACTACCGCTCGACGGTCGCGGTGAACGCCGACCTGCGCCAGCAGATGTCGAACCTGCCGCGGCTGGTAGCCCACGAGTCCTATCCGGGCCACCACACCGAGCACTGCCGCAAGGAGGCCGGGCTGGTGGCCAAGCGCGGCCACGCCGAGCAGACGCTGTTTCTGGTCAACACTCCGCAGTGCCTGATGGCCGAGGGGCTGGCCGACCTGGCGCTCTACGCCGCGATCGGTTCGAACTGGGGAGACTGGGCCGGCGAGATCTACGCCGATCTGGGTCTTCGATTCGACGGGGAGCGCGCAGCGACGGTGTCGGAGGCGACGGCGGCGCTGGCCGATGTCAGGCAGGACGCCGCGCTGATGCTGCACGACGAACACCGCGACGTCGACGACGTGGTGGCATTCCTGAAGCGTTGGCTGCTGGTCAGCGACGAACGGGCCAGGCAGACGCTGCGGTTTCTGTCGTCGCCGCTGTGGCGGGCCTACACCAGCACCTACGTCGAGGGCTACCGACTGCTGCGGGCCTGGCTGGACGACCGGCCCGCCGACGTCAGCCTCACCGAGCGGTTCGGCAGGCTGCTCGACGAGCCGCTGATCCCGTCGGCCCTGCGCGCCGCCTGACCGCGGGTGTGCGGATTCGCCCACGACACGCCGTCGGGGCGTAGGAAACCGCACACTCGACGCAAATCCCGGGGACGTAGGCTGACAGGCATGGCTGCCGACCCCGTCATCACCACTGCCCCGGCGCCCGGCGCCGAGTACGCCGAGACCGCAAGCGCCGCGTACCGCGACATCCTGCAGATCATCGAGTCTGTCGAGCCGCGCATCGCCGCCGCGACGCGCAAAGAGCTTGTCGACCAACGGGATTCGCTCAAGCTGATCGCCAGCGAGAACTACGCCTCGCCCGCGGTGCTGCTGACCATGGGCACCTGGCTTTCCGACAAGTACGCCGAGGGCACCATCGGGCACCGCTTCTACGCCGGCTGCCAGAACGTCGACACCGTCGAGACGGTGGCCGCCGAGCATGCCGAGCAGCTGTTCGGTTCGCCGCACGCCTACGTCCAGCCGCACTCCGGCATCGACGCCAACCTCGTCGCGTACTGGGCGATCCTGGCCACCCGGGTGGAAGCACCGGGCCTGGCCGAGGCCGGCGTCAAGAACGTCAACGACCTGTCCGAGGCGGACTGGGAGCAGCTACGTACCAAGCTCGGAAACCAGCGGCTGATGGGTATGTCGCTGGACGCAGGCGGGCACCTGACCCACGGGTTCCGGCCCAACATCAGCGGCAAGATGTTCTACCAGCGCAGCTATGGCACCGACCCGGAAACCGGCCTGCTGGACTACGACGCGCTGGCCGAGGCCGCCCGTGAGTTCAAGCCGCTGGTGCTGGTCGGCGGATACTCGGCCTATCCGCGGCGGGTCAACTTCGCCAAGCTCCGCGAAATCGCCGACGAGGTGGGCGCCACGCTGATGGTGGACATGGCCCACTTCGCGGGCCTGGTCGCGGGCAAGGTGTTCACCGGCGACGAGGACCCGGTTCCGCATGCCCACGTCACGACGACCACCACGCACAAGTCGCTGCGCGGCCCGCGCGGCGGGCTCGTTCTCGCCACGCCGGAGTACGCCGACGCCGTCGACAAGGGCTGCCCGATGGTGCTCGGCGGTCCCCTCTCTCACGTGATGGCCGCCAAGGCCGTCGCGCTGGCCGAGGCGCGCCAGCCCGCGTTCCAGGCCTACTCGCAGCGGGTCGCCGACAACGCCAAGGCGCTCGCGGAGGGCTTCCTGAAACGCGGGGCGACTCTGGTCACCGGCGGCACCGACAACCACATCGTGCTGCTCGACGTGCAGTCGTTCGGGGTGACGGGGCGGCAGGCGGAGTCGGCGCTGCTGGACTCCGGCGTCGTCACCAACCGCAACTCGATCCCCAACGACCCGAATGGCGCCTGGTACTCCAGCGGCATCCGGTTCGGCACCCCGGCGCTGACCACCCGCGGCTTCGGCGCCGCCGAATTCGACCGGGTGGCCGAGCTGGTGGTGGACGTGCTCACCAACACCGAGGCCGCCGCCGCGTCGTCGGGGCCGTCGAAGGCGAAGTACAAGCTCGCCGACGGCACCGCCGAACGTGTGCACGCGGCGGCCGCCGAACTGCTGGCGGCAAACCCGCTGTACCCGGGTCTGACGCTGTAATACGAGACACGCTCACCCGATTTCTAAAAAGGTGTGAACGTGGGTTACAGTAACTTTTATGGCACAGAAACCTGTCCCTAATGCGCTGATCCTTGAGCTCGAGCCGGTGGTCGACGAGAACCTGAACCGGCATCTGGAGTCCGAGGACATCTGGTTCGCACACGATTACGTGCCCTTCGAACAGGGCCAGAACTTCGCCTTCCTCGGCGGACAGGACTGGGATCCGTCACAGGTCACGTTGCCCAAGCACGTCACCGACGCGCTGGAGATCCTGCTCATCCAGAAGGACAACCTCGCCGCCTACCACCGCGAGTTCGTCTTCAGCTTCATCCTCGAGGAGAAGTGGGGCCGCTGGCTGGGGCGGTGGACAGCCGAGGAGCACCTGCACGCGATCGCGCTGCGCAACTACCTCGTCGTCACCCGGGAAATCGATCCGGCCGCCAATGAGGACGTCCGGGTCGAGCACGTCATGAAGGGCTACCGCGCCGAGACCTACAGCCAGGTCGAACGGCTGGTGTTCATGGCGTTCTACGAGCGCGCATATGCGGTCTACTGCCGCAACCTCCAAGCGCAGATCACCGAACCGGTGCTGAACGGCCTCTTGGGCCGGATCGCCAGGGACGAGGAGCGTCACGAGGAGTTCTTTCACAACCTCGTCGCACATCTCCTGGGATCCAACCGCGAGGAGACCATCGAGGCCATCGCACGCCGCGCCGCCGAACTCGACGTCGTCGGCGCAGACATCGACGCGTACAAGGACAAGGTGCGCAACATCGCCGAGGCGGGCATTTTCGACGAAGCCACGCTGCGCAAGGTGATCTCCGATCGAATCACCGCGTGGGGCCTTGCCGACGAACCGCAATTGCGTCCCCTGGTCAACGCCTAAGTTGCTGGACGGTTAACCCGGCGCGCCTGCACGCCACGCTTGCATTCTCGGGAGTAGCGTCGTTTGCGATGGCTAGCGACATGCTCTGCTGTCCGGGCGGTACCGATCGACTCGACTCGAAAGGGCCGGCCCCGGCCCTAGTGCCGCAGTGTCCGCCGAGAGGTTCGTGCGGGGCCGCGCGGGCTCGAGGAGCGCTACGTGACCGATTCCTCCATTCGGACTTACGTTCTCGACACATCCGTGTTGCTGTCCGACCCCTGGGCCTGTACACGGTTCGCCGAGCACGAAGTGATCGTCCCGCTGGTCGTCATCAGCGAGCTGGAGGCTAAACGCCATCACCACGAGCTAGGTTGGTTCGCCCGGCAGGCGCTACGCCTGTTCGACGACCTCAGGCTTGAGCACGGACGCCTCGATCAGCCGATTCCCGTTGGTACCCAGGGCGGGACGCTGCACGTCGAGCTGAATCACAGCGACCCGACGGTGCTGCCCGCGGGCTTCCGGACCGACACCAACGACTCGCGGATCCTGACGTGCGCGGCGAACCTCGCGGCCGAGGGCAAGCGGGTCACGTTGGTGAGCAAGGACATTCCACTGCGCGTCAAGGCGGGCGCGGTCGGCCTGTCGGCCGACGAGTACCACGCCCAGGACGTCGTCACGTCGGGCTGGACCGGGATGGACGAGATCGACGTGTCCACCGAGGTGATCGACACGCTGTTCGCCGAGGGTGAGATCGATCTGGAGTCGGCACGAGACCTCCCGTGCCACACGGGAATCCGGCTGCTCGGAGCGAGTTCTCACGCATTGGGCCGGGTCAACCCGGACAAGCGGGTGCAACTTGTTCGAGGCGATCGCGAGGTCTTCGGGTTGCGCGGTCGCTCCGCCGAACAACGGGTCGGGCTGGACCTGCTTCTCGACGAGTCCGTCGGCATCGTGTCCCTCGGCGGTAAGGCGGGCACCGGTAAGTCCGCGCTGGCACTGTGCGCGGGGTTGGAAGCGGTGCTCGAGCGGCGCACTCAGCGCAAGGTCGTCGTGTTCCGGCCGCTGTACGCGGTCGGCGGCCAGGAGCTGGGCTATCTGCCCGGCAGCGAGAGCGAGAAGATGGGGCCGTGGGCGCAGGCCGTCTTCGACACGCTCGAAGGCTTGGCGAGCCCCGCGGTGCTCGAAGAGGTGCTGTCGCGCGGCATGCTCGAGGTGCTGCCGCTCACGCACATTCGCGGGCGCTCCCTGCACGACTCCTTCGTGATCGTCGACGAGGCACAGTCGCTGGAACGCAACGTGTTATTGACGGTGCTGTCCCGGCTCGGTGCCGGTTCGCGGGTGGTGCTCACCCACGACGTGGCACAGCGCGACAATCTGCGCGTCGGCAGGCACGACGGCGTCGCGGCGGTGATCGAGAAGCTCAAGGGCCACCCGCTGTTCGCCCACATCACGCTGTTGCGCAGCGAGCGCTCGCCGATCGCCGCGCTGGTGACCGAGATGCTGGAGGAAATCAGCCCCGGCGCTCTGCCGTAATTGTCGAGACTGCGCACAGGGCGCGGTTTTAGGCATATCTTCGCTCTCACAGCAGTCTCGACTGCGGGGGAGGGCCGATGGCTTGGTTGACCAATGAGCGACTTCACCTGTCGCCCGTGCACAAGCGGATGCAGATGAACGTCGACCGCGTGGAGCCGGGCCTGGCGATCCTTTCGATGCCACTCAGCGAAGATCTTCGCGGGCTTTTCGACGGCAGCATCCACGGCGGGATGCTGGCCACGTTCGCGGATGCTGCTTCTGCCTCCTGCCTCGAGGGCGCCTACGACGTCAATATTCACTTCCCTGTGACGACGGATATTCACGTCCGCTACTACCGACAGCCCAAGGGCGGCCCGCTCGTCGCGGAAGCCAAATTGGTGCACGGTGGCCGTCGGCTGCTGAGTACGGACTGTTCGGTTGTCGACGCCAACGATCGCGTTCTGATCCGGACGACGGCGACCTTCATGCTGGTTCCCAACACCGGCCCCCCATAGCGCTGGGAGGTCGGGTCCCAGCGCCGGCCGGTAAGCTGCGGCCGTGCCGAAGCTACGCGACAGCCGGGCCTGGCAGTACGGCCTCGTGGTGGCCGGCGTCGTCGCCGCGGTCGCGGTCGTCGTGGTCGCATTGCTCACCGGCCACGCCGAGCGCGAGAGCCCCGACGAGGTGGATTGCGCCACGGTCAAGTGCGTGGCGCTGACGTTCGATGACGGTCCGGGCCCCTACACCGACCGGCTGCTGAAGATCCTCGAGGACAACGACGCGAAGGCGACGTTCTTCCTGATCGGCAACAAGGTCGCCGCGAATCCCGAAGGCGCGAAGCGCATCGCGGACGCCGGTATGGAGATCGGCAGTCACACCTGGGAACACCCCAACATGACCACCATCCCGCCGCAGGACGTCCCCGCACAGTTCAGCAAGGCCAGCGACGCCATCGAGGCGGCGACGGGCCAGCGACCGAAACTGGTCCGCACCGCCGGTGGTGTGGTCAACGATCTGGTGCTGGCGGAGGCCAAGAAGCAAGGCTTGGCCGACATCAATTGGGACGTCATCCCTTTCGACTGGATCAACGACGCCAACATCGCGGCAACGCGCTACATGCTGATGACGCAGATCAAGCCGGGATCGGTCGTGCTGTTCCACGACACCTACTCCAGCACAGTCGATTTGGTCTACCAGTTCATCCCCGTGCTCAAGGCCAACGGTTACCACCTGGTGACGGTCAGCCAGCTGCTCGGACCGCGTGAGCCCGGAAGCGCCTACGGCGCACGCGACAACGGACCGCCCGCCAACGATCTTCACGAGATCGCGGTGGACGAGATCCCGTCGCTGCCCAACACGCCGTCGCCGCCGCCGATGCCGAACTTCCCGATCACCGACATCCCAGGCGCCAACTCCGGCGGACCCAACAACGGAAGTTGAGGAACGCCGGCTCTACTTATTGCTCTTCGCGCAAGCGCTCATCGTCTTGACCTTGGCCATCGCCAGCACGTCGAGCCGCTTGTCGAGCTCCTCCTCGGACAGTTTGTCGCCGATGAGCCCGCGGTCGATGACGGTCTGCCGGATGGTCTTCTTCTCCTTGAGCGCCTGCTTGGCGACCGCTGCCGCTTCCTCGTAGCCGATCGCGGAATTCAGCGGGGTCACGATCGACGGTGAGGACTCGGCAAGCTCGCGCAGCCGCTCCTCGTTGGCGACCAGTCCGTCGATGCAGCGCTCGGCGAACAGCCTGGCGGAATTGGTCAGGATCTTGAACGACTCCAGCAGGTTACGGGCCATCATCGGGATGTACACGTTGAGCTCGAACGCGCCGTTGCCGCCGCCCCATGCGATCGCGGCGTCATTGCCGATCACCTGCGCGGCGACCTGTGTGACGGCTTCGGGGATAACCGGATTGACTTTGCCCGGCATGATCGAGCTACCCGGCTGCAGGTCCGGCAGCTGGATCTCGCCGAGACCGGTCAGCGGGCCAGAGCCCATCCACCGGATGTCGTTGGCGACCTTGGTCAGCGACACGGCGATGGTGCGCAGCGCGCCGGACGCCTCGACCAGCCCGTCACGCGCCGCCTGCGCCTCGAAATGGTTTGCGGCGACTCGCAATTCGCCCAGTCCGGTCTGCTCCTTCAACACAGCGACCACTCGCTCGTCGAAGTCGTCGGGTGCGTTCAGCCCGGTTCCGACGGCTGTGCCGCCGATTGCCAGCTCGCCGAGCCGGGGCAGTGTGGCCTTCACCCGCTCGATTCCGGCCTCGACCTGACGCGCGTAGCCGCTGAACTCCTGGCCCAGCGTCACCGGCACGGCGTCCATCAGGTGCGTGCGGCCCGACTTGACCACGATGCGCCACTGCCGGGCCTTGCCGGCCAGCGACTCGTGCAAGATTTCGAGCGCCGGAATCAGATGGCGCACAGCGGCTTCGGTGGCAGCGATATGCGTCGCCGTCGGGAACGTGTCATTGGACGACTGCGACATGTTCACGTCGTCGTTGGGGTGTACCGAGACGCCGTTCTGCCCGGCGATGCCGGCGATCACCTCGTTGGTGTTCATGTTCGAGCTTGTGCCGGAGCCGGTTTGGAACACGTCGATGGGGAACTGATCGTCATGGCGGCCGTCGGCGATTTCGGCGGCCGCGGCGATGATCGCATCGGCCTTCTCGGCATCGAGCAACCCGAGATCCTTGTTCACCTGCGCGCACGCGCCTTTCAGCAGCCCCAGCGCCCGGATCTGTGTGCGCTCCAAGCCACGTCCCGAGATCGGGAAGTTTTCCACCGCTCGCTGCGTCTGCGCGCGCCACAGCGCGTTGATGGGCACCCGGACCTCGCCCATGGTGTCGTGCTCGATGCGGTACTCGACGTCGTTGTCGACGCTCATGCGGTTCCTTTTCGGTCAGTGAGTTATGGCAGCGGTTGGAATGCGGTGCTGTCGCCGGTGAAATCGATCGCGGAGTATTCGTTCAGCTTCGACAGCCGGTGGTAGGCCTCGATCATCCGCACCGTGCCCGACTTCGAGCGCATGACGATCGACTGCGTCGTGCAGCCGCCGCCGTAGTAGTGGACGCCTTTGAGGAGGTCACCGTCGGTGACCCCGGTGGCGCAGAAGAAGACGTTCTCCCCGGACACCAGGTCCTCGGTGTGCAGTATCTGATCCAGGTCGTAGCCACGGTCGATCGCCTTTTGCCGCTCTTCGTCATCCTTGGGTGCGAGCTGGCCCTGGATCGCCCCGCCCATGCACCGGATGGCGGCGGCGGCGATGATGCCCTCGGGTGTGCCGCCGATTCCGATGAGCAGATCGGTGCTGGTGTTTGGCCTGCACGCCGAGATCGCGCCTGCGACGTCGCCGTCGGAGATCAGCCGGCACCGGGCGCCTGCGTCACGGACGTCTGCGATCAACTGCCTGTGGCGAGGCCGGTCGAGTATGCAGACGGTCAGGTCGGACACCGAGACGTTCTTGGCCTTGGCGACCCGGCGGATGTTCTCGCCGACGGGGACGGTGATGTCGATGGCGTCGACGGCTTCGGGGCCGACGGCGATCTTGTTCATGTAGAACACCGCTGACGGGTCGTACATGGTGCCGCGCTCCGACACCGCGAGCACCGAGATCGCGTTGGAGATGCCCTTGGCCATCAGCGTCGTGCCGTCGATCGGGTCGACGGCGAAGTCGCACGGGGGACCGTCGCCGTTGCCGACCTCCTCGCCGTTGTAGAGCATCGGCGCGTTGTCCTTCTCGCCTTCGCCGATCACCACGACGCCGCGCATGGACACCGAATTGACCAGCTCACGCATGGCGTCGACGGCGGCGCCGTCACCGCCCTCCTTGTCGCCGCGGCCCACCCAGCGACCTGCCGCCATCGCGCCCGCCTCGGTGACTCGAACGAGCTCGAGGGCGAGGTTGCGGTCGGGGGCTTCCCCGCGTGCTGGGCTCATGGCTGCGATTCTCCCATTGGCCGGTCGGTCTGTGGGAGCTGGGATACTGGCCCTTGTGACCTCCGAGCCGCAACCCGCTCCCAGACCCGCCAAGCCGCGGTTGCTGCAGGACGGTCGCGACATGTTCTGGTCCCTCGCGCCGCTGGTCGTGGCGTGCGTCATCCTCGCGGGCATCGTCGGGATGTGCTCGTTTGCACCCAGCGGTCCCAGTTCCGGACCGGCGCCCAACTACGACGCCCCCGCAGCATTGCAGGCCGACGCCGACGCGCTGCGGATCCCGATCCGGTTGCCCGCCCTGCCCGAGGGCTGGCGGGCCAACTCCGGAAGCCGCGCCGGGATCGAGGCGGGCCGGACGGACCCGTCGGGGCAGCTCGCGCGCGCGGTGTCTTCGACCGTCGGATACCTCACCCCGACCGGGATGTACATGGCATTGGTCCAGAGCAACGCCGACGAGGAGAAGCTGGTCGGCTTCATCGACCCCGACCTGGTGCCGACCGGAACGGAGGATGTCGACGGCGTGCGGTGGGTGGTCTACGACGGCGGGGAGGGCGGGGAGCCGGTCTGGACGACAGGCCTGAAGGGCACGACCGGGCCGGCACAGATCGCGATCAGGGGTGCCGGTGGTACCGATGAGTACCGTACGCTGTCGGCGGCGGTGCAGAAGCAGCCGCCACTCGCCGCGAAGTAGGACACCGCGGCCCTCGCGACAATGGATGGAGACGCGATGACCGCACCCGAGTCCGATCTGACCGGATGGACCGCCGCACCCTTTACCGCCGCCGGCTATACCCACGACGTGTACCGCAAGGGCGAGGGCCCCGGGGTCGTGCTGATACCGGAGATGCCCGGCATACATCCCGGCGTGCTGGCCCTGGGTAATCATCTGGTGGACAACGGATTCACCGTCGCGTGTCCGTCGCTGTACGGTACGCCGGGCGCGTCGGCGTCCAGGCCGGGAGCGGTGCCGGTGATGTTGCGTGGTTGTGTGGCAAAGGAATTCGCGGCCTTCGCGACGAACGCCGATCGACCGGTGGCGCATTACCTTCGTGCACTGGCGCGCGACCTCAACGAGAAGACACCGGGCAAGGGTGTCGGGGTGATCGGCGAGTGTTGGAGTGGGGGCTTCGCGCTGGCGGCCGCTGTGGACGACAGTGTGCTTGCTCCGGTCCTCAGCCAACCGTCGCTGCCGATAGGGCTGACGGCCAAGCAGAAAAGCGATCCCGGCCTGTCGGAAGCCGAGTTGAAAATCGTCGAGAAGCGGGCGGCCGACGAGGGATTGTGCGCGCTGGGACTGCGGTTCAGCGAGGACCCGCTGTCTCCGGGGGCTCGGTTCAAGACGCTCAAGGACCGCCTCGGTGACGCGTTCGAGGTCATCGAAATCAGTTCGAAGGCGGGTAACGAGTACGGGTTCGGCAAGATGGCGCATTCGGTTTTGACGCTCGAGTTACGCGAAAATGAGGGTCACCCCGCCTACGAGGCGCGCAAGCGTGTCGTCGAATTCCTCACCCAGAGACTGTTTTAGGAGCCGAGTCCTCCTCCGGCGCCTCTGCCTCGGGTTCGTCGGGCTCGGGCGCATCCGGCGTGGACTTCCGCGCCTTGCGCGTCAACCGTCGCAGCACACTCTTCTTCTTTTTGGACCGCTTGGTGTCGCCGTCGTCATGTGTTTCGAGTGGGACGCCCTTGTACACGGCGAGGTAGACGCTGATCGTCGTGACGATGACGATCATCAGCACCGGGCCGATGACGATACCGAACGCGCCGAACATTCCGATTCCGGCGAACACCGACAGCAGCATGAGCGCCGAGTCGAGGCGGGCCTCCCGCGGAACCAGGATCGGACGCAGGAAGTTGTCGATGTTCGTCACCACGATGATGTGGAACGCGATGACGAAAATGCCACCGAACACGTTGCCGAACAGGATCATTCCGACGCCGAACGGAATGGAGATGATGCCGCTGCCGAGCGGTATCACCGATAGCGCACTCAAGATGACGGCGAAGATGAAGAAGCCGTCGTGGAAGCCTGCGATGTAGATCGAGATCGCTCCCGCGACGCCCTGGCAGACGGCGATGATGAACTGACCTTTGACCGTGCCACCCACCATCGCGCCCATCTTCGCGAGGTACAGGTCGGTGACTTCCTCGCCGAGTGGATTGAGCTGGCGGATCAACCGTTGCACCGCATCCTGGTTCGTCAGCAGTGAGATGAACACGTAGATAAACAGGATCGCCGCGGTGATGCCGCCGACGACACCGCCCGCGGCACCCTGCAATAGGTGCAGGAGGTACTCTCCGACGTTCTGGGCGACGGTCGTCATCGCCTTCCGAAGCATTTCCGGCGTGACGGTGATGTCCGCGAACGGCACCCGTGCCAGCAGTTCGTTGACGAACTTCAACGTCTTGTCGCCGAGCGTGGACAGGTCGGTCTTCTCGACCCATGCCGCGACGCTCTTGACCATCTCGGTGATCTGGACGACAGCCAGCAGCCCGATCAGACCGACCGGCACGATGACGCTTGCGAACACCGCCAGCAGGGTGAGCGTTGCCGACAGGCCGGTGCCCATTCGTTTGGTCAGCCGGTTGTACAGCGGGCTGAACAGGTAGACGACCACCGCGGCGACCACGATGAGGATGAAGTACCTGCGCAAGAAGTAGGCGGCGAACAGAATAGCGATGACCGTCGCGACCGCCAGGGCACGCTTCTGGGTCAGCGTGAAATCGGTCTTCATGGCGGCCACCGGCTTACCGTAACCAGTCGGGCCGCGGGAAACCCGATTTGCTCAGCGAATGTCGGAGCGCGCCTCGGCCTGTTGGGCGCGCTGGCTTGCGATGAAGCGAATCGACGCGCGCTGCATCAATCCCGGTGCCAGCCGCGCGAACAACCACTGGCCGTGCGCGCTGCGCGGCCTGACCAGCAGCGGTTTATTGCGTTCGACCGCCTTCAACGTGTCCTGGGCCAGGCGGTCTGCGGGGTAGGCCGCCTTTGTTCGCCGGCCCTGCAGAAAGTAATTGCGGCCGTCGAATCCGCCGATAGCGCCCTTCTCCAGCAGCGGGGTCTCGATGGCGGACGGGCATACGGCCAGCACGCCGACGCCGTGGGCGGCGGCCTCGGAGCGCAGGGCCAGTGACAGCCCGACGATGGCGTGTTTGGTCATCACGTAGCTGGTGATCTGACCGGCCGCGGTCAGCCCGGCCATCGATGCGGTGTTGACGATGTGGCCGTGGCCCTGCTCGATCATCTGCGGGTAGGCGGCGGCGACGCCATGCACGACACCCCGCACGTTCACGTCGATGATCGCGTTCCACTGGTCGAGGGTGAGCAGTTCGGTGTCGCCGCCCCAGACGATGCCCGCATTGTTGAACATCAGGTCGAGCCGGCCGGTGCGGGCGACCACCTCGTCGACGGCTGCCTGCACCGCTGCGGCGTCGGTGACGTCGAGGCGGGCCGACCGTGCCCGGTCGCCGAGTGCCGAGGCCGTGCGCTCAGCCGCTTCGCCGTCGATATCGGTGCAGAGCACGTCGGCGCCTGCCGCGACAAGCGCTCGGCACAATGCCGCTCCGATGCCGGATCCGGCACCCGTGACGATTGCCTGCTTACCGGTGAAACTCACTGGGTCTCCGCCAGTTTCATGACATGCGCGAGCACGTCAGGATATCGCTTGAGGTGGGCGCCGCCGTTGAGGTCGAGCACTTCACCGGTCAGCCACGATGATTTCGGCGAGCACAGGAAGACCACCGCATCGGCGATCTCCTCGGGCCTGCCTGCGCGGCCGAGCGCGGTGTTCTCGAGGTAGTCCTCGACGAGTCCCGGCACCAGGTAGGAGCCCTCGGTGAGCGGGGTGTCGACGAACCCGGGGGAGATCGCGTTGACGCGGATGCCCCGCGGACCCATCTCCAGCGCGGCGACCTGGGTGAGCATCGACAGGCCGGCCTTGGCCGAGCAGTAGGCGCTCATGCCCACCGCCGCCTGCCGCCCGTTCAGCGAGCTGATCGACACCAGCGAGCCGCCTTCGCGGAGCTTCTGCCCCGCGTACTTGGCGACGATGAACCCGCCGTTGAGGCAGACGTCGATGACGGAGCGAAATTCGTCGACGGCCAGATCGGTGATCAGCCCCAGACTGCCGAATCCCGCGCAGTTGACCACGACGTCGAGCGGACCGATCTGCTCGAAGAGCCGTTGCACTGACGCCTCGTCGGTGACATCGACCTCCGCGGCCGTGTGCGGATCGCCCAGCTCGTCGGCACGGGCGCGAGCGCCGTCGTTGTTGCGGTCCGCGAGCGTCACCCGGCAGCCGTCGGCGGCGAGGGCGCGTGCGCTCGCCCAGCCGATCCCGGACGCCGCGCCGATGACGACGGCGATCCGCTCACTACTGTTGCTCATCCGGTTGGCCTTTCGACGGCGGTGGAACGCGTTCTAACTTCACACTCGCGCGCGGAAAGCGCAATAGCCGCATGGTGGCAGACTCGAGGCGTGACCGAGTTGACGTTGTCTGATTCGATTTCTGTGGCGGTGCCTCCGGATGAGCTGTACGCGCTGGTCTCGGATGTGACCCGGATGGGCGAGTGGAGCCCGATTTGCAAGGCCTGCTGGTGGGACGAGGGAGACGGCCCGGAAGTCGGCGCGTGGTTCACCGGCCGCAACGAAACCGCCGAGCGGACATGGGAGACGCGAAGCCAGGTGGTCGCCGCCGACCCAGGACGCAAGTTCGCCTGGCAGGTCAACAACGGCTGGGTGCACTGGGAGTACGCCTTCGAGCCCGAGGGCGGCGGCACCCGGCTGACCGAGAGGTGGGAATTCCTACCCGCAGGCATCGCGGGGTTCCACGAGCGCTACGGCGTTATCTGTAGGCCACTCTGACGTGTGTCCGAATGTGTCCCACGGTTGGTTTGGGCGGTGGGCGGATCGTGGGAGACGGTTTTATCTGTAGGGCTGTGTCTTGTGGTAGGCGTGGGTCTGTGGGGATGCTGAGTTCGGCCAGCAGGAGATGGCGGTCGTACTTTGTCGAGCGCTTGTCCGGCGGGGTGGGGTAGGTGAGAGGTTTCGTACCGTAGCCGGGTAGATGGCGTGCCCGGGTTGGTGATTGGGACCAGGTCGTTAGGTCAGGGCGCTGTGTAGCCAGAACCGCAGCCCTTCGCGCATGCAGGCGGATTCGATGCCGCGCGAGACTGCCGCTGGTGCCGGTGCCGGATTCTGGGTTTCCGAAACCTGTTCGTGCTGCGCTGACTTCGCGGAGGCTGGTTGAGTCGTTCCGGCATTCGCCGGCCAGAGCGCTTCACCTACTGTGTTGGCGGCCTGGGCACTACCTGAATCGTTAGTTCAAGGGCGGGGAGCAGGTTGACGAGTTCGTCGAGTGTGAATTCGTCGATGTTGGCTTGGAGTAGCTTGGTGACCCTTGGGCCGGTGAGGTGGAGAACGGCGGCTGCTTGAGCCGCGGTGAGGCGTTGCTGTGTGATGCGCCTGGTGATAGCGGTGATCAGTGTTTGGCGTGCTGACCGGATCGCTGGATTGTGCTCGTTGGGTGCAATGTCTTCGGGCAGGCACTGTGTTGGACTGCAAGGTTCGATGTGGGGTCGATCGAGGTGATTCGGTGAGGTGGGGATGTCGCTCGACGTGGAAGTGCCTTCTGCGGCCCCGACGGTGATTGAGTCGTTCGCCAGGACGGCGTGTGGATCGGATAAGGCAGTGTGGACTGTCTGGAGAAGCCCTTGAAGCCAGCCCACTAGTTGGGCGTGGGCGAGGCGGAGTTCAGCGTCGGACAGCTCGGTGTGGCGGGTTAGCGGCAGTGCGAGCCGCTGCAGTTCTTGGCGTAGGTCGGGGGTGAGATCGGTGAGCAGCTCACCGATGATTTGAGTGTCGATGGTTCGTAGGCGATTAAGGCATGCGGTATCCAGTGGGTGGGTACGGACTTCGTCGAGTAGTTGCTTGGTCATGGTCGCGATCCGCATAACTTTGTCCGTCGGGGGTTTTGGGTTCGCCGCTGTCATGGTTGGTTGGTCGAGTGCGCTGCTCATGTCGGTGCCCATACGAGGTCCTCTGTGGGGTGGAATAGTGATTCGGGTTGCGCGCCGGTTGTTCTGCACGATCGCAGCTATCGGTGTCGGCGCACCGGGCCGGCTCGCAATGGTGGCGATGAGACATGGGCTGTAGGGGTGTTGGTGCTGCGGTAGGTGATGGGGATCTGGACGCGACCGGCAGGGGGACGGTCAACAGGTGTCGACCCTTGCGGGCTATGGGGCGGTGGTGTGGCGCCGTGGGCGGTTGTGCGGTCGTATTCGGCGCGGCGGGCGGGGTCACGCAGCAGGGCGTAGGCGGCCAGGACTTGCCGGAGGTCGTCATCGGCGGTTCGCGAGGCTGGTGGACGGCGTGTGTCGGGGTGATGGGCGCGTAGCCGTGTGCGGTAGGCGTGGGTGATCTCGGCCTGGGTTGCGGTCGGTGACAGGCCCAACACCAGGTAGGGATCGCGATTTTCGCGCGCCATGGCTGCTATCTCCGAGGACAAGTTGCGGTGGCTCCCGGGATTGCAGGCCAACCGGAAGCCACCGCGGCGAGACGGTCCATCAGACCTTCATGCCGTGATGGGCCGCCGGACTGAGCTCTTGGAGGCCGCGCCCCGCCGGGGGCGATCACTGATGCTTGTTATGGGGACGCCCGGGCGGCCGGCAGGGGCGGGCCAGAGCCGTCCTGCTGGCCTGCCCGGGCATGGCAGCGACGTCGTGCACGCTCCACGTCGAATACGCCACCACGAGTGGCGGTGCGTGCGCAGGCCGACTCTGGACGCTGGAGTCGGCCGCGGTGACGCGACATCTGAATCATTGTGGGCGACACAGGAGTCGTTGCCTCGTGGTGATCATCGGCGATGGCATCACCTCCCTTGTCCGACAGTGCCTTTCAGTAGGTTTCCCGAGGCGACGGAGGAGACCGCTGGGTAGCCCATATCGGGGTTGGGGGCGATCGCCGCGTCGGCCACCTGCGACGGTCCTCTGGCATCGGTTGGCCGGAGCGCCGGCGCTGGGTAGTGGTGACGCCGACGCGGGGCGGGCCGGGCCGGGGCGCAGGCAACTCGGAGAACAGGTCAGCGACCTCACGCTCCCACAGGGCCTGGTCCTGCTGCAGGCGTATCCACTCGGCCTCCACGATCGCCGCCGCCTCATCGAGCAGGCTGGTTGCCCACTGGGTGTTGGTCGCCATGTGACTTACCCCCTTCCCCGAATGCTGCGCCCCCGGCCCAGCCAGTGAGGTGGACCGTGTTAGGCGTTGATGGCTTGCTTCTCGTTGTCGCTGGTGATCTGGATACGGCGCGGTTTGGCCTTCTCGGCCACCGGGATGGTCAACCGCAGCACCCCGCCGCTATAGCTGGCCTCGATCGCCTCGGTGTCGAGGGTCTCGCCCAAGAACAGCTGCCGGCTGAACACACCACGCGGACGCTCGGCGGACACCATCTCCCGATCGGAATCGAACTCGGGGCGCTTGGCGTGCACGGTCAGCACATTGCGCTCGACGTCCAGATCCAGGGAATCCTCGTCCACGCCCGGCAGGTCGAACTCGACGATGAACTGATCCCCCTCACGCCAGGCATCCATCGGCATCACCGCCGGGCGGGCGGCGGTGCCCAGCACCTGCTGGGCGAGGCGGTCGAAGTCGCGGAACGGATCGGTGCGCATCAACATGATCTCTCCTCCTAACCCATTTGACTGTTCTGACAGATCTGTGGGAACTGTCATAGGTTCCTTATAGCACTGGAGCAAGATTTGTGCAAGGATGATTTTGGACCTGGTTGGTGGCGGAAGGGAGCAGTTCAGTGCCTGGCGACCCCCTGCCCCCGCGGTCTGCGCGCGGCGTGTACGGCATCTCGGTGGCCGCGGAGTTGACCGGGATTGATCCGCAGACCCTGCGGCTCTACGAGCGGCGCGGACTTCTCACCCCGGCGCGCACCGATGGCGGCACTCGCCGATACAGCGACGACGATCTGGACCGGCTGCAGCGAATCAGCGACCTGGTCGCCCAGGGCATCAACATCGCCGGGATCGCGCAGATCTTGCACCTGGAACGCCGCAACACCGCACTCGAATCCGACAACAGCCACCTCAAGTCCGAAAACGCCCGACTGCAATCCGAGGAACCGATCACCACAAGGAGGACGGAACACCAATGACGATCCACTTCGACGACACCCCGCGTGCCGACGACGTTCCCGCCGCCGACGCCGCAGATCAGCACCAGCCCGCCGATCTCTGCGCCGAGGACGCCGGGCTGGATCCCGAGTCCGTCGCCAACCTGCTTCAGCGCGACGCCAACCCGGCCGATGTGATCGACCAAGCCATCATCGTGCCGATGCCCGACGACGACCGCGACGTCGAGGGGGCTGACTAGGCGCTCCTGCTGCGGGAAATATCTACTTTGGGTCATAAGTTATCTGCAGTGAATATGGGGTAGATGTTCGTATAGGAGGTGAGTGCGAATGGACCTCTCCGGCCGGTCGCCCGATCCTCGCCGTGCCGGGGCGCGGATCCTCGACACTGCCGAAGGCGTGCTTATCGCGCTGCGCGGCTGCAGCCTCAACCAGGCGTTCGTCGAGATCGTGCAGACCGCGAAAAGCCACAATGTGAGCACGCTGAGTCTGGCTGACGCCCTGGTGGCCATGGCCCAAACCCAGGCGTCTCAGAACGTCGATGACGCCGCCTTTGCTGCTGCTCGCGTCACGTGGGGGCACCTTTTGGACCCGACCGGGCCGGGCCGCGCCGTGCGGCCATCACCGCGACGACTTGACGACGACGAGGACGTATCCGACGCCTAGGCATGCGGACAACGGAGAACTGCGTTGGCTGATCGCGGACTGCACTTAGCCGCCGGCGGCGTGGAGTTTGTCAAGTTCGCCGTGCAAGACGCTGATGGTGCGGTCGCGTTCGCGCAGCGCGGCTTTGAGGTCGGCGATCTGGGTGTCTTTGGCCGTCAGGCGGGCCCGTAGCGCCGCGCCGATGCTGGTTTCGGTATCTGGCGGCGGCGCTGGGTCGTCGGTGACGGCCGCGACCGGGCGATCGGCGCGAATGAGTGCCACCAGGTCGTCGCGTCGGTAGATGATTTTGCGTGTGCCCCCGCTCACGGCGTGACACGCTGCTGATGGTGATTGTGGCGTTCTGTCGGCGCATGTCCCGCATGGTATTCCCGGCCACGCTCGCCGCGATCAAGAGCACAGCCGAAGCCTGATACTCAGGCGCGGACGGGCGCGGTCACGCGGAAGACCTCGATCTCCTCGGCGAGTCCCTTGAGCTGTTTCGGCGCCCAGGGTGTCGAAGCGCAACCCCGATCCCGCCGACAAGTCGCGGACGGTTCGGCTGGCAAGCACCTCGTCGGCACCGGCCATCGCGCCGATGCGTGCGCCGACGTGGACGGCCAAGCCGCTCCAGTCGTCCCCGCGACGCTCGCATTCACCGGTGTGCACTCCCACCCGGATGCGGATGCCCCTCGCGGCGAGGGCCGGAACCATGTCGAGGGCGCAGCGCGCCGCCTTGGTCGGGCCGTCGAAGAGCGCGAACATGCCGTCGCCCGTGTGCTTCACGCGCCGGCCCCCGTATTTGTCCACGAGCCAGTCTGCGAGCCGGTCGTGTGCATCGAGTTGGTGGCGCCACCGCGCATCGCCCTGCGCGACAAGTTGTTCAGTGGAGCTGACGATATCGGTGAACAACACGGTCGACAGAACCCGCTCTCCCGGGTCTTCGACGGGCTTGCCGCATGCGAAATTCACCACTGCCGCCGCGAGTTCGTCATCCAAGAGTGCGTGTGGGCCGGGTGGCATCTCAAGGAATTGCGCATTGGGCATCGCCGCCGTCAGCGCCTTCGCTGCGTCGATCGGCGCTATCGTGTCGCCGTCTCTGGCGAGGACGAGAGTCGGTGTGTGAACCGAACCCACCACGCCACCGACATCGCTTTGGACCAGTGCCTGCAACAGCATGAGCGTCATCGTCGGGCTGGCGCCTGCCCGCTGGGCTCGCCCGTAGACCTCTCTGAAGCCCGGCACGTCGGCCATCGCCGGCCCGAAGAACAGGTCCACGAGAGCGCCTTCACCCCAATCGGATTCGATCTCTGCGGCGATTGCTCGGGTCTGCTCGGCAGTCCAACCCCACGGATGATCCGGCAACTCGGGGCTGAAACGCTTCATGGTGCCGTACAGCGCCAGCGACTGAACGCGCTCCGGATAGGTCGCCGCGAACAGGATGCTCATCGGGCCTCCCTCGGAGACACCGAAAAATGCCGCCGTATCGACGCCGACCGCGTCCATCACCGCGTGTAGATCGTCCATCCGTTCGTCTAAAGGCGGCACATGAGTCACCGGATCGGACAGCCCGGTGCCACGCTTGTCCCACAGGACCAGCCGGGTGCCACGTGCGAGCGCCTCGGTGAACGTCGCAAACGGCAGCGACGGGTCGGTCCACACGTCGACATTGCTGAACCAGCCGGGGTTCCACACAAGCGTCGTGTCACCGTGGCCGAGTACGCGATAGGCCAGCCGCACCGAGCCGTTGCGCGCATAGTGCGTGCCACCGTCGTTCACGATCACATTTTCACAGGTGCTGTCCGGGTTATGCAGCGAAATCCGATATGGCTCATACCCGTATCGACCATCTGAGGTCGGCGGGCGGCGGGCCGGTAGCGCAGGCAGTAATTGTCGGCGCACAGAAACGAGCCGCCCTTGATGACCTTGCGCGGCACCCGGAACTGGGGCTGTTGCGGGTCGTAGCTGCCCGCCTCGCAGCATGGGTCGCCCTGGTGGGTGTCGGCGTACCAGTCGGTGGTCCACTCCCAGACGTTGCCCGCCATGTCGAACAGGCCGTAGGCGTTGGCCGGGAAACTGCCAACGGGTGCCGTGCGGCCGTAGCCCGGCATCCGGGACGCCAGGGGAAGTCGCCGTGCCAGTAGTTGGCCAGCCGCTGGCCGGACTGCTCGGGTTCGCCGCCCCACGTGTACGCCGCGCCGTCGAGGCCGCCGCGGGCGGCGACCTCCCACTCCGCCTCCGTCGGCAACGTCAGGCCCGCCCACTGCGCATAGTTCTCAGCATCCTCGTAGGCGACGTGTACCACCGGGTGGTCGATGCGCTTGTCGATCGACGAGTGCGGTCCGACGGGATGCCGCCACGATGCGCCCGGCGTCCACACCCACCACTGACTCAGATGTCGCAAGTCGACCGGTCCTTGCGTGCGGGTGAACACCATCGACCCCGGCTGCAGGTTCTCCGCGGGTGCGTCGGGATAGTCAGCGGGATTGAGTGGCCGTTCGGCGACGGTGACATAGCCTGTGGCGTCAACGAATTCGGCGAATTCGGCATTGGTCACCTGATGAGGCATGATCCAGAACTCGTCGACGGTGACTGTGTGCGCAGGCCCCTCTTCCGGGTAGTGCTTATCGGACCCGACGACGGCGGTCTGCGCTGGAATGCGCACCATATCCCGAGACTGCGGGGAGATCGCGTTTTCGTGCGTCAACGCGATCTCTCGGCAGTCTCGAGGTGAATTTCAGTCACTGAAGACGGTCGTCCAGTCGTTCTTGATGCTGACGACGGTCCAGCCGAACTGCTTGGCATGGTCCAGTGCGCGTTCCGCCCCTGCGGTGTAGTCGAATTCACGTTCGGCGTCGTCGTGCAGCACCAGTAACCGCAGTGACGCTGCGCCGGGTCTTCCCGAGTACATCAGCATCTCGTCGTCGCCGTTGGAGTTGCCCGCGGACAGGATTGGCCGCCGCCCGACGCGATTCCATATCCGGACCGGTTTCTCGGGACCATCGTCGAAGACGTCCAGAGCGGGTTGGATCAGCAGGTCGCCGTGGCCGTCCGCGCCGTCGAACTTCAGCCCCTGCGAACTGCCGACGACGCGTTCGGGCGGGATTCCGTAGATCGCGCTGGTGATCGGGCGCATGAAATCACGGCCACCGCCGGAGACGATGTAACAGGTGAAGCCGTTTGCCTCGAGGTAGCGCAGTAATTCCACCATCGGTGCATACGTGCAGTTCGGTATGGACGCCCCAACGTCGGGTGCTTCGCCTCCGAGTAGAACTTGCTGACCAGGGCAGCGTGGTCTTCGACGTTCATTGATTCATGCAGGGACATCACCGCGCCGGCAAGGGTTTTCAGGTCCGAGTCGTCACCCTGGTAGTGCTTGGTGATTGCGCCGCCGAACCAGTTCAGGTCGCCGGAGCTGGCGGCCAGATATGGCTGCTGCCCGGCCAACGACGGATCGGCTGCCGCCTTCTCACTGAGCCTGCGGACGAGGAAGTCGAGCTGGATGTACATCGGCTTCTCGCACCACAGCGTGCCGTCGTTGTCGAAGACCGCGACACGTGCCTCCGGCGCGACGAAGTCCGGGCCATCGGCGGTCACCCGAGCCACGAAGTCGACGATCGCCGACTTCGTTGGCCCGTCGGTCCACGTCGCGAGATCTGCCACGGTCAACCGCCGCGGGTCGACAGGAACTTATTGAGCTCTTCGACGGCATGATTGATCGTGAACGTTGCAGGCTCCTGGCGTGGCGGGAACTCCTTGAACGTCTCAAGGAACTGCGTGGCGATTGCGGACCCGTAGAGCACAAGGTAAATGCGATCGATCACCCAGTCCCAGTACGTATTTGACGTGATATCGGCCCGCTCGAATGGGTCGGTGCGAAGATTGAACAGCTTCGGCGCCCGCAGTGGGGTGAACGGCTCGAACCAGATTTGGAGTGTGCCGCGGCAGCGCTGCTCCTGGAAAACGACCTTCCAGTTCTCCGCGCGGATGCCGAGCACGTCGCAGTCGTCGGAGAAGTAGATCATCCCGCGCCGTGGGCTCTTGTCCACTTCACCGGTCAGATACGGCAGCAGGTTGAAGCCGTCGATGTGGACCTTATACGTCACGTCACCGGCTTTGTGGCCCTTCTTCAACTTCTCGACGACGTCGGGTTCGCCCGCGGCCGCAAGGAATGTCGGCAGCCAATCATGGTGCTGGACAATCTCATTCGACACCGATCCGGGCTTGATCTTGCCGGTCCACCGGATCATCTCGGGAATCCGGAACGCGCCTTCCCAGTTGGTGGCTTTCTCGCTGCGGAACGGGGTGGTGGCGCCGTCCGGCCAGCTGTTGGCGTGCGGGCCGTTGTCGGTGCTGTAGATGACGATGGTGTCTTCGGCGATGCCGAGTTCGTCCACCAGATCGAGCAACTGGCCGACGTTGCGGTCGTGATCGATCATCGTGTCGTGGTACGGCGACTGCCAGCGGCCCGACTGGCCGAGGCTCTCCGGCTTCGTGTGGGTCCGGAAGTGCATGTGCGTCATGTTCATCCAGACGAAGAACGGTGTGCCTGCCTCGTGCTGACGCCGGATGAAATCGGTGCATGCGCCGGTGGTCTCGTCGTCGATGGTCTCCATCCGCTTCTTGGTCAGCGGTCCGGTGTCCTCGATCCGTTGCTTCCCCACGGGTCCGTATCGCTCGTCGACCTCGCCGCTGTCCTTGTCGGTGGCCCACGAGTGAATGACTCCGCGCGGAAGCAGCGCCCGGCGCAATATGGGCGCTTCCTCCTCGGTGGGATAGTCCGCGTTCTCAGGCTCCTCCTCGGCGTTGAGGTGATAGAGGTTGCCGAAGAACTCATCGAATCCGTGCGCGGTCGGCAGGAACTTGTTCAGGTCGCCGAGGTGGTTCTTACCGAACTGGCCGGTGGCGTACCCGAGAGGTTTGAGCAACTCGGCAATCGTCGGGTCCTCTTTCTGCAGGCCGATGTCCATGCCGGGCATCCCGACCTTGCTCATGCCGGTCCGGTAGACGCTCTGGCCGGTGATGAACGACGAACGACCCGCCGTGCAACTCTGCTCGCCGTAGGAATCGGTGAAAAGCATTCCCTCGTCGGCGATTCGGTCGATGTTGGGCGTGAAGTAGCCCATCATGCCGCGGCTGTAGCAGCTCAGGTTCGAGATCCCGATGTCGTCACCCCAGATGACGAGAATGTTCGGCTTTGAATCAGGCATGCGCAATCCCCTTCTTGAATTGTCGTAGCCGTAGGCGTGTGGTCTGGACCCTTAGTCGGCCGCCAGGAAGTCTTCGAGCTTCTTGACGATTTGGTCGACGCTGAAGCTGGCCGGTGGGTGCCGTGGCGGAAACTCCTTGAACGTGTCGAGGAACGCCGACGCCATCGCCGTCGCGTAGAAGACGAAGAAGTCGCGTCGCAGGAACCACTCGTAGTACGTGTTCGACGTGATGTCGGCGTACTCGTACGGGTCGGTGCGAAGGTTGAACAGCTTCGGCACCCGCAGCGGCGTGAATGGCTCCGCCCAGGTTCGCAGCGTGCCCTGGCAACGCTGCTCGGCGAACACGATCTTCCAGTTCTCGAAGCGCATCGCGACCAGTTCAGCGTCGTCGTTGAAGTAGAAGAAGCCGCGCCGCGGGCTGTGTTCGACTTCGCCCATCAGGTACGGCAACAGGTTGAAGCCGTCGATGTGGACCTTGTACTCGACGTCACCGACCTTGGTAGCCCTTCTTCAGCTTATCGCTGACATCGGGGTCGCCAGCGGCGGCCAGCAATGTCGGAAGCCAGTCGTGATGCTGGATGATGTCGTTGGATACGGTGCCCGCCTTGATCTTTCCGGGCCAGCGGATCAACTCCGGCACCCGATAGGCGCCCTCCCAGTTGGTGTTCTTCTCGCTGCGGAAAGGCGTGGTGCCCGCGTCGGGCCACGGTTGCGGTGCGGGCCGTTGTCGGTCGAGTAGATGACGATGGTGTCGTCGGCGATGCCGAGGTCGTCGAGCGCGTCGAGCACGCGTGCCCACGTTCTTGTCGTGGTCGATCATCGCGTCGTGGTACTCGGACTGCCACATCCCGGCCTGTCCCTTGCTGCCCGGCTTGAGGTGTGTGTAGAGGTGCATGTGGGTGAAGTTGCACCAGACGAAGAACGGATTGCCCGCGTCGTGCTGCCGCTTGATGTACTCGACGGTGGCGTCGGCGATGTCGTCGTCGATGGTCTCCATGCGCTTGGCTGTGAGCGGGCCGGTGTCCTCGATCGTCTGCTTGCCGACGGGGCCGAACTTCGGGTCGTCGGGTTCGGTCGACACCTCGTCGGTGGCCTTGCACTTCAGCACGCCGCGGGGCAGCGCCAACTCGTACAGCCTCGGAAATTGGTCCTTGTGCGGGTAGTCGAACTGCTCGGGCTCCTCCTCGGCGTTCAGGTGATAGAGGTTGCCGAAGAACTCGTCGAAGCCGTGGACGGTCGGCAGGTACTTGTTCAGATCGCCGAAGTGGTTCTTGCCGAACTGCCCGGTCGCGTATCCGAGCGGCTTGAGCAGTTCGGCGATGGTCGGGATCCTCGGCGGCCCAGCCGATCGTCGACACCAGGCACGCCGACCTTGCTCATGCCGGTGCGGTACACGCTCTGCCCACTGATGAACGCCGCACGCCCGGCAGTGCAGCTTTGCTCACCGTAGGAGTCGGTGAAGCGCATACCTTCGATGGCGATCCGGTCGATGTTCGGTGTGCGATATCCCATCATGCCGTCGCTGTAGCAGCTCAGATTGCTGATCCCGATGTCGTCGCCCCAGATCACCACGATATTCGGTTTGCCGTCAGGCATGCCGCGCCCTCTCGTTTCAGCCCCGACCGAATCAGTTGTGCGACTTGACCTTATTCGGCTACGCGTCATTGTTGGGCGACTTGAGAAGGCTGGCAGTGAGAATTCACGGAGACGTCGATATCTGCGTCGCTGTTATGGTCGATGGGTCGTGGGTTAGTCGCGTGTCCGCCATCCTGGTTGCCGTCTGCGATTGCTCGGTTAGCTGACGGGAGCACCGCCTATGGTGCCGATCGCCTCCCCATCTTCGGGTCCCGCCAGGCTGGCACTCTGCGCCCGCTCGACAATTCCGGGCGCCGTCGACGGCGCGTGGTGGCCGCAAAGCAGCGATCTGCGATCCGAACTACCTGACCTTGTCGCCGTTCTGGGAATGTCGATCGGTCCGGTCCGTCGGGTGGTCTACGACCCGAGCCTCTGGCCGGCCGCACCGTCGCGAATCATTCGCGGCACCGCGTTGACGACCGTCGACCCGTACACGTTGGTCGCCAACGACACGATCTACCTGATGGGGACGCATTCGCGGAGTGCGGTGCTCTTCGTCGTGCCGCCCGCGGTGCCCGGCGCCGCCGTTCGCCGAGTCCTGCGCGCGGTCAGCAATGCAACGGGGTCGATGAGCGTAGCCGTGCTGCGACACCTGGTGGACCGGTTTGCGCGAGAACCCGATCCTTCGGCCAGGTTGTAGCGCCCAGGCGAGAGCAAAGCCTGCCATTTCCCGGTGCGCGGCCGAGAGTCGGAGCACTCTATAGGCGGGACGCGGGAAGGTGACGCCATGTACGACAAATTTCTGGACGACGTTTGGCACCTCGACATCGAGTTCGACGAGAGTGACACGCATACACATGCGACGGTCCGCGCTCACCTCGGCGACGGCGAGACCTTGACCGCGATCGGTGATGCCTTCCGCAACCCCAAGGACCCCAGTCAGCCGATGATCGGCGAGGAGATCGCGGCGGCCCGAGCGCTGATCTCGTTGGGCACGGACCTGTTGCACCGAGCGGGTTCACGGATCGAGGCCGTAACGAGGCACCCGGTCCATCTGATCAGTTGAGGTGATCAAGGAACCGGATTCGCCCCGGTGACCGCTTTCACCGGCACCTCCTGCGTATCCGCCTTCATCTGGTCGAAGAGCTCAACGTAATAGGGAAGGCAGTCGCGCATCGCCTGCGCAGTGGTGAACTGCGGGCGGTAGCCCAGGTCACGCTCCGCCTTGGCGATCGAGAAGTAGTTGTCGAGGTAGAGGCGCTCGACCGCGAGTGGCTCGAACAGCGGCTTGGGCAACCCGACGCGGAAGTGCAGCCACTGCCAGATCGTCATGATCCAGCGCACGAATGCGCCCGAGATGCGGACCCGGGGCCAGCGCTGCCCACACGCCTCGACGACGGGGCGGGAGAACTCGAACATGTTGATCGGCTCACCGTCGTTGATGAAGTACGCCTGCCCGGGAGCGGTACCGCCCGGCACCAGGTGCTCGCCGGCAAGGATGAAGCCGTGAATCAGGTTGTGCACGTAAGAGTTATCGAGCTTGGCGTGCTTGCTGCCGACCAGAACCTTGACGTGTCCGGCGAGCACACTGTCAAATAGCTTGCGGAACATGGTCTGGTCGCCACGCCCCCAGATGCCGCTGGGTCGAATCGAGCAGGTCAGCATCCCGCGAACGTCGTTCTGCGACAACACGAAACGCTCGGCGACTACCTTGGTTTCGGTGTAGAGGTCGTTGAATCGTTCGGTGTAGGGGAGGGTTTCGTCTCCGCCGGAGATCCGCTTGCCGCCCATCACCACGCTGTTGGATGCGGTGTAGACGAACCGTTTCACCCCTGCGGCCTGGGCGGCGACCACGAGGTTCTCGGTGCCGCCGACGTTCACCGCGAAGCTGCGCTGACGGTACTCGTCGGTGACCGACGAGCCGCCCATGAGATCGATGATCGCCGCGGTGTGGATGACGGTGTCGATGCCGTCGACGGCGGCCACGACGGTGTCCTTGTCGCAGATGTCGCCCTCGATCACCTGCAGCCGCGGATGCTCGGGCAGCGGGGACGGCGCGCGGTCGAACGAGCGCACCGTGTGGCCCCGCTCGAGCAGTTCCGCCACCAGGTTGGCCCCGACGAAGCCGGAGCCGCCGGTGACAAGCACACGGCCAAGATCAGTCGTCAGCGTTGAATCACCCATGCCGGAAAGCATAAATGAAACGTGTTCCAGTTTCGACCCCCTAGGGCAGAACTGTTTCCGTTGTCAACTTTCCCCGTCGTCGCCGGCGGCGAGTGCATCCTCGATCCTCTTGCGAGCGCCAGCTAAGTGCTCATCGCATCGTCGAGCCAGCTCTTCGCCTCTTTCCCATAGTTTCAGCGATGCATCGAGATCGAGTCCGCCCTGCTCCAGCTGGCGCACTACTTCGATCAGCTCGTCGCGGGCCTCTTCATAGCCCAGTTCACTAATAGGCTTCATTGGCTTCCCTCGCTGACAGCCGTGACGGCCCCGTCGGACACCCGTACCCGCAACCGTGTCCCGGCGGGTGCGTCGGCCACGGTGTGCACCACCGCTGCCTCGCCCGTGGCTGTCACCGCCTGCACCACCGCGTAGCCACGGGCCAGGGTCGCCGCGGGCCCGAGCGTCGCCAGCCGGGCCGACAGATGGCCCACCCGCTCCGATTCGGCGGCCACGAACCGGGTGACGTCGCGCCGGGCGGAGGTTCTGCAGCGGTGGATCTCGTCGGCCCGTGCGGTCAGCGCCGCCAGTGGCTGGGCCAGCACCGGTCGGCTGCGCAGCTGGGTCAGCACGTGCTGCTCGCGGTGCACCCAGTTGCGCAGCGCCCGTTCGCTGCGTCCGCGCAGATCCAGCAGCAGAGCCTGTTCGGCGGCGGTGTCGGGGACGATGCGCTTGGCGGCGTCGGTCGGGGTCGCCGCCCGCAGATCGGCGACCAGGTCGCACAGCGGGTTGTCCGGTTCGTGCCCGACGGCGCTGACGACCGGCGTGGTGCACGCCGCGATCGCCCGGCACAGCGTCTCGTCGGAGAACGGCAGCAGGTCTTCGACGCTGCCACCGCCGCGTGCGACGACGATGACGTCGACCGCCGGGTCGCCGTCGAGTGCGCGCAGGGCTTCGACGATCTGGGGCACGGCGTTGGCACCCTGGACGACCGTGTTGCGGACCGCGAAGTGGACGGCGGGCCAGCGTCCCGCCGCGACCGTCATCACGTCTCGTTCGGCTGCGCTGGCGCGCCCGGTTATGAGGCCGATGGTGTTGGGTAGGAAGGGGATTGGCCGTTTCAGCCGCGGATCGAACAGCCCTTCGGCATCGAGCAGCTTGCGCAGCCGATCGATCCTGGCGAGCAGCTCACCGACGCCGACCGCGCGAATCTGGTTGACCCGCAACGAGAACGTGCCGCGGCCCACGAAGAAGTTCGGCCTGCCCAGCATGATCACTTGCGTGCCCTCGGAAAGCTTGACCGGGGCGTTCATCACCAGGTCTCGTGGGCAGGTCACCGACAGCGACATGTCGGCGGCAGGGTCGCGCAGCGTGATGAACGCCGTGCTCGTGTTCGGCCGCAGCGAGAGTTGCGCGATCTGACCCTCGACCCAGACGGTTCCGAGCTTCTCGATCCAATCCTTGACCATCATCGCGACGGTGCGGACGGGATACGGATTGTCGGCGGATTGGCCTCGGTCGTCAGCGCTCACTTGGCGGTCGCGCGGGTGATCCTGTTGGCCAGCAGGGTCTGGAACGGGGCGCGGGCCTTGGTCGAGTCCTCGTAGGCCAGCAGTTCTTCCAGGTCGGCGATACGCAGCGACGACAGCCGCGCCCGCAACTGGGCCAGCGTCAACGTCTCGTAGTCCAGGCGCGTGACGACCTCCGGCTGGCCGTCGCTTGCCGCGGCGGCCGCCGAGCCGTCCGTCTGGGTCTCCCGTTCGCCGCCGGTGAACAGCGCGAACCTGCCCTCGGTGAGCCGTTCACCGTCCGGAACCGAGGCAACGGGCACCTGGTCGCTCAGATCCTCGTCGAACGTCGCCCACTCGGGCTGCTCATCCTTCGGCGGGAACAGGCTCTCCAGCGTCTCGTCGCCCCTGTTGACCAGATCGGCCACGTCCTGCTGCACCTTCATCACGAGGTGCGCGACCTGGCTGGCGATGGTCATCGGGTACGTGAGAATCGTATGCGGAAGCTTCAGTGTTTCCTCGATAGCGGTTACCGCCGCTCCTACCAGCAGACGGACCCCATATGGTGCAGTAGCCATGCGCCACAGCCTACGGCTGGCCTCGTGGCAGCGCGGGTCAGTACCCTGGGAACCATGCCGCCAACTATTGACATGGGGATTCCGGGTGCGTCCAGCTCGGCGTCGGGCGGCGTAGCCGGCAAGCGGGTCCTGCTGGCCGAACCCCGCGGGTACTGCGCGGGTGTGGATCGCGCCGTCGAGACCGTGGAGCGGGCGCTGGAGAAGCATGGCGCGCCGGTGTATGTCCGTCACGAGATCGTGCACAACCGGCATGTGGTGGACACGCTGGCCAAGGCCGGCGCGGTGTTCGTCGAGGAAACCGACGAGGTCCCGGAAGGCGCGATCGTGGTGTTCTCCGCCCACGGCGTCGCCCCGACGGTGCACACCACGGCAGCCGAGCGGAAGCTCCAGGTCATCGACGCGACGTGCCCGCTGGTGACCAAGGTGCACAACGAGGCGAAACGGTTCGCGCGCGACGACTTCGACATTCTGCTGATCGGTCACGAGGGGCACGAGGAGGTCGTCGGCACCGCAGGCGAGGCGCCCGACCACGTGCAGCTCGTCGACGGGCCAGACGCCGTCGACGACGTCACCGTCCGCGATTTGAACAAGGTGATCTGGCTGTCGCAGACGACGTTGAGCGTCGACGAGACGATGGAGACCGTGCGGCGGCTGCGGGAGCGTTTTCCGACGCTTCAGGACCCGCCCAGCGATGACATCTGCTACGCCACCCAGAACCGCCAGGTCGCAGTGAAGGCGATGGCGCCGGAATGCCAGCTGGTGATCGTCGTCGGCTCGCGCAACTCGTCGAACTCGGTGCGGTTGGTCGAGGTGGCGCTGAACGCGGGCTCCGACGCGGCGTATCTCGTTGATTACGCCGACGACATCGACCCGGCCTGGCTGGAGGGCGTCACGTCCATCGGCGTCACCTCCGGCGCGTCGGTGCCCGAGATCCTGGTTCGCGGCGTTTTGGACCGGCTGGCCGAGCACGGCTTCGACATGGTGCAGCCCGTCACGACCGCCAACGAAACGCTGGTCTTCGCGTTGCCGCGCGAGATCCGTCCGGCCCGGCGCTGAGCCGTCTAGACGTCGTACTCCCAGGCATCGGCACGATGCTTGGACTTCGAGGCGCGCGGACGGGCCCGATACTGCGAACGCTGTTCACCATCGTCGGCGCCGCGATACCGCACCCGCGAGATCGGGTGGTGGCTGCCGTTGCGCGACCCGTTGGTTCCGCTGGATCCATTCGATCCGCTGGTCCCGTTGGTCCCGTGGGGTTCGAACGGCTCGAAGCCGTCGAACCGGCTGTGCCGATCGGGCCGCTGATACGGGGATCGGCGCTCACTCGGTGGCGGTTGCTTGCGAGGTTCGCGCGTCGACGACGACCGGGGACGACGCCGCGGCTCGGCCGGGGGCACGCTGGAGTCTGTGGTCCGGCGCGCGGTGCGCGGCCGACGCGGGCGTTCCGCTACGGGTTCGATGATCTCGGTCTCCGGCGGACGCGTGTGCCGGGAACGCGACGGCTGCGCGCGCTTCTCCGGCCGTCCGCTGCGGGTCCGTGCAGTGGCTGCGGCGGTTTTGCCTGTCTTGGAGCTGCGGTCGATCGAGTGCTGTCTGCTGCGGCGCGGTGCGGGCACGTCGTCGACGGCGTCCTCACTCTCGGCATCGCGCGTCAGAAGCGCCGAGATCTTGGACGTCACCGCCGACAACCGGCTGTCGGGCTCCGCGGTTTGCACGGGCGCGGAACGGTGCTGCGACATGCCCATGTACCAGCGGACCAGACCGACCAGCAGCACCATCGCCGACGTGAAGAACATCAGCGGGAAGCGCTCGATCAGGGGATAGCCGCAGTTGATGAGCAGATCCTTGACGCCGTCCATCGTGCCGCCGTGGAACAGGAAGTAGGCGCCGGGCACGGAGACGAACAGGATCAGCGGGGGCTGGATGACCGCGGTGAAGATGCCGGTCTGCCGCACAGCCACCACGGCGGCGACGCATCCGACGGCGTAGGCGACAGCAAAGGCGAGCGTCAGTTCCTTGGCGCCAGAACCGGCGTCGAACGCGAAACCGATTGCGGTGAAGGTGACCGCTATCAGCACTGCGCCCCACGACGGCACACCCGGAATCGTGGGGATCATGGAGCGATGCTCGGCCGCTACTGCAGACCTCGCGCGCTGTCCTGGCACACGTTGACCGTACCGGCTTCGACTGGAAGTGGCTGCCAGCGCACGCTGGCGCGCCCGAGGCTGTCTCCTAGACTTGGCTCCCTGTGAGCTTGAACCTCGGAATCGTTGGCCTGCCGAATGTGGGTAAGTCAACGCTCTTCAACGCGCTGACGCGCAACAACGTCCTGGCGGCCAATTACCCTTTCGCGACGATCGAGCCGAATGAGGGGGTGGTGCCGCTCCCGGATTCGCGGCTGAACGAGCTCGCGAAGATGTTTGAATCTGAAAAGATCGTGCATGCGCCGGTGACGTTCGTCGACATCGCCGGGATTGTCAAGGGCGCCTCGGAGGGCGCCGGTCTGGGCAACAAATTCCTCGCCAACATCCGCGAAAGCGACGCGATCTGCCAAGTGGTGCGCGTCTTCACCGACGACGACGTCGCCCACGTCGACGGCCGAATCGATCCCAAGTCCGACATCGAGATCATCGAGACCGAGCTGATCCTGGCCGATCTGCAAACGCTCGAGCGGGCGGTGCCACGGCTCGAGAAGGAAGCCCGCACGCACAAGGACCGTCGGCCCGCACACGACGCCGCGCTGGCCGCCCAAGAGATTCTCAACGGCGACAAGACGTTGTTCGCCGCGGGCCAGTCGATCGACACCGCATTGCTGCGCGAGCTGAACCTGTTGACGACGAAGCCGTTCCTCTACGTGTTCAACGCCGACGAAGCCGTGCTCACCGACGGCGACCGCGTCGCATCGCTGCGGGCAATGGTCGCCCCGGCCGACGCGGTGTTCCTCGACGCGAAGATCGAATCGGAGCTGCAGGAGCTCGACGACGAGTCGGCCGCCGAGCTGCTGGAGTCGATCGGTCAGACGGAGCGCGGGCTCGACGCACTGGCCCGGGCCGGCTTTCACACGCTGCGGCTGCAGACGTTCCTCACGGCCGGACCCAAGGAATCACGCGCATGGACTATCCATCAGGGTGACACCGCGCCGAAGGCCGCCGGGGTCATTCACACCGACTTCGAAAAGGGCTTCATCAAGGCGGAGATCGTCTCCTACGACGACTTGATGGAGGCCGGTTCGATGGCCGCCGCCAAGGCGGCCGGCAAGGTGCGGATGGAGGGCAAGGACTACGTGATGTCCGACGGCGACGTCGTCGAATTCCGTCACGGACAAACGTCAGGCGGTAAAGCCGCCGGTCGCTAGTTGGTGTCGTCGCCCCGCAGCGCGGCCAATTCCTGGTGCGGTGTTCTCCAGACCGCCGGATCGAGGGCTGCCGGGCCGACGGTGGTCAGGTCATCGGGAACCGGCGCGCCGATTTCGGAGACCCGCATGGTCACGGCCTCGTCAACGCTGGTGGTGGTGACCACGACGGCCTCGGTCAGTACCTCGGGGTCCACGGTCAGCACGCCCTTCTCGATCAGGCCCATCAGCATGATGTGGTTGTAGATCACACGGTCGCAGATTCGGGCGATGTCGGGCGCGGCGGCGTAGTACCGCTGATTGATGTCCAGATCGCGGATGGCCGTTGACCTCGGCGACTTCGCGTGGATGACGTCGCCGTAGAGCCAGGAGTACATCAGCTTTCGGTCGGTGACCGTGCCGCTGGGCGTCGCCACCCTAGGGATGTCTCCGAGCGATCCGAATCATTATCCGCTGAGCCCATCGAGTCAGCGAAACGGTTTGAAGCACGAGGACAGACCGGCGGGCCCCATGGCGAGGCTGAACGACGAAGCGCACGGGAGCGGCCCGCCCTATCGCGGCACCAACTTACTGCCCACCGCGTCAGGGAGCGACGACCTCAATGCTCCGCATTGCGACCTGCGGCGACTGCCGGGCCAGCGCCCGCAGATCGGCGCTGGCGAGTACCGGCGTCCCTGCTCCGGCGTGGACGAGCGACACGAGAAGCAGCCGGTCCCCGGCGGCCCGGCCGGTCAGATCGAGGTCGAAGGAGACGATCGCGGGCCGCGTCACATCGAGGGTCCCGGCCGGACGGCGGATCGACAGCGCCGGGTCGGCCACCGCGTATCCGGCGGGCAGCGCCGGTCCGGGCAGTGGCCCGCCACCGGCCGGTGCCCCCGCCATCGCGGCGGTGAGGGCGGCGGCGACGGCGACGAACACGTTGCCGGGCAGCAGCGGCCAGGTCGCCGGGTCGGCGGGCAGCGGCAGCGTGAGCAGCAGGACGGCGATACCGGACCCGGGGATCGGGCCGGGGCCACGGTGGTGGACGCACACCTCGACCCTAGATGGGCCGGCCGGCACGGCGACGCTCGCCGGAGACACCGTGGCCGCGGTCGGGGCGCCCGGCCGGGGCGTCGGCATCCCGACGATCCGCTCGACGAGGTCGGACTCGGTCGGCCCGCCGATCTCCCACGGGTCCGCCCAGAACCCGGCCTGCACGTCGGCGTGGTTCCACAGTGCGACGTCCACCCGAGCCTGGTCGGACAGGCCGCGCGCGGTGCGGATCGCGCGCAGGCGGCGGCGGAACATCGCCGTCCACCGGCCGTCCGGGACGACCCGTTGGTCGATCGTGCGCAGGGACGTCTGCAGTGCCCACAGGGCGAACCGGTCGACCGGCCGGGCCGTCCACGGCAGCGTGGCCGGCGGGCGCGGTGGCGGTGACCCGGGCGCGGGGCGGATTCGGATGTCGGGGCTCGCGTGGAACAGGAAGTCCCCGGGGGCTGTCCCATCCGGATGCGGTGCCGCGGCGCCGACGCCCGTGCGGAAGTCCCGCGCCCGCACGTCAGACCAGTCGAGGTGCCACTCGGCGTCGGTGGCGGCGGCGCCGCGCAGCGGGTCGGCCATCGGCGTCGGCAGCAGCCGGCGGGTGTCGTAGGGGTGCGCCCGCAGGTAGGTGACGGTGGCGAGGTCGGCATCGAGGTCGACCTCCCACACCCCGCGCGCCTGCAGCGCGGCCCGCAGCAGCCGCAGGTCGCCGGTGCCGTCGGGCCTGGGGTACGCGGTGATCACGAGGTCCTGGGCCGCGGCCTCCGGCAGGCCGTTGGTGAACGGTGTCCAGTCCCAGGTCGGGACCCCGCCGGGGGTGGTCAGCACGCCGCGGTAGACCCCGATCGACGTCCCGGCGAAGACGACGTCCGGATGCGCGGGATCGACGGCCACCGCGTAGCCGGTCGCGGTCACGGCCGGGCCGGGGAGGGGGTTCCCCAGCCCGCAGGGGTGCCACGTCGCCGTGCCGTCGAACCACCAGATCGGTTGAACCGGGTTCGCGGTGGCGAGGTAGAAGGAGCCGTGCGCCCCGGCCGTCGCGTCGTGCGGGGCGAGGTCGTTGAGCGCGCCCTCCCGCGGCAGGTTCGGGCCCACCGCGACCGGGATCACCGGGCCGGCGGCGGTTCGCCGGTGGATCTGCGTGCGGGTCCAGCGACCCGTCACGGGGTCGCGGTCGAGGCGGTGAACGGCGCCGCGCATCAGCGCGTAGAGCCGGTCCTCGCCCGCCCAGCGCAGCGCCCGGATGCCCGTGACCCAGGTGTCGACCGTGCCCGCCGGCGCGGGACCGGCCCGCAGGACGTCGGTGGCCGTGTCCGCGGCGTCCGCGCTGCGCGGGTCGGTCCGCGACGGCAGCGTGACCGCCTGCACCCGGAACACGTTCGCCGGCACGTCGAGAAACGTGTGCAGCCACTGCTCCGAGTACCAGACCCGGTTGGTGCCGATAGCGAGCTGTGTGACACCGTCTCCGGCCCGCCGGATCACGGCCGCGTTCGAGTAGAAGCGTGTCGCGTTCTGCTCCGCGACCTGCGTGGCATTGGCCCCCGTGCGCCAGGTCGGGTTCCTGACGGTGCCACCCTGGTCGATCCACGTCACCTGGGCGCCCTGCCCGATGAACCGGTCACCGCGCGACGGGTCGAACGCGACGCCGCCGCCGTCGCCGGTGGTGAAGGCGCGCCGCCAGACGCTCTCGCCGATCCGCAGCTGAACGCCGTTGTCATGCACCCCGGCCAGGACGACGCCCGGGCTTGCCGGGTGGGCCGCCACGAACCCCGACTCTGTGACGCCCAGCCCGGAGGCCCGGGAGGTGAACGAGAGTAGGTCGCCGTCGGTGGTGGAGCGCCAGATCCCGCCGTCGCAGCACACCAGCACGTGGCCGGGCGGCCCGGCGGCCGGGCGCAGCCAGCGCACGCGGTGCACGTCGGGGTGGACTTCGGCGCCGATCCAGGTCGCGGCATCCCACTGATTTCCGCCGCCGTAGTTCGTGTTCCACTGCCCGCCCGCGGCGGGCATCGGCAAGCGCAGGGTGATGCGGTACAGCGCCGCCGCAGGCATCGAGGTGTCGATGGTGCTCATCACAAACGAGCCGCCGAGCAGGATGCGCTCGGTGTTGCCGGGGTCGACGGTGATGGCCATGTCGTATTCCGACTGCCCCGGATCGCCGCCGAACAACTGACCGGGCAGGCCCCTGACCCGCCGGATGTCCGCGTCGCCGTCCACCCGCCAGAGCCGTGGCACGTTCGCCAGGACGTAGACGATCCGGCCGTCGGACGGCGCGGCGGCCAGCGCGAGCCGGCGCAGGCCCGTCCGGCCGGCCACGTTTGAGGCGCCTGGCAGATTGACCCGCACGAAGGGCCCGGCCGCCCCGTTGTCGCTGCGCCACAACCCTTTCAGCCGCTGGTTGACGTTCTGCCCGGCGACCGCGACCCAGAGCCGCGGTCCCAACGGGGTGGTGACCCAGACGACGTCGGTGACGACGGCCGCGGTGCTCGCGCCGGCGAAGACCGCCTCCCACGCCGCGACCGTGACCACGCTCCACGGCTCGCCGCCACCCCCGGCCGGGTCGCGTACATGCAGTCCGCGGGTGGTGGCGGCGACCAGCCGGCCCGGGGTCCCCGGGTCCTCGGCGAGGCTGAACACGCCCGCGCCGCGCAGGCCCGGGTACGCGCCGGACGGTTGCGCCTCGCGGGTCCAGGGGTCGATCGCCGGGGTGTTCCGCTGTGTGTGCACGGGACCGGTCGCGTGCAGCACCCCCACCCCGCCGTAGTTTCCGATATACCCCCAGTCCCGCGGCTGCACCCGCGGGTCAGGCTCGCCGGTGGCCAGCCACACCACGTCCTGCTGGACGTCCCCGCCCGGGTCGAACCGCACGTGGACGGCGCCGTTCGCCAGGGTGCTGGACGAGCCGGCGAGGTCGGCGGGCGGTGTCACGGCCCAGGCGCCGACCGGTTCCCAGGTGGCACCTTCATCGCCGGAGTACCAGAGCCCGCCGAGCGCTGATGCCGCGTACATCCGCCGCCCGTCTGCGCTGATCGCCAGGTCGCGCACGCGGCCGGCAACCCGGGGATCGCTGTCGCCGGTGCCGCGCAGGGTGCCGACCGGCCCGAGGGGCAGCCACTGTCGGCCGGGCGGGCCTCCCGGCGCCGCGGCCATCAGCGGCGCGGCGCGCCGCCGCGGCGACCTCCGCCGGGCTGGGGGAGCCGCCTCGGCGCCGGCTGGGGCCAGGTCTCTGCCGCCGGTCGGCGTCGACCCCGCCGCGTTGCTCTCGTAGAACGCGCGGCGCAGCGCCGCCCGTCCTCGCGGTGGCCGGGGCGTGATCGGCCAGTCGTAGCGGCTCACGGCCCGGCCTCCGCCGTGTCCGTCGCGGTGGCGGTGACGCCCGCCGCCGGATCGACGCGGATCCAGCCCTCGCGCAACACCATCGAGCGGTCCGGCAGCAGCGCCGCCTGGGTCGCCGCGAGAATGGCGTCGTTCCGCCACGACAGCGGCCCGTCGCGGGACGTCAGCACCTGCTTCTCACCCAGCGCGGCGACAGCCGGCAACCGCACCTCGCCAGGGTCGACGAGCAGGGGACCGACCCGGACCGACGGCGAGATCCGTTCCAGCCCGGGCGCGAACCACGCCCGGGACAGCCGCAGCGCCTGCCGGGGGACGACGCCCGCGGTGACGGTGAGCGCGGCGCCCGGCAGCATCAGGACCGTGAGCAAACGGGGTACGCCGGGATGCAGCACGAGCTCGTCGTCCGGCGCGAGGTACGGGTGGTCGATCGGGTCCGGTGCGGGGACGTCCGGCGTGGTGCCCCACTCGCCGAGATGTCCGCGGCCCTTGCCCGCCTCGAGCGCGGCGTCGCGCACCACCTTGTCCACGACGTGGTAGCGGCGGTAGTCGTCGTCGGCGAACCAGCCGAGCACGCCGTCGTCGGCACGGGTCAGCTCGCCGATCCGCACCCGCACGCCCGCGCGGGCCAGCCCGGCGTAGGCGAGGGCACGCCGGCTGCGCTCGTCGGTGCTGAGGGTCAGCTCGTCGAGGTCGTCGCCGACGTCCAGCTCCAGCGACAACCGGACGACGGCCGCCGGGCGGCCGACGATCGAGGCCAGCCCGGACGATCCGGCGCCCGCGACCGGGTCGACGGTCCACAGCGTGGTGTCCATCGCCCGCAGAAACGCGGACAGCGCCGACTCCTTCGGAGCGCCGTCGGCGTCAGCGGCACGGCCATCGCGGGCGTGCGCGTCGGCGCCGACCATCCCGGCGGCGATCAGGCCGAGGGTCCGCTGCGCCGCGTCCAGGCCATCGCCGGGCGCGGCGTCGGCGGGCAGCGGGCGGCCGGGCGCGCACTCCCACCGGACGCCGCCGCCGCGGGCGTCCACAGACAGCTCGCCGATGGGCGTCCCGTCAGCACCGAAGACCTCGACGGACTCGTCGACATGGTCGGGCAGGAGGAACCCGGCGACGGGCGAGATCTGGCGGTCGGGCTCGATCTCGTCGACCACCGCGTCGACCGCGGACACCGGATCGGTCCCGGCCGCGTCGACGAGGCGGGCGAGGCAGCGGGTGGGGGCGGAGAACCGGGGCGGGCGGGCCAGGACGCCGGGTCGCCCGCCGACTGCAGACCGTAAAGGAACCTGCGCGCGGGCCGGGTCGAGGTCGAGGATGCGGCCGAACGCGTCGACGAGCCGGACCCCGTCGATCTCCACCGACCCGGCGCTCAGCAGCTCCGGCAGAGCCACCGGCGCCGGCGGCACGGTCGCGCCGTCGGCGTCCCGCGGGCGCAGGGCAGTCCGGGGGAGCCCGAGCAGCGCCGTCCGCAAGCCGTCGAGTGAGCCGCCGAGCAGATCCAGGGACGCCGCGTGCCGGCCGAGCGCAGCGATCCGGTCGGCCGTGTCGGCGTCGGCTTCCCCCTTGCTGAGCTTGTCGCGGGCCTCCTCCTGCACGAGCCATTCGGCAACGGCCCCACCCAGCGCCGTCCCGGGGGCGGTGGTCAGCGGCGATCGTCCTGTCACCACGAGGGGCGGGCGTTCGGCCGGGCGGCCGTCCGGGCCGGGCTCGACGTCGACGGGGCCGAGCACCCACCCGGAGAGGTCGTCGGCCGGCGTGACGCGCGCTGACCACTCCAGCCACATCGGGACCCACGGCTGCGCCCAGGAGGTGATCGCGACCAGGTCCGGCTCGACGCCCTCGAGCATCGAGTGCCGCCGCAGTAGCTCGCGGGTCTGGGCGTGCACTGGGTCGGCGTCACCGCGGCCCAGGGTCAGGGACGGCGAACCCTTGCCGAGGTACCCGCCGCCGGCGCCGTACCGCAGCACCATCTCCGACCCGACGCGGCTGGTCGCCGACCTGGTATCGACGGTGCCGCTGCGCCCAGCGGCGAATCCGGCGAGCCAGTCCAGCAGGTGCGGGGAGAGCAAGAGTGCCTCTCGGGCGAGCGGCAGGGTCTCCGCGGGCACGGTCCCGCTCGTGAGGCTGGGCAGGATCTCTGCGCCGGAGATCAGTCCGGCGTAACCCCGCACCACCTGCGATCCGCGCCGGCAGGAGAGCCGCTCGTCGGGGTCCGCACGGCCGTCGCCGCCGTGCCGCAGGCCGCGGCCTCCGCCCAGAACGCCGACCACCGGGTCGAGCGGGACGTACCGCCGCGGGGCCGGCCGCTCCACGAGCTGTTCGCCCGGCTGTGCGGACCGAGACGCCGGTTCCTCAGCCGAAGGCGCCGGCGGACGGCCGGGTCTTGCGGCGCCCTCACGGGCGGCCGCTCCGGTCCGCGACCCCGCCTCGGTGAACGACGTGACGGCGAAGTCCGTGGCCCGCGAGATGGTCACGCCCGACGGCTCGGTACGCAGTTTTCCCGCGCCGAGCTCGGTGACGAAGAACAGCCGCGGCGGCTCGCTGACGCCTGAACTCGCCTGCGGGCGAGGCGGTCTGGGCGGGACGGCGGCCCGCCCGGTGAGCACCCGGTCGATCAGGGCAGGATCACCCGGGTCGACCGCCGAGAAGGCGCCGGCGTGCTCCCGCTCGTCCACCTCCACCAGGCCGTCCGGGTCGGACAGCCGGGCGAGCAGCCCGGCGGAGAACGCGGACAGCAGGCGCTCGGTCGCGAGCCGCTCCTTGTCGTCCAGGCCGAGCCGCGCTCCGACGGCGGCGGCGGCGAGGTCGTCGACGTGCTCGCCGAGGGTGATCGTCACCGCGTTGGCTTCGGGGCGCAGGTCGACGTCGATGCCGCCGCCCGCGGACGGCAGCGGCACCGACACCACCGCGCCGTGCAGCACTGTCGAGGCCTCCACCCCGACGCCCCGACCGCTGACCCAGAGGCCGGCTTCCTTCGCGAAGCTCAGCGCGCCGACCGACCGGAACGCCGCGATGGTAGACGGCTCGAACGCGACCTCGGGGAGGCCCGCCGTGGACACCGGACCCGCCGCCCGGGAGTCGCGTGCCCGCCCGGTCTCGCGGGAGAATGGGCTGCCTGTCATGGGCGGGAGCCGCTGCCCAACCGGCACGCCGAGCTCCGCGAGCCGGCCGAGCCCCGCCTCACCCCCTGTGCCGTCGTCCGCGCCGGAAACGACCCGCCAGCCCAGTGCCTCGGTGCGCTCGGCGAGCCCGCCGCTGGTGCGGACATCGTCGAGTGGGTCCAGTGCGGGATCGGACCACCAGCCGACGACGACGTAGGTGGCCGCCCCCGCCGCCGGACCGCCAGGCAGGGCGCCACCGAGCGTGGCGTCGGCGTCGACGTCGTCGAGTGGGTCGTGCCAGGCGAACCGGCCGAAACTGGCATCGTAGGCGCCGGTCCAGGTCAGTGATCCGCCGGCGGCGCCGGTGAGTTCGGCGGGCGAGAGCGCGCGGGCCGGCCCGAGCGGCAGCACCGGACCGTCCGCGGCTTCGGTGAGGTCGCGGGCCACGCCGGCGGCCGCGTCCAGTACCCAGCCACGCACGTGCGCCGTGCCGCCCTGCTTTGGTGCGAGCAGTCGCAGGACGGCCCAGCGGTCCGGCAGCGCCGCCAGTTCGAGGCCGCCACCGGTGCGCCCGCGCGGGTCCTGCAACCGGCCGCGCAGCAGCGCGTCCGGCATGGCCCACTGCAAGTGGACGCCGGCGGGCCGGGTCGTCGTCGAGCCGAGCGGCTCCGGTCCGTCCACCACCTCCGGGCCGGGAGTGTCTCCGGAGCCCGGGGTCAGCGGGCCGGGCAGTTCCACGGCCTTGTCCCCACCGGCGGGCACGACGAGGGCCTGGACGTCGACCGGCACAAGCACCCGAGACTCGCGCAGCAGGTCGGGGTCCCAGGTGCCGATGGTCGTGACGTCCAGGCCGGTGCGAGCCAGCGCGCTGAACTGCACCGTGGTCTCGGTCTTGCGGACAAGGTCCGGGTCGTACCTCATGCCGTCCCCCTGAAGATTCGCAGCAGCTGCCCGACGTCCACCACGGGCGCGAACAGGGCGTCCTGTGCCACCGGATCCTGCCCGACCAGGGTGCGGTCCCCGAAAACCGCCCGGAACGGGAACTGCAGCATCTGCAGTGCGAACTCCGCGGCGTCGAGGGTCGGGCCGAGCGACGGCTCGGCATCGATCATCTTCCGGGCCAGCGCCTGCAGGTGGACGACGCCGGGGGCGTCGGGCCGGAACGGAACGTCCACCGGTTTCGGCGGCACGATCCGGCGCCCGTCCTCCTTGCGCCGCAGAAACACCTGCGCCTCTATGTTGCCGATCGGCTGCATCTGCGTCACCGCGGCCGAGACCACGTGGTCCAGCGGATCGACGAGCTCCAGGCCGGTGCCCGCACCGACCCAGGCGATGGTCGCGCCGGTGCTTGCCACCGGGACGTCAAGCTCGACGTCCTCGCCGTGCACGGCGGCGGTGGTCCGCAGCACGGTGCGGGTCAGCGGGTCGACGAACCGAGTGCCGCTGGGGACGTCGAGGGGACGGATCGCGTCGAGCGTCAGCCTGACGGTGCCCGCCAGCTGCATACCTTTTTCCTCGACGCCGAACTGGATCCCGGCGCGGGGCTCCTCGACGTGCACGACCGACGGGACGCCGTCGAACAGCGCCAGCAGCACGGCCGGGGCGAGCCGCTCGAGGCGCAGCAGGTGGAGCCTGCGGAGTTGGGTGTCGTGCTCCTCGCCGACCTCGTCGTCCTGCACCGGCGGGTTGACGGCGAGGTTGTCGACGGCGTATCCGCGTACGTGCAGCCCGGGCCAGCCGGAGACCATCCGCGAGCGCAGCAGGAACCCGCTGATCGTGCCGGCCGGGCCGACCGGCACGGCGTCACCGGGATCCACTCCGGGCAGCCTGACCAGGCGCTCCGCCTCGTCCACCTCGTCCCGGACGACGCCGTACAGCCGGGTGAGAGCGGCCCGGTCCGCGGTGGTCACCGTCCCCACCGACAGGGCGCCCTGGACAAGCGCGTCGGTCCAGTCGCGGTCGAGGTAGAAGAACCGGATCGACTCGGCGGGCAGCAGCGCGGGATCGGCCACCAGGTGGGCGAACGGCACTCCGGAGAGTAGCCGCAGGCGGCCGAGCCACATCCGGAGATCCCTGGGGACCGCGCGGGGGCCGGGGTCGGGGGCGTCCTCGTTGATCACCTCGACGACGGACTCGGACAGCAGACTGACCGCCTCCGTTATCAGCGTGGCGAACAAAGTGTCGGCGCGGATGGCGGTCACCGGCCACCCCCCGGCTCGCGCAGCGCACGCCCGAGACGGCCGCCGTCGCGGGAAGCCGCGTCAGCGGCTATCGCGCCGACCGTGTCTTCCAGCCGTGCCCGCAGCACGGCCGCGTCCGCGTCCTCGCCGACCTCGGCTGCCACCCGCACCGGTGCAGCGGTCACCGCGTCGAGGACCGCCTCGGGATCGTCCAGCGCCACACCGTCGACGGGGACGCCGAGCCCGGCGAGCAGGGCCTTGTCGCCACCGCGCATGGCGTTGGCCAGGTGCCGGGCGGCGACGCCGGGATCGGCCACCGGGCGGGCGGTGCCGAGCGCCTCCTCCGGGGCGGCGCCGAGCGCGTCGACCACGGCACGCATCGCGCGCGCGCCGACCGTGTGCGCGCGCAGGCCGTCGGCGCCACGCGCCAGCGGGTCGGGCCGCTGCAGCGGGCCCTTGATTCCGGGCGGCAGTTCGGCGGTCGCGGTGTCCACGACCGATGCCACCCGGGCGGCGCCGAACGCCTCGTGCCGCCATCGGGCCATCGCGGCGACCACGCCGGGCTGCGACAACGCGAGTAGCCGGCCGATCTCGAACGCTGCCGCGTACCCGAGGTCCTCGCTGCCGTCCGGGACGACGCGGCGCAGCTGGTCGGCGTGGTGCGCCAGCGGCGGAGGCGGTTCGGGGTCGCCGGGCTGCGGGTTCGGGTCGGGCGGCTTCTGCGACCGCGGCACCGCGGCCGGGACCAGCGGCCCGCGGAACCAGGCCGGCCCGACTCGCCGCGCACGGCTGACGTGCTCGAGTTGCACGTGGCCGGTCTCGGCGACCAGCGGCAGCGGTCGCGACTGACCCCGGGCTCCGTGGCGTTGCCCGGGGCGGTGGGGTGCTGCGGGCCGATCGGGTCACCGTCCGGGGTCTCCGGTCCCTGGACGACGTGGCCCAGCATCCGGACGTGCACGTTCGTCGCGAGGTACTGAAAGTCGCCGCGCTCTTCGCAGGTGAAAGACCAGTATGCGAGCACCGGGAACCGGTAGGTGCGTTGCAGGATCGGGCCGATGGCGAAACCGTCGGCGAGCGCGAGCTTCGTCTTCAGCCCGGAGTCGGCGGCGACGTGCGCCAGCGGCGTGCCGGACTTCCCGGCCCACCCGGCACCGGTGACGGCGGCCGGGCCCGGCGGCGCCCGTCGCGGCGATGGACGGCGCAGCGGCGCCCCCCCGCGGGCACCGACGCCGCCGAGTGGCAGGCCCATCAGCGCGGCGTCGAGGCGACACCGGCCCGGAGGGCTGCGCGAGGTGCGGCCGCAGGTCGACCACGCGCTCGATCGGCAAGTAGGTGAGGATCGAGCGAGGGCTCGGGGATCTCGGGCAGCGCCTCGTACTGCCCTTCGAGGTTCACCAGGCAGGCGAGGTATCGCACGCCCGGCTGCGGCAGTCGGTTGCCGAGCACAACCGCGAGCCAGCCGTCGTCGTCTCCGAGCGCCAGCTCGGTGTCGGCGAGGTCGACCTCCCGCACATGGCTGAGCATCGGCAGGTCTTCCACCGTCGGGAAGACCTTGTCGACCACCACCTGCGGCACCTCCAGGCAGGCGCCCTTGGGCACGTCGGCGTCATCGCCGAGGTCGACGCCGGCGGTGGTGCAGTCGGCGACCGGGACGTCGCTGAGCAGCTGGCCCTCACCCTCGGCGATGAGCACGAGGGCGAGCCACGGGGTCGGCGTCGTCGTCGACATCGCCGTCGAGGTCCGTGGACCGCTCCCACGGCAGGGTCCGGCGGCGCAGCACGATCTGCGGCAGCCGTGAGGTGAACGACCCGCGCGCACCGGCCGGTGGGAATGTGCCAAGGATCTGGTCCGGCGGCAGCGCGTAGCGGGGTGACTCGATCTCCACCCGCGAGCGCAGCGGCTCCACCTCGCCCGGCATCCCGGTGGTGCTGCCGGTCAGCAGGTACGACCCGGCGGGCACCGGCGGCTCGACGAACGGCACGCAGCCGGAAGTGGCCCGGGGACAGCGGCATTATGACGGCTCCTTCCAGACACGAGCGCGGCGCCGGTCGTCGTCGGCAGCGCATCGGGAACGACGGCGGGGAAGCCCTGCGCGGCCACCGCGGCGGCGAACACGTCCGGGGTGACGCCGTGGCTGCCGGCGATGCCGACCAGCCGCCGCCGGGGCCCGGTGGCAACGGTGACGACCACCCGTGCGTCCTTCTCGGGGACCACGGGGAAGATCGCGACGGCACGGGGACCGTCGGCGACGACCGTCGGGGGGTCGGCCGAGCGCTGCGCGCCCTCGATGCCGAGCGACAGGTCGTCCCCGTCGCCGCCCTCCATTGCCACCGCGACGACGTCAACGGCGCCGGCGAACGTCGTCACGACGGCGCTCGCGCCGCCGACCACGGCGTCGGCGCCCACCCATCCGGTCGGCACGGCTGCAGCCGCGGCGCGACGGGATCCGCCCGGACGATACGACGACCGCGCCGTGCACCGAGGAACGCTTCGCCGCCGATGTAGGGCAGCGGCGCGTCGTTGGCCCAGCCGAGGATGTCGAGCTCGGCGTCCGCCCTCGCGGGCCGGGGCGCCCGACCGCGTGACCGGCCGCCGCGACCCGCCGGGTTCCGGGCGGGACGGCGAGGGCCTCACCCGCGGCGAGCGCGGCATCGGCGAGCACCTGCGCCGCCGGGGCCGACCGCGGCCACCCGGACCGTGCCGTCCTTGACGATGCAGGCGGGCCGGCGGTCCGGCGTCGACGTCGCGGTCGGCGTCGGGCAGCACGAGGACGTGTACCTCGCCCGCCGGGACGGGCATGCCCGTCGCCGCAGTCGGTCCGGCAGCCCGCGCAGCCGCGCCGCGGCGGCGGGGTCGGCGGCTCGCCCACCGACGGTCTCGACGCCGGACCGGCCGGAGCGGGTCGCGGCGGCGATACGCCCGGCCAGCACCGTGCCGCCGATGGCAGCGGCTGGGCGGCGCCACCCGCAGCAAGCCGTCGCCGGAACCGCCCGGTCGAGGCCGGCGTCGGCGTCGGTGAGCCGTCGGCGGTGCCAGACCGGACGCACCGCGCCGGCCCGCTCGAGCAGCCGGGGCCCGACGGTCGTGTGGTCCCCGACGGCCTGCTCCCCGCCGGGACGGCCGTCGGCGCCGACCGGCACCTGGGCGGCCGGGACGTCAGGCACCGGGGCGGCGAGCACGGCGGCGACCACGGGCGTGCGCAACGGCGGCGGGTCCGGTGCCGGGTCGGGGGCAACGTCGGTGACCCGCGCCGTGCGGGCCGCGCGGCCGAGTCCCTCGCCGAGCGAGCCGAGCAGCGGCGGGGCGGCCCGCGACCCGGCCCACGCCGCGACGCCGGCGGGACTGCGACCGCCCCGGTCGCCGAGCAGCTCGGCGCGCGACCTCGATCGTGGTGCGCCCATCGAGCTCGGGCACGGTACCGGTCAGCGCGATCGACGCCTGCCGCAGCCGGCTCCGGCGGCGCCGGTGCGCCCTCGGTGATGAACGGCAGCGGACGGCGGCGGCGGTTCGGGTCGACCTCGACCTGCCGGTACTCGATCGTCGGCCGGTGCCGGGCGCGATCGGCACCGTGGTCGCCGGATCAGCAGCCGGTCGACCGCGGCCAGCACGTCGCCGCGCGGGCACCTTCTTGTCGTCCGAGATCCTGCGCCGGACCCCAGGTGCCGATCGCGAACGCCCCCTGCTTGCAGCGCGTCGACGCGTGAGCCGCTCGGCCCGGTCGGCCGGGCTCGCCGTCCGGCGGGACCGACGAACGTCACGGTCACCCGCGGCCTGGCCGGCTGTCGCATCGGCGCGGCGGACACCTCGGGGACAGTCGGCAGGTTGCGGGTCGACGCCGGCGACGACGAGCTCGCGCACGGGCGCGGTGCTCGTGACGGTCAGCTCGAACTCGGGCGACGACCCGGAACGGGCTGCGCGTCGCTGCCGTCGGGGCTGCGCGCCCGCCGGTCTCGGCGCTGCCCGGTCGGCGGGACGGCGCCCTTGCCGGGCACCGCGTTGAGCACGTGCGCCCTGCCCGGCGCCGGCCTCCTCGAGGTACTTGGCCGTCGAACGCACCCAGTCGATCGCGGCTGGCGGCTCGGGCCGGTCGCCGAACTCGACCTCGAGGTCGACCGGGCCGACCGAGAACGTCGCCGCGCGCGTGGAACGGCGGGCCGGTCGACGCGTGACGCGGGCCGACAGCGAGACACCGAGATCGTGATCTCGCCGATCCACACGTCGATCGTCACGCCCGCGCTGATCGATGCGTAGACCGTGACGCTCGAACCAGAACGGGTCGAAGTAGACGATGCCGTCGCGCGCCGAGCACGAGGTGCGCCCACCCCGGCCCGAAGCTCGCGCGTCGCCTCGATCCGGGCACCGGCCATCACGCGCCTCGGACGTCAGCGCGAAGTAGGACTGCGCCGGTGATCGAGATGTAGCCGTAGAGGTCGCCACGGCGATCCCGAGGCGCGGCACCATCGGGTAGCCGTCGCGGTGGAAGCTCGGGTGGTATCCGCCGAGCGTGAGCACGAACTGGCCCTGTTCGGGCCCGCCGAACCAGGAGGCGAACGCGAATCCGCCGGTGAGCCGGATCGTCGGGAACAGCAGCCACGAGTTGTCCGTGAGCTGCGCCTGGACGAGGACGACACCCTCCTGCGTCGAGACCCGGGCGAGCAGTCCGAGCTCGACCGAGACGAGCGCCACCTGCGGCCGGGGCAGCGCCATCCGGGCCAGGCCGAGCAGCGCGAGCTCGAACCCGTCGCCGATCTGGACGGCGATGACCGCGACGCCGTCGACGAGCGCGAACGACGTGAAGGACAGCCCGGCGGCGAACCAGAACGTCCCGCGCTCGGCGGGGAAGAACGCCCGCAGCTGCTCCAGCTCGGCCATCGGGTCGCCGGGGCGGGCGGCGGGGTCGAGCGCCTTGATGAACGGGTAGTCGCCGAACTGGCTGACAGGTCGGTCGGGTAAGTGAGGCCGCGGTTGATGCCGAACCCGCCGCCGATGCCGGTGACGAAGAACGCCGGCGGCCCGCCGATCGGGCCGTTGACCGCGCCGAACAGGAACAGCGACGCGAACTGGTCGTCGGGCGGCCCGACCAGCCCGTACCCGCCGTAGACCGAGATGCCGTAGACGGCCGAACCGGGCCATCAGCAGACCGAGGTACTCGGTGCCGCCGCCGGCCGCGGGAAACCTTGCGCAGGCCACCGGCCAGGCTGAGCCCGGCGATGTCGGCGGTGACCGCCAGCCCGGCCAGGTCGACCCCCCAGGCGTCCGCTCGACAGCGGCGACCCGCCCGAGACGAGGTAGGTGAGCCAGAGGTCGTCGACGCTCGGCGTCAAGCCGAGCAGGCTGACCCTGCCGTCGATGAGCAGGCCCGACGCTTCCCAGCGTGTCCTGCGCCATCGTGACCGCGAGGCCGACCTGCTCGACGTAGATCGGGCCGAAACCCTTCTGCACGATCACCCACCAGGGCCCGACGCCGTCGCCGGCGGTCAGCGACACCTGCACCTCGCCGGTGCCGTGCTTCTGCACGGCGAGGGCGGGGAGAACCGCGGCCGCGGCGACTCGCTGCCGGAGTCGAGCAGGCCGCTCGCCACGGCGTTCGTGCCGCCCTTCGCACCGGCAAGGCCGACGCTGAGGCCGCCGAGCTCCAGGCGCGCGCCGCCGGACAGGTCGACAGCCCCTGCGGCGTCCACCGCGACATCGGCGAAGACGTGCAGCGCAACCTCTTCGATGGTGACCACGGCGTCGAGCAACGGTCCGGAGGACCGGGCCAGCCGCAGGCCGACTCCGCCGACGATGAGGCCTGGTCGCGGGTCGATGCTGCCGTCGCCGCGCACAGTGATCAGGGTGAGGGTGAGCCCGCCGGCGACCGGCCCGGCCGGCGCCCGGATCCACGAGGTGAGCTGCTCCAGGCTCGCCGTGACGTCGCCGCCGCCGAGGGAGAACGGCCGGGCCAGGCCCAGGGTCATGCCGAGCGCGGTCGCCCCGCCGCCGAGGTCTTCCGCGTGCGGCGCCAGGGTGAGTGAGTTGTCGATGCTCACCTCGGCGCCGGGCGCGTCGGCGAGGTTCCGTAGCAGCCGTCCGAGCCGGGGGAGCAGCTCGTCGACGACGAGCAGGTCCGCGTCGATGCGACCGGTGTCGGCATCATCGAGGAGCACGCCGGCGAGCAGGTCGCGGGCGCTGCTACCGAGCAGCGGCCGGTCCAGCGCGGTGTCGACCGCGGGGACGGCGAGCACGAAAGCGCCGGCCAGGTCGAGGACGGCGGCGACCACGGCGAGGACGACCTGGTCGGGCGCGGAGGAGTCGACCGGCGGCGGCCCGGCGGCGCGGGCGAGCAGGCTGAACCCGGCGGGGTCCAGCGCCCACCGTGCGACCAGCAGGTCCCCGCTGGCGGCCAGGCCCACCTCGACCGCACGGCCGCCTGCGGGTGCCTGGCCGGCCCGCACCCGGGCGAACGGCCGCAGCACTACGACGCCGGCGTCCAGATCGGCGGGGCCGATCGTGACGTCGAACGACAGCAGCCCGGTGGGCCCGGCGTCCAGCCCGGCGACGACGATCCCGACGCCCGGCAAGCCGGTCGCGGTTACGGTCGCGCCGACGCGGTTCGCACCGGGGGTCCAGCGCACTTCGACCGGGCCGACGGTGATGACGACGGCGCCGCCGGTCGCCGTCACCGAGCGGGTGCCCGGCGATCCCAGCAGGGGACCCACGGCCTGCAACAGCGGGTCGAGCCCGGAGACGGCGAGCGCGGCGGCACGGGCCGCAAGTGCACCGGCCGGGTCGGCGCCGAACAGCGAGAGCGCATCCGCATCGAACCGGCGGGCGGAGCCGGTACCGGTGCGCAGGTCGAGGGCGTCGCCGAGCTGTGCGACGAGACGGCCGGCGACCTCGGGTGGGGTGCCCGGCGTCCCGGTGGGGTCGAGCGCCGCGACCGCATCGAGCAGGTGTGGCAGGGCCTTCACCGCTGCTGCTGTGGCGGCGGCCCCAACGGCGCTGCCGAGCCCGGGACCGGCGGGCAGAATCGGGATCGTAGTGCCGCCGTCCCGCAGCACTTCGAGCTCGACGCCGACCGAGGGGGCGGCGGCGCCGACGCCCGCGCCGACCCCGATCCGGACCGCGCCGATCCCGTCGAGACCGCCGATGACCTCGACGTCCGGCACCACCGCTCCGGCGGCCAGGGCCAGCCCCGCGCGGCCGCCGAGGACGAGCCGGTCGGCACCGCCGGCCCCGGCGAACGTGTCACCGTCCACCTGCACGCCGAGCCGCAGGACGCCGCCGTCGTCCACCGCGGTGACCGAGACGCCCCTCGGTGACCTCCAGCCGTCCGGTACCGCCGGGAACGCCGAGCAGGGAGCGGACGGCGTCGAGCAAGCCGGGCACAGAGGCGGTGAGACCCGCCGGTCCCTGGGCCGCCGGCAGCGCCCGCAGCCACGCGGCCGGGTCGGTGACCAGGCCGACCGGCAGCCGGAGCCGGTCGGCGCCGTCGAGCAGTCCCAGCAGGTCGAGCAGCGTGTCGAGGGCGTCTCCCGCCGCGGGTGCGGCGTCGGCGAGGGCATCACGCAGCACGTCGAGGAGGGTGCGCATGAGCGCGGCCGGTGCGGTGTCGGCGAGCGCGCGGCCGATCGCGGCCGGCTCGGGCGCCGGCCAGAGCGGCACGTCCTCGATCCCGGAGGGGCGGGCCACCCGCAGCGCCGCCGACGGCCCGGTGAGGTCGAGGTGGAGCGCGAATCCTGCGGCTGTCCCCGGGGCGCCGGCGGGCGGCAGGTCTGGGCCCAGCCGAAGGCCGAACGATGGAGTCCCGACGGCGAGACCACCGGTGACCGCCCAGGCGATCGCGCCGGTGCCGCCCACCTCCGCGGCCACCCCGCCGGTACCGAGATCGACCGTGACCTCCGCCAGTACCGGCTCGGCGGCCCGGACCCACCGGACAGTGTCCCCCGCGGTGGCGGCGGGCCGGGTATCGCCGGCGATCGCGCGCAGGGCCGCCGCCAGTGCGGCCCGGCGGCCGGCGTCGGCGCGGACGGTGGCGGCGACCCCAGCCGCGTCAAGCAGCAGCCGGTCCAGGGTGACGGTGTCGAACCCGCCATCCGTGCCGACGAGACCGAGCGCCCGGAGCGCATCAAGCAGCCCGGTAAGGATCGGATCGGCGGTCGCGGCGGCGGTGAGCCGTGCGGTAACGGCGCCGAGCAGTGCCCGGACCTCCGGCAGGGCGGGCGTCGCGTCCGCAGGGGCGCCGGGACCGCCGGCGACCGTCCAACGCGGCCGCCGCACGCCCAGCGCGAACGCGTCATGCAGGTCGACGCGCGCGGTCGCCGGTCCGCCGCCGAGCGGGAGGTCGATGCGGGCAGTGAGGCGGCGCAGCCCGAGAGGCCGGTCGCTGCCCGGCGAGCGTCCGGGGTCAGGACCGCCGAGCAGCCAGCCGCCATCGCCGCCGAGCGCGAACCGGACGACCACCGCCGGTCCGGCGTCGCCGGACGCCCGGTCGGCGGTCCCGGCGAGGTCGAGGTCGAGGCGCAGCGCCGCAGTGAGTCCGGCTCGCGCGGTGGGCGCGAGAATCGGCCAGCGGATGCCGGTCCGGGTGAGTTCAGGGACGCCGATCGGGTTGTCGGCGCGCGCCCACGCCCGCTCCACGAGACCGGTGACGGCGGCGGCGGTGATCGCCCGCCGCACCGACGCCTCGCCGAGGGACCCGACGCACGCGTGCACCGCGACTCCGGTCACGGGTGTCGGGTCGACGGGTGGGCGCAGCTCTGCAAGCGGGTCGCCGAGGGTGTCGAGGGCCTGCCAGAGGCCGAGGACGCGACGCGCCGTGGCTAGGTCGTCGTCGTCCGGGTCCTCGTCCGGTGACACCCCGGGCGGCAGCAGCGCCGCCAGCAGCCGCAGGGCGTCGGCGCCGGGAAGCCGGTCGAGGGTGTCGGCGGTGATCGTCGTCCAGGGGGTTCCGACGGTGACGACGTCGGTGATGCCGCCGATCCCCTCGGCGGCGATGGTGGCCGCGGCCCGCACGGCCGGGTGCCCTGCGCCCCCGTGCGCCACGACGAGCACCGGGCCCGTCGCCGCCAGGGGGCGCAGGACACGCTCGAGCCGCCCCGCCTGCCCGCGCACACCGTCCGGGTCGCCGGTGCCTCGGCAGGCGAGGCGGGTGCCCAAGCGCACGGCCCATGCACCGCTGGGATCGGCAGGCAGGGTGATGGTGAAGGCCTCCGGCGGCAGGCCGCTTCCGGTGAGATCGACGGCGTGGTCGGCGGGCAGGCCCTCCGGCAGGACGGTCGCGTCGACAGCGATGTGCACGACCGTCGCAGGCACTGGGCTTACGACCGCGGTGAGGTCGAGCGCCGCCAGGGGGGTGGAGTGGTCGGCGTCGCTGAGCCGGTGTCCGGTGACCCCGGCCGGCAGTCCGGTCTCGGTGAGCGCGACCAGGCCGTCCGTGCCGGTCCAGCGGACGACGAGCTCCTCGAGCCCCGCGACCAGATCGCCGCGCCCGGCCAGCAGGTCGGCGAGCACGTCGTCGTTGACGGCCTGCACCGCCAAGGCCGTGACCAGGGTGGCGGTGGGCAGCGGCGGGTCGCCGGGTTGCCAGCCGAATACCGGTGCGGCCTGCGGAGAGACGGCGTCCTGCGGGCCGTCGGGTCCGAGCCATGCGACGATCGCGGGCACTGCGTCGGCGGTGGCCTCCAGGGCGGTGCCGAGCAGGGGCAGCCGCCACGGATCGCTTCCGCTGCCGCCACCGTACCGGCCGGTCAGCGGGCCGAGGATCGGCGAGAGCACGTCGAGCACGGCCTGGACTCCGCCGTCGTCCGTGGCCACGTCGAGCAGCGCCCGCACATACGCCTCGAGTTCGGCCGCGGGGTCGGCGACCAACCCGGCGAGCGACAACCGCGGGCCGGACGTGACGTGTCCACGGCCTGGCCCCGCACTCGTGGCCGGCCCCCAGCCGAGGAGCCGGACGGCGTCCGCCACCCACGCCGGGCCGCTCCCGTCGGTGACGAGAGACTCGGCGGCCGCGCCGACGAGGGCTTCCAGCGCCGCCCAGCTCTCGTCGTCCAGTGCGAGCGTGCCGTCCGTGCCGACGACGGGGACGGGCAGGCCCAGTTCAGCACCGCCGAGGTCGAGCCGAGCTCCGTTCGCCACCGGTTGCACCTGGACGCCCGTCGCGGCGCGCCAGCTCGCGGCGACGCCGAGCTCGTCGGCGCTCAGCGCCGTCGGCGGCGATCCGAGCGCGAGCCGGCCGCCGCCGGCCGCGATGAACCGAAGCCGCCCGGAGGCCTCGGGCAGGAAGGCCGCGTACCGGGGTACGCCACCGGCCCCGAGCCCCAGCTCGACCAGCCACGCATGGACGACGAGACCCGCCGCGATGCCCGACCCGGCCAGGTCGGGGGCGGTGACGTCGGCGCTGACACCGATCGCGAGGACACCGCCGTCGTGGGTGGCGACCAGCGCCACCCCGGCGGCGACGGGCACCCGCCACGGGTCCACCCGGCTGCCGGTACCGGTCACGGCGACGGCCTGGGCGGCGGTGTCGGCGACGAGATCGCGCACCGACTCCAGGACGGTGCGGGCGTCGGCGGCGGGGCCGGCCAGGAGTGTGCGCCAGCGTTCGGCGACCGCGCCGAGGGGATCGCTGAGCAGTCGGGCCGGGTCGACCAACGGCAGTGCAGGACCGCCGGGCAGCGGAAGGCCGAGTACCACGGCGATCGCGTCGCCGGCCGCGCCGAGACCGTCGAGGAGGGACCCGGCGGCGTCGGTGATCACCTGTCCGGCGGCAGCGGCGAGGGCGTCGGGCGACGTGAGGTCGAGGACCTCGAAGTGGGTAGCGCCGACGTCGGCCACCCGGGCCTCGACGACGAGCATCGGGCGCCGAGACGGGTCGAGCGCAAACCCGGCCCGCAATTCTTCCAGCCCGACCCGGCCGAGACCGCTGCCGGTCGGCGTTAACAATTGCGCGCCGCCGCTCCCGGCGACCCGGGCGGTGAGGGACAGCCGGGGGACGGCGACCGCGCTGCCGGTACCGAGGTCCAGGCTGACCGGGTCGACGTCGAGCGCGAGGGTGACACCGCCGGCACCGGCGACGTCGAGGGTCAGCGTCGGGGTGATCACCGGACGCCCGGCTGCGCCGGGGGTCGCGGCCACCTTCAGGCGCAGCGTCGCGGCGTCGATGGTGACGGCGACCTGCGCGGCGGCCCCGGTGCCCTGGACGGTGCCGCCGACGAGCGCCGCGAGCCCGCCGAGCCAATCGGCGCGGACCGTTTCGTCGGCGACCACGGTGCCGAACCAGTCGGCGAGCGCCGTGGCGCCGCGGGACAGGACGTCGTCCAGCGGGAAGTCCGGGACGGCGTCGGAGTTGAGACCGAGAAGGCTCGCCAGCCCGCGCAGCGGGTCGTTCGACGGCAGGCCCGCGGCCTGTGCACGCACCAGCCCGAGAATCAGACCCACGAGTGCGTCGTCCACCTCGTCGAGCCGGTCAGCCCGGACCTCCACGTCGCCGGCCACCGCGGACCCGGGCAGCCCCAGCCCGCGCAGTACAAGCCCGAACGCAGGCTCGCCGCCTGACCAGGTGGGGATACCGACGTCAAGGCTCACGCCGGCCAGGGCGACGCCGGCGCTCGCGGTCCCCGCCGGGAAGTCGAGGGCGAGCGCGATGTCGACAAAGGCACTCTCGGTGCCGGGCACCACGATGACGTCACCACCGGCCAGCGGCTGCGTGAACAGTGGGGCGACGGCCTCGACGGCGCAGCGCACCCCGGACTCGCTGGTGACCAGGACCCGCACGCCCGCACCGACCGTGACCCGTTCGCTGTCGGCCTGCAGCACGGCGTACGCGCTGAACGCGCCGTTCTCGACGTCCACCAGCGGCAGCCACTGGCGGCCCGCAGCGTCGGTGACCGCCTCGTCGCCGCCGAGCATTTCGTCGACGAACGCGACCAGCGCCTCCCGCTGGTGCGGCACCCGCAGGACCGAGGAGAGGTAGTCGCCGGGGCGGGTGAACCAGTCGGCGACGAGGTCGCCGTCGTCGTCGAGCAGGCCGAGCGCGGTGGCCAGGCCGGCGAGGTCGCCGAGGTCGGTACTCACGCGCTCGCGACCCTGTCGATCGCGTGCCGGGCCTGCGGCAGTACGACGAGTCCCCGCGGCGATGCCACGAGCGCGACCGGCACCAGTCCGGTGCCGTCGGTGTCCCGGCCGGAGCGGCGGGCGACGCCGCGGGCCACCGCGAGGAGCGCCGTCCAGGCCAGGGCGGTAAGCGCGTCGGCCCAGCGCCGGATCACGACGGGCGGTCCCTGTGGGACTGTGCTCGTCGCGGCGAACAACCCGGCCGGGCGTTCGGGCGAGCCGATGACGAGGTGGACGGTGACCACGCCGCTCCCACGGGCCAGCTGGTCGCAGCGCACCGGCAGCGACACGGTGACATCCCCGTCGCCGATCTTCACCTTGGCGCTCCCGACGAGCACGAGCAGCGCGTCGGGGCCCTCCTCCCACAGTACGGTGGTGGGCAGCTCGGCGTCTGGTGGCGGGACGCGGCCCGTCACGGCGGTCGCGATGGACTCGCGGAGGGCGGTGACGAACAGCGACGACGCCACGTCTGCCGGGATTGGGACCGGGGTTGCGACGTCGCCGGGTGGGAGGTCATCGGCGGGGAGCAGGCCGGGGCAGCGCTTGCGGACGAGCGCGAGCAGCGCCTTGCAGTTGGCGTCGACCGGCGACGTGGCGGCAGAGCGTCTGGCGTCTACCGGGATGTCCAGGCCGGCGAGCTCCGCGTCGAGCCTGGCGAGCGCCCCACGAAAATCGGCTGCCGCGGCGCGCAGTTCGCGCTCGCGATCGTCGCCGGCCGGGACGCCGTTCGGATTGCTCACGATGCTCCCCAATCGGGGCGGGTGCGGTTAGGGGCGAGACACCACTCGGGCGCGGACCGCGCGCGCCACGGTGAGCCCGAGAACCGAGCAGACTGCGACGAGCGGGATGTCGATGAGGAGGAACTCCCAGCCGATCTTGTACTCGCCGCTGATGACGGTCGCGGCGATCCCGAGGACGACGGCGAGCAGTGCTCCTAGCCAGAGGCGCAGGCGGGGCGCGATCAACGCGAGGGCGACGCCCACCAATAGCCCCGCCGCGATCGGAAAGAACTCGTGCATGCTGCACCCCCCGGGCATGCTGTCTTCTGCAGTTGAAGGCCGCGGCGCGGACGACAACCGCGCGACGCGAGTATCGCTGGTCAATAAGAGCTTTACGCGTCGTTCAACGCACTTAACCCTGCTCCTGCGCAGACACCATGTCAACGCCCGATGGGCGGTTGCATCGCGCGGGCGGGGCGGAGTAGTGCCCTCCCGATGGACATCTGCCGCAGGTCGACTTTGACGTCACCGCCAGCTTGGCTTGGCCGCGATTCTGAATGAAATGGAGCCTGCTGAATCGACAGGCTGCAGCAGAGGCAGGCACCCGGTACGTCGCTCGAAAAGATCCTCTGCCGTGTCCAATCACCGTCGCGTGGGCGGAAAAAGACATCGTGATTCCGATCGACCTCTGCCATTCCGTCGCCCGAGAGCACCTGCCTGCGCCACTTTCACCGTCCTATCCGACGTGGCTCACGACCCGATCTCCGACGATCCTGAACTGGTTGCACGCACCATCCTCGCCACGAGCGGAGCCGTGACAACTTAAGCACTGAACGACGGCGGCGACGTGGTCGAGGGTCAAGTCCAGGGACGTGGTGTAGCAGGTCGTCGTGTGATTCTTCGAGGTAGTGGTTCAGGCGGTCAGTGCCGCGGGGGTGGCCTCCTGTTCTGTTGACGGCGTGTTGTCTGTTCGGGATTTGCTGAGGACGTCCAGGCCGAGGTAGCGCCGTGATTCGGCCCATTCGTCGTGCTGCTCGGCCAGCACGGCGCCGACGAGGCGGATCAGCGCGTTGCGGTCGGGGAAGATGCCGACGACGTCGGTGCGCCGGCGGATCTCCTTATTGAGTCGTTCCTGGGGGTTGTTCGACCAGATTTGTCGCCAGATCTGTTTGGGGAAGGCGGTGAACGCCAGCAGGTCCTCCCGGGCGGCTTCCAGGTGTTCGGCGACCTTGGGTAGCTTGTCGGCCAGCGCATCGATGATCCGATCATATTGCGCGGCAACCGATTGCGCGTCGGGCTGATCGAACACCGAATGCAGCAGGGTGCGCACCCACGGCCACGACGTCTTCGGGGTGATGGCCATCAGGTTGGTGGTGTAGTGGGTTCTGCAGCGTTGCCAGGTCGCTCCGGGCAGCGTGGCGCCGATCGCGGCCACCAGCCCGGCGTGCGCATCACTGGTGACCAGCCGGACCCCCGATAGGCCGCGGGCGGTCAACGACCGCCAGAACGCCAGCCAGCCCGCCCCGTCCTCGGCGGTAGTGACGTCAACGCCGAGGATCTCGCGGTAGCCCTCGGCGTTGACCCCGACCGCGATCAGCGCATGCACGTTGACCACCCGGCCGCCTTCGCGAACCTTGAGGACCAGGGCGTCGGCGGCCACGAACGTGTACGGACCGGCATCCAGCGGTCGGGTCCGAAACGCCTCGACGGCGACGTCGAGTTCCTTGGCCATCACCGACACCTGCGACTTCGACAGCGACGTGATGCCCAGCGTCTCGACGAGCTTGTCGATCCGCCGCGTCGACACCCCCAGCAGGTAACAGGTGGCCACGACAGTGGTCAGTGCCCTTTCGGCCCGTTTGCGGCGTTCCAGCAACCAGTCCGGGAAATAGGAGCCGTGCCGCAGCTTCGGGATCGAAAGATCCAATGATCCAGTCCGCGTGTCGAATTGGCGGTGCCGGTAACCATTACGTTGGTTGGTCCGGTCGCCGCTGCGCTCACCGTATCCGGCGCCGCACAGGGCGTCGGCCTCGGCTCCCATCAGGGTGTGGATGAACGTGGCCAACAGCTCGCGCAACACGTCAGGGTGAGTGGTGGTGAGTCGTTCGGCCAGCACGGTAGGTAGGTCGATATCGTGGGCAGTGGTCATCGCGTCGATTCCTTTGCTCGAGTGACTTTGGTAGGTCTCTCGAAGAATCACGCGATGACCTTCAATCACTCGGCAACGACACGCCGCACCTCACGAACAGGTCCGCTCGTACACCACCTTGGTGGACGCAACCCAGTCGATTCCGGTTTGGATCAACGTCGACGTCCAAGGGTTAGAAGACGGCCTCCACCCGTTTCTGGGAGTTGGACAGTTGGTTCGCACCCGCTGCGTACGATCCGTGAATGGAACTTCGGGGGAAACGAGTACTGATCACCGGGGCATCGCGGGGAATCGGCGAGTCGCTTGCACACGCCTTCGCTGGCGCCGGAGCCAGAGTGGCGCTCGTCGCTCGTAGCCGGGACTCCCTTGAATCGGTCGCGGCCGAACTCGGCGGCACCGTTCACCCAGCAGACCTTTCGGACCCGACCCACGTTGCGAAGTCTCATCCAGAGGGTCGAAGACGACGTCGGTCCGATCGATGTTCTGGTCAACAACGCTGGTATCGAGAGCACCGCCAGCTTCACCGACGCACCCGACGGTGAACTTCGCCGAGTCACCGAAGTCAACTACCTAGCTCCGGCTGAACTCTGTCGGCAGGCGATACCGCGGATGCTGCGACGTGGGGCTGGCCACATCGTCAACGGTCGTCCCTTGCTGGCATTTCGGTCTTCCCTGGCCTCGTCACTTACTCGGCCTCCAAAGCGGCACTTTCGCATTTCACTGCGGGGCTGCGGGCGGACCTCCGCGGACTGCCGGTCGGGACCACCTGTGGAGTTGGGGGCTGTTCCGACCGATCTGCTCGCCAAGGCCGATAACGACGAGCCGACAGCCAGGTCCTTTCAGCGCGGTACCGCATCGGTTCTGCCGTCGACACACCCCGCGAGCGGGTCGCCCAGCAGGTTGTCAAAGCCGTCCAAAAGAATCGGCGACACGTGCGCCTCCCCAAGCGATCCGCCCCATTCGCCATGATGGTTGAGGCGCCCCGCCGGATGACGGAGCTCGCCCTCACGGGTGTCCCACACCACCGCAGTAGAACACGAAGTGTCACCGTTGCCCCGGCGGCCGACGGCGACGTCGTCGAATTTCGCTTCAACGTGTAAATCCGCAGTTCAGCCGGGATTTAAGGGCTCTCCTCCGACTCGGCATCCGGATCGACGCGGAGGTGTGCGGTTAAAAACAGGTTGTCGTAGGCGGATTGAGGCGGAAGCGTTTCACGACCGCGGAGGGCGACGAAGTCGGCAACTATCTGTCGGGCAAGAAGTCTCAGTTTCGTATTGGTCTCTTGGGACCGCCACCTGAGCAGGTCGAAGGCAGCCTGGGGGTCAGCCATTCCGTGGACAAGCATCAACATGCCTTTGGCCTGTTCGATGTCTGCCCGGTGCTCGGTTATGACTGTGACGGCGGCCGTCACCTCGTTCTGGTGTTTCAGCTCCGACGCTGTGACGTCAATGTCGTAGCCGTCGGCGCCGGTCACGCTCCCATCGACCGCATGTAGATCGTGCCGGGATCGTGCCTTGCCGTCGCCATCAAGGGACTGCGCGACGGCGTACTGCTCCTCGAATGCCGGATGTCGTTGTTGCATCGCAATACCCCTTTTGTGGAATACCCTCTGCCAATTTGTGTGCTCGGCAACCCTCGTCAACGTCTGATGGCCTACGGAGCAGTACATGTTTTACTACTAGCTGATAAGCAGGTCAAGCCTTATTTTGAACAAATTCACGCCCTCGTCATCAATGACCGCCCACCAAACCCTGGGGAGCGGCGGCTATCGCCGACCCGGGCGACGGCCAGCGGGGCAACGCTAGCGTCTTAACAGAGGGGATGAACCCCCGATGACCGCCTTGCAGGCGACGCCAGCGTCATCCCCCGCCGACCCCGCCCACTGAAACGTTCGTTTGCCCTGCGAGATCCCCCATCAAACGTGCGTCGGGCCCTGCTCGCTTGGCACTGTGACGTTGCCCGCAATGATCAGCAGTCCATATGCATGCCGACCTCGGCGCCTCGCTGAACTCATCGGTGCCGACCCTTCGCGTCTTCACCTTGCAGCGCATTGGTACTACATTCAGTAGTAGATCCTCATGAAGGAGGCGCGATGCGGTGGCGCGGTGTCAGTCACGTCGAGTTCGCGGTGTTGGACTACGACGACTCGATCGCCTTTTACGACGCGTTGTTCGGTTGGCTGGGATACGACAGCTTTTCGTCGCTGAACATGGAGTACCAGTCGATCTATTACTTCACCCGATATATCAACCCGCACAGCTACATTGGCATTCAGCCGGCCCGGACCGGGGGAAGGCTCACACACAGCGACCAGGCGGTCGGCGTCAATCACATTGCGCTGTGGGCCCGTAGCCGAAAAGAGGTCGACCGCTTTCACCGTGAATTCCTGGTCAGACGCGATGTTCCCGTGACTGACGAGCCAAAGGACTACCCGCAGTACTGGCCCGGCTATTACGCCGTCTTCTTCGACGACCCGATCAACGGGATCCATTGGGAGCTGGCGTGGGTGCCGAAAGTTCCCAGCCCCCGCCAAGTTTGGTCGTTCTATCGCGCACTTCGCGTTTTCGCCAAGAGTCGGACAGACCTGGCCAATACGGTGCTTGGCGTCACCTTGCAGGCGAGGCGAACCCTGCCTCCGCCCTCGGGTCAAGTCAACCGGCGCCGGCTGCCAACACCTTGTTGATCTCGTCCTGCCGCAACAGAAATCGTCCTTCGTCCAGCTTCTTGCGTCGCATCCAGCTGGTCACCTCGGCATTGCACTTGCTGGTGTTGCACGAGCGGCAGCAGGGTACGACGTTGGTGACCACGTAGCGCCCTCCGCGAGAGATCGGCAGCACGCAATCCTTCTGCAGGGCTCCCTCGGTTGCGCCGCAGTAGGCGCATCCGCCCCACGCAGTCTTCAGCGCGGTCCACTGCACGTCGGTCAGGTCGTGCACTTTCGCGGCGATGCGCCGTCTACGACGGCGCGCATATCTCACTGCGCGCGAGGGCCTGCGAGTCGGCACGGCCAGAAGTTACGCCCCGATGTCGTCGCTTTTGGTGACGTCACCGGCGTGTCTGCGCAGTCAGGCCGGAACCACCCGCAAATCGGCTCGGGTCCCCGCTGTTTCGCCGAAGCAGGAACTCGTCTCCGGTGTAACCGAAAACTCGGCACGCACCGAGTATCAATCCGCCTCCGGATCACGGCGGCTCAGTTTGGCCTCGTTCGGATCGAAATACAGGCTGGTTTCCACCTCGACGTCGGCCGGGTCATGCAGATGGCGCGGCATCGGCCGTAGATTGCTTGGCCAACTCGGGTCCACGACCGGATCGGCACGTCCCTGCCGGACGCGGCGCAGATAGAACACCCACGCCGCCACGAACAACGCCATCACCGCGATAGTGACGATCGGCGCGATCAGGTCTGTCATGGCTCCTCCCGGGCGTGTTCCGGCTGTCCTTTGGAACGTTAGAGGCGACGACAGGCCGACGCATCAGTACTCCGATAGCTCGTCCCTCGGCAATCTGATGAGGCAGAATCGCGCAGGTGACCACGCCGCCACCGCCGCAACGTCCGGGGGGGCCCGGTCGGCAGGGCAGGGGTAACCCGCACCAGGACCCTGCAACGCGAAGAATCCAGCGGCCCGATAGACCACCCGAACCGCCTACCGAGCAGATCCGTGCGCGCAGGCAGCCACCAGATGCAGCGCCCACCGAAAAATTCCGGCCGCCGCCGCCCGCCGGCACCCAACCGCCGCCACCGCCACCCGCAGGCGGTCAACCGCCGCCACCACCCCGCGGCGTCCAACCGCCACCGCCAGCACCCGCTCCGCCGCCCGGTGCAGCACCGCCCCCGCCGCCCGAAGCGCAACAACCGGCTGCCAAGAAGCGGCGCGGCAGGGGATTTTTCAACCGCCAGTCGATCATCCTGATCGCGGTCATCATCGTCGCACTGGTGGCCGGCGGCCTGGCCGGTGCCGAGCTCTACGCGCGCCACCGTGCCGACGACGTCCTTGTGGAAGTCGCGGAATGCGTTGTGCAAGACGGCGTCACCATTTCATACGGGGTGAACCCGCCGTTCCTTTGGCAGCACATCACCGGCCACTACACCAACATCTCCGTCACCACCGCCGGGAAGCGCGTTCAGGACGCAACCGGGATGACCGCCGACGTGACCGTCTCGGATGTGCGATTGCGGGAGAACGGGGACTCCAAGGGCACCATCGGATCGCTGACCGCGACCCTCTCGTGGAAGTCCGCGGGTATCAAGGACACCCTCGCGGCCAACCTCCCCGCCGTGGGGAGTCTGATCACCGGCGTGCGCACCGACGCCGCGGCGGGCACGATCATCGTCGATGCCGGCGAGAACAGCGTCACGGCCAAACCCGTTGTCGCCGAAGGTGATCTCAACCTCGAGGTACTCGAAGTCACCGGGCCGCTGCCCAAGGACGCGGTGCAGACGGCGTTGAACGATCTGACCAAGAAACTGAACGACAACTATCCGCTCGGGATCCACGCCGACAGCGTGGAAGTCACCGGCAGCGGAGTCGTCGGGAAGTTCTCCAGTCAGAACGCGTCGATCCCCAAAGAGGACGCCAATCCTTGCTTCGCGCGACTGTAGGAACTCCTAGCGCGGCGTGAGTCGAAAGACGGGAATCTTCCGTCCGGTCACCGCGGTCTTCTCGCGGTAGTCGCCGTATCCGGCATACACCTGCTCGGCCAGTCCGTACAGGCGGGTGTACTCGTCGGGATCGGTGACTTCCGTTGCGGTGAAACGCTCGTCGCCGAACTCGCACTCCGGATGCGCCTTCAGGTTGTGGTACCACTGCGGGTGTTTCAGGCCCCCGGCGTTCGAGGCGATCAGGATCGGATCGGCTCCGTCGTGGAAGTAGGTGAGTTGATGCTCACGCCGCTGACCCGATTTGGCGCCTGTGCTCACCAGCGGAGCCGTCGCGGTGCCGCCGATGATCGTCGGATAGCGACCCCGGGTAGCCCGATAGAGCCACGGGTCGACGTTCCAAAAGACATGGCGGGCCACGAACTGACCCGGACGTGTACGGAAGACGCGTTCGTTGGCCTTGTTCCAGCGGCTTCGCTTCTTGTGCGGATCCACATAGTGCAGTGGCATGGGCGGACCATAGCGCCGCTCAAAACGCCTGACGACCCGATTGGACAACTCAGCGACGGGGGAAGGCGCTGCCGGCCACCACTTGAACATGAAGCCGCAAGGTGATCCGCTCTTCATGATCTTCGAGGCGGACGGTATAGACGTGCAGCCCGCCGCTGGGCTCGATCGGCAGCGCGATCGGCGGCGTCACCATGAACGCGATCTTGCTCGGCACGGTGAAGTACGACGATCGTGCCGGCGTCCACTGCTGACCCGACGGGCCCGCCGCGTCGATGTGCAGCCCGAACTGCTTATTGCGGTCCTGCCTGCTGACGTCGCAGAAGACGACGCAGCGGGTGGCAAACGCCGTCGAACCGTCCGCGACCGTAGTTGACGTCCAGCACCCGCCGGTCACATTGAGCATGTCGTCAACCACCTCGGCGTGGTTGGCGAAGAAGGCATTGGTCAGGCGCATCCCGGGAAAGCTATCGCATCGGCCACGTCGGCACTGCTTAACCGAGTACCACAGCGATCTCGTCGCTCAGTTTGTAACCCTCCGTCAGCGGCAGCAAGTCGCCGCTCCAGAACTTGCCAGGGTCGAACCAGCTGGAGTGCTTCTCGGTGGTCAACAAGCCCATCTCTTCGTAGGTGATCGCGACGGTCTCGGCGCAGTACGCGGTCTCCAATCCGGCCCTTCGCTCGTCGGCCCTCCTGCGTCGAGCAGACTCGCGAACCCTCTTGTCCAAGAACGGGACACCTCTGGTCCAGTCGGCCGCTGTCGGAACCCGGCCGCGAAACCACCGTCCGGTCAGCCGTGCGGTGCTGGGGAAGGGAGTGCCGTCCATCCGCGCGATGACGCGGAGCACGTGGTCTTCCTGCTCGCGCGTGGCGTCCGGGGTGAGCTGACGCAACCAGCAGCGCTGCCCGTAGTTGTTGATCCAGCGTTCGACGGCGGCCCGGGCGTCATTGAGCTGAACACCGCGATGGTTGGTGCCCGTCCACATGTCGAGCAGCTTGTCGCCCAGTTCGGCATGCCACATCAGAGGCGGCATGTCGTCGATCGCGACGGTCATCCCGACGTGGTTGACCGGCGCGTTGGTCATCGTCTGAATCGCCCGGTCCGGTCGCGAATCGCCACGGAACAGCCAGATATCCCCGGTGCGGGTCTCATTGAGGGCGCGCTCGAGGGTGACCGTGTTCGCATCCACCAGCGCAGCTTAGGCACACTGACGGGCATGCACAGCATCTGGAAGTGGGTTGGACTGGCCGGTGTCGCCGGCGTCGTCGCCGGTGGCGCGCTGGTCGCACGCGATCAGCGGCGCCGCAACGCCTACACCCCCGAGGACATTCGCGCCCGGCTGCACCAGCGGTTGGCCGAGTCCGAGGCGCCCAAGAACTGACCGGCTCAGCTGAGCGGGTGAGCGGCGTGGCCAGCCACCCACTGGAGGCCGCCAAGGATGGCGATGCCGATTCCGCCGACGGTATCCTCAGAAGCCGGACTCCGGGCGTCGTTGGATGCCGCGCTGCGGCCGCTCGCCGTCACATCGGGGGAGAGGCACTGTTCAGTGCGCTCGTTTCGATAGCCGGGGCGCAGCACTGAGACCGTCTGCGCCTAGCCGACTTTGACTGCGTACAACCGGTGCTGGCCTGAGAAGCCCTTCAGCTCGACATCGCGGCCGTCGTCGAAGGCGATGTCATCGCCGGTAACTGCGTCGCGCACCGATTCGCTGACCAGAGTCTGGCCGCCGTCGGCATGTGCCGCCACGCGCGCCGCCATCGCCACATTCCTGCCGAACAGGTCGTCGCCCCGCCGCACCGACTTGCCCGCGTGGATGCCGATGCGCACCCGGATCCCGTTGGGGCGCCGACGAAGTGCCCGCTGCACGTCGACGCCGCACAGCACCGCTTGCTCCGGCTCGGCGAAGGCGATCATGAACCCGTCGCCCTGGCTTTTCACGACGTGACCCCGGTGGCTTTTCACGTACCGCCGGATCATCTTGTCGTGCCTGCCGATCAGCCGCACCCAGGCCCGGTCCCCGATGCGCTCGTTGAGCGCCGTGGACTCCTCGATATCGGAGAACAGGATCGCGACGTTGCCGTCAGGCGTCAGCCGGGCCAGGTCGGGCCGTTCCACCTCGGCCCAATCGGCGAGGTCCTCGATCGAGGAGGCGACCGCGGCTCCGAAGCCTTCCTTGCGGATGATGTTCGCCGTCTGCCACATCGTTTTGACCGCCTCGCGGCCGCCGGACAGCAGCGCGTTGCGGGTGTCGACGCGGCTGCGCAGCTCGTCGGCCTCGCGTCGGGCGCGGTTGAGCTGAATGCCCACCACCACGATCACGGCGGCCTCGATCGCGGCAACGGCCGCCAGCACGTAGGTGACGATCTCCGTACTTGTCACCGCTCAAGTATTGGATGCTGGTCCCGTGAAGACGCAGCCGCCCTACTACGAGAGCAGATTCATCCGTGCAAACGATCCCGGTCGTGCGCGGGCGCTATGGATGCGCTCGACGCTGCTGTTGCCGACGTCGGGCGTGCCGGTCGCCGACGCGTGGGTGATGGTGTTCGACCCCGACGGGGCAGGCAATCGGGCACTCAAGCAGCCGTTTCCGATCGACCAGTCCGACTACCAGTACGACATCTGGACCGCACGGATCGGCGCGACATCGATCGACGATCGGTCGGCCTGCGGGTCGGTCAGCGGCGCGGATCGGTCGGCGCACTGGGAACTGCGGATCACGCCGGGCGACGAGGCGCCGGTCAAACTGCTCACCGACCGCGGGTACAAGGCCAAGTTCCCGACGGCCAAGACGACGGTTCGCCACCCGCTCGCTCGGTTCGACGGCAGGGTTGAACTCGACGAGGTTCACCTCGAGGTGGACGGCTGGACCGGGAGCGTCAACCACAACTGGGGCCGCCGCCACACGCCCGCCTATGCCTTCGGTCAGGTGTGCGGATTCGACGGTGCGCCCGAATCGAGCCTGGAGATCGTGACCGCACATGCCGCGGTCGGCCCCCTGTCACTGCCCGCCGCCACGCTTCTGGTTCTCCGCCATGACGGGCGAGAGGTGGCCGTGCGCTCGGTGCTGGCGACCCGCCACACGCGTGGCGAGTATCGGCCGTTCAGCTGGTCCTTCGGCGCCCGCGTCGACGATGTGACCGTGGACGGCGAGATCTCCGCGGAGCCGCGCGACGTGATCGGGCTGACCTACACCGACACCGACGGAGAGTCGAAGTTCTGCTACAACTCCGCGCTCGCGACTTGCCGTATTCGACTGTCCGGCAGCGGGATCACGGCAACCGAACTCAGCGCCACCCGGCGCGCGATGTTCGAGATCCTCACCGACACCCGCAACGCCGAGGTGCGCCTGCTGGCCTAGCCGAACTGGCTGGTGATCGTCGCCATGTCGAAGTAGTCCCGCCAGGCCTTGATCCGACCGTTCTCGATCTCGAAGACCCCGGTGACGGGCAGCGGTATCGGCTCACCGCCCTTACGGCGCATGACATCGGTGCGTTCGTTCATGACGAGATCGCCGTCGCTGACCTGCCTGTGCACCTGAAAGTCGATGCCGTCGAGACCGCCAACGAATCCCGCGATGAACTGCTTGATGGCCTCCCGGCCGTGCACCGCGTCCATCGGAATGTTGTGGTACACGGCGTCTTCGGTGAAGTAGCCGGCGAGTTCCTCCGGGTCGGGCGTCGACCACTTCTCGCAGAATTCAGTGACCAGTTCGTTGGCTGAGCGCGTCATGCCTCGATGAAACTCAGGGATGCGAGGTAAATCAACCCTGCCAGGGCGGCTGAGCCGATGGTGCTCAGGTCCACGCCACCGGCGATGTCGGCCAGCGGTCCGACATACAGCGTGGTGTTCACCGTCAGCATCCCGAATGTGGCGCCGACCACCCAAGCGATGACTGCGGGCATGTTCCAGCCGCCGGTGAACCAGTACCGGCCGCCGCGGCGACCATGCGCGAACGCCTGAAGATCGACGGGATCATAGGTTTTCGTGCGCAGCGCGCCGATCGCCAGGATCGCCACCCACGGCGTGATGACAGCGTTGAGCGCCACCGTCATCGCGGTCACCGAGTCGATGGCGTCGAACACGAACACGCCGACGTACAGCAGGGCGATGGCGACGGCCGCGGTGATGACCGTGGTCTGTGTCCGCTTCAGCCGAGGCGCCAACCCTTCCAGGTCCAGACCGCTGGCGTAGACGCACAGCACGCCCTGGCTCATGCCGCCGAACAACGAGATCACCACGATGGGCAGGACGTACCAGGCGGGCGACGCGGCGACAAGGTCGTCGATGTAGGAGTCGGTCGGGTTCGCGAACGTCAGCGCGGTGAATGCGCCGAACAGGCTGGGCAGCAGCACCCCGATGAACATCCCGATCCCGAGCGCCGTGCAGATCTGCCTGTCGCTGAACCGAATGGACGAGATGCGCCGGGTGTAGTCGCCGATGGTCGGCCCGTACGAGATCGGCGCTGCGGCGAAGAGCACCGCCGACAACGCCCAGGTCTGCCAGAAGCCGCCCAGCGCGTATTCGCCGCCCGAAGCGCTGGGGTCGAACCCGCCTGCGAACGCGAACACCCCGAGGATCATCAGCCCGCCGACGACGGGCACCACGACCTTCTGGATGGCGACGATGGTGGCGTGGCCGTAGAGCGCAACGGTCACCATCAGCGCGGCCACGGCCGCGTATGCCACGGCGTGCACGATGTCGCTCTCCGGCGTGCCGAGCAGGCGGTGTCCGGCAGCGACGAGGGCGTCACCACTGGTCCACACCGTAACCGCCGCGAAGGCGAGGGCGATCGCCAGGGCCAGCCCGGATCCGATGAACCGGCCACGGATGCCGAAGAAGGCCCCGCTGGAGACCGTCATATTGGTGCCGGTTCGGGGTCCGATGATCGCGGTGGGCAGCACGGCAAGGTTGCCGACCGCGGTGCCGATGGCCATCGAGGCGACGGTCTGCCAGAAGCTCAGGCCGCCGACGTCGCGGCGCGGCGGCTGTTGACCATGATCGACGGGCTCGGTGCGCAGATGGTCGTGCGAGCCGTTCCGTCCCGCGAAGCCAAGCACATTGCGCGGTCGTATTTCACGTCCGAACTGGGCATCGACAAGCCGTAGTGAGCGAACTCCGCTAATTGCGTCGTCAAATACCTGCCTCGTCACCGGCCGAGCCCTATGCTTAGCGCGTAAAACAGTCCATGACCGGCGGAGGGGTGCATGGCCTGCGCGGAGGCAGCGAAATGACCGGCGATCTGCTCACGGGGCGCGACAGCGAACTAGGCGCCATTCGTCGTGCGCTGAGCGGGGCGGGCAACTACTGCGGTGTCGTGATCTGCGGTGCGGCCGGCGTTGGCAAGACCCGACTCGCTCGAGAGGTGCTGGCCCGCGCACAGGCCGCAGGCGAGCGGACGAACTGGATCACCGGCACCGAGTCCGCCCGCCCGCTGCCGCTCGGCGCGTTCACCGGATCCATCGCCGAGACGGCGTCTGGGTCGATGCCTGAAGTCGGACGCCTCATCAATTCCTTTGTCGCACAGCAGCGTCAGGGCAAGGTCCTGATCGGTGTGGACGACGCGCACCTGCTCGACGGTTTGTCGGCCCACGTCGTGCACCAGCTTGCCCAGACGCGCGGGCCACGGCTGGTCGTCACCGTGCGCACCGGCGAGGCCGAACCGGACGCCGTTACGGCGTTGTGGAAGGACGGCCTGCTGGCCCGGCTCGATCTCGCACCGCTGTCGGAGGCCGGAACGCGCAGCCTGATCGAGTCGACTCTGGACGGAGCGGTAGACGCGCGCAGCGCGCAGCGCTTCTGGAAGCTCACCGGCGGCAACGCCTTGTTCCTGCGGCAGCTGGTGACCGATCAGGTCGCGGCGGGGCGGATGCGGCAGGTCGCCGGGGTGTGGATGTGGGATGAGCGGGTTGCGGTGTCCCAGAACATCACCGACATGGTCGGCCGCCAATTGGGTGAGCTGTCCGACGGGATGGCGCTCGTGGTCGACACGTTGTCGCAATGTGAGCCGCTGGCTGTCGATGTGCTGTGCGAAGTGGCCGATCGCGCTGATCTGGAGACCGCCGAGCAGATGCGGCTGGTCACCGTCGAGCGCTCCGGCAATGATCGGATGGCGCGATTGGCGCATCCCCTCTTCGGGGAACTCCGGCGGGCCGGGGCCGGGGAGATGTACCTGTCCCGGATTCGGGGCAAGCTGGCCCAGGGACTCGCCAAGAAGCCCGACGCCGACATGCAGTCGACCGTGCGGCGCGCCCTGCTCACGCTCGAGTCCGACCTTCCACCCGATCCTGAACTCTTCGTCGACGCCGCGCGTTTCGCGATGACGCTGCTGGATCTCGACATGGCGGACCGGTTCGCCGCTGCCGCGGTATCGGCGGGGGCCGGCGAAGCGCCCGGCGTTCAGGTGATGAGCCTGGTGTTGCATGGTCGCGGCGACGACGCCGAGAAGTTGCTCAAGGAGATCACCGCCGACGGCCACGAGGACGCGCACCGATGGTCGACGGTGCGTGCCGCCAACCTGATCTGGATACTCGGCAGGCCCGCTGACGCGGCGGCCATCCTCGATGGTCTTGCCGCCGGCCCGGAGTCGCCCACCCAAGCCGCCTCGCGGGCAGCGGTGGAAGCGTGTGTCGACGCGGTGTACGGCCGTTGCCAGGTGGCAGCCGAAAAGGCCTCTGCTGCACTGAATTCGGAGCAGCTCGGAGATTTCCACGCGATGATGGCGTCGTTCGCGTTGGTGATGGCGCTCGGTGCTCTGGGCCGGGGCGACGAGCTGACGGCCGTCGCCGACCGGGCGCTCGACCGTGCGTCGACATCCTTCCAGACGGCACCCCTGCGATTCTGGTTCGGCGGCGTCTTCGCCCGCGCCTGCAGGCTAACGGGCCGCATCGACGACTGTGCGAAGGTCGCCAAGCAGATGGCCGACTCCGTGAACGACGTTCCCGGGTTGGCCTACGCCAACCTGGTATTCCTGCTCGGTCAGTCCGATCTGATGCGCGGGGAACTGCCCGGCGCGGTCACACTCCTGCACGAAGCGCTGGCCGGCGTCGAGCATCACGGCATCACTACGGGTTTGCGGCCCGCGACCTGCTTCGCGCTGACCGAGGCGCACGCCAAACTCGGCGAGTCGGCCGAGGCGAACGCGGCACTCGAAGAGGCGCGTGCGAACGTGCCGGATACCTACGTGTACATGCACACCGCCCTCGCGATAGCGACCGGATGGGCACTCGCGGCAGGCGGATACCTGTCCGACGCAGTGACGGCCGTTCGCGACGCCGCAGCGAAGGCTCGCGACCGTGGTCAGTCGACCCATGAACTGATCTGCCTCCAGGTGGCAGCGCAGTGGGGCGATCCCAGCATGTCGGACCGGGCTCGCGAGCTCGCGGGCGAGTTGTCTCTGCCGCTGGCGGATGCCGTTGCGCGCCATGCCGAATCGCTCGCGGCCAAAGACGGTGAAGGCCTGCTGCTGGCGTCGAACGACTACCGGGCGCTCGGTGACAAAGCCGCGGCGGCCGATGCGGCAGCGCAAGCCGCGGTCGCTTTCTCGCAGAGCCAGCAGCGCAGACGCCGGCTGTACGCCGCCGCGATCGCGCAGGGGCTGTCCGACGAATGCGGTGGCCTCAGCACCCCCGCATTGCGCAGCCCGACCGGCCATCCGCTGACCGAACGGCAGCGCGAAATCGTCGAACTGGCCGTCGCGGGGATGTCCAACAAGGACATCGCGAAGAAGCTCTACATGTCGGTCCGCAGCGTGGAGGGACACCTGTACCGCGCATGTCAGCGCGTGGGCGCAACCTCGCGCGAGGAATTGGCCGCGATCATTCGGAAAGGCCCTGCCGCGACGGATTGACGTCGGCCGATATCGCCGTTCCGGCAATGCTTGCAGCTGAATCAGGGTACCCGAACTCTAATTGCCGGTAGTTCAAATTTATTGTGCGAGAGGCGATCTCGGCCACTCTGAGTTGCGCGCGCAGCGCAGGTATGCGTAGCATGGCTAATAGCGAAGGGGAGTAGCCCCCAATCAGGTAATCGACATACTGGCGCCGCGGTCACACCGCATAGCCCGGTTACCCGGACCGGCTGAACGGCCGGTGGGCGAGACCTTCGGCCGTACAAGACCGTAACGGTTGCCGGCCGGAGGCTTTTCACATTCTCCGAGCGGCAGCCACACCGACCAGGGAGTAGTGCGTGTTCGCCGCCTTGCTGTTGAGCTTCGCCGTGATCTTCGTGGCAGAGCTGGGGGACAAGTCCCAGCTGATGGCCATGACGTTCGCGCTGCGCCATCGCTGGTGGGTGGTCCTCGGTGGCATCACCGTCGCAACCACCGCGGTACACCTCATTTCGGTCGCGGTCGGCCATTACCTGGGTGCGGCACTGCCAACGCACCTGCTCGGCATCCTGGCCGGGGTGGCGTTCGTTCTGTTCGGACTGTGGACACTGCGAGGGGACCGGCTCAGCGATGACGAAGCCACCCGAGCTCAGCGATCCACCGCACCCGCGTTCTTCGCGGTCACGTCTGCGTTCCTTCTTGCCGAGCTCGGCGACAAGACGATGCTCGCGACGATCACCCTGGCGGCGGACAACGACTGGGTGGGTGTGTGGATCGGCTCCACGCTCGGCATGGTGGCCGCCGACGCACTGGCCATCCTGGTCGGGGCCATCGCGGGCAAGCATCTCCCCGAGCGGCTCATCCAGATCGTCGCTGCCGCGTCGTTCCTCGTCTTCGGCATCTTCATCCTCGTCGACGGCATCTTCCCGGCGCTCCCGGCTGCCGTGATCGTCGGGATTGCGGTGGGCGCCGTCCTGCTTTTCGGTGCCGCCCTGCGTGCGATGCCGCAGCACTTACGTCCGGCGGTGATGCGGGCCAAGCCAGCGCGAGCAGACGCAGAATCACCCGACACGCCGAGCGACACGCAGAACTTTGCGTTCTAGCTCGCGAAGAAATCTAGAAGCCTTCGGTGAGGACGCGGTCCAGCGCGTCGACGTAGAAGTCGGCGCCTTCTGTGTCGATGCACAGCGGCGGCTTGGTCTTGAGGATGTTCATCTGATCGCCCGTTGGCTGTATCACCACACCGAGTTCGAGCATCCGGTCGCAGATCGCCGCGGTCTCCTCGACGGCCGGTTCGAGGCTGTCCCTGTCGCGGACCATCTCGACGCCCAAATACAACCCGACGCCGTGCACGGTGCCGATGATCGCGTGTTTGTCCTGCAGCGTTTGCAATCTCGTCTTCAGGTGAGCGCCCACTCGCGCGGCGTTCTGTTGCAGCCCCTCGTCCCGGAGCACGTCGAGGACGGTGATGCCGATCGCGCAGGACAGCGGGCTGCCGCCGGTAGACGAAAAGAAATAGCCCTGGCTGGAGAACCTGTCGGCGATCTCCCTGCTGGTGATCACCGCGCCGAGCGGAGACCCGTTGCCGGTGGACTTGGCGACAGAGACGATGTCGGGGACGACGTTCTGCTGTTCGAATCCCCAGAACCAGTTGCCGAGCCGGCCGTAGGCGACTTGAACCTCATCGGCGATCGCCAGGCCGCCGCCGCCACGCACCGCCGCGTAGACCTGCTCCAGATAGCGGTCTGGCAGTGCCATTCCACCGGCGTTGCCGTACACCGGCTCCGCGATGAACGCGGCGGGTGCGCGGCCGTCAGCGATGAGTCCCTCGATCTGGGCGACCGCCTCGGCCGCGTACCGCCCGGCGTCGGCGCCGCGGAACTTTCCGCGGAAGCTGTTGGGCGATTCCACCGTATGCACCCAATCCGGGCGTGTGGCAAGCGCGTTCGGGTTGTCGGCCATCGATGTCGACACGGCGTCGGTGGCATACGTCCACCCGTGGTAGGCCTCGCGCACCGCGACCACATCGCGTCTGCCGGTCGCGGCCATGGCCAGCCGCAGCGCCAAATCGCTTGCCTCCGAGCCGGAATTCACCAAAAACACGGTGTCAAGCGGATCGGGCAGCATCGCGGCCAGCCGCTCGCTGAACTCGACCACCGCCTCGTAGTTGAAGCGCGAGTTCGTGTTCAGCCGCCGCAGTTGCCGGGCCGCGGTTTGGGCGACCCGCGGATGGGCGTGGCCCAGCACCGTGACGTTGTTGACCATGTCGAGGTAGGACCGGCCGGCCGTGGACATCAGGTGGTGCCGCCAGCCCCGTTCGATCTGCGGCGGCTCGGCGTAGTAGTGCTCCTGTACCTGCGCGAAGCTCTCGTCGCGTCGTGCCAGCAGGTCGGCGGCGCGATCCCCTTCGGGTATCACGGGCAGGCCGAGCACCTGGCGCGGATCGCGGCTGAGCGCCAGCCACCCTTTCGACAGTTCGGCGGTCGTCAGCTGCGGCGCGGGTGGCGCTCCGACAGGCCGCACGCCGATTTCGGCCCATCGGTTCGACGCGGCGTCGGCGAGCGGATCACCGGCGCGGAGTCGGGTGCCAGGCGCAGGCACCGGTGTGACACCGGACAGGGTCAGCTCGTATTCGCGGCCACGAAGCGTGATGCTGTCGCCACCGGCATCGACCACTTCGCCATCCCATGGCGCCACGGTGAGGGTGTCCGCAGCAGGCCAGAGGCTGATGCCGGTCGGCACCACGTCGGGACTGTCCTGGCTCAGCGGCGTGGCCCGGCTGAGTCGGGGCTGGCCGAAACGGGTGATCACCAGCGCGGCACCGTCAGCGACGGCCTGCCTGGCGAGTTCGCTTTCGACGTCGGTGCGGAGCCAGCCGCCGGGCACGAACGCCGAGTCGAACGCGTCGGACTGCGAAGACAGGTCGAGGGTCGCCACCCTGGCCGGATCGATGCCGTCGATGAGCGGGGTGTCGACAGGGACATCGCCCGGCTCTCCCGCCAGCCCGAGGTCGGCCTTGATCAGTGCGGTCATCACGTCGACCGGGATCGAGGACGCCTGCTCGAACATCCGTATCTCGCCGTCGGTCTGCTCGGTGACGTAGGCGTTGTCGGGGTCGAGGGCGGCCTGTTGTGCTCCACTGACAATCAGCACCGCGGTGCGGAGCACCAACAGCGGCCACAACACCTCCGCCTCGTCGGCGCTCAACGGCCGAATGGCGTGAAATGCCCGGACTCCGGGCAGGATTGAGGTCGGATCACTGCCTACGTGGCCGAGCACCGACGACACCGTGATCGCCAACTCCGACACCGCCCACGTGTGCGACAGGTCGCCGAAGTCGATGACGCCGTCAGGGTGCGCGGCTCCGCCCACGTCGCGAGTCACGACGACGTTGGCGTCCGTCAGATCGAGATGCGTCGCCTGTCGCGGCAGACGCTCGGCGAGCGGGCTTATCCGTGACCAGGCGCTGGCCGAGGCTTCGGAGACCTTCGCCCGTTGCGACGGGTCGGTGACGTGGGAAAGTAGTTGCGCCACAACGTCGGCGCCGTACCGCGGGTCCCACTGCAGCGCGCGGTCCAGCCCGGGATGGGTGAACCCGGCCAACGCGCGACTGACGCGGCCTGCGACCTCGCCGAGGCCCGCGACGGCCGCAGGCGGCAGGTAGCCGGATTCGAGCAGAGTGCCGCCGGGCAGGTACCGCAGCAGTCGGACGTACGCGGTCCTATCCAGCAGCCCCGTTATCTCCGTGTATTCGTCGCCGGCGCCGTTGGGGAGCGGCACCGCGATGCGCAGCGACGGCTCCGCCTCGGCGATGAGGTCTGCCGCCGCATCCTGGGCTTCCAATTCCGTTGCGTTGAAAGCGGGATTGGCGATCTTGAGCACACCGACGATGTCGTCGTTCGCGTCATAGATGATGAAGTTGCAGTCCTGGTTGCTGCCCAGCAACTGCGCCCGCGCCGTAATCCCGTAGTGCTGCGCCACGATCTGCTCGGCCTGCGCTTCGGTCACCTGAGGGCCGGGCAGCTCAGGCTCTTCGAGGAAGTTGAAGCCGACGGTGCGGCGCGGAGTGGTCACCGGTTGACGAACTGGACCACGACTCCACTGAACGCATCGTTGTCGTCGCCTGCGGCTGTGTGCCCGGCGTCGGACAGCTCTGCGAACTCGGCGCGGGGCACCGTATCGAGAAAGTGCTTCACGCCCTCCTCGCTGACGACATCGGAAAGCCCGCCGCGGATCAGCAGAATCGGAATCTTCAAATCGATGGCGGCCTGCTCGAGCTTCTCTTCGCGGACGAACGAATCGTCGACGGGCTTGGTCAGGAACGCCGGGTCCCAGTGCCAGAACCAGCGCCCGTCGCGGAAGCGCAGATTCTTCTTCAGGCCCTCGGGACTGCGCGGTTTCTTGCGGTGCGGCAGATACGAGGCCACGGCTTCTGCGGCGTCTTCGAGCGACTCGAAGCCGTGCAAACCGCTGGCCATGAAATCGCGGATGCGGGCGCTGCCGTCCTTCTCGTACCGAGGGACCACGTCTACGAGCACGAGCTTCGTCACCTGCTCCGGTCCGGCCTCGTGGGCGGCGAGGATGCCGGTCATTCCGCCCATGCTCGCACCGATCAGGATGACTGGACGTCCGATCTGGTCGATGACGGCGCGGGTGTCGGTGCACAGCGCGTCCACCGAGTAGTTCGCATCGGGGGAGCGGTCGCTGTCGCCATGGCCACGGGAGTCCAGCGCGATCACGTGCAAACCCTCGTCGGCCAGGATCTGGCAGGTGTTTTTCCAGGAGTATCGGTTCTGACCGCCGCCGTGCAGGAAGAGCACCGACGGCCGGTCAGCGACGATTTCGGCGTCGCGATTCCACTCGTCCGCGATCAGGGTGAGGCCGTCGGCGCCCCGAAACTTCACCGTTTCCAATTCGCTTTGCCCAGCGCTCACGGACGTCCTCTCAGGCCTTCTCCCCGCGCTCACGTTACCCAGCGGAAAATCGCCTTTTCTCCGATGGGGACCAAACGGCGCTGCCCGCCCTCCCTACAATCTGCGATCGTGCAGCCCGATACGCCGAACGCCGATGATCGCCAGGGCATCATCGACGCTGCCTACGGCTGTCTGTACGAGCCGCACAGTGGCCCCGTACCGGTGGCCGCGATCCTCGAGCGCGCCAGACTGTCCACGCGGGCCTTCTACCGCCACTTCTCGTCGAAGGACGAACTGTTCCTCGCGATGTTGCGACAGGAGGCCGACGCCCTGGCCGGGCGGCTGAACCGCATCACCGGCGACTCGTCCGGCGCGCCGGCCGAACAGCTCGCGGCGTGGGTCGAGATGATGTTCGACCTCGCCTACGACCCGCAGCTGCGAATGCATCTCACCGTGATCGACTCCGATGAAGTCCGCGCTGCAAAGGGCTATCGCGAGACGCGGGAGCGCCTGCACGCCGAGCGTGAACGCTCGCTGGAACGGGTCCTTCAGCGCGGTCGCGACGACGGCTCGTTCCCGCTGGCCGATCCGCAGCAGGATGCCGTCGCCATCAGCGCGGTCGTCAGCCGCGAGCTGACGATATCGGCGCCGGGCGACGCAGCAGAACTGCAGCGCGCCCGGGCCCGCGTCCTTGACTTCGCGCTGCGGGCGTTGGGGGCCGACCGACCGCATTAGATGAGTTTTGGCGGGCGGCGAAGTCTGTATCGAGTAGCACCCAACGCGCGAACGTTCCTTACCAGTCGAATTTCTCTCAAATTTTCGACTGGTAAGGAACGTTCGGCAGAAGAAGAAGGAGTCGCGCTATGCCTGCCATCACGCCGTCGCTGTGGTTCGACAACAATCTCGAGGAAGCCGCCGAGTTCTACATTTCGGTTTTCCCGAACTCGTCGATCGAGTCGATCGAGCGCTACACCGAAGCGGGGCCCGGAACACCCGGCGACGTCGTCGCAGGCACTTTTGTGCTCGACGGCGCCCGGTTCATCGGGATCAACGGCGGCCCCGCCTTCTCCTTCACCGAAGCGGTGTCCTTCACGATCGACTGCAAGGACCAGGATGAAGTCGACTACTACTGGAATCGGCTCGTCGACGGCGGCGAGGAGTCGCAGTGCGGATGGCTCAAGGACCGTTTCGGGCTCAGCTGGCAGATCGTGCCGGACCGGCTGACCGAACTGACCAGTGATCCGGATCCAGCCCGCGCCACCGCCGCGACCAAGGCGATGCTGGGGATGCGCAAGATCATCATCGCCGAGCTGGAGGACGCCGTCGCGAACGCCTGAGACGGGCTACGTCTCAGGCGTCAGCGGCGCGTCGTCACATGTCTGGGATTGTCTGGCTGACGTAGGTCTCCCAGGTGGCGAGTTGGCCGGCCTCCAGCATGGCGGCCTGCATGTCGGGGTCGCCCATCAACGACTGCTGCACCTGGCCGAACTTCCCCCAGTCCTCGGCGCTGGAGAGCAAGGAGATGGCGTTGGTCGCCTGCCCGCCGATCATGGTCGCGAGAACGGTCACGTTCTCGGCGCCATGCTTCCGGGCGAGGTCACAGGCCTTCTTGATCTGCTTCTGCATGTCCTCCCAGCCGACGCCCTGGTTTGGGTGGATTACCACTAACGAGACGATGGTCATTTCGGCACCTTTCAATTCGCGGATTGGCCTTTCTGACGGCCCGACTGTAGGCCGGAAAAAGCATCGCGGGGGCGACTCTGCAGCAAAACTGCAAAAAATACATTCCATATGTAAAAATCGCTAATTTGAATACATCAGCAAATTAATTTACGTGCAAATTGGCCGGTGATCTCGGCGATGAATAAGCGTCAGCGCCTGATCGGGAGGGTGTGGAGTCGGCTGGACAACGGCTCAAGCTTTGAGACGCGCTATCCACTCGATCGTGGCATCACTGATCGGCGCCACGTCGGCGACGGAATCGCACATCGTGACCATCAGCGACGCCTCCGACATGATCGCGATCAGTACGCGCGAGAGCAGCTGACCCCGCTTGGACGAGTCCACGTCGAGCACCCCCATCCAGCGATGGAAGAAGCTCAGCGTGTTCTTGCGGCGGAGTCCTTCGAAATCGACCGGGACATCACCGGAGGCCATCATCATCGCGGCCCGCCGGTTCTCCCATATCGCGCGCAGATAGGCCCGCACATGCACGGCGAACGCCTGCTGGCTGTCCAGGTCGGCGGCTTCCCGGGCGGCCTCGGCGATGCGGAGTTCGACGTCCGCCGACAACCGGTCGTAGATCGCCAGGAACAGTTCCTTCTTCCCGCCGAAATGGTGGTAGATGCTGCCGATGCTGGCGCCCGAGTGCTCGACGATGTCGGCCATCGTCGCCGCCGAGAAGCCACGTGCGCTGAACACGTCCGTCGCCGCGTCGAGGATGCGCTGCTGCGTGGCGTCGGTTCTCGCCCAACGCCGCGTAGGCGTCGTCATGCGTACAAGCTAGCGCATTTCGGCTCTCTTCTGGAACTTTGTTCTAGAAGAATCAACAAGGTTCTTTCATTTCGCGTATGCGCGCGTGGCCGCCCGCAACTTCCCAGGTTCCGGCACGTACGTTGGACCGGACGGTCATGTGTAGACGCAGGCCGATACGGCCCGTCGCACCACAAAGGAGCAAACATGGCAGACGATGCTGCTGCCCCCGACGGGGAACTGAGCGAGGAGACGTCGGAGGCCGAAGACGTCGCCGACGAAGAGATCACGGACGAGGAAGCCAAGGACGACGAGCCGGCGGCTGCCAAGGCCAAGATGTCGCATGTCCGACTCGCGACGATCCTCGGGCTGGTTGCCGTGGTCGCGCTGGCAGGGCTGTGCGGGTGGCTGGGCTTCCGCGCGTACGAGTCCCACAAGGCAGCCGACGAGCGCAACCTGTTCCTTCAGGTCGGTCGCCAAGCGGCGTTGAACCTCACAACGATCGACTTCGAGCACGCCGACGAGGATGTGCAGCGCGTCCTGGACTCCTCGACGGGGACCTTCTACGACGACTTCCAGGCGCGCGCCCAGCCGTTCAAAGAGGTCGTGAAACAGGCGAAGTCGAAATCCGTCGGCACCATCGCCGAGGCCGGCGTCGAATCCGTGACAGAGGACGGCGCGGAGGTGCTCGTCGCGGTAACCGTCAAGACGTCCAATGCCGGTGCGGCCGAACAGGAGCCGCGTGCCTGGCGGATGCGGATCACGGTGCAGAAGGTCGACGACGAAGCCAAGGTCGCCAACGTGAGGTTCGTATCGTGACCGAGAACAAGAACTTGAGCGAAGAGACCGTCGAAGACACCGCGGCGAGGCTCGAGGCCGAAGCCGCTGCCGACACCACAGCCGAGGCGCGGGGCAAACACGCAGTGTCCGACGAAGCCGAGACTGGCGAGGAAGCCGTTGGAGACAAAATCGCCAAGCCGGCCAAGCCCAAACGCGAAACAAATTGGCCGCGCATCGTCGCATTCACGTTGCTGCCCGCACTCGCGTTCGTGCTGGCGGTGGGCGCTGGGGTGCTGAAATTCTTGGACTCGGGAGTGCGCGACAGCGACGTCGCCCGTGACAAATCAATGCAGGCCGCCAAGGACAGCACGGTTGCGTTGCTCTCGTACAAGCCCGACTCCGTCGAGCAGCAGTTGACCGCGGCGCGGGACCGGCTCACCGGCGAGTTCCGGGACCAGTACACCGATCTGACGAATAACGTCGTGATCCCCGGGGCCAAGGAGAAGCAGATCTCGGCGGTGGCCAGTGTGCCTGCGGCAGCGTCGGTATCGGCCAATCCCGGTGAGGCGGTCGTCCTGTTGTTCGTCAACCAGACCGTGACCGTCGGCAACGGCGTGCCCACCGATACCGCATCAAGTGTGCGCATCACGCTGGACAAAATCGGCGACCGCTGGCTGATCTCGAAATTCGAACCGGTGTAGCCCGCCGCATGAGGGAGCCGGAGTGGATTGACATCGCGACCCCCTCGGTCGAGCTGCGCGCTTTGACCTGGGGGCCGTCCGACGCCCCGATTGCGTTGTGTCTCCATGGTTTTCCCGACACCGCGTGGGGCTGGCGAAAGCTCGTGCCGCTGCTCGTCGACGCGGGTTGGCGGGTGGTGGCTCCGTTCATGCGGGGCTACGCACCGTCGTCGATCCCCGCGGACGACAGCTACCACGTCGGCGCGCTGATGGACGACGCGCTGGGCGTGTTGGAGGCGGCAGGACCGACTGGACGCGATGTGGTGATCGGCCACGACTGGGGCGCCATGACGGCCGCCGGGCTCGCCGCGATGCCGGACAGCCCGTTCACCACGTCGGTGATCATGTCGGTGCCGCCGTTCGCGGCATTTCAACCGTGGGGCCGCGCCCCCGATCAGCTGCGGCTGGTGGCGCAGATTCCCCGCCAGCTACTGCGCAGCTGGTACATCATGTACTTCCAATTGCCCTGGCTTCCGGAACTTTCCGCATCGCGTGTGGTGCCGTATGCTGTGGCGGCAGTGGTCGCCGGGCTATGACGAGGCAGACGACGTCCGGCTCGTCGAAGATGCCATCGGTGCACCGGAGAACTGGCGTGCGTGCAATCAGCATGTATCGGCAGAACTTCCGCGGCACCACACCGCCCGCCGAGTACGCGGATCTGCATCCACTGGTTTGAAGCCACCCGCAATGCCCATCCTTTATCTGCACGGCGATGATGATGGTTGCATGGCACCGGATTACATCGCGTGGGTCGAGCGAGTTCTGCCGCCCGGCAGAGACGTCTTCGTCGTCGAGGGCGCCGGGCACTTTCTCCAGCTCGAGCAGCCGGATGCGGTGGCGCGCCACATCGTCGACTTCATCGGGCGAGTCTGACCGGCGGCATGACGGTGCGCCGGCTTTCAGCGGTCGATGCGCAGACCTACTGGTTGTCGGAGAAGATTCCCAACGACCCGCTCCTGCTGTACGGGTTCGCCGGAGTGCCAACCAATCTCGAGCAGGCAATCGAGGCGATCCGCGGCCGGGCCATGACTGCTCGGAGTTTCGCCTCCGGATTCGCGACGGCAACGCTCTGACCTATCCGACGTGGGCGAGCGTAGACGTGGACGCCGGCCAGTTCACGGTGCACCAACTCGACGACAACAGCTGGGCGGGCTGCCTGGCCGCGGTCAGCCGACTCTCGGACGACCACCTCGATCCGCGGGTGTGCACGTGGCGGTTGCACGTCTTCGCCCCGGTGGCCGGAGTGCCCACCGCTGCGGGCGCCGGAACGGTCGCCGTCCTGCAGATCTCGCATGTACTCGCCGACGGGGCGAGGTCGTCGGCGATGGCGGCGCGGCTGTTCGGCCGTGCCGTTGACATTGCACCGGTGACGCCGCCGCGGCTGCGCGGCTTCACGTTGCCGTGGCGCAGCTTCCTCGCCGCACGGACGCATCGCCAGCTGGTCCGCGACACCGCATCGGGTTTGGTGCCCGCGCAGGCGGAGTCGCGTCCTGTGCTGCGGACCAACTCCCCACCGTCGGGCGCGCGCAGCGTGCGCACCCTGGTCCGGCACCGCGACCGACTGCCCGGCCCGACGGTGACGATCGGCGTGCTGTGCGCCGTCTCCACGGCGCTGTCTGCGCATCTGCGCGGGCTGGGCGATGATCCGTCGACGCTGGGGGCCGAGGTGCCGATGGCGAAAACCACTGCACGCGAGTCGAATAACCACTTCGGCAATGTCGGCGTCGGGCTGTATCCGGAGCTTGGTTTCGACGAGCGTGCGACGCGGATCGCCGCCGACCTCGCCGACCGCCGTCGGCGTGCCCAGCACCCGGCGATGCGGGCGGCCAGCCGGGCGTTCGCGGTCACGCCCGCGCCGCTGTTGCGCTGGGGCGTCGCGCAGTTCGACCCGACGGTGCGGTCACCGACCGTGATCGGAAACACCGTCGTCTCCAGCGTCAACCGGGGACCGGCGGACCTGCGCTTCGGCGACGCACCCGTGGTGGTCACCGCCGGCTACCCGGCACTCTCGCCGATGATGGGGCTCGCCCACGGCGTGCACGGAATCGGAGACACCATCGCCATCAGCGTGCACGCCGCCGAATCGGCGATCGGCGATGTCGACGAATACGTCGCCCGGCTCGACGCCGCACTGTCAGGATGAGTGCCGTGTCTGACTCCAAGCACGTCGTCCTCATCCACGGGACATGGGCCAACGGCGATATATTCGGCGACGCCCGCCGCGAATTCGAGGCCCGCGGCTACACAGTGCACACACCGACGTTGCGGTATCACGATCTGCCGCGCGACGACGGCGCCGCCAAGATCGGCCCGTTGAGCGTGCGCGACTACGCCGATGACGTGTCGGCGCTCGTCGAGTCGCTCGACTCACCGCCGCTGGTGATCGGCCACTCGCTCGGTGGTCTGATCGCACAGCTGGTCGCAGCGCAGACCCGCCATGCCGGTCTGGTGGCCGCCACCCCGGCACCCGCAGCGGGAATCTTCGCGACCTATCCGGGGACGATCCGAGTGTTCTCCGGGCACTACCTGCAGCGGCGGCCATGGACCGAGCCGTTGTATCCGCCGACGTGGAAGACGTTCCGCCGGTACGTCACCAACACCACCGACGAGCGGCTTGCGCGCGACCTCTACTCCGTACTGGTCTGTGAGTCTGGCCGGGCGTACTGCGAGATGGGGTACTGGTTCCTCGACCGCAATCGGGCCACCAGGGTCGACTTCGCGGCGGTCACCACCCCCGTGCTCGCGATCGGCGCACGACGGGACCGGCTGGTGCATCGCCGCGTCGCACGGGCGACCGCGAAACGGTATGCGAACGGGGCGTATGTCGAGATTCCCGCATCCGACCACCTGGTGTTTCACGGCAACGCGCTACCCGTCACGATGAGTCGCATCGACGAGTGGATGGCAGAGCATCGCATCCTGACCGCCGGCTAAGCGTCGAGAAGGCCGAACTTCTAGTAGCGAGCTAGAACACGTTCTAGTCTGAGTGGCCATGGGATTCCTTCAGCCCGACATGCCCGTCGTCGACTTCGCGGAGTGGAATAAGGGGACTCGTTCCGAGAAGATCCGCCCAATGGCCAGGCACTGGGCCGAGGTCGGCTTCGGCACGCCGGTCGTCATGCACCTGTTCTACGTGTTCAAGATCCTGCTCTACATCCTCGGCGGCTGGCTGTTCGCGCTCGCCACCAAGGACGTCGACGGCTTCACGAACGTCGCGCAGTGGTGGACCGAACCGATCGTGTTCGAAAAGGTTGTGCTCTACACCATGCTGTTCGAGGTCGTCGGTCTCGGGTGTGGCTTCGGGCCGCTGAACAATCGGTTCTTCCCGCCGTTGGGGTCGATCCTGTACTGGTTGCGGCCCAACACGATTCGGCTGCCGCCATGGCCGAACCGGATTCCGCTGACGAAGGGTGACTCGCGCTCGCCGGTAGATGTCGTGCTGTACGGGGCGCTGCTCCTGGTGCTGATCATTGCGCTGTTCTCCGACGGAGCCGGGCCGATACCCGCGCTCGGCACCGACATCGGCGTCTTGCCGATGTGGCAGATCTGGACGATTCTCGGTCTGCTCGCGGTGCTTGGCCTGCGGGACAAAGTGATCTTCCTGGCCGCGCGGGGCGAGGTATATGGCTCGTTCACCGTGGCATTCCTGTTGGCGGGGTACGGGGTCGACCTGATCATCGCCGCCAAGCTGGTGTGCGTCGCGATCTGGATGGGTGCCGCGACGTCAAAGCTGAACAAGCACTTCCCGTTTGTGATCTCGACGATGATGTCGAACAACCCGCTGATCCGAACCAAGTGGCTGAAACGGAAGTTCTTCGAGAAGTTCCCCGACGATTTGCGTCCCGGTCCGGTATCGCGATTCATCGCGCATTTCAGCACGGCGATCGAGATGTTGGTGCCGTTGGCGCTGCTGTTCTCCCACGGCGGCTGGCCGACGGCGATCGCGGCATTCGTGATGCTCTGCTTCCACTTCGGCATCCTGTCGGCGATTCCGATGGGCGTGCCGCTGGAGTGGAACGTCTTCATGATGTTCTCGGTAGTGGCGTTGTTCGTCGGCCACGCCGAGGTGGGGCTGACAGACATGACCACACCGCTTCCCGTATTGCTCTTCGCGCTGCTCGCCACCATCGTCGTGCTCGGCAACCTCTTTCCGCGCAAGATCTCGTTCCTGCCCGGAATGCGTTACTACGCAGGCAACTGGGACACGTCGTGGTGGTGCATCAAGCCGTCGGCCAACGAGAAGATCGAACGCGGTCTGGTCGCGATCGCCAGCATGCCCGCCTCGCAGCTGGAGAAGTTCTACGGCAGCCAGGAACAAGCGCAGATATTCCTGTACAAGGGATATGCGTTCCGCGGGTTCAACTCTCACGGCAAGGCGCTGCTGACCCTTGTGCACAATGCGTTGGCGGGACGCAACGAGGACGAGTACGTCATCACCGAGGGCGAGCGGCTGTGCAGCACCGCGGTCGGTTGGAACTTCGGCGACGGCCATATGCACAACGAGCAGTTGATCGCCGCGATGCAGGAGCGCTGCCAATTCGAACCGGGCGAGGTGCGTGTGATCCTGCTGGATGCACAACCGTTCCATCGGCAGCGGCAGGCATACCGCTTGGTGGACGCGGCGACGGGGGAATTCGAGCGGGGATACGTGAACGTCGCCGACATGGTGACGGGTCAACCGTGGACCGACGACATACCCGTGCACGTCGAATGGTCCGCGGAGGAGACACCGAGCCTGCGGACAGATCGCGATTCTGCGCAATAACGCGATCTCCCCGCAGTTTCGACGGGTGAATCAGCCGACGACGTCGCGGACCTTGACGGTCTCGAGTCCCTTCAACAGCAGGTTGCGTGTCGTGTCGAGGTGTTTGCGCCAATGCGCTTCCGCCGCGGCGCCGTCGCCCGACCGCATGAACTCCATCAGGCGCCGGTACGACCGCATCACCTTCTCGTAGTCGGCCTTTGATACCGGACGGCGCTCCTTGAAGACGAATGCCGTGTGCCGCACCTGGATTTCGTGCAGCATGCCCGCGATCATGCCGAGCGTCGCGTTGCCGGAGAGCTCGACCAGCCGACGGTGAAACTCGCCCGTCGTCTCCGCAAGCCGTCCCGACTGCCAGCCCGCCGGGATGGCCTCGTCCAACATGCGGTCGAGCTCGTCGAAGGCCTCCGAGGAGCCGGCTTCGGTGAGCAACCGCACCGCCATCGGCTCGACGCCGGAACGGGCGGTCATCACGTCGGAGATCGTCGCGCCGGACAGCTCGAGTAATAGGCCTGCCGGGCGGGCGACGATTTCGGGACCTGGCACACGTACCCGCGCGCCGGTGCGCGAGCCACGGCGAACTTCGACCAGCCGCTCGGACTCCAGCACCCGCACCGCCTCGCGCAGCGTCGGCCTGCTGACACCGAAGTGGGCCATCAGCTCGGCCTCGTTGGGCAGGTAGTCGCCCTCCTTGAGCTGGCCGTCGACCACCATGCGGCGCAATGTCCCCGCGACCAACTCAGCCGTCTTCGGCGACCGGATCGGCGCACCGCCGGCGGATGTGACCGCGTCGGGCCCGATCATCGGCGCCAACGGTGTACTGCGAGCCACCACCACTCCTGATCCGAGGTCAACCCCCGGCCGTCATGGCCAGGTATACAACTCAGTAAACCATGTCAGACGGGCGACTGGAGTGGTCATCGAAAGCGATGCCGCAGGTGACCGGTGAATTCTGCCAGCGTAGCGACGCGGGGGATGAAACCATACGCCTCGTGACGTGCACGGCCTGCGGCACCGATGTTGACGCCGAGCGCCAAGTTCTGCAGTGAGTGCGGGGCGGCGATTTCCTCGGCGGCGAAGCATGCTGAGTACAAGCAGGTGACGGTGCTGTTCGCCGATGTGGTGCATTCGATGGACATCGCGGCGGCGGTCGGCCCGGAGCGGTTGCGCGAGATCATGGCGGATGTCTTCGACCGCTCCGTGGCGGTGGTCAGGCGTTACGACGGGACGGTCGACAAGTTCACCGGTGACGGAATCATGGCGGTGTTCGGCGCTCCGATTGCGTTGGAGGACCACGCTCTTCGGGCGTGTATGGCGGCTTTGGAGATCCAGGCGGAGGCGGCCAGGTTGGCCGCCGAAGTCAGCAGCCGCGACGGTGTCGACTTACAGCTACGGGTCGGGTTGAACTCCGGTCAGGTGATTGCAGGCGAAATCGGAACCGCCGCAGCCAGTTACACCGCCATCGGTGAGCAGGTGGGTATGGCGCAGCGGATGGAGGCGGCGGCGCCGCCGGGTGGCGTGATGCTGAGCGAGTCGACGGCGCGTCTGGTCGAAAATCTCGTGTCGCTGGAAGAGCCTGAACTGGTTGCGATCAAGGGCGCGGTCGCTCCAGTTCCGGCGAGACGCCTACTGGCGATCGGGGAGCATCAGGTCCGAAGGCGCAGCGATTCGCCGCTCGTCGGCCGCACATGGGAGCTCAACACCGTAACCGCGTTGCTCGACGAAGCCGTCGCCGGCGCGGGATCTGTGGTCACCGTCGTCGGCCAGCCGGGCATCGGTAAGAGCCGTCTGGTGCGCGAAACAGTGGCGAATGCGTCGACGCCGCGGCGTGCCCGTCTTCACCACGCTATTGCGAGTCCCACACCACCGGACATCCCCTTCCACGTTGTCGCACGGCTGTTGCGCGCGACCACCGGAATCACCGGCATGCGCCCCGTCCAAGTCGCGCGAACGCATTCGAGCCATGCTGCCTCACGCCGACGCTGAAGATCTACGACTCATCGACGATCTGCTCGGCATCGGTGATCCCGCAACCGCCCCGCCCGATATCGGACCCGATGCGCAGGCGGAGGCGATTGACGGCACTTGTCAACGGCGCCGCTCTCGCCCAACGCGAGCCGACGCTCGTCATCATCGAGGACGCGCACTGGATCGACGCGGCGAGTGAGTCGATGCTGGCGGACTTCATGGCGGTCATTCGCAGGTGCCATCGCTGATGCTGATCACCTACCGCCCCGAATACCGCGGCGCTCTGAGCCGGGTGCCCGGCGCGCAGACGATCGCGCTGCGGCCGTTGAGTGACGTGCACACAACGGCATTGACGACGGAATTGGTTGGGCGCGATCCGTCACTTGCCGGCCTGGTGGAACGCGTCGTTCGCCGCGCGGCCGGAAACCCGTTCTTCGCAGAGGAGATCGTGCGCGATCTGGCCGAACGCGGGGTGATGGACGGGCAAGCCGGCGCGTACATGCTTCGTGGTGCGGTCGATGACGTGGATGTGCCTGCCAACCTGCAGTCCACCATCGGTGCCCGCATCGACCGGCTACCCGCCGCCGCAAAGAAGTCGCTGAACGCGGCATCGGTCATCGGATTGCGGTTCGACACCGATCTGCTTGACCGATCTCGTCGACGATGCAGACATAGCTCCGCTGGTCGCTGCCGAAGTCGTCGACCAAGTGGCTTCACCGATCCCGCGGAGTACGCCTTCAGACATCCCCTGACCCGCGCCGTCGCATACGAGTCGCAGTTGAAAGCCGAGCGAGCACAACTCCATCGACGGCTTGCGGCTGCGATCGAGGCACGCGGTGCCGCCGATGAGAACGCGGCACTCATCGCACAGCACCTGGAGGCCGCAGGCGATCTGCACGCGGCGTTCGATTGGCACATGCGTGCCGCAGCGTGGTTCGACTTCCGAAACTTCGCTGCCGCGCAGTCGAGTTGGCTGCGAGCACGGCGAGTCGCCGACCGTCTCCCGACGGCGATCCCGATCGGCTGCGATGCGGATAGCGCCACGGCGCTGCTGTGCGCCAACGAGTACCGGATCCGCAGCGGCCGATGCCGATAACGCGTTCGCCGAACTCAAAGCGCTGTGCGAAACAGCGGGGGATAAGCGGTCGCTGGCAATTGGTCTGGCCGGTGTTGCGATGGCGACAACAGCTTGACGCCCATTCCGCGATGCGGCAGCATTCTGGCGACGGAACTCGTAGCGCTCCTCGATTCGCTTGGCGATCCGCGACCTTGACGTGGCACTTGCCGTCTCGCATCTGAACATTAAACTCGACGCGGGGCAAGTTCATCGGACTCGCTGGAATTGGCATAGCCCAGATAATCGACATTGGCCGGTGGTCGAACTGCCGAGCCGGCACCCTTCATCTCGATATCGCCCTTGGCCAATCGCGTTGGCCATACGAGGTACGGGCCAGTGGGCGCTTGGGTCTGTCCGGGTGGCGGAATGACTTCGCGGCGCTGCAAGTCCGCTGCTGCCATCGCCCCTCCGGCTTCCGCTCCGGCACATTTTGGACTGACATACCTGTTCGCGATCCCCAACGGGTGTACTCGCTGTCCGGCGACTGGGCAAAGAGCAAATCTCCGAAATTCGCATCCGCCGCCGAGAACTTCGGTGAGCAGATCACCGTCGATATGGCTCGCACCGCCCGTGGTATCACCCTTGTCCATCGCGGCGACCACGACCGCGATCGTCGGCCTGCAGTTGCTCGAGCAATCGCACGAATGCCGGTCGCAAGAGCGCTATCACGATCCCGAGCAACTTGCCAGCTGGTCGATATTCATTTGGCGCGGAGAGGGCCCGCCGGGGGAACTGCGACAGAGCTATCGAATTGGTGGCGCGGAGTGCTGGACAACTACCTGCGCCGTGGCGAGCTTCATGTGGCTGGCAGACGGCGACAGCGGCGCTTCGTGGAATCGCTATTGCAGCGCAGTTCGAAAGCAGACATAGTGGATGCGCGGGACGCCATCGCCAGACCTCGACGACGTATCGACGGAGCCGGGCGTCGTCATCAATGAGATCTGGCTACTGCGACTTCGTGCCCTGCTGGCGAAGGCGGAAGGCGACGAGGCCACATATCGCGACTACCGGGACCGCTACCGGCAGATGGCCAACGACCTCGGCTTCGAGGGCCATATGCAGTGGGCCGCGGAGATGGTGTGAGATCTACCAACCAGTAGGTTGACCTAGTAAACCTTGTTCCTCTACGTTCGAGAATGGACGTCTGTGGGAGAACACAGGAAAACCTTCGAAGGAGAAGTGTCATGGCTGAAGCCGTAATCGTCGAGGCCGTACGGTCACCGGTCGGCAAGCGCAATGGCGGACTGTCGGGTGTGCACCCGGCCGAACTCTCGGCCCAGGTCCTCAACGGCCTCGCCGAGCGCACCGGCATCGACCCCGGCATCGTCGACGACGTCATCTGGGGCTGCGTCATGCAGGCCGGCGAGCAGGCGCTCGACATCGGCCGCACCGCGCTGCTGACGGCCGGCTGGCCGGAGAGCGTGGCCGGTGTGACCATCGATCGCCAATGCGGATCGAGCCAGCAGTCGATCCACTTCGCGGCGGCAGGTGTGGTTGCCGGGCACTACGACGCCGTCGTCGCCGGTGGTGTCGAGTCGATGTCGCGCACGCCGATGGGCGCGTCGCTGGCCGGCGGTGGCAACCCGTACCCGCAGGGCTTCAAGGACCGCTACAAGAAGACCCCGAACCAGGGCATCGGCGCCGAGATGATCGCCGAGCAGTGGGGCTTCGACCGCACCGCAGTCGACGAGTTCTCGCTCAGCTCACACGAAAAGGCCGCCGCGGCACAGGATTCCGGTGCGTTCGACGATCAGATCGTGGCGATCAAGGATCAGGACGGCAACCCGGTGCTCAAGGACGAAGGCATTCGCCGCGGCACCACGATCGAGAAGATGGCGACGCTCAAGCCGGCGTTCAAGGAGGACGGCGTGATCCATGCCGGGAACTCCTCGCAGATCTCCGACGGCTCGGCCGCGCTGCTGTTCATGTCGGCGGAGAAGGCGAAGTCGTTGGGGCTCAAGCCTCTTGCCAGGGTGCACACGGCCACTCTCGCGGGCGCGGACCCGGTGATCATGCTGACCGCCCCGATCCCCGCCACGCAGAAGGCGCTGAAGAAGTCCGGGCTGAAGCTCGAGGAGATCGGCGTGTTCGAGGTCAACGAGGCCTTCGCTCCGGTTCCGCTTGCGTGGCTGAAGGACATCGGCGCCGACGAGAAGAAGCTCAACCCCAACGGCGGCGCGATCGCACTCGGCCACCCGCTCGGCGGATCGGGTGCCCGCATCATGACGACCATGCTGTACCACATGCGGGACAAGGGAATTCAGTACGGCCTGCAGACCATGTGTGAGGGTGGCGGCCAGGCCAACGCCACCATCATCGAGCTGTTGTGACAGAAACCGTGGCTCCCGCCGCTCTCACGGAGCGGCGGGGCAACGTCATGGTCATCACCCTGAACCGGCCCGAGGCGCGCAACGCCGTCAACGGCGCGGTCAGCATCGCGGTGGGCGACGCGCTGCAGGAGGCGCAGGACGATCCGGAAGTACGTGCGGTCGTGATCACCGGTGCCGGTCAATCCTTCTGCGCCGGAGCTGATCTCAAGGCAATATCGCGCCGGGAGAACCTGTTCCATCCTGACCACAGCGACTGGGGCTTCGCGGGATACGTCCACCACTACATCGACAAGCCGACCATCGCCGCGGTCAACGGCACCGCGCTCGGCGGCGGCACCGAGCTCGCGTTCGCAAGTGACCTCGTGGTGGCGGAGGAACGCGCGAAGTTCGGGCTGCCCGAGGTCAAGCGGGGACTCATCGCCGCCGCGGGGGGAGTGTTCCGCATCATCGACCACCTGCCGCGCAAGGTCGCGATGGAACTGCTCTTCACCGGCGAACCGATGAGTTCGGCCGACGCACTCAAGTGGGGCCTGATCAATCAGGTGGTGCCCGACGGCACCGCGGTCGACGCGGCCCTCGCGCTGGCCGAACGGATCACCGTCAATGCACCGCTGGCCGTCTGGGCAAGCAAGCGGGTCGCCATGGGCGTTGACGACGGCGTCATCACCGGCGACGAGCCCGGCTGGGGCAGGACCATGCGCGAAATCGGAACGCTGATGCGTTCCGAGGACGCAAAAGAAGGGCCCCTGGCGTTCGCGGAGAAGCGCCAACCCGTATGGAAAGCCAAGTAGGCGCGTCGAACCGGATTATCCGGCGGGCGCCTCGGCCCCGGGAACCACCTCGGCGTTCGGCATCGCCGACGTCGTGGTCGTCGTGGTCGTCGTCGACGACGAGCCACTCACGGTCGGGGTGAGCGGCTCCGGCGGATTCGTCGGATCCAGCACCGTGTCGATGATGTAGATGCGGGCGTTCTCGGCCTGGATACCGCCGCAGATCAACTTGGTGGTGCCGTTGACCTTGATGTCGCCGTTCTTGCCTTCGACCTTGATGTCGGCGCCCTCCTGGGTGGGACGCTGCCCGTGCACATCCTCGGGGCCCAGCAGGCCCAGGAACACGTGGTAGTAGTCCAGCTTGGTCAGCGCGGCCGGATCGGTCTTCAGGGCCTCGAGCTGGGCGGGCTCGAGTGCGGCGAACGCGTCATTGGTCGGCGCGAAAACCACGTACGGCCCGTTGTCCAGCACCGAGGTGATGTTGACCGCGGGATTCAGCCCGCCGGACACCGCCGAGTTGAAGGTGCTGATGTCGGGGATGCTGGCCAGCGCCTTGCTGACCGGCGCGTCGTTGAGCGCCTTCCAGTTGGGCACGGCCGCCTTGAATGGGTCGCAGTTGCCCTGCGGGTCGGGGATCTCCACGGTCGGCGCCGGCTCCGGGTCGGCGTATGCGGTGATCGCCAGCGGTATCGATGCCGCTATCGCGACGATTGCCGCCGCCGCGCCTGTTGCCTTGCTGGTGCGAGTCTTCACTATCGGCTCCTCAGCTCGTCAGTCGCTAGGCATGTTAGGTGCACTGAGCAGTCATTGCCAAAGTCAAGATCACCGAGAACTCATGTCGCGGGGGTGCTGACCTGCGCTTTGCGAACATTCGCACAGAGAGCCGCTGCAACGATGCAGAGCCCTGCGGCGAGGTAGAACGCGAGGTCGTAGTCGCCCTGCAGATCGCGCAGTTTGCCGGCCCCGGCGGCAGCGATCGCGGCACCGAGTTGGTGCGACGCGAAGACCCAGCCGAACACCACCGGCGCACTCGTGCCGAAGTAGTTGCGACACAGCACGATCGTCGGTGGGACGGTCGCCACCCAGTCCAGCCCGTAGAAGATCACGAACACCCAGGTGCTGGGTTCGGCGTGCGGGGAGAGCAGCGACGGCAGCAACAGCAGGGAGACGCCGCGGCCGGTGTAGTAGACGACCAGCAGCAATCGCGGATCGACACGGTCTGTGAGCCACCCGGAGAACACCGTGCCCGCGACGTCGAGGATGCCGATGGTGGCCAGCAGGCCGGCCGCGACGGTCGTCGGCATGCCGTGGTCATTGGCCGCCGGAATGAAATGCGTGCCGATCAGCCCGTTGGTCGTCATACCGCAGATCGCGAAGCTCGCGGCCAGCAGCCAGAACGCCGGCACCTTCGCGCCGAGAAGCAAACCGTCGAAGGCAGCGCGGAAACTGGACGCGGGTACCGCGGCGGGCTCGGCGGCTTCGGTGGCGCCGTAGGCGGTCAAGCCCTTGTCCCGCGGGTAGTTGCGCATGAACACCAGGACCAGCGGCACCACGGCAAGCGCCGCCGCGGCGACGATGAGCGAAGCCCAGCGCCACCCATGGTGTTCGGTGACCTGCGCGACGACCGGCAGGAAGATCAACTGGCCCGTCGCGCTCGCCGCGGTGAGCACCCCGGTGACCAGACCGCGTCGCGCCTCGAACCATCGGGTCGCCACCGTCGCGACGAAGCCCATCGAGATCGACCCGGTGCCGACACCGACCAGCACGCCCCACAGCAGCACCAGCTGCCAACTGGTCGTCATGAACACGCTCAGTGCCGATCCGGCCGCGATGAGCGTCAGCGCCACCGAGAGAACGGGACGCACGCCGAACCGGTCCATCAGGGCGGCGGCGAAGGGTGCCGTCAGACCGAACAGCGTCATGTTGACCGACATCGCCAGCCCGACCACGCCGTGCGACCAGCCGAACTCGTGGTGCAGCGGCGTCATCATCACGCCGGGGACCGAGCGGAACCCCGCGGCGCCGAGGATGGCGACGAAGCTGACGGCGGCCACCACCCAGGCCCAGTGGATGCGGCTGATGGGCGTGCGTTTGTCTGCGGCGGCGAGCGTCACCAGCTCACTGTCTCCGACGAGTCCGGCCTTCGGATAGTGGCAAGAATGACAACAGTCATCAAAAACATGCCAATATGGGTTCATGCATCGTGTCGTCGTCCTGCTGCTGCCGCCCGTGGTCGGCTTCGACGCCACGATCGCGCCGACACTGTTCTCCAGCGCCACCGACGCCGACGGCGATGCGCTCTACGAGGTGATCACCTGCGGACTGACCGATGGCCCGGTCGCGGCCACATCGGGGTTCGACATCGTGCCCAGTGCGGGAGCCGACGCGCTTGCCACCGCCGACACCGTGGTGATTCCTGGCACCCGGTATCCGCCTGCCCGCATCGACGGCGTGCTGCCGAAGGAGGTTGCCGCTGCACTGGCACTGATCCGTCCCGGCACCCGGCTGGTGTCGATCTGCACCGGCGCCTTCATTCTCGCCGCAGCCGGTCTGTTGGACGGCCGGCCCGCGACCACCCACTGGAAGTTCGCCGATGCGATGCGCCGCCTGCATCCCGAGGTGCTCGTCGACGAGAACGTGTTGTTCGTCGATGACGGAGACCTGCTGACATCCGCGGGCCTCGCGGCCGGAATCGACCTGTGCCTGCACATCATTCGGCGTGATCACGGCGCGCAGGTGGCCAATGCCGTCGCCAGGTACTGCGTGGTGCCGCCGTGGCGGGAAGGCGGCCAGGCGCAGTTCATCGATCGCCAGGTGCCGACACCGGATCACTACTCGACCGCGTCGACGCGCGAGTGGGCGTTGCGCCACCTCGACGAGGAGCTGACGGTACAGCGGCTGGCGCGGCACGCGAAGATGAGCGCGCGCACCTTCAACCGGCGCTTCCGCGAAGAGACCGGTGAGTCGCCGGGTGCCTGGATTCGGAGCAGGCGCGTCGACCGCGCCCGCGAACTGCTGGAGTCCCGCGACCTGCCGATCGACGAGGTTGCCCGGCTCTCGGGCCTTGGCACCGGCGGCAATCTGCGACATCACCTGCGCCGTGGCATGGGCATGTCGCCGTCGAGCTATCGCAAGGTGTATCAGGGCGTGTGACCCGTACTTCACCCGCCGAACGTTCCGTACCGCGCGATATTTCGGCGATTCTTCGAGCGGTAAGGAACGTTCGCGTGTGAAATGGCGCGCATGGCTGAGCCGCTGATCATCCCCATTCGCGGGCGTGCGCCGGAATTGCACGCCGAGAGTTGGGTCGCGCCGAACGCGAGCCTGATCGGGCAGGTCAGCCTCGCCGCCAGGGCCAGCGTTTGGTACGGCGCGACGCTGCGGGCCGAGGCCGAACCGATCGAGATCGGGTTCGGCACCAACATCCAGGACGGCGTCACCATCCACGTCGACTCCGAGTTCCCCGTCAAGATCGGCGCAGGCGTCAGCGTCGGACACAATGCCGTGCTGCACGGCTGCGAAGTCGAGGACGACGCGCTCATCGGCATGGGCGCCGTCATCCTCAACGGCGCACGCATCGGCAAGGGCTCCTTGATCGCGGCCTCCGCCCTGGTGCCGCAGGGCGTCGTGGTGCCACCGCGATCGCTCGTCACCGGCGTTCCCGGGGCCGTGCGGCGCGAACTCAGCGACGCCGAGATCGCCAACAACCGTTACAACGCGGAGGTGTATCAGCGGTTGATCGATCTGCACCGCGCCGCGGTGGACTGAAGGCTCGGGTTCCCTTCAGCCGAGTACGGGTAAGACCGTACGGTGAAACCAATGCGAATTCTGGTCACCGGGGCCACCGGCTATGTCGGATCCCGGCTCGTTACCGAACTGCTGTCCCAGGGCCACGATGTCGTCGCCACGTCGCGCAACATCGATCGGCTGGCCGATTTCGGCTGGAACGGTGACGTCACGGCCTTCGCTATGGACGCGCACGATCCTGCGTCAGCGCGAACGACGTTCGCCGACGCGGGGCCGATCGACGTCGTCTACTACCTCGTGCACGGCATCGGCCAGCCCGACTTCCGTGACGCCGACAACGCGGCCGCGACCAATGTCGCCGAGGCCGCGAAGGAGGCCGGCGTGGGCCGCATCGTCTACCTCGGTGGTTTCGTGCCGGAGGAAGGCGACCTGTCCGAGCACTTGACCAGCCGGGCGGAGGTCGCCGAAGCGTTGAGCATCAAGGGCGGACCCGAGGTGGTATGGCTTGGCGCCGCGATGATCATCGGAGCGGGTTCCACGTCGTTCGAAATGCTGCGCTACGTCGGCGATCGCTTCGTCGTGATTCCATCCACGGAGTGGATGAACAACCCGATGGACCCGATCTCCATCAGCGACGTTCTCTACTACCTGGCGATCGCCGCCGATGCAGACCAGGTACCGGCGGGCGCCTACGACATCTCCGGCCCGGAAACCACCACATACCGCGACCTGTTGCAGTCATATGGCCGCGCGACGGGACAGCGGCGGGTTAATGTGCCGATCCGTGGAGTGGATACCGGCTTGGCGTCGATGCTGACCGCCGCCGTATTGCCGGTGCCCGGTGGCCTCGCCGCCGATCTCGTTGAGTCACTTGACCACCCGATGAGGGCATCCGACGGTCTGCGCGATCTGGTGTCCGACCCTCCGGGTGGTCTCGTCGGCATCGACGACGCCATCACGCGATCCCTGCCGAACGGCAAGCCGCAACCCGTCAACGAACTCACCGATCAACACCACCTCGCGGACACAGATCCGGCGTGGGCCGGTGGCGACACGCTCCGACTCCGACGGTTGGCGAGATCGATTACGCCGCCGGTTGTCCGGCCCTTTCTCGGACTCATCAACGCCGTACCAGGACCCGTCGCCGCAGCGCTGCGGACCGGGATCGACACGCTCATCAACCTCACACCGAAGGCACACTTGGGATGACGGAGACGACTGCCCCCACCCACCCTGGATTCCTCCAGGAGATCAAAGACAACTTCACCAGAGTCGCTGTCCCGCATCACGAACCGCCCGGTGTGGTACAGCGACGGCGCGTTGTCGTCGCCGTCGTGGTGGTAGTCGGCGCTACGCTGCTCGGCTATTCGCTGGCTCGCGATCCTGGCGACGAGTCGTTCTACGGGCTCACCCTGGCGCTTGCCGGGGTATGGGCATTCGGCGCACTGCTGGCGCGTCCGTTGCATCTAGGACACGTACGCTTCTTTGGCCGTAATCAACGTCCGGTTATCAGCGGCACCGTCATCGGGCTCGCGCTCGGCGGCGCCTTCGTCTTGGGCGGGTTGATCGCCCGCGAGGTCCCCGCACTGCGGGACTACACCGCCGACGTACTCGAGTTCGCGACCCAGGGCAGCCTGCCGCTGATCGTGTTCATCACCGTCATCAACGGACTAGCGGAAGAGCTCTTCTTCCGCGGCGCGCTGTACTCGGCGCTTGAAAAGCACCATCCGGCAGTCATTTCCACGGTCGTTTACGTTATCGCCATCGGTGTCTCCACGCTCAACCCGATGCTGACCTTCGCCGCGATCGTGCTCGGAGCGGTATGCGCCTTCGAGCGCCGAGCCACCGGCGGAGTGCTCGCACCGATCCTCACCCACATGGTGTGGGGACTGATCATGGTGCTGGTACTACCGCCAGTGTTCGGCGTCTAACGCAGCGGGTTCGCCAGCTCGTCGCGGCGCATCCGGGCCGCGCCGCATCGCGACGGCGGCGAACACCACCGGTGCGAGCCCGGCCACCAAGAAGATCGTCTCCATCGAGACGACCTTCGACAGCGGGCCGACGATCGCGAACGAAACCGGCATGAACGCCAGCGAGACAAAGAAGTCCAGGCTCGACACCCGGCCCAGCATCTCCGTCGGCACCCGCCGCTGCAGCAGCGTGCCCCAGATGACCATGCCCGCGCCATCGGTGACGCCGATGATGAACGTCGCGAGGGCCATCAACGGGAACGACGACGTGAAACCGACCACCACCAACGGGATGGAGCCGAGGCTCCACATCGCCATCATCACCGACAGGTAGCGACGGGGTAGCCGCCCCGACGACACCGCCAGCGCACCCAACGCGCTGCCCATCCCGAAGAACGCCAGGATGAAGCCGTACGTCTTGGCGCCGTCGGCGAAGCGGTCTTTCGCGATGAACGGCAGCAGCACCTCGATCGGGCCCAGTACCACCAGCACGAACATGCTCGCGAAGAGCAGCGTCCACAGCAGCCACGGCGTCCGGAGCATGAAGCTGAAGCCCTCGCGAAGGTCGCGCAACATATGCGGGCGCTCTTGATCCTGTTCGTGGACAGGCGTTTTCATCGCGGGCCTGGTCGCCACCAGCAGCACCAGTCCGACGGCGAACAACACCGCCACGGTAGTCGCGCCCAGCGCGGGGAACGTCGCACCCACCACGATCCCGGCGATCGCAGGGCCGACAGCGCGCTGGAAGACCGGGCGCACTACGCCTTCGACGCCGTTGGCCGCCAGCAGCTGGTCGGCAGGCAGGATCCTCGGCAGGATCGCGCTGTACGCGGGAAAGAAGAACGCCGCCGCGGTGCCCATCGCCGCTGACGGCCACCGCGAGATGCCAGACCTCCAGCGCACCAACCAGGCCCAGCACCGCGATAGCCGACGACGCGATCACGTTGATCGACTCGGTGGCAATGATGATCGTGCGCTGTTTGATCCGGTCCGCGGTGATTCCGCCGACCAGGACGAATGCGACGAAGGCTGCGCCCCAGCAGGTCGTCACGATCGACAACGACACGGGATTGTTGTCGAGTTCGATCACCTGAAGGGCCAGCACCACCGCGAACATGCCGTCGGCGAAGATCGACAACGATACCGCGGCGATCAGCAGGCGGTACTCGCGGGACCGGAATGGTGCGAGCACGCGCCATCGGCCGGCGTCGACCACCGGCTTCTCAATGTCGATTTGCGTGCTCACACCGTCGATGGTCGCTGACCGGGGACGGCCGCGTCCACCGAATTTCCTGCCGGCCCGGGGGTTCTACGAGTCGGAGAAGTGGGCCGTGCGCCGTTCCTGGAAGGCTTTGATGCCCTCGCGGTAGTCGGTGCCCCGCAGCAGCGCCGCCTGGCCCGCGTGCTCGCGCTCGAGAGCGCCCTCGAGTTCGGTCAGCGTCGTCGCGTTGATGGCGTCCTTCGTCTTGGCCAGTGCAACCGCCGGTCCGCGCACCAACGTCGCGATCACCTTGTCCACCTCGGCGTCCAGCTCCGCAGCCGGGTACACCGCGGTCACCAGGCCCGCCTGCCACGCCTCGTCGGCGTGAATCCTGTCCGCCAGCAGCGCCATCCGCATCGCGCGGATCCGGCCGACGGCCGCCGCGACCAGAGCCGAAGCGCCGCCGTCGGGCATCAGGCCGATCTTGGTGAAGGCGAGCATGAAATAGCCCTTGTCCGAAGCGAGTACGACATCGCAGGCCAATGCCAGCGATGCGCCAACGCCCGCAGCGGGACCCTGCACCACAGAGACCACAGGGCGGGGACACGCGACGATCGACCGCACCGCGCGGTTGGCCGCGTCCAGCACGGTCAACCCGCCTGCCTTCTTGGACTGATCCTCTGCGCTGATTCCCGCGCCCGAACTGAACCCGCGACCCGCACCGGCCAGTCGCACGACCTTGACCTGTGAGTCGGCGGCCGCCTGATCCAGCGCATCGGCGATGCCGTTGAGCATCGTCGCGGTCAACGAGTTGAGGCTGTCCGGTCGGTTCAGCGTCAGCGACAGCACCCCGTCGCCGAGACGCACGTCCAGACCGTCGACGCTCACATACGCTCCGGTGCCTGCGTCGATGGAAGTCATTGCTGAACCTTAGATCGGAATGGTCGGCGCGCACGCGAGGAGTAGAAGTCCACGAAGGCCCGCGACTGGTCCACTTGGTTATACAAGTAAGCTATGTCGCGGTCAACTACGGGAGGTGGGTTCTCAATGGCGGGACCACTGCAGGGATTGCGAATCGTCGAACTGGCCGGCATCGGCCCCGGACCGCACGCGGCGATGATTCTCGCCGACCTCGGCGCCGACGTGGTGCGCGTCGAGCGCCCCGGCGGAACCGGGGGAGTGCCGAAGGGCAGCCACGAGGCCATGAACCGCAACCGGCGTGCGGTCGCGGCCAACCTGAAGTCCGACGAAGGCCGCGAACAGGTGCTGGCGCTGATCGCCAAGGCCGACGTCCTCATCGAGGGCTACCGGCCAGGTGTCACCGAACGGTTGGGGCTCGGGCCCGAGGACTGCGCGAAGGTCAACGAGCGGTTGGTGTACGGGCGGATGACCGGCTGGGGCCAGACCGGTCCGCGCAGCCAGCAGGCCGGCCACGACATCAACTACATCTCGCTCAACGGCCTGCTGCACTCGATCGGCCACAAGGACGGCCGCCCGGTGCCGCCGCTCAACCTGACGGGCGACTTCGGCGGCGGCTCGATGTTCCTGATCGTCGGCATCCTCGCTGCACTGTGGGAGCGGCAGAGCTCCGGCAAGGGCCAGGTGGTGGACGCCGCGATGGTCGACGGCTCCAACATTCTGATGGCGATGATGTGGGGGATGCGTGCGGGCGGACTCTGGTCCGACGAACGCGGCACCAACATGCTCGACAGCGGGGCGCCGTACTACGACACCTACGAGTGCGCCGACGGCCGCTACATGTCGGTCGGCTCGATCGAGCCGCAGTTCTACGCGGAACTGCTCAAGGGTCTCGGCCTCGACGGCGAGGATCTGCCTGCTCAGCAGGACGTCAGCCGGTGGCCCGAGCTGCGCGCCCGCTTCACGGAGGTGTTCGCCTCGGCCGATCGCGACCACTGGGCCAAGGTGTTCGCCGACAGCGACGCGTGCGCCACGCCCGTGCTGTCCTTCGCCGAGGTGCAGAACGAACCGCACAACACCGAACGCGACACGTTCTACCTCGACGGCGACGTGCTGCTGCCGTCTCCAGCGCCGCGGTTCTCCCGCAGCGCGCCGTCCACCCCGAAGCCGCTAGGCGAGCCGGGGACGGACATCGAATCCGTTCTGCGCGACTGGAAATAGAAAGGAACGCACTAAGTGGAGATCAAAGACGCCGTAGCCGTCGTCACCGGGGGAGCCTCCGGTCTCGGCCTGGCGACCACCAAGCGCCTGCTGGACAGGGGCGCGTCGGTGGTCGTCATCGACCTCAGGGGTGGCGACGCAGTGGCCGAACTCGGCGACCGCGCCCAGTTCGTCGAGACCAACGTGACCGACCCCGACGCCGTCACCGCGGCCCTCGACGCCGCCGAGAAGATCGGTCCGCTGCGCATCAACGTCAACTGCGCGGGCATCGGCAACGCGATCAAGACATTGGGCAAGGACGGCCCGTTCCCGCTGGACGGATTCAAGAAGGTCATCGAGGTCAACCTGATCGGCACCTTCAACGTGCTGAGGCTTGCCGCCGAGCGCATCGCCAAGACCGAACCGATCGACGGTGAGCGTGGCGTCATCATCAACACCGCGTCCGTCGCCGCATTCGAGGGCCAGGTCGGCCAGGCCGCGTACTCCGCTTCCAAGGGCGGCGTCGTCGGCATGACGTTGCCGATCGCCCGCGATCTCTCGCGCGATCTGATCCGCGTGGTCACCATCGCGCCGGGTCTGTTCAAGACGCCGCTGCTGGGCTCGCTCCCGGAGGAGGCGCAGGCCTCGCTCGGTAAGCAGGTGCCCCACCCGGCCCGCCTCGGTGACCCCGACGAGTACGGCGCGCTGGCTGTGCACATCGTGGAGAACCCGATGCTGAACGGTGAGGTGATCCGCCTCGACGGCGCGATCAGGATGGCTCCGCGATGACGATCAGGACGAAGTTCACCGAGACGTTCGGGGTCGAGCACCCCGTTGTGCAGGGTGGTATGCAGTGGGTCGGCCGCGCCGAACTCGTTGCGGCCGTGGCGAATGCGGGTGCGTTGGGTTTCATCACCGCGCTGACTCAGCCGACGCCTGCGGATCTGGCCAAGGAGATCGCCAAGTGCCGCGATCTGACCGACAAGCCGTTCGGCGTGAACCTGACGATCCTGCCGACCATCAACCCGCCGCCATACGACGAGTACCGGCAGGTGATCGTCGACGCCGGCATCAAGATCGTTGAAACCGCCGGGTCCAACCCGGCGCCGCATCTGCCGATGTTCCACGAGAACGGGATCAAGGTGCTGCACAAGTGCACCTCGGTGCGCCATGCGGTCAAGGCGCAGAGCCTCGGCGTCGACGGCATCAGCATCGACGGCTTCGAATGCGCAGGCCATCCCGGCGAAGACGACATTCCGGGCCTGGTGCTGATCCCCGCGGCCGCCGCCAAGATCGACATCCCGATGATCGCGTCCGGAGGTTTCGCGGACGGCCGAGGCCTGGTGGCCGCGCTGGCCCTGGGTGCCGACGGCATCAACATGGGGTCGCGGTTCATGTGCACGGTCGAGTCGGCGATCCATCAGAAGGTCAAGGAAGCGATCGTGGCGGGCACCGAGCTCGACACCGAGATGATCTTCCGGCCGCTGCGCAACACCGCGCGCGTCGCCAGCAATGCGGTGTCGCGCGAGGTGGTGGAGATTCTCAACAATGGCGGCCAGTTCGAAGACGTGAAGGACCTCGTCGCGGGCTCGCGCGGGGTCAAGGTCTACGAGATCGGCGACCTGGATGCGGGCATCTGGTCGGTGGGTACGGCGATGGGTTTGATCAACGACATCCCGACGTGCGACGAGTTGATTTCACGCATCGTGGCCGACGCGGAGGAACTCATCACCGAACGGCTGGCCGACATGGTCGATGTGTCCGCGGAGGAAAACGTCGCATAGGCGATCGAGCCGGATTTTAAGAACGACAAAGGATCGAGAAGGGCCCCGAACGGGGCAAACTGTCTGACGTGCCGACGCGCTCAGTGCGAGCGCGTTGCCTCAGACTGCGTAGGGCAGCTGCTGATCGCCGTCAAGCTGCTCCGAGGTGTCGCCCTCAACCAGGACATCGCCGTGGTAGAGCGCCTCGAAGTCAACCTTGATGACATCAGCACTGGTGTCGTCGATCCACATGACACTGAGCGTATGGGTCACCATTAAGAGATCTTTGAGTCACGATTCGCAATATCGTGGCAATTCTTACCGCCGGGTAGGGTGCCAAGTTACTCGCGAGTAGCTGACCTGGGATTATGCCGGTGAGCTGAAGTGGATCGGATTTGTGCCATTCAGAAGGATCCACGTGAGGATCGCCACGGCGAACGCCAGAACGAGCAGTCCGACCGCGATCCGGGGCGACCACCGCTGCCTGCCGAACACGCGCGCGTCCACCGAATACGCCCCGGCGCCGGTGAACAGCAGTGTCGTCGCGCCGATGAACAACAAGAACGGCACGTTGAACGGCTCCGACCAGAAGGCGCCCTGCGAGACGTTGACTGCCCACGCGCAGATCATCGCGCCGACGACCGCGCACGCGGCCAGCGGCGTGAGGATCCCGAGGACGAGCCCGATCCCACCCAGAGTCTCGGCGACGGTCACCATCAAGGCGGCGATCGTCGGCAGGCTCCAGCCGCCCGCCTCCATGAAGCCCGCGGTCGTGCTGAAGTCGAAGGCCTTGATGAGGCCGGCCTGGATCATCGCGGCACCGACGCCGATGCGAAGGATCAGCAGGCCGAGGTCGGCGGGTGAGGTGGTGGTTGGGGTCGTGTCGGTGGTCGCCATGCCGCCGAGCCTAGGGGCCTGTGAAGAGCCTGTGAATGCGTTCGTCATGCACTACCGACCGTCGCAGGGCCGGAAAGTCATCGTGCCGTAAGAACTTGAACGATTCGACGGCATGGGTCGTGGTTACCAGAACAAGGTCGCTTTGACGAAGGTAGCTTATCGTTGATAACTTACCGACGATAGCTTCCGTTTTCTGGTTCGAAGGGAATACGACGTGCTGCAACGAATCGCGCGGATGGCCATCAGGGCCCCCAAACGGATCATCGTCATCGCGCTGCTGGTGATGGTGGCCACGGGCATCTTCGGCATCCCTGTCACCAAGAGCCTGTCCGCAGGCGGATTCCAGGACCCGACCTCGGAGTCGGCGAAGGCCACCAAATTGCTCGTCGACAAGTTCGGCCAGGGCGACATGGAGCTCATCATCAGCGTGACGTCCGAGGGCGGCGCGCAGGGTCCCGAGGCGCGGGCGGTCGGCACCGACATCGCCGGACAGCTGCAGGCATCGCCGCACGTGGTCGATGTGACGTCGGCATGGACCGCCCCGCCGCCCGCCGCCCCGGCACTGGTCAGCAAGGACGGCAAGACCGGACTGATCGTCGCGGGCATCACCGGCGGCGAGAGCGATGCGCAGAAGTACACGAAAGATCTCACCGAACGGCTCGTTCACGATCGCGACGGCGTAACGGTGCGCGCCGGCGGCGAAGCGATGACGTACGTACAGATCAACGGCCAGAGCGAAAAAGACCTGTTGCTCATGGAATCCATCGCGATTCCGCTCAGCTTCCTTGTGCTGGTGTGGGTGTTCGGTGGCCTGCTGGCAGCGGCGCTGCCGTTGGCCGTCGGCGCCTTTGCGATCTTGGGTTCGATGGCGGTGCTGCACGCGATCACCTACGTCACCGACGTATCGATATTCGCGCTCAATTTGAGCGTCGCGATGGGTCTCGCGCTGGCCATCGACTACACGCTGCTGATCGTCAGCCGGTATCGGGACGAACTCGCCGCCGGATCGGAGCGCGACGAGGCGTTGATCCGCACCATGGCGACCGCTGGACGGACCGTGCTCTTCTCGGCGTTGACGGTCGCGCTGTCGATGGTCGCGATGGTCATCTTCCCGATGTACTTCCTGAAGTCGTTCGCCTATGCGGGCATAGCGGTGGTGGCGTTCGCGGCCGTTGCCGCCATCGTGGTGGCGCCCGCCGCGATTGTGCTGCTCGGCGATCGGCTCGACTCGTTGGATGTGCGGCGGCTGCTGCGGCGGGTGCTCGGACGTCCCGAGCCGGTTCCCAAGCCCGTTGAGGAAAACTTCTGGTACCGGTCCACCAAATTCGTTATGCGCCGGTCGATTCCGATCGGTCTCGCGATCATCGCGCTGCTGCTTCTCCTCGGCGCGCCGTTCCTCGGCGCCAAGTGGGGTTTCCCCGACGACCGCGTGCTGCCCCAATCGCTGTCCACCCGCCAAGTCGGCGACCAGCTGCGCAACGACTTCGCCGTCGACTCGGCGCGCAACGTGACCGTTGTCATGCCCGACGCGACCGGGGTCACTCCCGACGACCTCGGCCGCTATGCCCAGCAGCTCTCCCAGGTCCCCGATGTGGCGTCGGTGTCCTCGCCGACAGGGACGTTCGTCGACGGTGCGCCCGCCGGGCCTCCCTCGGCCGCAACCGGATTGAAGGACGGCAGTGCATTTCTGACTGTCGGCAGCAGTGCTCCGCTGTTCTCGGACGCCTCCGAGGCCCAGCTTGACCGGCTCCGCGCGGTGAGCACACCCGGAGGCAAGCCGGTGCAACTGACCGGAGTCGCGCAGATCAACCGCGACAGCTCGGTGGGCATCACCGAACGGCTTCCCCTCGTGCTTGCGGTGATCGCCGCAATAACGTTCGTGCTGTTGTTCCTGTTGACGGGCAGTGTGATCCTGCCGCTGAAAGCCTTGGTGCTCAACGTGTTGTCGTTGACGGCGGCGTTCGGTGCGCTGGTGTGGATCTTCCAGGAGGGCCACCTCGGCGCTCTTGGCACCACGCCCACCGGAACACTCGTCGCCAACATGCCGGTGCTGTTGTTCTGCATCGCCTTCGGGCTGTCGATGGACTATGAGGTGTTCCTGGTCAGCCGGATCCGCGAGTACTGGTTGTCATTGCCAGGCAAGACGAGGGCCGACAACGACGAAGCCGTCGCCCTTGGCCTGGCCCGCACCGGCCGCGTCGTGACCGCAGCCGCGGTGGTCATGTCGATCTCGTTCGCCGCGCTGATCGCAGCCCAGGTGGCGTTCATGCGGATGTTCGGGGTTGGACTGACGCTGGCGATCCTGGTCGACGCCACCCTGGTGCGTATGCTGCTGGTGCCTGCATTCATGCATGTGCTGGGCCGGTGGAATTGGTGGGCGCCGAAACCGCTGGCCAAACTGCACGAACGCATCGGCATCAGCGAGTCGACCGACGATCTGATTCCGCCGGCGGAGAAACGCGATCGGGCGGCGGTCTCGGCGACGGAAACTGGTTGACGATGTCCCTGCAGCCCCTCAAGCGACGGCGCGCCCCCCGCGGCTCCGGTGAGCAGCTGAGAGACGAAATCCTCGACGCCACCACCGAGTTGCTGCTGGAGACCGGCCACGCCAAGGCCGTTTCGATCCGGTCGGTGGCGCAGCGGGTCGGCGTGACACCGCCGTCGATCTACCTGCACTTCGCCGATAAGGACGCCCTGCTGGACGCGGTGTGCGCACGGTACTTCGAGAAGCTCGACGAGGAGATGCAGCGGGTCTCAGCCGATCAGCCGTCAACCGTCGAGGTGCTGCGCGCCCAGGGCCTGGCCTATGTCCGATTCGCCATGCAAACGCCTGAGCTGTACCGCATCGCCACGATGGGCGAAGGCAGGCCCGGCAGCGACATCGACATGACGCTGAACAGCTCGGCGTTTCAGCACCTGCGCAACTCGGTGGAGTTGTTGATCGAAGAGGGCATCTTCCGGGCCGGCGACCCGACGATGGCCGCAATGCAGCTGTTGACCGCCGCGCACGGCATTGCGTCACTGCTGATTTCGAAGCCGTATCTGCCGTGGGGTGATGTCGAGGAGTTCGCCGACCAGACGTTGTCGGCGGCGTGTCTGGGCCACATCGTTCTCGGTATTGTCGACGACGACGACGCGACACCTCAGCAGACCGTCGACTGGCTGCTGAATCGCCAACCGCCGGAGAGGAAGTCGTGACCGACGCCAACGCCACCACCGACAACCCGTTCTTCGCGCGACTGTGGACGTTCCTGTCGAGCCACGAAACCGAGGAGATTCAGCGCCTGCGCACCGAGAACCTGGCCGGTCTGTCCGGCCGAGTATTGGAAGTGGGCGCCGGTACGGGGACGAACTTCGCCTACTACCCGGCGACCGTGACCGAGGTGGTCGCCGTCGAGCCCGAACGACGGCTGACACCACAGGCGGCAGCAGCGGCGAAGAAGGCGACTGTTCCGGTCTCGGTGACCGCGGGCACCGTCGAGAAGTTCCTGGGCGACACCGACGAAGCGCCGTTCGACGCGGTCGTGTGCTCGCTGGTGCTCTGCTCTATCGATGATCCGGACACTGTTCTGCGACAGCTCTTTTCGCTTGTCCGTCCCGGCGGCGAGCTGCGGTTTCTCGAGCATGTCGGAAGCGGTGGCTTCCGTGGGCGGCTGCAGAAACTCGCCGACGCCACCGTGTGGCCCCGGATGATGGGTAACTGCCACACCCATCGCGACACCGAGGCGTCGATCGTCGGCGCAGGCTTCGAGGTGGACCGCAGCCGTAACGAGCCCGCGCTGCCGGCATGGTTTCCCACGCCGGTGGCGGAGTACACCATCGGCCGCGCAACCAAGCCCGTCGCCTAGCGATTTCGGCGCGCTGGCGTCAGCGTCAGTTTCCGCGCCGAACTCGCCAATCAGCCGAGGAGCGACGGCAGCCGCTGCAGCAGTGTCGGCAACGCACCCGCGGCGGACTCCCGCACCGTGACCGTCGCGGCATCCGACAGCGGTGTGCGCTCGGGATTGACCTCGATCACCGGAATGCCGTTGGCCAGCGCCAGTTCGGGAAGCCCGGCGGCGGGGTAGACGATCGACGATGTGCCCACCACGATGACGACGTCGGCGTTGCTGACCGCGTCGACCGACTTCTGCCACGCGGTGTCGGGCAGCGGTTCCCCGAACCACACCACATTGGGCCTGATCAGGCCGCCGCACTGACACTGTGGCGGCGACACCGTCTCGACCGGTTCCGGCATATCGGGCAGCTGGCCCAGGTATTCGCCTTGGCAACGGTCGCAACGGAATTCGAAGAGGCTGCCGTGTAGGTGGTAGACCCGCTGACTACCGGCGCGTTCGTGCAGGTTATCGACGTTCTGGGTGACGACATGCACCTCGGCGTGGTCCTGCCAGGCCGCGACGGCGCGGTGGCCGTTGTTGGGCTCCACACCCTGCATCATGTAGTGCCGCCAGAGGTACCAGGCCCAGACCTTCTCCGGATGCCGGCTCCAGCCCTGGGCGCTGGAAATCTCGTACGGGTCGACTTTCGCCCACAATCCCGTCTCGACGTCGCGAAACGTCGGGACTCCGCTCTCGGCGGAGATACCTGCTCCGCTGAGGACCGTCAATTGCACCTGACCAAACTACGCGTATGCGCGATACTGAGCACGTGGCCGATTTGGGGGAATGGGTTCAGGCTGATCCGCACGGTAATAGACCGCTATTCGACCAGCTCAGAAGTCAGATCATCGACGGAATTCGAAGTGGTCGGCTGACACCCGGCACACGGTTGCCGACGGTGCGCGAACTCGCGTCGGAGCTGAGCATGGCGGTCAACACCGTCGCCCGTGCGTATCGCGAGCTGGAGTCGGCCGGCATGCTCGAAACACGCGGGCGCTTCGGCACTTTCGTTGCGCGAACCGATCCGGCCGACGCCGCAATGGCGACCGCCGCACACACCTACGCGACAGCGGCGAAGGCACTGGGCATCGAAAAGGGCGAGGCGCTGAAGTACGTCGAGGCGGCGTTCGGCTAACCGAACTCGAGCAGGGTTAGCAGCGGCCGGACGGGGTCGAGCAGCGGAACCCGCTGTAGGGTCCACATCAAGCCGTTGATCACTTTGCTGCGACCCGGCACCATCGGCAGATCGTGCACTGCGCGGATGCCGGGCACGGTGTTCACCAGGTTTGCGACCTCCGACGGCGACAGCGCGAACGGCATCGGCGGAACCCGGTAGCGCAGCGACACCCGCGAGCCGCGGCGAATCCACGAGGCGAAGAACACCGGCGCAAGGTCGAACATCATCTGGCCGCCGGGAAATCGCTTGGCGCATTCGGCGATCAGGCCGAGGGCCTCTTCTGGCTGCAGGTACATCAGCAGGCCCTCGGTGGTGATGAAAACCCCATCGGTGGGGTCCACCCGGTCCATCCAGCTGAAGTCCAGCGCCGATTGCGCGATCGTGGTGACGCGGTCCGAATGCGGCAACAGCCGGTCGCGTAGCTCGATGATCGGCGGCAGATCGACGGTGAGCCAACGGAACTGGTCGCCGAGACCCGATGCGTCCAGCCGATAGAAGCTGGTCTGCAGGCCCTCGGCGAGCGCGACGACGGTGGCCGACGGGTGGTCGACGAGGTAGCGCCGGGTGTACCGGTCGAAGGTCAGCGCCCGCAGCGCCATGTCCTGGCGGCGGGTGAAGCCGAACTTGCCGAAGTCGAAGTCGATCGAGTCGACCAGCTTGATCGCCATCGGGTCATCGATGACGGAGTCCGGCCTGCGCGCCTCGGTGGCCCGCACCAGCAGCGTGAGCAGCGCCGTCTCGGAGACCCCGGTCAGGGCGGAGCCGTCGGCCTTGCTCATTCCTCGACTTCCGCTCGCTCCGGTCCTCGCTCGTTCCTCGCTGCGATCCTCACTCGCGCTCGTCTTCGGGGGCTCATCGCAACACCTTGTCGAGCGTCCGCAGGTTACGGGTGGTCGTCGACGACTTGTAGCGCTTCTTGCCCATCGTCTTGCCGATCGTCGTATCCAGGGTGCCCTTGTTGGGGACCTGCCAGTAGATGACGCCCTTGCCGCGCTTGATCTTCTCGTCCGGACCGGCGTCCTTGGCCAGGGCGGCGAGTTCGTCGAGCACGTCGGCGTCGGTGACGAACGTGACGTAGCTGTGGTGTCCGTCGACTTCGCGCTCGAACGGGAACTTGTCGGATATCGCCCGCACGGTGTCCAGGTCGTAAGCCAGCACCCAGGCGTCGTATCCGAACTCGTCGCGCAACGCCTTCTCGGCCTTCTTGCGCACGGCGTCGACGCCAGATCGGCTCTCCAACAACACGTTACCGCTGGCCAGGATCGTCTTGACGTTCGTGAAACCGGCCTGCTCCAACGCAGCGGCCACCTCCGCCATCTTGAGATTGACGCCGCCGACATTCACCCCGCGAAGGAACGCGGCGAACTTGGTCATTGGTCGAACTCCAGGTCTAGGGTGTCACCGCTGATTACGGCCATTCGCCCATAGTAGGTACGCGCTGCGAATCTGGTTCGGCCCCGCCGGCGCCCGACGTAGGCTCGGGGAATGACCCGCCAGGTGTTCGACGACAAGCTGCTCGCTGTGATCAGCAACAACTCGCTGGGCGTCCTGGCCACCATCAAACGGGACGGCAGGCCGCAGCTGTCCAACGTCTCCTACCACTTCGACCCGCGGAAGCTCACCGTTTCGTCATCGATCACCGAACCGCGGGCCAAGACGCGCAACCTGCGCCGGGATCCGCGGGCGTCGTTGCACGTCAGCTGTGACGACGGTTGGTCGTATGCGGTGGCCGAGGGCACCGCGATCCTCACCCCGCCCGCCGCCTCCGAGCATGACGACACCGTCGAGGCGCTGATTGCCTTGTACCGCAACATCGCCGGTGAGCATCCCGACTGGGACGACTACCGGCGGGCCATGGTCGACGACCGCCGGGTCGTGCTGACCCTGCCGATCTCCCACCTCTACGGCATGCCGCCGGGCATGCGCTGAGCCGCCGGAAAAGCCCGCGACGGCGCCGGGACCGCCGCGCTAAGCTGCGGCTATGGCTAAAGCACCGGAAGACGACACGAAGAAGAAGTTCCGGGAGGCGCTGGAACGCAAGAACGCGAAGTCAGCCGGCGGTGCCGAGCACCGAGACGGTGGGAACAAGCAACCCAAGGCACACGGCCCGCTCGAGAACCGACGGGAATTCCGCCGCAAGAGCGGCTAGCCGGAGACGACGCGAGGAGCAGGGGAATGGCGTGACTCCGGAGTTCCTGCTGACCACGCTCATCGTCGTGGCGACGCCCGGCGCGGGCGTGCTGTACACCCTGGCGGCGGGGGTTTCGCGCGGCTGGCAAGCCAGTCTCGTGGCGGCGTTTGCCTGCACGCTGGGCATCGTCCCGCACATGATCGCGGCGGTCACCGGGCTTGCGGCGATCATGCACGCCAGCGCGGTGGCCTTCTCGATCATCAAGTGGCTCGGCGTGGCCTACCTGCTGTACCTGGCGTGGAAGACGTTCCGCGACAAGTCGATATTCGCGATCGACACCGAACCGGTGAAGCCTTCGCCGTGGCGGGTGATCGTGTCCGGGATTCTGGTCAACACCCTCAACCCCAAGCTGACGATCTTCTTCTTCGCGTTCCTGCCGCAGTTCGTTCCCGCCGACAGTGCGGGTGCGGTGCCGCTCATGGTGTACCTGAGCGCGGTGTTCATGGCGGTGACGCTGGCGGTGTTCAGCCTCTACGGGGTGTTCGCCGCCGCGGTCCGCACGAAGGTGTTCTCGCGGCCTCGCGTCGTGGCGTGGGTGCGCCGCAGCTTCGGCGCCACCTACCTGGTGCTTGCGGGCAGGCTGGCCGCGCAGACCCGCTGAGCGCTGACGGGCCGGTCGCCGGCCAGGAATCGGGCGCCGATCAGCGCCGCCAGCATCGCCGCGACGAAGTACAGCCCCGGGCCCTTGAGTCCCCAGCCGACCGAGCCCAGCGTCTCGGCACCCGCCCCCAGCTTCTCGCCGACCTCCGCACTGCGTGGACCTGTCGCGGCCACGTAGCCGCCGTCCCAGAACGGATCGAGTTGTTCTCCAGCGGGCGCAGCGCGACGATCACCTCGCAACCACGAGGGCCATGACGACCAGTCGGATGCTCTCGCATGAAGCCGCGAGCACCTGCGTCTAGCGCGATAGCCGCAGATAATCGAACACTGGTATGACAGCATCGCCGGTGTCCACATGCAACGTCATCGCGCACGGTTGCCGATGGCGGTTGGCCACCACACCCGGGCAGCTCGCCCACCGGCGATCCGGGCGCCGCGGCAATCGCGAACTCGCACATCATGATTCGTGGCCTCAGTCGCAGCGACCTTCATGCCCCCAGTTCGGGGTCTGTGCCCACTAGTAGTTCGTACGGACCCAGCCACATCAGCGCGAGTTGCCGCCTGCATCACCGCGTCGACGCCAGCGCCGCGCGCCTGCGGTCCATGTCGGCGATCCGGACGTCGAGCATGTCCATCTTCGGTTTGATCGTCTCGAGCTGGCGCCGGTTCACCGCCTGGGTGATCGGGTTGCCGTGGCCGAGGGCCACCTTCCCGGCCGCGCGCGCGGCGTCCGCCATGATCTCGGCCGCGGGTGCGCATTCTCGGTGGCAATGGATGTCAATGACTGGACCGTCGCTACGGGACGCCCTGACCACGCTGTCCTTCTCCCTCCTACGGGTTCAGCGCCAGGGTAGGACGCACGGACTGTCCGCACACTGCCGTCGACCGTGAATGTCGGTGCGACGGTCTCATGGGCACCGGCATGGCGACCTATACGGTCGTCGCTCGCCGCGCGTCGATTGCCTCACGTATCAGGATCGCCACCAGGCAGGCAATGGCCAGGGTCGCGACCAGGCAGGCAAAGGTCAGGCCCGAGGTCCGCAGACCCCAGGCTTGGGACGCGAGGCCCTCGCCGACGACCGGCAGCGAGATTGCGATGTAGGCGACGACGAAATACGTCGAGCTGACCTCGGCGCGGCAATGCGGCGGCGTGAGCTCCATGACGGCCGCGAGACCCCTGCTGAAGCTGACGCCCTGGCCGATGCCCGACACCACCGCTGCGGCGACCAGGGCGATCAACGACGAGAAGTGCAGCGCCACTGCGAGTATCACCATTCCGATGACCAGAATCGTGCAGCCGACGGCGACGGCCCTCTGCGGGCTGACATTGGTGGACGCCACCTGGCCCACCGCCGATGCGAAGAAGATCGACGAAACGATCAGCCCCGCGACCGCGTGGTTGCCGATGCCGATGACGTTGGCGAGAAATGACGGAGCCACCGCGGTGAACAACCCCGTCACCGAGAACCCCGCGAACGCCGCCATATGCCGCGATGAGAAACACCGGGCGCACCTCGGGTGGGACCGAGACCCGCTGGATACCGATGGACCCGCTGCGCGGCGAGGTTTCCGGGGCATATGCCACCGCCGCCGCCGCCAGCAGCACGAGCACGATGTGCACCGCAAAGCTCAGCCGCAGAGGCTGCGGCGCGTATTGGACCAGCAGGCCAGACAACAGCGGGCCGATACCGAGCGCACCGATGTTGGAGACCGTCGCGACGGAGGCCGCGCGGGTCTGCCAGCGCGGCGGTGCGGCCTCGATGACAGCCGCGGTCGCAGTACCGGCGAACAGACCCGCCGAAAACCCCGACAGCACTCGCCCGACGAGCAGAACCGCAACAGAGTCGGCGAACAGGAACACCACACCGCTGGCGACCGCGAACGCCACTCCGGCCAACAGCACCGGCCGCCGGCCGATGGCGTCGGACCACCGCCCGAACACCACCAGCGTGAACAGCACGCCGCCCGCATAGGTGGCGTAGATGACCGTGGTGGTCAGCACCGAGAAGTGCAGTTGCTCGCCGTAAATCGCGTATATCGGCGTTGGCAGCGTCGTGCCGGTCATGATCGCCGCGAACGCGTACGCGAGCAGGGCGAATGCGAAGCGGTTCGGGGCAAGGTCTCCAGCATTAGGGTGTCAGCGGCAAAGGCGGGGTGCCTTATTCCGCTGACCCTAATGCGCCGTGACGGCCTTCTCGGCGCCCACGCCGGTCAGCGCCCGCACCTCGAATTCCGCATTCACCTCGGGGTCGCCGCGATCGGGCGAGGTCAGCGTGCCGACGATGCCGAGGATGAATGCGAGCGGGATCGCCACAATGCCCGGGTTGGCCAGCGGGAAATAGGCGAAGTCCACGTTCGGCATCATCGCGGTCTTCGCGCCCGACACCGCGGGCGAGAAGATGATCAGCACGATCGTCGAGATCAGCCCGCCGTACATGCTCCACAGCGCGCCGCGCGTGTTGAACCGCGCCCAGTACAGCGAATAGAGGATGGTCGGCAGGTTGGCGGCGGCCGCCACCGCGAACGCCAGCGCCACCAGGAACGCGATGTTCTGCTCGGCGGCCAGGATTCCCAGCAGGATGGCGAGGGCGCCGATCACGACAACGGTGATGCGCGACACCCGCACCTGCTCGCTCTCGGTCACCTGATGGTTCTTCATCACGCTGGCGTAGATGTCGTGCGCGAATGACGTCGCCGCGGTGATGGTCAGGCCGGCGACCACGGCGAGGATCGTCGCGAACGCCACCGCCGAAATGATGCCGAGCAGCACCACGCCGCCTAGCTCGAACGCCAGCAGCGGCGCTGCCGAGTTCTGTGCGCCGGGGGCCGCGAGGATGGCGTCGGGGCCGACAAGCGCCGCCGCGCCGTAGCCCAGTGCCAGGGTGAACAGGTAGAAGGCGCCGATCAGGACGATCGCCCAGACCACCGATTTACGCGCCTCTTTGGCGGTGGGAACCGTGTAGAAGCGCATCAGTACGTGCGGAAGACCCGCGGTACCGAGCACCAGAGCCAGGGCCAGCGAGACGAAGTTGATCTGCGATGTCAGGTTCGCGCCGTACTGGGCTCCCGGCGCGAGGACGTCGCGCTTGGCGACGGCTTCGGTTGACGAACCCGAAACGGCCGACTGGGCCGCGCCGAGCATCTCGGAGAAGTTGAGGCCGAACTTGGCCAGGACCCACACGGTCATCATTGCCGCCCCGCCGATGAGCAGGACGGCCTTGATGATCTGCACCCATGTCGTGCCCGTCATCCCGCCGATGAGGACGTAGACGATCATCAACACTCCGACGACCGCGATGACGAGGGCCTGGCCGATATCGCTGGTGACATTGAGCAGCAATGCCACCAGTCCGCCCGCGCCCGCCATCTGGGCCAGCAGGTAGAACAGGCACACGGCAAGTGTCGTGATGGCTGCGGCGAGGCGTACCGGGCGCTGCTTGAGCCGGAAGCTCAACACATCGGCCATCGTGAACTTGCCTGCGTTGCGCAGTAATTCGGCAACCAGAAGCAGCGCGACCAGCCACGCGACCAGGAAGCCGATGGAGTACAGGAAGCCGTCGTATCCGTAAACGGCGATGGCGCCTGCGATACCGAGGAAGCTTGCGGCCGACAGGTAGTCACCCGAGATCGCGATGCCGTTCTGCGGTCCGCTGAAAGACCGCCCCGCAGTGAAGAACTCGGCGGCGGTCGCATTCTTCTTGCTCGCCCGGATCACGACGAACAGCGTCACCGCGACGAACAGCAAAAAGATCCCGATGTTGGCGACGGGGTTGCCTACGGTCTCGCCCTCGGCGGCAAGAATGTGGAGGTTCATGCTGCGTCGCCTTCCAGCTCGGAGCGGATGGCTGCGGCGCGCGGATCGAGTTCACGGTTCGCGAACCGGACGTAGATGAAGGTGATCAGGAAGGTGCTGACGAACTGGCCGAGGCCGATCAGGATGCCGATGTTGATGTTGCCCCAGACCTTGGTGGCCATGAAGTCATGGGCGAATGCGCCAAGCAACACGTAGGCGAAGTACCAGAGGAGGAACACTGCAGTCATTGGAAAGACGAAGCGGCGCAGCCTGTTCCGCAGTTCCTGGAACTCCGGACTGGCCTGTACGGCGACGAATTGCTGACCGCTCACAGGCGCCTCGTGCGCTGCGGACGGAAGGTCGGTATCGGACAACGCGGACTCCTGACCTCGATCTGAAATTGTGCGAGTCACAGCATACTGAGACCTAGCTCACAGGAAAGGGTTCCCGGTCAGGAGGGCGATCAAACCGCCGATCTAGACTGTCGACGTGGCGAAACTGCAGCTTGTCCAGGATCCGGCGGCCGACGCCCTGTTGGAGTCCAATCCGTTTGCGTTGCTCGTCGGCATGTTGCTCGACCAGCAGATCCCGCTCGAGGTGGCGTTCGCCGGCCCCAAGAAGATCGCGGATCGCATGGGCGGCGTTGACGCCCGCGAGATCGCCGACTACGACCCGGACAAGTTCGCTGCGCTGTGTGCGGAACGGCCTGCCGTCCATCGATTTCCGGGATCGATGGCAAAACGTATCCAGGCGCTGGCGCAGATCGTGGTCGATCGTTACGGCGGCGACGCTGCCGCGGTATGGGCCGCGGGCGAACCCGACGGCGCCGAGGTGCTGCAGCGGCTGAAGGAGTTGCCCGGCTTCGGCGACCAGAAGGCGCGAATCTTCCTGGCATTGCTGGGCAAACAGTACGGCGTGACGCCGAAGGGCTGGCGTGAGGCCGCGGGTGACTACGGCAAGGCCGGCTCGCACCTTTCGGTGGCCGACATCGTCGACGCGGGCTCGCTGGAGAAGGTGCGGTCGTACAAGAAGAAGATGAAGGCCGCCAAGGGGCAGGAGCGAAGCGACCGGGGGAAGGGTCCCGCCAAGGCGGCCAAGAAGTAGCCGCTAGAGCGGCGCGCCGTCGAACCGTTCTTTGGTGGCGAACTCCGAAACCGGCTTGCGCGTGAGCTTCTTGACCTGTTTGACCGGTTTGCCGATCGGGAGTAGCGCGGCGATCGCATAGTCCGCCGGTATGCCGAGCAGCTCCTTGACGCGTGGTTCCTCGGCCACTGCCATCGTGGTCAGCACACCGCCGTAACCCTCATTGCGCGCGGCCAGCAGGATGTTCCAGACGAACGGGTAAACGGATGCGCCGGGGATGACGGCGATGCGGTCGAGGTACTGATCGAACGCCGCGCAGACGTTGAGGTCGACGCAGACCACGAGCACGGCCCCGGCGCTGAGCACGGGCGCGCCCAGATAGGGCGGCACCTGTGTGGCGGCCACCTCTTCGGCGGAAACCTTCATGGGCTGCACGGGGTTCCACGGGCCCTCGCCGTTCTTGGTCTGCGCGAGGTAGCGCTGCGCGCCTGTCACGCTGAGCTCGACGATCGCCTCGCGGGTCGCCCTGTCCCGGACGACGATCACCCGGGCCCCCTGCCGGTTGCCCCCGCTCGGGGCGAAGCGGGCGTTGTCGAGGATGCGTTCGAGCACCTCGTCGGGCAGTGGCTCATCGGCGAAGCGGCGGACCGCACCTGTGGTGCGCATGACGTCGTATAACTCCATGCCCTACATCTTGACTGTGGGATTCTGGAGGAATGAAGACACACCTGAACTGCCCCTGCGGCGAGTCGATCACCGGGACGGATGAGGACGATCTCGTCGAGAAGGCGCAGAAGCACCTCTCCGAGGCGCATCCCGGCCGCGAATACGACCGGGACGCCATCCTCTTCATGGCCTACTAGACCCGCAGCGCTCCGCGAGCGGTCGCGGTGTTACGGCACCACCGTTGAGCCGATGGTGGGCATGAACTGGCACTGCTTCTCGGTCGTCGTCACCTGGCCGAAGATCGTCGACATGATGCTGCCCGAGCCGGTGTCAGCGATGACCGACAGCGTCGTCGGCCCCTCCGGATTGATGTCCGACCGCGGCTTGAGTGTGGCGCTGCCCGACTTACCGGTGGTGAGGTTGACCCAGGTGACATTCAGCGGCAGCTTCTGCTCCGCCGCCGGACCGGGCGTCCCGATCGCAGTGAACACATAGGCCGTCTGGCCGGCTGCGGGGCCGGGCGCCGGAATCGTGGCAGGCCCGGCCACCGAGATGGCCGTCGCCAACACATTGCCGCCGTCCTTCGTACACCCGTTGCTGATCGACGGATACAGGAATTCCTGCGTCGTCGGCGCATCCGGACCGAATTGCATATTGGCGGCGGCCTCGGGTGCCGGTCCGCCGGCCGAGCGCCCCGGTGCGGGCACGGGCACGGCTTCCGGTGCGTGCGCCGCATCCGGCGCCGCTAACGCCTCGGGAGCAGTGCCGGAAGCGCTTCCGGCGCCGGCCCGACGGCATTGGCCGGGTCGACGCCCGCAGGCAGGTGTGCCTCTGCACCCGGCACCGCGCCCGGTGCAGGCACGTGCGCGGCCGCCGGTTGCGCGACGAAGCTGTTGACAGCCGACGCCACATTCTGCGAGTCCGCGGGTGCCGCCGAGTCTCCGGTGAAGGCCGCTGCCGCCGCCATCAACATCGATGCGGCGTTGTACGGATCGGAGGCCGCCTTCTGGATCACCGGGCTGAGGCCCTCCACTGCCGACATACCCGGTGCCTGCATGGCATCGATCGGCAGCGGCGCGGCGGGTTCGGCGTTGGCGGTCCCGGCCATGCCCAACAGCAGTGCTGCCGACGAGCCGACCGCTATGGCGGCGTTGGCGAACAGCTTGCGGTTCGGTGACATGGTTCTCCCAAGGCTCGATGGTGGGTGGCTGTCTTCAGGGGGTCACGGCAGGGCGCTGAGGACCCCTGCGGGGACGAGGCCGACGGCCGCGGGCGCCGCTGCCGCAGGAGCCGCAGCGGCGGGTGCCGCGAGAGGTGCCGCGGCCGCAAGGGGTGCGAGGGGTGCAGCGGCGGTGAGCGGCGCCGTGGCTGCCGCAGCGGGTGCCGTCGCCGCTGGCGCGGTCAGGCCCGGCAGAGAAAGTCCGCTCGGAAGCAACTGGGCCAGGCCCGCCGTGTTGGAAAGCGGTGCCGGAAGCGCCGAGGTGAGCGACGAAAGCGCATTGGCCGGAGCGGCGGCCGGAGCCGGCGGCGGGCGCGGCTGCCGGGGCGGCGGCAGGAGCCGCGGCGGTCGGCAGTGCGGGCACCTCGGGCAGGGTCAGCGACGCGGTGGCGCCCGGGGGAGGCGTTGCCGGAGCTGCGGCCGGGGCGGCGGTGCCGGACATGGCCGTCGCGAGGGTCTGCATCAGCTGCGGCGCGGCGGACCCCATGGTGCCCAGCGAGCTGAGCAGTTGGGTGCCGGGGTTCACCGGCGGGGCAGGGGCCACCGGGTCGGCGGAGGCCGTCCCGCTGAGCGCAAGCGCTGAGACCGCGCCCGCGGCGGCGATCATGGTGGACACGAGCAGTTTCCGGGTGCGGTACATGGTTCTCCCAATCGTTGGACGGCGAAGGCCTGAACCCGAAGCTAGTTTGTTACTGGTGTGACTCAAGTGACACGTGTGGCATTTATGCAACCGTTACTGAGACGAAGGCATACGGTGACCGATCGCTAGAGTCGGTCGGATAGACGCCACCGCGACGACAGTCCCGCGGCTGCCAGCGCGATTGGCGGCCGCGGCGCCATGGCTGCTGGTGGTCAGCGTCGCCGCCCGGCTGGCGTGGACGTACCTGGTGCCCAACGGCGCGAACTTCGTGGACCTGCACGTATACGTCGGTGGCGCAGGCGCATTGGATCACCCGGGGACTCTCTACGACTACGTCTACGCCGATCAGACGCCGGACTTCCCGCTGCCGTTCACCTACCCGCCGTTCGCGGCCGTCGTCTTCTATCCCTTGCACCTCTTACCGTTCGGGCTCGTCGCGCTCGCGTGGCAGTTGGGCATCGTCGCCGCGCTGTACGGCGTGGTGCGTCTCAGCCAACGGTTGCTTCCGATAGACGACGAGTTCGCGCAGAGCAGGCGCGTTGCGATGATGTGGACCGCCGTCGGCATCTGGCTCGAACCGCTGCGCAGCACCTTCGACTACGGCCAGATCAACGTGCTGCTGGTGCTGGCCGTGCTGTACGCGGTGTACAGCACGCGATGGTGGCTGTCCGGGCTGCTGGTCGGGCTCGCGGCCGGTGTGAAGCTCACGCCTGCAGTCAGCGGGCTCTACTTTCTCGGCGCGCGCCGCTGGGGGACCGTGGTGTTCTCGGCGGTGGTGTTCTTGGCGACGATCGGGGTGTCCGCACTGGTGGTGGGTGACCAAACCCGTTACTACTTCACCGAATTGCTCGGCGACGCCAGCCGCGTCGGCCCGATCGGAACGTCGTTCAACCAGTCATGGCGCGGCGGTATCTCGCGGATCCTCGGCCACGACGCCGGCTACGGGCCGATCGTGGTGGTGGCGATCGTCGTCACCGCCGTGTTGGCGTTTCTGGCGTGGCGCGCGCTGGGGGGCGCCGACGACCGGCTGGGCGGAATCGTCGTCGTGCAGCTGTTCGGACTGCTGCTGTCACCGATCTCGTGGACACACCACTGGGTGTGGGTGTTGCCGTTGATGATCTGGCTGCTGCACGGCCCGCTGCGCGAACGGCTGGGCGCGCGGATCCTCGGCTGGGGGTGGTTGGTGCTGACGATCGTCGGCGTGCCGTGGCTGCTCAGCTTCGCCCAACCGACGATCTGGGTGATCAGCCGCCCCTGGTATCTGGCCTGGGCAGGGTTGATCTACATCGTGGCGACGTTGGTGACGCTGGCGTGGATCGCGTCTACTGGCCGACGATCCCGTCGATCTCCCGAGCCATCTCCACATCCTTGTCCGTGATACCACCCTCGGAATGCGTGACGAGCGCGAAAGTCACTGTCCGCCAGCGGATGTCGATGTCGGGATGATGGTCCTTCTGCTCGGCTCGTTCGCCAACGCGGCGTACTGCGTCGATGCCGTCGAGGAATGCGGGGAACTTGATCGACCGGCGTAGTGCCCCGTCCTTGCGTTCCCAGCCGTTGAGGTCGGGCAGTGCGGCGTCTACTTGTTCGTCCGATAACACAGCCATATTTCGAAGGTATACCGTCAGCCGCGATGCCAAACCAGATCGTCGTCGCTGGCGCGCTCATCGCGGGCTCCGCCCTGCTGGTGGCTCAGCGAGAACGCCCGCCGGAGCTTGCCGGTTTGTGGGAGCTGCCGGGCGGGAAGGTCGCTCCCGGCGAGAGCGACGCCGACGGGCTGGCTCGTGAACTCAAGGAGGAACTCGGGGTGGAGGTGTCGGTCGGCGATCGGCTGGGCGATGACGTCGCGCTGACTGCCGCGATGACGTTGCGCGCCTACCGGGTCACCCAGACCGGCGGCACGCTGCGGCCGAACGATCATCGGGCGCTGCGATGGGTGACGGCCGACCAACTGGAGAGCCTGCCGTGGGTGCCGGCCGACCGGGCGTGGTTGGGCGAGCTGACGCGGGCGCTGCGCCCGGGCAGTTCTAAAGCGGACAGCAGGTTTCGCTAATGGCATGTCGTATCAGTGAGCTCGTGCTCGGTTGCCGCGACCCTGAGGTGCTGGCGCGGTTCTGGTGCGAGGTCCTGGACTTCGTCGTGCTCGATCGCGAGGACGACGGCTCGGTGGAGATCGGGCCGCGCGAAGGGTTCGGCGGTCCGCAGCCGACGATCATCCTCAGTCGCAGGGATGAGCCGGAGCAGGGAAAATCCCGGCTTCACATCGACGTCAACGCCACCGACCGCGATCAGGACGCCGAGCTCGAACGTCTCCTGAAGCTCGGTGCGCGCCCGGCTGACATCGGCCAGACAGGGCAGGAGTCGTGGCATGTCCTTGTCGATCCCGAAGGGAATGAGTTCTGCTTGCTGAAGGCCCGCCTCAACCCACTGTGATGCTCGTCGGCGCACATTATTCTTCCCAGCCATGGGTGCGCTGCGGTTCATCTGGCGGGGCGTTCTGGCATTCGACCGAATTGGGTCACGAATCCCGCAATTGATCCAGATTTGGCTGATCGATCAGGAGGAGTACTACGGCTTCGACGAGGACGCCTTCCCCGACCGGTCTCCAGACGGCCGGGTGATGATGCTGCTGTCTTACCCGTAGGTCTCGCCAGTCAGTAATGCAGGCGATCGTCCACCACGCGGACCTGGGCGTGGGTCCGGGGATGGTGCAGCGCGTAGAGCGGATGCGTGAGCACCGGATGACGGCAGTGCGGGCAGGACTTCTGCGCCGTCTTCGCCGACGAGAACGTCAAGTGGTGACACTCAGCGCACCGGACGACGAAAAAGGCCCCGATCCAATTCAGCAGCCCAATATAAATGGCCGCCGTCGTGGCGACCGCCAGCACCATTATCAGAGCAACGGTGAGTACCTCGTAAACCGACATTTTCGTCACCTTCACACTCGACTGCCGGATAGCACAACGGTACGCCTGGATACTGGGATGATCAGGACTTTCGCGCCCGTTTGAACACCTTCGCCAGCTGCTTTCCGCGGATTCCGTTGCGTTCGGCCTTGCGCACCTGATGCACCACTACCGGGCATTTTTTGCAGCGTGGCTTGCTGCGGCAGCACTTTTTCTTCGGTTTGAGGTCTGCCAGCTTGCTTGGCTTCAAAGTGACGGGAATCTCTCGTTTTCGTGATCGGCCTACCGCACTGGGATGATTCGGAAGTGGATTTCCGGAATGTCGCCATCGTGGCACACGTCGACCATGGGAAAACGACCCTCGTCGACGCGATGCTGCGTCAGTCGGGTGCCCTTACGCATCGAGGTGATGATGCGATCGAGCGCCTGATGGACTCCGGTGATCTGGAGAAGGAAAAAGGCATCACGATCCTTGCGAAGAACACCGCCGTGCACCGCGGCCACCCTGACGGCAGCATGACGGTCATCAACGTCATCGACACGCCGGGTCACGCCGACTTCGGCGGCGAGGTCGAACGCGGACTGTCCATGGTCGACGGCGTGTTGCTGCTGGTCGACGCGTCGGAGGGACCGCTGCCGCAGACGCGTTTCGTGCTGCGCAAGGCGCTGGCCGCGCACCTGCCGGTGATCCTGGTGGTCAACAAGACCGACCGGCCCGACGCCCGGATCGCCGAGGTCGTGTCGGAAAGTCACGACCTGCTGCTCGACGTTGCCTCCGACCTCGACGACGAGGCTCAGAAGGCCGCCGAAAACGCGCTCGGATTGCCGACGCTATACGCGTCGGGGCGCGCCGGCATCGCCAGCACAACCGAGCCCGCCAACGGCGAAAACCCCGACGGGGAGAACCTCGACCCGCTGTTCGACGTGCTGCTGCAGCACATTCCGCCCCCGCAGGGTGACCCCGAGGCCCCGCTACAGGCGTTGGTGACCAACCTCGACGCATCGGCATTCCTCGGCAGGCTCGCGCTGATCCGCATCTACAAGGGGCGGATCCGGAAGGGCCAACAGGTCGCGTGGATGCGCGAAGTGGACGGTCACCCGGTGATCACGAACGCCAAGATCACCGAACTTCTGGTCACCGAGGGCGTGGACAGAACATCGACGGACGAGGCCATCGCGGGCGACATCGTCGCCGTCGCGGGTCTGCCCGAGATCATGATCGGCGACACCCTGGCCGACACCGAACACGCGCACGCACTACCGCGAATCACCGTCGACGAACCCGCCATCTCGGTGACGGTCGGCACGAACACCTCGCCGCTTGCGGGCAAGGTAAAGGGGCACAAGCTGACCGCGCGGATGGTGAAGACGCGGCTGGACTCCGAGCTCGTCGGCAATGTGTCGATCAAGGTCGTCGATATCGACCGGCCCGATGCATGGGAGGTGCAGGGCCGAGGCGAGCTGGCGCTGGCCGTCCTCGTCGAGCAGATGCGCCGCGAGGGATTCGAGCTGACGGTGGGGAAGCCGCAGGTCGTCACGCGCACGATCGACGGAAAGCTGCATGAGCCGTTCGAAGCCATGACCATCGACTGCCCGGAGGAGTTCGTCGGCGCGATCACACAGTTGATGGCGGCGCGCAAAGGCCGGATGGAAGAGATGACCAATCACGCGGCGGGTTGGGTCCGAATGGATTTCATCGTGCCCAGCCGTGGATTGATCGGCTTTCGCACCGACTTCCTCACCGAAACGCGCGGCACCGGCATCGCCAATGCGGTGTTCGACGGCTACCGCCCGTGGGCTGGCGAGATCCGGTCACGGCACTCGGGTTCGTTGGTGTCCGACCGGACCGGGACCATTACGCCGTTCGCGCTGACTCAACTGGCCGACCGCGGCACGTTCTTCGTCGATCCGGGAGAGGACACCTACGCGGGCCAGGTCGTCGGGATCAATCCGCGTCCGGAGGATCTCGACATCAACGTCACGCGAGAGAAGAAGCTGACCAATATGCGGTCGTCGACAGCGGATGTCTTTGAGACACTTGCCAAGCCGATCGAACTCGATCTGGAACGCGCCATGGAGTTCTGCGCGACGGACGAGTGCGTCGAGGTCACGCCCGAGGTCGTGCGAGTGCGCAAGGTCGAACTGGACGCAACCACCCGGGCCCGCAGTCGGGCCCGGGCGAAAGCGCGCGGTTAGTTCGGACGCTTACAGACGAAAAGGCCGGCCACGGAATGCACCGCGGCCGGCCTTTCTGATCTGCTGCTACTCGGTCGGCTCCGACGCGGTTTCGGTCTTCGCCTCGCGCTTCTTGAACAGATTGCTGAGTCCGCCGGTCGGCTGGGCACGATGCTTGGGGCCTGTGCTGGCGGCGTCAGTGGAGGCACCACCGCCCGGAGTCGCCTTCAGCGAGTTGAGGACTTGACTGACCGGACCTGTCCGCTGGTCGGTCTTGGTCGAACCGGCTTCGTTGGTGCCAGCCGTGCTCAGCGTGCGTGCACGTGGCACTGCTCTGAGGGACGCCAAGCATTGTCTTGACGCGCTCCCCGCACTTGATCCCTCGCACCCAATAGTGTGCTGGCGCGGAACTTCGATATCTCGCTGGTGCCCATGTTCGTTGGATCAATCGACGGGTCGCTTCCGATGGGCGCGGGCAGGACGTCGTCGACCGCGAACACGATCGGATCGACGACATAGTTCGGTCCGTCGATGTACGCCTCGAGAGCGGTGTACAGCGCCGTGTTGTTTCCGGTTTCGAGACTCTGCTGCAACCCCTGCGCGACGGCTACGAGGCCGAGCGGCGCTGTTACAGCGCTACTTGCGGCGCGCGACGCCCGATGCGGCGAAGCCGGCGCCGAGGCGTGCCACGGCGTAGACGGGTCCTTCGTCGTCAACGTCCGGTTGCGTGCCAAGACCGAGGCTGTCGGCGATGGCTTCGTTGACGTCATCTCTTGCAGCAATGAGCACATCGGCGCGGAATTGCGAGATAGCACTGTCTGCGTCCGGCTCTGTGGGTTCGTTGGCGTCATCGCCACCTATCGGCTCCGGAAGGAGGTCGTCGAGCGCATAGATCGCCGGATCAGCGGCCCATTGCGGCCCGTCAACAATCTCTTTCAGGATTGCTGCCGCGACGTTGTTCTGGCCCTGTGCTAGCGCGATTGCAGCCGTGGCGAAGCCGACAGGCGTTGACGCCAAGCCGGTGACGGTCCGCTGTGCCGACAAGGCGAAGAGCTCAGGCACGGGCTGTTCGTACGCCGCCGCGAGCGCGACATCGGCGTTGACGCTCCGCAGGACTTCCGGCGCCTGCTGAGCAACTGGTGCTGCGGCCATAACGCCTGCACCGACAAGCGCAACACCGGCCGTCACGCACCCCTGGACACGATCTTTCATGAATCCCCCTCAGGATCATTTTGGATTTAACCCCAACCTCGGTCGGAAGCTTAAGGCATGAATCGATTCAGAACAAGTTTGCTGAGCAAGTGCGATATTCGCACAAATCGACCCCCCGCTCGTAGGGGTGGTCGAAACACGTCAGCGCCATCGTTGAACATCGTAAGGCACACTATGTAAGCCGCCTTACGGCAGGGTCAATATCTTGGAAAGTCGCACTGCAACGGCCGATATCGCGAGATTGCGCGTACCAGCTCCTCGAGGCTGCGCGGATGCGGGGGGCGTTCGAGATTGAGGGCAGGCATCGCTCGGCCGCGAATGACCTCAGGGTTTGGGAGTAACCCACAGCCAGCAAATATTGTTTGCTATGGCGGTTTCGTAAATTGGATAGCTTCGCTAGCAGACCGGCTCTCGAATCGGACTATCCGAGGCCTGTCGATACCCTGTTGGGCGTGCCGACCGCCCGCCTTCGTGACTGGATCACGCGCGGCGCATTAATCTCCGCATCGGTACTGCTCGTCGGCAGTTGCACCGTCAGCCCGCCACCAGCGCCGCAGAGCACCGACACCACAGAGAACACCCCTCCGCCTCCGCCGAAGGCGACGCAGATCATCATGGCGATCGACACGATCGGCCCCGGATTCAATTCGCACCTGTTGTCCGACCAGTCACCGGTGAACGCGGCCATCAGCTCGCTGGTGCTGCCGAGTTCGTTCCGGCCGGTGCCGGACCCCGCGTCGCCGACGGGCTCGCGGTGGGAGCTGGATACGACCCTGCTCGTGTCGGCGGAGGTGACGGACGACAACCCGTTCACCGTCACCTACAAGATCCGGCCGGAAGCGCAGTGGACCGACAATGCGCCGATCGCCGCCGACGACTACTGGTACCTGTGGCGGCAGATGGTCAGTCAGCCCGGCGTCGTCGACCCAGCCGGCTACGACCTCGTCACCGGCGTCCAGTCGATTGAGGGTGGCAAGACCGCGGTAGTGACGTTCTCGCAGCCGTACCCGGCGTGGCGGGAAATGTTCAACGACATCCTGCCCGCGCACATCGTCAAGGACGTTCCGGGCGGCTTCGCTTCGGGGCTGGCTCGGGCACTGCCGGTCACGGGCGGTCAGTTCCGGGTGGAGAACATCGATCCGCAGCGCGAGGAAATCCTGCTGGCGCGCAATGATCGGTACTGGGCCGAGCCCGCGAAGCCCGATCAGCTTCTGTTCCGGCGTGCGGGCGCGACTGCGGCGCTGGCGGATTCGATCCGCAACGGCGACACACAGGTCGCCCAGGTACACGGAGGTGCTGCGGCGTTCGCACAGCTGTCGGCCATTCCCGATGTGCGCACGTCGCGCATAGTCACCCCGCGAGTCATGCAGATGACGCTGCGGGCGCAGCAGCCCAAGCTTGCCGATACCCAAGTGCGCAAGGCGATTCTGGGCCTGCTCGATGTCGATCTGCTGGCATCGGTAGGTGCCGGCAGCGACAACACCGTGACGCTGGCGCAGGCGCAGGTGCGCTCACCCTCGGACCCCGGTTACACGCCGACGGCACCGCCTGCGCTGACGCAGGGGGCTGCCCTCAACCTGTTGGGAAGTAGCGGGTATCGAGCTCGTGCCGGTCGATATGCCGCCGACGCCAACGCCGGGCACTCCCGTGCCCGATGACGACCGCGGGCGCATCACCAAAGACGGCGTGCCGCTGTCGTTGGTGATCGGCGTGGCGACCAACGATCCGACGTCGGTCGCGGTCGCCAACACGGCCGCCGACCAACTGCGCAATGTCGGTATCGAAGCGTCCGTTCTTGCCATGGATCCTGTTGCGCTGTACGGCGATGCCCTCGCCCAGAACCGGGTCGATGCGATCGTCGGCTGGCACCAAGCCGGCGGCGACCTCGCCACGGCCTTGTCGTCCCGGTACGGCTGCCGCGCGCTGGAGGCGACGGCGGTGTCGACGACGACGGCGGGTTCGCCCCCGACGTCGTCGGCCTCGTCGACCTCCAGCACTCCGAACCCGCCGCCGACGACCGCCACCACGACGCCGACACCGACGACGCCGAGCCCAGCGCCTGAGTCGGATGAGCTCATCCAGGCGCCTTCCAACCTCACCGGGATCTGCGACCGAAGCATTCAGCCGAAAATCGATGCGGCGCTGCGGGGTACCGAGAACATCGGCGAGGTGATCGATGCGGTCGAACCTCGGCTGTGGAACATGTCGACGGTGCTGCCGATCCTGCAAGACACGACGATCGTCGCGGCCGGTCCGCGGGTGCAGAACGTCAGCCTGTCGGGTGCGGTGCCCGTCGGCATCGTCGGCGACGCCGGCATGTGGGCCAAGAAGCCGCAATAGGTTTGCATAGAGATCGGCCCCCTGCCGGGCGGGTAGGGGGCCGATCGTTTTGCAGTTGCAGCGTGGTGCTACTTGCTTTCGCTGCCACCGCCCGAGCTGGTGCTACCGGAACCTGAACTGCTCGAAGCGCTTTCGCCGCTCTTGGAGGTAGCGCTTGAGCTCTCCGACTTCTTGTCGCGACCGAGGCCGGTGAGCCCGCTGATGGTCTTTTCGGCCGCATCCCTGAGGCCTTGGGCGAAGCTGCCGGTGTCGGCGCGATGCCTGCCGCCCTTTGTGGCGGTGGTGCCAGGCGTGACCAGGTTGCCGCCCTTGGTGGCGTCTATGGGGCCGGCTGGCGTCACCTGGCCGGGCGGGCTCGTTGTCTCCGTGCCCGCATTGGCTGTTGCGACTGCACCCGCGGCGTCCTCGCCGGAGGTGGCACCCGCCTTAGGAGCTGGAGCCTTGGCGAGCGGCGCGGTCAACGTAAACGTCTGAGCCGCACTACTGGGTGCCTTGGCCACGGAGGCAACGGACTCAACAGCCGGCGGGAACGACGGTGTGGTGATCGCCGCGGCGATAGCCTCACGGAGGCCTTGTAAGCCTGCAACCAGCCCGAACTGAGGATCCAGAGCTCCGCCGAGAAGCGCAGTTGTTCCCGCGACGGCCTGAGCGATAACAGTATTGAAGGCCGCTTCAGGGTCGCGGTTCTGCGCTGCGTCGATCAGCCCGCCGACTGTGTTTCCCGCCGCGTCCGCTACGCCGGCGACCGCGGTCAGCGCCCCGACACCGATGATGAGCGCGTTGAGCGGGTTCCCGAGAACCCCGAGCGCCGCTTGTGCATTGGCCAGCGGACCTGCCGCAATGGGGAACAACTTCGCTGCGTCAGCCAAGGGTTGTTGGAGCGCCCCGATGAGCGGAGGAATGAGCTCAATGTTCGACAGCCCGTTGCCGCAGATAGCGGTGGCGGCCCCACCCCACTTGTCTGACAACTTGGGGTCGTGCCGCCAGCGAAGGATCGGGTTCTGGCTTTGGCAAATGGGATGAATTCAAGACGTCAGCATCTGACAGTCGTTCGCCCAGCTCTGACCTGGGCTACGCACTGGTAACTTGCCGGCAACAGCCGAGAAACCCCAGCGCCGCAGCAGCTGCGACTCAGAGCCCGCACACAGAGATCGACCCCTCAGGGCTTGGGGGTCGATCGTGTCGGGAGTTAGGAAGCTGGTGCTAGCCAGCTACTCGTCGCGCTCTTGACGGCTGCGCGTGTGGCCGTGTGTCGCCGTTCGACGAGCAGTCTCAGACAGTGGGACAACACGGCAGCGACTAGAAATGGTGCGAGCAGCCACCAGGGCGGGTGCGCCAATTCCCAGACGAAGATCGCGGCCCAAATGGGCGCCCGCTGGGTAATGGCGAGGACGCCGGCAGCGCACGTCAGAGACACCGCGGGAACGCTAACGTGATGTTCAGTCCACGTGTTGATGGCCAGCGCCACAACGGATCCCATCGCCGCGCCGGTCGCCAGCGCGGGAGTGAGCATGCCGCCGACCGCGCCCGCGCGCAGGAAGACCGCAGTGAGAAGCGGCTTGAGCATCAGAATCACCACGGCCGCGCCCAGCGTAAGCCCGCTGTTCAGGCTCACCGACAGAATGCTCTTGCCGTTACCAGGAAGCTCCGGCCATCGGATGGAACAGATTCCGATGAGCAGACCCGCGGCCGCGATAGCGGGTATCAGTACCCAGGACTTGATCGTGGTCGCCGGCCGAGCGCGCGCCATGATGTGGTTGAACGCCAATCCGACGCCGAGCGCCAGCGGTGCCAGCACAAGCGCGAAAGCCGTAAGCAGATAGGACAATTGGGGGTTCGGCCAGTCCAGCGGTGCGGCCTCATGAGTGACGGGCGACGCGACGGCCACCGCGAGGCTCGAGGTGATCAGGGCCGTGCCGACGGCACGTGGGTGCCAGGTTTTCAGCATGATGGCGGTGGCGAATAACGCGCCGCCCACCGGAACGCTGTAGACCGCTGCCAGACCCGCGCCGGCCGCGCAGGCGAGCAGGATCTCGCGGTCCCGCTCCGTCAGCGACCATCGCGATGTGCCGAGATCGCCCAGGGCGGCGGCGAATTGACGAGGAGCGCCCTCGCGGCCCAGGGATGCGCCCGAGCCGACGATCAACACCTGCAGTGCCGCGTCCAGCGTCATCGTCAGGCGTGGGATGGGCCGGTGGTTGGCGATCGTGTCGGCAAGCGGTGGCACCTCGGTGCGTCGGCGAAGCATCCACCAGCCGAATCCGGCGAGCGCGCCGCCGATCATCGGGCCCACCGCGCGTCGCACCGGACTGCTCCCGGTGACGCCGGCCAGCAGCGTGCCGAAGGAGTAGTGGTAGGTCAGATGCTCGACGAAGCGCAGCAGCAGTGTGGTGCACAGACCGGCGACCCCGGCCAGGAGTCCGACGAGGATGATTCCGCAGCCGAACTCGAGGGTGCGCCGACTCACGGGCTGAATGTATGGCACTGAGACGCTAGCTAGAAATCGATGGTCTCTTAGGTCTTGTCGTGATGGTTCGGCCGCAAGAAGACCTTCCCCTCTGCGGCGCTGGTGCGTCGTAGTGAGAGTTGCATGGGTACCTCCAAAGCTGGACTGTGGCGTGCTTCACTCAGGAATCTATGCCAGAAAATTCATCTGATTCTCAGGTTTGCTCAGCCACAAGCCGAGGTATTTGCAAAGTCAATTAATCTACTTATGCCGTAGAAATAGCTGCGCAGAGCAAATCGATTTCGGTTGGCGAAAGCGGCAAACTTTCCGATGAATCGCGCTGGCTGATTTCGCGCACGGACCCCGCCGTCAGGCACGAGCGGACTGTGCAGCTTGGGCCGCCGGCATAGCCCAGGATGCTTTTGGAAGGTTCTTGCAGCGCATTCAACCAGTATCTGGTTTGCTGTGGTGCATGCCGCCGCTGCTGCGCTCAGTCTCATCGCGCGGTCTCCTGAAACCATCGACGTCAGATGGTTCTCGGAAAAGGCACGCGGTCGGCGTCTCTCCGCAACGTTAGCCAATGCTAGCCAAAAATCTTTTCGGAGTTCACTAACGGTTGCGACAAATAGTGCTGGCCCCTTTAGAATCGACGCCTTCGGCGCGACGCGCCGGCCTAGCCACACGGGCTAACGAGCCGCCCGCTAGATGAATTCAAGGAAGTCGACCAGCCCCAGTTCGAAGTCCACAAACTTGCCTAGAGATGGATCGGCCCCGCTGTCGATGTGTGTGGGGCACCATCAACAGCGGGGCCGATTAGAGAAGGCGATGAGATAACTCAGCGACGGCTCCCCCTCCGTCACCCGGGCCCCCTGGTCCCGGCTATTCGCCTTCTTCGTCGCGGCGTCGTCTGCGGCCCTACGGGCCGCCAACCGCACATCAGCAAACTCATGCGCGGGCGCCTACCCATGAATCTATTACATGATTCTCAGGTTTGGAGCGGGGCTGGCTCGAATTCGTTGCAAACGCAATTAGCCAGTTTGAGCTGGCTAATTAACCGATCTTGCTGGCGATTGTGGGCGCCGGGTTCGCTGGCAAAGAGCGGAAGGCTTGAGGGGATTGCGCGAGCTCATCTCAAAGTCAGCAACTTGATTATAAGCTAGTTAACTTCACAAAATAGCTGTATTGTCAAGATCAGCACGAGTATCCTGGCCAAAGATGCATTCGCCGTAACACGGGCTTTGCAGTTGGTTCGTTTCGAGGACACGGTCCGGTGAATATTGTGCCGGGTTGTCTTACAGCCTCGTACGGGTTGGCGCGGTGTACCTCTCCTGCGAATGCTGCGTAAGCAACGAAGCGGTTCCGTGAAGAATCACGAAGCCCGCTTAACTGACGAAGCAGCAAAAGCCACTCTGTACTCTGCATTTCGGTACGACCGGAGGTCGCTCGCGGCCGGGTGCATGCTGCTGCTAGCTACCGCCGCCTTCGATAACCAGGACGCGGCGACCGTAAGCGCCACGAATGCACATCGGCGGTATGTTCTGCACAATGCCCCCGCGTGAAGCTCCTCGCCTGCTCTTCGTCCACGCCCATCCGGACGACGAGACCCTGACGACTGGCGGCACCATCGCCCACTACACCGCCAGCGGCGCCGACGTCCACGTCGTCACCTGCACACTCGGCGAAGAGGGCGAAGTCATTGGCGAGCGGTACGCCCAACTCGCGGTCGACGCCGCCGACCAACTAGGCGGGTATCGCATCAGCGAGCTGACCAAGGCGCTCACCGCCCTTGGAATCAAGGAGCCCAATTTCCTTGGCGGGCCTGGGCATTGGCGCGACTCCGGCATGGAAGGCACCGAGTCGCGCCACCAACAACGCTTCATGGATGCCGACATGCGCGAGGCGGTCGGCGAACTCGTCGCCATCATCCGCCGGCTGCGCCCCCACGTCGTCGTCACCTACGACCCTGACGGCGGGTACGGCCATCCCGACCACATCCAGGCACACCGCGTCACCACCGAAGCCGTCGCCGCATCAGCGGGCGACGACTATCCCGGCACGCCATGGCAGGTGCCCAAGTTCTATTGGACCGTCACCTCCACGAGCGCGATGGGCGCCGGCCTCGAAAGCCTTGACGACGTTCCCGACGGATGGGTGCGCGTGACGATCGACGTCGTCCCGTTCGGCTATCCCGACGACAAGATCGACGCCGTCATCGATGCACGCGAACAACTTCCCGCCAAGGTTGCGGCACTCCGAGCCCATGCCACCCAGGTCACCGTCGCGCCGAATGGTCGTTGCGGCGCGCTGTCCAACAACATCGCGCTGCCCATCCTGGCCGAGGAGCACTACATACTCGTTTCCGGCGAGCCCGGCGACCGCGACCACCGCGGCTGGGAGACCGATCTCCTCGCCGGATTGGACCTCGGATAACCGGGGTAGACGCGTTAAGCTTCGACCAATCGGCCGCAGAGACAAAGGACAGTCATGGATCAGGATCTGGACCCCAACCTGCAGCACTGGCAGGACCGCTTCGACAGCTTCCAGTGGGTGGTCGGTTCGCTGACATCGGTGCTCGACAGCATCCCGACCTGACCCTGTCGCCCGACGACTCTCGGGCACTGCGTGCCGTCGTCCTCACCTCGCTTGCCCTCGACGGCGTCATCTCGGCGGTGCTCGGCGCTTTCTTCCTTCCGCTTCGGCTCGGCCCGATTCCATTTCCCATCAGCGCGCTGATCAGCGGTCTGCTCAACGCTGCGCTGGTATGGGTCGCCCTTCAGTGGGCGTCCTCGCCGCGGCTGGCAGCCCTGCCGCTGTGGACCTGGCTCGCGACTGTCGCCGCGCTCACCTTTCCAGGTCCCGGTGACGACGCGGTGTTCAGCGCAACGTGGCAATTGCTGGTGCTGATCGTGGTGGGCGCGCTTCCACCGTCGCTGCTGCTATATCGGCGCACCCAGCCCGCGTTAGCGCCTACTCGTCGTCGGACTTCCCCTTCTTCACCGACGTGCGCGTGTTGTCGTTCCCCTTCTTGACCGATGTGCGTGTGTCGTCGCTCGCCTTTTTGATCGTGCTGACCACGTCGCGGGCCGTTTCGGTCACCCTTTTTGTGACCGTGTTCGCGGTGTTGGTGACAGCCTCGCCGAACGGCCCGCGTGCGCGGCCGACCGTTGACTGTGAGTCATTGGCGGTGGTTTCGGCTGCCGCACTCCGGACTTCGCCCTGGGCCTGAACAGCGCCCTTGATGATGTTGCCTGGTGCCTCGATAAGCGACGTGAGATCTAGTCGAGGCTTTTTCGGTCCTGGCTGCACATCCGGAACTGTGCCTGCAACCTCGTCCTGTGCCGCGGTAGCGGGGTTCAAGAAGTTGATGACCCTTTCCGGCACGCGGCTGACTTCTGCTAGCGGGTCGGAGCCCTTTGTCGTGAACCCTTGCACGATATCTGTCGTCACCCCAGGCAGGAGCTCGTCCGGCCCGTGCAACAGCTGCTGCAACAGAGCGTCCACCGTATCCCTCAATCCGACCCGAATAGCGTCCAACGGGGCATTGAGCTCAGACAGGTTGTTGCAGCGGAAGATACACGGAAGCGGGGGCAGGGGCGGGAGTGAAGGTAGGAAGAAGTTCAATTCGTCTCTTCCCAATTGGACGAGCGCATCCCAGCTATCCCATGCGATGTTTCCCAAGCCCTCGAGGAAGGGCAGCGGGCCCCAGAGCCAGTTGGCGGAATTGACCACGAGGCTTTCGACGATGCGTTCCCCGAAGTTGTAGAAGATCATGATCTGCCCGGAGAGCCAGCCGACCCACGGAATAAAGCCAACCGCGTACGTGGCGATTTCGAAGCCCCAGCGCACCCACGGCTCGATGGCGTAGTAGGTGCCAATGATGGCGTCTTCGAATCCGGTGGGTGTGGGCGACGGCCCGATATCCGGCGGTGGCGGGAAAGACCGACTTGCGCTCGGCCAGAAAATCGGTTGCCACCAGCTGCCTAATTGCGAGAAATAGTCAGCCGGTTGCGCCGTCAGCTGGACATCGGCCGCCAGCTGGATCGCCGGCCTGGGGGGCGGGAGTGGTTGCACCGACGGGGCGATCAAGACGGCGCTCGCCGTGACGGTCGCGACGCCGGCTATGAGCGCTGAACGTGCCGAAATATTCAAAATGGCCCCCTCCTCGATAAACGTCCCGACCTGGGATGAACCTACGCCGGTGTTGACGTCCGCGTCGGGCAATCGACGGCCATTCGCGCGCCGGTTCGCGCCCGCACGGCGGCAGCCCGCCACCTTCGTCGACGCGCGGACTACTGTTGCCGATATGTCAGGGGCCGAGGTTTCAGAATTTGAGACGCGCGGATGATTTTCGACGAAGCCGGGGTTACACGGGAGTGGCTCTGAACCCCCAGCGCGGCACCGCTCTGCCCAGCCCGGTGGTCCCACCACAGCCCGGCGCGCCCAGCTCCGCCGCCATGCGGCGCGTGTTGCGTCGCGCCCGCGATGGGGTCGCGCTCAACATCGACGAGGCGGCCATCGCCATGACCGCCCGCGGAGACGACCTGGCCGATCTCTGCGCGAGCGCCGCGCGAGTGCGCGACGCCGGGTTGACGTCGTCGGGTCGGCGTGGCCCCAACGGGCGGTTGCCGATCAGCTATTCGCGCAAGGTATTCATCCCGATCACCCACCTGTGCCGCGACACCTGCCACTACTGCACCTTCGTCACCGTTCCAGGCAAGCTGCGCGCCCAGGGGCTCGACATGTACATGGAACCCGACGAGATTCTCGACGTCGCGCGCCGCGGTGCCGAACTCGGTTGCAAGGAAGCACTTTTCACGCTGGGCGACCGTCCCGAGACGCGATGGGACGAGGCTCGGCAGTGGCTCGACGAGCGTGGCTACGACTCGACCCTGGACTACGTGCGGGCGATGGCGATCCGCGTGCTGGAAGAGACCGGCCTGCTGCCGCACCTGAATCCGGGTGTGATGTCGTGGTCGGAGCTGTCGCGACTCAAGCCCGTCGCCCCCTCGATGGGGATGATGCTGGAGACCACCTCTCGTCGGCTCTATGAGACGAAAGGGCTGGCACATTACGGCAGCCCGGACAAGGACCCCGAGGTTCGACTCAGGACGCTGGCTGACGCGGGACGGCTGTCGATTCCGTTCACCACCGGCCTGCTGGTCGGTATCGGCGAAACGCTGACCGAGCGCGCCGACACGCTGCACGCAATCCGGCGGTCCCACAAGGAGTTCGGCCACGTCCAGGAAGTGATCGTGCAGAACTTCCGGGCCAAGGATCACACCGCGATGGCGTCGACGCCCGACACCGGTATCGACGACTTCCTGGCAACCATCGCCGTCGCCCGGTTGGTGCTGGGGCCAAAGATGCGCGTCCAGGCGCCGCCGAACCTGGTGTCCCGCGACGAGTGCGTGGCGCTCATCGGCGCAGGCGTCGACGACTGGGGTGGCGTATCACCGTTGACTCCCGACCACGTCAACCCCGAACGACCGTGGCCGGCATTGGACGAACTCGCCGCAGTCACCGAGGAGGCGGGATACGACCTGGTGCAGCGGCTGACCGCCCAGCCGCCATACGTTCAGGCCGGTGCGGCCTGGATCGACCCGCGGGTGCAGGGCCACGTCGCCGCTCTGGCCGACCCCGACACCGGCTTCGCGCTGGACGTCAATCCCGTGGGGCGGCCGTGGCAGGAGCCCGACGAGGCTACCGAGTCGCTCGGCCGGACCGATCTGCATTCGGCCATCGATGCCGAGGGCCGGCTGACTACCACCCGCAGCGACTTGGACGACGCGTTCGGGGACTGGGAATCCATCCGGGAAAAGGTGGGGGAGCTGGCCGCCCGCGCGCCCGATCGCATCGACACCGACGTGGCCGCCGCGCTGCGCTCGGCCGAGCGTGACCCGGCCGGTTGCACCGACGACGAGTACCTGGCGCTGGCCACCGCCGACGGCCGCGCACTGGATGCGGTTGCCGCGCTGGCCGATTCGCTGCGCCGCGATACCGTCGGCGACGATGTCACGTTCGTCGTGAACCGCAACATCAACTTCACCAACATCTGCTACACCGGCTGCCGGTTCTGCGCCTTCGCCCAACGCAAAGGCGACGCCGACGCCTATTCGCTGTCCTCCTCCGAGGTCGCCGACCGGGCGTGGGAGGCCCATGTCGCGGGGGCGACCGAGGTCTGCATGCAGGGCGGCATCGACCCCGAGCTGCCTGTTACGGGCTACGCCGATTTGGTCCGCGCTGTGAAGCGGCGGGTGCCCTCGATGCACGTGCATGCGTTCTCTCCGATGGAGATCGCCAACGGCGTCACCAAGAGCGGGCTGTCCATCCGGGAGTGGTTGATCAGCCTGCGCGAGGCCGGGCTCGACACCATCCCGGGGACCGCCGCGGAAATCCTCGACGACGAGGTCCGCTGGGTGCTGACCAAGGGCAAGCTGCCCACCTCGATGTGGATCGAGGTCGTCAGTACCGCACACGAAGTCGGACTGCGGTCGAGTTCGACGATGATGTATGGCCACGTCGACACGCCTAAGCACTGGGTCGGACACCTGCGCGTGCTCCGCGACATCCAGGACCGCACTGGCGGGTTCACCGAATTCGTACCGCTGCCGTTCGTGCACCAGTCGTCGCCGCTGTACCTGGCGGGCGGAGCACGTCCCGGCCCGACGCATCGCGACAACCGCGCCGTCCATGCGCTGGCCCGAATCATGCTGCACGGCAGGATCTCTCACATCCAGACAAGCTGGGTGAAGCTCGGCGTCGAGCGCACGCAGGTGATGCTCAACGGCGGCGCCAACGACCTCGGCGGCACGTTGATGGAGGAGACCATCTCCCGGATGGCCGGCTCGGAGTTCGGCTCGGCCAAGTCCGTCGAGGAGCTGATCGGCGATCGCCGAGGGTATCGGCCGCCCCGCCCGTCAGCGCACGACTACCTACGCGCCGCTCGCTGCTTGAGCGAAATCGCGGCTCGCCGGGTGGGAATCCGCGCGCGACGGTGAACCAAATGTCAGGCTCGCAACGTATATCGAAGGAACTGACGCCATCCACAGCCCAGGAGCGCGCCTTGACAACATTGTTCGGTTTGCCGGCCCATGCCCTACTCAACCACGCGATCGTGGTGCTCGCGCCGCTGCTCGCGCTTCTCGAAATCCTCTGCGCCGTATGGCCGGCCGCGCGACGCCGATTGGTGTGGCTGAACCTCGCGCTCGCCGCGGCGGTCCTGGTGCTGACCCCGTTGACTACGTCAGCAGGCGAGTGGCTGTACAACCAGCAGTCCGAGCACTCCGCAATCCTGGAAACGCACGAGGAGCGGGGTGAATGGATGATCTACTTTGCCATCGGACTGCTGGTTGTTGCGGTCGTGCAAGCGGTCCAGCACTGGCTGGAGTCACGATCGACTGAGCCGAAGCGGGCGCTGGCCGTGATTGCCGCTGTGCTCGCAGTCGTGGTCGGTGTGTCGTCCATCGCCGGCGTGGTGCGGATCGGTGATGCCGGTGCACAGGCCGTGTGGGGCGAGCGGGAATAGAACCGGACTAAGGTCCGCTTACCTTCTTGAGGGCGTTGGAGAGGCCGACGCCAACACTCGAGGAGACTCACATGACCGCAGCCACCGCAACCACGCAGCTCAGCGCGGGAACCTGGGCCATCGACCCAGTTCACTCGTCGATTGCGTTTTCTGTACGCCACCTTCTGGTGAGCAAGGTGCGCGGTCATTTCAATACGTTCTCCGGCGCCGTCGTGGTCGGTGAGGACGGCACCCCGTCTGTGACCGCAGAGATCGCCATCGATTCCGTCGACACCCGCAACGAGCAGCGCGACGCGCACTTGAAGGCCGCCGACTACTTCGACGCCGAGAACTATCCGACCGCGACGTTCGCGTCGACCGGCGTACGCGAGAGCGGCGACAAATACGTGCTCGACGGCGACTTCACCCTCAAGGGCGTCACCAAGCCGGTCAGTCTCGACCTCGAGTTCAACGGGACAAACCCCGGCATGGGCCACGGCGAGGTCGCCGGATTCACGGCGTCGGTCGTGCTCAACCGCAAGGACTTCGGCATTGACATCGACATGCCTCTCGAGACCGGCGGCGCCGTCGTCGGCGACAAGGTCACCATCACCCTCGAGATCGAGGCGCTCAGGCAAGGCTGACGCTCGCGTGGGTAACGCCATGGCGACAATCATCGCGAAATCTCGCCATGGCGTTACGCTCGTCGCTTTGATGAGCCGGGCGGCTAGAGGCGGGCGGCGAGTTCGGTGCCTTGTTTGATCGCACGCTTGGCATCGAGCTCCGCCGCCACATCCGCACCGCCGATGATGTGCGGGTCGATTCCGTTGCGGCGCAACCCGTCCTCGAGCTCTCGCACCGGTTCCTGACCCGCGCAGATCACCACGTTGTCGACCGCGAGCACCTGCCCACGCTCGTGGTCCGGGCCGAAGCTGATGTGCAGGCCGTCGTCATCGATGCGCTCATAGTTCACGCCCGACAACTGCGTGACGCCCTTGGCCTTCAGCGACGCCCGGTGCACCCAACCCGACGTCTTGCCGAGCCGCCGACCTTGCGGGCCTTTCGTGCGCTGCAACAGATACACCTCGCGTGCGGCGGGCGAGGGGATCGGCGTCGTCAACGCCCCACGCGTTTCCTGCGGGTCGGCCACGCCCCACTCCGCCTTCCATTCCTTCACGTTCAGCGTGGGGGACTCGTCCGTCACCAGGAACTCGCTGACGTCGAAACCGATTCCGCCGGCGCCGACGACGGCCACCGTCTTACCGACCGGCTTGCCCATGATCGCCTCGGCGTACGACAACACCATCGGATGGTCGATGCCGGGGATGTCGGGCATCCGCGGCGCCACGCCGGTCGCCAGCACCACTTCGTCGTATCCGGCCAGCTCTTCGACGCAGGCCCGGCTGCGCAGCCGCACGTCCACTCCGTGCTTCTCGAGCATCCGCGTGAAGTAGCGGATGGTCTCGCTGAACTCTTCCTTGCCGGGAATCCTTCTGGCCATGTCGAATTGGCCGCCGATGACATCGCCGGCTTCGAACAGCGTGACGTCGTGGCCGCGCTCAGCGGCGGTCACCGCGGCGGCCAACCCGGCGGGGCCCGCGCCGACCACCGCGACGCGGCGCATGCGGCGGGTCGGCGAGAGCACCAGGTCGGTCTCCCGCCCGGCACGCGGGTTGAGCAGACACGACACCTTCTTGTGCACGAATGCGTGGTCCAGACATGCCTGGTTGCACGAGATGCACGTGTTGATCTCGTCGGCGACGTCGGTCTGCGCTTTGGCGACCCAGTTCGGATCCGACAGCAGTGGCCGCGCCATCGAAATCAGCTGCACGTGTGTGTCGGCGAGGATCTGTTCGGCGGCCTGCGGCATGTTGATGCGGTTCGACGCCACCACCGGAATGTCGACGTGTTCGGCCACCGCGCTGCTGATGTCGACGAATGCGCTGTTGGGTACGGAGGTGACGATCGTCGGGACCCGCGCCTCATGCCAGCCGAACCCGGAGTTGATCATCGTCGCTCCGGCCGCTTCGACTTCGGTTGCCAGCGCGACGATTTCGTCCCAGCTCTGGCCGTCCTCCACATAGTCGGCCATCGACATGCGATAGCAGATGATGAAGTCCGATCCGACTGCTGCACGGCTGCGACGCACGATCTCCACCGGAAAGCGCCTGCGGTTCTCGGGTGAACCGCCCCAGTTGTCGGACCGCTTATTGGTGCGGGGAGCGAGGAACTGGTTGACCAGGTAGCCCTCGCTGCCCATGATCTCGACGCCGTCATAGCCGGCCTCGCGGGCCAATTCCGCGCAGCGCGCGAAATCGCCAACGGTGCCGTCGACGTTCCTCAGCGCACGTGGCTTGAACGGATTGATCGGTGCCTTGATCCCCGACGCGCTTACCGAAAACGGGTGGTAGGCATAACGTCCCGCGTGCAGGATCTGCAACAAGATCTTGCCGCCCTCGTCGTGCACGGCATTGGTGATGCGGCGATGCCGACGCGCTTCCGACGACGACACCAACTGCGACGCGAACGGCAGCAGCCAGCCGGTGCGATTGGGCGCATACCCGCCGGTGATGATCAGACCGACGCCGCCGCGGGCCCGCTCGGCGAAGTACGCGGCGAGTCGGCCCGTGTCACCGGCGCGATCCTCCAGACCGGTGTGCATAGACCCCATCACGACCCGATTGCGCAATGTGGTGAACCCAAGATCCAACGGCGACAACAAAGTTGGGTAGGGGTTGGTCACGGGTTCTCCTTCAGGCTCGTCGTCACTTCGTCGAGCCATTCGATGGCGCTCTCTTCGGCCCGGATGCCGCCGCGCAGCACGAGGTATTGGTGTAGTGCGCTGCCACTGAGCGCGCCCGGATCGGGAAACTGCCGTTTTTCGAAGCCCCGATAGGTGTCGAGTAGCTCGGCGCGCTCGGTACGAAGCGCACTGACCTGGTCGCACAGCGCGGCGACATCGCCGAACGCGGCCGCGCGGATCTTGACGGCCAGATCGCGGGTGCGGTTGTCGGTCACCGAGCTGCCCCGGCCCGTCAATGGTTCGGCGATCCAGCGGGCCAGCTCGGCGCGGCCGGCGTCCGCCACTGTGTACACCTTCTTGTCGGGCCTGCCGTGCTGCACAACGGGCGTCGCCTGCACCCAGCCGTCGTCCTCCATCGCCCGCAGCGTGCGGTAGATCTGCTGGTGGGTGGCGCTCCAGAAGAACCCGATCGAGCGGTCGAAGCGGCGCGCCAATTCATAGCCCGAGCCGGACTGCTCGGACAGCGAGACCAGGATCGCGTGGGGAAGCGCCACGCGGGCAGCCTAGGAGCGCCTGATCCCATATGCAACTTGTTGCACTGCACCCGTGCGCATAGGGGTGTGCCGACTAGGCACTTGTATATGCAACGTCTAGTATCAGTAACTAGGCGTCCACCCCATTGGTGGGCGCAAAAGTTAGGGCAGGCTGAGGTAGACCTTCATGTGTCCGCATCGGATACTGGAGCGAATTTTCACCATGCCCCGTACACAGGCAGCCCCCATTGATCAGGTTGATCGAGAGGACTTGAGGAGTACTCAGTGACGTACACCATCGCCGAACCCTGCGTCGACATCAAAGACAAGGCATGTATCGAAGAATGCCCTGTCGATTGCATCTACGAGGGCGCCCGCATGCTGTACATCCACCCCGACGAATGTGTGGACTGCGGAGCATGTGAGCCCGTCTGCCCCGTCGAGGCCATCTACTACGAAGACGATGTGCCGGATCAGTGGAGCGGATATACCCAGATCAACGCTGACTTTTTCGCCGAGCTCGGGTCACCTGGCGGAGCATCGAAGGTCGGGCAGACCGATAACGATCCGCAGTCGGTCAAGGACCTGCCGCCTCAGGGTGAGGACTGATAACGGCTAGACCCGACGTCGTTCGCCGCGGCATCTCTGCGGGGCTGCCGGTATTTCCCTGGGACACGCTCGCCGACGCGACAGCGCGGGCCCGCGCGCATCCCGGCGGCATCGTCGACCTGTCGGTGGGCACGCCGGTTGATCCGGTCGCCCCATTGATTCGCGAGGCGTTGGCAGCCGCCAGCTCAGCACCGGGTTATCCGACCACCGCAGGCACACCCGCGCTTCGCGCGTCTGCCGTTGCGGCGTTGAGTCGCCGCTATGGGATCACCAGCCTGGCCGAGGACGCCGTGCTGCCGGCGATCGGCACCAAGGAGCTCATCGCCTGGCTGCCGACGCTTCTCGGCCTGGGACCCGAGGATGTCGTCGTTGTGCCCGAATTGGCTTACCCGACCTATGAAGTCGGAGCGAAGCTGGCGGGTGCGCAGGTACTCCTCGCCGACTCGCTGACTCAGATCGGGCCGCGGTCACCGGCGTTGATCTATCTCAACTCGCCGAGCAACCCGACCGGTGCCGTGCTCGGCGCCGACCACCTTCGGAAGGTCGTCGGGTGGGCGCGCGAACGCGGCGCGGTCGTTGCGTCCGACGAGTGCTACCTAGGACTGGGATGGGATGACGCACCCGTCTCGTTGCTGCATCCCTCGGTCTGCGACGGCGACCACACCGGCCTGCTGGCGATTCACTCGTTGTCCAAGACGTCCTCGCTGGCCGGCTACCGGGCCGGTTTCGTCGCGGGCGATCGTGCGTTGATCGCCGAACTGCTCGCCGTGCGCAAGCATGCCGGAATGATGATGCCGACGCCCGTGCAGGGCGCGATGGTCGCCGCCCTCGACGACGATGCGCACGAACGCGATCAGCGTGAGCGCTACGCGCGACGTCGCGATGCGCTCCTGCCCGCCGTGAAGTCGGCAGGGTTCGATGTCGACCACTCCGAAGCCGGGTTGTACATCTGGGCGACACGGGGTGAGCCGTGTCGTGACACGGTCGGCTGGCTCGCGCAGCGCGGAATCCTCGTCGCTCCAGGGGAGTTCTACGGACCGCGCGGCGCACGTCACGTTCGAATCGCGTTGACCGCCACCGACGAACGGATCGACGCCGCCGTCGAGCGCCTCAGCTCTTAGCGTGAACGTTCCTTACCGGTTCAAAAATGAGTCAAATCTCGACTGGTAAGGAACGTTCGGCGGTCGTGGCCAAGGAGATCCAGCAGCGCGCGCACCTGCGGTGCTTCACCTAGGGCCAAACCTGCAATACCGTCGCGTCATGAGCGATTACGACGTCGAGGCCGTCGACCGGCTGCCCTTCACGACGCCGGAGAAGTCCGCGCGCTACCGCACCGAGGACTACCGGGGCGCAACGGGCCTGAATTGGTACACCACCGATCCCACCCTGCAAGCCACGATGGCCTACTACCTGCAGCCCGATGAGCTCGCGGTCGCCACGCCGCACCTGACGCGGATCGGCGCGCTGATGTCAGGCCCGGTGTCGCGGTGGGCCGAGGAGACCGACCGCAATCCGCCGCGGCTCGAACGCTACGACCGGTGGGGCCACGATGTCAGCCGCGTCGTCATGCCAACCTCGTTCGACGAATCCCGCCGTGCCGTGCTGGACGCCCAGAAGAAGCTGCGCGACGACGCCCGCGGCGCAGGCATGAGTTCATCGATGCCGCTGTTCGCGTCGAATTATCTACTCAACCAAGCCGATATCGGGATGGGCTGCGCGCTCGGCACCGGCGGCGGCATGGTGAAGGCTCTGGTCGCGGCGTACGCGCCAGCCGATGTGCGCGACCACGTGCTGGCCAAGTTCGAGTCGGGTGAGTGGGAAGGGCAGACCGCCCAGCTGCTGACCGAGCGGACCGGTGGATCCGATCTCGGTGCGTTGGAGACAACGGCCACTCGCAACGGAGATGCGTGGCTGCTCAACGGATTCAAGTGGTTCGCGTCGAACTGCAACGGCGAGGCGTTCGTCGTGCTCGCCAAGCCCGAGGGGGCGCCCGACACCAGCCGGGGCGTCGCGACCTTCCTCGTGTTGCGGACGCGTCGCGACGGATCCCGCAACGGTGTGCGGGTGCGCAGGCTGAAGGACAAACTCGGCACCCGCTCGGTCGCCTCTGGTGAGATCGAGTTCGTCGACGCCGAGGCGTTTTTGCTGTCCGGCGAATCCAGCGAGGACGCGGGGCCGTCCGACGGCAAGGGCCTCGGCCGGATGATGGAGCTGACGAACGCCGCACGCCTGGGCATCGCGCTCTTCGCGCTCGGCAATGCGCGACGCGCCCTCGTCGAGTCGCTGTGCTACGCCCAGCGGCGCCAGGCATTCGGCGACGCCCTGATCGACAAGCCGTTGATGCGGCGCAAGCTGGCCGAGATGATCGTCGACGTCGAAGCCGCGCAGGCGCTCGTCTTCGACGGCACCGGCGCGGCCAACCACCGGCAGCCGCGGCGGGTCGGTCAGCGCATCGCCGTGCCGGTCACCAAGCTGAAGGTCTGCAGGCTCGGCATCACCATGGCGTCCGATGCGATCGAAATCCATGGCGGCAACGGGTATATCGAGACCTGGCCGGTGGCACGGCTGCTGCGCGACGCGCAGGTGAACACCATCTGGGAAGGCCCCGACAACATTCTCTGTCTGGACGTCAAGCGCGGGATCGAGCGCGCACAGGCGCACGAGCCGCTACTGCAACGCCTGCACGATGCGGTGTCAGTGTCCGACGCCGACGACACCACCGCTCTCGTTGGCCGCCGCGTCGAGGACCTCGATGCGGCCATCACGGCATGGAGCAAGCTCGACGGTGCGGTCGCCGAGGCCAGGCTGTTCCCGCTCGCGCAGTACATGGGTGACGTGTACGCCGGTGCGCTGTTGACGGAACAGGCGGCGTGGGAGCAGGCCGAAAACCAAACGGACCGGAAGGCTCTCGTGGCCCGGCTTTACGCGCAGCGCTACCTGGCCGACCGGGGCCCGCTGCGCGGTCTGGACGCCGACGGCGACGAGGCCATCGAGCGCTTCGACGAGCTGGTGGCCGGGGCGCTCACGCTCTAACGCGCCTCGGTGGCGCGCAGGCCCAATGCCAGGACGAGCCGGTCGTCGGGGTCGTCCAAGGACGTCGACAACAGCTTCTCGATCCGGCGCACACGGTAGCGCACCGTGTTCGGGTGTACATGAAGCCGCTGTGCCACACCGGCGATGTCGCCGAACCCGTCCAGGTAGGCGGCCAGCGTGTCGGCGAGCATCGGATCCTGCTCGCGCAGTTCGCGGACGCGCGGATCGACGAGCCGCTGCCTGCCCGCCACGTGCGCGATGATCTCGTCGAGAAGCACCGTGGTGTGCGCCTCGTCCAATGACGTGACCTGACCGATGGCGCCGGGGTGGCGGTCGGCGCTGTCGAATACGCGGTCCACCTCTGAGCGGGCCGCGGCCGCACCGGCCAGCCCGGTCAGCGGGGCGGCGATCACTGCTCGCATCGTCATTCCCAGCTCGCGGCGCAGTGCGGCGACCATGCCCCGCACCCACGACGTCAGCGACGACGTCGCCCCGATCTTCGGCAGCAGTACGTACACACGTTCGCCGGTCGATGCCACCTGTGCATCGGCACGAAAAGCGCTTGCGCTCAACGCGATCACGTTGGAGGGCACCGCTGCTCCTTCGGCGCGGAAGCCGACCAGCGCGGCGCGGCCGTCGGCGGCGACGCCCAGTTCGCGGGCGATCGCGCCGACGTCGGGGGACTCCTCGCCGAGACCGAGCAGGTCCTGCACCAGGATCGTATGCGTCGACGGCGCAGCCGCCAGCCGCGACATGATGCGTGCCGCCAGCACGGCCCCGCCCCGCAGCACCTCCTCCACATCGTCGGCCAGCGGCGCCGAGCCCTGCTGCAGCCAGATCGTGCCCGCGAAGCCCGGAGGTCGTCGTGGGTCGGTCGCGGGCAGGTGGATGGCCACGGCCAACCGCGGGCGCAGGCCCAGCTCCGGACGTTCGGCGACGCGGACGACTTCGCCGCTGGCCTGCAGTGCGTCGAAGATGCCCCACTGGCCGATCCATTCCAGATGCTCGGGCGGCCCGGCGCGGCCCAGAATGGTCAGCCGGCGCAGTTCGTCGGCCTCCTCGTTGGACGCCGAATAGGCCAGCACGTGTGACTGGTCGTCCTCGATGCTGATCATCCCGTGGGTGCGCTCGGCGATCGACTGCGCCAGCCCGAACAGGTCGGTGCCGGAGTCGTTCAGTGGGTCGCCGCGGTCGCGGTGGTGCTCGAACGCGTGGTTGACCAGTTTGTAGAGCAGCTCCCAACGTGCACGGGGTTCGACGGCAACCACCGCGGTGCCGAGGGCCGCGGCCTGTTTCACCGCCGCGGGTGACGGCTCCTTCACGAAGATGGCGGCGGGCACGGCGCCGCGGACCTGTTGGGCGATCCAGCTGACAGCCTCCGCGTCGGACACCCCGAGCAGGAAGAACAGGTCGGCGGAGCCCGCGCCGACGGCCAAACCGAGCCGGATGTCGTCGACGTCGACCAGCGCGACCGACCCCACCGGCATGTCCAGCCCGCGTGGCGCCTCGATCAGCGTCACCATCGTGCGGTCCAGCGCGAGCAACAGCTGGCCGAGAGACAGTCCTTCGCGCTCGGTCATCAACGGCTCCTTTGTCCGATTCGACTATAAGTCGTCGGAGGCATTGTTCGATCAGCCATCGGTTAGGAATGGTCTAAAAGGGGATCCTTACTGCATGGATGCCGTCACCGAGGTTCCGAGGCCGGTCAACGAGCCGGTTCTCGACTACGCACCGAACAGTCCCGAACGCACGCGACTCGTCACCGCGCTAGCCGAATTGGACGACGACCCGATCGACCTGCCGCACGTCATCGGCGGCACGCACCGGATGGGCGGCGGTGAACGCATCGACGTAGTGCAGCCGCATCGCCACGCCGCCAAACTGGGCACCCTGCACCAATGCCGAGCATTCGGACGCGACCGCAGCCATCGACGCCGCCATGGCCGCCAAGGACGCCTGGGCGAACACTCCGTTCGACGAGCGTGCCGCGGTTTTCCTGCGCGCTGCCGACTTGCTGGCCGGTCCCTGGCGCGAGAAGCTCTGCGCGGCAACCATGCTCGGCCAGTCGAAGTCGGCCTACCAGGCCGAGATCGACGCGGCCTGCGAGCTGATCGACTTCTGGCGGTTCAATGTCGGCTTCGCGCGGGAGATCATGGCGCAGCAGCCGATCAGCGCCCGCGGGGTATGGAACCGCAGCGACTACCGACCGCTGGAAGGCTTCGTCTACGCCATCACGCCGTTCAACTTCACCGCGATCGCAGGCAACCTGCCGAGCGCGGCCGCGCTGATGGGCAACACCGTGGTGTGGAAGCCGTCACCGACGCAGACCTTCGCCGCCTACCTGACCATGCAGCTCATGGAGGCCGCAGGCCTGCCGCCGGGCGTGATCAACCTACTCGCCGGTGACGGGATCGCGGTTTCCGAAGTGGCACTGGCCGATCCCCGGCTGGCAGGCATCCACTTCACTGGTTCCACTCAGACTTTCCAGCACCTGTGGCGTGAGGTCGGTACGAACATCGACCGCTATCACACCTATCCACGGCTGGTCGGCGAGACCGGCGGCAAGGACTTCGTGCTGGCGCATCCGTCGGCGCGGCCCGACGTATTGCGCACCGCTCTCATCCGCGGCGCCTTCGACTTTCAGGGGCAGAAGTGCTCGGCCGCCTCGCGGGCGTTCGTCCCGCGCTCGGTATGGCAGTCGATGGGCGACGACTTCCTCGGCGCCACCGAGGCATTGCGGTTCGGCGACGTCACCGACCTGAGCAACTACGGGGGCGCGCTCATCGACGACCGCTCATTCGCCAAGAACGTCAAGGCCATCGAGCGGGCCAAGGGCGCCGCAGGCGTCACGGTCGCCGCCGGCGGCGAATACGATGACAGCGAGGGCTATTTCGTTCGGCCCACCGTGCTGTTGTCCGACGACCCCGGCGACGAATCGTTCTCCACCGAATACTTCGGGCCGATCCTGTCGGTGTACGTCTATCCGGATTCGGATTACGAGCAGATGCTGGAAGTCGTCGACAGCGGTGCGAAGTACGCGCTGACCGGAGCGGTGATCGCCGATGACCGCAACGCGGTGCTGCAGGCCGAGAACCGCCTACGCTTCGCCGCGGGCAACTTCTACGTCAACGACAAGCCGACGGGCGCCGTCGTCGGGCAACAGCCGTTCGGCGGCTCCCGTGCATCGGGCACCAACGACAAGGCCGGCTCGGCACTGAACCTGCTGCGGTGGACGTCCGCCAGGTCCATCAAGGAGACGTTCGTCCCGGCGACCGATCACAACTACCCGCACATGGAGACGAAGTGATGGCGGAGCTGTTCCACCGGGTCGCGCGCCCGGCGATTCTGGCGGCGAGCCGGTCGGACGGGCTGCGCCGCACCGCTGAGCGGCTGCCGGTCACCCGGGCTGTCGTGCACCGCTTCGTACCCGGCGAGACGGTAGCCGACGCACTGGCCTCCATTGCGCAGCTGCGGGATAGCGGCCGCTTGGTCAGCATCGACTATCTCGGTGAGGACACCACCGCCGTCGAGGACGCCGAGACGACGGTGCGGGCATATCTGGAACTGCTCGATGCGCTCGGCACGCGCGACGAGACGCCGAGCACGTCTGTGCGGCCGCTCGAGGTGTCGCTCAAGCTGTCGGCGCTCGGCCAGGCGCTGCCCCGGGACGGTGAGAAGATCGCCAGGGACAACGCCCACACGATCTGCGAGAGGGCTCAGCGCGTCGGCGCCTGGGTGACGGTCGACGCCGAGGACCACACGACCACCGACTCGACGCTGTCCATCGTGCGTGACCTCCGCACCGAGTTTCCCTGGCTCGGTACCGTTTTGCAGGCGTACCTGAAACGCACCCTGGGTGACTGCGAGGAGTTCGCCGCCGCCGGCGCCCGGATCCGGTTGTGCAAGGGCGCCTACGACGAGCCGGCTTCGGTGGCCTATCGCGACCGCGAGGATGTCACCGACTCCTACCTCCGCTGCCTGCAGGCATTGATGGCGGGCTCGGGGTACCCGATGGTGGCGTCGCACGACCCCGAGATCATCGCCGCCGTACCCGCGCTGGCCCGCGACAACAACCGCGGCGTAGACGATTTCGAGTACCAGATGCTCTTCGGAATCCGAGATGCCGAACAGCGACGACTGACCGACGCGGGTAATCACGTCCGGATCTATGTCCCGTTCGGCACTCAGTGGTACGGCTACTTCGTCCGCCGCATCGCCGAACGGCCCGCGAACCTGACGTTCTTCCTGCGGGCACTGGCCGAGCGGCGTCACTGACACGTCGAGACTGCGCACAGATCGCGAATGCGCTTGAAATCGCGATCTGTCAGCAGTCTCGGGGTTCAGCCGGCCGGAAACGCTGCGACATCCATGATGACGGAGCCGTCGCAGGGGCCGCCGTAGATGTCGGTGCGCCAGCTGCCCTTCAACGACCCGTCAGCCTGCGGCGTGTAGTACGCGACCGACCTGGCCGGGTTCCACGCCTTCGGAACGCCTTCGCCCATATAGCAATCCCACTGCCACTCGTAGACGTGCACCCAGGTGGATCCGTTCCAGGTGTACCGAGGCGGCAGTGGAAGAGTCGGGTTGGCCGGCTTGGGACCGTCGACGACAGTGGAGACGCATTCGCGAGAGCAGTCGGTGACAAAGGTGTAGATATTGCTGAAGTCCGGCTCGGGTTGGCGGGCGGCCAGGCTGGTGCCGGTCTTCTCGCCGGCGTAGCGCACCAGCGAGTACTTGCCGTTCCACACCTGGCCCGCGGCACCGGCGACCGGGATTGCGCACGCATTCGCAGCGACAAGAGTGGCGGCGACGAGCCCCATGCACAGTCGGCGTAGCGCGGTCCTCACGAGGGGCACAGCTTAGCCGTCGATGCGGGCTAACCCGCGGATTACGACGCCGTGTCCGCCATCGGGAACGAATGATGTTCGTGCGCAACGACCCAGCGGCCATCGACCTTGCGTAGTCCGACGGTGACGCGCAACCGGTTGTCGGGGTTCGCGTCGAACTCCGCCTGCGTGCCGCAGCGCAACAGCGCGTAGGCGAACGCCACGTCGGCGCCCGCTACCACGTCGAGCTCGAGGAGCTGAAACTGCGCACCTTGATTGATCCACTCGAAGAACGGCGGCCACGACTTCCGGTACTCGTCCATGCCGCGCACGCCGTTGTACGGTGGCGGCACATCGAACATCACGATGTTCGGATCATGATCGGCCACAACACCTTCGAGATTCTGTGTTTGTATCGCCTCGACCCAACCCGTGAACAGGTCGCGGATGGCTTGTTCGTCACTCATCGTTTCGCCCCATCTCGTACTTGGTGGCACCGCCAGTCTCGTCGGTGCCGAACGCGTACACGGTTTCCGGTTCGATCCTGAAGAGCCACCACGGTGGTGGACCCGCCGACGGCGCGCTGTATTCGGCGGTCAGCGCATCGCCGTCGACCTGTGCGGGCCAACCCTGTCGACGAAACGCCTTAACAACGGTCTCCAGCTCCGATGCGTCGGTGACGCGCACGGCGCGACCCTCCACGACCAGGTCGAAACGTATCGTGGCGATGCTGAGGACGCACTGAGGATTGGCCGCGACGTTGCGCGACTTTCGCGTACTCGGGCCAGAATTGAAGTACAAGACGCCGTCGAGCTGAACCGTACCGAGCGGCCTCACGTGGGACGTTCCGTCCGGATTCGTCGTCGTGAGCCACGACGTGTGGCGGTCGGGACCACCGGTGCCGGGCGCCTGCGTGTGGTCAGTAGCAAGGGTCTTGCGCACCCGCTCCCACTCGATGACCGGCAGGTCATACCCGCTGAGATTTCGTTGGGTAATGGACATGTCTCTATAGACCGCGTCCGGCGGCCTAATTCATCGCGACATTGCCCGAGGCCGCCGGAATGGCAGCGGTTCAAACGGGCGGATATGGCTCATCACCGGCGCGAGCTCGGGATTCGGCAGGGCGATCGCCGAGGCCGCCCTGGCCGCCGGTGACACCGTGGTGGCCGCGGCGCGCAGGCCCGATGCGGTGGCCGACCTCGTCGAGTCGACCCCCGACCGGGTCACGCCCCTGCAACTCGATGTCACCGACCCGGACCGGATCGCCGCCGCAGTCGCCGAGGTGCTCGACCGACACGGCCGCATCGACGTGCTGGTGAACAACGCGGGCCGCGGCGTCATCGGCGCCGTCGAGGAGACCACGAACGATGAGCTGCGCGATTTGATGGACCTGCATTTCTTCGGCCCGGCGGCATTGACCCGCGCGGTGCTCCCTCATATGCGGGAACGTGGCTCCGGTGCCATCGTCCAGATGAGCAGCATGGGCGGCAGGTTCACCTTCCCCGGCGCCGGGGCCTACTCCGCGACGAAGTTCGCCCTCGAAGGATGGTCGGAAGCCCTGGCCAAAGAGGTCGACCAATTCGGCATCCGGGTGTTGATCGTCGAACCCGGCGCGTTCAGGACCTCCTTCAACGGGTCAGGTGCGCTGCAGATCTCCGAGGCGATCGCCGATTACGACGAGCTGATCGGCCCCGTGCGGAGCGGCATGGCCGAAGACGACGGCAGCCAACCCGGTGACCCCGCGAAGGCAGCGGAAGCAATCCTGCAGGCCGTCGATTCGCCCGAGCCGCCGTTGAGGCTGGCGCTCGGCAACGATGCCGTCGACTCGATCTCCAACGCACTCGACGAGGCGAAAGCCGAGCTGGCCGCATGGGAGCGCGTCGGGCGCGCAACCGTATTCGACTGACTCAGTGCCTGCTGACGAAGCGGCCCGACAACTCGCCGGTGAAGCGACGCGACGGCGAGAGCGCCGACATCGCCCGCATGATCTTCGTGCCGATCCCTGGTATCACGTTGACGCGTCCAGCCCGCATCGCGGAGTAACCCGCCTTGGCCACCGGCGCTGCGTCCATGAAGTACCTGTCCAGCCGCGATGTGTCGCCCAGACCGGCGGTGTCCATGAACTGGGTGCGGGTGGGTCCCGGCGCCAGGTGGGTACACGTGACCCCGGTACCCCGCAGATCGTCGGCCACGCACTCGGAGAAGCTCCTGACGAACGCCTTGCTGGCGGCATATCCCGCCTCCAGCCCGTGCGGGATGACATAGGCCGCGATCGATCCGACGTTCAGGATCGCTCCGCGACCCGCCTTCACCATCCGCCCGGCATACAGCAGCGTCAGATCCGTTGTGGTGACCACATTCAGCTGAACCATCCGCGACACCGCGTCGGGATCGCAATCCTGCACCGTGAGGCCGAGGATGCCGACGCCTGCGTTGTTCACCAGGTACTCGACGTCGACACCGAGCTCGTCGACACGGGCGACGAGCTCGGCGCCCGCGCCCGGCTTCGCGAGATCCATCGTGATCGTGTGCACGCGCACGCCGTGGCCTGACCGCAACTCCTCGGCGAGCGCGGTGAGCTCGCCGACACTTCGCTCACTCGACACCACGACCACGTCGACACCGTCGGCCGCGAAAAGCCTTGCCAGCTCACGGCCTATGCCCGTGGAAGCACCGGTGATCAGGGCGGCTGTCACGGCGATCTCCTCGTTACTCGCTCAACAGGAACAGTGTCCACGCCGCCAGCGACTGGGCGTCGGTGATTTCACCTTCTCGCATCATCTGTTCGACGTCGGCGCGGGCGAACCACTCGCTGTGCATGTCCTGCTCGGTGTGCTCACGGTCGTGCTCGCCCTCGGTGATGCCGGTGGCGACGAACACCCTGCCGCGCTGGCTGCTCATGCCCGCCGCCACGTCGAGCAGCCCGATCGAGACCATCGATTCGGCGCGCAGCCCGGTCTCCTCGCGCAGTTCGCGGTGGGCCAGCTCGGTCGGATCGAGGTCGGCCCGCCCCGGGGCGGTGCCCTGCGGGAACTCCCAGCGACGCAAGCCGAGCGGATACCGGAACTGCTCGACCATCCGGAACCGGTCGCCGTCGGACGCGATGATCAGCGCATACGTCGGCTTGTCGATGACGCTGTAGATGCCGTTCGAGCCGTCCGGCCGGCGCACCTGGTCCTCGCGCACCGTCAACCAGTCGTTGCGATACACCTCGCGAGACGCAATGCGCTCGATCTCATCCACGCGCCAAGTATGCCGAGCCGTTACGGGTAGCCTCGCTGACGTGCTGCTGGCCTCGCTGAACCCCGCGGCGGTCGCGGGCGGCGCCGACATCGGCGACGCGGTGCGCATCGACGGCGCCGTGCTCAGCCGCGGCGACCTCGTCGGCGCCGCGACCTCGGTGGCCGAACGGGTCGGCGGCGCGCAACGGGTCGCGGTGCTCGCCAAGCCGACCGCCACCACCGTGCTGGCCATCACCGGCTGCCTGATCGCCGGGGTGCCCGTGGTCCCTGTGCCCGCGGACGTCGGCGCGGCCGAACGGCGACACATCCTCACCGACTCCGGTGCACAGGTGTGGCTGGGGGAGCGGCCCGACGAGCCGGAGGGCCTGCCGCACATCCCGGTACGGCTGCACGCGCGTTCGTGGCACCGCTACCAAGAACCGCCGCCGGAGGCCACCGCGCTGATCATGTACACCTCCGGAACCACAGGGCCGCCGAAGGGTGTCCTGGTGAGTCGCCGGGCCGTCGCCGCCGACATCGACGCACTGGCAGAGGCGTGGCAGTGGACGCCGGAGGACACCCTGGTGCACGGTCTTCCGCTGTTCCACATTCACGGCCTCGTGCTCGGTCTGCTGGGGTCGCTGCGAATCGGAAACCGCTTCGTGCACACCGGAAAACCCAAGCCGGCCGACTACGCGGCCGCCGGGGGGTCGCTGTACTTCGGCGTGCCGACGGTGTGGTCACGAATCGTCGACGACCCCGGCGCCGCGAGGGCGCTGTCCTCGGCCCGGCTGCTGGTGTCCGGCAGCGCGGCGCTGCCCGTGCCGGTCTTCGAGAAACTCGCCGAACTCACCGGCCACCCACCCGTGGAGCGGTACGGCGCCAGCGAAACCTTGATCACCGTGAGCACCCGCGCTGACGGTGAACGACGCCCTGGCTGGGTCGGGCTGCCGTTGCGCGGCGTGCAGACCAGGCTGGTGGACGACGACGGCGCACCCTGTGCGCATGACGGCGAAACCATTGGGCGACTGCAGGTTCAGACTCCGACGATCTTCGACGGCTACCTCAACCGGCCCGAGGCCACCGCCGAGGCGTTCGACGCCGACGGCTGGTACCGCACCGGGGACGCGGCCGTCATCGACGGCGACGGTATGCACCGCATCGTCGGCCGCGAGTCGGTGGACCTGATCAAGACCGGCGGCTTCCGGGTCGGTGCCGGCGAGATCGAAGCCGTTCTGCTCGGGCATCCCGGTGTGGCCGAGGCCGCGGTCGTCGGAGTGCCCGATGACGACCTGGGCCAACGCATCGTGGCGTTCGTCGTCGGCGATGCCGAGCCCGAGGCGCTGATCAACTATGTCGCAGAGGAACTTTCGGTGCACAAGCGGCCAAGGGAGGTCCGCGTCGTGGACAGCCTGCCGCGCAACGCGATGGGCAAGGTGCTCAAGAAGGAGTTGGTGGGATGGGCCGAAGACGAACGCGAGTGAGGATCGCAGCGAGGAACGAGCGAGGACCGGAGCGAGCGGGAGTCGAGCGATGACTTTGAAATTCGATGAGATCTGCATCGACGCCCATGACGCCACCGCACTCGGAACGTGGTGGGCCGAGGTGCTGGGCTGGCCGCACGATCTGGACGACGACGGCGACGTGCGGCTTCACCCGCCACCCGGTGCGGGCCCGGACTGGATCTTCATCGCGGTGCCCGACGAGAAGGTCGTCAAGAACCGCATCCACTTGGATTTCCGCCCCGACGACCAGCAGGCCGAGGTCGAGCGGGTGATCGCCATGGGCGCCAAACACGTCGACATCGGCCAGGGCGAGCCGTCGTGGGTGGTGCTGGCCGACCCCGAGGGCAACGAATTCTGCATCCTGGCGCCCGACGACTGACATTTTTGCCCCGCGAGCGTGCACAAACTGCTGCGGAAACCCGGTGTGTCGACCCGCAGACACGCACGCTCGCGCGGACCTAGAGTGAATCGATGTCGTCACTGCTCACCGACGCCCAGCTCAACGAGCTGCTCGAGGAGCTCCCCGTGCTGGCCGGGCGGCCGCGGCAGCTAGAGGAACTGTCCGGCGGCCTGACCAACCGCAACGTCAAGGTCACCACCGCGGACGGCGTCTACGTGGCCCGCTGCATCGACACCGCCACCAACATGCTCGGCATCGACCGTGACCGCGAGTATCACAACACCAAGGCCGCCGCAGAGGCCGGCGTCGGCGCACAGGTGATCGACTACCGGCCCGACCTCGGGATTCTGCTGCTCAGCTATCTCGAGGGACAGACGCTGTGCAACGACGATTTCCAGCGACCCGAGATCCTCGACAAGGCCGCAGCCGCAGTCCGCGCCCTGCACTCCGGCCCGCGGTTCGAGGGCCGCTTCGACATGTTCGAGAGGCAGCCGAGCTATTTGAAAACAGTGATGGACAACGGGTTCCGGTTTCCGGATGACTACCTCGACCACGCGGACACCTTCGACGAGATTGCGCGTGTGCTGAGGGCGACGGACCAGACCACCGTTCCGTGCAACAACGACCTGCTCGCAGGGAACTTCATCGAAGACGGCGACAGGATGTGGCTGATCGACTACGAGTACTCGGGCAACAACGACCCGTGTTTCGAGTTGGGCAACACCTGGTGCGAAACCGGCATGTCCACCGACCAACTCGACGATTTCGTCACCGCCTATTACGGGCGGCGGCTGCGCCACAAGACCGCTCGCGCCCACCTGCAGGGCATCGTCGGCAAGTACGGTTGGACACTGTGGGGCTGTATTCAGAACGGCTCCAGCGCAATCGAATTCGACTTCTGGGAATGGGCGATGGAACGTTATGAGGGCGCGGTAGCCGAGTTCAAGGGCCCGAACCTGACCAGGCTGCTCGACGACGTGCAGGCAGACGACTGATGGCCGTCGAGCTGCCCGACCGCGCCCAGGTCGTCATCATCGGCGGCGGCGTCATCGGCACCAGCGTCGCCTACCACCTGACCAAGCTCGGCCTCACCGACGTCGTATTGCTCGAGCAGGGCCAACTCTCCAGTGGCACAACATGGCACGCCGCCGGACTGGTCGGCCAGCTGCGGGCGTCGGAGAGCGCGACGCGGCTGGTGCAGTACTCCACCCAGCTCTATGCCGAACTCGAGGAGGAGACCGGCCTGTCCGCCGGGTACAAGCAGTGCGGGGGAGTCACGGTCGCCCGCAGCGAGGACCGGATGATCCAGTTGCGCCGCACCGCAGCGAACGCCGCGGCGTTCAACATGGAATGCGAACTGCTCAGCCCCGAGCAGGCGTTCGAGCATTACCCCGTGATGAGGGTCGACGACCTGGTCGGCGCCATCTGGTTACCCGCCGACGGCAAGGCCAACCCGACCGACCTGACGTTCGCGCTTGCCAAGGGAGCGCGGATGCGCGGCACGCGCGTCGTCGAAAAGACCAGAGCCACCGGCATTCTCACCCAGGACGGACGAACAACCGGTGTGCGCACCGACAAGGGCGACATCGAGGCCGAGATCGTCGTCAACTGTGCCGGCCAGTGGGCCAAACAGGTCGGCGCGATGGCAGGCGTCAACGTTCCGCTGCATTCGGCCGAGCACTTCTACGTGGTCACCGAGGACATCGACGGCGTTCATCCCGACCTGCCGATCCTGCGCGACCCCGACGGGTACACGTACTTCAAGGAAGAGGTCGGCGGCCTCGTCATCGGCGGATTCGAGCCGGAAGCCAAGCCGTGGGTGTCGCCCGACGACATCCCGTACCCGTTCGAATTCCAGCTCCTGGAAGAGGATTGGGACCACTTCGAGATCCTGATGAACAACGCCTTGCTGCGCATCCCCGCACTCGAGGTGACCGGGATCAAGAAGTTCTACAACGGCCCGGAGAGCTTCACCCCCGACAACCAGTTCATCCTGGGTGAGGCGCCCGAGCTCGACGGCTTCTTCGTCGGTGCCGGATTCAACTCGGTGGGCATCGCCACCGCGGGCGGTGCGGGCCGGGCGCTTGCGGAGTGGATCGTCAACGGTGCACCCACCAGTGACCTCACCGGCGTCGACATCCGCCGTTTCGCGCCGTTCAACGGCAACAACCGCTGGCTGCACGACCGGGTCGCCGAAGTGCTTGGCCTGCACTACGAAATCCCCTGGCCCAACCGGGAGATGAAGACTGCGCGACCGTTCCGGCGCTCGCCGGTGCATCACCTGCTGCAGGCGGCCAATGCCAACTTCGGCAGCCGGATGGGTTGGGAGCGGGCCAACTTCTTCGCCCCCGCCGGAGTCGACCCGACGATCGAGTACACCTGGGGCAAGCCCAACTGGTTGGCATGGTCGGCGGCCGAACAGACCAACACCCGTACTGCCGTCACCGTGTTCGACCAGACCTCGTTCTCCAAGTACCTGATGGTCGGACCCGACGCCGAGCCGGCTCTGCAGTGGCTGTGCACCGCCGATGTCGGGGGCGAGGTCGGCAAGGCCGTCTACACCGGAATGCTCAACGAGCGCGGAACCTACGAGTCCGACGTCACCGTGACCCGCACCGGCGCCGACGAATACTTCATCGTCAGCAGCGCCGCCACCACCGAACGCGACAAGGACCACATCCGCCGAAACCTCCCGGAGGGCACCTGCGCATCCTTGGTCGATGTGACGTCGGCATACGCCGTATTCGGTGTGATGGGGCCGAATTCGCGCGACCTGCTGTCCACCCTGACCGCCACCGACCTGTCCGACGACGCGTTCCCGTTCGGCACCAGCCAGCAGATTTCGCTGGGGTACGCGACCGTGCGGGCAACCCGGATCACCTACGTCGGCGAACTGGGTTGGGAACTCTACGTACCCGCCGAGTTCGCGGTCGGTGTGTACGAGGACCTGATGGAGGCAGGCGAACGGTTCGGAGTCGGCCGCGGCGGCTACTACACGATCGAATCGATGCGGCTGGAGAAGGGCTATCGCGCCTTCGGCCGGGAACTGACGCCCAGCGAGAACCCCGTCGAGGCCGGACTGTTGTTCGCCTGCAAGCTCAAGACCGACGTCGAGTTCCTGGGCCGCGCGGCCGTCGAGAAGGCCAAGGCGGAGGGCCCGCGCCGCAAGCTCGTCGGCTTCAGCGTCGACGCACCCGAAGCCATGCTGTGGGGCGGCGAACTGGTGCTGCGCGACGGTGCCGTCGCCGGTCAGGTCACCTCGGCGGCGTGGGGCGAGACTGTCGGCGGCTGCGTGGGTCTGGCCTACGTGCGGGCCGCCGACAACTCCGTTATCGCCGCCGACTGGGTGAAGGCGGGCAGCTACCAGGTCAATGTCGGTGGTCAGCTTTATCCGATATCGGTGTCGCTGAAGCCGATCTATGATCCAACCAGCACCAAGATACGACCCTGACCATGGCCCTCAGCGTCTTCGATCTGTTCAAGATCGGCATCGGACCGTCGAGTTCACACACCGTCGGCCCGATGATCGCCGCCGACCGGTTCGTCCGCGGTTTGGCGCAGGACGGGACACTCGACTCCACGAGTCGGGTCACCGTCGAACTGTTCGGTTCCCTCGGTGCGACCGGCAAAGGCCACGGCAGCATCCCGGCCGTCGCCCTCGGCCTGATGGGGGAGCGGCCCGACGCGGTCGACCCCGACCGCACCCCCGACCGGATAGCGGCCGTCACCGACACCGGACAGCTGCCGTTGCTCGGCGAGCATCCGATCGCATTCAGCCTGGCCGACGACATCGTCCTGCATCGCAACAAGCAGGCCCGATTTCACTCCAACGCCATGGTGTTCCGGGCCTTCGATGACGGCGGTGCGGTGGTGGCGGAGCGCACCTTCTACTCCATCGGCGGGGGCTTCGTCCTCGACGACACACAGGTCTCCGACGATGACGACCCCGTCGTGGTCGCCGACCAGACGCCGGTGCGTTACCCGTTCCGCACCGGTGACGAGCTGCTCGCCCATGCCGCCGAAACCGGCCTGCGCATCAGCGACATCGTCATGGCCAACGAAATGACCTGGCACACAGAAGATCACGTTCGCACCGGGCTGCTGAAGATCTGGTCGGTGATGCAGGAGTGCATCCAGGCGGGCATCAACACCACCATCGCTGTACTGCCCGGGGGACTCAAGGTGCGTCGCCGCGCTCCGCAGTTGGCCGCAAAGCTCTCGGCCGCAACGGGTTCAAGCGACCCGCTGATCGCGATGGACCGCGTCAGCCTGTACGCCATCGCGGTCAACGAGCAGAACGCCGCAGGTGGTCGGGTGGTCACCGCGCCGACCAACGGCGCCGCGGGCATCATCCCCGCCGTGCTGCAGTACTTCCATGACTTCGTCGCAGGCGCCGACGACGACGCCACCGTGCGTTTCCTTCTCGTCGCGGCGGGCATCGGCAGCATCATCAAGGAGAACGCGTCCATCAGCGGCGCCGAAGTGGGCTGCCAGGGCGAAGTCGGCTCGGCGTGCTCGATGGCGGCGGCCGGGCTCACCGAACTGCAAGGTGGAAATCCCTTGCAGGTGGAGAACGCCGCCGAGATCGGCATCGAGCACAACCTCGGGCTGACCTGCGACCCGGTCGGCGGCCTCGTCCAGATCCCGTGCATCGAACGCAATGCCATCGGCGCGGTCAAGGCCATCACCGCCGCGCGGATCGCGCTCAGCGGCGACGGGACGCATCAGGTGTCGCTCGACAAGGCCGTCAAGACCATGCGCGAGACGGGCGCCGACATGAAGGACAAGTACAAGGAGACCGCGCGCGGCGGCCTGGCGCTCAACGTCGTCGAATGCTGAATCAGTTGGCGTGCAGCGCCTCGTTGAGCGTGATGCCCGTGCCGTCGCGCTTGACCACCTCGACGGCACCGCTCAGCGAATTCCGGCGGAACAGAAGGTTGTTCGCCCCCGACAGCTCGCGGGCCTTGACCGTCTGACCGTCGGCGGTCTGCACCTTCGTCCCGGCTGTCACGTACAGACCCGCCTCGACGACGCAGTCGTCGCCAAGCGAGATGCCCAAACCGGAGTTGGCGCCGAGCAGGCACCGCTTGCCCACCGCGATCACCTCGGTGCCGCCGCCGGACAGCGTGCCCATGATCGACGCACCGCCACCGACATCGGACCCGTCGTCGACCACCACACCCGCCGAGATCCGGCCCTCGACCATCGAGGTGCCCAGCGTGCCCGCGTTGAAGTTCACGAAGCCCTCATGCATCACGGTCGTGCCCGCCGCGAGGTGCGCACCCAGCCGCACCCGGTCCGCGTCGGCGATGCGGACGCCGGTGGGCGCGACGTAGTCGACCATTCGCGGGAACTTGTCGATGCCGTACACCGCAACCGCGCCGCGACGACGCAGCCGGGCCCGCGCGAGCTCGAATCCGTCCACCGCGCACGGCCCGAAGTTGGTCCACACCACGTTCGCCAGGACGCCGAAGATCCCGTCGACGTTCGCGCCGTGCGGCTGGATCAGCCGATGGGACAGAAGGTGCAGCCGCAGATAGGCGTCGTAGGTGTCGGCGGGCTTGTCGTCGAGCGACGCGATCACCGTGCGCACCACGACGACGTCGACGTCACGGTCCTCGTCGCGGCCTGCGAGCTCTGCCAGCTCGGGCGGAACCTCGGCCACCGACAGTCGCACCGTGCCCGATGGCCCGTCGCCAGCCAACTCGGGGTCCGGGAACCAGGTATCGAGGACGGTCCCGTCGGCGGCGATGGTCGCCACGCCGACGCCTGAAGCTGCAGTGGCCAATTTGCTCCTCGCGTCCGCAGTCACGCTGGTTGAGGCTACTCGACTAGCCTCAACGGGTGTGGGCCTGGATTTGCGTGGCGATCCGATCGCGCTGACCGCGGCGCTGGTGGACATCCCCAGCGAGTCGCGAAACGAGCAGCGCATCGCCGACGAGGTGGAGGCCGCGCTGCGCGAGCAGACCACCGGATTCGAAATCGTCCGCAACGGCAACACCGTGCTGGCCCGCACCAACCACGGCAAGCCGTCGCGGGTCATCCTGGCCGGACATCTCGACACCGTCCCCATCGCCGACAACGTGCCCAGCCGCCGCGTCGACGGCGAACTGCACGGCTGCGGTACATCGGACATGAAGTCGGGCGATGCGGTGTTCCTGCACCTGGCTGCCACCGTCGACGATCCGGCCCACGACATCACGCTGATCATGTACGACTGCGAGGAAATCGAGGCCTCTGCAAACAGTTTGGGTCGCATCGAAGGCGAATTACCGGACTGGTTGCATGCCGACGTCGCTATCCTCGGTGAGCCGTCGGGCGGATTCATCGAGGCGGGCTGTCAGGGCACACTGCGAGTCGTCGTCACCGCCGACGGCACCCGGGCGCATTCGGCGCGATCGTGGTTGGGCGACAACGCCATTCACAAGCTTGGCGCGGTGCTGGACCGGCTGACGGCCTACCAGGCGCGCAGCGTCGACATTGACGGGTGTGTCTATCGCGAAGGGCTGTCGGCGGTGCGCATCGACGGCGGCGTGGCAGGCAACGTCATTCCCGACGCCGCGTCGGTCACCATCAACTTCCGCTTCGCCCCGGACCGCAGCGTCGAACAGGCCGGCCAACACGTGCGCGACGTGCTCGACGGCCTCGATGTGCACATCGAGCAGACCGACGCCGCCTCCGGTGCGCTGCCCGGGCTGACGAAACCCGCTGCCGCCGCGCTGGTCGATGCCGCCGGCGGGCAGGTGCGCGCGAAATACGGCTGGACGGACGTGGCCCGGTTCGCGGCGCTGGGCGTGCCCGCCGTCAACTTCGGCCCTGGCGACCCCAATTTCGCGCACCGCACCGACGAACGCGTCGAGGTTGGGCAGATCACCGCGGCAACCGACATGCTGCGGCGGTACTTAACCGCTTGACGTCACGCCTACCCTGAAAGCATGTGAGCTGACGACGTCCCCGGGATGACTCCTGGGTCGATGCTGGCGTCCATTTCCGTGCTAACACGAAGAGCTCCCACATGTCTGAAACCTCTATTACCTGTTCCAATCTGTCCTTCTCCTGGCCGGGCGAAACGCCTCTGTTCGAGGAGTTGTCCTTCACCATCGGCGACGGCCACACCGGCCTGGTGGCGCCCAACGGCGCAGGCAAGAGCACGCTGCTGAAGCTGATCGCCGGCGAATACCGGCCGTCGGCGGGCTCGGTGACCTTCGAGGGTGCGCTCGGCTATCTGCCGCAGACGTTGCCCTTTGACGCCGGGCGCACAGTGGCCGAGGTGCTCGGGGTCGCGTCCGTACTCGAGGCGCTGAACGCGCTGGCCGGCGGCGACGCCGGTGATGAGGTGTTCACCGCGATCGGCGACGACTGGGACGTCGAGGAACGCACTCGCGCGCAACTCGACCGGCTCGGCCTCGGACACATCGAGCTCGATCGCCGGCTGGGCTCACTGAGCGGCGGTGAGGTGGTCTCGCTCGGCCTGGCCGCCGAACTGCTGAAGCGGCCCGATGTGCTGCTGCTCGACGAGCCGACCAACAACCTCGACGCCGATGCCCGCGCCAAGCTCTACGACGTGCTCGACGACTTCAAGGGTTCGCTGCTGCTGGTCAGCCACGACCGGATGCTGCTCGACCGGATGGAGCGTATCGCCGAGCTGCACCGAGGCGAAATCGCCTTCTACGGAGGCAATTTCACCGCTTACGAGGAGTCGGTGCGCGAGGCGCAACGCGTCGCCGAGTCCAGCGTGCGCAACGCCGAGCAACAGCTGAAACGTGAGAAGCGGCAGATGCAGCAGTCGCGCGAACGGGCAGCGCGCCGGTCGAGCACCGCGGCGCGCAACGTGAAAGACGCCGGGCTGCCGAAGATCATCGTGGGCGCGATGAAGCGCAGGGCGCAGGAGTCCGCCGGGCGCATCGACGGGGTCAACGCGGCGAGGGTTGACGACGCCAGGGCGCGGCTCGACGACGCCGAACGCGCGCTGCGCGACGACCCGTCGATCGTGCTCGACCTGCCTGACACCGAGGTCCCCACTGGCCGCAACGTGTTCGCGGGCAGAGGATTACGTCTGAGCCGAGGGGGGCGCCCGTTGTTCGGCGACGGGATCGACGTCTCCATTCGCGGACCCGAGCGCATCGCGCTCACCGGCCCGAATGGCGCGGGCAAGACGACGCTTCTGCGCGTCATCTCCGGAGAACTCGAACCCGACGCCGGCACCATCGGGCGGTCCGACGGGCGGACGGCCTACCTGTCGCAGCGGCTCGACCTGCTCGATCCGGACCGGACCGTGCTGGACAGCCTCATTGCATATGCGCCGAATCTGAGTGTGACGCGACGGATGCACCTTCTGGCGCAGTTCCTGTTCCACGGCAACAGGATTCACCTGCCGATCGCGGCGTTGTCCGGCGGCGAGCGGCTGCGTGCCACGCTTGCCTGCGTGCTGTACGCCGAACCGGCGCCTCAGCTGTTGTTGCTGGACGAGCCGACCAACAACCTCGATCTCGTCAGCATCGCTCAGCTCGAGTCCGCGCTGAACGCCTACCGTGGCGCGTTCGTCGTCGTCAGCCACGACGCCAGGTTCCTCGCCAACATTCGATTGGATCGGACCATGCGACTGCCCTGACCCCGCGAAACGGAATTCCAGCAGGCCTCTACTCGTACTTCCGCTGCTGGAATTCCGTTTCGCGGAGAAGGTCAGCGCGCAGCGTCCGCCTGCGCCGAGGCGTCGGCGGCCGCGCTCATCATCCCGATGTCGGCGAACGCGGCCGAAACCGCTTGCAGTTCATCGGCGTCGCGTGCGACGAACGCCCGGGCGTGCTGCAACGCCAGCCTGCCGACCACGCAGTCGACATCCGCGGTCAGCCGCGCGATGGCGTCGACGGCCCTGATGTCGCCGAGCCGCACCGCGTCATGGAATGCGCGGATCGCGACCGCCGACTGGCCGCCACGCTCGGCCGCCCGTCCCGCATCGCGGGCCGCCGATCGCGCCCCCGCCGGGTCACGGCGCGCCATCATCGTCCACGCCTTCGCCAACGAAAGTTCCGGGGCGAACAGCATCGATTTCAGCCCGTGCCGAGACTCCGCCCTGGACAAGGCCTTCGCGGCCTCACCCATTTCCTGCTGGTGACCAAGCGCCTGCGCCAGCAGCATCCACGCCAACGGCCCCCACGAATACCCGGTCGGCGCCAGCGCCTCCGCCGCCCCATGCAACAACTTCGCCGCAGCGGCCGACTCACCGCGCGCGATCAACACGTCGGCCACCAGAATCTCGCCGATGGCCCGACCCGGCTGCTGCATCTGCGCGAAATCGGTCAGCTGCTGCGCGAGCTCCTGAGCACGGTCCAACTCGCCCGCCATCAACAGCGCCGACGTCTGGCCGAACCCGCTGGTGAAGCGAAGCAACCCGGGATGCTGCGCCTCCATCGCCCGCTCGGCGAGCGCGTCGACCTCGGAGAATCGGCCCATCCGCGCACAACTGAGCGCTGCCGCTGCCGCCGACCAGCCGACGGCGGTGTCGTCGGCGTCCGGCGAGGCCAACACGTCCTCCGCGATCTCCATCGCCCGGCCGGGACGCCCGGCGTTCATCGCGAAGGTGGCTGACAACGCATCGACGGTCGTCCGCGCCGCGGGCGACGTGACGTGATTGCGCGTGGTCTGCAGGAACGCCGTCGCCCGCTCCGGCTCCGACAGCATCCAGAACTGGTTGGCCGCGCGGGGGAGCGCCCACGCCATCAGCTCTGTGTCCGACAGGGTCGACGGGTCGACAGCGGCGAGCACCTCGTCGGCCTCCCGGCCGCGGCCCTGCCACGCCAACGCCTGGGCCAAGGTCAGCCGCGCGTCCAGGTCGGGGTCGCGCGCCAGCACCGCCTCGCCGAGCCGCTCGCTCAGCGACAGGTCGCCGAGCCGCAGTGCATCGGCCGCGGCGGCCACCACGACGGAAACCGGCTGCGGGTTGTCGCTGTCGAGCGCCAGCACAGCCAGCCGCAGCCGGTCGACCACATTCTCGGCGGGGCGGGCGGAGAGCCTTTCGTACAGCGCGCTTCGTCGCGCTCGCAGATCCTCGGCGGACATCTGCGTGCGGGCCGCGTCGGCGTAGAGCGGATGCGCCGACCGCACGACGTCGTCGACGACGGTGATCGCGTCGGCGGACTGCGCAGCCTGCACCGCGTCGTCGCCGCCGGCCAGCGCCGACAAGTCGGCCACCGGCAAGGGGTCGGCAGCGGCAAGGAACTCCAGCGCAGCACGGGCGTCGGCGGGAAGCTGTGCGACGAACTCGCGCACCGAGGCATCCAACCGCTTGCGGTCCACATTCGGCGCGTCGAGCTCGATCCGCGGCAGCACGTTGTCGAGCTGCAGCGCGGTGATCGAATCCGGCGCCCCCTCGTCGGGATCGACGGTCACGATCAGCCGCACCGCACCGCTGACCGCGAGCTGGTACACCAGCGTGGCGGACAGGTGGTCGAGCAGATGCGCGTCGTCGACGACCAACAACAGGCCATCGGCCACCGACTCGCGGGCCGCCCGGAGCACCGCCGCGGTCTTGCCGTCGTCGGGAACCTCGATCAGGTCGCGCACCGCAGCGAACGGGACGACGCGATCCGACACCGTCCCCGTCACCCAGACAGACCCGCCGAGGCGTTCGCTCGCCGCCCGGGCCACTGTCGTCTTGCCCGCCCCGACAGGCGCGATGATCACCGCCCCGCCGCGCTCCGCAACCGCCGACTCGACGTGCTCAGCTGCCGGCTCAGGCGGCACGGACTTCCAGTCGACGGGCACCCGCCGGAGTTTAGGGTGTGGCCGCGGCGGCCGTGCCGTACTCGTCTACGTTGGCGGTGTGTCCCCCGATCACGGCGCACGCGAGGAGCAAAAACAGCTCCGCCGCGAATGGGCGGTCTGTGTCTACTGCGCGTCGGGGCCCAGACACCCCGAACTGCTCGACTTGGCCGGCCGGGTCGGCGCCGCCATCGCCGCTCGCGGCTGGACGCTGGTGTCCGGCGGCGGAAACGTCTCGGCGATGGGCGCCTTGGCCATCGGAGCCCGTGAGCGCGGAGGCCGCACGATAGGCGTGATCCCGAAGGCACTCGTGCACCGCGAGCTCGCCGACATCGACGCCGACGAACTCGTCGTCACCGAGACCATGCGGGAACGCAAGCAGGTCATGGAGGACCGGGCCGACGCGTTCATCGCGCTACCGGGCGGCATCGGCACGCTCGAAGAGTTCTTCGAAGCGTGGACGGCGGGCTATCTGGGTATGCACGAGAGGCCGGTGGTGATGCTCGACCCGTTCGGGCATTACGACGGGTTGCGCGCCTGGCTGTACAGCCTCATCGACAGCGGGTACGTCAGTCAGAGCGCAATGGACCGGCTTGTGGTGGTGGACGACGTCGACGATGCGCTGGATGCCTGTGCACCGGCCCGGTGATGGCGATCACCCGGATGGATTTAGGGTGTCGGGCAGACGACACCGGAGGGGGACCGCCGCATGACCGACGAGAAATCTGGAACCCGTAGCAGCGTTGGACTGTTCGATATCGCCACCCGCGTACCCGGCCTGATCGCTGACGCGCCGACGATTCTGCGCGGCGTGATCACCGGGTTCGGGGCCCGCCCGTCGGCCAAGACGTCCATCGGCAAGGTCTTCCAGGACCGCGCCGCCCAGTACGGCGACAAGCTGTTCCTCAAGTTCGACGACCAGGAGATCACCTACAAAGAGGCCAACGAGACCGTCAACCGCTACGCCGCTGTGCTGGCGGCTCGCGGTGTCGGCCACGGCGACGTGGTCGGCATCATGCTGCCGAACTCGCCGGACCCGGTGATGCTCATGCTGGCGGCGGTCAAGTGCGGCGCGATCTCCGGCATGTTGAACTACAACCAGCGTGGCGATGTGCTCAAGCACAGCCTCGGGCTGCTGTCCGCGACGGTCGTCGTCGCCGATCCCGACTTCGTCGACCCGATCAAGGAATGCGGCGCCGACACCGACGGACTGGTCACGCTCGACGAATTCAAGCGCCTCGCCGAAACGGCGCCGACAGAGAACCCGGCCACCGCGTCGGCCGTGCTCGCGAAGGACAAGGCGTTCTACATCTTCACGTCGGGCACCACCGGCATGCCGAAGGCCAGCATCATGACCCACTACCGCTGGCTGCGCGCGCTGGCCGGCTTCGGCGGCCTCGGGATGCGGCTGAACAGCAACGACACCTTGTACAGCTGCCTGCCGCTGTATCACAACAACGCACTGACGGTCGCGCTGTCGGCGGTGCTCAACGGGGGCTCGACGCTGGCGCTGGGCAAGTCGTTCTCCGCGTCGAAGTTCTGGGACGACGTGATCCGCTACGACGCCACCGCGTTCGTCTACATCGGCGAGGTCTGCGCGTACCTGCTCAATCAGCCGGAGAAGGACACCGACCGCAAGCACAAGGTGCGGGTGATCGCGGGCAACGGCCTGCGCCCGGCGATCTGGGACAAGTTCACCGAGCGGTTCGGCATCGACCGGGTGTGCGAGTTCTACGCCGCCAGCGAGGGCAACACCGCCTTCGTCAACGTGCTGAACGTCGACAAGAGCACCGGCATCTGCCCGACGCCGGTGGCGTTCGTCGAGTACGACGAGGAAACCGGCGACCCGAAGCGCGGCGACAACGGCCGGGTCCGCAAGGTCAAGAACGGCGAGCCGGGGCTGTTGCTCTCGAAGGTCAGCAGCTTCCAGCCCTTCGACGGCTACACCGACAAAGAGGAATCCGAGAAGAAGTTGGTCCGCGACGCCTTCAAGGAAGGCGACGTCTGGTTCAACACCGGCGACCTGATGCGCTCGCAGGGCTTGCGCCACGCGGCGTTCACCGACCGTCTCGGCGACACCTTCCGCTGGAAGGGCGAGAACGTCGCCACCACGGAGGTGGAGGCCGCGGTGTCGACCGACTCGCAGGTCGAGGAGGCGACGGTGTTCGGCGTGGAGGTGCCCGACACCGGCGGCCGCGCCGGAATGGTCGCCGTTCAGCTCAAGGAGGGCCAGGAGTTCGACGGCAAGGCTCTGGCCAAAGCCGCCTACGACAACCTGCCGTCCTATGCCGTGCCGCTGTTCGTCCGCGTCGTCAAGGAGCTCGCCCACACCTCGACGTTCAAGAGCCAGAAGGTGGATCTGCGCAAGGAAGGCTACGGCGGCAGTTCGGGCGAAGGCGACGAGGACGACGTCACCGTCGAGGACCCGATCTACGTGCTGTCCGGCCGCGACGAGGGCTACGTCGAGTTCTACGACGACTACCTCGCCGAGGTGAAGGACGGCAAGAAGCCGAAGTAGGCGAGCGTGCGTTTGTTGCACACAAACGTCGAGTAGACCCGCGATTGAGTGCACTCTCGGCGCCGCTCCGTAGCCTGGAGGGGTGCAGTCGACCTTCTGCGGCCGTCCGGTGGCCGGCGATCGCGCGCTGATCATGGCGATCGTGAACCGCACGCCGGACTCGTTCTACGACCGCGGCGCCAACTTCACCGATGAGGCGGCCATGTCCGCAGCCCATCGCGTCATCGCCGACGGCGCCGATGTCGTCGACGTCGGTGGGGTCAAGGCCGGGCCGGGCGCCGACGTCGGCGTCGACGAGGAGGTCGCGCGGGTGGTGCCGTTCATCGAATGGCTCCGCGACAGTTACCCCGACCAGCTGATCAGCGTCGACACCTGGCGCTCTGCCGTCGCGAAACAGGCGTGTGCGGCCGGGGCGGACCTGATCAACGACACGTGGGGCGGGCACGACCCTGCCCTGGCCGAGGTCGCCGCGGAGTTCGGCGCGGGCCTGGTGTGCTCCCATACGGGCGGCGCGACGCCGCGGACCCGCCCGTTCCGCGTCAACTACGGCATTTCCGAGCGCGGCGTCGTCGACGATGTGATCGCCGAGGTGACCGCCGCGGCCGAACGGGCGGTGGCCGCAGGGGTGTCGCGAGACGCGGTGTTAATCGATCCGACTCACGATTTCGGCAAAAACACTTATCACGGCCTTAGTTTGTTGCGCCACGTAAAAGACCTTGTAAAAACTGGATGGCCGGTCCTTATGGCGCTGAGCAACAAAGACTTTCGTCGGGGAAACTCTCGGTGTGGACCTGACAGAACGCTTGGAGGGCACCCTCGCAGCGACGGCGCTGGCCGCCGCGGAGGGCGCTGCGATGTTCCGGGTGCATGAAGTCGGCCCCACGCGGCGCGTTCTCGAAATGGTCGCGTCGATCCAGGGCGTGCGTTCGCCCACGCGCACGGTTAGGGGACTGGCATGACACTCACACCAGAACTTCCCGGCACGGACGTCGTCGCCGGCAGATGGCTGGACGACCACAGCTTCAGCCGTCCCAGATGGACGATTTCCGAGCTCGAAGCCGCCAAAGCCGGGCGCACCATCTCGGTTGTGTTGCCCGCACTCAATGAGGAAGTGACCGTCGGCTCCGTCGTCGAGACCATCACACCGCTGCTCGGCGGCCTGGTGGACGAGCTGATCGTGCTGGACTCCGGGTCCACCGACGACACCGAGATCCGCGCGTTGGCGGCCGGTGCACGGGTGATCAGCCGCGAGGTCGCGCTTCCCGAGGTCCCGCCGCAACCCGGCAAGGGCGAGGTGCTGTGGCGCTCGCTGGCGGTGACGACCGGCGACATCGTCGTGTTCGTCGACTCCGACCTGATCGACCCCGATCCGATGTTCGTGCCGAAGCTGCTCGGCCCGCTGCTGACCGTCGACGGCGTGCACCTGGTCAAGGGCTTTTACCGGCGCCCGCTGAAGGTGAGCGGAAGCGAGGACGCGAACGGCGGCGGCCGGGTCACCGAGTTGGTGGCGCGCCCGCTGCTGGCTTCGCTGCGGCCCGAGCTGATGTACGTGATGCAGCCGCTGGGCGGCGAGTACGCGGGCACCCGCGAACTGCTGACGTCGGTGCCGTTCGCGCCCGGCTACGGCGTGGAGATCGGCCTGCTGATCGACACCTACGACCGGCTCGGCCTGGACGCGATCGCGCAGGTCAACCTCGGTGTGCGGGAACACCGCAACCGGCCGCTGACCGAACTCGCGTCGATGAGCAGGCAGGTCATCGCCACCCTGCTGTCGCGCTGTGGCATCCCCGATTCGGGGGTCGGCCTGACGCAGTTCTTCGCCGACGGCAACGACTACACGCCCCGCTCTTCGGAGGTGTCGCTGGCCGACCGGCCGCCGATGGTCTCGCTGCGGCCCCGCTAGCGGGAGGGTGGTTGCGCCGTCCGCGTCGGACCGGTGAGGCAGTATCGACAGCGTGACCCTGATCCTGCTGTACCTCGTGGTCCTGATCCTGGTGGCCATCGTGCTGTTCGGTGTGGGCAGCGCGCTGTTCGGGCGCGGCGAAGTGCTGCCACCGCTGCCCAGCGCCACCACCGCGACGGTGTTGCCCGCATCGGGCGTCACCAGCGCCGACGTCGATGCGGTCAAGTTCACCCAGACGTTGCGCGGTTACAAGACCAGTGAGGTCGACTGGGTGCTGGACCGGCTGGGCCAGGAACTCGACCTGCTGCGCGGTCAACTGGCGACGGTTCAGGCCGCCGGATCAGGCGGCGACGACGTCCTCGACGAGGAACAGGCAGAGGGCGGTGTGCATGCGCTGCCGACGGAGGACAGGGCCGATTCGTGACGGCAGCGCCGGAAGACGACGGCCGCATTCGCTGCGGTTGGATCGACCAATCCCGTTTGGCACCAGCCGATTTCATCCTCTACCGCGACTACCACGATACGGAGTGGGGCCAGCCGTTGCGCGGGTCCAAGGCGCTGTTCGAGCGGGTCAGCCTGGAGGCCTTTCAGAGTGGGCTGTCGTGGCTCATCATCCTGCGTAAGCGGGAGAACTTCCGGCGTGCCTTTCACCGGTTCGACATCGACAAGGTCGCGCGCTACACCGACCGCGACATCGAGCGCCTGATGAACGACGCGGGGATCGTGCGTAACCGCGCGAAGATCGAGGCCACCATCGCCAACGCGCGTGTCGTCGCCGACCTGGACGTCGACCTCGGCGAACTGCTCTGGTCGTTTGCGCCCGAGCCGCGGCCACGGCCCGCGGACATGTCCGAGGTGCCTGCGGTCACCGCCGAGTCGAAGGCGATGGCCAAGGAATTGAAGCGCCGCGGGTTCAAATTCGTGGGCCCGACGACGGCCTACGCCTTGATGCAGGCCACCGGAATGGTCGACGACCACATGGCCTCCTGCTGGGTTCCCGCCACCGCCTGATCTGCCCGTCGAAGCGATCTTGACCGGGTCTTTGCACACTGAACGCCGGGGATAGGGAACAATGGGGGGAGTTCAGGAGCAGTTCAGTGCCGGGAGCTGTCAACGGGTGGACAGCCGGCTCATGTGGAGGGAGCACTCGATGGCGGCGATGAAGCCCCGGACCGGCGACGGTCCTCTGGAAGCAACCAAGGAGGGGCGCGGCATCGTGATGCGGGTACCACTGGAAGGCGGTGGCCGACTCGTCGTCGAACTCACCCCCGACGAGGCGGCGGCCCTCGGCGACGAACTCAAGGGCGTCACCAGCTAGCTAGACACTTTCCGGTAGATCTCCAGGGTCTGCTCGGCGATGTGCGCCCAGGAAAACTCCTCGATGCACCGCTGCCTGCCAGCCACTCCGTACTGACGGGCCCGCTCCGGGTCGGCGACCAACGCATTGACGGCGTCCGCCAGCCGGGTCTCGAAAAACTCCGGGTCGCCCGCGTCGTAATGAACCAAAAGCCCGGTCTGACGGTCGGCCACCACCTCGGGGATGCCGCCGACATCGGAAGCGACCACCGCCGTCGCGCACGCCATCGCCTCGAGGTTCACGATGCCCAACGGCTCATATACCGATGGGCACACGAAAACAGTTGCCGCTGAGAGGATTTCGCGGATCTTCCCGATCGGGAGCATTTCGCGCACCCAGAACACGCCGGTCCGGGAGCGGGACAGTTCCTGCACCGCTGCCGTCACCTCGGCGGCGATCTCCGGGGTGTCCGGCGCCCCCGCGCAGAGCACCAGCTGCACATCGGGCGCGAACCTGTGTGCGGCCGCGACCAGGTGCGCGACACCCTTCTGCCGGGTGATCCGCCCGACGAACGCGACGATCGGCCGGGCCGGGTCCACCCCGAGTTCGGTCAGCACCGACTCGTCGGACTCGGATGTCGCTGGGTACCACACCTCGGTGTCGATTCCGTTGCGCACCACGTGCACCCGGTTGGGATCCAGCGCCGGGTAGGTGTGCAACACGTCGTCGCGCATGCCGGAGCTGACCGCGATGACGGCGTCGGCCGCCTCGACGGCCGTCCGTTCCACCCAGGACGAGATGCGGTAACCGCCGCCGAGCTGCTCAGCCTTCCACGGCCGCATCGGCTCCAGGGAGTGCGCGGTCAACACGTGCGGGATGCCGTAGAGCAGGGCCGCCAGGTGCCCCGCCAGCCCGGTGTACCAGGTGTGTGAATGCACGACGGTGGCGTTTTCGGCGGCGTTGGCCATCACCAGATCGGCCGACAGCGTCGCCAGCGCGGGGTTGGCGCCCTTGAGCGCCGGATCGGGCTGGTGAACGAATGCTCCATCGCGCGGGGCGCCCATGCAGTGCACGTCGACGTCGCACAGATTGCGTAACTGCGCGACGAGTTCGGTCACGTGTACACCGGCGCCGCCGTACACCTCGGGCGGATATTCACGCGTCATCATCGCCACCCGCATGTCTACGACCGTAGTGTCCGTCGCCGCGCGCCGCAGCCGTGTGGAGAACGCCGATTGGGGTATTCGCCAATTACTTTGACCGACAGTCGCGCAGGTTCAAAAGTGCCAATGCCTGGTCACGATGAGAACCTGCAGATAGGTTTGAAACATGAGGGAGTTGCCCCACGTCCTCGGCATCGTTCTGGCAGGCGGGGAAGGCAAGCGGCTCTATCCGCTGACCGCGGACCGAGCAAAGCCTGCAGTTCCCTTCGGCGGCGCATACCGGCTGATCGATTTCGTGCTGTCCAATCTCGTCAATGCCCGATACCTGCGCATCTGTGTTCTGACGCAATACAAATCGCATTCTCTGGACCGGCATATCTCGCAGAACTGGCGGCTGTCGGGTCTCGCCGGCGAATACATCACCCCGGTGCCGGCGCAGCAGCGCCTCGGCCCGCGCTGGTACACCGGGTCGGCGGACGCGATCTATCAGTCGCTGAACCTGATCTACGACGAGGACCCCGACTACATCGTCGTGTTCGGCGCAGACCACGTGTACCGGATGGACCCCGAGCAGATGGTGCAGTTCCACATCGAGAGCGGGGCGGGTGCGACGGTCGCGGGGATCCGGGTGCCGCGGGCCGAGGCCACCGCGTTCGGCTGCATCGACGCTGACGAGTCGGGACGCATTCGGGAGTTCGTCGAGAAGCCCGCCGATCCGCCGGGTACACCAGACGATCCCGAGCAGACGTTCGCGTCGATGGGCAACTACATCTTCACCACCAAGGTGCTCATCGACGCGATCCGCGCCGACGCCGACGACGACCACTCCGATCACGACATGGGTGGCGACATCATCCCGCGGCTGGTGGGCGATGGGATGGCCTCGGTGTACGACTTCAACGCCAATGAGGTGCCGGGGGCCACCGAGCGTGACCACGGCTACTGGCGTGATGTCGGGACGCTGGACGCGTTCTACGACGCACACATGGACCTGGTGTCCGTGCATCCGGTCTTCAACCTGTACAACAAGCGCTGGCCGATCAGGGGCGAGTCCGAGAACCTGGCCCCGGCCAAGTTCGTCAACGGTGGCTCCGCGCAGGAGTCGGTGGTCGGCGCGGGCAGCATCATCTCGGCGGCGTCGGTGCGCAACTCGGTGCTGTCGTCCAATGTCGTCATCGACGACGGTGCGATCGTCGAGGGCAGCGTGCTGATGCCCGGCGTTCGGGTGGGCCGCGGCGCGGTGGTGCGCCACGCGATCCTCGACAAGAACGTCGTGGTCGGCCCCGGCGAGATGGTCGGCGTCGATCTGGAGAAGGATCGCGAACGGTTCGCGATCAGCGCAGGCGGTGTGGTTGCCGTCGGCAAGGGCGTCTGGATCTAGTCGCCCTGTTTCCCGCGAAATAGCATTCCTGGTCGTGATCCGCGCGGATTCACAACCCTGACTTCTCGCTCGCCGCGGCCTTCTGCCTGCGTCGCCGTCGCCGCCAGAGCTTGACGACCGCCCAGACAAGCGCTGCGAGCACGACGAGGACCACGACCGGTATCAGGATCGCCAGGAACACCAGCGCGACGCTGATGCCGTCCTCGATGGTGGACAGCACCGGCGCCGCCACGCCTGCCGTGGCGACGTTGGCCGCGGGCCGCACCGCCGACTTCGTCAGCGACACCACCAACGCCACCAGCACACCGACGACGATCGGGATCCACTGACCGGACTGCGCGAACGCGCCCGGATCGGTGACGGCGTGAGTCTGGGCTGCCGTGCCGGAGCCGAACACGATGCCACCAGAGGTCGGCCGCACGAACGTCTGGATGGCGTCGTTGATGCTGTCCAGAGCCGGGATCTTGTCGGCGACGATCTCGATGACCAGCAGCACCGCGACGATCGCCATCACCCAGCCGTTCTCCAGCCAGACCCAACCGTGCGGCAGCGTGACCAGGTCGGTGAACCGGGACAGCAGGCCGAGCGCCAGCAGCGGGATGTACGCATTCAGTCCCGACGCGGTGGCCAGCCCCAGGCCGGTCAGCAGTTCCACATACGCATTATGAGCGCTGGTCAGTCCAGGACGGCCAGATCGAGGCCCCGCAGCCGGTCCGGGTCGGCCTCGATGTCGATTTCGGTGATCTTGTCGCCGACGACGCCGAAGCGCAGCACGAGCGCCAGCCTGCCCCCGGCGGCGACGACGATCCCCACCGCACCGTCTACCAGCGCGGGCTCGGCGAAGCGGGCATTGGCGGAGAAGGCGCGGGCATTGGCAGCGACGGCCTGTGCGCCGCGGACGGTCGTTGCGCTGCCTGCGGCCGCAGCGTCGACCCGAAGCACCACGTCGTTGTCCAGTGCGGCGAGCAGCGAGTCGAAGTCGCCGTCGCGGGCCGCGGTCAGGAATGCCTCGACCAGCCGACGCTGGCGGACGAGATCCGTTGCGGGGTCAGGAGTCTGGCCGCGGACACGGCGGCGGGCCCGGGCCGCGAGCTGTGCGGCGGTGTTCTCCGACCGGCCCACGATCGGTGCGATCTCCGCGAAGGGTAGGTCGAACATGTCGTGCAGCACGAACGCCAGCCGCTCGGCGGGCGACAGCCGCTGCAGGATGACGAGCAACGCCGTCCCGACCGAATCGGCCAGCAGTGCCTCCTGCTCCGGGTCGACCGGTTCGGCGGTCGCGATGCGTGACGCCGCAACGGTCTCGTCGAGCTGCTGCTCGGGCCTGGCTGTGCGGGCACGCAGCATGTCCAGGCAGATGTGTGCGACCACGGTGGTCAGCCAGCCGCGCATGTTGCGCACGTCGCTGACGTCGGTGCGGTCCATCCGCAGCCACGCCTCCTGGACGGCGTCTTCGGCCTCTGGCACCGAGCCGAGCATCCGGTAGGCGACCGCCCGAAGGTGCGCCCGATGCTCCTCGAACTCATTCACCTGCCGTCACCTCCCGGTCGTCATAATCTGCTGCCGCGGTCCGTCATATCTATGACGAAACGGAAGGACGGCATATGACCGAGACGACGATGCGGGCACCGAACCTGTTGCGCGCGGTGTTCGTGGTGCACGGATTCATCACGCTCGCGGGGGCCGTGGTGTTGACGGTGTTCCCGACCGCGATCCCGTCGGCGGTGGGAATCACCGTGGAGCGGCCGGAGTATCTGCTCGTCTACCTCGTCGGCGCCGCGGAACTCGCCGTCGCCGTGCTGTCGTTCGGCGCGACCCGCCTGACCGACCGGGCGGCCCTGCGTCTGGTCGTGACGACGTTCGTCGTCCTGCACGGGGCCAGCGGCGTGCTCGATCTCGTCTACATGGCTGTGATCGGACCGAACGCCACGATCATCGCGAACACCGTGCTGCGCTTCACCGTGGTGGCGGTGTTCCTGTTGGTGTGGCGGGCGGCGCGTCCTCACCACACGTAGGGCAACAGCCGGTAATGCACCGTGTCCATGTACTCGCGGTATCCGGCCAGATCCTGCTTCAGCAGTGCCTCCTCGTCGTTGATGCGGAGTGCGAGCACCGCAAGACCGGCGACCACGATCAGCAGACCCCAGTACGAGCCGAGCGCCAGCGGGATGCCGATCATCAGGATCACATTGCCGAAGTACATCGGGTGCCGGACGAATCCGTACCAGCCCGTCGACGACAGCTGCTGGCCGGACTCGACGGTGATATTGGCTGCGGCATAACCGTTCTGAATCGTCACCAGCATCGCGATGGTGAGGCCGACAGCGACCAGTGCGACGCCGATTACCGACACCGCCGCAGGCACCTCCGACCAACCGAAGCGATGGTCCAGCGCGCTGACCGCGATCATGGCGGCCAGCGACCCGAATGCGACGACGCTGATGAGCTTCTGGAGTGGTCGCGTCTCGGCGGTAGGGCCCGCCTGCATTCGTCGGCGCAGGGCGTCGGGGTTCGTCACGGCCAGGTAGGCGCTCGGCACCAGTGTCGCGAGCGGCGAACGCGACGATAAAGGCCCAGCCCTGCCAGTAGTCGAAGGTCCCTGCGGGCCAGAAAACCAGAAGGCCGAAGACGGCCAGCCCGAGGGGAACCGAGACAGCCAGCTGGATAAGCGTTTTCATCGTTCACCACACCCCGGGCACCAGGCGGTAGTGGACCTTCTCGGTGTACTCGTCGTAGCCTGCGAGGTCCTGGCGCAGCGCCTTCTCCTCGTCGGTGATGCGAGCGACGAAGATCAGCACGCCGGGAATCATCGTCAGCAGACCCCAATACGAGCCGAGGGCAAGCGGCATACCGACGACCAGGATCAGCGCACCGACGTACATCGGGTGGCGGACAAGGCCGTACAACCCCGTTGACACCACCGGCTGCTCCTTTTCAACCGTGATAGTCGCCGCCGCGTAGTTGTTTTGTATGACAACGACTTCGGCCACTGCAAGCCCGACCAGGACCAGCACATTGCCCACCACGACGACCGCCGTCGGCACGGTGGACCACCCGAACCTGTGGTCAAGGGCGCTGAGCACACCCGCGGCGACAGTTGTCAGGATGATGCCGACATTGATGAGCTTCTGCACCATTCGGCTTTCAGCCAACGGGCCTGAGTGCGTCCGTCGCCTGAACGCATCGGGGTATTTCACGGCCAGATAGATCGTCGGGATCATGGTGCCGACCTCGAAGACGGCGATGAAAACCCAAGCCTGCCAGTAGTCGAACGTGCCTGCGGGCCAGAACAGCAGTACCCCGAAGAAGACGATGCTGAAGACTGTGTACCAGAGCATCAGAAGTGTGGTCTTCATTTATTCCTCCTTCTCAGATGGCGTCGCGACGGCGATAGAGCGCGCCTGCGACAAACGTCAGCGCCACCGCGGCGACCGTCATGGTGGTCAGCGCGATGGCTGAATACTCACTGGGCGCCGTGGTCTGGCCGATCGGTGACGCATCGAGTAGCCACTGCGGCAACCGCAGCAGTGCGCCGAGGTACAGTGAGATGATCACGAATGTCACTGTCAGCCAACCGATCCAAGGCTGCCGCAGCGCAACCGCAAGCGCGGCGACGCCTGCCATCGCCGCCATAGCCGGCACGAAGGCAAGTGCGGCGAGAGTCAGGCGCCAGATGGTCTGCGGCTCGCCGATGGTGATGCCCGCGCCGAGACCCATTCCGAGGCCTGCGCAAATCATCAGCACGGCTGACCCGACGACGGTGGCTACGACGGCGGAGATCAGCCAGCGCCACCGCGACACCGCCCCGGCCAGTACCGCTTCACCCAGACCCGACTCCTCGTCGCCCCATACGCGCAACACGGCGCCGACGACGTAGGCGGTGGCGGCCGCGGCGAGGAACTGCGTCAAGGTGGTTGTACACGCCGTCGGTACCCTGCTGGGCCAGCACGCGTTGCAGCAGTTCGTTGTCTTTAGCGGCATCGAGAAGTGACTTCGTCATCGACCCGAATGCCAAGCCGGACAGGAACAGTCCCACGCTCCAGCCGATCGTCTGACCGCGCTGCAATGTCAGGTGCAGGCCGAATACGTTCCTGATCGGATGCGCGTTCGGATGTTCACCGGTGGAGGGTATGACGCCGTCGTCGTACTGCCGACTGCTCTCCAGCACCGCGGCCAACACGATGAGCCCGGCGGCGAGCACGACCAGCAACGCGAACGGCCACCAGCGCAGGTCGACGAACGGACGCATCTGCTGCGCCCAGGCGACGGGGGAGAACCAGGACAGCGCGCTGCCGGAGTTGTCGATGACGTCGCCGACCCCGCGCACCAGCGCGGCCAATGCGAGTGCGGCCATCGCGGCCCCGGTGGCGGCGCGTCCCTGCCGCCACAGTTGTGCGGTCACTGCCGCGACGGCTCCGAACATCATCGATACACCGGTGATTCCGAGGCACATCGCTGCGGTGTCGACAACACCGAATCCTGTCGCGGCCATCGCCGCGGTCATCGTCACCGCGAGTATCGCGTTGACACCGCCGACCACGATCAGCGCGGCATAGGTCCGGGCATGACGGCCCACGACAGACGAGAGCACCAATTCGGCCGCACCGCTTTCCTCCTCGGCGCGGGTGTGCCGAATCACGGTGAGGATGGACATGATCGACGCCGCGATGATCAACGTGAGCATCAACTCGTTGGCCATCATGACGCCGAGGTCGGTTTCCCGGACGCCGAACATGGGCCCGCCCAATATCATTCCGGCGGGCGTCTTGAGCAGGTTGACGCGGGTCGCGCGCTGCGCCTCCTCGGGGTAGGCGAGTTTGATGGCGTTGGGTGCGTACACCATCATCAGCGTCAGCGACGCGATCCAGATGCTCAACCGGACGCGGTCACGGCGCAGCGCCAGCCGGACGAGGGCGCCGATACCGGTGAACGGCGACGCCGAGGGCATCGCTTCATGCCTGCCTGAATGCGGGGCCAGTGTCGCGGTACTCATTGTTCCGCTCCCTGGTACTCGCGCAGGAACATGTCTTCCAGTGAAGCCGGCGTGACCGTCAAATCGATGATCCCCAAATTGGTCAGTAGCGCCATCGCGCGGTCCAGGTCGTTGCGGTCGACCGAGAAGACGTAGTGGCCGTCGTCGATCGAGAAGTCGTGGACGAACGGGGTCGATTGGAGTTTCCGGCCGTCGCTGTGGGTGCGCACCTTGACCGTGGTCCGCATCAGGTGCCGCAGCTGATCGAGCGTGCCGGAGCGCACCGCGCGTCCGGCCCGGATGATGGTGACCGTTTTACACAACTTCTCGACCTCGGCGAGGATGTGGCTGGACAGCAGCACGGCAGCGCCGTGATCGGCGACCTCCTCGACGCAGATCTGAAAAGCCTTCTCCATCAACGGGTCCAGACCAGAGGTGGGCTCGTCGAGGATGTAGAGCTCGGCGTTGGTGGAGAACGCCGCGACGATGGCCACCTTCTGCCGGTTGCCCTTCGAGTAGGTGCGGGCCTTCTTATGCGGATCGAGTTCGAACCGCTCGATCAGCTCGTCGCGCCGCCGCGTGTCGACAGTGTCCTTGCCTCGCAGCCGCGCCAGGAAGTCGATGGCCTGCAGGCCGGTCAGGTTGGGCCACAACGTCACGTCGCCGGGCACGTAGGCGATGCGCCGGTGCAGGTTGACCGCGTCGCGCCAGGGGTCGCCACCGAGCAGTCGCACCGTTCCGCTGTTGGCGCGCAGCAGGCCGAGCAGCACGCGAATCGTGGTGGACTTACCGGCGCCGTTCGGTCCGAGAAAGCCGGTGATGTCACCCGGCGCAACGGTCAGGTTCAGGCCGTCGAGGGCCTTGGTGCGGCCGAATGTCTTGACCAGACCCTCGATTTCGACAGCGGGCTGGGTGCCTGCGCTCGTGTTAGCCCGTTGCAGTGACGTCGCCGTCATCGTGATCTCCTCCAGTCGAATTGCTGAACGGAATGCCTTGTTCGCGTTGGGCGAGAAACGCCTCGTACATCGACGAGTCGGCCATCAAACCGTTGGAGTAGAGCTCCAGCGCCGGCAGCACCATGTCCTCGGCGTAGTCGCGCAGCACCGCACGCAGGTCGGTGGGGTTGTCGTGCATCTGTAGGTACAGCAGGAAGCCGCCGCCGTTGTTCATGCCGAGGAACTTGGCCCTGGCTTTCGGGTCGCGGCTGGGTTTGAGGGTGCCCGCACGAACGCCTTCCTCGAGATACTCCTCGGCGTTGTCGATCATGCGTTGCCAGAACGTCTTGGCGAGCGCGCTACCGGACTGCATGCTGCGCACCAGGTAGGCCATCATCGGCGCATACGACTCGATCTCCGCCATCTGGGAGAACCACGAGGTCGCATCCGCAGAACGCAGGGACTCGGACTTTGACTGGCGAATCTGCTCGAGGATGTAGTCGTCGCACACCCGCAGCAGGCCGTCCTTTGATCCGAAATGGTGGATCACCAGCGCGGCGCTGACGCCGGCCGCCTGGGCTATCGCCCGCAGCCCGACGTTGAAGCCGTGCTGGCCCACCTGATCGATCGCGGCATCGCGGATCCTTGCGACGGCCGTGAGATCGTCCGCTGAACGCATGTTTAGTACGCTAAACGCACGTTCAGCGGATCGTCAAGCGGATAAGCGTCAAGGATGCGTAAAAATCGCGCCAACCTGTCCGGCGAGCGGTGTGAGGCGGGTCAGGCCTCGCGAGCGGGCCAGTCGCGGGCCGCGGCCAGCAGCCCGTCGCCCAGCGGCACCAGTACCGGTGTCAGGCGCTCATCCTCCGCGATCAGCCGCGCGGCCTCGCGTACGGCGGTGACCTCGGCATCGCGGGCCTTGGCGTCGCCTGCGCGTCCACCGAGCGCCGCCCGGTGCACCACGATCGCACCGCCGGGCCGCAGCAACCGAATGCCTTCGACGACGTAATCCGGCTGGTCGGCCGGATCGCCGTCGATGAAGACCAGGTCGTAGGACTCGTCGGCCAGCCGGGTGAGGACTTCCTGGGCCCGCCCGCTGATCAGCCTGGTCCGCGACGGCCCGATGCCCGCCTCGTTGAAGGCCTGCTTGGCGAGCCGCTGATGCTCGGGCTCGACGTCGATCGTCGTCAACACACCGTCGTCGCGCATGCCGGAGAGCAACCACAACCCGCTGACACCGGCTCCGGTACCGACCTCGACGACCGTTTTCGCGCCGCTGAGCTTGGCCAGCACGCTGAGCAGGGCCCCGACGGCAGGGGTGACGGCGCCGGCTCCGGTCTCGACGGCACGGTCGCGCGCCGCGGCCACGATGGCGTCCTCGGAGATCGAGTTTTCGGCGTGGCTGACGATCGACTCGGCGCGGCTGGGTTGCGGCGGGCTCGCCGGGTCATCGGCCATGCCCGCAGCGTAGAGCGGTGCCGATACGGCCACCACCGCGACACGCCCGCGCCGCGACCCCCAAATCGGCTCGAACTCGCCTGGTTTGCCCTGGTTAGACGAGCTTGAGATGGGTAACAATCAGGTTTCTCAGGGAAAGTTCAGTCGCCTCATATGCCAACCACACGACGGTCGGGAACGGTAACCGCATGGAACACGGCGGACGCTGGCGCTCTGGGAATAACCATGTCGAACTTCGTGTTGCCGCCGATGTCGCGTTACCGATAAACGGTGAACGCTGTGATCTGGAGGATCCGACGACCACAACCACCACGGCCCCCCATCTGACCCCGGTGTCGATGTCCCATCTCGAGCGGTACACCGACGGGGAATGGGTTGAGCCTTCCGAAGAGCCACAGGGCACCGCGGTTTTCGACGCCACCGGTGACCACTCCACCATGCCGTCGTGGGATGAACTGGTGCGTCAGCACGCCGACCGGGTGTACCGCCTGGCCTACCGGCTGTCCGGCAACCAGCACGACGCCGAAGACCTGACCCAGGAGACCTTCATCCGCGTCTTCCGGTCGGTGCAGAACTACCAGCCGGGCACGTTCGAGGGCTGGCTGCACCGCATCACCACCAACCTGTTCCTGGACATGGTCCGCAGGCGTGGTCGCATCCGCATGGAGGCGCTGCCAGAGGACTACGACCGGGTGCCCGCCGACGAGCCCAACCCGGAGCAGATCTACCACGATTCGCGGCTCGGCCCTGACCTGCAGGCCGCGCTCGACTCACTGCCGCCGGAGTTCCGCGCGGCGGTGGTGTTGTGCGACATCGAAGGTCTGTCCTACGAGGAGATCGGCGCGACGCTCGGCGTGAAGCTGGGTACCGTGCGCAGCCGGATCCACCGTGGGCGACAGGCGCTGAGGGACTATCTGGCGCACCACTCGGCCGACACGGCCAGGTCAGCCTGACCGTTCCCGGGTGTCGGGCGCCGCGTCCCGCGCTACATTCAAGTAAGCACCGTCTATCGCGAATGTGATGGGCCGAGAGGAGCGGGGTGATGGCCGATCCAGGGCATGTGTTCCGTCGTGCGTTCTCCTGGCTGCCCGCCCAGTTCGCCTCGCAGAGTGATGCGCCGGTAGGGCCACGTCAGTTCGGCTCCACCGAGCACCTGTCCACCGAGGCGGTCGCCGCCTTCGCCGACGGGGAACTGCGGATGACCGCACATCTCCGCGCGGCGCACCACCTGTCGATGTGCCCGCAGTGCGCCGCCGAGGTGGACGCCCAACGACAGGCCCGCTCCGCACTGCGGGACTCCCGCCCGATCGCCATTCCCAGTTCGCTACTTGGACTGCTGTCGCAGATCCCACAGGACACCGCGCAGGTCCAACCCCCTGAAGACGACCAGACCGACTTTGCTGACGGCTCGATCCGCGGCCGGCGCAAGCGCCGGTAGTGTGTAAAACAAACCAAGCATCGGCGCGCGCCGGCGAATAGCGGCGACCAAATAGAGAGTGACACGCGGGTGACCAAGCAGGACCAGTCCCAAGGTAGCGACCGGGTCGCGCCGCGCCCCGTTTCGCGCCCGCCAGTCGACCCGTCCACCACCCGGGCATTCGGCAGGCCCGACGGCGTCGACGGCTCTTTCGTCGGCGTGGGCGGCCAGCGGGATCAGGGCGAGTACACACCGACCAATCAGTCGCCCGATCCTGTCCTGCACGAGGCCTTCGGACGGCCGAACGGCAGGGGCGACTCTCTGCAACGCCATCCCGCCGATATCGGCGCGCTGGACGCCGAGCGCGACAGGAACAAGCCGGAGGAGCCCGACGATCCGTGGCGCGATCCGGGCGCGGCGGCCGCGCTCGGTACGCCTGCGGTGCCGACGCCGGCACCCGCACCCGCACCCGCGAACGTCGGCAAACTCGGCGTTCGCGACGTGCTCTTCGGCGGCCGGGTGTCCTACGTCGCGCTGGCCGTGCTGGCAATCGTCGCCCTGGTGATCGGTTTCGCAGGCGGTTGGGTCGGTCGCAAGACCGCCGAGGTCGTCGAAGCGTTCACCACGTCGAAGGTGACACTCAACACCGACAACGGCTCCGAGCAACCCGAGGGTCGCTTCGCGAAAGTCGCTGCCTCCGTCGCCGATTCGGTCGTCACCATCGAAGCGGTCGGTGACAACGAGGGCGCGCAGGGCTCCGGCGTCGTCGTCGACGGCCGCGGCTACATCGTGACCAACAACCACGTCATCTCCGAGGCCGCCACCAACCCCAGCCAGTACAAGTTGTCGGTGGTGTTCAACGACGGCAAGTCAGTGCCGGCCAATCTTGTCGGCCGCGACCCGAAGACCGACCTGGCCGTGCTGAAGGTCGACAATGTCGACAACCTCACCGTGGCGAAGCTGGGTGACTCCGACAAGCTGCACGTCGGTGACGAAGTCATCGCGGCGGGCGCTCCACTCGGCCTGCGCAGCACCGTCACCCAGGGCATCATCAGCGCGCTGCACCGGCCTGTCCCGCTTTCCGGCGACGGCTCCGATACCGACACCGTCATCGATGGCGTGCAGACCGACGCGGCCATCAACCACGGCAACTCCGGCGGCCCGCTGATCAACATGAACTCCGACGTCATCGGCATCAACACGGCAGGAAAGTCGTTGTCCGACAGCGCAAGCGGTCTGGGCTTCGCGATCCCGGTCAACGAGGTGAAGAACGTCGTCGATGCCCTGATCAAGGACGGCAAGATCGCCCACCCGACGCTGGGCCTGACCGCCCGGTCGGTGAGCAACGATCTCGCGTCGGGCGCGCAGGTGGCCAACGTCAAAGCGGGCGGCCCCGCAGAGAAGGCGGGCATCCTCGAGAACGACGTCGTGGTGAAGGTCGGTGACCGCGCGGTCGCCGACGCCGATGAATTCGTAGTCGCGGTGCGGCTGTTGAAGATCGGTCAGGACTCCCCGATCGAGGTGGTCCGCGACGGCCGTCATATGACGCTGACCGTGAACCCCGGTTCCGACAACAGCACGTAATGTTCGCCAACGTCGGCTGGGGCGAGATGCTGGTCCTGGTGATCGCCGGATTGGTGATCCTCGGGCCGGAGCGGCTACCCGGCGCCATCCGCTGGACGTCTGGCACCCTGCGCCAGGCGCGTGACTACATCAGCGGGGCGACCAAGCAACTGCGTGACGACCTCGGCCCCGAATTCGACGACCTCCGCGAACCGTTGAGCGAGCTACAGAAGCTACGCGGGATGACACCGCGCGCCGCTTTGACCAAACACCTGCTCGACGGCGACGACTCGATCTTCACCGGCAAGCTCGACGATGTGGACAACAACAAACCCGCCGTCCACCGCCCCGAGGAGCCGACGCCGCCGACAGCGCCCGCCGCCAAGCCGCTCGCGACGCCGTACGACTCCGACGCGACCTAGGCGGTCGTCGGCTCGCGGGCGGCGCGTTCACTGTGTGATAGCGCCCAATAGCGCAGCCCGACGGCCCACCCGAACCAGGCGACAAGCACAACGACGTTGGATGGCAGCGTGCGTGGGTCCTGGAAGGCGCTTATCACGATTGCCGTTATGACCAGCACGGTGAGCGCCAGCCAGATCCAGTAGACGACCCGCGCGATGTGGGCGCGAAACCCGTTGAATCTGTAGAACAGCAATGCGTCGCGCACCGTCATCCGCTGCCGCGGCGAATCGTCGGACTGTGATTCCTCCGCGCGCAGCGCCCAGAAGCGGAAGCCCATCGCGATGAGGGTGTAGACGAAGATGCCGAGGAGGTCGGTGTAGATCAACCCGCCGGAGAAGTAGTTGGGGACACCGATTGTGTCCGTTCTGCCGAAGGCGGCGCCCAGTGCCCCTGAGACCTGGAAAACGACCACACCGAGGAAGAAGTAATAGAAGCCGCGCAGGACTCTCGCGCTGCGGCGGTGCATCGGGTACGCCAGGAGCAGCCGGCGGACGGTGACGGACCGTTTCTCTTCGGATGGCGGCGGTGGCTTCGTCTCGGCGACCAGCTCGGAGGCTTCGTCGAGCCAGGCCTGCGCTCGCGCGGCGGCCTGCTGCTCCTCGTCCGGTGCGATTTCCTTGCTGGCTTTGAACCAGTCAGCGGCGAATTCGACCTGCCTGCTGGCATCTTCGAAGGAGAGCTTGCGCCGTCCGGCTGTGGTTCGGCGTTCGCGCCAGTCGCCGATCACCAGCGCGGCGATTCCGATGCCCGCCGTCAGGATCGGGGTGACGACCGTCAGAGCGATCCGGATGACCTGTTCGGAATCCACCCGCGAAACTGTATTCCAGCTACAGGAAGTTCGAGTAGTGGCCTGCCGGAATGCCGTTTCGCGGGGAACGGGCTTTTAGCGACCGGCCGGGTCAAGCCCCAGCGACATCCCCGCGAGCCCGCGCTTGCGGCTCGACAGCGCGTCCGCGATGCTCCGTAACTCCTTGCCCGCGGCCGTATCCGGCGCGCTGAGCACCAACGGCACCCCGGAATCGCCCGCGGTGACGAGCGCGGGATCCAGCGGCACCTGCCCGAGCAGCGGCACGTCCGCGCCGATCGCCGTCGTCAGCCGCTCCGCGACCTGACGACCGCCGCCTTCACCGAACACCTGCATCGTCGTCCCGTCGGGCAGCACCAGCCCCGACATGTTCTCGACCACGCCGACGATGCGTTGACGGGTTTGCAGTGCGATCGCGCCCGCCCGCTCGGCGACTTCGGCCGCGGCCAGTTGCGGTGTTGTCACCACGAGGATCTCGGCGCCGGGGATCAACTGCGCCACCGAGATTGCGACATCGCCCGTGCCGGGCGGCAGATCGAGCAGCAGCACGTCCAGATCGCCCCAGTACACATCGGCGAGGAACTGCTGAAGCGCTCGGTGCAACATCGGTCCGCGCCACACCACCGGCGTATTGCCCTGGGTGAACTGGGCGATCGAGATCACCCGGACGTCGTGCGCGATCGGCGGAAGGATCATCGACTCGACCTGCGTGGGCCGCTCTGTCGTGCCCATCATCCGCGGGATCGAATGCCCGTAGATGTCGGCGTCGAGCACGCCGACCGACAGCCCGCGGGTCGCCATCGCCGCCGCGAGGTTGACCGTCACGCTGGACTTGCCGACGCCGCCCTTGCCGGATGCGACCGCATACACCCGCGTCAGCGAGCCGGGCTGGGCGAACGGGATGACGGGTTCGCGGGCGTCGCCGCGCAGCTGCTTGCGCAGTTCAGTGCGCTGCTCATCGTTCATCACGTCGAGGCTGACCTTGACGGCGCCCGTCCCTGGCACGTCGGCGACAGCGGCGGCGACCTGTTCGGAGATCTCCGTCTTCTTCGGACATGCCGAGGTGGTCAGATAGATCTCGACGTGCACGCCGCCGTCGGAGTCCACGTCCACGCTCTTGACCATGCCGAGCTCGGTGATCGGCCTTCGCAACTCGGGGTCGATTACCTTGGCCAGCCCGGCGCGGACAGCGGACTGGAGCTCAGGACGTTCTGACATCACCGCCGAGTGTAGGCGGCGTCATGCGGGTGGATTCGCGCGCGGGCGGGGTCTTCGGTCAGGCGGGCGGGCCGGGTGCCGGCCCAGCGCCCTGCGGCCCGAGCAGCAGAGGTGCCGGCTCCTGCGGTGCATCGCCCGGAGGCGGCAGCGGCGACGGCGCGAGTTCGGCGGCGGGACCCGGCGTGAGCACGGGCGGGGCAGCAGGTGGAGGGATGACGCCCGGGGGCAGCGCCTCAGGCGGCAGCTGTGGCTGCACCGCCGCCGGCGGATTGGTGCCAAGACAGAACACGGCGCAGTTCTGCTGTGGCGGCTGCATTCCCGGCGGCAGGGCCTGTGCTGGTGCTGGTCCGGGCATGGTCATCCCGGGCATGCCTGGCATCCCCGCTTCCGGCGCCGGTCCAGGTAGTGGCCCGAACATCTGGCTGGCGACGTCGGTGCGGCCCATGTTGACCAACGGGACCATCGCGAGCGGATCGTCGGCGGGCAGGCCGAGCACGTTCATCGGCAAGCCGGGCCCCAGGCCCTGGTAGTTGTCCAGGTGCACGTCGGCGATCGGCGGAATCGGCCCGGTGATCGGCGGCAGGTCCACCGGCACGACCCCGGTCGCGTAGGCGGCCGCCCAGCCCAGCACGTTCTGTGCATAGGCCATCGAGTTGTTGTAGCGCAGGATCGCGGTCATCACCTGTGACTGATCACGCAGGTTCAGCCCGCCGCTGCACAGATAGCGGGCCGCGGCCAGGCTGGCGTCGAACACGTTCTGCACGTCGGCCTTGCCGTCGCCGTTGCCGTCGGAGGCGTAGCGCGACCAGGTGCCCGGCAGGAACTGCATCGGACCTATCGCGCGGGCGTAGGTGACCCGGCTGGCGTTTCGGCTCAGCTCGATGACCTCGTTGCCCGGAAGAGTGCCGTCCAGTGAGGGCCCGTAGATGGGCCGCACCGCGGAGCCTGACGCATTGGTGGCGCCGCCGTTGGCGTGCATCGACTCGATGCGCCCGATGCCTGCGAGCAGGTTCCAGCTGATGCCGCAGCCCGGAAACGAGGTGGCCATCATCCGTTCGGCGTTCTGATACGCGTTCAGGGCAATCATCGGAATGCGAAGGGTGCCAGGCGAACTCACCACCACCGCGGGCGGTGGTCCGGACATGTTGGTGGTGGAGGCGATGTGGAACGCCGTCGGTGTCTTGGTGGCCGCGACGACCGAGGGGCCGGAAGGATCGATGTTCGACGGGGCGACGGCGGCCAGCGGTGTCACCGCGGCATCGCGAACGGGCGCCGCCATCGTCGGCGAGGCGCCGACCGCTCCCGCGAAGACGATCGGGGTGATGGCCGCAATGCCCAACGCGGGTGAGCGCATGACCCGCGCAGCGCGGCTCCGCACTGCCGCGAGCGCGGTCCCTCCCCCTATGTGCACTCAACCGTCCTAGGTTCGAGGTGGCTTGTGAACCAAGTCACCATACCTACTCGGCAAGACGCGTGTTACAACAATCCGTGACCTGGGTTAATTGAGTTTTTTGGCTCGACGCTCGCCAGTGTGGGATTTGCCGGAGCCGTCCCTGCCGCCGTCGGGTGATCCGGGCGGCCGCAATTCGTTCATAAGGTCGCGTAGTTCGTCGAGTTCTCGGCGCAGGTAATCACGCGTGGCGACCTCGCCGACGGCCAGGCGCAAAGCGGCGAGTTCACGGGCCAGGTACTCGGTATCGGCCTTGGTCTGTTCGGCCCGCCGACGGTCCTCTTCGAGGGACACCCGGTCGCGGTTCTCCTGCCGGTTCTGGGCCAGCAGGATCAGCGGCGCCGCGTAGGCGGCCTGAGTCGAGAAGGCGAGGTTGAGCAGGATGAACGGGTAGGGATCCCAGCGCAGCTTCACGGCGAACAGGTTCAGGCTGATCCATACGACGACGAGGATGGTCTGCCACAGCAGGAAGCGCCCGGTGCCGAGGAACCGGGCGATGGATTCACTGAACTGCCCGACGGTCTCTGCGTCGACGGTGAAGGCGAATCGGCGCCGTGACGTGCGCGGGGTGTCGAGGCGCTGGCGCGCAGACAGATCGCTCATGCGCCGCCCTCCGGAGCCGCTCGGCCGGCGACATCGGGCACCGCGCTGGACAGTTCAGGTTCCTCGCGCTCGCGCCAATCGTCGGGCAGCAGATGGTCGAGCACGTCGTCGACGGATACCGCACCCAACAGGTGGTTTTCATCGTCGACCACCGGTCCGCAGACCAGATTGTAGGCAGCGAAGTACCGGGTGACGGCCGTCAGTGGGTCCTCGGGACCGAGGTAGGGCAGGTCGGTGTCGAGCATGCCGCCGACCAGAGCGGCGGGCGGCTCACGCAGCAGCCGCTGCAGGTGCACACAGCCCAGGTAGCGGCCGGTCGGAGTCGACGTCGGTGGCCGCACCACGATGACCAGCGAGGCCAGGGCCGGGGTGAGATCGGGATCGCGCACGCGGGCCAGCGCCTCGGCGACGGTGGTGTCCGGCGCGATCGCGATCGGCTCCGAAGTCATCAAGCCGCCCGCGGTGTCGGGCGAGTGGGCCAGCAGGCGACGCACGTCCTCGGAATCCTCGGGATCCATCCTGCGCAGGAAGAGCTCGGCATCGGCAGGGGTCATCGTGCCCAAAAGGTCGGCGGCATCATCGGGATCCATCGCCTCGAGCACGTCGGCCGCCCGTTCGGGCTCCAGCTGCCGCAACACGTTGGCCTGCTCCTCTTCGGGCAGCTCCTGCAACACGTCGGCGAGCCGCTCGTCGTCGAGGGCTCTGACCACCTCGAACCGACGTTTCTCCGGCAGCTCGCGGATCGCCTCGGCCACCTCGATCGGGCGCTGGCCCTCGAATTGTTCGAGCAGCTGGGCGACGCCCTGCCCGGGCATCGCCAGACCCGACGGGGTCAAGCCCTGCACGCGCTGCCAGTCGACGATGTCGATGTTCCTGCGGCGGCCGAGCCGGCGCGCAGGCGGCCGCACGGCGACCTTGGTGACCAGCCAGTCGCGGGTCCGTCCCTGCTGGATGCCCAGGTCGACCACGACGACATCCACCCCGTCGAGCTCCGGCAGATCGGGGTCGTCGACGCGGACGCGGGTCTCGATCACCTGGCCGAGCACCAGCACCTCGCCGGGCCGCTGCGTGAACTTGCGCAGCGAGACATTCGCGGTGATCAGCGTGACGGCGCTGGGGTCGATCGCGGTGACCCGTCCGATGGGCACGAATATGCGTCGACGGGTGAGCAGTTCGACGACGAGCCCGAGCACCCTGGGTTGGTGGCGGACGATGCTGATGCTGATCACCACATCGCGGACACGGCCGATGGACTCGCCGTCGGGGCCCAAGACCACCATTCCCGCGAGCCGGGCCGCGTAGACCCTGTTCACCGCCGCCATGACTCAAAGGGTAGAGAGTGTGGTTGTGGAAAACCGGTATCGACCCCGCCGAACGATCCTTTCGGTTCCCGGCAGCAGCGCCAAGATGATCGCGAAGGCGAAGACCCTGCCCGCTGACGAGGTGTTCCTCGACTTGGAGGATGCGGTCGCGCCGGACGCCAAGTCGGAGGCGCGCACACAGGTCGCGACGGCGCTGGCCGAATCGGGCTGGGCCGGACAGCTGCGCGGCGTAAGGGTCAACGACTGGACGACCCCGTGGACCTACAGCGACACCATCGAGGTGGTGTCCACCGCAGGCGCGTCACTCGATGTCATCGTGCTGCCGAAGGTGACCGACGTGTCCCACATCAACGCGCTCGATCTGCTGCTGAGCCAGTTGGAGACCACGCACGGCCTACCGGTCGGCCGGATCGGCATCGAGGCGCAGATCGAGAACGCGCAGGGATTGACCAATGTCGATGCGATCGCGGCGGGACCGCGGGTGCAGGCGCTGGTGCTCGGGCCCGCGGATATGGCGGCCAGCCTCAATATGCGCACGCTCGAGGTGGGGGAGCAGCCCGAGGGGTATGACGTCGGCGACGCGCATCACCACGTGCTGATGCGGATCCTGATCGCCGCCCGCACCCACGGCGTGCTCGCCATCGACGGCCCGTATCTGAAGGTGCGCGACGTCGACGCGTTCCGACGGGTGGCGGGCCGGTCGGCGGCGCTGGGCTATGACGGTAAGTGGGTGCTGCACCCGGACCAGATCACCGCGGGCAACGAGATTTTCAGCCCCCGTCAGGACGACTACGACCACGCGGAGCTGATCCTGGAGGCATACGTTTGGCACACCTCGCGCGCGGGCGGGGCGCGCGGGGCGGTGATGCTCGGCGACGAGATGATCGACGAGGCCAGCCGCAAGATGGCGTTGGTGATCGCAGGCAAGGGTCGCGCCGCCGGCATGACGCGGAACGGGGAGCCGTTCCAGCCGCCGAGCTAGGCGCGAATACCTATGGCGCCCACTGCCATCCAGATGCGGCGATGCCGATGACGAAGACGAAGTAGAGCACGAACAGTGCGGTGATCAGTCCACCGATGATGGTCCCCGCAAGCGCGAGACCGTACCCGTCCTGGCCGGTGCGCCTGCATTCACGCATCGCGATGATGCCCAGGATAAAACCGGCGATCGACGGCAGCCCGCAGAACACCAGGCCGGCCAGCGCGGTGACCAATGAAGCGATGGCCTTGCCGTTGGTACCCAGCGGCTTGCCGGGCCGATACGGGTCATACGGCTGATATCCCGGATACGCGGGCGGATACCCGGCGCCCTGCGGGTAGATCGGCGGCGGCAGCTGTGGGTAACCGGTCGGATAGTCGACCGGCGCATACGGATCCGGCTGCGGTGCCGACTGCTCCAACGGCGCGAATTCGGCACCGCGGAACGGCTGTTCTGGCGGTGTGCTCATGTCAGGTGCTGAACGCGAACGCGGTCCAGATGATGCTGATGATCAGCGTGGCGATCCCGACCGCGATGCCTGCGATGGCCAGACCGTGGCCGCCCTGGCGGCGCTCCTTGATCTGGTTGAGCGCGATCACCCCGAGCGCGATGCCGACGAGTGATCCGATGGTGCAGAGGATTCCGACCAGCGAGGCCACCAGCGACCAGATCGCCATCTGGTTGGTCTCGGGCTGCGGCTGCACGTAGCCCCCGCCATATCCGCCGGGATAGCCGGCCGCCGGGTACGACGGCGGCGGCGGATACCCGGGCGCGGCGCCATATGACGGTGGCGGCGGAGGGGGATAGGCCGGGGCGCCGTAGCCCTGCTGCCCACCGAAGGCCGACGGATCGGGGTAGGGCGGCGGGTAGCCAGGCTGTTGCGAGCCTGGTGTCGAGTAGCCGGGCGGCGGCGGGTAGGCCGGCGAAGGCGGGTAGGCGGCCGGCGGATAGCCGCCCTGCTGATAGTCGGTGGGCGATTGATAGCTCGGCGGCGCCTCGTAACCGGTCGACGGCGGGGCGTATCCGGGCGGGGTGAACTGCTCGGTGGGCGCGGCCGGCGGAATGTACTGCTCGGTGGGCGCGGCCGGTGGGATGAATTGCTCCGTGGCGGGTTGCGGCTGGGACTGCTCGTCCTGCTGTTGCGACTGCTCGATCGACGGTGCTTCGTATCCCCCGGATGCCGGCTCCGACGAGCCTGAACTGGGGTCGGATGCTGGCGTTTCGGAGGACTCCCCGCCCGGATTTGTCATGCTGTCAACCTAGCGGATGTGCTGGTATCCGTGGTCGCAGCGGCCGCGGGGCACCATCGCCCGCGCCGGAGCGTTGACCTTGTGTGGCCGAAAGAAATCTCGGCGCGAATAAAGGAGAATCAGGTTCGATGACCAGCCCCTTCCAGCCCGGACAGACTCCCGGCGTGACGCCTGGTGCACCGACATCCCCGGCACGCGGGCCTGCCGCCTTGCCGACGCCTCCGAAGGGCTGGCCGATCGGCTCGTACCCGACCTACGTCGAGGCGCAGCGTGCGGTGGACCACCTCTCCGATCAGGAGTTCCCGGTCCAGCAGGTGACGATCGTCGGCGTTGATCTGATGCAGGTCGAGCGGGTGACGGGTCGCCTGACCTGGCCCAAGGTGCTCGGCGGCGGCGTGCTCACCGGTGCGTGGCTGGGTCTGTTCATCGGGCTGATCCTGGGCTTTTTCAGCGAGAACCCGTGGGCTTCGCTCATCACCGGCCTCGTCGCAGGCGTCTTCTTCGGTCTGATCACCTCGGCGATCCCGTACGCGATGGCTCGTGGCACAAGAGATTTCAGCTCCACGATGCAACTTGTCGCAGGCCGTTACGACGTGCTGTGCGACCCGCAGAGCGCCGAGAAGGGCCGGGATCTGCTGGCGCGCTTGACCATCTAGCGTCGAAAAGAAGCGCTTCCGCAGGTCACGATCGTGCTGCGGCTGCCGACGCGCCGCTGGAAGTGTTGCAAATCACGCGCACCTGGCTCTACGGTTCTGGCGCGGGCGATTCCCCGCGGACAGGAGGCGGGTGGTGCGCGCACGTCAACTGTGTGCAGCGGCATTGGCGGTCGCAACGACAGCATCCGTGGTGACGGCGTGTAGTTCGGGCGGCGGCGGAATCGTCATCAACTACTACACACCGGCAAGTGAAATGGCGACCTTCACCGCCGTCGCCAAGCGGTGCAACGAGGAGTTGGGTGGCCGCTTCACCATCCAGCAGATCAGCTTGCCCAAAGAGGCCGACGCCCAGCGCCTGCAACTGGCCCGGCGGCTGACGGGCAATGACAAGACCCTCGACCTGATGGCACTCGATGTGGTGTGGACCGCCGAGTTCGCCGAAGCGGGTTGGGCGTTGCCGCTTTCCGACGATCCGTCCGGTCAGGCCGAGGCCGACGCCACCAGCAACACATTGCCTGGGCCGTTGGAGACGGCCAAATGGCAGGACAAACTGTATGCCGCCCCGATCACGACCAATACCCAATTGCTTTGGTACCGGGCGGATTTGATGAGCATGGCGCCGACCACGTGGGACGGCATGGTGGATGAGGTGACACGCCTGCACGCCGAGGACAAGCCGAGCTGGATCGCATTGCAGGCCAAGCAGTATGAGGGTCTGGTGGTGTGGTTCAACACGCTGCTGGAAAGTGCGGGCGGTCAAGTGCTTTCCGACGACGGCAAGACCGTCACGCTGACCGACACCCCCGAGCATCGTGCGGCGACGGTCAAGGCGCTGGGAATCATGAAGTCCGTCGCCACCGCGCCGGGCGCGGACCCGTCGATCACCCAGACCGACGAAGGCACCGCGCGCCTGGCGTTGGAGCAGGGCAAAGCGGCGCTCGAGGTGAACTGGCCGTTCGTGCTGCCCTCGATGCTGGAGAACGCCGTCAAGGGCGGGGTCGGTTTCCTCCCGCTCGACAAGGATCCCGCGCTGGCGGGCAGCATCAATGACGTCGGCACCTTCTCGCCGAGCGACGAGCAGTTCGAGGCCGCCTACGAAGCCAGCAAGAAGGTGTTCGGGTTTGCACCGTATCCAGGGGTGCAGTCGGGCCAGGACGCCAAGGTGACGCTGGGCGGGCTCAACCTCGCGGTGGCCCGCACCACCCAGCACCGGGCGGAGGCGTTCGAGGCCATCCGATGCCTGCGAAACGTCGAGAACCAGCGGTACACCTCGGTCGAGGGCGGACTGCCCGCTGTGCGGACATCGCTCTATGACGATCCGGCGTTCCAGAAGAAGTACCCCCAGTACGCGATCATCCGACAACAGCTCACCAACGCCGCGGTGCGTCCGGCGACGCCCGTCTACCAGGCGGTGTCGACTCGGATCTCCGCCACGCTGGCGCCGGTCACCGACATCGATCCGGACAAGGATGCCGATGAGCTGACAGAGCAGGTCCAGAAGGCCATCGACGGCAAGGGGCTGATCCCGTGACGGCCACCGTGGAAGCACCGGCGACCACCGCGGGCGGTGGAACCGACGACCGCAAGTCCGACCGCCGCTTGGCATACCTGTTGATCACACCGGCGGTGATCCTGATGCTCGCGGTCACCGCCTACCCGATCGGTTACGCGGTGTGGCTGAGCCTGCAGCGCTACAACCTGGCCGCGCCCGACGACACGGCGTTCGTCGGGTTCGCCAACTACCAGACCGTGCTGACCGACCGGTACTGGTGGACGGCGTTCATCGTGACACTGGCGATCACCGTCATCTCGGTGGCGATCGAATTCGTGCTCGGAATGGCGCTGGCGCTGGTGATGCACCGGACGATCTTCGGCAAGGGCGTGGTGCGCACCGCGGTCCTGATTCCATACGGCATCGTGACCGTAGCCGCCTCGTACAGCTGGTATTACGCATGGACGCCGGGCACCGGCTATCTGGCCAATCTGCTGCCGGAGGGTAGCGCGCCATTGACGGAGCAGCTTCCGTCACTGGCGATCGTGATCCTCGCCGAGGTCTGGAAGACCACGCCCTTCATGGCGCTGCTCCTGCTCGCCGGGCTGGCGCTGATCCCGCAGGATCTGCTCAACGCCGCGCAGGTCGACGGTGCAGGCGCGTGGAAGCGACTGGTGAAAATCATTCTGCCGCTGATCAAACCGGCGATCCTGGTCGCGCTTCTGTTCCGCACGCTCGACGCGTTCCGGATCTTCGACAACATCTACGTTCTCACCGGCGGCGCCAACAACACCGGGTCGGTGTCAATCCTGGGTTACGACAACCTGTTCAAGGCGTTCAACCTCGGGCTGGGTTCGGCGATCAGTGTGCTGATCTTCCTGTCCGTGGCGGTGATCGCGTTCATCTACATCACGATCTTCGGCGCGTCGGCGCCCGGATCGGATGAGGAGAGGCGCTGATGACCGAGCGGGTCGGTGGCGGGCAGGGCGACGGGCTGGACCGTCGTCAACATTGTGGTCGTCATCTATGCGTTGTTCCCGGTGTTGTGGATCTTGAGCCTGTCGCTCAAGCCGACGTCAACGGTGAAGGACGGCAAGCTGATTCCGTCGGAGATCACCTTCGAGAACTACAAGGGCATCTTCTCGGGAAATGCCTTCAGTTCGGCGCTGATCAACTCGATCGGGATCGGCCTCATCACGACCGTCATCGCGGTGGTCATCGGTGGGATGGCCGCGTACGCCGTGGCCCGTCTGAGCTTCCCCGGCAAGAAGTTGCTGGTCGGGGTCGCGCTGCTGATCGCGATGTTTCCGCAAATCTCGCTGGTGACACCGATTTTCAACCTGTGGCGCAGCATCGGGCTGTTCGACACCTGGCCCGGCCTGATCATTCCGTACATCACGTTCGCGCTGCCGTTGGCCATCTACACGCTGTCGGCGTTCTTCCGGGAGATCCCCTGGGATCTGGAGAAGGCGGCCAAGATGGACGGCGCCACACCGGCTCAGGCGTTCCGCAAGGTGATCGCCCCGCTGGCGGCGCCGGGGATCGTCACGGCGGCCATCCTGGTATTCATCTTCGCGTGGAACGACCTGCTGCTCGCGTTGTCGTTGACGGCGACGCAGCGTGCCATCACGGCGCCGGTGGCGATCGCGAACTTCACCGGCAGTTCGCAATTCGAGGAGCCGACCGGGTCGATTGCGGCAGGCGCAATGGTGATCACGATTCCGATCGTTATCTTTGTTCTAATCTTCCAGCGACGGATCGTCGCTGGATTGACGTCCGGTGCGGTGAAGGGGTAGTTCGATGGCCGAGATTGTGTTGGATCGGGTGACAAAGAGTTACCCCGACGGCGCCACGGCTGTGAAGGATCTGTCCGTCACCATCGCCGACGGCGAGTTCATCATCCTGGTCGGCCCGTCTGGATGCGGAAAGTCCACCACGCTCAACATGATTGCCGGCCTCGAGGAGATCTCGTCGGGCGAGATGCGGATCGGTGGTGAGCGGGTCAACGAAAAGGCGCCCAAGGATCGCGATATCGCGATGGTGTTCCAGTCCTACGCGCTCTACCCGCACATGACCGTCCGGCAGAACATCGCGTTCCCGTTGACCTTGGCCAAGGTGAAGAAGGCCGAAATCGCTTCCAAGGTCGATGAAACGGCCCGGATCCTCGATCTCACCGAGCTGCTGGACCGCAAGCCCGCCCAGTTGTCGGGCGGACAGCGCCAGCGTGTCGCGATGGGCCGCGCGATCGTGCGCGACCCCAAGGCGTTCCTGATGGACGAGCCGCTGTCCAATCTGGACGCCAAGCTGCGCGTGCAGATGCGTTCGGAGATCGCTCGCCTGCAGCACCGGCTGGGCACCACCACGGTCTACGTGACACACGACCAGACCGAGGCGATGACGCTCGGTGATCGCGTCGTCGTGCTGCGCGCGGGGGAGGCGCAGCAGATCGGGACACCCGAGGAGCTGTACTCCAGGCCGGCCAACCTCTTCGTCGCCGGATTCATCGGATCGCCTGCGATGAACTTCTTCCCCGCGAAGATGACCGACGTCGGGGTCAGGCTGCCGTTCGGCGAGGTCACGCTGACCCAAGAATTGCATGACCTACTGGCACAGCACAACACACCATCCAACCTGATCGTGGGTATGCGGCCCGAGCACCTCGAGGACGCCTCGCTGATCGATACCTACGCGCGGATCCGTGCGTTGACGTTCGAGGTGACGGCGGACTTTGTCGAGTCGCTCGGTGCAGACAAGTATGTCCATTTCACCGTCGAGGGCGCGGGTGCTCACGCCCAGCAGCTCGCGGAGCTGGCCGCCGAGTCGGGTGTGGGCGAGAACGAGTTCGTGGCAAGGGTTTCCACCGAGTCGAAGGTGACGCCGGGCCAGACGATCGAGCTTGCGTTGGACACCACGAAACTGGTGATCTTCAACGCCGATACCGGCGCCAACCTCACCATCCCGCCCGCCGGTGCGCGCGAAGAGCAGCCTGCGCCGCCTCCTTCGCCGGCCGAAGAGCCAACCGCGCCTGGCGCGGAGTGACCGATGTCCTGGCGGAGGTCCGCGCTCGCCTGAGCGCGCACTTCAACCGGGAGCCCGACGCCGCGAGCGTGACATTCCTGGGCACGCCGTCGTTCGACGTGCTGCGGTTCGGGCCCGATGGCGGCGGCGTCATTCACTATGTGTCGCTTGGGTGTTCGCGCGAACCGATGACCGACCCGGCAGAGCTCGCCGCGGATCCGGTGCGCGGCCCCCGCGCGGAAGTGGCGGTTTCACTGCGCGGACCCACGCCTGCGGCGCTGGCCCGCAGTGTGGCGGTGCTGGCTGCCGCACCCGCCGTGGAGGGGTTGGTCCTGGTTCCCGATTCGCTGGTCGACCTGGGCTCGCCGCTGTGGGAGGGTGCCCCGTTCACCGCATTTCTGTTGGACCGCAGCGAGATCAGCGATATCGCGCTACCCGCGCCATACGATTCGGTGACCATCCTTTCCGCCACCCCGATCACTCCGACGGAGGCGGCGTGGGTTCGCCTCAAGGGCGCCGAAGCGATGCGTGACGCGTGGCGGACCGACGGGGTCGACGTGCTCGACGCGGGGCGAAAGGCGTCTGCCCCGAGCTAGAGCCAGTGGTTACGACGGAACGTGCGATACAGCAGGAAACAGACGCAGAACATCACCATCAGCACTGCCGGATAGCCCAACGTCCACTGAAGCTCGGGCATGTGGTCGAAGTTCATCCCGTAGATGCCGGCCAACGCGGTCGGCACGGCGGCGATCGCCACCCATGCCGAGATCTTGCGCATATCGACGTTCTGCTGCATGGCCACCTTGCCGAGCGCGGCCTGCACCAGCGAGCTGAGCATGTCGTCGTAGCTCGTGATCCGGTCCGAAGCCTGGATGTTGTGGTCGAGCACGTCGCGCATGTAGCGCCGGACCTCGATCGAGATCAGGTCGTTGTGGTCGGTGCCGAGGCGCTGAAGCGCCAGCGTGAACGGGTTGACGGCGCGGCGCAGTTCGACGACCTCCCGCTTGAGCAGGTAGATGCATTCGATGTTGGTGTGCCTCTCGGGAGAGAAGATGTCCTCTTCCATCGCGTCGATATCGACCTCGATGAGATCGGTGACGTCGAGATAGCCGTCGACCACATGGTCGGCGATCGCGTGCATGATCGCGTACGGCCCCAGCTTGAGGAGCGCGGGCGAGGCCTCGAGCCGCCTGCGCACCCCGGCGAGTTCGCCGTGCTCCCCGTGCCGGACCGTCACCACGAAGTCGGCGCCGACGAAGACCATGATCTCTCCGGTTTCGACGATCTCCCTGGCCTTGGCCACCGACTCGTGCTCGATGTAGTTCACCGTCTTGAGCACCATGAATAGCGTCTTGTCGTACCGCTCCAGCTTCGGCCGCTGGTGGGCGTGCACCGCGTCCTCGACGGCCAGTTCATGCAGAGCGAACACATCGCCGACGGCCTGCATCTGGTGCTCGTCGGGCTCGTGCAGGCCGATCCACACGAACGCGTCCTTGCCCTCGGATTCGAGCTCATGCACCTTGTTCAGCGCTGCGGCGTGGGTGTACTTACCCGAAAGCCGTTTGCCGTCGACGTAGACAGCGCAGTCGACCATCGCCCGCGCGACGGGAACATGGATGGACTTGGCGTCGGGATGAGTGTGCTTGGTCCGCACAGGTCGAAGGGAAGGCGGCAAAGCGCCGCGGAAGGAAGGCATCGATAAAACCTCCTGTCCCAGCGCAATCCGGCGCCGGTGAAGATGCTACGCGTCGTTGCTGGATACGGACTCGAGTTGTCAGTCGACCAGCTGAACGGGGAGTCGTTTGAGCGTGTTGTTCAGGTTGGAGCGGATGCGCACGGGGTCACCGGTCAACTCGATCGTGGAGAACGAATCGAGTAGCTCCTCGAAGAACACCTTGCCTTCCAGCCGTGCCAAATGGACGCCCAGGCAGAAGTGGCTGCCGATGCCGAATGACAGGTGCGGGTTGGGGTGCCGACGGATGTCAAAGGCCTGCGGCTCGTTGAAGACCTCGTCATCCCGATTCGCCGACGTGTAATACATCGCGACCTTGTCGCCTGCGGCGATGCGGGTGCCTGCCAGTTCGGTGTCGGCAAGTGCGGTGCGACGGAAGTAGTGCAGCGGGTTGGCGTAGCGGATGATTTCTTCGACGGCGCCGGGGATGAGCGTGGGGTCCGCGCGCAGCGCGGCCAGCTGGTCGGGATGGCGGAGCAGTGTGAGCAGCCCGGAGCCGAGCATCCCCTTTGTGGTGTCGTTTCCCGCCGTCACGAGCTGGACGAAGAAGCTGCCGAATTCGATGTCGCTCATGGGCTGTCCGCCGAAGTCGGCTTCCAGGATCGCGGTCGTCAGATCGTCGGTGTGATCGGCCTCGTCGCCGGTTCGCCGCGAGCTCTATCGCATACATCGCCATCTCGACGGTGGCCGCCTCTTGGCCGCCGGCGTCGGCGAGGTCCGGATCCTGCGCCGAGGTGTTGCGTTCGGCCAACTGGTGGATGTGGTCCCAATCCTGCGGCGGTAGCCCGAACAACTCACCGATCACCTGGGTGGGCAGTGGCGATGCGACCTCGTGAATGAACTCGACGTCGCGGCGGTCGCGCGCGTCGGCCATGATCGCACGGCAGATGTCACGCACGCGATCCTCGATGGCGCCTATCACGCGAGCCCGGAAGTGCAGCGACAGCGGGGCGCGGTGCTCGGTGTGCGCGGGCGGGTCCATCGCCAGCAGCATGTTGCGCATCATCGCCAACTGCTCCGGCGACACGTTCTCGACGACGATGCCGCCCTCGCTGGCCGAGAAGATGTCGGTATGGCGTGCCACATGCGCCACGTCGGCGTGCCGCAGCACGGCCCAGAACCCGGGTTCACCGTCCATCGGCTGCCAATGGACCGGGTCGGTGCGTCGGAGCACCGCGAGGGCCTCATGCGGCGCACCATCGACGAAGGCGTCGGGACTGGCCAGGTCGACCGCGACCGTTTCGCTGGACATGATTCAGCCGACCAGCACGTTCGGCCTTGGCAGGCCTTCGGCTTCACACAGCATGTAGTAGGCCGCCAGGGTGAGGGCGCCGTCCACCACACTTTCGACGTTGCCGTCGGCGTCCAGATTCAGGTTGGCCCCATACATCTGGAACCAGACGTGGGTATCGTCCTCGAGCACCTGCAGGGTGTGCACCGATCCGGCGGGCTCGTAGAGGAATGACCCCGCGCGGTTGACGTAGTCGTACTCCTTGTACTTCCAGGCGCCTGACGTCGTGTACGCATAGACCGGGCCGGTGTGTTTATGCCGTTGCACCTCGTAATCGGCCTGAAAGACGTTCTCGACGATCCAGAGGCCCTCGGCCTCCTTCACCTGGATGACTTTCAGCTTGGAGCCGTCTCCGATGTCGACGAAGGGCAGTTCGTCAGCGCCGATGTGGACGGCGGTCGGAACGTCGACGGTTGTCATGTTGGCCGCCTCTTGTCGGGAGATCTGGGTGCGCTAGTTTCGTCGCGGACCATTGTCTTCCCAAGGAGCCTTCGACGTGAGCACTTCTCCCCTCAAGGTCGCGGTGACCGGAGCCGCCGGCCAGATCGGCTACAGCCTGCTGTTCCGCTTGGCGAGCGGTTCGTTGCTCGGCCCGGACCGCCCGATCGAGCTCCGACTGCTCGAGATCGAGCCGGCGCTGAAGGCGCTCGAGGGTGTCGTCATGGAGCTCGACGACTGCGCGTTCCCGTTGCTTGCCGGCGTGGAGATCGGCGCGGACGCCAACAAGATCTTCAACGGCGTGAACCTCGCCCTGCTCGTCGGCGCAAGGCCGCGCGGCCCCGGCATGGAGCGCGGCGACCTGCTCGAGGCCAACGGCGCCATCTTCACCGCGCAGGGCAAGGCGCTCAACGAGGTCGCCGCAGACGACGTCCGCATCGGGGTCACCGGCAACCCGGCCAACACCAACGCGCTGATCGCGTTGAGCAATGCACCCGACATCCCGCACGAGCGGTTCTCCGCATTGACCCGCCTCGACCACAACCGGGCGATCTCGCAGCTGGCCCGCAAGACCGGTGCGAAGGTCACCGACATCAAGAAGATGACGATCTGGGGCAATCACTCGGCCACCCAGTACCCCGACGTGTTCCACGCAGAGGTCGGCGGAAAGAACGCCGCCGAGGTCGTCAACGACCAGGACTGGATCGAGAACGACTTCATCCCGACGGTCGCCAAGCGCGGTGCGGCGATCATCGACGCGCGCGGTGCCTCGTCGGCCGCGTCGGCCGCGTCGGCGACCACCGATGCCGCCCGCGACTGGCTGCTGGGCAGCGCGAAGGACGACTGGGTGTCGATGGCGGTCGTCTCCGACGGCAGCTACGGCGTCCCCGAGGGTTTGATCTCGTCGTTCCCGGTGACGACGAAGGACGGCAACTGGTCGATCGTGCAGGGGCTGGAGATCGATGAGTTCTCCCGCGGCCGGATCGACAAGTCAACGGCGGAGCTGGCTGACGAGCGCAAAGCGGTCAAAGAACTCGGTTTGATCTGAAAACAAGTCGATTAGGTTACCTACCAGTTCGTCGTTAGCCTCAATTGCGTGACGGAGAAGTCAGATAACCCGCAGATCGTCGTCACTGACGAGGAGATCTTCGAGGCTCACGTAGCCGGCAAGCTCTCCGTCGACCTGAAGTCTCCGCTGGACACCCAACGCGCCTTGTCGATCGCCTACACCCCCGGTGTCGCGCAGGTCAGCCGGGCGATCGCGGCCGATCACACCCTGGCCGCCCGCTACACCTGGGCGAACCGGCTGGTGGCCGTCGTCAGCGACGGCAGCGCCGTGCTCGGCCTCGGCGACATCGGCCCGGCGGCGTCGCTGCCGGTGATGGAGGGCAAGTGCGCGCTGTTCAAGGCGTACGGCGACCTGGACGCGATCCCGATCGTGCTGGACACCAAGGATCCCGACGAGATCGTCGAGACGCTGGTGCGGCTGCGGCCGACGTTCGGCGCGGTCAACCTCGAGGACATCTCGGCGCCGCGCTGCTTCGAGATCGAACGGCGCCTCATCGAGGCCCTTGACTGCCCGGTGATGCACGACGACCAGCACGGCACCGCCATCGTCGTGCTTGCGGCGATGATGGGCGCGACGAAGGTCCTCGACCGCGATATCTCCTCGGTCCGCGTTGTGATCTCGGGCGTCGGCGCGGCGGGCATGGCGTGCGCGAACATCCTTCTGGCCGCCGGTGTTTCGGATATGACGGTGCTGGACTCGCGGGGCATCCTGCATCCGAACCGCGAAGATCTGACCCCGGTGAAGTTCGATCTGGCACAGCGCACCAACCCCGACGGGCTGTCCGGTGGCATGGTCGAAGCGCTCAAGGGCGCCGACATGTTCCTCGGCCTTTCCGGCGGCGTCGTGCCCGAAGAGCTGATTGCGACGATGGCTCCCGACGGCATCGTGTTCGCGTTGTCGAATCCCGATCCGGAGATCCATCCCGAGATCGCTGCCAAGCATGCCGCCGTGGTGGCGACCGGCCGAAGCGACTTCCTGAACCAGATCAACAATGTGCTGGCGTTCCCGGGTGTGTTCCGCGGCGCGCTGGACGCAGGCGCCCGCCGGATCACCGAGAAGATGAAGGTCGCTGCCGCCGAGGCGATCTTCAGCGTCGTCGGCGACGACCTCGCTCGTGAATACATCGTCCCGAGCCCGCTGGACGCGCGCGTCGGACCCGCGGTGGCCGCGGCGGTCGCGGCGGCCTCGAGAGCCGGAGCCGTCTGATCCGCCCAGTCAGCGCCCGCCGGCTCGTCGTCGCGCTGATCGCTCTGCTCTTTGTGGCGGCGTGTGCCGGTACGACCACTAGCCAGTCGATCGCCGTCGGAGCCCGTGACGACGCGGAATCGACCCTGCTGGCGCATCTGTACGCGTCTGCACTGCAGACCTACGGCACGGCCGCGCACGTCGAAGTGGTGCCTGACCCGTTGACCGGACTGGACTCGGGCGACATCGTTGTTGCGCCGGGTTTCACCGGGCGGCTGCTGGACACCTTCGCGCCCGGCGCCAAGGCGCGTGCCGCGGTCCAGGTCTATCGCGACATGGTGTCGGCCCTACCGGAAGGCGTCGCCGCGGGCGACTACGCCGAATCGGCGGAGGACAAGCCTGCGCTCGCGGTCACCGAGGCCACTGTCGACGCCTGGGGTGGGCGCGATGTGACGGCGGCGGTGCGCAATTGCGACAAGCTCAAGATCGGACAATTGGTCGGTACACCGCGCCCGGCGGCGATCGGCACGTGTTCGGCCACTGTGCGCGGATATCCCGACGCTGCAACCCTTTTCGAGGCGCTGCGGACCGGCCAGGTCAACGCGGTGTGGACGTCGACGGCGGCTCCGGATATCCCCGGCGACGTCGTTGTGCTTGCCGATCGCACATCGCTGATCCGCGCCGAGAACGTCGTGCCGCTGTATCGCCGCAACGAACTGTCCGAAGTACAGGTGCTCGCGCTGAACGAGGTGGCAGGCGTCTTGGATACCGCGGGGCTGGTGGAGATGCGCCGACAGGTGGCCACGGGCGGCGATCCCGGCCAAGTCGCCGACGGATATTTGGCCGAACACCCGCTGGGCGCGACGAGCCGCTAGTCCGGCATCGCTCGTGATTTGGCTGCGGCAACGAGCCGTTGATAGCCCGATCCCGTCGCGCGGGCGAGGATGTCGAGGGCCTTGGCGTCGTTGCCGACCAGGACTCGGGCTTTATTCTTGCGAACACCGTCGAGAATGATCCGTGCGGCTTTCTGCGGAGACGTGCTAGCCAATCGCTTGTCGAAGAACGTTGCCATCTTGTCCGTATCGAGGCCTCCTGCCGAGGCGGCGTTGCGGGCGATGGCGGTCCTGATGCCGCCGGGGTGCACACACGTCACCTTCACAGGGTGGTGAGCGATGATCATCTCCTGCCGTAGCGCTTCGGTGAAACCGCGCACCGCGAACTTAGCCGCGTTGTACGCGCCCTGCCCCGCCACCGCGAGCAGCCCGAACACACTAGATACGTTGATGACATGTCCGTCGCCCGACGCGATCAGGTGCGGCAGAAAGACCTTGGTGCCGTTGACCACGCCCCAGTAGTCGACGTCCATGACCCGCTCGAGGTCCTTGAATTCGATGGCCTCGATGTCGCCGATGAGAGCGATGCCCGCGTTGTTGTAGATCTGGTTGACCTTGCCGTAGTGGTCGTTGACCGCATCGGCGTACACCTGGAATGCCTCGCGTTCGGTGACGTCCAGCCGGTCCGACTTCACCGGCGCACCGATGGCGTTCAGTCGCTCCTCGGTTACCGCGAGGCCCTCGGTGTCGACGTCGCTGATCGCCAGCTTGGCGCCGGAGCGGGCAAGCTCGATCGCCAGTGCCCGGCCGATCCCAGAGCCGGCTCCGGTTACGACGGCGATTTTCCCGGCAAACCCTTCCATAGCCACTCCTTGCGTTCCCTGTCGCGAGTAGATCGTGGCACACAAGACCGAAGTCATCGCGATCGTGCCGGTGGTGAGGTGGTGATTGAAGGCGCCCTCGCCCTCACTGGCTGGTCAGTGAAGCTCCGCCGGGGCAGACGGAGACAACAGCGAAACGAATACGCGAGAGGTTATAGCACGCGTAACTTGGCCGGAGATCTCGTCGGTACTGTGGCCACGTGACGGGGTACACGCCGAAGCTCTACATCTTTCCGCACGCTGGTGGCTCGGCGGAGTACTACGTGCCTTTTGCCAAGTCCTTCTCGAGCGACATCAAATGCATCGCCGTTCGTTATCCCGGACGGCGCGGCACCCATGACCTTGCTTCGTTCACCAGCATTTCCGACCTTGCCGAAAGCGCATTCCAGCTGCTCGCCCCGGCGGATCAGGTCGACGGAAAGGTCGCATTCTTCGGCCACAGCATGGGAGCTTTGGTGGCGTTCGATGTCGCCCGTCGGTTCGAAGCGGCGGGCAAGCCCGTTGCAGCGCTGTTTGTGTCGGCCTGTGCTGCACCAGGCGAGATCGGCTACGACTACATTCCGGAGTCTGATCGCGGTCTTCTCGATGCAGTGAGCGCAATGACGGGCGCAAACCCAGAGTTCCTGGAGAACGAAGAGTTCGCGGCGAAGATTCTGCCCACACTTCGCGGACTCAAGGCCATTGCAAATTACGAGTGCCCACCCGATGCGACCGTGTCATGCCCTATCTTCGCTTTCCTTGGTGATGACGACGAAGTCGCCACCTACGAAAAAGTGACGCGGTGGTCGCAGCGAACGACGTCGGAGTTCAGTGCGCGAGTGTTTCCTGGTCACCACTTCTATCTCAACGACCACTTGCCGGAGCTGGTCGGCAACATCGAGGAAAAAATCGCGTCGTGCTGTGGAGACTGATAGCCACGCGCACAGCCTTGCGTTGCAACGGCCTGACATGTGCCGCCAAGGTCCAGCGATGCCAAGTTGATATCGGCGGCCGTCTAGCTAAAGATCGACAGACTGCGCTACCGTTCTGGGGATAGTCACCGACGTAAATTTGGGGGGAGGGATGGCGGGCGTACTGCTAGACATCTGTTGTGCGCTCGGGGCCATCGTGCTGGGCGTCAGTGTGCCGCTGCTCGCTTGGAGGTGGCTCGTCAAGCGGTGGAGTCGCAATATGGATGTCGGCGACGACACTCGTTACGCCGAAACGTTGACTACCCTGTCAGAGGGTTCCGTACGCCGCAGCTTTGATCCATACACCGACATCAGTTGGGATGCACAGGAGTTCGCTGTCACAGAGAATGACCCACGCTGGGTGCTGAGCGCGTCCGATCCGCTCGGCCGTCATCCGTGGTATCGGACGCAACAGCTTGAGACGCAGATCGCGATCGGGATGTGGCGGGCAGCCCACATCGCGAAGGTCTCGTTGCACTTAGAAAGCATTCTGGTCCGCGGTCTAATGCAATATTCGTTCTGGGTGCCTAACGGGTCCCCCGAGTACCGCTACTGCCTGCACGAATCAGTCGAAGAGTGCAACCACTCGATGATGTTCCAGGAAATGGTGAACCGCATCGGGGTGAATGTTCCGGGTATGCCGCGGTATCTGCGCTGGGTTTCGCCGCTGCTCCCACTGGCGGCGGGCCCGCTGCCGAACGTTTTCTTCTTCGGAGTCATGGCTGGTGAGGTGCCGATTGACTACCGGCAGAAGAGCATGTTGCGGGAGGGCGGGTCACTGCATCCGATCGTGGAGAAGGTGATGGCGATCCACGTCGCCGAGGAGGCCCGGCACATTTCCTTCGCTGACGAATACTTGCGTAAGCGTGTCCCGCATATTCTGCGGATCAGCCGGTTCTGGCTGTCGCTATATGTCCCGGTCAGCATGCGACTGCTGTGCCAGGCGACCGTGCCGCCGCGCAGCTTTTTCAAAGAGTTCGACATCCCGCGCTCAGTGCGCAAGGAGGTGTTTTTCGACGCACCCGACTCTCGCCAGACGCTGCGTAACATGTTCGGTGACGTCCGGATGCTGTGCTACGACATCGGGCTGATGAACCCCTTCGCGCTCTTGATGTGGCGCATCTGCAAGATCGGCGGTCGCCCGTCCCGCTATCGCAGCGAGCCGCAACGCGAGCACCCGCTGACCCCGGCCACGCCCGCCTAGCGACCGCCCTGCGCGACTGAAAACGGGATGAGTGCGGCCCAGCCGCGTCGGGGCGGCGCGGCTATCTTCACGCTGCCTCAAACAGAGGTCTAGAGCCGGCAGCCCGCCGACCGGTCGCAACGTCCGTACCGGCATTCCGGCGCCGCTGGTCTCGCACGAGCAGGAACTTCTAGCCAGGACAGCACATTCCCACCCGGCAATCCGCGGAAACACGTGCCATTCGCTCTGCCGGACCATATATTGTCTAGGGCGTTGAGAAATTAGCTGTGACTACGGAAGCTGTGTCGGGTTTTCCTTCCCACGGAAGGGGAACACTTCCGCTGTCCAAGATGTCGGGGCGGGGCCCACATCACAACTTCAGGACCGGTCTGCTCCATCGGGGGGGCAGCCAGATACACGTCAGACCGTACCGAAAGGCGCTGTAATGCCAGTACATGAGCAATTTATTCCGGCTGTGCTTGCCGAGCGTGCGCTTCGGCAGCCGGATGATATTGCGTACACGTTCATCGACTATGAGGTCGATGCGGCTGGGTTTGCCGAAAGTTTGACGTGGTCGCAGCTCGCGCGGAGAGCGCGGATTATAGCTGATGAGTTGTTGCTGTGCGCGTCGGCCGGTGATCGGGCGGCGATTGTGGCTCCGCAGGGGCTGGATTACATCGTCGGGTTCTTCGGCGCGATGCAGGCTGGTTTGATCGCCGTGCCGCTTTCGGTGCCGCAATTCGGTGGTCATGACGAGCGGGTGTCGGGGGCGCTGCGTGACTGTTCACCGGCGGTGATACTGACAACGTCTGCGGTCGTGGCCGACGTGATGCCGTATGCCGGTGTGCAGCCCGGCGGATCTGCGCCGCGAGTGATCGAGATCGATGCGCTGGACCTGGATTCGCCGCGGATGCTTGACGCGAGCGTGGGTCCTTATCCGTCGACGGCCTATCTGCAGTACACGTCGGGGTCGACTCGGCAGCCGGCCGGTGTGATGGTCACGCACCGCAACGTGCTCGCCAACGTGGACCAGGTTTTCTCCGACTACTTCGAGCACAGCGCCAAAGTTCCGCCGCCGGACATCACTTTTGTGTCGTGGCTGCCCTTCTATCACGACATGGGAATGGTGCAAGGCGTGTTTGCGCCGCTGCTGGTCCCAGCCGCGGTGGCGGGTGGAACCGTCGGACGCCCGGCGGTCTTGATCAGTCCGGTGGCGTTTCTGCAGAAGCCGGCCCGGTGGATGCGGCTGCTGGCGATGAATAGCCCCTCATGGTCTGCCGCACCGAACTTCGCGTACGAGTTGGCGGCGCGTCGTACGTCGGATGAGGACCTGGCGGGGCTGGATCTGGGTGGTGTGCTGGGCATCATCAGCGGAAGTGAACGCATTCACGCCGCGACGATCCGGCGGTTCACTGAGCGGTTCGCGCGGTTCAATCTGCCCAGGGACACGTTGCGGTCGTCCTATGGGTTGGCGGAGGCGACGCTGTATGTGACCTCGGCGCCGAAGGGTCATGCGCCGGTGACGGTGTGTTTCGACTATGAGAAGTTGTCGGCTGGTTATGCGAAGCGGTGCGACGGCGAAGGCGGGACGGAGCTGGTCAGTTTCGGCCCACCACGCGTGGTGACGACGCGTATCGTCGATCAGGAGACCCGGATGGAGAATCCCGCTGGAACGGTGGGCGAGATCTGGGTGCATGGCGACAGCGTGGCGGATGGCTACTGGCGAAACCCGGAACTGTCGGAGGCCACGTTCGGCGCCGAGCTGGTCGATCCGTCGCCGGGCACGCCGCAGGAACGGTGGCTGCGCACCGGGGACTTGGGGGTGATGTCGCAAGGTGAGCTGTTCATCGTCGGGCGCATCAAGGACATGCTGATCGTGGATGGGCGTAATCACTATCCCGATGACATCGAGGCGACGGTTCAGGAGATCACCGGTGGCCGGGTTGCGGCGATCTCGATTCCCGATGAACGTACCGAGCGGCTGGTGGCGATCGCGGAGGTCAAGAAGCGGGGCTCTGAGGAGGAGGCGCGGCAGCGGCTGCAGACCGTGAAACGCGAAGTAACCTCGGCGATTTCGAAGTCGCACAGTGTGCGGGTGGCTGATCTGGTGTTGGTGGCGCCGGGTTCGATTCCGATCACCACCAGCGGCAAGGTGCGGCGTTCGGCCTGCGTGGAGCGGTATCGGCAGGACGAATTCAGCCGTTTGGAAGCTACGGTATGACGGCGGCTTTTGACGAAGCTGCTCTGCGCCGCTGGCTGGTCGACTACCTGGTCACGAATGTTGGCTGCAGCCCCGACGACATCGATCTGGACGCTTCCATGCATGATCTCGGATTGGGGTCGGGCGATGCGGTGGTGCTTACTGGTGAGTTGTCGGAGTTGTTGGGGCGGCAGGTCTCTCCGGTGGAGTTTTGGCAGTATCCGACGATCAATGCGCTGGCGCGGTTTTTGACCGGGTCGGAATCGGAGCCTGAAGCTGAGGCGGTGGTGAGCTGCGAGCGGTCATCGTTGGATGAGCCGATCGCCGTCATCGGCCTGGGATGCCGCTTTCCCGGTGATATAGCGGGCCCGGAGTCGTTGTGGCGGTTTGTGGTTGACGGCCGGTCATCGGTGGGGGAGGTGCCCCCGGATCGGTGGTCGCTGTTTGATGACGGCTCACCCGAGGCGGCCGCGGCGTTGTCGGGCACCACCCGGTGGGGCTCGTTTTTGGCCGATGTGGACGCTTTTGATGCGGAGTTCTTCGAGATTTCGCCGCGGGAAGCGGTCAAGATGGATCCCCAGCAGCGGCTGTTGCTGGAGGTGGCGTGGGAAGCGTTGGAGCACGCCGGAATTGCGGCTGATTCGCTGCGGCATACCCAAACGGGCGTGTTCGCCGGGGCGTGTTTGGGAGAGTACGGGTATTTGGCGTCGACGGATCTGAGTCAGGTTGATGCGTGGTCGGGTACCGGTGGTGCGTTGAGCATCATCGCCAACCGGGTGTCGTATTTCTTCGATCTGCGCGGGCCGTCGGTGACGGTCGACACGGCGTGTTCGTCGTCGCTGGTGGCGGTGCATCTGGCGTGTCAGAGTCTGCGGACGGGGGATTCGAATCTGGCGCTGGCGGCGGGGGTCAATCTGTTGTTGTCACCGGCGGTCACCCGCAGCTTCGATCAGGCCAACGCGATGTCGCCGACCGGGCGGTGTCACGCCTTTGATGCGGCCGCGGACGGGTTTGTGCGCGGCGAGGGTTGCGGTGTTGCAGTGCTCAAGCGGCTTAGTGATGCGCTGCGTGACGGGGACCGGGTGCTGGCGGTGGTGCGGGGTTCGGCGGTCAATCAGGACGGCCGGTCCAACGGGTTGATGGCCCCCAACCCGGCCGCGCAGATGGCGGTGTTGCGTGCCGCCTACGCCCATGCCGGCATCGCGCCACGCGACGTCGACTACGTCGAGGCCCACGGAACCGGCACATTGCTTGGCGATCCCATCGAAGCCCGCGCGCTCGGGACGGTGCTGGGTCGTGGACGTCCGGAGACCTCGCCGCTGCTGATCGGCGCCGTCAAGTCCAATCTGGGTCATTTGGAGGCCGCGGCGGGAATTGCGGGGTTCTGCAAGGCGGTGCTGGCGGTGCAGCGGGGGCATATCCCGGCGAACGTGTGTTTTGAGAATCCCAATCCGCATATCCCGTTTGCGGATCTGCGGCTGAAAGTCGTTGCCGAGCCCACTGATTGGCCCTCGATGGGCCGCCCGAGGCGGGCGGGAGTGTCTTCGTTTGGATTCGGTGGCACCAATGCGCATGTGGTGCTGGAACAGGGGCCGGATCTGCCGCCGTCAACGGTGAATACGGGTCCGGCGGTGAGCACGCTGGTGGTCTCGGGCAAGACGCTCAAACGCGTGGCCTTGACGGCGGGGGTGCTGGCCGACTGGCTGGCCGGCGAGGGGGCCGATGTGGGGCTGGCTGATGTGGCCCACACCCTCAATCATCATCGCGCCCGGCAGGCGAAGTTCGCCACCGTGTGTGCCCGTGATCGCGACCAAGCCGTTGCCGGATTACGCGCCCTCGCGGCGGGCAGGTCAGCCGATGGGGTGGTGGCACCGCATCAGGGCGCGTGTCGGCCCGGGACGGTGTTTGTCTATTCGGGTCAGGGCTCGCAGTGGGCGGGGATGGGCCGGCAGTTGCTGGCCGATGAGCCCGCGTTCGCTGCGGCGGTCGCCGAATTGGAGCCGATTTTCGTTGAGACGGTCGGGTTTTCGCTCCGCCGGGTGCTGGAGGCTGACGAGCCTGTGATCGGGATTGCCCGCATTCAGCCGGTGCTGGTGGGCATGCAGTTGGCGCTGACCAAGCTGTGGCGCTCTTACGGGGTGGAACCCGATGCGGTGATCGGGCATTCGATGGGCGAGGTTACCGCGGCGGTGGTGGCCGGGGCGCTGACAGCCGCCGAGGGACTGCGGGTGATCGCCACCCGGTCGCGGTTGATGTCGCGGCTGTCCGGGCAGGGTGCGATGGCATTGCTGGAGTTGGACCCCCGACGCGCCGAGGAGTTGATCGCCGACTATCCCGACCTGACGCTGGCGGTGTATGCCTCACCGCGTCAAACCGTGATCGCCGGACCCCCTGATCAGGTCGATGCGGTGATCGCGATCGTGGACGCCCAAGACCGGCTGGCGCGGCGCATCGAGGTCGACGTTGCCTCCCACCACCCCACCATCGACCCCATCCTGCCCGATCTGCGCACCGCCCTCGCCGACTTGACCCCGCATCCACCGACCATCCCGATCCTGACCACCACCTACGACGACACCGACACCGGCACAATCGTTTTCGGCGCCGACTATTGGGTCGCCAACCTGCGCAACCCCGTGCGGTTCAGCCACGCCATCGCCGCGGCTGGCGCCGACCACAGCACCTTCATCGAAGTCAGCCCCCACCCACTGCTCACCCACGCCATCACCGACAGCCTGGGACGCGTGCATCACCACAGCATCGGAACCCTGCAGCGCGACGCCCCAGACACCCTGACTTTCCACACCAACTTGAATGCCACGCACACCGTGCATTCACCACACACCGAACACCCACCCGAACCACATCCGGCCCTTCCCGCCACACCCTGGCACCACACACAGCACTGGATCAGCCACAAGAAGAAGGTGAACGGGGCCGGCGTTGCCCCGAGATCCGGAACTCTGCTCGGCGAGCACATCGCGGTCGCCACCGCACCGCCCGTACATCTGTGGCAGGCGCGGCTTGTCGCCGAGGCCAAACCATATCCGGGTGGCCATCGGATTCATGGGGTGGAAGTGGTTCCGATATCGGTGCTCTTGCAGACACTTTCGGCAGCGGCAGCCCAGTCTGGTGCATCGAAGTTGTGTGACATCCGGTTCGACCATCCAATCGTCATCGACCAGCCGCGGATGATCCAGGTGGTCGCCGACGAGCAATCCGTCACTGTCTCATCGCGTCCCGCGGCCGACGCCCCCGAGCACCGTTGGGTACGCCACGTCAGCGCCGGAATCGCTGACCGGACGACCGAGGATGAGGACAAAGACGCGGACACGAGCGGCGATCACGAAATGGTCGGCTACGACACTTCGTCGGTCGCCGAGCTCCAGCGGGCGTGGGGTATCGACGGCCAGCCGTTTCCTTGGTCGATCAGCTCGTGCCGCTCAGGACCCGGCCGTTTGGACGCTGATGTCAGCTTGCCGGAGGCGTCGACGGTCGGATTGCTCGACGCCGCCGTTCACCTCGCCCGCCTGGTGGACAGCTCTAACCCGCGGCTGATGGTTCCCGCCGCCGTCGGAAGCGTGTGGCTTGCAGACGGTCTGGCCGATGCACGCGGTTGCGTCGAGGTACGCCGGCGCGGCGGCAATGGCGATGAGCTCATCGTGGACATCGTCGTGAAGGCAGCCGACGGGAGGCCGTGCATCGACATCTGCTCACTTCGCTATGCAGATGTCGAGTCAGGTCCTGTACAGGCTGTTCCCCACGACGCCGACTCGCGCACATTAGCGCACGCGATCGAGTGGCAACCGTGGCGCGGGCATGCTGAACCGCAACAGCCGCCTGATTCCCGCTGCAACCTCGCGGTGCTCGGGCAGAGCGATGCTGCTCTGACTCTGCGCGCTCGGCTCGCCGACGCCGGTTACCCGGCGGCCGGCGTCGACGAGGCCCGATGTGTCGTCTACGTCGCCGAGCCCGGGCCTAAGCACCCGGGAGAGTCCGACATCGACTGCTCGGTCCGTCTGTCAGCCGAAGTGACCGATCTCGTTTGCCGGCTGGCCAAGCGTGATGACCGCCACCCGACCAGGTTGTGGATCATCACCCGCGGGGTAGGGGACGCCGTCTCGGACACGGCGTTGCGCGAGAGCTGTCTGTGGGGACTCGCCGGGGTCATCGGCGCCGAGCAGCCCCAGCTGTGGGGCGGCCTTGTGGATATCCCAGTCTGTGACGACATCGGTGATTGTGCATCGGCGCTGTCAACGCTGCTGCCGACGGCAGCCAAGTCCATCCTGATGCTGCGCGACGGC
>CAWGHF010000027.1:0-14724 GCA_963822305.1 uncultured Actinomycetota bacterium | reverse complement strand
GTGGCGACGCGGCGGACACCGGGGACCCGTGCAAAGGACAGCGACCGCACCGAGACCTGCCAGGTGCTCGACACTGCGCTGGCCGAGGGACAGCTGTCGATGGCGGACGAGGCGATTCTGGCACGTCCCGATCCGACCAACGATCATTCGAAGCTGATCTACTCGTTCAAGGGCGGCTGGGGAGACCCCCTCCACCAGGACCCGGTCCGACACCGACGACGTGGCCGACCTCGGTGCTTTCGACGTGCAAGCGGCGGCCGCCGCCCTTGCGGCCGCGCCGGAAACCCTGCGCATCGCACCCGCCGACGTCTCGGAGACCTTCATCGACATCGATCACGTCGCCGAGCCACCCGGGCCGGGAGCGCTGGAACTGTTGGTGAAGGTCACCAAGACCTCCGGTGCAGACGGGTTCATCTACCTCGACGGCGCAAGCAACATCAAGCGCGTCGAGTACCCCGGCTGAGCCCTACGATCATCGACGTGGCGACACGGCAGACGGCGAGCACCCGGGCAAAAGACAGCGACCGCAACGACACCTGCCAGGTACTCGACAGCGCGCTCGCCGAGGGACAGCTGTCGATGGAGGAACACCGGCAACGGGTGGGCTCCGCCACCAACGCCGCCACATTGGGTGAGCTCCAGTCGTTGGTGTCCGACCTGCAGAACGCGAACGCACCGGTGCAACTGCAGACGCTGAAGTCGCGCCCGCGACTGCCTGCGGGTGCCGGCTGGGGCCTTCGGATCGCGACCGCTGCGGTGCTGGTGCTTCTCGGCATGGGAATCGGCTGGGGCCTGTACGGCAACACCGCCTCGCCGCTGAGCTTCGAGACCGACCCCGGGGCGAAGTCCGACGGGATTCCCGCCAAGGTGCTGACGCCGCCTCGGCAGCTGCAATCGCTCGGCGGGCTCAATGGCTTGTTCGAACAGATGAAGAAGAAGTTCGGTGACACCACCGGCTTCGAGATGAACATCCGCCCGGACCGGGCGACGCTCTACCGTCCCGACACCGAGGATCCGCGCCGCAAGCTGATGTACGACTACCGCGGCGGCTGGGGCGACCCGTACTCCACCACCACCGTCGACAGTGACGATCGCGTCGTCGACCTGTCGAAGTTCAACGTCGAGCAGACCATCGCGGTTCTGCGTGGTGCTCCCGAGACGCTCAAGATCGCCCGCAAGGACATTTCCGACACCTGGATCGACATCGAACCTTCGAAGGATCCGGCCACGCCCGACGCGGTCAACATCCGCATCTACATCAGCAGCGAGTTCGGCAGTGGCTTCATCGACTTGGCGCCGCACGGGGCGATCAAGCAGATCAACGAACCTGGCTAACCCCGCTGAGCAGGCGTTTGACGCCTCGATGTAGCGTGGTATATATCGGCGCGATACAGTTATCCGAGGTGTCGAGATGTCGTAGCGACAGGCAAAGGAGGTGGTTCGATGCTGGAGCTCGCAGTGCTGGGTCTTTTGCACGAGTCACCCATGCATGGCTACGAGCTGCGTAAGCGGCTGACCGGACTGCTCGGCGCTTTCCGCGCGTTCTCCTACGGCTCGCTGTATCCCGCGTTGCGCCGGATGCAGGCTGACGGGTTGATCGTCGAGGATGCGGCACCGGACGGCACACCCAAGGTGCGCCGTGCACGCCGGGTGTACCAGCTGACCGACGCAGGCAAGCAGCGGTTCGCCGAGCTGGTGGCTGACACGGGTCCGCAGAATTACACCGACGACGGATTCGGTGTTCATCTCGCGTTCTTCAACCGCACCCCGGCCGAAGCCAGGATGCGGATCCTGGAGGGCCGCCGCCGTCAGGTGGAGGAACGCCGGGAAGGTCTTCGTGAAGCGGTCGCGCGGGCCAGCAGTTCGCTTGACCGCTACACGCGCCAGCTGCACCAGTTGGGGTTGGAGTCCAGCGAGCGCGAAGTGAAGTGGCTGAACGATTTGATTGCGGCCGAGCGGGTGGCTCAGGGTCGCGCCGAGCAGTCGTAGAAAAAGCAGATTTTCCAATTGGCATTGGATCGAGAGGGAGAACGTCGCCATGACTGAGAACACCGAGGTGCGGGTCGCGATTGTCGGTGTCGGCAACTGCGCATCGTCGCTTGTTCAGGGTGTGCAGTACTACCAGGACGCCGATGAGAACGCCACGGTGCCCGGCCTGATGCACGTCAAGTTGGGCCAGTACCACGTCCGCGACGTGAAGTTCGTCGCCGCCTTCGACGTTGACGCGAAGAAGGTCGGCTTCGACCTCTCCGAAGCCATCTTCGCCTCGGAGAACAACACCATCAAGATCGCCGACGTCCCGCCGACCAACGTCACCGTGCAACGCGGGCCGACGCTCGACGGCATCGGCAAGTACTACGCCGAGACCATCGAGGTCTCCGACTCCGACTCGGTCGACGTCGTCAAGGTGCTCAAGGACAACAACGTCGACGTCATGGTGTCCTACCTTCCCGTCGGTTCCGAAGAGGCCGACAAGTTCTACGCGCAGTGCGCCATCGACGCAGGCGTGGCGTTCGTCAACGCACTGCCGGTGTTCATCGCGTCGGACCCGGTGTGGGCCAAGAAGTTTGAAGACGCCGGTGTCCCGATCGTCGGCGACGACATCAAGAGCCAGGTCGGCGCCACCATCACCCACCGCGTGATGGCCAAGCTGTTCGAGGACCGCGGCGTGCAGCTCGACCGCACGATGCAGCTGAACGTCGGCGGCAACATGGACTTCCTCAACATGCTCGAGCGGGAGCGCCTGGAGTCCAAGAAGATCTCCAAGACCCAGGCCGTCACGTCGAACCTGCAGCGCGAGTTCAAGACCAAGGACGTGCACATCGGCCCGTCCGATCACGTCGGCTGGCTCGATGACCGCAAGTGGGCCTATGTGCGGCTGGAAGGCCGCGCCTTCGGCGACGTGCCACTGAACCTGGAGTACAAGCTCGAGGTGTGGGACTCGCCGAACTCTGCCGGCGTCATCATCGACGCGGTCCGCGCGGCGAAAATCGCGAAGGACCGCGGAATCGGCGGCCCGGTCGAGGCCGCGTCGGCCTACCTGATGAAGAGCCCGCCCAAGCAGCTGCCCGACGACGTCGCCCGGGTGCAGCTCGAGACGTTCATCGAGGGCTAGCTGCTATTTGTCGCCGAGACTGCGGGCAGATCGCGATTTTTCACGAAAAGGCGATCTCCCCGCAGTTTCGGCGTTTGTAGGGGCGGCGTCGTGGCCTTTGGCCTGTTATTCGACGAATCCTTGGCGCAGGACGCTAGAGGCAGAAGCTGCCGCTGACGTTCCCGAACGGACCCGTGGCGCTGACACACCCGTCCGGGCGCCACCCCCAATCCGGGCCCCAGTCAACCCAGTGTCCACCGCCGCTTCCGACGTTTCCGAAGTTGCCACTACCACTTGCTAACAGCCGCAGGTCGTTGAAGAGTGGGGCCGCGCTCACCGATTCGGGGGTGAAATCCGGAGATCCGGTGTCACTCTGTGCAGCGCCGGCGCCCGCTACGCTCAGTCCGGTTAGGGCAGCGCCAAGCGTCAGAATCTTCCAGCTGGCCGGTCGTTCCATTGATCTACCCCTTTCTCTTTGAGTTCCTCTACCCGTCCTGCCCCTCAGTCTTGCGCGCTATGGGAGCGCCTGCAAGGCCAGCCGGGGTGGTCTTTCATCTCGCCCTTGCTAACCACGTCATCGCAAGATCAAGCCGGGCGAGAGTGTGCTCCGGCCACTGGTGCTTCTGCACCCGAAACGGCAAATTCGCCAACCCGAGCAGGGCGGCAGCGGTTCGCAGTCGTAGCTGTTGAGCCGGAACCTGCCGCTCGGCGTGGTCCAGGACCGCCGCTGTGTAACCGGCTGCCGTTTCGCGCCCGGCGACTTCGAGAGTCAGAGCGGACAGGTGCGCAAGCAGCATCGCCCATTCGTCGGATCGTTCCCCGGGCCCTGCGGTGTCGATATCGAGAACAGCTGTTACCCGCCCGTCTTCGGCGAGGAGCTGGCCTTCATAGAAGTCGCCGTGGACCGGCACCCTCTGCTCCGGCTGGGCTTCCGCCGAGTGCAGGACTTCCACCACCTCGGCGACCCGGGTCAGCACCTCGACCTCGTCGGCGGCTGCGCATCGCAGCACGCCAGCGTGGAAATCCACCATCTGCAGATGTGATGGCCTGGGCGCCAGCATCATCAGCTCGGCTGGCAGTGCGTCCAGGACGGACTCGAGCACCTCGGGTGCGGGCAGTGCGGCGTCGCCGTCGAGGATCAGTGCGCGCAACGGCGTTCCGTGCCCTTCGGGCAGCACGATCAGGCCGTCCGGGGTCGAGGCGAGCACCGGCGGCACGGGCATATGTCGGCATGCAACGTCATGACGACGGGATAGCTCGGCCACCGCCGAGGGCCGCACGACCTTGACGAACCAGCGAGATCGGCCGTCGTGCACCTCGAGAACGGCATGCCGCGCGGGCCGGTACGCGCGGGGGCGGATGTCGAGCGTCGGCGCGGTGCTCATCCCGAACTTGCGAAACATTTCGGCGAGCAGCACTGGGTTACTCGCGGTGGGGAGCGCGGGGAGCGCGGGATCATGGGGCCACGCCCAAATTCCGACCTCGACCGGCTCACCGCGGTACTCGCCCCCGACGACGGCCGCACCGGCCGGGATCCGGCTCCCGGTTGTCGCGCCAAGGAAGTCGGTTGTGCACGTGCCGTCAGCGCGCCGCACCCCGGCGACGTACATGACGACGGCGGCGCCGGACGGGTCCACATTGACGTCGGCCGCACGCAGATTTTCCAGCCGACAGCCGTACTCTGCGACGGCGGCGGAAAGCACATTCGGGGCTTCCGGACCCAGCAGCAAGTCCAACGCCGGCGTAGCCACATCGCCGAGGGTAACCCGCCGGTCAGTGCCGGGGATGACCGCCAGATGAGCGCGCTTCGCATCGACCGCGGCCCTCTACTCCCCGCCGTCCCGGTGTACTCGTATTGTCAAGATCTGTGACCGAGATCGACGACGAAATGGCTGCTCTGCCGGAGTTTGCCTTGCTCAAAGAAAACGCCGAGCAGGGCGGCGTTACCGGCCCGTTGCCGACCGTCGAGCGCATCGACCGCGGTCCGATCAGCTTGCTGAAGTTCGGTGATGGCCCACCGCGCGTGGTCTTCCTTCATGGCGGCGGGCAGAATGCGCACACCTGGGACACGGTGATCGTCGGGCTCGGCGAGCCCGCGCTTGCGGTCGACCTGCCGGGCCACGGCCGGTCGGCCTGGCGTGAGGACGGCGACTACGGGCCGAAGCTGAACGCGGTGGCGGTGGCGCCCATCGTGCGTGAACTCGCGCCGGACGCCGACCTCATCGTCGGGATGTCGCTGGGCGGTTTGACGGCGATCCGGCTGGCAGTATCCGCGCCCGAGCTGGTGCGCAAGCTGGTGCTCGTCGACGTGACACCGTCCGCGCCAGAACGGCATACGGAGTTGACCGAGGCGCAGAAGGGCACCGTCGCCCTTGTGCAGGGCGAACGCATCTTCCCAAGTTTCCAAGCGATGCTCGACGTGACGGTCGCCGCGGCCCCACACCGCGACCGGGAGTCGTTGCGGCGCGGCGTGTTCCACAACTCGAAGCGGCTCGATGATGGCACGTGGACGTGGCGCTACGACTCGATGCGCAAGGGCGAGGGCTTCGAGGGGCTGTGGGACGACGTGCCCCTTCTTGATGTGCCCACCACGCTGGTGCGCGGCGCCAATTCGGCTTTCGTCAACGACGACGACGCCGACGAATTCGCCAGCACGGCACCAGGATTCCGCGGCGTGCACATGGTCGAGGAGTCCGGGCACTCGGTGCAGAGCGATCAACCGCGGGCGCTTATCGACATTCTGAGCGAGATCCTCGCCGGGTAGCCACACTCGTCGCCTGAGCACGACGACAACAGCGTCGACAATCCGTTGTCGCGGTGGCCGGAAGGCGGCAACGGTACCGGCGCGTCCGTCGGTCGTGGCGGTGTGGAAGACCGACGGCCAGATTGGCGTCTAGCCAAACCGGGAATGATGGACGGGTGACCTCCCCGATTCGTGTCGGCGTGCAGCTGCAGCCGCAACATTCCCCTCAGTACAGCCATATCCGCGACGCGGTCCGCCGCTGCGAGGACGTCGGTGTCGACGTCGCGTTCAACTGGGATCACTTTTTCCCGCTATATGGCGATCCCGAGGGTCCACATTACGAATGCTGGACGATGCTCGGCGCGTGGGCCGAACAGACATCGCGCATTGAAATCGGCGCGCTGGTCACCTGCAATTCGTACCGCAACCCGGAATTGCTGGCCGACATGGCGCGCACAGTCGACCACATCTCCGACGGTCGGCTGATCCTGGGCATCGGGTCGGGTTGGAAGCAGAAGGACTACGACGAGTACGGCTACGACTTCGGTACGGCGGGCAGCCGCCTTGACGATCTGGCCGCGGCGTTCCCACGCATAAAGTCGCGACTGGGCAAGCTCAACCCGCAACCGACCCGCGACATCCCGGTGCTGATCGGCGGCGGCGGCGAGAAGAAGACGTTGCGGCTGGTCGCCGAGTACGGCGATATCTGGCACTCGTTCAGCGACAGCAGCGAGTACCCGCACAAGTCCGAGGTGCTGGCGCGGCACTGCGCCGACGTCGGTCGCGATCCCGCGGCGATCGAGCGCTCGGCGGGTGTCTCCGGCAAGGGGACCGACGCGCTGCTCGCCGAAGCCGACGCGCTGGCCGGCCTCGGCGTCACGCTTCTCACGGTCGGCGTCAACGGTCCCGATTACGACCTGAGCGACGCAGAAGCGTTGTGCCGCTGGCGTGATCAGCGCGCGGCGAAATAGGTAACTGAGCTTAGGCTGGGCACAACTCTCCAGACGCAAAGCATTTCATTCGGTCAAATTCAGCCCATTGACTTGGCGGCGTGATTAACTGGCGCCGCTATGCCCAAGAGGTATGGAATCAAAGAGAAGGACCAGGTTGTTGCGCACATCATCAACCTGGTGCTGACTGGCAAGCTGCGCTCGGGGGATCGGGTCGACCGGAACGAGATCGCCCACGAGCTCGGCCTGAGCCGGGTGCCGATTCAGGAAGCCGTCGTTCAGCTCGAGCACGACGGAATCCTGTCCACCCGCTACCACCGCGGCGCGTTCATCGAGCGCTTCGACGAGTCCGTCGTGCTCGAGCACCATGAGCTTCACGGCGTCCTCCTCGGCATAGCGTCGGCGCGCGCCGCCAACGACCCGCGTCCGCATGTGGTGTCCCAGCTCGACTCGCTGACCGACCTCATGCGCGCCAATCGCGAGTCGCGCGCGTTCCAGGAAGCCGCATGGCAGTACCGGCAGACCATCAACGAGGAGTACGCAGGCCCGCGGCTGCTTGCCGAGATCCGCGCGTCGCAGAGCTTCATTCCTCGGTCGTTCTGGGTGACCTACATGAACAACCACGACGAGATGCTGCCGTTCTACGAGGCCGAGACGGCGGCGATCCACACCCGTGACACCGACGGGGCGCGCGCCGCGTGCGCGGGCCGGTCGGAAGCCATGGGCCGGATCATGATCGCCGAACTGGTGCGTCGCGGCGTGTTCAGCCCGTCGAGTCTCGCCAGGCAGCCCTCGGTTGCGTTCTGATTGAGCTGAAGCCGAGGCCTGCGAAACCGCGGCGGCTACGTTGCTCCCATGACCGGATTCACGGGCCGGATAGTTAAGGCACTCGTTGCGGCGCTGGTCGGGCTGCTGGTGCTCAGCCTCCCGATGGCGGCTCCTGCGGTCGCCGACGTCGACCAGTGCGCGCCGCCCGGCGTCGACAGCGCCAGCACGGTTCCGACCAACCTCGCCTCCGCGGCGGCGGGGCCCGGCGAGGACAAATACACGACACCGACCGTCGCACCGCTGAACACCGTCAAGGTCGACGCGCTCGGTCTGGGCACACCCGGCGTGCTGACCGTCGGCACGCTGTCCGACGCGCCGCCGAGCATCTGCATCGACTCGGCGGGCCAGTTCACCGGCTTCGACAACGAGCTGCTACGCGCGATGGCCGAAAAGCTCGGTCTGCGAATCAATTTCGTCGGCACCGAGTTCTCCGGCCTGCTCGCCCAGGTGGCATCACGACGCTTCGACGTCGGCTCGTCGTCGATCACCACCACCGACGCCCGTAGGCGCACCGTTGGCTTCACCAACGGCTACGACTTCGGCTACTTCTCGCTGGTCGTGCCGACGGGGTCGGCGATCACCGGGTTCGACAAGCTCGCCGCCGGCCAGCGCATCGGCGTCGTGCAGGGCACCGTCCAGGAGGCCTACGTCGTCGACACGCTGAATCTGGATCCGGTCAAGTTTCCCGACTACAACACCGTCTACGCCAGCCTGAAGACCCGCCAGATCGATGCCTGGGTGGCACCGTCGCAGCAGGCGCAGGGCACCGTGCAGCCAGGCGATCCGGCTGAGATCATCGAAAACACCTTCAGCTTGGACAATTTCGTGGCCTACGCGGTGGCCAAGGAGAACAAGCCCCTGATCGACGCGCTGAACTCCGGACTGGACGCGGTCATCGCCGACGGCACCTGGTCGCGGCTGTACTCCGACTGGGTGCCGCGCGAATTGCCGCCCGGCTGGAAGCCGGGGTCCAAGGCGGCGCCGGCGCCGAAGCTGCCGGACTTCGCGGCCATCGCCGCCAGTCATCAGGGTGAGCCCGCGGCTTCGTCTGCGGCGCAACCGAAGTCGACGCTGTCGCAGCTGGCCGACTCGTTCCTGGACTGGGACCTGTACAAGCAGGCCGTCCCGGTGTTGCTCAAGACTGGACTGCCGAACACATTGATCCTGACCGTCTGCGCCAGCGTGATCGCCCTGGTGCTCGGAATGGGGCTCGCCATCGCGGGCATCTCGAAGGCGCGGTGGTTGCGCTGGCCCGCCCGCATCTACACCGACATCTTCCGCGGCCTGCCCGAAGTGGTGATCATCCTGCTGATCGGACTCGGCGTCGGACCGATCGTCGGTGGGCTGACCGGAAACAACCCCTACCCGCTCGGCATCGCGGCGCTGGGGTTGATGGCCGCGGCCTATGTCGGGGAGATCTTCCGCTCCGGCATCCAGAGCGTGGAGGCCGGCCAGCTCGAGGCGTCCCGCGCGCTCGGCTTCAGCTATCCGGCGTCGATGCGGCTGGTGGTGGTGCCGCAAGGCATCCGGCGGGTGCTGCCCGCGTTGGTGAACCAGTTCATCTCCCTGCTCAAGGCCAGCTCGCTGGTCTACTTCCTCGGGCTGGTCGCCAACCAGCGCGAGCTGTTCCAGGTCGGCCGCGACCTCAACGCGCAGACCGGCAACCTGTCACCGCTGGTCGCCGCCGGCCTGTTCTACCTCATCCTGACCATTCCGCTGACCCACCTCGTCAACTACATCGACGCCCGGCTGCGAAAGGGCAAACCCGCCGAGCCGGAGGATCCACTCTCGCCGCTGAACCCGGCCACGTCACAGGAGATGATCTGATGACGACAGCATCTGCGCCAGTCTCGTTGACCGGCAGCGACATTCATCTGTCCTTCGGACCCAACGCGGTGCTGAGGGGCGTCGACATCGACGTGCCCGCAGGCACCACCGCCGCGGTGATCGGGCCATCCGGTTCGGGCAAGTCGACGCTGCTGCGGACGCTCAACCGGCTGTACGAACCCGACAAGGGCGACATCCTGCTGGACGGCAAGTCGGTGCTGACCGACAACCCCGATCAGCTGCGCCAGCGCATCGGCATGGTGTTCCAGCACTTCAATCTGTTCCCACACCGCTCGGTGCTGGACAACGTGACGTTGGCGCCGCGCAAGCTCAAGAAGCTCAGCGCCGACAACGCCCGCGAGCTCGGGTTGGCTCAGCTGGACCGGGTTGGTTTGCGGCACAAGGCCGATGTCCGTCCCGGGACTCTGTCGGGCGGGCAGCAGCAGCGCGTCGCGATCGCCCGCGCACTCGCCATGACCCCTGAGGTGATGTTCTTCGACGAGGCCACCTCGGCGCTGGATCCCGAGCTGGTGAAGGGAATCCTGGAGCTGATCGCCGATCTCGGCGGGGATGGCATGACGATGGTCGTCGTGACCCACGAGATGGGCTTCGCCCGCTCGACGTCGGACGCCGTCGTGTTCATGGATCACGGCAAGGTCGTCGAGTCCGGGCCGCCGGAGCAGATCTTCGAAGCCGCGGAGACGGAGAGATTACAACGATTCCTGTCGCAGGTTCTTTAACCGCAAAACATTGCGTGATTACATACCGTCAGACCCTGACAGGTTAGACTAGCGAACTATGGTGGAGACAGAAGCGCAGGTCGACGAGCTCGCAGCCGAGCTGCAGCGCGTCCTGTCCAAACTGTTCTCCGTCCTGCGGCGCGGCGACGCCAATCGCGGAACGTCAGGCGACCTGACGCTGGCCCAGCTGTCGATCCTGTTGACCCTGCTGGAAAAGGGTCCGATCAGGATGACCGATCTGGCCGCCCACGAACGCGTCCGTACCCCGACCACCACGGTGGCGATCCGCCGGCTCGAGAAGCTCGGCCTGGTGAAGCGGTCCCGCGACCCATCGGACTTGCGCGCCGTGCTCGTGGAGGTCACGCCACGTGGCCTCGTCCAGCACCGCGAGGCGCTTGCTGCGCGCAGGGCCACACTGGCCGCGATGCTCGGCAAGCTCACCGATGACGACGTCGAGACCTTGACCAAGGCGTTGGGTCCGATGGAGCGGCTCGCCGATCGGGAAATCGGCCACGAAGAGGGTTAGCCCAGCCAGTCGAGCACCGCGGCGGCGGTCCATGACTGTTGCATGCTGCCGAGCGGCTCCCCGGTGAACGGCTCGTAGTACTCGGCGAACGTGCCGTCGCTGGCCTGCCGCAGGCCTTCGCGCCGCAGCATCAATGACCGCTCTGCCCAACCGCGGCGGGCGAACGCCCAGGAGAACAGCCAGGTCATCACCGGCCAGACGGGTCCACGCCAGTACTCCCTGGGCCGGAAGTCGCGTGACACCGGCGACGTCGACGGGATCAATGCGTATTTCAGGTCCGGATGCCCGCAGAACCGCGGTCCCTCCAGCAGCCGAAGCAGTGTCCGCTCCTTGTCGTGCGGCAGCCCGCCGCACAGCAGCGGGGCGAACTGCGAGACCGTCTCGGTGGCGATCAACTTGCCCGCCCGGACATCGAAATCCCTAGCCGCACCTGTTCTTTCGTCGGTCGTCTCGACGACGCCCGAGCGGAACCGCTCGGCCCACGCGTACAGGTCCCTGACGTCGGCGTGCGGACGTTTGTAGTCCTCGCCGATCTCGGCGAGCACCGTGCAGGCGACGGACAGGATGGCGGAGACGAACACGTCCTCGACCGCGAAGCTCATCACCTTGGGCAGCAGTTCGTCGTCGTAGTGCGCCGACTTCATCTCCTCGAGCAGCCACAGATACCGGTCGTACTCCACGTCGGACGGCCGCTGGCTTGCATCGGTGACGATGGCGTTGTCTTCGCGCTGGTACTCGGGCAGGGTGCCGGGAATCACGTTGGCGTACGCGGCATCCCATCGCGGCGAGTTGTCCATACCGGACTCCCACCCGTGATAGAGCGTGACCCGGCCGTGCGACTTCTGGTCGCGTGCTTCGGCGAGCCAGCGGTGCCAGCGCACCAGATCGTCCCAGCGGCGATCGAGAAACGCCTCTGCCACCGCCCGGGTCGAGCGGCCGCGCGAGCGGGCGTGGTCGAGAATGCGTTGCACCGCGATCGCGTGCACAGGCGGCTGGGTGATGCCCGACGTGTGCCGGTTGCGCGGTGCATTGGCGGCAAGTGCGGAGGTCGCCCACCGTGCAGGCCCGGGGAAGTAGCCGTCGACCCCGTTGGCGAACACGATGTGCGGAATCATCCCGTTGGACCACTGCGCGGAGAGCAGCGTGTCGAGTTCGACGACAGCCCGCTCGACGCTCAGCGGGGCGAGGCCGATGGACACGAAAGCGGCGTCCCAGCTCCACATGTGCGGATACAGCAGCGGCGCCGCCGTGGTCATCACACCCAGGTCGTTGCCGCGCAGCAGGTACGCGGCGCGTGCCGCGAGCTGCGTGGGAGCGAAGCTGGGATCCGGTGCCATCTCCTCAATGATCGCAGTCGGTAGGGTGACCGGCATGTCGACCGCCTTCATCACCGGACCGGCGGGGGGGCTCGGTACGGCGATCGCGGATGCGCTCGCGCCCACTCACACGTTGTTTCTCGGCGGTCGGCCGTCGGACCGGCTCGACGCGCTTGCGGAGCGGCTCGGGGCGACCACCTGGCCGCTGGATCTCGAGGACAGCGACGCCATCCCCGCCGCGGTCGAACCGATCGACGAGCTCGATGTGCTGGTCCACAACGCGGGCGCCGCTTTCCCAGGCCGTGTGGCGGAGTCGACCGTCGACGAGTGGCGCGTCACCATGGAGGTCAATGTCGTTGGAGCGGTGGCACTTACGCTTGCACTGCTGCCGGCGTTGCACAGTGCGCGCGGCCATGTCGTGTTCATCAACTCCGGCGCAGGGATCAATGCTTCGCCCGGCTTGGCGTCGTACACGGCGAGCAAGTTCGCATTGCGCGGCTTCGCGGACTCGCTGCGCAACGACGAGCCGTCGCTTCGGGTGACGTCGATCCATCCGGGCCGGATAGCGACGGTGATGCAGGAAGGGCTCGTCGCCTATGAGGGCGGCGAATACAAGCCCGAGCGATTTCTGAGTCCACAGACCGTCGCGAAGGTCGTGGCCGATGCCGTCAACGCCCCGCCCGACGCCCACATTCACGAGATCGTCGTCCGCCCCACCGGGTGATTTCGGGCGCGCATTCCGACGCTCAGCGCCGATGAACGCGCCAAAATCGCTGTATGAGATCGATCAAGGAAACCGCAGCGCAGTTCTTCGACGCTTGCGAGACCGGTAAGGGCTGGGAGGGCTGCGCGCCGTACTGCCACACAGGTGCGACATTCGCCGGCCAGACCGATGCGCTGGCCGGCATCGACACCCTCGAGGCGTACGCCGAGTGGATGAAGAACCTGTTGACACCGCTGCCCGACGGCATCGCCGAGGTGAAGTCCTTCGCCGTCGACGAGACACGCAACAACGTCGCGGTGTTCGGCGTCTTCCGCGGGACGCACACCGGCGACGGCGGACCGGTGGCACCGACCGGAAAGAGCGCGGCCGCCGATTACGTCTACGTCATGGACTTCGACGGGGACAAGATCCGCCACATGACGAAGATCTGGAACGACGGCTACACCCTGCGCCAGCTCGGCTGGGGCTAGCTCTTCCTGGGAAAGTGGGGACGCAGGCCGGCGGCGATGACGCGGTCGAGCATCCGGTCGGGCAGCAAGCGCACGAGGCGGGTGATCAGTGCGGCATCGCGGCCGACGGTGTAGCGGGCGCGCGGCTTGCGCGCCGTGATCGCCTTGGCGATCACCTTTGCCGCGGCGTCGGCGGGCACGCCCGACCCCGACGTGGTGTGCGACGCGGTCTGCGTGGTGACGGCGTGTACCAGCGGGCCGTAGCGCTGGCGTTGTTCGGGCGTCATGGCCGACGCCAGCTCATTGGCGGTGGCGATCGCCCGGCCGGGCATCTCCGTATGGACGGCGCCCGGTTCGACCACGACCACCCCCACGCCGAACGGGGCCATTTCGCGTCGCAAAGAGTCACTGACCGCCTCGAGTGCGAACTTCGTGCCCGCGTAGGGGCCGTAGGTGGCCATGGCGACCTTGCCCCCAACGGAGCTGATGTTGACCACGCGACCCTTGCTGCGGATCAGGTCGGGCAGCAGTGCCTGGGTGACGGCGACGTGACCGAAGAGGTTGACCTCGAACAGGCGTCGCCACTCGTCGATCGCGAAGGTCTCGATGGGTACGTTGACGCCGATGCCGGCGTTGTTCACGAGCGCCCGCAGCGCCCGGCCCTGCGAGTCACCGCGCACCCGGGTGGCCAGCGTCTGGATGTGGTCTGGGTTGGTGATGTCGATGATCAGGGGTTCTATGCCCGGCCGCCGAATTGCGTCGGCATCCCGGTCGCGCCGGACACCGGCGAGGACGTGGAACCCCCGCTCGGCCAGTTCGTGTGCGGTAGCCGCGCCGATCCCGGTGGACGCACCGGTGACGATGACGATCTCCTGCAATTCAGATGACGTTGTCACCTCAACATGGTTATTCTTTTCAGTTGACGATGTCAACTTAGAATGGCCCGACCATGAGTCGCATCGAGTCAGCCGCCGCCACCCGCCGCGCCTTGCTCACAGCGCCGCCGAGCTGCTCGACGGCGGCGGTCCCAACGCCGTGACGCTCCGCGAGGTGGGCGCACGTGCAGGTGTGAGCCGCGGCGCGCCCTATCGGCACTTCACCGATAAGGAGAGCCTGCTGACCGCTGTCGCCGCCGAGGGGTGGGAGCGCGTCGGCGATGAGATGAAGGCACTGCAAACCGACTCGCGACTCGGACCCGTCGACAAGCTGCGCGCGGCGCTCACCATCCTCATCACCGTCAGCCGCCGGCAGCCACACCTGTACCAATTGATGTTCAGTACACCGGCAGGGGACCCGGCCGCCGTAGTCCAGGCCGCGCAACGCGGTTGCGCCGAGTTCCTCGCCATCGCCGCCCCGGTCGTCGGCGAACAGAACGCGCAGCGCTACGGGGCGATACTCCTGACGGGCGCGCACGGTGCCGCGGGTCTGGGATTGAGTGGCCTGCTGCACACCGACAAATGGCACACGACCGCCGAGGAACTCATCGACACCCTCGTCGCCATGGTCGCAACCGAAGATCGCCGCGAC
>CAWGHF010000026.1:0-86694 GCA_963822305.1 uncultured Actinomycetota bacterium | reverse complement strand
ACGCGGATGGATCGCCAACTTACGAAAAAGCCCAACGAGCGGCAACTGGGCTTGGTCGCGAAGCCCGGCTGTGTCCTCGAGCAGGGGGAAGACGCTGTCGATGGGCGGCTCGATCCCCGCCGCGCGCGACGCCACAACCAGATGGGAGCGCGCATAGAGGGATTGCAGGTTCCCGCCGGAGGTGTTGAGGTCGCGCTGCAGGTCGACACCACCCATCGCCAGAAACCGAACACCGGGCACTGCGGCGATCTCCTGTGCCGCCAGCACACCGCGCGCGCTTTCGATAGCACAGATGATGGGCTTACCTGGCGCCCGTGCGGTCACCCACTCGACATCGCCCGCAGATTCAACCTTGGGGATCCGGATACCAAAAGCTCGATCCGCCACAGCGGCGAGATCCGCTTCACACCAAGCGGTTTGGGCGGCATTCACCCTGACCCAGGCGGAATGGTCGAGGAGGGCCTCGGCGACCATCGCACGAGCGGTGACCTTCGCATCCGGCGGGACCGCATCCTCCAGGTCGAGCATCACCGCATCGGCACCGGCGCCGAACACCCGGTTCAGAAGTTTTGCGTTGTGACCCGGCGCGAACAAGTAACTACGGTCCATCAGATCACCCCGTTCTCGCGGAGCTCATCGAGCTTATCGCCGGAGATCCCCAACAGCTCGTCGAGCACGTCGCCGGTGTCCTGCCCCAGGCGGCGTCCGCCATGACGGATCGAGCCGGGCGTGTTGCCCATCCGGAAGATCAAGTTCTGCATTTTCAGCGGCCCGAGGTCGTCATCCTCGATGGTGGTGATCATGTCGCGGTCCAGAACATGCGGGTCATTCAGGAGTTGCTCGACGTCATAGACCGGGGCCAGCGCCGCGCCGGCGGCCTGAAACGCCGCCGAGACCTCCTCCATCGGCCGGGCACCGATCCATTCAGCGACCGGAGCGTCGATCATGTCCGCGTGCTTGACCCGCTCACCGGCGCGGGGAAACCATGACTGCTCGGCGATGTCGGGCCTTCCGACCAGCTTCATCACTCGTTCGGCAACCGAGGTGGCACTCGCCGAGATCGCCACCCACCGGCCGTCGCTGGTGAGGTAGGCGTTGCGGGGGGCGTTATTGCTCGATCGGTTGCCATGGCGTCCCGAGATCAACCCGAGTTGGTCGTAGACACTGGGGCCTGGACCCAGGATGCCAACCAGCGGTTCCAACAGCGACAAGTCAATGACCTGCCCGCCGCCCTTGGTCACGTCCCGGTGATACAACGCCAGCATCACCGCGTAGGCACCGGCCAACGCGGCCACCCCGTCCGCCAATCCAAACGGCGGCAACGTCGGGGGCCCGGTCTCCTCGCCGGTCTGATGCGCCAGGCCGCTCATTGCCTCGGCCAGGGTGCCAAACGCTCGTCTGCTTGAGTACGGCCCTTTCTGCCCGAACCCCGTGACCCGCAGCACCACCAGTGCCGGATTGACTTTCTGCAATTCCTCGGGCCCAAGGCCCCATTTCTCCATCACTCCGGGACGGAAGTTCTCAATCACCACATCCGCCTGCGCGACGAGCCCGCGCAGAATGTCTTGGCCTTCTGGCTTACTGAAGTTCAGCGTGATAGTTCGCTTATTTCGAGCGATCACCTTCCACCACAAGCCGTGCCCGTCCTTCGACAATCCGTGCGTTCGCGCCGGGTCACCCCGGGGATGCTCCACCTTGATGACATCGGCTCCCCAGTCCCCCAGCAGCATGGCGGTGATCGGTGCTGCATAGACCGTTCCCAGATCCAATACCCGAAGGCCCTGCCAACGGCCCCGGCCCGATTGGCTGCGCATCATCGTCAGAACCCGGGACATCCTCGGGAGTAATGGATCCGTCCGTATTCATTTCCATGGACTACTCACCTTCGGGATGATCCTGGTCATCTCATCGCCGTCCAGCTCCACGACCGTGCCCCGAACCGCAATCTTCGCCATCTGTGACCTAACTCCTTTGTAGAGCTACCGATTCTGCTCGGGACCGGCGGCCGCATCTGCATCAGAACGGCTCTCCTGCATCTACAGTTCCTCCGGTTTGACGGCGAGCACCGGCTTGGGGCATTCCAGCAGCACTTGCCGGGCAACGCTGCCGAGCAGCAGCTTGCCCACCGGGTTGCGTTGCCGGACACCGACCACCAGGAGTTCGGCGTCGTCGTGTTCCATCGCCTTGAGCAGCTCGTCGGCGGCGTCGACCCCGACGGGCTGGGCGAGTTCGAACTCGACCCCGCACCGGTTGAGCCGCTCCTCGACCTCGTGCACCTCTTTCGGACTGCGCGAAGCGGGGGTCGGCCAACGAATCACCGCGGGTGGCGTTGATTACCAGCAGATTCGTGTTCCGGCGTTTCGCCTCGGTGATCCCGTGTTCCAGGGCCGCCGTGCCGTATCGGTCTGCGGAGTATCCGACGACGATCATGCTCCCGCCTTTTCTGTGCGCTGTTCTTCTTCGTCCTGCTCCTGCAGGTCAGGGGGATGGACCAGATCGGGTTCGGGGCGGTGGAACAGCCGCAGGATGAGCGGGGCGACCAGCAGCGCGATGATCAGGATGTACACGATGATCGCGACGGGCTCGGTGAACAGGCTGGTCCAGTCACCGCCGCCGAGCTGCAGGCTTTGGCGCAGCTGCCGCTCGATGCGCGGGCCCGAGGATGACGCCGATGATCAGCGGCAGTACCGGTAGCCCGAAGCGGCGCATCATCAGCCCGAGCAGGCCGAACACCAGCAGCAGCGCCAGGTCAAGCGCCTGCACGTTGACCGCGAGCGCGCCCAGCGTGGCGAAGAACAGGATGCCCGCATACAGGTAGGGCCGCGGGGTGCGCAACAGCTTGGCCCACAGCGGCGCCAGCGGCAGGTTGAGCACCAGCAGCAGGAAGTTGCCGATGAACAGGCTGGCGATCAGCGTCCAGATCAGCAGCGGCTCCTTCTCGAACAGGGTGGGGCCGGGCTGAATCCCGTAGGACACGAACGCGGCCAGGATCACCGCCGCGGTGGCGTTGGTCGGCAACCCCAGCGACAGCATCGGCACCAGCGTGCCGGCGGCCGAGGCGTTGTTGGCCGCCTCCGGCCCGGCCACCCCCTCGATCGCGCCATGGCCGAACTCCTCGGGGTGCTTGGACAGCTTCTTCTCGGTGACATAGGACAAGAACGTCGGCAGTTCGGCGCCGCCGGCCGGCAGCGCGCCGAACGGGAACCCGTAAGCGGTGCCGCGCAGCCACGGCTTCCACGAGCGACCGAAGTCCGCCCGGCTCATCCACGGCCGGCCGACCGGAATGATCTCGGCGGGCCGACGCCGCAGATGCGCCGCCACCCACAGCGCCTCGCCGAGCGCGAAGATCGCCACCGCGATCACCACGATGTCGATGCCGTCGGACAGCAGCGGCAGCCCGAACGTGGCGCGCGGCTGCCCGGTCAGCGAGTCGATGCCGACGATGCCGATCGCCAGCCCGAGCAGCAGCGCGATGGCGCCGCGCAGCCTGGATGAGCCCAGCACCGCGGTCACCATCACCAGCGCCAACAGCATGATCGCGAGGTAGGACGGGGCGCCCAGCGTTACCGCGAATCGCGATATCGACGGCGCGAACGCCGCCAACAGGGTGGTGCCGATGGCGCCCGCGACGAACGATCCGATCGCCGCGGTCGCCAGCGCCTGGGCCGCGCGGCCCGCCTTGGCCATCTTGTTGCCCTCGATCGCGGTGATGACCGACGACGACTCACCCGGGGTGTTGAGCAGGATCGAGGTGGTCGACCCGCCGTACATGCCGCCGTAGAAGATGCCGGCGAACATGATGAACGCCGCGCTGGGGGGGACGTTGTAGGTGATCGGCAACAGCAGCGCCACCGTCATCGCCGGGCCGATACCGGGCAGCACACCGACCGCGGTCCCAAGCAGCACGCCGATCACGGCGTACAGCAGGTTCATCGGCGTCGCCGCCTCGGCGAAGCCCTGCAGCAGCCAGTTGAAATTGTCCATGTCAGAGAATCCCGTCCAGAATGCCTGCGGGCAGCGGGATTCCGAGCCCGGAATAAAACGCGTAGAAACTGCCGACCGCCAGCACCACGCCGATAATGACGTTGAGAACGTATCGCTTGCTGCCGAGAATCGTTGCGGCCCCGGCGAACAACAGGGTCCCGGTGATCGCCCAACCCAGCGGCACCACCAGCACGATCACCGCCACGAACAACCCGACGAGCAGTCCCACCGTGCGCCAGTCGGCCGGCGTGCTCGTGTCGATGTCCTCGCCCCCCTCCTCCTCACCGGTCGAGCCGCGCGGAATCGCGAGAGCCAAGATGATCGCCACCACGATCAACCCGATGCCGACGGCGATCGGGAACATCCGCGGGCCGACCGGATCCACCTTCGCGAAACCCGCCTCCAGGGACAACGCGTCGATAGATCAGGAATCGCGCCGACCGCGACCAGCACCGCGCAGACGAGGTACTGCGCCTTGTCGACCGTCTTCTCGACCGCATGTTCCTGCGGCTCGTTAGTGGTGGTCATAGCAGCCCCAAATCGGTCAGGGTCGACGAGACCCGGTTGTCCTGGTCCTTGAGGAACTGCTCGAACGTGCCGGACCGGTCGTAAACGCGTCGGTCCAGCCGTTTTTCACCAGCGCCTCCTTCCATTGCTGCGTGCCGTGCAACTCCTCGAGCACCTTCACCAGCGCCTGCTTGGCGTCATCGGAAATGCCTGGCGGCGCCAGGATTCCGCGCCAGTTGGTGAAGGTGAGGTCGATCCCCGGCCTCGGTCAGCGTCGGCGCGTCGACGTCCTCGACCCGCTCGCTGCCCGACACCGCGAGCACGCGCAGCTGGCCCGACTCGATCTGGTCCACGAATTCGCCGAGACCCGAGGTGCCCACGGTGATCTTCTTGCCGAGCAGCGCGGTCAGCAGATCACCGCCACCGTCGTAGGAGACGAAGTTGACCTCTGTCGGGTCCACGCCGGCGGCCTTGGCCGTTTCCATCGGAAACAGATGATCCGGCCCGCCCGGCGACGACCCGCCGCCGATCGTCACGCTGGCCGGATCGGCCTTCCACGCCGCGACGAAATCCTGCACCGTCTTGAATGGCGAATCGGCCGGGACCAGAATGCCTTCCTGCTCCTCGACCATCTTCGCCAGCGCCGTCGCATCCGACGCCCGGGCCTTCGAGCCGTTGGTGTAGGTGGCCCCGACCACCCCGAGCCCCATCATCATCATGAGGTCGCCATTGCCCTTCTCGTTCATCAGCCGGGCCATCGCCACGGTGCCGCCGGCGCCGATCACGTTGAAGACCTCCACCCGACCGGTGATGTCGTCGTCCTCCATGATCTTCACGGCGGTACGCGCGGTCAGGTCATAGCCGCCGCCCGGACTGTTCGGCACCATCATGCGCAGCCGGTGCAGTCCACTCGCTTCCTCGCCGCGGGTGACGCCGCAGGCGCTCACTAGCAGCGCCGCGACCACGGCGATCACCAACCCGGTGACCATTCGGCGCCCGTTTCGTTCTAACATCCTCGTCCCCAATCACTGATTTGTGATGCTTGTAATACTGGACCCGCAGGGTGACCCACGTCACTGATTAGTTCGCAAAGGAAGTATTGGTCATTGAGTTCAACGGTCGCCCGCGTACTCAAAAGGCAGGAGCCTGCCCGGCGCGGCTCGCGATGGCCGCGGTGTAGTTTGGCGCAGGTAGGACCCGGGAGTTCAGCGATGTCCGCGGGCAAGGAAGGAAAATATCTGAGCACAGACACAGTCCGGCGTGCGTCGGCGCTGCGCACGGATGATCGCTTGGGGACAACGCGCGGCACCGTCGTCCGGATGATGCGCCGGCGCGATTCGCGCGCGCGGCCTGCCCGACCGGCGCCTGGCACTCGATGGGCCGACCCTACGAGCGGCAGAATGCCGCTGGTGTCGGCGTGGCACCGTGCAGACACGCACGCTCGCGGCAAAGAAGAGGCTCAGCCGAAGGCTTCGTCGATGATTTCCTGCTGCTCGACGGCGTGCACCTTCGACGACCCCGACGACGGCGCCGACATCGCGCGCCGCGAGATGCGCTTGAGTCCGGTCAGGTGCTCGGGCAGCAATTCCGGCAGCGCGAGGCCGAAGGTCGGCCACGCGCCCTGGTTCGCCGGTTCCTCCTGCACCCAGAAGAACTCGGTGGCGTTCGGGTAGCCGTCCAGCGTGTTGGCCAGCCGCCGGTTCGGCAGCGGCGCGAGCTGCTCGATGCGCACGATCGCGACGTCGTCGCGCTTGTCCTTGGCCTTGCGGGCCGCCAGCTCGTAGTACAGCTTGCCGCTGGTCAGCAGGATTCGCTTGACCTTGCTGCGGTCGCCGATGCCGTCCTGGTAGGTGGGTTCCTCGAGCACTGAGCGGAACTTGGTCTCGGTGAATTCCCTGATGTCGCTGACCACGGCCTTGTTGCGAAGCATCGACTTCGGCGTGAACACGATCAGCGGACGCTGGATGCCGTCCAGCAAGTGCCGCCGCAGCAGGTGGAAATAGTTCGCCGGCGTCGACGGCATCGCCACCGTCATCGACCCCTCGGCGCACACCTGGAGAAACCGCTCGATGCGGCCCGAGGTGTGGTCGGGGCCCTGACCCTCGTGGCCGTGCGGAAGCAGCAGCACCACGTCGGACCGCTGACCCCATTTGGCTTCGCCGGAGGAGATGAACTCGTCGATGATCGGCTGGGCGCCGCTGACGAAGTCGCCGAACTGGGCCTCCCACAGCACGATCGCATCCGGGTTGCCCACCGAGTAGCCGTACTCGAAGCCCACTGCTGCGAACTCGGACAGCGCCGAGTCGTACACCATGAACTTGCCACCGGTGGGGGTGCCGTCCTCGTTGATGGTCAGCAGCTGCAGCGGCGTGAACTCCGCGCCGGTCTTGCGGTCGATGAGCACCGAGTGGCGCTGGGAGAAGGTGCCGCGGCGGGTGTCCTGCCCGGACAGCCGGATCAGCGTACCGTCGGCGATCAGCGATCCCAGCGCCAGCAGCTCGCCGAACGCCCAGTCGATCTTGCCGTTGTAGGCCATCTCCCGGCGCTTCTCCAGTACCGGCTTCACCCGGGGATGCACCGTGAACCCCTCCGGGAACGCCAGCTGCGCGTCGCCGATGCGGGCCAGCAGCGATTTGTCCACCACGGTGGACAGCCGCGCCGGGAGGACCTGGTGGGACTCCACCGACTCGCTGGGCTCGACCGCGTGCTTCTCCAGCTCGCGGACCTCGTTGAACACCCGCTCCAGCTGGCGCTGGTAGTCGCGCAGGGCGTCCTCGGCTTCCTTGCATCGAAATGTCGCCGCGGCCGATCAACGCCTCGGTGTAGGCTTTGCGGACTCCGCGCTTGACGTCGATCACCTCGTACATCGCCGGCTGCGTCATCGACGGGTCGTCACCCTCGTTGTGCCCACGCCGCCGGTAGCACAGCATGTCGATGACGACGTCCTTCTTGAACTGCTGCCGGAAATCCATCGCCAGCCGCGCCACCCGCACGCACGCCTCCGGGTCCTCACCGTTCACGTGGAAGATCGGCGCCCCGATCATCTTCGCGACGTCGGTGCAGTACTCCGAAGACCGGGAGTGCTCCGGTGAGGTGGTGAACCCGATCTGGTTGTTGACGATGATGTGGATCGTGCCGCCGGTCCGGTAACCCGGCAGCAGCGCCAGGTTCAGCGTTTCGGCGACCACGCCCTGACCGGCGAACGCGGCGTCGCCGTGCAGCATCATCGGCACGATCGAGAAACCGTCTTCTCCGTCGCCCTTATCCAGCAGGTCCTGCTTGGCCCGCACCAGACCCTCCAGCACCGGATCGACGGCCTCCAAATGTGACGGGTTGGCCACCAGCGACACCGCAATGTCGTTGTCGCCGAACATCTGCAGATGGGTACCGGTGGCACCGAGGTGATACTTGACGTCGCCGGACCCGAGGGCCTGCGCCGGGTTCAGGTTGCCCTCGAACTCGGAAAAGATCTGCGAGTACGGCTTGCCGACGATGTTGGCCAGCACGTTGAGCCGGCCGCGGTGCGGCATGCCGATGACGACCTCGTCGAGTCCGTGCTCGGCGGCCTGGTCGATCGCGGCGTCCATCATCGGGACGACGGCCTCGGCGCCTTCCAGCGAAAACCGCTTCTGCCCAACGTATTTGGTCGCCAGGAAGGTCTCGAACGCCTCCGCGGCGTTCAGCTTGCGCAGGATGTACTTCTGCTGCGCCACATCCGGTTTGACGTCTTTGGCCTCCACGCGTTCCTGCAGCCACTTCTGCTGTTCGGGTTCCAGGATGTGGGTGTACTCGACGCCGACGTGACGGCAGTAGGCGTCGCGCAACAGCCCGAGCACGTCGCGCAGCTTCTTGTACTCGCAGCCGGCGAAGCCGTCGACCTTGAACTCGCGGTCCAGGTCCCACAGCGTCAGGCCGTGCGCTGTTCACATCGAGGTCGGGGTGGCTGCGGAACCGGGACTGATCCAGCCGCAGCGGGTCGATGTCGGCCATCAGATGGCCGCGGTTGCGGTAGGCCGCGATCAACTCGATGACGCGGCCGTTCTTGTCCTCGATCGAATCGGGGTTGTCGGTGCGCCAGCGCACCGGCTCGTACGGGATGCCCAGCTCGCGGAAGATCTCGTCGAAGAAGTCGTCGCTCAGCAGCAGTTCGTGCACGGTGCGCAGGAAGTCGCCGGACTCCGCGCCCTGGATGATGCGATGGTCGTAGGTCGACGTGAAGGTGACCAGCTTGCCGACGCCCAACTCGGCGATGCGTTCCTTGCTGGCGCCCTGGAACTCGGCCGGGTACTCCATCGCGCCCGACGCCGATGATCGCGCCCTGCCCACGCATCAACCGCGGCACCGAGTGCACCGTGCCGATGGTGCCCGGATTCGTCAGCGAAATCGTCACGCCGGCAAAGTCTTCGGCGGTCAGCTTGCCGTCACGGGCGCGCCGCACGATGTCCTCGTAGCCTGCGAGGAACTGGCCGAAGCTCATCGTCTCGGCGTTCTTGATGCCCGCCACGACGAGCTGACGGTTGCCGTCCTTGCCCTGCAGGTCGATCGCCAGCCCGAGGTTGACGTGTTCGCCGGCGTCACCGCGCGTCGGGCTTGCCGCCGACCTCGGCGAAGTGGCGGTTCATGTTCGGGAACTTCTTGACCGCCTGCACGAGCGCGTAACCGATGCAGGTGGGTGAACGAGATCTTGCCGCCGCGAGTGCGCTTGAGTTGGTTGTTGATGACGACCCGGTTGTCGATCATCAGCTTGGCCGGGATGGCCCGCACGCTGGTCGCGGTCGGCACCTCCAGCGACGCGTTCATGTTCTTGACGACGGCCGCGGCGGCGCCGCGCAACACCCGTACCTCGTCGCCTTCCCCGCGCCGGGCCGCGGCAGCCGCCTTCGACTTGGCGGGTGTGTCCAAGGGGGCTTTCTGCTCCGTGGAGGCGGCCTTGCTTATCGGCCGGGTCTTGGCGGGCGGAGCGGGCTTGGCCGCTTGGGCCGGCTCCGGAGCGGGCTTCGGCTCGGGCGGTGCAGCCGGCTCGGCCGGTTGCCCATTGCCGGCCAACGCAGCGGCGTCGGTGGCCGGTTCCGGGGAGTAGTCGACCAAGAATTCATGCCAGCTCGAATCGACCGAGGAGGGATCTTCGCGGAACTTGCGGTACATCTCCTCGACCAACCACTCGTTCTGCCCGAACGGTGAAGTTGAACCACTCATGGCAGCTACTCGCCTCGATTCCTTCTGTCCGGCAAGCGCGTCTGACACCGCCCACCACTTCCTCTAGCGCCCTGTCGGGCGCCGCCTTGTCGTGCTGCGTCCTCTATGGCTGTTACCCCGAATTCGGGCGGCGCGGGGCCCGAATGCTGCTGCGATCTTTGATGAATTTTTAGACGGGCTTATTGCGTGGACCACGTGGGGCTGGTGCTGCGGCCCGCTGCACCGGGCGCTGTAGTGAACATTCAAGGCGCTGTAGTGAACATATATCTGAGAACAATATGCGAGACAAATTCCGAGACAAGCCGGCGCGAGATCGAGGAGCAACAACCAGGAATAGTCCGCATGAAATCTGTCGGAATTGGCGGTCGATTCGACCAGGGTGATGGCCCGTGGGAGCGCCGCGCAGTCGCCGCTTTTCACCGCGGCGGCCAGGTCCTGGATGTCAGCCATCTACCTGCTGCGGCTAATCCAAGTCGTAGCCCAGCCGCTTGGCCAGCTTGTGCAGCAGGCCGATCGCGGCGTCGGCGATCACCGTGCCGGGCGGGAAGATCGCCGTGGCGCCCGGCGGCGTACAGCTCGTCGAAGTCGCCTGGCGGGATGACGCCGCCGACCACGATCATGATGTCGGGCCGGCCGACCGCGGCCAGCGCGTCGCGCAGCGCAGGCACCAGCGTCAGGTGCCCGGCCGCCAGTGACGACACCCCGACCACGTGCACGTCGTTGTCGGCGGCCTGCCGGGCGACCTCGTCCGGAGTGGAGAACAGCGAGCCCACGTCGACGTCGAAACCCGATGTCGGCGAACGCCGTTGCGATCACTTTCTGGCCGCGGTCGTGCCCGTCCTGACCCATCTTGGCGACCAGGATGCGTGGCCTGCGGCCGTCGGCCTCGGCGAACTTCTCGACTAGCTCGATGGCGCTGGCGATGTTGCTGACCTTTCCGACTTCGTCGCGGTAGACCCCGGCGATGGTACGGATCTCGGCCTGATGGCGTCCCCATACCTTCTCCAGCGCGTCGGAGATCTCCCCGACGGTGGCCTTGGCCCGCGCGGCGTCGATGGCCAGCGCCAGCAGGTTGTTGCCCAGCCCTCCTCGCCCGCGACGCCCTCGGCGCGCCGCGCGGTCAGCTCGGCCAGCGCGGAGTCGACGGCGGCCTGGTCGCGGGCGGCCCGCAGCTGCTGCGAGTTTGGCGATCTGCTCGGCCCGCACCCGGCTGTTCTCAACTTTGTGCACCTCGATCTCATGGTCATCGTCCACCTGGTACTTGTTGATGCCGATCACCGTCTGCGCACCGGAATCGATGCGGGCCTGGGTGCGGGCGGCGGCCTCCTCGATGCGCAGCTTCGGGATGCCATCGCTGATCGCCTGCGCCATCCCCCCGTGCTCAGCCACCTCGCGGATGTGTGCGCGAGCCTTCTCGGCGAGCTGATGGGTCAGCCACTCCACGTAGTACGACCCACCCCACGGGTCGATCGGCCGGGTAGTGCCGGACTCCTGCTGCAGCAGCAGCTGCGTGTTGCGGGCGATCCGCGCGGAGAAGTCGGTCGGCAGCGCCAGCGCCTCGTCCAGCGCGTTGGTGTGCAGCGACTGGGTGTGACCCTGGGTGGCGGCCATCGCCTCGATGCAGGTGCGGGCGACGTTGTTGAACGCGTCCTGCGCGGTCAACGACCACCCCGAGGTCTGCGAATGTGTGCGCAGCGACTGCGATTTCGCGTCCTTCGGGTCGAACTGGCGCGACGAGTTCGCTCCACAGCAGCCGCCCGGCCCGCAGCTTGGCGACCTCCATGAAGAAGTTCATCCCGATGCCCCAGAAGAACGACAGCCGCGGCGCGAACTTGTCGATGTCCAAGCCCGGCGTCCAGGCCGGCCTTGATGTACTCGACACCGTCGGCCAGCGTGTAGGCCAGCTCCAGATCCGCTGTCGCACCGGCCTCCTGGATGTGATAGCCGGAGATCGAGATCGAGTTGAACTTCGGCATCTTGGTGCTGGTGTAGCCGAAGATGTCGGAGATGATCCGCATCGACGGCTTCGGCGGATAGATGTAGGTGTTGCGGACCATGAACTCCTTGAGGATGTCGTTCTGGATGGTCCCGGCCAGCTTCTCCGGCGGCACCCCCTGCTCCTCGGCGGCCACCACGTACAGCGCCAGAATCGGCAGCACCGCGCCGTTCATCGTCATCGACACCGACACCGTGGACAGGTCGATGCCGTCGAACAGCTGGCGCATGTCCAGGATCGAGTCGATCGCCACCCCGGCCATCCCGACGTCACCCTGCACGCGCGGATGATCGGAGTCATAACCGCGGTGGGTGGCCAGGTCGAACGCCACCGACAGCCCCTTCTGACCCGCGGCCAGGTTGCGGCGGTAGAACGCGTTGGAATCGGCGGCAGTGGAGAACCCGGCGTACTGCCGGATGGTCCACGGCTGGTTGACATACATCGTCGGATACGGCCCGCGCACATACGGCGGCGCGCCGGGCAGGCTATCCAGCGGGTAACCCTCGGCCACGGCCGCCTCACGGTCGGCGGCGATGTAGACCGGTTTGACGTCGATGCCCTCGGGGGTGATCCAGTCGAGCTGCTCCGGAGTAGTAGCCGTGCGCGGCAGCGGCCGCGGCGACGTGCTCGGTCACGGCAGCCTCTGTGGCGGGTTCCCCGGCGCGCTCGCCGTGAAGGGGAACGTCGGCGAAGCTGTCGACGATGGAGGTGCTTGCCGTCATCGGTCTATGCCCCCAATCGGGTGAGCAGAGTCGACAGGGCGCTGACCGCGTCGATCTTAGCGGTCAGGTAGTCGTCGGGGCGGCCGCCCTGGTCGACATCCGCCACCGCCTTCTCCGGGCCGGCCAGATAGACCCGCGACAGCCCGGCGGCGCGGGCCGCCTCGACCACGCCGGCCGCCTCGGTCCCGTAGCGGGCATCGGTACCGCAGATGACCGCGACGCTCGGAGAGTCAGCGACCGAAATCGCCTGCGCGACACCGTCGGCGGTCACGGTTCCCGGGCTGGCCGCCTCGATACCGCCTGAGGCCAGCAGGTTCGCCGCGAACGTCGCGCGGATGTTGTGCTCGGCCAGCGGACCCAGCGGCAGCAGCAGCACCTGCGGGCGCGACCCGGTCCGCTCGAGGTAGGCATCCGAGCGGTCCCGCAGCGCTTCAAACCCGGCCGCGTAACTCTCGACAGTCGCTTTCAGGTCGTTCGGGGGTAGCGGCGGTTCGGCCAGGTTTGGGTATTCGTTGACACCGGTCAGCGCCGTGCCCCGGTGCGCGATGTCGTCGATCCGGCGGTCGCGCACCTCGGCGATCTGCTCGGCGACGAACTCCCCGGCCTCGACGAAGCCGCCCCGCTGCTCGATCTCCCGGAAATGCGTCCACGCCTGCTCGGCGAGCCGCTCGGTGAGGTCGTCGACGAACCACGACCCGGCCGCGGGATCGAGCACCCGCCCGACATGGGATTCCTCCAGCAGCAACAGCTGGGTGTTACGGGCGATCCGCCGCGAGAAGCGGGCCGCGATCCCCGGGAATCCGCCGGGGATCGCGACGTCGAAAGGCTGGACGAGCACGGTATCAGCACCACCGACACCCGCCCCGAAAGCCGCCAGCGTAGTGCGCAGCATGTTCACCCACGGGTCGCGCTCGGCCATCATCGGCAACGACGTGACGCGCATGCACGGTCGCGCGCGCCGCTGTCGGGTTCCCCGACAACCTCGGCAACCCGCGCCCAAAGTTGGCGTGCCGCACGCAGCTTCGCAATGGTCATGAACTGGTCGTCGTCCGCGGCGAATCGAAAGCTGATCTGCCGCAACCCATCCCGAACACCAAGGCCGCCGCCGCTGAGCAGCCGCAGGTAGGCCACCCCGGCTGCCACGCTGCCGGCCAGCTCCCACGACGCGCTCGCACCGTGGTTGTGGAACGCCGGGCCGTCAACGGTGATCGCGCGCACGCCGTCCGTCGTAGCCGCCCACTTTCGCCGCGGTCGCGACGACGTCGGCCACGCTCCGGCGCGGACCGCGCGCCCAGCGGCGCGGTCAACGGGTCGGCGCCCAGGTCGACCGACAGCCGCGACGCGCTGGTCGTCGTCCAAGCTCGGTCAGCAGCGCCAGCACCGCGTCGGCGGCGGCAACGTAATCGGTGCCCGCGTCCAGTACCACCGGCACCAGGTCGAGGAAGACGCCCTCGAGCAGCCGGTCCAGGTCGGCCGGCAGCGACACCGCCGGGCTCGCCGACCCGCAGCACCAGCGCGCTCACGCCTTCGGTCAGCGCGACCAGCACCGCGCCGTTGTCCTCGCCGACTGCGGCGGACCCATTGGCGGGAAAGCCCTTCGGCCACCTTCCATCCCGACTTGACGTCGCGCAGCGCGTCGCCGCCCCGCACGAAGGGCCACTGCCGGGCAGCGGCGGCTCGGCCAGCGTGTCCAAGCTGGTGTACAGCGGGCGTACCGGAAAGCCTTCGTAGGTGGGCGAATCCAGCAGGCGCTCGGGCTCGGCGGGCAATTCTGACGGGTCACGCCGGGTGCTCTTGGCCAGCACCCCGGCAACGGCCGAACGCCACCGCGAAAGGCGTTGCTCTATATCGGCAGGGTCGGCGGAGATCTGGACGGACACCGGCAGCTCCTGTTATCGCAGCGTGTGCTAACCGGACTAACGGCTGCCACATGACCATCAGCCTAAGTGATCGCCAGTGCCCAAGCACCCGCGTTCACAAGCATTAATCGGTAGCGGCCCGGACGGCGAAAGCCCGCAGCGTAGCCGGAGTTGTTAACCATCGGCCGGTAGGTTTGATAGCCCCGAAGCCGGGTCATCAGCACGAGCTGCGCGGGTTGCCGCGCTTGCGGTGAAGCCGACGACTGCAGCACTACCAGGTCCGGTCACCCGCTCGCTGGAGATTCGTGACATCAAGCGGCGACGGTTGTCGCGGACGGCTACCTGCTCGACGAGCTGGACGCTTCCGCGATTGACCCGCGTCACAACCGAGCGTCCTGCAGATCGAGTGTGCCGTGCACCCCGATCGCCTCGTAGTGGGCCGCGAGCCAGGATTGAGCGGTCCGCCGCCCGGCATCGCGAAGCTGGACGAAGTAATCCCATTCCGCGTTGCGCTTCGAAGAGGCCTCGTGATCGTCGAGCACGCCGCTCGCGTCGATCCGGTGCAAGTGGACGTGCTTGTATTCGTCGGGCGAGAGTCTTCCCTCTTCGATCAGCTGGGTGACAAACGCCACGGCCCGCAATTCGCGCACGAGAGTGCTGTTGAAGCTGATCTCGTTCAGCCGGTTGTGGATTTCGTGCACCGTGCGCGGCGTCTGCCGGCGCTCCAGCGGGTTGATCTGCACGAGCAGGATGTCGTCGGTCATCGTCTCGTCGAAGAGCGGGAACAGTGCCGGATTGGCCATATAGCCGCCGTCCCAATAGGGCACGCCGTCGATTTCCACCGCCTGAAAGACCGTGGGCAGGCAGCCGGAGGCCATGAGGTGATCGGCCGTGAGTTCCTGTGTCTTGAAGATCGCAACCTTGCCGGTCCAGACATTGGTCGCGCTGAGGAAGAGCTCGACATCCGTGCAGGCGCGCACGCGATCGAAGTCGATGAGCGCGTCGATCGCGTCTCGCAACGGATTGATGTTGAGCGGGTTCGTCCGGTAGGGACTGAAGCTTGGGGCGATGACGTCCGTCCAGGCCTTGCTCCAGAAGCCCAGCATCAGGCCGAGAAGCGCGCGCTGGGTGGGGGAAAGGGACCCGTCGAGGCTGGCCCGGCGCCAGAAGGTTTCGAGTGAGCTGCGCGCGCCGTCGATCCCGCCGTCGAGCCAGCCCTCCACCATCACGACGGCGTTCATGGCGCCGGCGCTCGCCCCGGTGATCGCTTCGACGGCGAGGCGCCCGTCTTCGAGGAGGGCGTCGAGCACGCCCCACGTGAAGGCGCCGTGGGCCCCGCCGCCCTGCAGGGCCAGCGACACCGTCTTTTCGGCGCGCGGCCCGACGAGGCCGCGGGTCTGGCCCGGATGGCGTCGAGCGCGGCCGGTCATCGCGCCGTCCCGCCGGAAGTGCCGGTGATGAACCATGCCTGGGTCATTGAGGCTCCTCAAGTCGGGAAATAAAACTTGGCTGGTGTTGACGTGTTCGGCGCCCCGGTCTCAGGCGGCCGGTTGACGTCGATGTGTCGAGTTAGTTGACGACGGGCGCCGTCATCCCGGTCAGACCTACCGGCCGCCCGTGTCGACATGTTCTAGCGGAGTGGTTGTCAAGAGGTCGAGGACACGCGCGTGGTCCAACCCTTAGGGGTCGAACCATCCCGCCAGCCGAAGAGCGGCGGCTATCACAGCGCAAGGGCCATATCGACCCCGGCAGTTGTTGTGACCGACTCAGGGACTGCGGCCGACTCGCCAGTGGATGTCGCCTGGTCGTCAGGCGCTATAACGGCAGGATCGATTCGCAGCACCGCGTAGCCAGCAACCGCGCCGGCACCGAAACCCGGGGCGAAAATTCGCATCGGCTTGGTGATCACTCCGTCGCGGACCGCGTCGTTGATTGCCAGCGGAATGCTCGCCGCGGAGGCGTTCCCCATCCGTTCGATGTTGAAATACAGCTGATCTGGGGACAGACCGGCGCCGGTCGCCAGATCGATCACCATGGTCTTGTTCGCCTGATGCGGGACAATTAATTCGATGCTGGCCAGCAGTGACTCAGCGACTCCATCCGGGTCGGGCAGGGCCCTGAGGTCATCCAGCATCTGCCGCAGATAGCGCCCGGCGAGCGCCTTCACCTCAGGACCGAAGACCGTGATGTTGTTGCCGAACGCGGGGTTGGGCCACAGGATCGAATTGACCTGACTTGTCGGACCGCTGGCATACGTCTGCATGTACTCGATGTCCGGCGGCGAACCCTCGGGTGCGACGCCCAGGACAATGGCGGACGCGCCGTCCCCGAAAATCATCCGCGATGGCCGGACGTTCCCGATCTTGTCGGAGAACTTTTCCGCGCACACGAGAAGGACTGGGCGCCGGACCAGTTGGAGAATTCTCGTCGCCTCGGCGAGCCCATAGCTGAGGCCCGCGCACGCGGCGACGAGGTCAAACGAGCAGTGCGTCTGCCCGATGCCCAACGCGCCGGAAATCCAGGTGGCGATCGACGGTATCAGCCGAGAGCTGGTGCAGGTGCACACGATGACCGCCCCGATCTGCTCTGGACCCACCTGGGCGTGAGCGAGCGCCGACCGGGCGGCCCGCAACGCGAGATCCTCGAGGCTGCCCGAGGTGTAACGCCGCTGCTCGATGCCGGTCTTGGCACTGATCTCGTCGGCAGACATGGGGGACCAGTTGTAGGCGCTGTTGCGGATGAGGTCCTCGTTGGTGCACACCTGATCACCTTGCGCCGCGGCCATGGCCTCGATACGCGGTTGTACTGCCAAGTCGTTGCGTACGTCGATGGCAGGGTACGGGCGAACGGGCGCGTGAACCTCGGGGACGACCGACGCGGACCTTCTTCGGAGCGTGCCCCGAGGCGACGCGGGACAGGAAAAGCTGGACCTCTCGATCACGCGGACAAAACACCACCACATAGTCGTCGTCGCGCAATTCCCCGACAGGGGTCAGGGCGGCCTCGCCGCGATCCCACGGATACTGGTTGTGCAACACCATCGACCAGCGGCGTAGCGCTTCCAGCTCGGCCACATCCTCGTTGCAGTCGATGATCTCGGCGTAGCTGTACCGGCGGAAGTCAGGGTCGTAGCGATTCAGTCGCAGCGTTTGATTACCGGGGTTGGTCAGCAGATCGGCAACCGTGGGTACGACAGGCGACAGTTTGGTCGCGTGGTTTCGGCGATGTCCGAACACGTCGAAGAGGACCTCGAAGATGCTGTCCTCGACCTCGGCATCCCACTGCTCCGGCAGATTCGGATACGCCGACATCACCGCGGACACCTTCGTTTCGCGATCTTCCCACGGCGTTAGGATGGGCACGAAGAGGTCGTCGCGGCGACGAGGCACGTCGGCCCAGCGGGTTGGCTGCACGTCGTACATCGTTATCTTGAAACGATTGGCCCAGAACAGGTTGAGCGCCATATCTCGCATCAACTCGAACTTGGTTTGGTAGGCGCCGGTCTTTATCTGCTCAAGGATGTCGGTCCCGGTTGGCGCCTTGGAATCGAAGTCCCGCCGGACGACGGCATCAAGCTGCTCGAGACTTTCGAGAGTGGAGAAATCGAGATCCGGAAAGCAATTGGACGGAAAGACGATCTTATTATGCTTATTGAGTTCAAAGGCGTGCATTGCCGATCACCTTTTCGATGAGACGCTTGCGAGGTTGATATAGCGCTTGGCGATGGAGGCGGGCCGTCACCGACCATCACATGTCCAGACCGCCGTTGACCCCCCAAACCTGTCCAGTGATGTACCCCGAGGCGTCCGCGGCCAAGAAGTGCACGACTCGAGCGACCTCCCACGGCCGCGCCAGCCGGCCCATGGGGATGGTGCCCTTGATGCGGTCTAGGACCTTGTCGGGGATGCTCTCGAGCATCTCGGTCGCCACGAACCCGGGTGTGATTGCGTTGATTGTGACGCCGACACCGTCTTGCGGCTTGCCCGTGCGCCCCATCTGGAAACACGCCTCGCGCGCGAGTGTCTTCGTCAGGCCGAACAGCCCGGCCTTGGAGGCCGCATAATTCGCCTGACCGATGGCACCCGTCTCACCGATCACCGAGGAGACCATGACGATCCGGCCGCTGCCGCGCTCGAGCATGTGCGCCAACGCGGCCTGGGCAAGAAAGAACGCCCCGGACAGGTTGACTCCGATGACCTTGTTCCATTCGTCTTCGGACATGTTGGCCACCGTCTTGTCGATGGTGATGCCGGCGTTGTTGATCAGGATGTCCAGGCGGCCGTGGAGGTCGATGACCTCCTGGATCGTTCGTCGACAGTCACCCGCACTCGCGACATCGCCCTGATGGACGCTGACCTCGGCGCCGTCACTGCCCTCCGACAACTCAGCGAGGAACTTCTGCGCCTGTTCGGTGTTCCTGCCGTATCCCGCGGCTACCGTTGCACCCTGACCGACCAGGCTCTTACTGATCGCCGCACCGATTCCACGGGTGCCACCCGTCACGAAAGCAACGCGCCCACGGAGCTTGGCTCCCCGGGCCGCGTCCGACCGGGGCTCGCCGATCTCCTCAACCGCAGTCGTCGCCGTCATGCTGACCCCTTGTCCACGCACAATATGTATGAGGTCATTCTCGCCGACAGAAATCTGTGCGATCGATTATTTCCGCTGGGCAGAATGCGGTCGGATTCAGCCAGCAGGCGAGTTCCCGGTTCATCGCGGGCGGTGGTGCTGGCGCAGCCATTTGTTGAGGAACTGTGGTGGGACAACAGATCGTCGAGCGGGCCAACCGGTACCTAACAACCTCGGTTCTGCCCGGGCGCCGCGTCGACGACCGGATGACAGCAATGATCAATGTGCCCAAGTCGACGGTCCGCGCGGCAAGTGGCTCATGCGGTGGCCCGCACGTAACGGCCGGGAGCTTTCTCAATCGGCGGATAGTCGTCGTTGCCCAGGCGATCGGGCGCGGGAATCATTTCCCCGCCCCGTTCGGCGATCCACGCAGTCCAGTCCTGCCACCAGGTGGCGTCCACTAATTGTGCGTCCGCCTTCCATTCCAACGGGTCGGCGGGAAGGCTGTCGTTCACCCAATGCTTGGCCTTCGGATTGGGCGGATTGACGATGCCGGCTATATGGCCGGAAGAACTCAGAACAAACCTGCTCTCCCCACCTAGCAGCTGTGTGGTCTTATAGCCCGATGTCCACGGCACCACATGGTCACCCACAGCCGACAGCACGTAACTGTCGATGCCGACAAGGCCCGGGTCTAGACGGTCGCCGTCGATTTCGAATTCACCTCGGGCAAATTCGTTGCGCAGATAGCACGAGCGCAAATACTCCGAATGCATCCGGGCCGGCATACGGGTCGAGTCTTCGTTCCAGGCCAGCAGGTCGAACGCCGGTGGGTTGTTTCCGAGCAGCCAATTGTTCACCAGGTATTGGAAGATCAGGTCGTTTGGCCGCAACGCACTGAAGGTTCGTGCCATGGTCGCCGAGTCCAGGAAGCCCGTCTTCTCCATCTCCTTCTCAAGTCCCACGACCGTCGCCTCGTCGGTGAACGTGCCGAGCAAGCCCGGCTGGGTGAAATCGGTATGGGTGTTGAGGAATGTCGCCGATTTGATGGAGTTGTCACCGCGTGCCGCGTTAAGGGCCAGACCCAGTGCGGTGAGCGTCCCACCCAGGCAAACCGATACGGTGTTCACCGCGGGTGCACCGGTGATATCTTTCACGACTCCCACGGCGTCCAGCGGTCCTTGGAAGAGGTAGTCGCGGAATCCGAGTCCGCTCATCGACTTATCGGGATTGCGGTAACTGATCGCAAAACACGTATGTCCGTGTTGCACGGCCCACTCGATAAGACTTTTCCCTGGTGCCAGATCCATGATGTAGAACTTATTGATCCAGGGCGGGCAGAAGAGCAACGGAGCCGCGTGCGTATTCGGAGTCTGTGGCGAGTACTGGATTAACTCGATGAGGTCGCTGCGGTAGACGACGCTTCCCGGCGTGGCGGCCATATTGACGCCGACCTCGAATCCGGAGCTGTCGACTTGCGACGGCCATCCACCGTTGCGGCGAAGATCGTGCACCCAGTTCTTGAGACCCCTGCCGATGCTCTTGCCGCCGGTGTCGAATGCCTTGCGGACCGCCGCGGGGTTACCGGCCAGAGTGTTCGTCGGGGCGAGCGCCCCGATAAGAAACGTGGCGGCGAAGCGGGCCTTCGCTTCTCTCGTTCCCCTCACTTCCGCGGCGTCGAGCAGGTCGTCGACAAACCGGCTGAACATCAAATACTGCTGAGCCAGCAGAATGTACGCCGGATTCTCCCGATAGGCCGGATCGGCGAAGCGCTTGTCGCCGCGGTCGATCGCGATGGGACCGGGATTGTCAAGGCCGATCGCGCGTTCGGCGGCAGCCCGGTAGGCCCCCAGATAACCCCAGAACAGGCGTGCATTGGCAGCGATAATTCCGGCCGGATTTCTCAGCGTCATCCCGGCGGCGGCCAGGAGGTCCCTCATCAGGCCGGCCGGATCGGCCGCGAAGGTGACATTCTCGGCGATCCCCAGCAGATCTTGCACTGCAGGCGAAGTCGAGCGTGCTGGCACATCTGATGACGTCATGGGCCCTCCTGGGGTTCGGCGCGAAGTAACGAGTTCCTCGCCGGCTCCTGTGCGAACCAGTCTGCGGTGGCGAAGTCGGCGACAGGTGAATGTCCGGTCGACCGGGCCGAGTGCACCGACCGACCACGACTTCTGCGAAACATGAGCCGCGTCCGATAAGGGGCCCTGATTCTGCTTTGAACGCTACAACAAGTTGTCTTGTCGCCTCTGATACCTGGCCTCCGGCGGCGAAGATAGGGCGTGCCCGAATCCGCTCAGTGGAAACCCGCTCAGCTGTGCGTTCAGTGGTTTCATCCCGCCATACACTGAGCGAATGTCGGACGCCGACCCGTTGACGGTCACGTTTCCCAGTCGAATTGCAGTGGTCAACCGGGGTGAGGCCGCGGTACGCCTGATTCGGGCCGTTCGAGAATTGAACGCCGAATACGACTGCGGCATAAAGACCATTGCTCTGCATACCGACGCCGAGCGCCGGGCCATGTTCGTGCGCCAGGCTGACGAGGCGGTGACGCTCTGCAGTACCTCGGGCGGCATCGTCTACCTCGACCACGCCGAGCTAGAACGCGCTCTGCGGGAATCCAGGGCCGACGCGGTGTGGGTGGGCTGGGGTTTCGTCGCCGAAGACATCGCGTTCGCCGAACTCTGCGGGCGCATGGAACTCACGTTCATCGGGCCGCCCCCCGCCGCGATGGCGGCTCTGGGCGACAAGGTCGAGGCCAAATTGCTGGCGGAGAAGGTGCACGTTCCGCTCGCACCGTGGAGCGGTGGCCCCGTCGCGACCCGCGAGGACGCCCGACGCCACGCGGAGGCCATCGGCTACCCGCTAATCATTAAGGCCCGCAGTGGTGGCGGCGGCCGCGGTATCCGCAAGGTGTTCGCCCCCGACGAACTCGAGGTCGCACTTGAGCGCACGCAGGGCGAAGCCGAGCGTTCGTTTGGCGATCCGGTGGTGTTCCTCGAGCGCCTTGTCACCGATGCCCGCCACGTCGAGGTCCAGATCATCGCCGATAACTACGGCAATGTCTGGGCGCCGGGGGTGCGCGACTGCTCCATACAGCGCCGGAACCAGAAGGTGATTGAGGAGTCCAGCTCCCCGCTCCTGACCAAGGATCAGGCCGACCATCTCCGCAGTGTGTCGGCCGAACTTGTCCGCGCCGCCGGATACCGCGGCGCGGGCACCGTCGAATACCTGTATCAGCCGGAGGAGAAGATCTTCACATTCCTCGAGGTCAACACCCGGCTGCAGGTCGAGCACCCGATCACCGAGGTCACCACCGGCATCGACCTGGTCAAGCTACAGATATTCGTGGCCAGCGGCGGTGTTCTCGCGGGCGAATGCCCCCCCGAGTTCGGCCACGCCGTCGAGGCTCGGCTCAACGCCGAAGACACCGACAATGGCTTCGCACCCGCGCCGGGGACCGTGCGGCTGCTGAAGTTCCCACTCGGCTCCGGCATCCGCGTCGACACCGGCATCGCACAAGGCGACGTCATCCCGCCCGACTACGACTCGATGGTCGCCAAGATCATCGCCTGGGGCCGCGACCGAAGCGAAGCACTGGCACGGCTGCGCGCTGCCCTGCGTGAGACCACGGTCGTGATCGACGGAGGGACTACGAACAAGTCGTTCCTTCTCGAGCTCCTCGACCGTGACGAGGTCGTGTCCGCCTCGGCCGACACCGGCTGGCTTGACCGCACCGACGCTGGGACGGCGACCGGCCCTACCCCGATGGCCGATATCGCGCTCATCGCGGCTGCGGTCGACGCGTACGAAGCCGAGGAGGGTGTCGAGCGTGCCGGTTTCCTGGCCTCGGCACGCGGTGGTCGACCGCGCGCCACGCACGCCATCGGTCGTACCGTTGAACTCAGCTACCAGGGCCAGGCATACAAACTCACGGTCGGACAGATCGGTCCGCGCAGCTACCGAGTCGACGGTGATAGCGGCGAATTGGTCGTCGACGTCGACCGACTTGGCGAGTTCGAGAGTCGCCTCATCCTTGGCGACCGGCGCTTCCACATCGTCACGGTCGCGGGCCCCACGGGATTCCTCGTCGAGGTGGACGGCATAACTCACCGCATCAGCCAGGACGAAGCCGGTCTGGTCCGCGCCTCGTCTCCAGCCGTGGTCGTCGCTCTGCCGGTGGCCGTGGGCGACGAGGTCGAGGTCGGTGCCACTCTGGTGGTGCTGGAAGCCATGAAGATGGAAACCGCCGTGCGCGCACCGTCCGCGGGACGGGTTCGTGAGGTGTATGCCGTCGTCAACGGTCAGGTCGATGCGGGTGCTGCACTGCTGCGCTTCGATCCTCTCGGCGAGAGTACGGCGGCTGAAGCCGCGCCGCGAGTTCGGTTCCGTAGCCAACCGAGGCACGAGGACGCGGACCCGCGCGCGGAGGCGTTGGCGCGGCTCGGCGAGCTGCGTGCCCTGATCACTGGTTACGACGTGAGCGCCGGCCGCGCGCGCATCCTGCTTGCGGAGTACGACGCCCTTCGTGGCCGCCTGCCGCGCGACGACACAGAGCTCGTCGAGGCCGAACTCGAACTGCTGGGCACCTTCGCCGACATCTGCGAGCTTTCCCGCAACCGTCCGACGCTGGACGAAGAGAGCTCCGATGAGAGCGTCCACAGCCCACGCGAGTACTTCCATTCGTTCCTGCATTCCCTCGACGCCGATGTGGAGGGGCTGCCGAAGGCGTTTCGCACCAAGATCGCCCAGGCGCTGCGCAACTACGACGTCGATAGTCTCGAACCCGGACCGGAGTTGGAAGAAGCGGTCTACCGACTGTTCCTCGCGTTGCAGCGTATGGAGAACCAGGTACCGGTGATCAGCGCGCTGCTGGGCCGCTGGCTCAACGCCGACGATGTCGAATCCGCTTCGACAAGTGCAGTGGGCGACGTCCTCGATCGGCTGATCGTGGCGACGCAGGTGCGTTACCCGGTGATCGGCGACATCGCGCGTAACCTGCGCTTCCGCTTGTTCGACGAGCCGGCGATCCGCAACGCACGCGAGCATATCTACGACGGCGTGCGCGAAGCCCTGCAATATCTGGCCGACAATCCCGACGCGCCGGACTACGCGGCACGCATCGACGCCCTTATCGCCACGCCGGAGCTATTGATCGACCTGCTGGCAGAGCGCATTTCCAGTCCCGGCGCGCTGCTCGAGGTGGTCACGCGTCGGTACTACGAGATCCGCGCGCTCGAAGACATCAGGGCCTTCCAACAGGACGGTGGCCAGTTCGTCACCGGCAGTTACGAATTGGCAGGCAAGCGGCTACATCTCGTATCGACTGTGACCGACCGCGAGCGGTTGTCGACAACGCTGCGCGCGGTCGACTCCATCGCCGGACTCAACGCTGACAACGTCGTTGTCGACATCTATCTGTCCTGGCCGGACGCTCCCACCGACGGCGACGAACTGTCTGCCGGGTTGCGTGATGTGCTTGCCGCGCACCCCAGCGTGAGTGAGTGGCGCCGCGTGACCGTGACAGTCGTCGGCCGCGACCTGCATCAGGTGACGTTCCGTCCGGACGGCGCGGGCGTGGCGGAGGACCTGACGATCCGCGACATGCACCCGCTCACCGGGCAACGCCTCGATCTGTGGCGGCTCAAGAACTTCGACGGCACTCGCTTACCCGCCGCCGCAGGGACGTACCTCTTCCACGTGGTGGCCAGAGAGAATCAGTCCGATGAGCGCCTCGTAGCGCTGGCCGAGGTTCGCGACGTGACAACCCAACTGAACGAGGACGGCGAGGTGGTCGCGGTCCCGGCCATTGAGCGCACCCTCGCCGCGTGTCTCGACGGCATCCGCCGTGCGCAGGCCGAGCGGGGCAAGAAGCGGCTCGACGCCAACCGGGTCGTGCTGTACGTGTGGCCGGTGCTCGACATCCCCGCAGACCGACTGCGGGCGATCGCGCGACGGATAGCACCGCTGACGGTCAACGCCGGGATAGAAGACATCACGATCCTGGCAGGCATCAACGACGAGCGGACGTCGCAGCCCAGCCGCGTGGCGATTCGCTTCGCATACAGCGCGGGCGCCGGAATCGTCGCGAATGTGACGGCGCCCCCGACCGAGCCGTTGCGCCCACTCGACGAGTACACACAGAAGGTGCAGCGCTCACAAGCCCGCAGCACGGTCTACCCGTATGAGCTGATCCCACTTCTCACCGGCGATAAGGGCAGCTTCGTCGAATACGACTTCGACGCGGCTGGCGCGTTTGTACCCGTGGATCGTCCGTACGGACGCAACACGGCCGGCATCATCGTCGGCCAAGTGTCACTACCGACCACTCGCTACCCCGAGGGAATGACGCGTATCGCCCTGTTCGGTGACCCGACGAAAGCGCTGGGCACGGTGGCCGAAGCGGAATGCGCTCGCGTAGTCGCGGCGATCGATTTAGCGGAAAAGCTGTCGGTACCGGTCGAGTGGTTCGCGTTATCCTCCGGGGCCACCATTTCGATGGATAGTGGAACCGAGAACATGGACTGGGTGTCCCGCGCTCTTCGCCGGATCATCACGTTCACCCAGAATGGCGGTGAGATCAACGTCATCGTCGCGGGCATCAACGTCGGCGCGCAGCCGTACTGGAATGCCGAAGCGACGATGCTGATGCACACCAAGGGCATTCTGGTCATGACCCCCGACAGCGCGATGGTGCTCACCGGCAAGCAGTCCCTCGATTACTCCGGTGGGGTCTCGGCGGAGGACAACTTCGGCATCGGCGGCTATGACCGCGTGATGGGACGCAACGGTCAAGCTCAGTACTGGGCGCCGAACCTGCAGATAGCGTGCGACATCCTCTTCGCACACTACGAACACGCCTATGTCGCACCGGGAGAACGCTTTCCGCGCCGCGCCGACACTTCCGACCCGGTGGACCGCGACGTTCGCACCTTCCCGCACGTACATCCGTCCAGCGACATTCACCACTGTCGGCGACATCTTCTCGGCGAGCACCAACAAAGACCGCAAGAAGCCGTTCGACATTCGGACGGTCATGCGCTCAGTGGTCGACCAGGATCATCCGGTGCTCGAGCGGTGGGCCGACATGGCCGACGCCGACACCTCAGTGGTGTTCGATGCGCACATGGCCGGAATTCCGGTGTGCGTCATCGGCATTGAATCGCGGGTCGTGCCGCGTAAGGGATGGGTCCCGGCCGACGGGCCGGACCAATGGACGTCGGGGACGTTATTTCCGCAGTCGTCGAAGAAGACCGCGCGCGCCATCAACGCCGCAAGCGGTAACCGACCCCTTGTGGTGCTGGCGAACCTGTCGGGCTTCGACGGTTCACCTGAGTCCCTCCGCAACATCCAGCTCGAGAACGGCGCCGAAATCGGCCGAGCCATCGTCAACTTCGACGGACCGATCGTGTTCTGCGTGGTCTCGCGCTATCACGGCGGCGCTTTCGTGGTGTTCTCCAACGCGCTGAACGAGAACATGGAAGTGCTTGCAGTCGAGGGATCGTTCTCCTCGGTCATCGGCGGTGCACCCGCCGCAGCGGTGGTGTTCACCCGGGACGTGAATGCACGTACCGCAGCAGACCCGGCCGTGCGCGAGGTCGAAGCGTTGCTCGCCGCTTGCACCGACGACTCGGCGAGCGCCAGCCTGCGGGTCAAGCTCGCCGCCGCCCGGGCTGCCGTACGTTCGGACAAGCTCGGCGAGGTGGCAGCGGAATTTGAAGCTGTGCACAACGTGGAGCGTGCCCGCCGGGTGGGTTCGGTCCACTCGATCATTCCGGCGGCCGAATTGCGCCCGCGCATCATCGCGGCTGTGGAGCGTGGGATGGCCCGAACAGCGGATGCGCTCGGTCACTGAGTCCATTGGGCGTTCAGGATCGACGCCCCCGCGCGCTGGATATTCCTCACGTGGGCTGTTGGTGGATGGCCGGCCGTCTCGTCATTGCAGCACTTCCCTGCCGCCCTTCTGCTTCGTCATCGAGCCAGAAGGGCAGGAGCTAGGAGCATGATCCGGTCGTGCGCCGAGGCCGCTCCGGGATGCAGGCCATCTGCATGTCAGTCGGGAGCGGGGCCGACGTGCAGATCCTCTAACGGTGGGGTGACGGGTTCCGGTTCCATCCCCGCCGGGGACGCCTTCGAGCATGGCGAGATGGCACATCATGTTGTCGGCGGTGGCGGCATGCCAACGCTCGTCACCGGGCGGCGTCCACACGGTGTCGCCGGGACGCATGCCAATGACGGTGCCGTCGCGGGAGACAACGAGCCCGCGGTGGTCGCGCCGCGCGATGTCATACCCGCCGAGCAGTTCGGCCGCAACCGTCATCGCACTTCGCCACCCGGCCGGGGGACAATGTCCACCATGCCTAACTCGAATCCGGCGAAGGCCTGGAAGGCGTGGAAGGCACTCAAGGAGGGTAACGAGCGATTCGTCGCCGGCAGGCCGCAGCATCCCAGCCAGGGCATCGAGTGCCGGGCCAGCCTAACCGCCGCGCAGACACCCAACGCCGTGGTGTTCGGCTGCGCCGACAGTAGGGTCGCGGCCGAGATCATCTTCGATCAGGGACTGGGCGACATGACCGTGGTGCGCACCGCCGGGCATGTCATGGGCTTGGCGGTGCTGGGCTCGATCGAGTACGCCGTCACAGTGCTCAACGTGCCGCTGATCGTAGTGCTGGGCCACGACAGCTGCGGCGCGGTGAAGGCCACCCTGTCGGCGCTCGACGACGGCGTGGTGCCCGGCGGGTATGTGCGCGACATTGTGGAACGGGTGATCCCGTCCATTCTGTTGGGCCGCCGCGACGGTCTGACCCGCGTCGACGAGTTCGAAGCCCGGCATGTCAGTGAGACCGCCGCGCAGCTCCGCAGCCGATCAACCGCGGTCGCCGAGCGGCTGAACGCGGGGACGTTGGCGATCGCCGGTGTCACCTACCAACTGGCCGACGGACGCGTGACACTGCGCGATTATCTGGGTGATATCGGGGAGGGCTCTAGATCTTCTCCGGATAGCGCCGAGTCCGGCTCACCCACCGTCCAGAAGCCCACGTTTTGATGCTCGTTCAAGACTTCGACGTCCGGATCATCAACGCCGCCACCGGCGAACTGATCCGCGAGCTAACCATCGACCCGACCAGGGACTATCAACCCCGCGGCGTGCCCTGCGGCCGCCCAAAGAAAAAGCCCTGAACCCGAAACGCAGGTTCAGAGCTATTCCTATGTCTTGACACATCACAGGGTGGCAGGTACAGGATTCGAACCTGTGTAGGCGTTAGCCGACGGATTTACAGTCCATCCCCGGCGTTTGCGGCGAAGGTCAGCTAACTGGCGTCGAGGCTGGTAGCGAGCTTGGGCTGACCCAGATTCTCGTTGCGGCGCAACGTCTCTCAGGGGCGGCGAACGAACTTGCACTGACTATCGGTTGACTTGCGGAGGTTTGCGAGAGACCAGCATAAATCCCTGGCTGCTGGGACCCACCACAAGCTGTAGGTCCCGCTCGCGCCCTGCGGCCGCGAAAAGCCCCGCGGCTTCCGTAAGTCCGGCATCGACAGGATAGCTGAAGTACGCGGCCTCAACGCTCTCCAGCGCGGCCAGCAGGCTGCCATAGTCGGCGAAGTCACCGACGACCACATGGATTCCCATGGCCTGCAACGCTTCTGATCGCTCATCGATCCGGCGGACCAGCGCTCTGACAGGCAGACCGCGTTTCACGAGTTCGGCGGCGACATGGCGGCCGGTGCCACCCATCCGACCGGTCGCACCGGTCACCAGGATGGGCCGCACTGGCGCAGTCATCGCTGCGCGTGATCGTGACCGGCCGGCCGCTGCGCCAGTGCCCTGGCCCGAGCAGTGACGTCGTGGTCCCCGCAAACGGCGCCCCAGCCGGCCAGCACATCCTCCAGCACGCCCAGCCATCGCCCGTAGTAGCACCAAGGGGGCGATGTGTCGTCGTGACGCGCGATCCGGGCGGGGCCTGCTGCCGTCATGTCGGATCCTTCCGAGTGCCCACCTCTCAGCGACAGATCAGCGTATGGAACGGTGCACATCGGATTTGTCGACGCCGCCCTCCTGAGCGATCCACGGCCCCTCGATCGACGGGTCGAGGATCCCCTCTTCGAGCCAGGTGTAGCGATCGCTCAACACGCCCCGAGCCAGCGTGACGTCGGAGTCGTCGCAGTTATGCCAAAGCTGGTCGAACCGCTGCTCGGCCCGAACCCGCGCCTGACGGCAGAACGCGTCGGCGAGCTCGACGGCGGTATGGTCCGCCCGGTCACGCTGTGCCCGGACGCAGGCGGCGGTCATCGCGAACAGCTCCGCGCCGATATCCACGATCCTCGCCAGGAACCGCTGCTTGTGCTCGAGCCTGCCCTGCCACCGCGACATCCCGTAGAAGGTGCTTCGCGCCAAGCCGGCGGCTGGCCCGTTCGACATAGCGCAGATGCCCCGCCAGCGGTCCGAACTCGGTGAACGACGTGGGAAGCTGGCCCTTGCCGGTTACCAAGGTCGGCAGCCAGCGGGCATAGAACTTGCCGGCCTTCGCGGCCGCCTTCACCTTGCGCCGGGTGTCGGCCTGCGGGTCGATGATGTCGCCGGCCACCGACAGATGCGCGTCTACCGCCTCGCGGGCGATCATCAGATGCATGATCTCGGTGGAGCCTTCGAAGATCCGGTTGATGCGCAAGTCGCGCAGCACCTGCTCGGCGGGCACCCCTCGCTCGCCGCGGGCGGCCAAGCGACTCGGCGGTCTCAAAGCCGCGTCCGCCGCGAATCTGTACCAGTTCGTCGGCGACCAGCCAGGCCATCTCCGAGCCGTAGAGCTTGGCCAGCGCTGCCTCGATCCGTATGTCGGTTTGGCCGGCGTCGGCCAACTCACTGGCAAGCTCGAGCATCGCCTCCAGCCCGTAGGTGGTGGCCGCGATGAACGCGACCTTTCCAGCCACCGCTTCGTGCTCGCCGAGCGGCCGGCCCCATTGCACCCGCTCTCGAGACCACTCCCTGGCGATCTTCAAACACCATTTCATCGACTCCGGTACACACCGCCGGCAGCGACAACCGCCCCACGTTCAGCGTGGACAGTGCGATCCGCAGCCCGTCGCCTTCCCGGCCGATCCGGTTCGCGGCCGGTACCCGCACGTTGGTCAACCGGGTGAGCCCGTTTTCGATGCCGCGCAACCCCATGAACGCGTTGCGGTTCTCCACCACGATGCCCGGTGCGTCCGCTTCCACCACGAATGCGGAGATCCCACCCCGGTGCCCCTCGCTCTTGGGTACCTGGGCCATCACCACCAGCAGGTCGGCGATCACGCCGTTGGTGGTCCACAGCTTGACACCGTTCAGCACATAGTCATCGCCATCAGGGTGTGGCGGTGGCGTGCAGCCGGGCTGGATCGCTGCCCACGTCCGGCTCGGTGAGCAGGAAGGCGCTGATCTCCTGGGTACACCGGGGCAGCCATGTTCGCTTCTGTTCCTCGGTGCCGAACATATGTGATCGGCTGCGGTACGCCGATCGATTGGTGCGCGGAAAGCAACGCGCCCAATGACGGATGCACCGAGCCGACGAGTGCGAGCGCCTTGTTGTAGTACACCTGTGACAGCCCGACCCCGCCGTACTCGGTGGCAATCTTCATGCCGAACGCGCCGAGTTCCTTCAAGCCGCGGACGACCTTGTCGGGAATCTGCGCGTCGCGTTCGATCACAGCGGCATCGATCTGCGACTCGCAGAAATCGCGCAGCTTGTCCAGGAACGCCTCGCCACGCTTCGCAGCCTCCGCCGACCCGCTGGGGTGCGGATGAACGAGGTCCAACCGCAAACGGCCGAGGAACAATTCCTTGCCGAAACTCGGCTGGCGCCACTGCGTCTCTCGCGCCTGTTCGGCGACCTGCCTGGCCTGTTGCTCGCTGACTTGTTCGCTGACGGCCATGGCGGACCTCCCAACGTGGGCGGAGCTGTTACTCGACAGTAACCCCATTTGCGGGTACCGGGAGCCGCCTTTTGCCAGATCGCGAGCCGACGTCGGGATGTCCTGTCAAATGCGGAAAACTCCCCGAAAACAGACCCCCATTTAGAACGGCGTCCCGGGACACCTGTCAACGGTGTCTCGGCGCCGGTGAACGGTGGACGCGCGGTCTTGTCCAGGCATATTCTGAATGTGATCTGGATCACCCGCCTGACAGCCGCGGAGGCCGGACGATGGTAGCGACCACGACGCACTTCACTAAGCAAAAGGCGCCCTGCGGGCACATGAAAGATGGCGATCACCATGTCGAGGGTGACGATGACGGCCTCGACTACGACGACGTCAGGTTCTCATGCGGCTGCCGCGAGACCCGCCATGTTTACCACGACGGATCCATTCGCATACGAACGGTTCGACACGACGGCAAAGTGTTGAAGGACGAGCACAGCGGCGATCACGAGGCGTGAGTCCAGATGACCGCGACGCACGACATCGTGGTGATTGGCGGTGGCGGTGCGGGTCTGCGCGCCGCGATCGCGATTGCCGAAACGGACCCGCGTCTGAGCGTCGCGATTGTGTCCAAGGTCTACCCGATGCGCAGCCACACCGTCTCAGCAGAGGGCGGCGCCGCGGCCGTAGCGGGCGAGGATGACAGCCTGGACCAACACGCGTCCGACACCGTTTCCGGCAGCGATTGGCTGTGCGACCAAGACGCGGTCGAGGCCTTCGTGGCCGAGGCACCACGGGAGTTATTGCAGCTCGAGCATTGGGGCTGTCCGTGGAGCCGTAAGCCGGACGGGCACATTGCCGTTCGAGCATTCGGCGGAATGCAGAAGCTACGCACGTGGTTTGCCGCCGACAAGACCGGATTTCACCTGCTGCACACACTGTTTCAGCGCGTTCTCGCATATCCGGACGTCGTGCGTTACGACGAGTGGTTCGTGACGACCCTGCTCGTCGACGACGGCAGGGTCCGCGGTGTTGTCGCCATCGAGGTGGCGACGGGGCGCATCGAGACAATCCTTGCCGACGCCGTGATCGTATGCACCGGCGGATGTGGGCGCGTGTTTCCATTCACCACCAACGGGAACATCAAGACCGGGGACGGAATGGCCCTCGCTTTCAGGGCGGGCGCGCCGCTGAAAGACATGGAGTTCGTCCAGTACCACCCCACCGGACTGCCGTTCACCGGAATCTTGATCACCGAGGCCGCGCGAGCGGAAGGTGGCTGGTTGCTGAATAAAGACGGCTACCGCTACCTGCAGGACTACGACCTCGGCAAGCCCACGCCCGAGCCAAAGCTGCGCAGCATGGAGCTCGGACCCCGGGACCGGGTGTCCCAAGCGTTCGTGCACGAGCAGGAAAAGGGAAGGACCGTTGATACCCTGTACGGACCAGTCGTCTACCTCGACCTGCGACACCTTGGCGCCGACCTGATCGACACAAAGCTGCCGTTCGTGCGTGAGCTGTGCTGCAACTACCAGCACATCGATCCCGTTACCGAGCTGGTCCCCGTGCGACCGGTGGTGCACTACATGATGGGTGGCGTTCACACGGATATCCACGGTGCCACAACGCTTCCCGGTCTATATGCCGCAGGCGAGGCTGCATGCGTCAGCATCAATGGCGCCAACCGCTTGGGGTCGAACTCGCTGCCGGAGCTGCTGGTGTTCGGAGCCCGCGCGGGCAGCGCCGCAGCGGAGTACGCGACGACGGTCCGCAGCGCCTCGCTCGCGGTGCAGGCTCAGGCACGCACCGAGGAACGCCGGCTGGAACACGAGCTCACTCGCCATGCCGAGGGCGGCGAACGAATCGCTGATATTCGGACGGATATGCAGGCCACGTTGGAGACCGCCGCTGGTATCTACCGTGATGGACCCACACTTACCAAAGCGGTCGACCAGATCCGGTTGCTGCAGGAACGATTCGCGAAGGCCGGCATCGACGATCACAGCCATACGTTCAATACGGAGCTGACGGCGCTGCTCGAGTTGTCGGGGATGCTCGACGTCGCACAGATGATCATCGAATCCGCGTTGCACCGAGAAGAATCCCGTGGCGCACATCAGCGAACCGACTTTCCCAACCGCGACGACGAGCATTTCTTGGCGCACACATTGGTTCATCGAGAATCCGACGGCACAGCGCGAGTCGACCACCTCCCGGTCACGATCACGCGCTGGCCTCCGGGTGAACGCGTGTATGGGAGGTAGCGATGGCGGACCGAATCGTCATGGAGGTCTCAAGGTATCGACCTGAGATCGAATCCGAGCCGGCCTTGCAGGCCTACGAAGTTCCCCTCACCCGCGAATGGGCGATCCTGGACGGTCTGAACTACATCAAGGATCACCTCGACGGAACACTGACCTTCCGATGGTCGTGCCGGATGGGCATATGCGGCAGCTGCGGGATGACTATCAACGGCGACCCGAAATTGGGGTGCGCGACGTTCCTCGCGGATTACCTGCCCGGGCCGGTACGAGTCGAGCCGATGCGAAACTTCCCGGTGATACGCGATCTCGTCGTCGACATCAGCGACTTCATGGCCAAACTGCCGAGCGTCAAGCCCTGGATCATCCGTGACGACGAGTTGTCCATTGAGGATGGCGAATACTTGCAAACCCCAGCCGAACTCGACGAATACAAGAAGTTCAGCATGTGCATCAACTGCATGCTGTGCTACTCGGCATGCCCGGTGTACGCGCTTGACCCGGACTTCCTCGGCCCGGCGGCGATCGCTCTAGGGCAGCGTTACAACCTGGACTCGCGCGACGAAGGCGCGGCGGATCGGAGCGACGTACTCGCCGCGGCCAACGGCGCGTGGGCGTGCACCCTGGTGGGTGAATGCTCGACGGCTTGTCCGAAGGGAGTCGATCCGGCAGGCGCGATACAGCGGTACAAACTAACCGCGGCAACGGATTCGGTGAAGAGATTGCTGTTCCCAAGGAGCGCGCGATGACGACGCCAGTTCGCGCTTATCGTCAGCCCGTGGACAGGTATTGGTGGGCGAAGCGGCGGTCTTACCTGCTGTTCATGCTTCGCGAAATCAGTTGCGTATTCGTGGCCTGGTTTGTCGTGTATCTGTTGCTGCTGGTGCATGCGATTAGCGCCGGACCCGATTCATACGTTCGATTCCTGGACTGGAGTGCCAATCCACTCGTGATTTCGCTGAACGTCGTCGCATTGATCTTCCTTCTGCTGCACGCAATTACCTGGTTCAATTTGGCACCGCGTGCGATCGTGCCCCACATTCGGGGACGCCGCGTCCCTGCTCGCGCGGTTCTGGCGGGGCACTACGCGGCATGGTTCGTCGTCTCGGCGGTCGTTGCGTGGGTAGTCATGTCATGAGCACATCCGCGCCGCGTCGAAGGTCAGCCGAGCCGTTCCTGTGGCTGCTGTTCAGCGCCGGGGGCATGGCGGTCGCACTCGTTCTGCCCGTCCTGCTGTTCCTGTTCGGAGTGGCGTTTCCGCTCGGGTTGCTCGACGCACCGGACCATGCGCACCTACTGACAGTCGTACGGAATCCGCTGTCCAAACTTGTGCTGCTCGGCGTATGTGTGCTCGCTCTGTTCCACTTTGCGCACCGCATCCGGTTCACGATCGAGCACGGGCTGCAACTGGGCCGGTTCGACCGTGTGATCGCTCTGTGCTGTTACTGCACAGCAGTACTGCTATCCGCGGCCGCGGTTTGGGTATTGCTTACTGCCTGAGGGCGTGCGGGCGATGCGGCTCGTTTAGCCAACAGCATTTACGCAGCTCGACACCATGGAGATAACGGTGCGTACCTGCGAGGCACTCGACGCGATCCGGTCGGTGGCTGAGCAGGTGCCGGACATGGCCGTCGGTGCGGGCACCATCGCGTCCACAGGCGGTCGGCAGGCGCTTCGGGCACTGGCGGGTCCGCTGCCCGAGACCATCTTCTGCCCCACCGGCGGAATCGACCGCGCCACCAGCGCCGACTACCTCGCGCTGCCGAACGTGGCCTGTGTGGGCAGATCCTGGCTGACGCCAACTAATCTCGTCGCAGCGCAGGATTGGGACGCGATCACCGCGCCTGCGGCTCACTTTATCGCGTAGTCTCGCGGTCCTTGTCCTCGCACGACGAGGCCGCCGCAGCAGCGGCGGCCGCCATTCCGAAGGCGGAGGCCGGCGGCGCGAGTGTCCCGGGCCGCTGAACCACTCCGGCCGCCGCAGCGGCGGCACGGGCCACCATCGCCCGGTCGGACTCCTCTGCCAGCTCGCGCTCCGCGGCGCGGACCACCAGGTCGATCTGCGCTTTCACGGCCGCGCGGCGTGATTCGCCCACGCAGTCCTGGGCCACCGCGCTAAGCATCTGAAGGATCGCGGCAAGCACCATCGGTTCATGGGATCCGTAGCGCCGGATCTGGGCACAACCCACGTGAAGGTAGGTCTCAAATCCCGGATACGGAAGCCACACCAGGACCTGACCCGAACTGTTGCGCCGAACATCGTCCGTCAGCGCCCGCGACGCCAATACCGACTGGATCGCGGAAACGTGGTGCACCACTTGGATCGCGGTGTAGGGGTCATTGATCGCCGGCGACAGTACCGGCCTGGGTCGCGAACGTCACTACATGCACTCCGCCACTCATACTCCGCACCACATGCGGCGGCAGTAGACCGGTCGATGACGATCCTCTCTTGTCGGCGGCAGCCACTCAGCGCCGTCGGCTAATCGCTCCTCGTCGCAGGGACTTCGGCAAATAGACTGCGCCGGGTCCGGCGACCGCGGCGGTATCCGCGGGGTTGGAGATCGCGCAGCGCTTCAGCGACAGGCAGCCGCAGCCGATGCAGGAATCCAAACTGTCGCGAAGCGCGATGAGCCCCGCGATCTGATCGTCCAGGCGCGCACGCCAATCCTTTGACAGCCGGGTCCAGTCTGCGCGGGTCGGGGTGCGGCTGCCGGGAAGCATCGCGAGCGCGGCGGCGATCTCGTCGAGTGTCAACCCGACGTTACGCGCAGCGCGGATGAACGCAAGGCGCCGCAACATGTTTCGCTCGAATCGCCGCTGTCCACCGGCCGTTCGCGAGGCCTCGATCAGGCCCTCCTTCTCATAGAACCGGATCGCCGATGGTGCGAAGCCGCTCCGATTCGCCACTTCGCTGACCGCAAGCAGGTCTGCCCTGTCCATATGTCGCACCTCGCTCAATGAGCTCTTGACTTAAAGTTGACTTTAACTGTCAGTATGCCTGTATGAGCCGATCCGAGACCACTAATGTCGCAATTGTTACGGGCGCCTCGCGCGGGTTTGGCCGTGCGCTGACAACCGCACTCCTTGAACGCGGCTGGACCGTCGTCGTGGACGGTCGCCGCACCGCGGAATTGGCCGCCGCGGCTGCCACGTTTAATTCACCGCGGCTGATCGCCGTCGCAGGCGACGTCACCGACGAACGCCACCGCGCCGCGCTGGTCGACGCCGCTACTACGGTCGGGCCGCTCGGCCTGCTGGTCAACAACGCCAGCCGACTCGGCCCAAGCCCGCAACCGACGCTTGCCGACTACTCGCTGGCTGACTTGCGAGCCGTGTACGACGTGAACGTCTTCGCGCCACTTGCCTTGACCCAGCTAGCGCTCCCAGCGTTGCTCCAGACCCACGGTGTGATCGTGAACCTCACGTCGGACGCCGCGATTGAGGCGTACGAAGGCTGGGGCGGATACGGCTCGTCGAAGGCCGCCTTCGATCAACTCTCCGCGATTCTTGCAGTTGAGAACAACGCCGTCCGGATCTACGCCTTCGATCCAGGCGACATGCGCACCGAAATGCATCAGGCCGCGTTCCCAGGCGAGGACATTTCCGACCGTGCAGACCCCGAGTCCGTCGTGCCGGCGTTCCTGCGACTGCTCGACACCAGGCCGGCGGCCGGCCGCTACCGGGCCAGGGACCTGGCTGTAGCCGGAGCGCACCCATGACCCTCGCGATCCCGCAAACCCACTTCCATCGCTCCCCCACCTCCGACGCCACCGAACCGCCGGAGGCACACGGCGTAGCCCGCGACCAGGTCAAGTTGCTCGTCGCCCAACCCAGCGGCATCAGCCACGCCCGGTTCGCCGAACTCGGTGGCTACCTTCGTCCCGGCGACCTATTGGTAGTGAACAACTCAGCGACACTGCCCGCTGCCGTCGAGGGGCGTCGCAGCGGCCAGACCATCACGGTCCATTTCTCCACCGCCCTCGGCGATCACGTCTGGGTTCTTGAACTCCGGCCGGCAGCGACCGCAACAGGACATCTGCACGACATTCGGCCCGGCGAGCGCGTCGATCTACCCGACGGTGCAGCGCTCGTCATCCATTCGTCGTATCCCGAAGGCGGCGTCACGGGCAGCCGTTTGTGGACCTCACGCCTGGCGATCGAAGGGGACGTCATGTCCTACCTCACCCGGCACGGACGACCGATCCGCTACTCGTACGTCCCACGGCAATGGCCGCTCAGCGACTACCAGACGGTGTTCGCCCGCCTGCCGGGCAGCGCGGAGATGGCGAGTGCGGCTCGGCCCTTCAGCACCGAACTCATCACCTCCCTGATCACATCCGGCATTACGATCGCCCCAATCACGCTGCACGCCGGCGTCTCCTCCGCAGAGGCCGGCGAGCCACCGGTCGCCGAGCTGTTCGACGTCCCGCGGACCACCGCTCGGTTGGTGAACCTGACACGCGCGACCGGAGGCCGGGTGATCGCGGTCGGCACGACGGCGACCCGCGCCCTCGAGTCCGCGACGACCACCAGCGGCTTCGTGCATGCGGCCGGCGGCTGGACGGATCTCGTCTTGGGGCCGGATCGACCAGTTCGCGTCGTCGACGGCCTGATTACCGGTTGGCACGATGCGGGCGCCTCGCACCTGTTACTCCTCGAGGCCGTCGCCGGTTCTGACTTGGTCACCACGGCGTACCGGGAAGCTGTCGAGCACGGATACCTCTGGCATGAGTTCGGAGACAGCGCGCTCCTGCTGCCCGAGCGCGGAATTCATTAGTTCGTGCAAACAACGGGCCCCGCAGAACGCGACCAAGCGATCACTGTCGAGAAGTTCTGACGCCGGCCGCTGCACGCAAACCTCGCACGCCTGGCCGCTGAGACCGCACTGGAGCCCTCAACGGTGTGATCGGTGGCCTACGAAGACATCGTCGGCCGTACGTCGCCGCGTGCCCAATGTATTGCTGCCCGATGATCCCAACGGCCGCAGACGGTTACGAGTATGCATCGGATCTCGGCGCGTCTATATCACGCAGGCTGACCGGCCTGCGTTACCGACACCACTTGGTAGACATGCGCTTGGGCACCGTGCCGATCGGCGATTCGCGACGATTCCGCGAGTTGAGCTTGTCCCGCCGGGGTGTTCAGGACAGCTTCCATGTGCGCCGCCGAGCGCCACTGGATGTACTCCGCGACGCGTGTACCGTCCTCGCTGCAGTGAATGGAGCACGAGACAAAGCCGTCAAACTTACAGTGTTCCGCTGCCATTCCGCGTAGATGTTCCACGAGGGTCTCTTGCTGGGTCGGGTCCACGGTGAACAAAACGATGAGGGTATGGACATCGGCACCTTCGCTGATCGTCGCCATGGTGGTGCTCCTAACCTCGCCGCGTTGATTGACGCCCGGATCAATAATATATCACTTATTGATTATCACTATTAGTGATAGTCTATCGTCATGACTAACCGAGCCAGTGAGGCCACCGCGCCAGCGACCGGCGATGGCTACACGTCACCGCGCATTGAAGCATCTATGCGCGGCAACGGAATGCGACGCGCCACTTTGTGACGTGCAGAGCGAAATCAGAACGAAGGGGACACGCAGACCATGACTACCGCATATATCACCGTGACGCTGATCGCCATCGCGGCTAACGGCTTCTCGGGAATCGCGGCGTTGCTTCACCTCAAGCCCATCCTTCCGGGCATGGCCAAGGCGGGCGTACCCATCTCGTGGCTTACGTTCCCGATCGGCACGCTCAAGACAGCTGGGGCATTAGGCCTTGCAGCCGGTCTGGCTTTTCGCCCACTCGGTGTGGCCGCCGCGATCGGCCTGGTCCTGTTCTTCGTGTGCGCGATATACACGCACATCCGTGCCAGCGACTACAGCCCGCAGTTCTACCTCGCCAATGGGTTCCTTGCGCTCAACGTCGCCGTCCTTGCCGTCGCGCTGCAAGCCAACAGCCTCAGCGCAATTGCCATCCCGTTGAGCTAACCCGTCACAACAACCTGAGGAACACCATGACAACACCACAAGACTTCGAATTCGACGCAATGACCGGGACGGTTGCCAATCTGACCGGCGGAGTCATCGTCGACTGAGTGACATATCGAGCAGGATTCTGTGTCGAGCCGCGTAGCTTTTCCACGTCTCCGCGGGTTGACGTCCGCTCGTCGTCGAAGAGGTCCCGAGCCCGCAGGGTCCTCCTCAGGCTCGAGCTCGCCCTCGGGTTCACTCCAAAAGGGAGGCAACAGGTTCAGGTCGCGCCGTCGGCATCCGAGAACACAGCAGGGAGGGCCCGCGGTCACCATGTATCGCGTTACTGATCGGCTGCACGCAGAACACTCGGCTGAGGTGTCTTGTCATGACCTTGCGGCCACTGTAACCATGTGGTTGGCGGAGCTGGGCGCCCATACCGAGCTGGTTGACCTCGCGCGAGCGATATGCGCCGGCAACCGGCCCACCGCGTATGCCATCGCCGGTCGCAAGTTCCATCGATGTATCCGTTGCTGCATGAGCAGTACGAGTTGTGGCCTTCCGACGAATCACGTCGAGGTCAAGCGATCTCGGTTGCGGATAAGAGCGATGCGGCCTTCGTGGCGATCGGCCGATAGCCCAACGCGCCTGGTGTTTCGGTCGTGACCTTGGCTGCGTCCCGCTTCACGCCAACTGAGGGTGAACGCCCGGGATGAGTCCAGCCTCGGCGGCGACGCGTTGCAGCAGGCGCCTTAGCGTGTCGCGTTCTTGGGAAGACAGCGGTGCCGCGATCTGGTCTTCCAAGGAAGATGCCTGCTTATCGAGCGCCGGGAGCAGGCGGCGGGCCTTCGGGGTCAAGGTGACCGCGACTGCGCGACGGTCGTCGGGATGGGGCAACCGTTTAACCAGTCCCTGCCGCTCCAGGTTATCGATCGCGGTGACCATCGCGTTGCGATGAATGCCGAGTCGCTCCGAAAGCCGGCGTTGCGATTGTCCGTCGTCAGCGGCGAGTGCTGCTAGCACCGCATAGGTCCGCGGCTCTACCCCGATTGGAGCCAGTCGGTGTTGGAAATCGTCGCCGACATACGACCCTAACTGGGCGAGCAGAAAGGGAATTCGGTCATCGAGTGCCGCGATGCCGCGCTGACCATCATCCATGCTCTTTAGATTAGCACTGGGCTGGACTGTCACAAATCATGACGACTATGCCACGAACCATGTGGTGGAGGTTATAGCTTTGCGGCTGCGCATCGCACTTGACATGACTATCCCGATTAGTGATAATCATAGTTAGTGATGCTTTGGAGGAAGTTGTGAACATCGTAATTTTCGGCGCCAACGGCCAAACCGGCCGTCTGCTCACCGGACAAGCGCTATCGGCCGGGCACCGCGTGGTCGCGGCGACCCGCAGGCCCGATGACTTCCCGCTGTCAGACCCGAAGTTGACCGTGGCCGCGGCGGACGTACGCGACGCGGCCGCAGTCACCGAAGTTGTCGCGGGCGTCGACGCGGTGCTCTCCACGCTGGGGGTTTCCTTCACGCGCGAGGCTGTCAACACCTATTCGGTCGGTACGGGAAATATCGTCGCCGCGATGCAATCCTCTGGCGTGCGGCGGCTCGCGGTCGTGAGCTCGACCGGTGCCTACCCCACCCGGCGTACGGAGTTTCCGTTGACCCTGAGGGTATTTGAGCCAATCATCACGCGAACGATCGGTAAGACGGTATATGACGACATGCGCCGGATGGAGACGATCGTCCGCGCCAGCGCCCTGGACTGGACGATCGTGCGGCCATCAGGACTCTTTGATCTGCGGGCACCCACCGGCTACCACGCCGGAGAGGTTGATCCGATCGGCGGTTTCACCGCGCGCATCGATCTGGCCGACTACCTGCTGACGCTGGCCGATGACTCGGCAACGGTTGGCAAAACCGTCGTTGTGTCGACCACGGAACACACACCGACCGTGTGGCAGATGATCCGCCGGGAGGCGCGCTCGAAGCCCGCCGACGACCCGAACCCGGCCGCTCCCACGCCATAGCGCAGCACCGACTCCCGTGCCAAAACCAAAACGTGCACAACCCTTCCCGGCGACGACGACCGCGATCGTCGCGGCAACCCTGCGAAAGGATCAACCGTGATACTTGTAACCGGCGCCACCGGCACCATCGGCTGGCCCCTTGTCAGCGTGCTCGCGGCGGCGGGCGAGCAGGTCCGCGCCCTCGCGCGCCACACCGGCATACCCGCCGACAGCCTTCCGGCCGGTGTCGAGATGGTCCGCGGCGACGTTTCGCGACCCGAGACGATCGTGGCGGCGCTGCACGGCGTCACGACGTTGTTCATCCATCCCCGCGCGGTCGGAGCGCACGTCGCCCCCACGCTGCTTGCGCTGGCCGCCGAACACGGAGTCAAACACGTCGCCGCGCTATCGGCCATCAACGTCGATGACGATCTGGCATGGCAACCGTCGCGGTTCAACGGTGACCGCAACAAGGAGGTCGAGGACGCGGTTATCGCCAGCGGCCTGCCGTGGGTGAGCGTGCGACCCTCGTCATTCGCGGTCAGCGCAACAGGCATGTGGGCCTCTCAGATCCGAAACGGCGATGTCGTGCGCGGTCCTTATCCGGGGTTCGCCGATCCGTTCATCCACGAAGTGGACGTGGCCTCCGTGCTCGCCCGGGCGCTGCTCGACGACAGCCTTGCCGGACAGAAGATTTCGATCACCGGCCCGCAGTCGGTAACCCACGCGGAGATGGTCAGCACCATCGGTGAGGTGATCGGCAGGCCGCTGCGCTACGAGGCGATCTCGCCCTCGGAAGCGGCGGAGCGCATAATCGCCCTCGGGCTGCCACCGTCCTTCGCTGACGCGATGATGGCCCGCTACGCCCGCGAGCTGGACAATCCGTATCCGGTCACCGACGGGGTCGAGAACACTCTCGGCCGACCCGCACGCAGCTACGCCGAGTGGGTTGTGGATCACAGCAGCGCGTTTCAGAGCTCCCCCGCCGCATGAACCCAGCAGGCGCCCCGACCCCACCCCAAGAGAGATGCGATGACCACACCACCCGAAATCCACTCTGCGCGTGCCGAATCCTCAAGGAGCACAGGCAACCCGCCGTCGCGGCGGACATCCGAAACCATCCGGCGAATGACAATCTTCGCCGGGTTGTTATGCAGCGGCCTGTTCGCCGGATTCCTTCTCGCGGTCCTGATCCTCGAAGCCAGCCTTCGACGATTTCCGGCATCGGTCTACACCCAGGTCCGGCAAGTAGAGCTGGCGCACCTCGATGACCTCGCCACTGTCTTGCTGCCGGCGGCGCTGCTCGCCACCGCGACCCTTGTCGTCGTCACGATCGCACGGCCGGGGCGCACCCGCTGGCTGGCCCTGACCGCACTCGTCCTGCTCCTCGTAACGTTCATCATCAGCTTGCTGGTCAGCGTTCCCATTAACACGGACCAACAAGGCTGGTCTGTCCTCGCACCGCCCAGCGACTGGGCCCGCGTGCGCGACCGCTGGCAGATGGCTCACCTGTTACGCACTACCACGGCAGTGCTGGCCTTCACGATCCTTGCCGCAGCCACGACCACTCGGCGGCTGTTCCCACGGCGATACGAACGGTAGCGATGACGTGCGGTGGGCGCCGGAACGCCGGTTACGTTCGGACCCGACCGCGTCGGCGACCTCGAGCACAGTGGATCATGCCGTGATCGCCGCCCAACAGGACAGCAAACACCGCCAACGCAAGTGATTGCGCCAAGCGCTGGGACGACGCCCGTTAGCCCTGATCCGCAAGAGATAGCGTGGTTATATACCACGTCTGACCTGGGTGGCAGGTGCAGGATTCGAACCTGCGTAGGCGTAAGCCGACGGATTTACAGTCCATCCCGAGCGTTTGCGGTCGGTTTCAGCTAACCCGCGTTGACGCTGGTAGAGAGCTTGGGCTAGTCCAAATTGGCGTTGTGCCGCAACGCTTCTCAGGCGAAGATGACGACCAGTGCAGACTATCGGTTGACTTCCGTAGGTTTGCGGGTAACCAGCGTTAAGCCCTCGGTGCTGGGATGGCGCTGGGATGAGACTTGCCGCAGCAGCTAACTTCGCTGCTCCACCCGGTGCCAACGTGTAGTCCTCTAAGGGACGCGCCGCTGGGACGATCCCGTCACCGGAAACCAAACCGACCCGGGCTTAAGGCTCTCACTCGCGGTTCTGCGATGTGCCCGGACGCAAGGTCTTCGAGATTTGCTGCCCTCTCTGCCGGTTTTCGTGCAAGCGTGCCCTGCTGTCGTGGGCGCGCCGCATCGTCCAGCCGCGGTCTCGATAGCACCTCGGTCAGATCCAGGTTTTCCGCGGCACCCGTCTCCGGCAGGGGGGCGTGCGCTCGCTCGGCCCGTGCGCGTGGGTGGTCCGGCAGGCTTCGTGTGACCGCGACGGGACGGCGACCGGAGCGGTGGGTTGCGTGCTTGTGAGCGAAGAGCTCGGGCACACCGCTATATCGCCTTCTTGCCGACGGCGTCACCCTCGAGCACGTGCAACACGAGTTCACCGCCGGGATCGGCGCCCCCCGCACCGCCCGGCTCCTCGACATCGCCATCGGCGCCGCACTGGTGCGCGTCAACAGGCGGCGCACTACCCGGCGCCGCCGGTGTCACCGATCCCATGGACGAGCAACTCCGCCGGACGGTGATCGCGTGGTCACTGGTGTCACGGCCCAGCGAGGAATGCGTGCTGTGGGATCTCGACCAACGCGTCGGAGTCGAGGAGCTGTGGTGCATCGATTCCACCCGGGTCGCGGAGATTCAGGAGGCTGTCACGGAAATCCAAGCGAGCGAACGGAATCGGTAATCGAAATACCCGGTAGCCCGGCACGACAGAAGTCAATCGCCAGCGGGCCGCCTCCGCAGTACAGCCTGACACGACGCAGGGGTGACGATCTTGACGATCGCCACCCCTGCGTGTGGTTGCTCAGTGGCCCGTGGATCAACCCCGTGCCGTCAGCCCTTCCGGTAGTCGATGACGATGCGGCCGTCGATCTGGCCGCGTTCCATTCGTTCGAACACGTCGTTGATCTCGTCGAGTCCCGCGCTGGCCACCGACGGATGGATCAGACCCCGGGCGTAGAAGTCCAGCGCTTCGGCCATGTCCTGACGGGTGCCGACGATCGAGCCGCGGATCGTCAGACCCTTGAGCACGATGTCGAAGATCGGTGCCGGGAAGTCGCCCGGCGGCAGGCCGTTGAAGACGATGGTGCCGCCGCGCCGGGTCAGGCCGATGGCCTGCCCGAACGCCTGCGGATGGACGGCGGTGACCAGCACACCGTGCACGCCGCCGGTGGCCTTCTGCACCTCGGCGACCACGTCGGAGGTGCGGGCGTTCACGACGACCTCCGCACCCAGCCGGGTGGCCAGGGCGAGCTTGGAGTCATCGACGTCGATGGCGACCACCCGCAGCCCCATCGCCCGCGCGTACTGCACGGCGATGTGGCCGAGGCCGCCGATACCGGAGATCGCCACCCACTGTCCGGGCCGGGTGTCGGTCACCTTGAGGCCCTTGTAGACCGTTACGCCCGCGCACAGGATGGGCGCGATTTCCAGCGGGTCGACGCCGTCCGGGATTCGTGGGGCATAAGCGGCGTTGACCAGCATGTAGGTGCCGAAGCTGCCGTTGACGCTGTAGCCGCCGTTCTGCTGGCTCTCGCACAACGTCTCCCAGCCGGTGCGGCAGTATTCGCATTTGCCGCACGCCGACCACAGCCAGGCGTTGCCGACCTTGTCGCCGACCTTGAGGTCGTCCACCCCGGCGCCGAGTGCGACGACGGTGCCGTAGCCCTCGTGGCCCGGGACGAACGGTGGCTGCGGCTTTACCGGCCAATCACCTTGCGCCGCGTGAAGATCGGTATGGCAGACACCGGAGGTCTCCACCTTCACCAAGGCCTCACCGAAGCCGGGTGTGGGCAGGTCGAGATCGGAGATCTCCAGCGGGGCGCCGAATTTGGTGACCACCGCCGCGCGCATGGTCTCGGTCGAGGTGTCCAGTGTGGTGGTCGAATCAAGGGTTTGGGTCATGGCTTCTTTCCTAGTCGTGAATGTGGTTGAGGGAACGGCATGTTGGGTTGTCCTTGGGCTCAGAAGAATCCTTGGGCCTTGTTGCTGTACGACACGAGCAGGTTCTTGGTCTGCTGGTAGTGGTCGAGCATCATCTTGTGGTTCTCGCGGCCGATGCCGGACTGCTTGTAGCCGCCGAACGCCGCGTGCGCGGGGTAGGCGTGGTAGCAGTTGGTCCACACCCGGCCGGCTTGGATGTCACGCCCGGCCCGGTAGGCGGTGTTGCCATCGCGCGACCAGACCCCAGCCCCGAGGCCATAGAGGGTGTCGTTGGCGATCGAGATGGCGTCGTCGTAGTCGGTGAACGACGTGACCGCCACCACCGGACCGAAGATCTCCTCCTGGAAGACCCGCATCTTGTTGTTGCCGGTGAAGATGGTCGGCTGCATGTAGAAGCCGCCGGACAGGTCGCCGCCCAGGTCGGCGCGCTCCCCGCCGGTCACGACGCGGGCGCCCTCACTCTTGCCGATCTCGATGTAGGACAACACCTTTTCCAGCTGATCGTTGGACGCCTGCGCGCCGATCATCGTCTCGGTGTCCAGCGGATCGCCCTGCCGGACTGCCTTGGTGCGGATCGCCGCCAGCTCCACGAACTCGTCGAAGATGTCGGCCTGGACCAGCGCCCGCGACGGGCAGGTGCAGACTTCGCCCTGGTTGAGGGCGAACATGGTGAACCCCTCCAGCGCCTTGTCCTGATAGTCGTCGTGCGCGGCCAGCACATCGGAGAAGAAGATGTTCGGGCTCTTGCCGCCGAGCTCCAGGGTGACGGGGATGAGGTTCTGGCTGGCGTACTGCATGATGAGCCGGCCGGTGGTGGTCTCGCCGGTGAATGCGATCTTCGCGATCCGATTGCTCGACGCAAGCGGTTTACCGGCTTCCACCCCAAAGCCGTTGACGACGTTGAGTACACCCGCGGGCAGCAGGTCACCGATCAGCGACATCAAGTACAGCATCGACACCGGGGTCTGCTCCGCCGGCTTGAGCACCACCGCGTTACCGGCGGCCAAGGCGGGCGCGAGTTTCCAGACGGCCATCAGGATCGGGAAGTTCCACGGGATGATCTGCCCGACGACGCCGAGCGGCTCGTGGAAGTGATAGGCCACGGTGTCTTCGTCGATCTGCGACAGCGACCCCTCCTGGGCACGGATCGCCCCGGCGAAATAACGGAAGTGATCCACCACCAACGGGATATCCGCATTGAGCGTTTCGCGCACCGGCTTGCCGTTGTCCCAGGCTTCGGCGACGGCGATGGACTCGAGGTTCTCCTCGATCCGGTCGGCGATCTTGTTGAGGATCAGTGCGCGCTCCGCCGGGGAGGTCTTGCCCCACGCCGGTGCCGCCGCGTGCGCGGCATCCAGGGCATGTTCGATATCGACCTCGTCCGAGCGGGCGACCTCGCAGAACACCTCGCCGGTGACCGGGCTCGCATTCTCGAAGTAGCGGCCCTGCACGGGCGCCACCCACTCGCCACCGATGTAGTTTTCGTAGCGGGGCTGAAACGACATCAGCGACCCGGATTTGCCTGGGCGTGCATAAACAGTCACAGCGGTTTTCCTTAAACGACAAAATAAATGTGTCGGTAATCATTCAACATGGCCACAGGGGTTCTCCTGGTGCTCAGATCTCCAGTACACGCCCAATTTGCGGCGTTGTCAACAGTGTTGAATTACGATGTGGACTGATAATGCTGAATTTCTAAGTACAGTGCCGCGCCAATAACAACTCGGATAGCCGCAGGCAGGAAGCACTGCGGCAATGACGAGAGCTGACGTTCGGCCTCGTCCCGGTTACATTCGTTCGTTCGTGCGCGGCCCCGGCTCCGGCCCCGTGCCGATCGGGGCCCGAGGGCCGGCTGCGCCGCTACTTGCTGGCCCTGATCGCCTCGAACACGCTGGGATCCAGCAACGTCGAGGTATCGCCGAGTTCACGACCCTCGGCGACGTCGCGCAGCAACCGGCGCATGATCTTGCCGCTGCGGGTTTTCGGCAGCTCCGGTACGACGTGAATCTCCCGCGGCCGCGCGATCGGTGAGATCTCGCGGGCCACCTCGGCCCGCAGCTCGTCGATCATCTGTTCGCGCGGGGTGTCGGCGTGGTGGGCCATCAGGATGACGAACGCGACGATCGCCTGCCCGGTGGTGTCGTCGGTGGCGCCGACGACGGCCGCCTCGGCCACCCCCGAGTGGCCGACCAGTGCCGACTCCACTTCGGCGGTGGAGATCCGGTGCCCGGACACGTTCATCACGTCGTCGATGCGGCCCAGCAACCAGATCGCGCCGTCCAGGTCATAGCGCGCGCCGTCGCCGGCGAAGTACCAACCCTGCTCGGCGAACCGGGACCAGTAGGTCTCCTTGTACCGTTCCGGATCCCCCCAGATGCCCCGCAGCATCGCCGGCCACGGCTTGTCCAGTACCAGATAACCCTGCACGTGCTCGCCGAGCTCGAGGCTGGGCTCGATCAGGTTGCCCTCGTCGTCGACGATGCGTGCGGAGATGCCGGGTAGGGGTGCCATCGCAGAGCCGGGCTTGGCCGCGGTGACACCGGGCAGCGGCGAGATCATCGCCGCTCCGGTCTCGGTCTGCCACCAGGTGTCGACGATGGGGGTTTGGTTGCCGCCGATCGCGTCCCGATACCACCGCCACGCCTCGGGGTTGATATTTTCGCCGACGCTGCCCAGCAGCCGCAGACTGGACAGGTCGTGGGCGTCGGGGAACTCGCGGCCCCACTTCATGAACGTGCGGACCACTGTCGGCGCGGTGTAATAGATTGTGACGCCGTACTTTTCGATCACCTCGAAATGACGGTGCTCGTCGGGCGAGGCGGGGGTGCCCTCGTAGAGCACCTGGGTCACCCCATTGGACAGCGGGCCGTAGACGATGTAGGTGTGCCCGGTGACCCAACCGATGTCGGCGGTGCACCAGTACACATCGGTTTCCGGCTTGACGTCGAAGATGTTGTAGTGCGTGTAGGACGACTGGGTGAGGTAGCCACCGGTGGTGTGCACGACGCCCTTCGGAGCACCGGTGGTGCCCGAGGTGTAGAGCAAAAACAGTGGCTGCTCGGCGTCGAAGGCCTCCGGGGTGTGCTCGGGTGAGGCGTTCTCGACAGTGTCGTGCCACCACAGGTCGCGGCCGTCGGTCCACGAGACGTCGATGCCGGTACGGCGCACCACCAGGACGTGCTGGACGGGGTCTTGTTCGTCCGGGCCCGACGATCGCTTCGTCCACCGCCTCCTTCAGCGAAACCGCCTTGCCGCGGCGGTATTGCCCGTCGGTGGTGATGACGAGCTTGGCCTTCGCGTCCTCGATCCGAGCCCGCAGCGCCGGCGCCGAGTAGCCGGCGAACACCACGGAATGCATGACACCGAGCCGCGCGCACGCCAGCATCGCCACGATCGCCTCGGGCACCATCGGCATGTAGATGGCGACCCGGTCACCGGCGACCACACCGAGGTCGGTGAGCGCGTTGGCGGCCCTGCACACCTCGGCCAGCAGTTCGGAGTAAGTCAGGCTGCGGCTCTCGCCGACCGGTTCGCCCTCCCAGTGGAGGGCCACCCGGTCACCGTTGCCGGCCTCGACGTGACGGTCCACGCAGTTGTAGGCCACGTTGAGTTTGCCGCCGACGAACCACTTCGCGAACGGCGCCTCCGACCAGTCCAGCACCTCGGTGAACGGTGTCTCCCAGGACAGCCGGTTGGCCTGTTTCGCCCAGAACGCCAGCCGGTCCTCCTCGGCTTCGCGGTACAGCTCAGCTGTCGCGTTGGCGTTGTGCGCGAACTCCGTCGTCGGTGGATACGCGGATGGAATTTCGGTGTACGTGGCGGTCATGCTGTGAGCTCCTCTGTGATTGGACGACGATTGCCTTTACGGGCCCGGTCGGGTGCATGGGTGGCGCTCATCGGAACGCGTTGAGGCCGGTGATGGCGCGTCCGACGATCAGTGACTGAATGGAGTCGGTGCCCTCGTAGGTGTAAACGGCTTCGATGTCGGCGTGGTGCCGGGCGACGTGGTGATCGAGCAGGATCCCGTTGCCGCCCAGGATGTCTCGAGCCATCGCGCAGACCCGACGGGCTCCGTCACCGGTGTTCAGCTTGGCCAGCGCGGCGTGTTCGATCGACACCAGCCCGCGGGCCTGTAACTGCGACATCCGAGTGCACATCAATTGCATGCCGGTGATGTCGCTGAGCATGTGCGCGAGCTTGTCCTGGATCAGCTGGAACCGGGCCAGTGGGCGGCCGAACTGCTCGCGTCGCAGCGAATATGTGAGTGCTGCCTCATAGGCCGCGACCGCGTGGCCCAGGGCTTCCCAGGCGACGGTCTGCCGCGACTTGGCCAGCACATAGTTGGTGTCGTCCCAGGTCTGGGCCTTTGTCAGACGGGCACCGGCGGGCACCCGCACCCCGTCCAGGCGGATCTGGGCCTGCCACACGCCACGGTTCGCTGCCTTACCGACGATCTTCCTGGCGTGATACCCGGGGATCGGGTGCTCCGCGCCGTCCGGGTGTTCCACAACGAAAGCACCGACCTGACCGTCGTCGTCCCGGGCCCAGACCACCACCACGTCGGCGATGGTGCCGTTGCCGATCCACCGCTTCTGCCCATCCAGCACCCACTCGTCGCCCTGGCGCCGCGCCCGGGTTTCCAGCGCAACCACGTCAGAGCCGTGATTGGGTTCGGTCAGGGCAAAGGCGCCGAGGGTTTCACAGGTCGCCATCCGAGGCAAATATTGGGCCTGCTGCTCGTCAGAGCCGAGCATCGCGATGGTCGTCATCGCGAGCCCTGAATGTACGGCGTTCAGGGTGGCGATGCTGCCGTCGCCGCGGGCCAGTTCGGCCGCGATCACACCTTCGGCGAGAAACGACACCCCGGGGCAACCGTTCCCGACGATCGAGGCGCCGGCAATGCCGAGCCGCCCATAGCCTTTGGCCAGTTCGACCGGGAACTCTGCCCGTTCCCAATAACCGGCAGCGGCCGGTGCCACCTCCGTGTCGCACCACTGCCGGACCCGATCACGCATCTCGCGTTCCCGGTCGGTCAACAGTTCATCCAAACTGTAGAAATCGGTACCCCGGGAAATCGCAAGATCATCACCGTTTGGGAACTCATTCTCGGTATCCCCGGAATCAAGATCGGCAACTTTCCCGGTCACCGGAAGGGTCGGCGCGTTCATGCTTGGGTCCTGCTTTCAGGTTCGATCAGGTGCGTGGGAATGGGTGCGAATCTGTCACTTGTCGGTGTTCGATGCTCACCCGCGAAATAATGGTCGGTTGGGCAGAATCGCCCTGCCGAACGTCGACGCCATCACCCCGGCCAGGCACAGGTACCACGCCACGGCTGCGGCGACGAGGCCCACGATTCCCCCCAGCTTCGTCAGATCGGGGTTGGACGCCAAGGCTCCAATGCTGAGCAGGTAGAACGCCACGTTCAGAATTGCGAACAGGACGGCAAGAACCGCGGTCGTGCGTAGTGCGGCTATCACCATGAGGGTGGTAAAGATCGCCCAGGCCATCAGGAACCAACCGGCTGCCTGCCCGTGGCTCGCGGCCGGTACCTCCTTCGCGTAGAAGGCGATATAGGCCCAGAACGACAGCCAAAAGGCGCCGTAGGACGTGAAGGCCGTCGCGCCGAAGACGTTGCCCTTGCGGAACTCCCACATTCCGGCGAGTATCTGCGCAATCCCGCCATAGGCCAGTGCGACGCCGAGCACGACCGGCTCAGTCTTGGCGTCCATGACCCCGGCGTTGACCAGGCTGAGCAGGAAGGTGGTGAGCGCGAACGCGCCAAGGCCGAGCGGCGCCGGGTCCGCGATCATCCGCACCTGTTCAGACGCCAACTCGCGGGAGATGGCAACCTGCCCGGCGGTGGGGTCGTTGATGTCCGGAACGATCCCGGTGGCGTGGTCGGCATCGTGCACCGAATGTTTCTCAAGATCTTTCTCAAGCAGACTCATTATTGGTCCTCCTCGTTCATTGCCTTGCCTGACATGCGTGGTTGGCGTCCCGCTCAGCCCTGGATCCGGCTGCTGTGTCCGGCCCATTCCTTGTCGCGCAGGGCGAACTTCTGCAGCTTTCCGGTCGACGTACGCGGTAGTGACTCGACGAACTCGATCGCCTTGGGCACCTTGAAGCGGGCAATGTGCTTCTGCAGGTAGGCGATCAGATCTTCCTCGGTCACGTCTACATCGGGCCTGCGTACCACGAAGGCCTTCGGCCGCTCTCCCCACTTCGGGTCCGGTACGCCGATCACGGCGACCTCGAACACCGCGGGATGGGACTCGATCGCGTGCTCGATCTCGACCGTGGAGATGTTCTCGCCACCGGAGATGACGATGTCCTTGGCGCGGTCACGCAGCTCGACATACCCATCCGAGTGTTGGACTCCGAGGTCCCCGGAGTGCAACCACCCGCCCTCGAAAGCGGTCTTGGTGGCTGCCTCGTCGCGGTAGTAGCCGGCCATCACATTGTTGCCACGCATCACGATCTCGCCCATGGTCTGACCGTCGCGCGGAACATCGTTCATCTGCTCGTCGACCACCCGCACTGGATCGGACTGGATCATCGCGACGCCCTGTCGCGCCTGCCGGCGCGCCTGATCTGCTGGCGACATGGCCGACCAGCCGGGCTGCCACTCGTTGAGGGTGTAAGGGCCGTACACCTCGGTCATCCCGTACACGTGCACAATCCGGGCGCCGAGTTCACGCATCCGCGCGATCACCGTCGGACCCGGCGCGGCGCCGGCCACTGTCGCCACCAGTTCGCGCTCGAGCGGGTGCGCCTGCGGGGCCTCGGCGATCGTCACCAGCACCGTGGGCGCACCGTCTAGATGGGTCACCCGCTCCTCGTCGAGCAGCCGCCAGATCACGTCCGCACGCACCGCCCGCAGACAGACGTGTGTCGCACCGATCCCTGTCACCGCCCACGGCGTGCACCAACCGCTGCAGTGGAACATCGGCAGCGTCCACAGATAGACACTCTCGGGGTCGAAGCGCTGGTGGATGATCTCGCCCATCGCGTTCAGGTAGGCGCCGCGATGGGTGTACATCGCCCCCTTGGGTTGGCCGGTCGTGCCAGAGCTGTAGTTGATCGCGATCAGCCCCAACTCGTCGTCGACCGTCCACGGCAGTGGGTCACCCGTACCCCGCGCGATCAGTTCGTCGTAGGAGATGTCCGCGTGCTCGGCGGCCGCGGGCGAGGCGGGTCCAAGCGGGTCGTTGAGCGCGACCACCTCCAGAACGGTTTGCAGGCTTCGCAGCACCGGAGCCAGCGCCGGCAGGTACTCCGTGTCGGCGACTAGTAGCTTCGCGCCGGAGTGATCGCAGATGAAGCGGACTTCCTCCGCGGAGAGCCTGGTGTTGATGGGCACCATCACCGCACCGGCCAGTGGCACCCCAAAGTTGGCCACCAACATTTCCGGGATGTTCGGGCACAGGTACGCCACCCGATCACCTTGCTCAATGCCAGAAGCGCGAAGTGCATTCGCCAGACGGGTTGCCGCTGAACCGAACTCGCTATAGGTCAACCGGCGTTCGCCGTACGCGATCGCGGTCTTGTCGGCGAACACTTCGAGCGAACGCTCGAGAAAAGCCAACGGCGTCAAGGCTGTGAACCAGCCGGATGACTTCGCGTCCTGATCGGTGGGTAGGTCAAATACGTTGGTGGACATGGTTCTCCAGATCGTTGAACTTGACGCATACGGACGGACGCGTCGGCGACATGGACGGTCGTTCATCCGGGGCCCACAGCTCCGGGGAGTGGGCGCTCCCTACGTTGACTGCGTGGCCGCGTCAACCTCGGACTCTAGACCGGTCGTCGCGGTCAGCGTTATCCGGGCCAGCCGGTCAATGTTTGACGGCGTCTTTTACCAAGTCGCCCGTCTGTTTAGTGTTGCCCTTGAACTGATCGACGCCGGTGACCCGACCATCACGGCGGCGAGAACAACCAAACCAACGGTGACGATCATCGCGACGTCTGACTCTGGTGCGAGGACTCCAGTACACGCCCCATCGCACCTGCTGTCAACAGTGTTAACATTTCTAGTTGACCTAAGAGGTAGACAACGACGTTGACTAATGATTTCTGAGGGTAGCTCCGCTGACGAAGCCGGAGTGCAGACAGAAGGGAAGTCCGCGGCATGACGAGACAGCCGATCGGGCCCGACGCGGTTATCGACGACGGTGACTCACCCCTGGCGGTGGCCGGCCAAGACAGCGACCAGCTCAGCCGGTCGGTGATCCTGCAGACTGCGCTGGCGATCGTCGACCGCGACGGTGTGGACGGATTGTCCATGCGCCGCCTCAGCAACGCGCTGAGCCGAGACCCGGTGATGCTCTACCGCCACGTCCCCAACAAGGCCGCAGTGCTCGACGGCGTCGTCGAGATCGTGCTCGCGCAACTCGTGGTGGACAAGACAGATCCGGACTGGGCCGCCCAACTGCGCACCGTCGCGCACAACTTCCGCCAGTTGGCCCTGACACACCCCAAAGTGGTGCCGCTGCTGGTCACTCGACCGTTGGCCACGCCACTCGGGCAGCGACCGCCGGGAATGCTGAGGCCACTGGAAGACGTCCTCGCCTTGCTCACCTCCGCTGGATTCACCGGCCAGGACGCCCTCCACATCTACCGGCTGCTGTTCGGTTACCTGTATGGCCACATCCTCAACGAGCTGCAGGAGGTCATCGAGCGACCCGACGAAACCGACCACGTACTCCGACTCGGTCTGCACAGGTTCGCCATCACCGAATTCCCCCTACTGCGTGCACTGGCACCCGCCCTCGCCTCTTACGACGGTGCCGCCGAACTCGACCGCTTCCTCGATCTCCTACTGCCCGGCCTGACCGCAAGCCTCAGCCCCGAATCATGACCTGCGGGTCTCGGCGTCGTGGTCTGGGAACGGCACGAATTCGCTTCACCAGTCCGTCATCTCGCCGACCGGCGCTCACGCCCACGTAGTACTGCCGGCCGGGTGAATGCGCTATTAATTTCGGGGCACGTTTGGTGAAAAGCCAGAATGCAAGCTAACGCCACCGCGGGCCTGACCTCTGTGGCAGGTGCAGTGGCAGGTACAGGATTCGAACCTGTGTAGGCGTTAGCCGACGGATTTACAGTCCATCCCGGCCATTTGCGGTCGCTTTCAGCAATACCGCGTTTGTCCTGGTTGAGGGCCGGGTCTATCGAGCATTCAGGTTGTGACACAATGGTTCTCGTGCCCGAGAAGTGAACCTTCGCAGACTATCGGTTGTGTTGCGGAGGTTCGCGGGGGACCAGCGTTAAATCGTGGCTGCTGGGACGGTGCTGGGATGGGTATCAAGCTCTCAGCTAACTTTTCTCCCGACTCAAGCAGAGCCTCCGCCCAGCGTGGTCTGCGGATGAAATTCGCCGCCAGACCGTCGGATCGAAGCCACGACGGCCGGACGTCGGCTAACTCCAGAGGTCGCCGAAGCGTGGGCGGACGATCTCAATCGGACGCCGACCAAGGCCAGAGCTTGAACCGCATTAGCCACCGCAGCGTAGGTCTGCCAGTGGGGTCGCGACGAACCTCGGCGCGATCGCGTGTGAGCTCGGTTGCGTCCAGCAGAGTGGTGTACGAGTCGGGCCTGATCAGAGCGCTCGGCGTGTCGTAGCCCAATGATTGAAGGTCATCGCGTGATTCTTCGAGAGACCCGCCAAAGTCACTCGAGCAAAGGAATCAACGCGATGACCACTGCCCACGATATCGACATGCCCACGGTACTGGCCGAACGACTCACCACCACCCACCCCGACGTGCTGCGCGAGCTGCTCGCCACGTTCATCCACACCCTGATGGGCGCCGAAGCCGACGCCCTGTGCGGTGCGGGTTACGGGCAGCGCAGCACCGAACGGACCAACCAGCGCAGCGGCTACCGACATCGTGAATTCGACACCCGTGCAGGTACATTGGATCTCGCGATCCCGAAGCTGCGACAGGGTTCCTACTTCCCGGATTGGCTGCTGGAACGGCGCAAGCGGGCCGAGGGGGCGTTGACTACGGTGGTGGCGACCTGTTATCTGCTGGGCGTCTCGACGCGGCGGATGGACAAGCTAGACGGTATGAGGGGCTGGGGCCTCGCTGACACAAAATGGGGTGAGCACAACGGCTGACCCGGCTCGGTGGTGAGTTACGCGGTGTTGGTGAGTGGTTCCAAGTGACTCGGTATCCGAGGGTTTCGAGTTGTCTGATGGCTCGTGCTTTGGTTCGGGCTGGTTGGCGTGCGGTGTAGTAGTCGGGCGCCGGGGTCGCTGTAGAAGTCGCCGTTGGTGAGCATGTTGCCAGGCGGCGATGAGCATGGCGTGTTCGACGGCGACGAGGGCTGCGCATCGGGTCCGCGTCGGGATGGCGATGCGTCGGTACTTGGCGGCGAAGTAGGTGTTCTTCGAGCGCGTGCGGCCGACAGAGCGGCGATGCCCGAGGGCGCCTTTGAGGTAGCGGTTGCCGGGCCGTGTCTTGGTGGATTTGACCCGTCCGGCGGATTCGTTGGATCCCGGTGAGAGTTCCTGCCCAGGATGCCAGGTGCCCGGCGGTGGGGAACACGCTCATGTCGGCGCCGGTTTCGGCGATGAACACCTCGGCGACGATCTGGTGAGAAGCCCGGGATGCTCATCGAGCAGGTCCCGGGCGGGACGAAAGGGCTGCCATCGCCTCCTCGATGCGGGCATCTGAGGCGCGCGATGTCGGCGCTGTGGGCGTCGATGCGATCCAGATACAGTCGCGTCATGAACGCGTGGTGGTCGCTGAATCGTCCGCTGCAGCGCCTCGGTCAGTGCGGGGATCTTGTGCCGCAGCCGTGCGCTTAGCCAGATCGGCCAGCACCGCCGGGTCGCGTCTGCCCGGCGATGAGTGCTTCGAGCATCGCCCGCCCGGAGACCCCGGTGATGTCGGAGGCCACCGAGGACAGTTTGATGCCGGCGTCTTCGAGCAGTTTCTCCAGCCGCTGCATCTCGCGGGTGCGTTCCTGGGTGATGATGGTGCGGGCCCGGGTCAGATCCCGCAGTTCCCGGATCGGTGCGGGCGGCACGAACGAGGCCCGCACCAGCCCGTGGGCGCCCAGATCGGCCAGCCACGCGGCGTCTGACACGTCGGTCTTGCGGCCGGGCACGTTGCGCACGGCGCTGGGCGTTGACCAGCATCATGTTCAGCTGCGTCGTCGAGCAGGTAGTAGAACGGCTTCCAGTAATCGCCGGTGGACTCGATCACCACGCAGGTGCACCTCGCTCGGCGAGCAGATGCTCGCGTCAGCGCCAGGATCTGCCCGGTCATCGACGCCCCAGGTGGTCACCGTCGACGACGTCGCTTGCGCCCGCCGTGGCCCTGGATCGCACACAGACCTTCGCGTCCTTCTTTGAGACAGTCGATACCCGCGCACCGCGGGTGAATCACCTCCATCGACACGATCACCTCTTCCTCAGATCGTGTTCCGTTGTCCGGGTCCGTGTTCCGGGGAGAGGCGGATAAAACAGAAGTCTGACACTCGTGCTCAACAGGCAACATTCCACGGTTCCCGCGGACAAAAGATCGTGCCCTCCACCCCCAAGCTCACATGCGGGCTCACTGGCAACACAGAGAGACCGGGGTCGACCCGAAACACCCCACCAGCATCCACCCGCTCGATCCGCCGGCACAACCAGAACCAACCACGCACCCCGCCGGGGCATGCGCGCAAATTTTCCTCACCCCACGGCGGAGCGCAGCGCCCCGCAAAAGCTCACATGTGAACGTGGGTTGCCGACAGGAAGTTGGTCCTGGCCGGTAGAGCCACAAGATGTGGGAGGCCCCAGTGAAGATTCAGCGTACGAGCGTTGGCTTGGATGTGCACGCACGTTCGGTTGTTGCGTGTGCTTTGGACGGGGACACCGGAGAGGTGTTCCAGCGACGGTTGACTCCTGACCACGCGGAGATCGTGGCGTGGCTCGGTGATCTCCCCGGCCCGGTAGCGGTGACCTATGAGGCCGGCCCGACCGGGTTCGGATTGGCCAGAGCGTTAACCGCGGCCGGCATCGCGTGTGAGGTAGCCGCCCCGTCGAAGTTGATCCGCCCGTCCGGGGAGCGCGTCAAGACCGATACCCGTGATGCCGCGCATCTGGCCAGGCTCCTGCATTTAGGGCAGATCACCGCCGTGACAGTCCCCACTGCCACCCAGGAAGCCGCCCGCGACCTGGTACGCGCCCGCGAGGACTGCCGCGGAGATCTGATGACCGCACGACATCGGGTCTCGAAACTGCTGCTCCGCCAAGGCATCGTCTACTCCGGCGGAAAGGCCTGGACTCGCGATCACGAACGGTGGTTACGCACCCAGCGTTTCGACGACCAGGCCCTGCAGCTGAGTTACGAGGCGGCGTTCGACGCGACACTGGCCTGCCTGGACCGCCGAAATCGCCTCGATGACGCGATCACGGCGTTGGCTGCTGCCAGTGAGTTCACCCCGGTGGTGCACCGGTTGGGCTGCATCCGTGGGGTCGCGACGTTGACCGCGTTTGGCCTCGCTGTCGAGATCGGCGACTGGCACCGGTTGACCGGGCGCTCCATCGGCGCCTATGTCGGGTTAGTGCCTTGCGAGTACTCCTCGGGAGACTCTCGCAGCCAGGGTGGGGTGACCAAGACCGGCAACGGACACGTTCGCCGCCTGTTGGTCGAGGCCGCCTGGCACCACCGCAACCGGTATCAGCCTGGAGCCGAGCTGCGGCGCCGCTGGGATCTGGCCTCGCCGGCTGCCCGGGCCCGTGGCCAAGCCGCCAACCGGCGTCTGCACACCCGCTGGAGCGCGTTCGACGCCCGCAAGAAGCGCCCGGTGGTCGCCAACGTGGCGATAGCCCGCGAACTGGCCGGATGGTGTTGGTCATTGGCAGTCATGCCGGACTGACCACACCCAGAATTGTCCAGATGAACACCCGCTGACGGGGCGACAAGCGTCCTGGAGTGATCCGCGATTCGACTATGAGCAATCACGTTGTGACACAACTGACGACGCTCGACGCTAGACCCGCTGGTTAACTCCGATTCGAAGGTCCGTCCTGCGGTAACCAATCCGCGCATTTCAGACTGACACGCGTCGACACGACACGCTCGACCCGAACAGCGGAACTCATCTGGTCAAAGGAAGCGGCGGCCACGACGACGGTCGCGGCCGCCGCTTCACCCTGCCACTTGACAAAATCACCTACATATCAGTCGAAACCCTGGGCATCACGTCGTTGTCGAAGTCACAGATGTCGGTGATGGCCAAGGAACTCGACACCGCCGTCGAGGCGTTCCGCACCCGGCCGCTGGACGCCGGCCCCTACACCTTCGTCGCTGCCGACGCCCTGGTGCTCAAGGTCCGCGAGCAGGGCCGGGTGGTCAACGTGCACGCGCTGATCGCGGTCGGGGTCAACGCCGAGGGCTACCGCGAGATCCTGGGCATCGACGTCAGCACCGCCGAGGACGGAGCCGGCTGGCTCACCTTTTGGCGGTCGCTGACCGCCCGCGGCCTGACCGGGGTCAAACTCGTCACCTCCGACGCCCACGCCGGGCTGGTGTCCGCGGTCGGGGCCACCTTGCCCGGCGCGGCCTGGCAGCGCTGCAGAACGCATTACACGACCAATCTGATGGCGATTACTCCCAAGGCGTCGTGGCCGTGGGTACGCACGCTGCTGCACTCGGTGTTTGACCAACCTGATGCGCAATCCGTTGCTGCGCAATATGACCGCATCATCGATGCGCTAGCCGACAAGCTCCCCAAGGTCGCCGAGCACCTCGAGAACGCCCGCCCGGACCTGCTCGCGTTCACCAGCTTCCCCAAACAAATCTGGCGACAAATCTGGTCGAACAACCCCCAAGAACGGCTCAACAAAGAGATCCGCCGCCGCACCGACGTCGTCGGCATCTTCCCCGACCTGGGCGCCCTGATCCGCCTCGTCGGCGCCGTGCTGGCCGAACAACACGTCGAATGGGCCGAATCCCGCCGCTACCTCGGCCTCGATGTCCTGAGTAAATCACGAACCCCCGAAGACACCTCGACAGAACAGGAGGTCACCACCGCGGCACTGACCGCCTGAACCACCACAACGAAGAATCACACGACGACGACGTACACCACGTCCATGGACTTGACCGTGAGCTCAACCGCTGAGTCGGCGGACCGCCGCGGACAGATCTTCGAACACAGCCAGCTCGGCCCGCAGTGGCGACAAGATGAACTCCTGGCCCACGGTCTCGACCCGTCGGCTCAGTTCGGCGGCCGTCTTCCGCCTGCGCCGGGCCGCCCCCACCGCCACAAAGGGCCTGATGAGTATCCGAAGTGCAAGCCCCAGCGCGAGTCCGCCCACAAGCAAGACGGTCGGCCAGGCGAACGGCCCGAGGGTGGGCGTATCGACGTCGATCTGCAGGTATGCCAGCACGGCAACCAGCCCGAGCCACACCCCACCCGCGACAGCCGCAGCCAGTAGACCCCACTGGATCGCCCCCACCAGACGCCACCAGCGTGGTGGCCGATAAGCCACTGTGTCGGCGCCGCCGATCGCCCGGTCCAGCGCATCGGGCACCGCCCCGGCTTGCGATTTCGCCGCTTCGAGCAGCATTCGAGGCCAAGGCGCCGGCAGACCGGTCGACGCGGTGGCCGCGAGCGTGCGGACCGCGCTGTCCACTCCCGCGCGCGACGCCGCAGAAGCCGAGGGCAACGACGAGCGACGAAGCACAGCACTCTCAGCATCGGATTGGCCTAAACCCAAGCGGTGCAACGGGTCTGGACGAATCTTGGACACCCAGCGCAGCGGTGGCCAGCCCACTGCGGCGAGCCCCCTCCGCTCGTAGGATCGGCCGACCGCGCCCACCACGGCAGGGACACCTGCCGCCGCGGCGAGTGCGGATCGAAGCTGTCGCTCGGCGTCCCGCAGCGGGGGTTCTGACCGCCCCGGCGGCACCAGCGGCGTAAGCCGCGCGGCCACCGAATCCAGATCCGCATTCACCCGCGCTGTCCGCGCCCTGTGGTTCGCCACTGTCGCAGCGAGAAAGTCGTGCAATGGGATTGCGCCGTCCGGTATCACCGCTGATGTCGCCAGCACGGGCACACCGGCCAGGCCGTCCTCTGCGAGCAGCCGCTCGAGGTCGCGCACGCACGCGGCGAGGTCGGCGGGCGGCAGCCGGTCGGACTGGTTGAGCACCACGACCATCACGTCGCGGTGCGCGGCCAGCGGCCGCAAGTACGCGTCGTGTAGCGCGGCGTCCGCGTACTTCTGTGGGTCCAGCACCCAGGTGAAGGCGTCGACGAGCCGGACGAGCCGATCTACTTCGGCCCGGTGGGACAACTCCGTCGAGTCGTGATCCGGAAGGTCGAGCAGCACCAGACCGGACAGCTCCGGACGCGCTGACGCGTCGCCGTACTGCCGGTCCTGAATCTCGAGCCAGTCCAGCAGTTCCGTGGCGCTCGAGGGACCGAAGACCATTGCCTGCGTGGCCGATGTCGTCGGCCGCCGGACGCCGACCCCGGCCACCGGCGCCCCGGCGACGGTGTTGAACAACGAGGACTTGCCGCTGCCGGTCGCGCCCGCCAGTGCCACGACGGTGTACTCACCGGACAAGCGCAGCCGGGCACCGGTCCGCCGATCGAGGTCGCGCAGCTCGACGAGCACGTCTTCGGGCAGCCGACCGGTCCCCAGCTCCACCACGGACGACAGCGCTGCCAGCCGATCGACGAGCGTCACCGCAGCACCCTGGCGATGCGATCGGCGGTCGCGCGCAATTCCTCACCGGACACCAGTGCCGAGGCCGAACCCAGCACGTCGCCGTACCGAGCAGCGTCCTGCTGCAGCAGCGCGTCGACGCGTGCCAGTAGCTCCGCCCTGGCCTGACGAGCCAATCCGCGGACCGCCTGTTCGCCGAAGATCGCCTCGAGCACTTTCTGGCTGGCGACCGTCGTGCCGCCTGCCACAGCGATCTCGGCGCCGGTCAGCCCGGCGGTCTGGCTGAACACCGCGAGCATGACGACGAGCCCGGCGCCGTTGACGCCGTACGACGCCAGCCGGGCTCCCGACCGCTTGGATGCGCCTTCCGTGCGGACCAGCTCGAGCACGAACTCCTGCCAGTCCCGGACCAGCCGCTCGACAGCGTCGGCCAACCCGGGGCCCGGCCGGGCCAGCTCGTCCGTCAACAGGGGCGCGCCGGCCTGATGCCGCGCCCAACAGCCGTAGGAGACCTCTGCCGCTTCCTCGACGGCATTCCGAACAACAGTCTCGATGCCCGCCTCCAACGCCTCCCCCAGCTCCTCCACCGGCGTGGACCGCCCGGTCACCGCTGCCACGACCCGGTCCCTGATCCGCCCCACCCGAGATTCCAACCGGCGCAGCAATTCACCCGTACCGACCACGTCCTGCCACCGGGCCAGCACTTCGCCGCGCAACAGCGCGCCGTCGCGAACCGCCTCATCCACCCGCCCGAGCGCGTCACCGTAGGCCGAAGACACGCACGACTCCAGCTGCTTGCGCACCGCGTGCTGGTCGTCGGCCGCGCCGGCCAGCGCGTAGGTCCGCGGCGGCAGGCTGCGCAGCGCGCCGTCGAGGGTGTAGCGAACCACCGCCGCCCGCTGCTCCGCGTCAGTTGTCAGTGCAGACAGCCACGAACGGATGGGCGCGATCGCCTTGTCCCGCAACCGCCCCGACTTGAGTCCCTGCTCGGCGATCACGAACAGCGGCGCGCCACCCAACCCGCCCGCTGCCAGCATGTCCGACAGGTGCGAGGCAACGTCGTTCACCGCCTCGGGCGGGCAGCGATTCAGCACGATGGCGATGGCGGTGCCCCGGTTGTGCGCGGTGTGGAGCAATTGCCACGGCACCGCGTCGGCGTACCGGGCCGCGGTGGTCAGGAAGACCCAGAGATCGGCTGCGGCCAGCAAGGTCGACGCGAGCTCACGGTTGGTGCTCACGACGCTGTCGATGTCCGGGGCGTCGAGCAGCGCGAGACCGGGACCGACGCCCGGATGCGGCACCAAACCCAGGCCGTCCGGCCCGGACGATCGCGGAAGTTGCGGCAGGATTCGGTCGTCGGTGAACCACGCCAGATCCGACGGATGGCACACGATGACCGGTCCTCGGGTGGTCGGCCGCAGTACGCCGGCCTGGCTGACATCGTCACCGACCAGTGAGTTGACCAGCGTAGATTTTCCTGCGCCCGTCGAGCCGCCCACCACCGCCAGCAGAGGCGCGTCGATACTGCGCAACCGTGGCAGGAGGTAGTCGGCCAGCTGTGCGGACAGCTCGCGGCGGTCGCGTTCGGCCGGCCAGGCCGACGGCGCGGGCAGCGGGAACGTCGTCCGCGCCAGCACCGCGCCGAGTGCAGCCACCGCATCGACGAGACCCGCGGCGTCGTTCATCACTTCAGCGTGCCCTAAGCCTGTGGCGAAGGCGGACCGGTTTGCTCGAAGTTGCGCCGTTGTTCTTCGCGAACGTCAATAAGCCCACCGTCGGGATGGTCATTGGGATACGCTGAGGCCACAGTGTGCCCGTAGCAGCGGTTATCGCATGCTCGGAAGGCAAATGATGAGTACTTACCTGCTGGCACCGTTGGCGAAATTGGTGTCTACGGCCGAGGCGATCGAGGGACTCCGAGAGCTGTTCGCCGCTGAAGAACCGTTGGACGACATAGCGGCGCGGGTCGCCTATACGGCGCTCGCCGCGATCCCGTATGCGGACGCCGTCAGCATCACCATGCTTGCTTGGCCTGATACCCAGACCGCGGCGTCCACCGATGAGCGGGCACTGCGCCTCGATTGTGAGCAGTATGCGTGCGGCCGAGGGCCGTGCCTCGACGCCGCATCGCAGCGCACCTCGATACGCGCGGTGATCGACCAAGACGAGCATCGCTGGCCGGAATTCGTGAAGGCTGCTCAGCACTTGGGGATTCGCGCGAGTTTATCGGTACCGCTGCTCATCGGCGGGTTGGGCGAGGTGCAGGAACTTCTCGGTTCGCTCAACATCTATAGCGAGAGCCCATCCGCATTCGACCCCTTCGACGCGCAACTCATGCGCCTGTACACCGTCGCCGCGGGTCAAGCGATCAGTAACGCCGGCCGCTGGCAGCACTCCCGAGACACTGTCACCCAGCTCGAGACAGCACTGCTCTCGCGCTCCGAGATCGACATGGCCAAGGGGGCACTGATCGCAATACACGGCGGCGGGCCCGAGGAGGCATTCGCCCGACTCGTCGACGAGTCTCAGCACCGCAACATCAAATTGCGTGACGTGGCTGTTGAGCTGCTCGACCGGCTGAGGGCATCGCCGGAGCGTTAGGCACTCGAGCAGCCGCGAAACCTGTTGTCGATCTATGACTTCCGACTGTCGTTGGTGGCGTCGTCGAAACTCACTGGGGTAGCGCCGTTTTCATCGGCCCAACTGGCGAGGAATCGCAGAGCTTGCTGATGCGGGCTGTCGAGTTCGGCGGGCGATACACATCGTCGACACACGGCATTGCGGTTGCCCATCGACGCAGCCGCCGCCACGTCAGGACACCGGCGTCGTAGCGTCGGGGGGCGCCAGTCGGCTCAGCCACGAGGCCACCCTCCCTTGATTGTGACGGCCTAGCAGCCCTCTGGTCTGCGGTACCGCAACTGCACTACGATTGATTGTGATGCACGTCACATTGTGTGGGACATTCGTTCCGCCAGGCAGCGAGCGCCTTGTCAGACGTCACATCTCGAAGCAAGGGAGCGGGGATAGAAATGACCAGTGGGCAACCGAAGACCACAGGCGCAGCAGGCGCGGTGCCGTCGAGCGAAAACACATTGAGCAGTCCGCAAGGCACGACCACGATCGCCGACACCGTCGTCTCCAAGATCGCGGGCATCGCCGCGCGTGAAGTCAACGGCGTCTTCGAACTCGGCGGAGGCGGAGCCGCCCGCATGGTCGGGCAACTGCGCGAACGCATCCCGGGCGCCAGCGTCAATCAGGGGCAAGGGGTTTCGGTGGAGGTCGGCGAACGGCAGACCGCCGTCGACATCGACATCATCGCCGAGTACGGGGTGGCCATGACTGACCTCGCCAGCGGGATACGCCGCAATGTGATCGCAGCTATCGAGCGCATGACGGGACTCGAAGTCACGGAGGTTAACATCACCATCCACGATGTGCATCTCGAGGACGAGCGTGACGACGATCAACCTGCCGCACCCGCCCGAGTGCAGTAATGACGGCCAGCGCCCCGGCGCCGAACGAGCCGGCCGACCGCGTGGCGGCGGCGGTGCGGGCGGTCCCCGGCGTGGCCGACCTGCACCCGGGCATGTTCGGTGAAGTCGGCACGTACCTGCCCGGACGGCGCGTACCCGGCATTCGCATCGACGACGGCGCGGTACAGGTGCACATCTGCGTGGTGTTCGGCGCCTCCGCGCACGACACCGCCGCTGCGGTGCGCTCCGCCATCGCCGCGCAGCTGCCCGAGGCCAGGGTCATCGACGTCACCGTCGAAGACGTGATCCGCGACCAGCCGCGGTGACACTTCGCCACGAGGCCACCAACTCTTTTGGAAGGACACAACGTGACCACTAGCACAGTTGGACTGATCGCCGGCTTGTTGCTCGGATTGGCCGCCGCCGCAGGCGGATTGACCGGCTTCTTGATTGCGCTCGTGCTCGGCGTGATCGGCTACATAATCGGCGGGCAGCGCGACGGCGAATTCGACGTGATGACGCTGCTGCGGGGTCGCGACCGTGGCTGAGCCGCCAGACGCTGATCCCGGCGACCGTGGATCTCTCGTCGTCAAAGACAAAGTTGCTCAGCGTATCGCGGTTCGTGCCGCGCGGGACACCGCGGGCGTGCAGCCGCAGGACGCAACGATGACCAAACTGATCGGACGCGAGCTGCCCAAGGTGACCGTGATGATCTCGGCGGACAGAGTACGCGCGGCCGTCGACGTCGCGGTGCCCTGGCCCTGCCCGCTCACAGACGTCGGTGCGGCGGTGCGGGACAACGTCGCCGCGGCCCTGCACCGGTTGGCCGGACTGAAGGTCGACGGCGTTGACGTCACTGTGTCGAAGGTGGTCTCGGAAACCGAGACCACGCCCGCCCGGGTCCTGCAATGACCACCACCGACCTCGGGCAAAACGGCGATCATGACCGGTCGGCGGCGCTTCCTGCCCCCCGTCCCCGTTGCACCGGCGGGCGCGTCCTATCTCGGAGCGCTGTGCGCGATAGCGCTGGTCGCCCTCGGCGGGGTCGGCATCCGTGACGGCATCGTCGCGGCCGGCTGGATAGACGGTCGGCTGTGGACCCGCATGGCGGTCGACTGGCTCGACGGGCAGACCTTCCAGGGCTGGATGGTGCCGGTGGGAATCATCACCGCACTGCTGGGCCTGATGTGCGTGGTGCTGGCGCTCAAGCCACGCCGTAAGCGCGCGGTGGCGTTGTCCGCACGCTCCAGTGTCTATCTCGAACTCTCCGACGCCGCGCGGTTGGCCGCGGTCGCGGCGCGCTCGGTCCCGGGCGTCGTGGACGCCAACGCCAGCGCCCGGCGCCGCCAGATCACCGTCCGCGCCCGCACCACTGGTCGTGATCCCGCCGAGCAGCGTGCGGCGGTGAGCGGCGCCGTCACCGACGCGCTTGCGCCACTCGCCGATCCCCCCAGAGTCAAAGTCCGTGTGAGCACCGGAGGACGCCGATGAGACGCTTCGTGACTGGCGTCGACCGCCTCGGCGCCCTTGTCTTGGGTCTTCTCTTGCTCGCGATCGGCGTCGGATTCCTCGCGTGGGCCATTGTCCACTTCGACAATGCCACCGTGTTGACCGCTCCGGGTCTGGCAACCGCAGTCGCGTCGGACTGGTGGCCATGGGCCACGGCTGCCGCCGGCGTGGTGTTGGTGCCGTTGGGGATGCGCTGGCTGCTCAGCCGGGGACCTGCCGAACACGCAGGGCCGCTGACGCTGCCCGGAAGCGACCGGACGGGAAGGCTGACCATTGACCTCAAGTCGCTGGCGAGCGCCGCCGCCGACCAGCTGAGCAGCCACCCGGCAATACGCTCGGCGAAAGGCTCGGCGATCGTCGACCGCGGTGCGCCGAGTATCCAGTTGAAAGCAACCGCGTTCTCCGCCGAGACACTGGCATCGGCGGTTCACGCCGCCGATGACATTGCGACGACGGCGACCGGCATGCTCGGCGACGCCGTAGTCGTTCGCACTCGACTGCACGTCGACACCAAACGCCGCGCGGAGCGACGCCTCGCCTGACTGCTCAGAGGTCGTGCCTGGCCGAAGCCGGAATCGGGTCACGAGGCAAGGGCCGCGATGAGCTGTTGTGGATCGACGCGAAGGGTGAGCCGGTGAAGCCTCCGGCGTCCAAGGATTCTTGGCTATCTGGTGCCGTAAACGTGGAAGGCTGACCGACGTTCCCGAGGGTCACGGCACACGATCAGTCGACTGGTCGCGCGCCCCCGGCACCCAAGAAATGGCCAGCCTCGCCCTGCGCCTCGCCGTCCGACTCCACCACATCGGCGTCGGACGAACCCACGCCCGAACCCACGTTCTGATGCTCGTTCAGCACCTCGACGTCCGGATCATCGACGCCGCCACCGGCGAACTGATCCGCGAACTGACCATCGACCCGACCAGGGACTACCAACCCCGCGGCCGCCCAAAGGAAAAGCCCTGACCACAAAACGTGGGTCCAGAGCTATTCCGATGTCCTGCGACATCACATGGTGGCAGGTGCAGGATTCGAACCTGCGTAGGCGTAAGCCGACGGATTTACAGTCCGCTCCCATTGGCCGCTCGGGCAACCTGCCTTGTGGTGCACCCCCGGATACCCGGTTTGGTGCGCATCGCAGGATACAACGAGGATGTACCAAAGATACAAACCGAGCCAACCACCGAGGAGGGCCGAGTCCAATGGCGGATTCATCGTTCGACGTCGTCAGCAAGGTCGATCGCCAAGAGGTCGACAACGCACTGAACCAGGCTGCCAAGGAGCTGTCCACCCGCTTCGACTTCCGCGGCACCGACACCTCCATCGCCTGGCAGGGCGAGGAGACCATCGTCATCACCTCATCGACCGAGGAGCGCATCAAGGCGGCCGTCGACGTTTTCAAGGAAAAGCTCATCCGACGCGACATCTCGATGAAGGCCTTCGACGCCGGCGAGCCGCAGGCCTCGGGCAAGACCTACAAGGTCAGCGGCCAGATCAAGCAGGGCATCAGCAGCGAGGACGCCAAGAAGATCACCAAGATCATCCGCGACGAGGGCCCCAAGGGCGTCAAGTCCCAGATCCAGGGCGAGGAGATCCGGGTCTCGTCGAAGAAGCGCGATGATCTGCAGGCCGTCATCGCGCTGCTCAAGGGCGCCGACCTCGACGTCGCGCTGCAGTTCGTCAACTACCGCTGACGCTCTATCCGATCGACACCAACTCGTCGACCGAGTCCACGGGAAGGTCGCCGTCGACGATCGCCGTGACAGCCAGCTAGTTCAGGTTGATCGAACCCTTGTGGTTGTCCAGAAAGGCGGTGTCGGCGGCATCGCGTCCCGTGGCGATGCGCACCAACGTCTGTCGCGGCGCCAGCAGGGTGCCGTCGACGACGCGCCACTGGCCCTCGACGTACGCCTCCGCGACGGCGTGGAAGTCCATCGGGAACAACCCCGGCGCATACACCGAAACGACGCGGGCCGGCACGTTGACGGCTCGGAGCAGCGCCACCACCAGGTGGGCGTAGTCGCGGCACACTCCGGCGCCTGCGAGCAGCGTGTCCACCGCACCGTCGATCGGGTCACTGGATCCCGGCACATAGTTCAGCCGCGTGCCCACCCACGAGGACACCTTCTCCAACAGCGTCGTCGAATCGACATATTGGCCGAATTCCGTTGCAGCGAAGCCGAAGAACTTGTCGGCCTCCGCGTAGCGGCTCGGGCGCAGATACATGGACTGGTCATACTCGCTGACAGGCGCCGGGTCCGTCCGCCCGGTGATCGTCGCCGCGTAGTCGACCTGCAGAACCCCGCCTTCGACGTGCAGTTTGTGGATGCGGTTGCCATGTGTGCCGCTTATCTCCATGGCCTGCAATGGTTTTCCGTCCAACACGAAGGACAACGACTCCGACACATGGGCATTGGGATGCGGCGCGACGGCGATCTGGAACTCCAGTTCAGTCGGCGCCGTGATCTCGACTTCGAGCTCTGCGCCCACGTGTCGCTTCATGGTGCTGATGATGCGCCTCTCGATAGATATTCGCGAGCCGTGCGGCGGCGCGGGCTCGAACGTAGGACTAGGACCTACCCGCATTTGTCGCCCGCTAACCCGACGCGCAGCTCGGCCGGCGATCACATCGCAGTTCGCCAACTGCCGGTGCAACCACAGCCCACAGTCCTACCCTGATCGGCATGGCACCTGCACAACGCGAACCCAAAGTCGTCGTCCTCGGTGGAGGCTCCTGGGGCACCACCGTGGCGTCCATCTGCGCCCGCCGCGGGCCGACGCTGCAGTGGGTGCGCTCGGAGGAGACCGCCAACGACATCAATGACAAGCACCGCAACACGCAAGTACCTCGGCAACGAGGTCGAGCTGTCACCGACCCTGCAGGCCACCACCGACTTCTCCGAGGCTGCGGACAGTGCCGACGTCATCGTGATGGGTGTGCCGTCGCACGGCTTCCGCGGCGTGCTCGAACAACTGGCCAAGGAGCTACGGCCGTGGGTGCCGGTGGTGTCCCTGGTGAAGGGCCTCGAGCAGGGCACCAACTACCGGATGAGCGAGATCGTCGACGAGGTGCTGCCCGGCCATCCGGCGGGCATCCTGGCCGGGCCGAACATCGCCCGCGAGGTCGCCGACGGGTATGCCGCCGCCGCCGTGCTCGCGATGCCCGACCAGCACTCTGGCCGCCAACTTGGCAGACCTGTTCCGCACCAAGCGTTTCCGCACCTATACGACCGACGACGTCGTCGGCGTCGAAATGGCGGGTGCGTTGAAGAACGTGTACGCGATCGCCGTCGGCATGGGCTACGCGCTGGGCATCGGCGAGAACACCCGCGCCATGGTGATGGCCCGCGCCGTGCGACGAGATGTCGAAGCTCGGCGAGGCCATGGGCGGCAACCGCGAGACGTTCTCCGGCCTGGCCGGCATGGGTGACCTCATCGTCACCTGCACCAGCCAGCGCAGCCGCAACCGTCACGTCGGTGAACAACTGGGCTCCGGTAAGTCGATCGACGAGATCATCGCCTCCATGAATCAGGTCGCCGAGGGCGTCAAGGCCGCGAGCGTGATCATGGAGTTCGCCGAGAAGTACGGCATCTCAATGCCGATCGCGCGCGAGGTCGACGGCGTTGTCAATCACGGCTCGACCGTCGAACAGGCCTACCGCGGCCTGGCCGCCGAGAAGCCCGGCCACGAGGTGCACGGCTCAGGGTTCTAGGGCCGCACGCTCAGTTGATGAAGGGGTTGGTGCCCTCGGGCCGTTCCAGCAGCGGGTCGCGGCCGTCGTTGATGATGAAGCTCCCCGCGGGGCTGAGCACGAAGCCGGACTGGTTGCGGCTGTCCGAACACGTCGTCACCGAGCCGTCGCTGCCGCAGCTGACCGTCTGGTAGCTGATGCCGCGAACCCGCCGGAAGCGGCTTGACGTCAGGCACCGAGCCGAACACGTCGCCGGCCGAAGTGGCGAACGCGGGCGCACCCGGGCCGCCGCTGACGAGGTTCGCACCCTCAGGCGCGGCGGGGATCGGGCCACTGCAGCCGTAGCCGCCGTTGCGCTGCACCACGCAGGTGAGGCCGTCCGGCGTCTTGAATGCGTACCACTGGTTGTCCATCACCGCGTACTCGGACAGCTTCACCGGCGCCATCGCGTTCACGTTGGGCGGAGGGGGTGGCGGCGGCGGTGCCGGCGGCTGGGCCATCGCCAGCCCCGGCACGCCGATCAGGACCGCCCCCGCAGACCCCACGACGCCGATCAGCATTCTGTTCAGCACGGTCCACACCCTAGATGGTGCGGTTGTGACTCGCAGCATGCCCTTGACATCGGGCTACGTCGCGCGACCGTTACCTACGCCAGCCTCTAGTACTGGCCTGGGCCCCGGCCGGCCATCGCCTCCAGGCGGGCGATGCGGTCGGCGATCGGCGGGTGCGTCGAGAACAGCTTGCCGATCTTCTCCCCCGAGCGGAACGGGTTGGCGATCATCAGGTGCGCCTGATCGGCCAGCTGCGGCTCGGGCGGCAGCGGCGCCTGCTCCACGCCGGCGCTGATCTTGCGCAGCGCGCTCGCCAACGCCAGCGGATCACCCGTCAACTCCGCGCCCGACTGGTCGGCCTGGTACTCGCGCGACCGCGACACCGCCATCCGGATCACCATGGCGGCGATCGGGCCGAGGAACGAAACCAGCAGAATCGCAAAGGGATTGGCGCCGCCTTCGCGGTTACCGCCGAACATGCTCGCGAAGAACGCCAGGTTGGCCAGCGCGGTGATCACCGCCGCCATCGCCCCTGCCACACACGAAATGAGAATGTCGCGGTTGTACACGTGGCTGAGCTCGTGGCCCAGCACCGCGCGCAACTCCCGCTCGTTGAGGATTCCCAGGATGCCCGTCGTGCAGCACACCGCGGCGTTGCGCGGGTTACGGCCCGTCGCGAACGCGTTCGGGGCCGCGGTGTCGCTGATGTACAGCCGCGGCATCGGCTGACGCGCCGTGGTCGCCAACTCGCGCACGATCTTGTACATCACCGGCGCCTGCATCTCGTTCACCGGCTGGGCGTGCATCGCCCTGAGCGCCAACTTGTCGCTGTTGAAGTACACCCAGACGTTCATGCCGACAGCGAACAGAACCGCCAGGAACATGATGTTCCGGCCGAACAACGCGCCGAGGAACACGATCAACGCTGAGAACCCTGCGAGCAGCACGAACGTCTTGGCCGTGTTGGCGTGCGGATGCCAGGTCATCGTGGCTTCCTCCTACTTGAACCGAGACGAATCACCGGTCATCTAACGCTTAGGCGGCCTCGGCAAGTTCCGCATCTCATCAGCCGTGACGATTCGCCGTGTAGTCCGCCAGCGTCGCCAATGCGTTGCGGCCCGGGCCGTCGGGCAGATTTGCCAGCTCCTCGCGCGCCTGCGCGGCGTACTGGCTGACGGTCTCCTTGGCCCGCACCATGCCCTGCGAGGCGCGCAGCAGGCGCAGGGCCTCCGCCAGGTCGTCGTCGTGCTCGACCGGACCGGCCAGCAGCTGGCGCAGGCGGTCCGCGTCGGGGCCGGTTTCGCGCAGGGCGTAGAGCACGGGCAGCGTGTGCACACCCTCGCGGAGATCGGTGCCGGGCATCTTGCCGGATTCGTCTGGGTCGCTGTCGATGTCGATGATGTCGTCGGAGATCTGAAACGCCGTGCCGACGATGCCACCGAGTCGGCTCAACCGCTCGACCTGCTCCTCGTCGGCGCCGGAGAACGTCGCCCCGAACCGGCCGGAGGCGGCGATCAGGCAGGCGGTCTTCTCGTAGACCACCTTGAGGTAGTGCTCGACCGAGTCGACGTGGTCGGCCGCCCCTCGGGTTTCGCGCATCTGGCCCGTCACCAGCTGGGCGAAGGTGTCGGCGATGACGCGCACCGCCTCCGGGCCCAGGCGGGAGACCAGCCGCGAGGCCGTCGCGAACAGGTAGTCGCCGGCCAGGATCGCGATGTTGTTGCTCCACCGCGCGTTCGCGCTCGGCGCACCGCGCCGTACCTGAGCCTCATCCATCACGTCGTCGTGGTACAGCGTCGCCAGATGAACCAGCTCGATGACGGCCCCGGCGACCGTGACCTGCCACGCGTCCGGTTCGGGACCCAGCCGCGCGGACAGCACCGTGAACAGCGGACGGAACCGTTTGCCGCCGGCCTGGAACAGGTGCTGAACCGCCTCGGACATCAGCTCGTCGGCTTTGCCCAGCTCAGTGGCCATCAGATCCTCGATGCGGGCCACGCCGTCGCGAACGTCCTGCGCAAACACGGGGTCCCCGAAATCCACCCCTGCCACCACGCTCGCTGGTGTCCTCACCCTGCCAACATACTGGGAGCTATGAACACGCGAGCCGACGTGGTGGTCGTCGGGGCCGGACCCGCCGGTTCGGCAGCGGCCGCGTGGGCGTGTCGTGCCGGGCGCGACGTGCTGGTGATCGACTCCGCGCAGTTCCCCCGCGACAAGGCGTGCGGCGACGGGCTGACCCCGCGCGCGATCCTGGAGATGGAGCGGCTGGGGCTCGGTTCGTGGCTGGACGGCCGCGTGCGGCACCGCGGGTTGCGCATGTCGGGGTTCGGCGCCGACGTCGAGATCGAGTGGCCTGGGCCGTCGTTTCCGGCGACGTCGAGCGCCGTGCCCCGCACCGAACTCGACGACCGCATCCGCATGGTGGCCGTCGACGACGGCGCCAAGATGCTGCTCGGCGCGAAAGCCGTTGATGTGCAACATGATTCTTCGGGCCGCGTGTCGACGGTGCTGACTGGACTCCGGCGCCGAGATCGGATGTGGCGAGTTGATCGTCGCCGACGGTGCGCGCTCGACATTGGGCCGCGTACTGGGCAGGCAGTGGCACAAGGAGACCGTCTACGGCGTGGCGATCCGCGGGTACATCGCCACGCCGCGTGCCAGTGAGCCGTGGATCACGTCGCACCTGGAGTTGCGCTCACCCGAACGTGAGGTGCTGCCCGGCTACGGCTGGATCTTCCCGCTGGGCAACGGCGAGGTGAACATCGGCGTCGGCGCGCTGGCGACGTCCAAGCGGCCGGCCGATGCGGCGCTCCGGCCGTTGATGTCGCATTACACGTCACTGAGACGTAAGGAATGGGGCTTCGACGGCGAACCGCGGGCGGGGTTGTCGGCGCTGTTGCCGATGGGCGGCGCCGTGTCCGGCGTGGCCGGGCCGAACTGGATGCTCATCGGCGACGCCGCGGCGTGCGTCAACCCACTGAACGGCGAAGGCATCGACTACGGGCTGGAGACAGGCAGGCTGGCCGCCGAACTGCTGGGCACCGGCGATTTATCGTCCGCGTGGCCCGCCGTGCTGTCGGCGCACTACGCGCACGGGTTCTCCGTCGCACGGAGGTTGGCGCTGCTGCTGACGATCCCGCGGTTCCTTCCGGCGACCGGGCCGCTTGCGATGCGGTCGGCGTTCCTGATGAAAATCGCGGTGCGCGTGATGGGGAACTTCGTCACCGACGAGGACGCCGACTGGGTCGCGCGGGTGTGGCGAGGTGCGGGTGTGGCGTCGCGACGGATCGACGAACGTCCGCCGTTCCTCTAGCCATTGGATGGGCGGGCAGGTGGATTGTTGCCCACGTACGCGCGAATCTTTCGCTCAAAGGTGGGCATGGGACTACTTGTCGTCATCGCCCTGCATGCGTCTCGCGAGTTCCGCCGCGATGCGGGCGTCCTTCGGCCCCTTGGCATCCACTCCTGACGCGGCGGTGAGCCACAAGGCGATCAGCACGTCGGCGGCGGTGATGAAAAGACCCCACCAATAGGCCCACTTGACGGTCGGGTCGGGCTGCGTCATGAAGAACATGATCAGGAAGATCGGGCCGACGATGCCGAAGACGAACATCATCGCCTGAAACATGAGGTACCGCTTGAACGTGGCCATTTCGGCTGAAGAATATCGATGGACCGCCGTACTACGCATGGCCTGGACCGCGAAAGTCGCTGAGCCAAGCTAACTGTAAGCCCAGCTAGACGACCTATTCTCAATCACATTGCGGGATTACTCTGGAGCACAGAGGCGTTCAACAAAGCATCGGCGGAAGGAATCCACGATGCGCAGTCGGACAATTAGATCAGTACTCGCGGCGATGGCCATTGCGGCTGCCGCTCTGGGCTCGGCCGCCGTCGCGACCGCAGCTCCCACCGGACCGTGCGAGAACGTGACCTATGTCGGCGTCTGCGAGCCGTTGCACGAGCAGCCACGCTCGCCGTCACAACAAGGCATGGGCGAAGTGGTCATCCCGGGCACTGGGAACAGCATCCAGACCGTCGGCTAGCCGACAGACTTCGCGAACCCGCTGACGTCGCGCATGCTCGCCTCGAACACCTCCGGCATGGCTCCTGCCATCAGCACGTCGCCGCCGTGGCACGTCCCTGCCACGACGCGTCCCACCGCAGGCACGCCCGCATGCACTAACCGGCGATAGTAAAGCAGCCCTTCGTCGCGCATCGGGTCCAGCTCGTTGACCGAAATGACGTGCGGCGGTAGACCTGCCAATTCTTCGTCCGTGGCCACACCCGCCCAGCATGTGGCATCGAGCGCGTGCGAATTGTCGGGGTTGTACAGCGAACCCAGCAGCGCGAGCACCAGACAACTGATTAAGTATCCGTCGTTCTCTTTCAACGACGGCAGATCGTCAGCGTCTTCGAGCCAACGGTTCGAAATCATCGGGCACTGCGCATAGAGGCCGGCGATCTCGTTCACCCAACCTTCACGCTTGGCCTTATGCGCGATCGTGAGCGTGAGATTGCCACCGCCCGACTCACCCGACACGATCAGATGGCTGATACCGAGCTCCGCTCGGTTGGCGGCCACCCATCGGACTGCTGCCGCGCAGTCGTTTAGACCAGCCGGATACGGGTGCACACCCAACTTGCCGGCCGAGTTGCGGAACTCCACGCCGACGACCACTAGGCCGGTGGCGGCGAGGTGCTCCCGTGCGCGGCAGGTGATGGTGTCAGCGGCGCTGAGGATCGCCATGCCGCCTCCATGCAGGTGCACAACCGCCGGCAATGCCGTCTGGGTGTTGGTGGGACGGCTGACATAGAGCGTGACATCGTTTCCGTCGCCTCCGGCGATTGTGACATTCCTCGTCGTGACGCCCTCGGCGATCGGCATGCCCTGGGCGAACGCCTCGAAAAGCCCGGCATAACCCTCCTCGACTTCGACGGCCCAGGCGAGCCGGTCCTCCAAAGCAGAGTCGATGGGAGGCGCTTCCACTGGGGCGCTGCCATCAAGCCCGAACTGCGCGAGGAGCTTGACCATTCGCGGGTCGGAGCGGGGGTCGGTACCGAGTGTGGAGTCGGGATCTGCGAGACGTCCGTATGGCATGGCGCGACCGTACAACGGTGCGGGATCGCGAAGCCGCGCTTTCTCCGACCCCAACCTCATCTTCGTGTCGGCCATCGCGTGTCGAGAATGTCGAGCGCGTGCGGGAGGCCCGCGCGGTAGCGCCCCCGGTCGACGGCCTTGAACGGCACCCACCACGGCGCCTGGAACAACTCGACGATCTTGACCATCTCGCCGCTGTAGCCCGACGCCTGCAGCACACCGTTGGCGGCGTACCGACCGCCCTCATTGGCACCTTCCATCGTCGTGACGTTCTGGTCCGTCTTGATCCATTCGCCGGCCAGGAACAGGTTGTCGATGCCGGTGACGGCGGCGGGCCGACGATTCCACGACCCCGGATCCTGGATGAACAACGGTTCGTCGTTGCGGACGTTCGGCGTGCCCGAGTCGATGATCGAAGGGTCGAGGAACCACGAGTGCAGCATTTGGTCGTCGACAACCTTGTCGGTGTCGTTGAGGTGCGCCTTGATCTGAGCCCACGCCTCGTCGGCGATCTCGTCGGGTGTGCAGTCCCGAGCACTCTTGCGGTTGAAGTTGCCCGGCGTGGACCAGTCCGAAATGATCGCCGACATACAGTCTTTGACGGTGCCGTCGCCGTAGGTCGTCAGGCTCCTCTTCCAGAACTGCTCCTCGCTGATCGAGGTGAGCGCCCAGCCCGAGTCGACGAAGTTAACATGACCCTTCGTGACGTCGACCCTCTTCTTGAGGTAGAACATCAGCCCGTTCATCCACTCTGTGCGCAGCAGGCCGATGTTCGCCAACTGAGGATCGGCCTCGATCACGTCGTCCGTGAGCACCGCCGCCAGCTTCTCGCACGGGACAGCCGACACATACCAATCCGCGGTGACCTGCTGCGACATACCGTTGGCGTCGGTCACGGTCGCAGACTGAATGTGCCTTCCGTTCGGAGTAAGACGCGACAAGGCCCGACCGACGTGGAACGTGACGCCCTGGTCGCGAAGGTGGTCCACCCACGGATCCAGCCACTGCGAACTCGTCGGTCCGTTGAGCACTCGGTCGAAACCCTTGCCGTCGCGGTCGTTTCCGAGGAGCAGGATCGACCAGATGGATGCTTCGCCCACCAAACCGATCGAATGCGCGCTGGCATCACGGGATTTCGATGCGGCGAGATTTCGAATGATGCCATCGGCCAGATAGCGGTTGTACTCGGCGGACCTCTTGTTCGCGCCGATGTAGTCCTCCCACGTCATGTTCTCCCACTGGCCGAGCTTGCGCTCATTGCTGCTGGTGACGTAGACCGCCAGCTTTTGCGCCGCGTACGCGGCCTCCCATAGCGGTAGCCGGAACAGTGTCTCGAATACCGTTGTCACCGACTCGATGAACGCCTTGGGCGTAATCGGATTCGGCAACGGCGGCAACGGAAATGGCAGCGGCACAGTCAGGTCGGCGCGTCCCATTCCGGAATGCAGGTACGACGTCGCCCGAGTCAGGTTCTCCCAAGTTCCGTTGGCGTTGCCCGGGAATGGAATTCGTCGCATCGTGTCGGTGACGTTGCGATAGAAACCGGGAAAGAAGCGAAATCCGTGCTCGGCGGGCAGTGGCGTCGCGCCCGAATTCGGCACCGGTATCGACCTTGCCTTACCGCCGAGCGCTTTGCGTTCGTAAACGGTCACGCTGTAGCCGCGGTCGACCAGTTCATGCGCGGCCGTGAGCCCTGCAATCCCAGCACCGAACACCGCGACCGCTTTGCCGGGTGCGGCACGTGCGGTCGGGGGCAGGGCCGACAATGCCGCCGCGGTGGCCGTCCCCACCAGGAACGATCGGCGAGTCAGACGATTGCGCTTGGCCCCACCCGACATGGCCATAAGTTAATGGTGATTCTGGTCACAGCCGTGTCGACACGCCGAAGTGAGCGCCCACGAGACTCAGCGCAAAGTTGGTGCTAGTTCACCGGACGGGCTTGGTCGCGGCGTGCAACGCGACGATGCCGCCCGACAGGTTGCGCCACCGCACCGCCGACCAGCCCGAGTCGGCGATACGACGAGCGAGGTCAGGCTGGTCCGGCCACGCGCGTATCGACTCGGCAAGGTAGACGTACGCGTCGGGGTTCGACGACACCGCGCTCGCCATCCGCGGCAGCGCCTGCATCAGGTACTCCTTGTACGCCGTCGCGAACAAGCGGTTCGTCGGCGTCGAGAACTCGCACACCACCAGCCGCCCGCCCGGCCGTGTCACGCGAGCCATCTCACGCAGCGCGGCGGTGTGGTCGACGATGTTGCGCAGCCCGAAGCTGATCGTCACGGCGTCGAACACCCCGTCGTCGAATGGCAGCTTCGTCCCGTCGGCAGCCACCTTCGGCACCTTGCGCGCCCGGCCCGCGGCGAGCATGCCGACCGAGAAGTCCGCGGCCACACACCACGCACCCGACGTCGCGAGCTCCACCGTGGACACCGCGGTGCCTGCCGCGAGGTCGAGCACGTTGTCCCCTGGCCCGATGCGCAGCGCCGAGCGCGTCGCCCGTCGCCAGAACCGGTCCTGGCCGAGGGAGAGCACGGTGTTCGTCAGGTCGTAGCGGCGCGCCACGGCGTCGAACATCGACGCGACTTCGTGTGGGTCCTTGTCCAGCGTCGCGCGGCTCACGGAGGCGACGCTACCTGTGAACATGCTTGCGACGGGAATGGGTGGCGGCCTAGTGGGCATTTAGGGGACATGACGGAAAAGGTTTGGTTCATCACCGGGACATCACGTGGCTTCGGCCGGGAGTGGGCGATCGCGGCCCTGGAACGCGGCGACAAGGTCGCTGCCACCGCCCGCGACACCGCGACACTCGACGACCTCGCCCAGAAGTACGGCGACGCGCTGCTGCCGATTCGGCTGGACGTCACCGACCACGACGCGGACTTCGCCGCCGTGAAGCAGGCGCACGAGCACTTCGGGCGGCTCGACATCGTCGTCAACAACGCCGGCTACGGCCACTTCGGCTTCATCGAGGAGTTGACCGAGCAGGAAGCACGCGCCCAGATCGAGACCAACGTGTTCGGGGCGCTGTGGATCACCCAGGCCGCGCTGCCGTACCTGCGGGCGCAGCGCAGCGGGCACATCATCCAGGTGTCGTCGATCGGCGGGATCACCGCGTTCCAGAACGTCGGCATCTACCACGCGTCGAAGTGGGCTTTGGAGGGCTTCTCGCAGGCGCTGGCGCAGGAGGTCGCGCCGTTCGGGATCCACGTGACGCTCATCGAGCCCGGCGGCTTCGACACCGACTGGGCGGGCTCGTCGTCGAAGCGGTCGACGCCGCTGCCCGATTACCAAGAGGTGCACGAGGAAGCCGACCGCCTGCGCAGCCAACGGGTCTCCGCGCCGGGCGATCCCAAGGCGTCAGCTGAGGCGGTCCTGAAGATCGTCGACGCCGAGAACCCGCCGCTGCGAGTGTTTTTCGGCGAGCTACCGCTGCAGCTGGCCAAGGCCGACTACGAGAGCCGGCTCAAGCTGTGGGAAGAGTGGCAGCCGGTCTCGGTGCTGGCCCAGGGCTGAGTTCCTATCGCGAGCTGGGCCCACGCGAAGCTGGGGAACGCAAAGTTGCCCAATTTGTCGGCGTGTCGGGGAATTTTGCGTCTTCTCGCCGAAGGACGTTAGGCGGCTTTGAGGCGACGGAGGCCGATGACCTCGTCATAGTGGCCGAGCAGTTCGTCGCAGATCGCCGGCCACGTCCGGCTCAACACGCTGCGGCGGGCCGCCACCGAGTACCGCGGCCGTTCGGCGATCAAGTGGTCGACGGATTCGGCCAGCTTGTCCTGGAATTCGTCGACCGATAGCAGCAGGCCGGTGCGGTACGGGGCGACCAGGTCGCGAGGGCCACCCACGTTCGGAGCGATCACCGGCAGACCCGACGCCATCGCCTCCTGCACCGCCTGGCAGAAGGTCTCGTGTTCGCCGGGATGGACGAAGATGTCCATGCTCGCGTACGCCGCGGCGAGTTCCTCGCCGTAGAGCGCGCCCGTGAAAACCGCAGTCGGCAGCAGGCTTTCGAGCTCTTGCCGGTCGACGCCGTCGCCGACGATCGACCAACTGGAGGTCGCTGCGTGCTGACAGTGCCGCCAGCCGCTCGACGTGCTTCTCCGGTGCGAGCCGGCCCACGAATCCGACGATCGGCTTGCGCTCCGCCGACCACCTGGTCCGCAACCGTTCGTCGCGCGCCGACGGTGCGAAGGCGGTGATGTCGACGCCGCGCGCCCACTTGTGTACCCGCGGGATGCGGTGCGCCGTCAGGTTTTCCATCGCCGCGGTCGACGGTGCCAGCGTGCGGTCTGCGCGACTGTGCAGGTGCCGCGTCCACGCCCAAGCGGTCCTGGAGGCGAACCCGACGCCGTAGCTTTCCGCGAAACCCGCGATATCGGTTTGGAATACGGCGACCGTCGGCACGCCGAGGTGGCGCGCAGCGTGCAGCCCGCCGTAGCCGAGCAGCGCCGGCGATGCCAGATGGACGACGTCGGGGTCGAACCCGCGCAGCACCCCGATCATCCGCGGACGTGGCACGCCCAGCGGCAGCGAGGTGACCTTGGGGAACATCCGCGACGGCACCCGGTGGACGCGGATACCGTCATGCACCTTGTCTGCCGGCGGTTCACCGCGCGGGGTGTCCGGCGCAATGATGATGGCCTCATGACCCGTGCAGCGGAGATGCTCGATCACCCGAAGCACCGAGTTGGTGACGCCGTTGACATTCGGGAGGAATGACTCTGCAACGATTGCAACGCGCACGCCAAGATCGTCCCATCGGCGGCTGTCGCCAAGGTTGCCTGCAGGGATATGACACGCAAAAACCTCGTGCCGGTGAACTAATGCTCCGCGATCTCGTATCAAGTATCGTGCGCACTGAGAGGGGCGGTTGACATGCGGATATCCCGTGCGACGTTGGTTCTGGCGATCAGCCTGGTGCTGGCCGTCTCAGGCTGCAGCAAGCAGATAGCCGGCACCGCGCAACCCGATCCCAATCAGCCCCCGCTGGCGTTGAGTGAAGACGGCTTCGGCATCACCGCGGGATTCGAGGACGCCCCGACCCGTATCGAGATCTTCACCGAGCCGCAGTGCTCGCACTGTGCGGAACTGCAGGCCGATTTCGGCGATCAGCTCGCGTACTACATCGGCATCGGCGCGCTGACGGTCACCTATCGCCCGTTGACCTTCCTGGACGATGGCTCCGAGGGGTATTCCGCTCACGTGAGCAACGCGATGTTCCTTGTCGCCGAGGGCGACGCGACGGGAACGCAGTTCCAGCGCTTCGTTCAGGAGCTGTATGGCCACCAAGAACGGACCAAGGGCGGGTCCGGGCCCAGCGACGACGAAATGGCCGAGATGGCGAAGGCAGCGGGCATGCCCGACGAGGTCGCCGACCGAATTGCCGGCGGCGGGTCTGCGGTCAACGTCAAGGACATGGACGACCTCAACTTCGGGTTCCTCTATGACATCGACATGTTGGAGACCGGCACACCAACGGTTTACGACCCGGCGAACGACGAGAAGGTCGACATCTTCGACAACGGGTGGTTGTCGAAGCTGATGCAGTCCTGACACTTCAGGAACCGCGACGGCGCTCCAGCAGTGCGACTCCGAACAGCGCTGCCCCTGCGATCAGCCAGCCGACCACTGCAATCGAACCGGCCGGGATGATCGCCAGTGATGCGTTACGGTCCTGAACCCGCACCAAATCCGGGTTGTTCGTGTCGTATTCGACGTAGATGCGCATCCCCGTCTCCAGTTCGGACGGGTACAGCACACCCAGTTCGGGTCGATAGGTCACGCGGTCGGGCGTGACGAACTCGATGGTCGACCGGCGCGGCCCGGCGCTGAGCACCGCGGCGGCCGCGACGCCCATGTGACGCTCGATCTGCCGGTCGTTGCGCCAGGCACCCATGACCATCAGCACCGACTGCAGCGTCACCAGACACGCGGCGAGCACGATGCCGATGCGGATGCGGCGAAAGATGCGCTGCGACCGCGTCTCGGTGGGATCCGGGGCCAGCCGCGGAATCAGCTTGCGCCCCAGATTGATCGGCAGTTTCACCGCCGATCCGATCGCTGCGCTCACAGTGCCATCTCGTTCGCTGCGCTCACAGTGCCATCTCGTTCGCTGCGCTCACAGTGCCATCTCGTTCGCTGCGCTCACAGTGCGGCCTTGATCGACGCGTGCAATGCCCGCAGCGACGACCGGTCGGCCTTCACCTCCAGCACCCGCATCCCGTCGAACGACTCGTTGAGCGCGTCGGCCAGGTCGTCGGCCTCGATCTGGCGGCTCTCGACGTGATAAGCCCGGCACAGCGCACCGACGTCCACGTCGTGCGGTGTGCCGAAGACCCGCGACGACACGTCGGAGAACCGCGGGTCGCCCTGCTCGAGCAGCTCGAAGATGCCGCCGCCGTTGTCGTTGGACACCACGATGGTCAGGTTGCGCGGCGTCGGCTCGGTCGGCCCGATCAGCAGTCCGGAACTGTCGTGAACAAACGTCAGGTCGCCGATCAGCGCGATGGTGCGCCCGTCGTGGGCCAGCGCCGCGCCGACCGCCGTCGACACCGTGCCGTCGATACCGGCGACACCGCGGTTGGACCGCACTTTGATGCCGTGGGCGTCGAGCCCGACCAGCGCCGCGTCGCGCACCGGGTTGGACGCGCCGAGCACCAGCTGATCGCCAGGACGGACCGCGTCGGCCACCGCGGCCGCGACGTGCATCCCGGTTTTCAGCGGATGCGCCTCGAGCTGGTCGCGCACCGCGTCGACGGCATGCCGATTCACCTCGGCGCAGCGCTTCAACCAGGCCGGATTCGGCTCGCCGCTGGTCACGGCACGGGTGCCGGTGGCCTGCGAGTTCCCCGACACATCGGGCCAGCGAGGGCCCGTCGTCAGGGCGAACACCGGCACCGCGGGGTCCGCCAGCAGCGTCGACACCGGCCGGTGCAGCGTCGGGCGGCCGAGCATGATGACCTGCTGCGGGCGGACCAGCCGCAGCGCGAACGGATGCAGCGGGTTCTCCGCGGGCGGCGCGGTCGGCTCGGCGACGGTCGGCAGCCCGGCCAGGTTGGGATGCACACCTGCACCGTGCCCGGCGATCACGACGGTGTCGGGCGTGATGTCGATGTCGAGCGGTTGGTCGAACGTGACCGGCGGCGTGTGCGTCCACGGCTTGCCGCCGGGACGGCCCTCGGGCGCGTAGAAATCGGCCGGGCTCCGGTGCTCTCGACATCGGGCACCAGCGGCTCGCGCAGCGGGATGTCGAACTGCACCGGGCCCGCGTTGGCCGACCGAGATCCGGTGGCGGCCACCAACACTCGGCACGTCGCCGAGCGCCACTGCGCATTGAGCGAGTCCATCCGATCGGGCGCGTCCTCGGACAGACCGAGGCTGATGTTGTCGCGCACCTGGGTGCCGAAGTACCCCAGCTGCTCGAACGTCTGATTGGCGCCGGTGCCCAGCAACTCGTAGGGCCGGTTGGCGCTCAGCACGATCAGCGGCACCCGCGCGTAGTTGGCCTCAACGACGGCCGGGCCGAGGTTGGCCACCGCGGTGCCCGACGTCATCGCCACACAGACCGGCGCGCGCTCGGCGACCGCCAGTCCGATGGCCAGGAAGCCGGCGGTGCGCTCGTCGATGCGTACATGCAACCGCACGCGGCCGGCCCGGTCGGCGTCCTGCAAGGCGAACGCCAGCGGAGCGTTTCGCGAACCCGGACACAGCACCACGTCGCGCACGCCGCCGCGAATCAGCTCGTCGACAACCACGCGGGCCTGCGCAGTCGATGGGTTCACCACTACAGACTATCGGCGAAGAATTTCAGTGCCGCGGCGTTGACCTCTTGCGGCTTCTCGATGAACCCAAGGTGCCCGGCGTCGGGAATCTCCAGGTAGTAGCTGTTGCGGATGGACTTGGCCACCTCGCGGCCCAGGTGCGGCGGCATCACGACGTCGTCGGCGAACCCCATCACCAGCGTCGGCGCCGTAATACATCGGTAAGCGGACAGCCGGTTGTTGGTGGGGCTGACGTCGATCTGGCAGCGCAGGCCAGGTGTGCGCTTGGTGGGCCACATCGTGAAAATCTCGGTCCAGTCGCGGACCAGGCTGTCGTCGTTCAGCGTCGCGGGCGAGAAACTCTCCAGCAGTCGCTGTTTCGCGTCATACGCGGCGGGCAGCTTGACTCCCGAGTCACAGAGTTCACGTTCGGCGTCGCGGAAGAAGTCGCGGGTCGCGGTCGTGGCGGCCGCGTGTGGCCATCAGCACCGTTGCGCGGACCAGGTCCGGCCTCGCCACCATCAGCTCCTGCGCGATGTAGGAGCCCATCGACACCGCGACGATGCGTACCGGCACTGCGGCGACCTTCTCGATCAGCGCGGCCGTGTCGGCGACCATCGTCTCGATGGTGAAGCCCTCGGCGTTCTCGGTGGCACCGATGCCGCGGTTGTCGAACGTGATGCACCGATAGCCGGCCCGCTGGAACTCGGGCACTTGATGTACATGCCAGGTGCGGCCTGCGCCACCCCGGCCCGCGATGAACAGCACCGGGTCGCCGCTGCCTCGGACGTCGTAGGCCAGATTCACGCCGACGACGCTACTTCACGGCGACTCGGGCGTGTTCATATCTGTCCAGCTGTTCAGATGAAGTGATAAGGTACACATGCGGGCCGACCGCGAGCGACGTCGATGCAGCACATCACGTAGCGACCTGCCTTCACCGGCGGTGGCTGACGCTTCGGTCGGCCCGTATTAAAGCCTGTGGCCCAATTGGATTCGGCTCAGGACAGTGGCGCCAGACCGGACCGCACGAGATTCACACACGTCGCCGTGATCTCATCCAGGTCGCCCGTGCAGCCGTTGCTTCCCCAGTTCTCCACTGCGGTAACGAGAGCCGCGGCCAACGTCGCTCCTGCCACATGGGCCACCAGGTCGATCGTCGCTTCCGGCGTACCGCTCCTTGATGAAGCCGGTGATGACCCCGGCGAACGACGCCTGCACGACCCGCAGGTGAGCGGCGATCCGCTCGGCGCTGATCAATTCCGTCCGTGCGCTCGCCGCCTGGCGGACCACCTCGAGGTCGTGCGGGAAGCTCGCGACACCGGCCAGCACCGCGTCGAACACCGACTCCGACGCAGGGCGCCTCGTCAGCGCATCTGCCAGCCACTCGACCTGCGTCTCGTAGTCCTGGAACAGGACGGCTTCCTTGGTGGGGAAATGCCGGAAGAAGGTGCGCTCGGTGACGCCGGCCTCGCGGGCGAGCTCCGTCACGGTGACCTTCGAGAAGCCCTTGCTCGCGAAACTCGCCAGTGCCGCATGCCGCAAGGCCTCGCGCGTAGAGCGTCGGCGCAGCTCATGGAGGTTCGGCGACACGGTCATATCGCGGCGATCGTAACCCAGTTTCCGAAGATTCTTGTCAGTACTGACCTAATTGTGTCAGTACTGACGTAATGTCCCGTCCATGAGCGACTATGACGCGATCGTTGTCGGTGCCGGCCACAACGGGCTCACCGCCGCCGCCCTGCTGCAACAAGCGGGCCTGCGCACGGTGTGCCTCGAGGCCAACACCTACACCGGCGGCATGGCGGCCACCGTCGAACTCATCGACGGCTTCCGATACGAGATCGCGGGATCGGTGCAGTTTCCGATGCCGCCGCAGATCGCCAAGGAGCTCGGACTCGACACGCTGCCCACCGTTGACTCCGAGGTGATGTCGGTCAATCTCGGCGATGCCGGCGACGAGGCGATGATCTTCTATCGCGACCCGATGCAGCTCATGACGCACCTCGCCGAGAAGCACGGCGTCGACGCCGTCACCGGCATGGCGGGTCTGATCGGCTGGAGCCAGGGACCGTCAAAGGCGCTCGGCCGCTTCGACGTTCGCACACCGCCCAAGACCATCGACGAGATGTATGCGTGCGCCGCCAATGAGGCCGAACGCACAGCGATCCACGACGTCCTGTTCGGCACGGCGATGGACGCCATCGACCGCTTCCTTCCCGACCGCCAGAAGCACGCCGTGATGCGAGGAATGCTCGCGTTCCTCGCCATCAACTCCACCTACCGAGGGCCCTACACCCCTGGCAGCGCAACATGTTTGGCGTTCGCACTCGCGGTGCCCGACGACACCACCGCGATGATGACGAAACTGGAGGGTGGGATCGGGGCGCTCTGCGACCACCTGCACAAGCTGTTCGTGTCCAGCGGCGGCGAAGTCCGCTACCGCGCCAAGGTCGACAAGATCCTCGTCGACAGCGACCGGGTTACCGGCGTACGCCTGCGCGACGGCTCCGAGATCAGCGCGCCGATCGTGATCTCCAACCTGTCGCCCGATCACACGCTCGTCGACCTGGTCGGCGCCGAACACCTGCCCGCCGACCTTGTCGCGCGGCTGTCCGGCCGCGACCACCGCGCATCGTTCGTGCAGATCCATTTCGCGCTCGACGGCCTACCCGAGTTCGCCCCGCCCTATGAGTTCCTCAATGAGCCGGGCATGCAGGGGTCCATCGGAATCTTCAACTCCCCGGAGGAACAACAACGCCAATGGGAGGAGTGCAGGCGCGGCGTCGTGCCCGACAACCCGTCGATGGGAATGCAGATCCCCTCGGTGCACGACGCCGGCATGGCACCGCCCGGCAAGCATGCGGCCAGCGCGTACGCCTACGCGTTCCCCGTTGAAACAACCGCGACCAACACGGCCACCTCAAGAACGAGATGGCCGAGAAGGTCATCGACAAGATCACCCGGTACGCACCGAACTTCCGCGACATCCTGATCCGACACATCACATTCGCGCCGTACCACATGCAGACGATGTTCGCCGCGCCCGCCGGCGACTTCTGTCACGGCCTGCTGCATCCAGATCTGATGGGGCCCAATCGACCCGGGCCCAAGGGATTTCTCGATATGCCGGTCCCGATCGACGGGCTCTACCTCGGTGGAGCGGGATGCCACGGCGGTCCCGGCATCACGTTCATCCCGGGATACAACGCCGGCCACCAGGTCCTCGACGATGCCTCGAGATGAATTGGCAACGTTGAGGTCGCGCGCCGCAATCGAACTGGCGGAACGCGGAATTGACGTGCTGGTGGCCACCGAAGACAAGCTCGTCGAATAACGCGTCCTGTCACAATCTCAGGGCATGCCCCGTCCTACAGGAGTACCCCGAACAGCTATCGAAGGAACCGCAATGACCAGCGATAAGGCAGCACCGAAGGCCCGCAACCGCGTGTGGGAGACAGCTCTCGTCGTCGTCGGAGAGGCCACACCGCCCTTCATTCCCGAAGGGGCGCACGCGATGACCGTCGTCATCGAGTATCCCCCGGGCGACCCCGGTGCGCCGCCGCACCGGCACCCCGGCGGTCCCGCGTTCGGTTACGTGATCGAGGGCGAGCTGCTGTTCGAGCTGGAAGGCGAGGCCCCCCGTTTCGTGAGGGCCGGAGAGGCATTCTGGGAGGCCGGCGGCGACGTCATCCACTACTCGGACGGCAATGCCCGCGACGATGCCAAACTCCGGTTCGTCGTCACGATGCTCTGCGATCCGGGTCAGCCCATGCTCGTCCTCGTCGATGACGACGAGCTCGCCGCGCGCCGCGATCGACGTGTTCCGGCTGTCGCAAAGTCTGAGCGAGGGACGGGCATCCGATGTCGAAGATCCG
>CAWGHF010000025.1:0-232514 GCA_963822305.1 uncultured Actinomycetota bacterium | reverse complement strand
CGCCAGACATTTTGTGCGGAAGAGCTTGAGGCCTGAAGTGCGTGGGCTTGGATTAGACGTGCGTGGAAGACGATGCGTCGTCGAACTGCGACGCTCAGGCGATCGGACGTCGAACTCGGAAGGAGACTGGGCGATCGGTCGATGGCCTACCGCGAAGGGTCAGAACGAAGGAGAAAAAGTTCGGGCCAAACTTCGGGCCATTAACGCCCAAACACGACCGAAAACCGGGGAACACCAGAGACCAGAGAGCAAGACGAATCAACAGGATAGAGAACAACCTAGCGAAATCTGCAAAACTTCCATCCCCGGTTCGAATCCAGGCCGCGTCCTCCAACATCGTCAGAGTCCGTTTCCCTCGGCGCCTACTACTTCCAGGTGCTGGCGTTGCCAGGCATCGAGGTCCTCGCGTCGGTACACAATGCGACGGGCTCCGCATCGAATGAAGGGCGGTGCATCCATCGCGGTCCGAAATCGCTGAGTACGAGACTTCTTCAGCCACGCGCGGCTCATGCCGAGAAAGCGGGCGGCGGTGCATGCCGAGAAAGGGATTTGACCCAGATTTTCACCAGTTGGAACCAGATGGTGACCTGGCTACGCCAACTCCAGGGGCTCGGACGAGCCGCATAGTCAAGCGGGGCAGGAGCTTACGAATCACTTCCAGCTGATTGCGGCCGATCTCCGGTGCGGGCGAGCCGGTTGCTGAACACTGCGGCGTTTGGACCAAGCCGCTGTTCTGGGATTTCGACTAGCGGCTTACGCGAAGTCGAGCTATTCGGCGCGTAGCGCACACACTGGATCGATGGCCGTGGCCCGCCGTGCCGGGAGCCAGATGATTGGAATGACGGAGATCAGCATCGTCCCTGCTGCTGCCGCGAGCACGGGCACCCCAGGGCGTTCGAGGCCCGGGACGACGCTCGTCATCACACGCAGGAGTATTGCTGATGCACCCGCGCCGAGCGCAACAGCTGCGATAGCATGCAGCAATCCTTGCCGTAGGATCTGCCACCGGATGGCGCCCGGCGATGCGCCGAGCGCCATCCGGATGCTGATCTCCGGCGTCCTCAGCTGCACCAGATATGTGAGGGTGCCGTACAAACCGATGCCCGCGAGCAAGAAGGCCAGCGCACCGAACGCGCTCAGTAGCGCCATGGCAAACCCCCGGTCGGCCAGAAAGCTCGCGCGCACCTGCTCGAACGTTTGGATGTTGTAAATCGGCAGATCCGAATCGACGCTCGCTATCGCGGCGCGGAGCGCTGGCGCCACCATCGTCGGATTGCCGAGGGTCTTAACGACGATGAACGTCGTTCCATAGTTGGTCTGCTGCGCCAGCGGCACGCATAACTGCGCCCCGGAATCTGCCTCTGGCCCCTGCAGCCGCACGTCGCGCACCACTCCGACGATCGTCGCCAGGGAGCCCCCCTGGACGCCAATCGCGATGCGCTGGCCTATCGCCTCGGGAGGCGACAGGCCAACCCGCCGCGCCACGCTCTCGCTGATCATCGCGACCGGTTGGGCTCCAGCTCTATCGGTGGAAGCGAAATGACGTCCCGCGACGAGCGGGATCCCGATCGCCTGAAAGTAATCCGGCGACGCCGAGAGATAGCTGGCCCCGCGTGAGCCCCTTCGGGCCCCGGACGTCCTTCGACCATGATGCGCCGGCCAATGCCCAGCTCGCGGGTGCCCGGCAGGCGACTTGTGGTGCCTACCGCCTCGACACCGGGAATCCGCCTTACGGCAGCCTCCATCTGTTCGTAGAACACCCCGAGCCGCTCGAGCGAGTCATACCGCACCAGCGGCAGCATCGTTTCAACCGTCAGTGCCCGCTCGCCCGTGACGCCGAGGTCGACGCGCATCAGCGTGCTGACCGTCCGCCCGATGGTGGCCGCGCCTGCCATGAGGACAAGGGCGATAGCGAGCTCAGCGACCACCAGCGTGGTGCGGAAGCGCCGCCAGAATGGATCGCTGCTGCTCGATGACGTCGTGCGAAGGAGGCCCACGGCGCCGACACGCCGCAGCGACCAAACCGGCGCCATGCCGAAAATGCATGTCGCCGTCACGCACAGAACAGCCATTGCGAGGAAGGCCCGCGCGTCAATGGTCACGGCGTCGGCGCCGACCTGCGCTGCCGGGAGCACGACCCGAATCGCGGCGAGCGTCCAAACGGCCACCGGCACCGCGAGGAGGCCTGCACCGGCCGACAGCAGCACGCTCTCGCAGAGCAGAAGGCGGACGAGCCTCAGGCCCGTGGCCCCGAGCGCGCGGCGCGACGCGATCTCGCGTTCCCGCGCCGAGACGCGCGCCAGCAGCAGGCTGGCGACGTTGAGGCAGGCCACCAACAGCACGAGCGCCACGGCAATCGCGAGCGTGAGGAACACCGGTCGCACCGGCCCCACGAGCGCATCGTGGAGCGGCACGACCAGGCCCCGACGTTCGTTTGCATCACGCCTGCCTTTCCCGGCTGCGGCGACGATGCGGTCGATCACCATGCGTGCTCGATCAGGTGTCACACTGGGCGCGAGTCTCGAATCGCGCCCGGCGCCGAGGCGCCTCCGGCGATTTGACTGTCAGATCCCGTCGGGAGCCAGACATCGGCGCCGCCAGGGAAGTCCATTCGCGACGGCATGATGCCCACGATGACGAACGTGCGCCCGTTAATAAGCACTTCCTCACCCGGCCGCAGCGCGGGCCTCCGGCGTGTCCAAAGGGCGTGGCTGATCACGGCCTGCCGCAGATCCACCTTGAGGTCGTCGGCCGTGACACTCGTCCCGCGATCGGCTGCGGATTCCAGCGCTTCGAAGAAGCCAGCGGACACCGCCGCGGCGCGAACGCGCTCCGGCGCGGAGTCGCCGCCGACGTTCACTGCACCGGCGACATAGGTGCCGACGCTGACGAAGACGCCGCTCTCTTCAACGTCCTTACGGAGATCGCCTCGCCAGGTGATCAGCGAAGAGGCGTCCTCCACCGCAACCAGCCGATCGGACTCCGGTACGGCAGCGGGCGGAGCAGAACCGCGTCCGCCACGCTGAAGAGCGCCGTGTTGGCGCCGATCCCTAAGGCCAACGTGAGGATGGCGACGACGAAGAAACCCGGCGAGTGGCGCAGTCCGCGCCAACCGTAGCGGACGTCGTTCCAGACGGCGCTCAGCCCATGTCCGAGGCGGACGTTGGTACATGCTCCGCGATTTGAACCGTTCCGCCGAGTTCGACCTTCGCGGCTCGTCGCGCGGCCGCAGGCGTAAGGCCGCGCGCTTCATGATCGGCCGCCAACAGGTCGACGGCGCTCTGAAGCTCGGCGTCGAGCGCGCGATCGGCCCGACCGGAGTCGAACAGGTTGCGAATGAGAAATCGCAGACGCGTGAACAAGGTCATGACTTCGCCTCGCGTGCAGCTTTGGCAGAAAACTCGACGGCCGCGGCAATGCGCTCCCAGGTGGCCGTCGCCGTTTCGAGTTGCCGACGACCAGCCGGTGTCAACCGGTAGAACTTCGCCTTGCGATTGTTCTCGGAGTCGCCCCACTCGGATTTCAGCCAACCTTTTTCTTCGAGTCGGTGCAGGGCAGGGAAGAGCGAGCCTGGTCCGACTTCGAACGTGTCCCGAGTGACCTGCTGGATCCGGCGAGCGACTCCTACGCCGTGGTTGGGCCCCAGAGCCAGGGTTTGGAGCACGAGAGATTAAGAGTGCCGCGGAGAAGGTCGAGTCGTGAGGCCACGTGTGGACGCTCCTATCGAAATCAGATAGGAGCATGGTCCTGCTCCTATCGAAAGTCAATAGGTCAGACGAACATCGACTAGAAAAGGTTGGCCCGCCCCGTCCGCTTCGTGCGCTGGGGACACATGCCTTCCAGAGCCCAGTTGCCCGAGCAGAAGGAATTACTCGTGGTGGAGGTCGCGTCGTTGGGTTCCATTAGTCGCGGAAAGTCGCCACGTTGTGATTGATGGGGTCACCGGGGCAAAGTCGCAGCACAGACGGAACAGGCTCAGAACGGGATCAAGTCGGGCGCTTCGAGCGCGATAGAGTGGCGCCCAGGGTCACGGACCTCGAAAATCTCCGAATGAAATCGGGGCAATGTGGTGACCCGGATTTTCACCAGTTGGAACCAGCTCGACGATTGGCTGCGCCAGATCGACGGCCTTCGAGCCGCCCGGTGAGTCCGCGTGATGGCCGCGGTCTTGTGCCGTATCGAAGCGAACTTGTTCTAGTGCGGCGCACTTGCCCTGGTCCCAGCGCGGAACGCCGCGTGGACGCCGACCAGGACGCCCTCAAGGCTTCAGCGTCTTTCCGAATTCACGTAGCTCTCGCATTACATCCGCCTCGTTCGACAGGAACATATACAAATTGGCACCCGGGAGCTCGACGACCTTCGCGTTCGGCACACCGGCCAGCAGATCGCGCTGCCACTTCTTCAGCATTGCCTGGAGACGGACGTAGCCCTGCTCGAACGCCGCCCGCTCCTTATCGTTCTGCGGCGGATACTCCTTCAACGCCTGCTCCTTTGTCGTCGTTCGATAGACGGCCACGACCGGTACCCGGATGCGGGAGTAGGGCGGTCGGACGTTGTTCTCCTCGACGATAGCCTTGCGGATCGCGGGCTCGATCGGCCGCTCGGACAAGAGTCGTTGCTCAGCCTCTGGAAAGACGACGGGCGGCGTGGGCTGGGGCACGCGCTTCGGCAGGTTGGCCATGTCGACGGGCACCTGTTCGTAATCTGCTTGCGTGAGCGTCGGGTCTTCGGCGGCGTCGAGATACATCAGTCCGCCAACGCGATCCGAATGGTCGGCGCCGAGCGTGTGCAGGATCCCGCCGCCGCACGAGTTGCCGACGAGGATCGGCTTCCGGATGTCGAGCGCGGTCATCACCTCGAGGATATCGGCTGCGCGCCGCTGCGGGTCGTAACCGGTCGGCGGTCGATCCGAGTTCCCGACACCGCGCCGCGTCACGGCATAGACGTGGAACTGCTCCGTCAGCTTCGGCGCGATATCGTCGTAGACGTGGCCACTCAGGTAGCACCCTACGAACACGATTGGCCGCCCGGTCCCACCCCAATCGAGCACCTCGAGCTTCACGGCCGAGTCGACGGTGATCATTCGCACCTGATGCGACGACGGATCGCGCCACGACGGCGCGTTCTGGGCGGCAAGCGCGTAGACAGCCATCTGCAATGCGAGCAAATGATTCATAGAGACGAACCTGCTGGGTTTCCAACGACAGGATACAGCAGTCCGGAAGCAAGGTTCCGTCCTGCCTGAGAGGTCAGAATCAGTTTGCCGCCATCGTGGTCTGGCGGCGCGGGAGGCCCGCCGCACATCTGCCGCCGTCCAAGTTCGATAATCGAGTGGGAGCGAGGCTGGTCTCTTTCGAATCAACAGCGTTGGCGTGCTGGGGGCCCATCGCCTCCAGCGCGCGCAACAGAATGAGGTCCAACGCGCCCTGTAAGAGCTCGACTTCGCTAGACATCCAAGTGAACCACGGCGCAGATAATGCCATTGAATTACTAGGCAGTCAAGTGGAGTCACCGGCCGTTGGAGTAACCGGCCGCGGAGTAACCGGCCGCGGCGTCCCGGAGGTTTCTCGCAGGCCACAAGGCACAGAGCCGTCGCTCGACCAATCTCTGCTTCTGGCCCGGCGTCTCCTAAGTTGGTAGGGGAACGAAGGGGGGAACAGGGCGTCGCGCGGGGTGTTCCCCCTCCTCTAGCGCTCTTCTTCTACGCGGCAGTCATCTTGTTCGAATACAGCTGGTTCGTGAGTCTCTTCGTGGGACGTTTTCTGTTCACCGATGTCCTAATTATCCTCTTGTTAGGTGTGTTTCAGATTATTGCTGCCTACCAGTTGCTTGAGCCGCAGTCGTGGTGGACGTGGTGGGCGCTCATTTCTGCTTTATGTCTCACCGGAACCTGTGGGTTTTGGAATAGCTTGCTTAAGGCACGAGAGATTGACTATACCCCCCGTACGTTGAAAGCGCTTCTCGCGACGCGTTTGTGGTCTAACCTCTGGCTTGCAATTGCGCTGATGAGCGTGTGCGCTGCAGTAGCGTGGTTCGGATATCGATTTGAATTACAGCGACGTTGGCTGGAGCCAAGCGGAATGGTTGTCACTAGCACGCTGGTGGTCTGGATGCTGCTACGGGATCGACAATTTCTGAAGCAAGTACATTCACTGATGCATCAGGAGATTTCTGAGCCGCCGAGGGCGGCTGTCTGACGGATTACCTCACAGACGGCCCATTATTCCCGGTTGCCCCCATGGGTCAGGCGAGCAGGCGGTATTCCCGGCGCCGCGCGTACGCAGACGCTGATCGAAGGGACGGACGTCACGAGCTGTTCGTCTAGTCTCTGCGCAAGCGGCTTGTAAACTGTCGGTTCGACGGGATCGCGTACGGTTGCGAACGCTGCATCCTCGACTAGCCCGACGACCTCAAGCGGGCGGCGATCCGCCGGCCGACCCTCTCTACGAGCGTGCGTCCCAGCAGCCGCCGGTTACTCCTATGCGGCTTCTCCGAATTGAGAAGCCGTTCGATCATCCCGACTTCATCTTCGAGCCCAAGCTGGACGGCTTCCGAGCGCTGGCGATTGTGCACGGCCACCGGTGCGAGCTCGTCTCGCGGAATGGCCACACGTTCAGGCAGTGGCCGCAGCTCGGTGAGGGGATCGCCCATGCGGTGCGCGCACACAACGCCGTCCTCGACGGGGAGATCTGCTGCCTCGAACCGGACGGCCGCACCCACTTCAACAAGCTGCTGTTCCGACGGGAGTGGCCCCACTTCTACGCGTTCGACGTGCAACTCGATCGAGGGTGAGGATGTGACGACGCAGTCATGCCGGCGATCGACTGCCGGCTGCTCTACCTGGATCACCTCGCAGAACGCGGCCGCGACTTGGAATTCGCGAGACGACGCCGCTCGCAGCCGACGTTTACGCTCGAGCAGCCCCAGGCTTCCGTGAGTGTGCCTTCGTGAGCGTCACCGGACTCGCCGGCGTCGAGAGGGCCTACGTCGATTGCCGCTTCGAGTGTCGTGATGGTGGCGAACCTGTGCCTCATGACCTGCGCGTGGGCCCCGCGTCGCGGGTCAGACGGGTCGTCATCAGAGGTCGGCGTGTTACCTGTCACCGCCGTCCGTACGCGGTCGACTCAAACTTCGGAACAACTCTGGCCGTCGAATCTTCGATGTGCTTTCTCATCAGCGCACGCGCAGCCGACGAATCTTGGGCCTCGATCGCTTCGAAGATCTGCCAATGCTCGTTGGTGGGGTCCTCGGTATTGATCGACAGGCCCGCATCGAGCACCAGGTATTCCGCGCGTTGTTCGTGGTCGAGCGCGGACATGATGATGCCTTCGAGCCGAACGTTGGAGGCGGAGCGGGCCACGGCGAGATGAAAAGTGCTGTTCGCGCGCAGGTACTCGACGTACGACTGCGTGTCGCCGGGGGTGTATTGCAGTTCGATGGCCGCGCGAATGCGCTCCCGATCGTCGCGGTTCGCGCGTTGGGCACTAAGCGCGGCGGCTTCCGGTTCGGTGATCAGTCGCACTTCGAACAGGTCGCGGATCGACTGACGCGTTAGCGGGGCGACCGCATAGCCCCGATACGGCTCGAGGACGAGCAGCCCCTCGTGGGCGAGCCTGTTCAACGCTTCCCGCAGCGGCGTCCGTGACACGTCGAGCTCGCGCGACAGCGCTGCCTCCAGGACCCGCTCGCCCGGCAACATCGCGCAGGTTAGCACTCGGTGTTTGAGGCTGGCGTAGACGCGTTGGGGGAGCACCGATCGCCGCGCGGCACTGACGTCCAGCTCGACCAATGACGGCATATATTGGTGCGTCATCGCAGTATTGTACTTGATATTTAAGTTTGTATTCAATATACAATATTGTATAATTAACTTGCGCTGGCAAGCATGCGTATCTCGACCGTGGAGGGGGGTTTCGATGTGGACTAAGCAACGGCTGACCGGGTTCGCGGGATTGTTCCTGGTGGGGTTCGGCCTCAGCGCCGGGGCGCAGCCGCTGAGAGAACCGCTGCCCCTCGACGTGGCAGTCGGGCTCCGCGCGCATAACGGTCGTTCCCCGGTGGATCTCTCGCCGGATGGTGAGTGGCTCGCCCACACCTACGGCCGCGACGAAACAGTCCCGCGTCAGACGCTGATGTTCAGCGCCACCGGCGTCCCGTTCGCCGAGGGCAACGCTCGAATGCAGGCCGCACTCACCCACACCAAGACTGGCCAGGTGATTCGATTGGGCGGCAGCACAGGATCCAGTTGGGGCGCCGTCTGGTCGCCCGACGGGCAACGCGTCGCCTTCTACTCCGACGATGACGGCGAGGCGGGCGTCTGGATCTGGGACAAAGCGACCGCCCGTGCCGCGCGCTTCCCCGGGGTCGTCGTCCGCCCGTTGTTCGGGTTTGAAGTCGTTCGTTGGTCGGCGGATGGCCACAAGCTCCTTTGCAAGATCCTGCCGGCCGGCATGACCGTCGCCCAAACCAATGCGCTCGCACCAAGCCCCGAGGCGCCGCGGCGATTCTCCCCGACAGCACCGGACCAGCCGTCCGTGTTCGTGTTACGCGCGAATGTCGGCCCTGTTCAAAGCAAGACGTCCGGCGCCACATCAACCAACGCGTTGTCGGATCGCGCGCTCGCGGATCTGGCCATCCTCGATCTTCGTTCCCGGCGCGTGGTGACCCGTGTCGAACGCGTGCGGACGACGTGGTACGCGTGGTCGCCCGACCAGGCGCGGATCGCCTACAACGACCTGGCCGGAACGGTTCCGAACTCACAGCAAGCGATTTATCGGCTGGTGGTGCTGAACCCAGCCACGGGCGAGCGCCGCGTCGTCGTCGACCAGTTTCACTCGGCCTACGGCATCGACGTGAATTGGGCGCCCGACGGCCGGCGGATCGCGTACGTCACCAGCGGCCAGATCGGTAAGGGCGAACTGCAGATCGTCGAGACGACGGACGCAGGGCGGACCACCACGGCGCGAGACGTCCCGAGCTTCAACGTGGGCAACGGAGACCTGCCGCCGCTGTGGAGCACGAATGGCCGAAGCATTTACGCAGTGGGGACGGACGGCAAACTGTGGCACGTCGACGTCGCGTCCGGGCGGGGAACGGTCGCCGGCGATCTCCCAGAGCATCAACTTCGCATGCTGATCGCGCATCCCGATCGCACGAGGGTCTGGTCACCGGATGCCGAGCAAACCGTGTGGGCGCTCGGGCGACAGCGCGGCGTCGCTGAAACCGGTTTCTATCGGATCAGCCTCGGCGATCGAACGGTGCAGCGCACCTTCGCGGAGATGAAAATCTACTCGATGGCCTTCAATGTCGACGTCAGCGATGCGACCGGCGCGATCGTGTACGGCACCGGCGACCAGCGGCATCCAATCGATCTGTGGCAATTCGACACCCGGCTCGCGCGGGTGACGCAAGTCACGCGCCTCAACGAGCATCTGGACCGCGTCGAGCTCGGCGTCACCCACCTCATCGAGTGGTCGACGCCGGACGGTCAGAAGCTGCGCGGAGCGCTGCTGCTGCCGCCCGGCTATGAGAAAAAGCAGAGGCTGCCGTTGGTCGTGTGGGCTTACGGAGGGGTGAACGGATCGAGCAGCCTCAACACGTTCGGCCTCGTCGGCAGTCCCGCGTTCAACCTGCAGGTGCTGGCCACTCAGGGTACGCGGTCCTCTTTCCCGATGCGCCCGTCCGCGAAGGCCGCGCGATGGCGGATCTGATGACTACGGTGATGCCCGGTGTCGATGCCGCGATCGCGCAAGGCTACGCGGATCCAGACCGCCTGGCGATCATGGGGCAGAGTTATGGCGCCCACAGCGTGCTCTCGATCATCGTGCAGACGAATCGCTTCAAGGCCGCGGTGATCAGCGGGGCCGTGGTCCATCCCGATCTCTTCGCGGCCTACGGCCTGCTCGATGCGGATGGGGTCGCCAGGGAGACTGGCTACTACGAGCAGGGCCAGGGAGGCATGGGCGGCACCCCATGGCAATTCCCCGAACGGTATCGGGCGAATTCGCCGTTCTTCTCATTCGACCGCATCGATACGCCGCTCCTTATCGGGCAAGGTGAAAAGGACGGCAGTCTGATTGGTTCTGATGCGATCTTCGTCGGCCTGCAGCGGCTGGAGAAGAAAGTCGAGTACCGAATTTATGAAGGAGAGGGCCACGTCATTAACCGGAAGGCCAACGTCGTGGACTTCTGGAAGCGACGAATCGAATTCCTCGACGAGTATCTCAACATCGTTCGCGACGATCGGGGACGGCTGGCCATCGAGGACGGCCGAGCCAAGCGCCGGTAGCGGTCACGTGCTCGCCCCTGGGCCTCAGACTCGCAACTCGCCGGATTGCAGTCGGCTGGACGCTGACGCTGCCTAGGACAGGCGCGTCAGCACAAATTCGGATGGACGCTGCGAGCTCCGTGACCTGCCTGCAGGACGCGGTGGCTATCTGACGCTCGCGTACCGACAGCGGAGGTCCGGCGAGGTGGGGACGGCGCTGTAGCTCGGGGAAGGGCAGACAGTGAAAACTGTCGATTTCGCCCTCCCACGAATGGGAGTGATCAGCGGACGCGTCGTCGACGACACCGGCGAGCCGATCCACAAAAACGGTTTCCACAAGGACTTGGAAATCTCGCACAGCACGCGAGATTCCCACATTCCCCCCGCCGATGCTTGTCGTAGTAGAAAAGGAAGAAGCAGAAGGGCGATTTGATCAATCTAACCAGTCTCGGTCACCATGCCTGTGGTGGCCGGTTTTGGACTGTCGATCAGTGGCCAGTTTCTTAGGTGTCCACCGAGGAATTTGGCGAACCCCATTGGTGAATGGCTCAGACGGCTGGACGACCTTCGACGTGTGGCATGAATGGGGGAAGTGACGGATGAGCCGCCCGCCGGACGTGACATAGCATTCACAGGAGCAGTAGGGGGGCGAAGTTTACTCGTGCCGCACCAGCGCGACGGATCGATGCGCGACGCGAGGCGGACAGGCATGAGTGCGGCGCCCATTGCCACTACGGACAGCAGGACCACAACGAGGAGAGCGTCCAAGGGTCGCGCGCATCGACACCGTACAGCTGCGACGCCTGGAGACCGCCAGTGGCAAGCCCCGTTGGAACCCCGATGGCGAGGGCCGGTCTCACGATTTCCGCGCCGCCTGATGTCCAGCGCGGTTCGTGACGTCGAGGAGGGGTCCTTCGGGCGTCCGAGGTTGGCGAGCCGCAGCTCGGGATCGAACGTCTGACAGCTCCACGACGCGAGTGCCCGGTTACTCCTGACGGAGGGCGGTCATCGGATCCACGCGCACGGCGGCAAGAGCAGGGCCTATCGTGGCCGCGATGGCGACGATCAGGATTACCAGCGGAGCGCCCGCAAACACCGCCGCATCGTGCGCGTTGACTCCGTACAGGACGCGGGCGAGCACCATTGATGCGATCCAGGCTAGGCCGAATCCCAGTCCAATGCCCCAAGCGCAGATCCAGAGGCTCCGGCGTAAGACGAGCCGAATGACGTCACCCGGTCCGGCGCCAAGCGCCATCCGAATGCCCATCTCCTGGGAACGCTGCCGGACGACGAACGCCAACAACCCGTACAACCCAACGATCGTGAGGCCCAGCCCGAGAAGACCCGCGCCGCCGAGCAGCGCGGCGCCCGCGCGCGCCGGAAACAGAGCGAATCCAAGATGCTCGCGCATCGTGCGGACATCGGTCACTGCAAGGTCAGGATTGAGCCTCTGCACGCTCTCGCGGACGGACTGCGCCACGGCACCCCGATTGGCGACGATGTGCAGCACGAGCGTCATCGACGGCTGGTACCCCTGCAGCAATGGCAGGTACGCCCGCTCCACGGCCAGCCGCAGATCCTTGTCGGCCCCACCCGCGTCGCGGACCTGGAACTGCACGGTCGCGCCGATTTCGACGACCTCGCCGATCTCGATCGCTCCGGTCGAGGGGTCGGCGCCGAGCAACCCGCGGATCATGAAGTCGCCCTGACCCGGAACCGCCAGGTGTTCGTCGACGACGATCCCGATCTGAAGGCCGTCGCTGACCAGTTCCTGCTCGTCGGGCGGCAGAACCTCGACCAGCTCACGCAGCCGCTGCAGAGGCGGTCGGCCGCCCAGCTCGGTGATCACTGCGCCGTCCGCGCCGGTGACGATGTACGGTTCGCCGATCGGCCGGCAGCCCTGCGACACGATCGGGACGCCGTGCCTGCCGGGCAGGCGCACACCTACCACGCCGGTGGTCTCTACGTCGCGGTCGCGGAACAGCCGGGTGTCGCCCGGTCCCCGCCCACCGCTCACCACGCCTCCCATCACGGTCGTTCCCGGCAGGTTGGTGTTGAGATGTTCGACGAGCAGGTTTGACGGGAATGTGTACGGGTCCGGCAGCAGCACATGCAGATCGTGCGCGGACCGGTCGAACCGGTAACCGGCGAGCATGCCGCCTGAGCCGGTGCGGATGAAGTCCAGCTGAAACGTCTCGGCAGCCAGACCGGATGCCAGCCATACCGCCACCGCGGCCTCGTCCTCGAACTCGCGGCGGCCGGCGACGATCGCCTGGGCGACGCAACCGATCAGTGCGGGCGGCTCGACCGTCTGGTGCACCGCGTTGAGCACGTCCACAGCCTTGTCGGTGTGTGATCGCGATGCGAAAAGCACGGCCAGCGACGGCGCCTCGCCCGCGAGCCCGTCGCGCGCGTGCGCTGCGGCCTCCACCGCAGCCTTCCGCGCGTCGGGCGCAGTGGAAACCCCGACTCCGATCCGCACACCTCCATGATGCGCCGAGGGAGGGCGAGGTGGTAACGCTCGATCTTGGAGGCAAGGCCGAACCGGTTGCGACGCGGCGAATCACCCTGGCCGGCTGATCCTTCGAGGCTCCGCCGCGATCGCGACGAGAACGCGGAAAGACCTCCCCGGTTTCTCGCAGAATCTTGTTGAAAAACGTTCGCGTCCGATATTTCGCGGCGGATAGTTGGTGAATGTAGGCGAGACGAGAGGAAGGGTCATCATGTCTGAAGCTGCGCTGTACATAGGTTGGGGTGCTCCCTCACGCGGGCGTGAGAAGAAAGCTCTGGACGTCTTCAACGAGTCGGTCCAGTACTACGGACGCCTTCAACAGGAAGGAAAAGTGGAGAACTTCGAAGTCGCCATCTTGAACCCGACAGGTGGAGATGTCGGCGGCTTCTTCCTCGTGCGGGGCACGGCACAACAGGTGGACACGCTTCGCCGCGACGATGAATTCCAAGAGCTCCTCAACCGTGTGCAACTGATCGCCGACGGGCTTCGGGTTACGGATGCCATCGTCGACGAGGCGATCGCTGAGCAGATAACTCGATACGACAAGGTGGTCGGCCAGCTGGTGTGAACCGACGCCGCGCGTGAGTGCGACGCCACCATGTCCTCACCAAAACAAGGAGACTTCGCCAGCTAGAGAGCTACCAATGCCGACTCCCCCGGTGCCGTGGCTATGGGAGTCGATAGGTTGGCCTCGTGGGTGTCACGCCAGCCGACCTGACCGGTACCGAGCGCGCCGTCCCATGAACTCGGCATCCACGGGGTCCACGACCCGCGCGACCTGGTAGGGCAGGGACTCCAGCGAAGATCGGGGCGCTGAGCTCGGGCCATCCGGTGGGTGGCCACCTCGAACTGCATCGGGCCGACCGCGGCGAGCAGGGCTTGGATCTCCTACTGAACTGGGAGACCAGCAGCCGGATCACCGCCAAAGGAAGTCTCACCCAACACAAGGGAATGCTTAAGGGGTGCTGCCATACCAACACCGACCGGAAGAATCGCTATTGATGCGCCCGTTCGAGATAGCAGTGCGCGCGAGTTCTTCGCGGCTCGTCGTACCCGTCTTGCTCATCGCTTTGTAGATGTGGCCTTCGACGGTGCGTGTCGACAGCGGTCAGTCGCTCCGCCACGTCTCGGTTCGTCAAGCCCTGGCCGATCAGCAACACAATTTCGCGCTCGCGATCCGTCAGCGGCAACGGCTCCCGCGCCTGTCGCAGTGTCGGCGTATCCGCTCCGCATTCTGCCGCCAGCGCTTCCGCCCTCGCCGCGCATCCCAGCGCCGACCCTCTTAGGTCCTGCCTGCGATACGCCAGGCTCGCCTGCGCTGCCGCATCGACTGCCGCTACCCGATCGCCCATCTCCTCGAAACCCTCTGACACTGCCGCTAATTCAGCTGCATTTCCTTCGTCCATTGCCGCTGCGAATCGCGCCGCCAACGCCGACGCGCGGACCCTCGACTATCTCTTCGAGTTCCCGTCAGCCTCGGCTCGCACGATCGATCACCCAACTGCGTCGCCGTCTGCAGGCACACCACTTCCGCCGCGAATCGTTCGTTCACTGCCGCCGTCTCCGCCGCCGACCTCAAGCATGCCGATCGCCTCGCTGACCGCACCCTGTCCCGCCGCCACCCACGCCCGCGCCAACGCCTTCTCGTAGTCCAGCTTCCGGAACGGTCGTGGCACCTCTTCGAGCCGCTCGAGCACTGCCGCCGCGTCATCCCACCGACCACGCATCGCGAGCGCCGTCGCCCGCGGAATGCTGTACCGATACCCCCAACCCTGCTCATGGCCCGTCGCCGACAATGCACCCGCCGCCTGATCCAACAACCGGCACGCCTCTTCCAACCGGCCCGCGCCCAGCGCCGCCCGACCCGCTATCGCCGGCCCCAACATGTGCGCCGTACCCGGCAAATCCGCTGCCTGGCCCTCGGCCCACTTCGCCACCTCCAGCGCATCGCTGATCCGACCCGCCAACACCAGCGCGCCCACATGTGCGTCCGCGATGTTGAACCTCATGTGCGGCGCATCCGAACACCGGATCGCGATCTCGTATCCCGCCTCCGCCACCGCCACGGCCTCCGCCGTCCGACCCGCATCCCCATGGATCGCGGCCAGCGCCCACGCCATCTCCGCACCGACGATCGGCGGCAGCTCCTCCAGCACAAGATCCTTCGCGGCCTCCATCGCGGCATCCGGCTGGTCCATCGCGAACCAATACACCGCACTCACCGCGTCGATCGACCTGCGAGCCGGCCCCTCCGCAACCGCCGCCGGCGCCCTCGTCGATCACCTCTTTCGCCCGCACCGGATCGGCCAGCGCCCACAGCAGATTGCTCGCCCGCAGATACGTGAACCGTGCCCGCTCCTCGTCGCTCAACTCGGCTACCGCCACCTCGCCCAGCAGCTCCTCGGCTTCCTGTCCCCGGCCCAGCCACGACAGCGCATGCGCTCGCAGGAACTGCGCTTCCGGTCCGCCGCCCGCCCGCACCGCCGCACCTGCCAGCCGATCAGCGAGCGCCAGATCCGCCAATGCGATCGCCCCCTGCGCCGCTCGGATCAGTAACTTGGTGTCAGGCTCCAAGTCCGACTCGAGGCTCAGCGCCCCGCGCCGAACCAGCATCCGCACATCCTCGCCATCGTCGACATCCGCAAGCTCGATCGCCAACAGTCCCCGCAGTCGCCGCAGCCTTGTCGCCGCCGCGCGCCTCCTCCGCACCTCGCCGTACAACGGATGCGCCAGCCGGACTTCGATGCGCTCGTCGAGATCGTCGAGCCGGATCAGGCCACGCAAATCGGCCTCTTCGACGGCATCCGGGTCGACGATCCGCCGCAGCGTAGCCAGCTCGATCGGCTCACCGACCGCCAGCGCATCGACAACGGCGCCGACCGCATCGGGCAGGGCGCCCATGCGCGTCTCGACCAGCTCGACCAGTCCGTGCGGCACAGACCGGCTCACCGACCCACTGCCAATAGCCGTTCTGCTCGTGCCAGATGCCCGTCGGCGACCGCCTGCTCGACGATGTGCCGCAGATACAGGATGTTGCCCTGCGTCAGCTGCCACAGGCTCGCTGGCGGTGTGCGGGTCCACCGATCCGTCCAACGCCGCCGACAGAAGCGCCGTCGTCTCGTCCGGGGACAGTGGTTCAAGATCGACTCGCTCGAACTCGCCGAGCTTCCAAAGTTCCTGTACCGCAATCGGAATCGGCTCATCGTCCCGCAGAGTCAGCAGGACCTTCGCGACGTCTCGCTGCACGACCTGATCCAGAACGAACATCGACAGATCGTCGAGCAGGTGCGGGTCGTCCACACCCACCACGACGGGGCCGGCCGACGACGCGGCAGTCAGCGAGTCGATCACGCCGCACACCAACTGCAGGCTGTCGTCGCCGACCAACCCCGGCCACGACGCCAGCGCACCCAGCGGGATTCCCCGCCCGCACGAGGTCCCGACCACCCAACGGACTTCGCAACCCCTGGACGCGGCGCCCGCCAGCGCCTCGCGCCCTATCCGGCTCTTTCCCACGCCCGCCGAGCCGCTGATGACCACGCCGGACGCATCCGGGTCCGAGAGCGCGGCCTCGATGAGCCGCATCTCCTCCCCGCGCCCGGCTAACGGCCACGTCAACCGCATGTGCTCAGCGTAAAAGAGCAGGTAGAACCGCGTGGCCTAACAGAATCACCCGAGCCGCGGAATCTGACGGCCCCAACCGAGGCCTTAAGTAGTCGGGCCCGCGAAAGCGGTCGAAATACAAGTACCGCTCTACTCTCTTCGCCCACCCCGCGATCGGGCGAATATCAATTGACCTGCACCAATTGCACCAGTAGCGCTGAACGGGAGAGGGAAATGAGCCATCATTGCCTTGCTCTCCAATTTGCGCAGGCGAAAAAGGCGGGCCAGTGATGACCGCGACGGCTACTCCACTCACGCTGGACGCGCGCGCGTCTCGGGCATGGGCGCGGCGCTTCGCCCGCACGACTCCTGGCTTGGTCGTGCTGATCGCGGTCGCCGTCGCGGCGCTCTGCATCGTCGCCGGCGTGGTGAGCGCCGCCGCGATCAACGGCCGGATCGCCGAGCAGAAGGCCGTGCTCGACCACTCCGAGCCCTTCGCCTACGCAGCACAGAACCTCTACGCCGCGTCCTCGGCGGCCGATGCCGCCGCAGCAACCGCGTTCCTCTCCGGCGGCAACCAGACGCCCCTGATGCGGGCGCGATATCAGCAGGCGCTGGCGTCGGCAGCATCGGCGCTCGCGGATGCCACGGCAGGCGCGCCCGACGCCGAGACCCGCAAGGCGCTGGCCGAGGTGTCGGCGCAATTGGCCACCTACACCGGTCTGGTCGAAGCGGCGCGAGCCAACAACGCGCAGGGCTTCCCGATCGGGTCTGCCTACCTGCGCGAAGCCTCGTCGTCGATGCAGACCAAGCTCCTCCCCGGCGCGGAGAAGGTCTACGCCGCCGACCTTGCCCGAGTCGAGCAGGCTCAGCGCCGCGTCGGATCCCTTCCGATGGTCGGCCTCGCGCTGCTCGTCGTCGCCCTGGCCGCGATCGGCATCGGCTCGGCGATCATGTTCAAGCGCACCAACAGGCGATTCAACCTCGGCCTGGTTGCCGCCGCGGTGGTCGTGGTTTTGATGATGCTCTGGATCGTCGGCGCCGTCCGCCTGGCGGCAGGCGATATCGAGCGCGGCCGAACCGAGGGCACCGCGCGGTTCGGGCAACTCGCCGAGGCGCGCATCCTCGCCCAGCAGGCCCGCACCGACGAAACCCTGCAACTGATCACACGCGGCGACATCACCGCGAGCGAGAAATCGTTCTACGGCCACATCGACGAACTGAAGGCACGGATCGGCACTGCCTCGCCGGAAGCTGCGCAGGCCGTTGACAAGTGGGCCGCCAGCCACCGATGCAGGTGGACGCCTACCGGGCCGGCGACTACCCGGCCGCGGTCGCGCAGGCGCTCGGCACCGACCCCGGCGCATCGGGCGCGCAGTTCGGTGCCGTCGAGACAAGCCTGCGCGACGCGATCGAACGCGCCCGAGCAACGATGCGCGATCACGTGTCGGACGCCGGTGGCTATCTCCTGTGGTTGCCGACGGGAGCGCTCGTGCTTGATGACGGGGGCCGCGGTGGCCGCAGTCGTCGGATTGTGGCCGCGGCTCAAGGAGTTCCTATGAGATACGCGCGTCGTAGTGGTGCTTCTGGGGCTCGCCCTGTCTCTCGCCGGGTGTGGCGCGTCGTCGACACCACCGCCGTCCGTGTCGATCGCCCCGGCGCCGGTGAGACCCGCTGGTGCGCAGGAGATCACGACCGCCCCAGAAGCAGCGAAGGCGGAGTGCGCCGACGCCGAAGCCAGCCTCCGGCCCGGACCGCAGCCATCTCCTGGCGCCATGCCGGCGGGTTCGACGATGTCGGCCATCCAAGAGCGCGGACGGCTCATCGTCGGCGTCGACCAAAACACCTTCATGTTCGGCTACCGCGATCCGTCGTCGGGCCAGCTGGAGGGATTTGACATCGACCTCGCCCGCGAAATCGCGCGCCGCATTTTCGGCGATCCCGATCGCGTCGAGCTGCAAGTGGTTGAAGCCAGCCAGCGCGAATCAGCGCTCGAGTCCGGCCAGGTCGACCTGGTGGTCCGAACCTTCTCGATCACCTGTGAACGCAAGAAGAACATCGACTTCTCCACCACATACTTCTATGCGAATCAGAAGATCCTTGCGCGGAAGGACTCGGGAATCGGTTCTGCTGCAGATCTTTCCGGCAAACGGGTGTGTTCGGTTTCGGGGACGACATCGCTGAAACGGGTGTTCGACCTGAATCCAAGACCGACCCTGATCGGTGTCACCAGTTGGACCGACTGCCTCCTGATGTTGCAACAAGGACAGGTCGATGCGGTCAGCACCGACGACGTCGTACTGAAAGGCCTTGCCCGCCAGGATCCTGACGTCGACGTGGTCGGCGAGAGCATGGGCATCGAGCCCTACGGCGTAGGTGTCAAGCTCCACAACGACGACCTGGTTCGATTCGTCAACGGCGCCCTCGAAGACATTCGGGCCGATGGAACCTGGGAACGCCTCTACGACAGGTGGCTGCCGAGCCTCGGGCCGTCGCCCGGGCCGCCGACGGCGAGGTATCAGGACTGATGACGGACATGACGACTCTCGCCGACGTATCGACGAAACTGGTCGAGCTGGAAAGCCATCCAGGTCTCGAACACCTGCGACGCTATGCGCCGACGGGCGTCACCGCGCAGCGGTGGTCAGTGATCGAGGCCGCGCTCGGCCAACTGTGGGAAGACCTGGCGGGGCCGAAACAGCTGAGCGACTCCGACGTAATCGCCGACTGCGTCGAGCGGATGTATGTCGCGTACAGGGAGGTCAAGGCGTTTCTCGATGCCGTCGACGACATCAACGCCATGGTCGTCAAAGGGATTGCGCCGGCGTTGAAGACATTCGATATGGCCGGTGCTGCGGTCCCGAAGGAAGTCACCGACCTGTTGTCGGTTTCGGCGACCGACCCGCTGTCCCTGAGCGCCGACGAAATCGAGCGTCGCATCAGCCGAGATAGCGGAACTGGCTGCGCTTTCAGGCGAATTGGCCTGAGGCCGTCGCGGAACACCGCCGCGCGCCTCGACGCTTTGCGCGACGCGGTGACAGCACGCGGCGCAGACTCGCGAACGCGCCACCCAGAAGGTGCTGACAGGCCCGCTGCCGGTGTCCGCCGACGCCGAACCGAAGCTACGCACAGAACTGGAGTCGATTGTCGCGCCGGATCCGACGGCGCTTCGGGAGCTGCAGCGACGAATCGCGTCGGCGCTGCAACGCGTCCGTCAGGACGAGGCGCTGGCGCAGGGCCTGCTCGACCGGCGTACCGAACTCAAAGGGCGGCTGCGGGCGTACGCGGCCAAGGCGGCGCGGCTCGGGCTGGCGCAGGACCCGGAACTGTTGTCGTCGCGGGGAACCGCATCGGGCCTGTTGGCCCAGCAGCCATGCGACCTGCGTGCCGTGACCCAAGCCGTCGTCGACTACCAGCAGCTGCTCGCCGGGAAGCGGGAGACGTCACGATGACGTGCCTCGAAACCGACTGCAGCGGAACCGTCGTCGACGGCTACTGCGACGTATGCGGTACGGCGCCCGCTCCGGAAAAGGGTGTGTTGACGTCGACGGCACCGATGGCGTCGACCCCTCGATCTCGCGGAACGGCGCGAACCGGATCGTCCAAATCCGCAGGCACCCGTGGACGACTCGGCGCCGGGGTGGTGGCGGTCCCGCCGGTGCCAAGGGGCAATCCGGCCAAGGCGATCCTGACCGATCCGCAGGTTCCGGAGGGTCACCGTTTCTGCGGCAACTCCGACTGCAACAAACCCGTCGGGCGCGGACGCGACGGAGAACCCGGGCGCGCGGAGGGGTTCTGCACCCAGTGCGGCACACCGTTCTCCTTTGTTCCCAAGCTTTCTCGCGGCGACCTGGTCGGCGGGCAGTACGAAGTGCGCGGCTGCATCGCCCACGGCGGCCTCGGCTGGATCTACCTGGCCATCGACCGCAACGTCCACAACCGCTGGGTGGTGCTCAAGGGTCTCGTGCACTCCGGCGACGCCGACGCGATGGCCACCGCTGCCGCCGAAGCCCTCGCCCTCGCCGAGGTGGAACACCCCAACATCGTCCGGATCCACAACTTCGTCGAGCACAAGGATTCGGAAGGCACGACGGTCGGCTACATCGTCATGGAGTACGTCGGCGGGACATCGCTCAAGCAGATCCGCCAGGCGCACGACGGTCCTCTGCCACCCGACCAGGCGGTCGCCTACATCGTCGAGATCGCGCCGGCGCTCGGCTACCTGCACGACGAAGGCCTGGCCTACTGCGACTTCAAGCCGGACAACGTGATGCAGAGCGACGAGCAGCTCAAGCTCATCGACCTCGGTGCCACCGTCGCCATGGACGACGACTCCGCTGTCATCTACGGAACCCGCGGCTATCAGGCGCCCGAGATCGCCTGGACCGGCCCTACCGTCGCCAGCGACGTCTACACCGTCGGGCGGACTCTCGCGGTTCTCGTCATGGACTTCCCGCAGGAGAACGGCCGCTCCACCGGGCAGCTGCCCGGGCCCGAAGACGTCCCGGTGTTCGCGCAACACGAGTCGTTGTACCGCGCCATCCTTCGCGCCACCGACTCCGCATCCCGAGCGGCGCTTCCCGTCGATGGACGAGCTCGCCGACCAGCTGACCGGCGTCCTGCACGAGATCGCGGCCGCCGACACCGATCACCCGCAGCCGCGAATCTCGTCTCACTTCAGCCCGCAGCGTGCCATCTACGCGGCGGGTTGGGACGTGGCGTTGTCGACGGAGTCGGTGATCGCGGCGCTCGGCGTGCCCAGGGTCGACGCCAACGATCCCGGCGCGGCGCTGCTGGCCACGACGAGCGGCACACCGCCTGCTCAACTGGAGCAGACGCTCGAGCATGCCGTCGGCGGCGAGAACCATCGCACCAACTCCATCGAGGTGCCGCTGCGACTGGTCCGCGCTTCGCTGGAGGTCGGCGCCGCCAAGGACGCTCGTCGGCGGCTCGCCGAGCTCGAATCGGTCATTGGCGGCGACTGGCGGCTGACGTGGTACAGCGGGCAGTGCGCCCTCTTGGAGGGCGATTTCGGCGCGGCCGCAGCAGATTTCGATGCGGTGCTGACGGTATTGCCCGGCGAGCTCGATCCCAAGCTGGCGGTTGCGGCGACCGCCGAACTGACGGGTGCGTACGACGAAGCTGCGCGCTATTACGAGACGGTGTGGCGGACGAACCACAGCTTCTACAGCGCGGCGTTCGGCCTGGCGCGGCTGCGAGCCCGGGCTGGCGACCGCGCCGGCGCCATCGCCACACTCGACCAGATCACCACTGCATCAGCGCATTACACCGCGGCCGGCACCGCGGCCGTCGAGATCCTCCTCGACGGACGAACCTCCGACAATCTGGACGAACCGACGCTTCTCGATGCGGGCAAGCGGGCTTCGACGCTGACGCTGGAGTCGGCGACCAAGCGAGCGACGATCCGGCTGAAGGTGCTCGGCGCCGCCCTGGACTGGCTCGAGGCGGGAAATACTCCCAAGGCTTCCCGGCTCTACGGTGCCGACTTCGACACAGAAGGTATCCGCATCGGCATGGAGCAGTCGCTACCGCGCGCTGGCACACGAGGCCACCGACATGTGGGAGCGCATCACTTTGGTGGAGAAGGCAAATGCGATCCGGCCGAGGACCAGGATATGAACGGCGAGGGGGTGAAGTGCATGCAATGCGGTACGACCGTCGTGCCCGCAGACCTGTTCTGCGAGAGCTGCGGCGCCATATTGCGCGCGGTTCGCCGAGTCGCCATCCCCGGCCAGGCGCCGTCGCAGGAGCTTCCGTGCGCCGACTGCGGTAGCGCGACATACGTCGACGACTACTGCGCCGCGTGTGGAAACCGGCGCGCCGAGCCCGCACGCGACCAGGCGGATCTCGACGGGATCGTGCTGATCACCGACCGCGGCCTCGAACACCCTCGCAACGAGGACGCCGCCGCAGCGGGAATCGTCGCCTGCGGATCGGGCGAAGCAATCGCCGTCGCCGTGTGCGACGGGGTGTCGACCTCATCAGCCGCCGACACGGCGGCGAAAGCCGCTTCGACCGCCGGAGTCGACGCGATGCTCAATGCGCTAGCCGCTGACCGGCAAACCGGAGTCGGCCGTGCTTGCAGGCCTGACCGATGCCGCCAAAGCCGCGGCAGCCGCAGGGGCTGACACCTCGGACCTGGCCATCGCGCCGTCGTGCACCTACGCGGCGGTGGCCGTCGTTCCGAACTCGACGGGCACGATGCGAGATCGCCGTCGGCAACGTGGGGGACAGCAGGGTCTACTGGATTCCCGAACCCCCCACGCACGCGCGATGCCTCACGGTCGACGACTCCGTTGCGCAGGAATTGATCTCCGCAGGCGTCGCCGCCGAATCGGAAGCGGTACAGGCCGGGGCGCACACCTTGACCAGGTGGCTCGGCGCCGATGCCGAACCGACGCCATGGTCGGACTCCAGCGTGCGGCCGATCACCATCGCCGAGCCCGGCGTGCTGCTGGTGTGCACCGACGGTCTGTGGAACTACCTACCCGAGGCCGACGACATCGCGCGCATCTGCGTCGGAAACGACGCGGCCGCCGCCGCGCGCGCACTCGTCGACTACGCGTTGAGCGCCGGCGGTCAGGACAACGTCACCGTCGCAGTGATCCCCATCGGAGGTCCGCAATGAGTACGGCTGAGCAGCAGAGCATCTCGGGCATCGCCGTCGACGTCGACCACAACCCCTATCTTGCCGAGGGAGCCGGGACGGTCGACGCAATCATCAGCGTCGCCGTCGGAAGCGAGATGGTCGCCGACAAGCCGCCGGAGCGGGTCGAGGCCATCATCATCGACTGCTCAACCTCGATGCTGTCGCCGCGGGACAAATTCGACGAAGCCAAACGAGCCACCAAGGCAGCGGTCAGCGAAATGGTCGACGGCACATTTTTCACGATCATCGCCGGCAATGAGAAGGCGGCAGGCTGTCTACCCCGAAGACGGACAACCGACCCGGGCAAGCGAAGCAACCAGGGCCGCAGCCGCGCGTGCCGTCGACGGCCTGCAACCCAACGGGGGGACGGCGATCGGCACCTGGCTCGCACACGTCCGGAAAATCGCCGGACAGCATCCGGGCGCGCTGACCCACGCGATTCTGCTCACCGACGGCAAGGACGAGCACGAGACCCCCGAGAAACTGGGCGAGGAGATCGGCCTCAGCGAAGGCGAATTCACCTGTGATTGCCGGGGAGTGGGCACCGACTGGCGCGTCGAGGAGCTACGGGCGATCTCGTCCGCGCTCCTCGGCACGGTTGACATCGTCGCCGACCCGGCGGATCTTGCCGACGACTTCGCCGCGATGATGCGCGCCTCGATGGACAAGTCGATCCCTGAGCTGACCCTGCGCCTGTGGACACCCGCGGGGGCGACGGTCGCGTTCGTCAAGCAGGTAGCACCGACCGTGCAAGACCTGACCGAGCGCCGAGTCGACGCAGGAAGCCAGTGCGGCGAATACCCGTTGGGCGCATGGGGCCATGAAGAGCGCGACTACCACCTCCAAGTCGAGGTCGAACCGGCAGCGGCCGGACGCGAGAAGCTCGCTGCGCGCGTGACCGTCGTCGCAGGGGACGAGATCCTCGGCGAGGGTCTGGTGAAGGCGATGTGGACCACCGATACCGCGCTGTCGGCCCGGATCAGCCAGCGGGTCGCGCACTACACGGGCCAAGCGGAGCTCGCGCAAGCCGTTCAGGAAGGGCTGGCCGCACGCAAGAACGGCGACATCCCGACTGCGACCGCAAAGCTGGGCCGCGCAATGGAACTCGCCAAGGAGTCCGGTAACGAAGGCACCGCCAAGCTGCTCGGTCAAGTGATCGAGGTCGACGAGCATACGGGCACCGCACGGTTGCGGCGCGATGTCGCCGCGGCCGATGAGATGGCCCTTGACGCGCGATCGACCAGGACCGCGCGCGTTCGGAAGGAGGCCTGATGCCGACCTGCTCGGAAGGCCACGACACCGCGGCCACCGATTACTGCGACGTCTGCGGATCACCGGTCACGGCGCGGATATCACCAGCGACGACGAAGGTGTGCCCTGCGTGCGGCACCCCGATCAGCGGTCGCTTCTGTGAGGCGTGCGGCCATGATTCGGCATTGCCCGAACCCGCGGCCGCTCCCCAGCCGGCCGAAGCCCCGGCGTCGATCGAGTGGACCGCCACCGTCACCGCCGATCAGGACTACTACAAACGCGTCATCGCCCGCGGCGGTCCCGACACCGTCGAGTTCCCCGAGTTCTTCCCGGAACGTCGAATCATTCTGTACGGCAACACATTGATCGGCCGAACCAACCGCAAACAAGGCATCGAGCCGGGCATCGATCTCGGTATTCAGCCGATCGACCGTGGAGTGTCGACGCAACACGCCGTCCTCCGGGTCCAGGGTTCGGGCCTGACTGTCACCGACCTCGGGTCGACCAACGGAACCAGCCTCAACGACAGCGACGACCTCCTGGGCAACGGCGAGGAAATCGCACTGGCCGACGGCGACCGCATACACGTCGGCGCATGGACCACGATCACGGTCGCCAAGTCCGAAAAGGGACGCACATGACCGTCCAGGACCGGGAGCTGCATGACGCGCGCGAGCAGTTGGCGGCGAGCCGAGAGATTCTCGCTGCGCTGGGACGCGACGTGTCCAACCCCGGCGCCGTCCTGGAAACCGTGCTCGAATACGCCGCGCGACTGTGCGGAGCGGCCGCCGCCCAGCTGTTCATTCGCGACGGTGACACCTTCCGCCTCTCGCGTGTCTCCGGCGAAACTCCGGAGGAGTACCGCAGATACCTGCTGGCCCATCCGATCGCGCGGAATCGCTTGTCCACCGTCGGTCGTGCGGCCGAGGACAAATGCACCGTCCAGATCCCCGACGTGCTCGCCGACGCCGACTACGGCCGCCTGGACCTGCAGCGGCTCACCGGTTTCCGCACGCTGCTGTCCACGCCCATGATCCTGGAGGACGAGGTCGTCGGCGTGCTGGCGATGTGGCGCACCGATGTCGCGCCGTTCGATGACCGGGAACGTCAACTCCTCGAAGAGTTCGCTGTGCAGGCAGCGATCGTGCTGCGCCAGGTCGACTTGATGCGCGCGCTGGAGTCACGAGGCGCCGAGCTGTCGGACAAGGTCGAGCAACTCGAAGCCCTCCGCGAGGTCGACGAAGCGGTCGGTTCGAGCCTCGACCTCGACGAGGTCCTCGAGCGCATCGTCACCAATGCGGTGCGGCTGACCAACCTCGGCTTCGGCGACATCACGCTGAGCACCGACGGCGGATCGATCCTGGAGTACGACGAAGCGACCGACTCGTTCCACGTCCGCGGCAAATACGGAAGCAGTCCCGCGCCTCTGGGAGCAGTTGCGGGACATCACCATTGACCGGAAGTCGAGTCTGATCGGCCAGGCCGCGCTCGCCGACCAGCCGCTCGAGATTCCCGACCTCGCCGCGGCCGAGCGTGACGAGTTCCTGGAGACCGTGTTCTCCGACGGTTGGCGTTCGGTGCTCGCAGTCCCGATGATCGCAGGCGACGTGATGATCGGCGTGCTGGTGATCCGCCGACGCGGCACCGGCAGTTACCCGGCCGATGTGATCGAGCTGCTCGAAACGTTCGCCAGCCAATCGGCGCTCGCCATCGTCAACGCGCGCCTGTTCCGCGAGCTCGAGACGCAGAGCAAGGAGCTCGAAATCGCGAGCAATCACAAGTCGGAATTCCTGGCGAGCATGTCGCACGAACTGCGCACTCCGCTCAATGCGGTGATCGGCTTCTCGGAAGTGTTGCTGGAGCGCATGTTCGGAGAGATCAACGAACGCCAGGAGGAATACCTCCGCGACATCTGGAACTCCGGCCGCCATCTCTTGGAACTGCTGAACGAGATCCTCGACCTCTCCAAGGTCGAAGCGGGCCAAATGGTCCTCGAACCAACCATGTTCGCCGTCGGCAACGCCCTCGAATACACGCTGGCGATGGTCAGGGAGCGGGCAGCCTCACACGCCATCAAGATCTCGGTCGACATCGCCGACGATGTCGGAGAGATCGAAGCAGACCAGCTGCGATTCAAGCAGGTCGTCCTCAACCTGCTGTCCAACGCGGTGAAGTTCACGCCGGACGGCGGCAGCGTGTCCGTCCGCGCCTGCCGGGACGGAACCGACCTCGTCGTCACGGTGACCGACACCGGCATCGGGGTGCCCGTCGAGGAACAGGAGAAGATTTTCGACTCGTTCCAGCAGGGCCGCCGCGGTCCCGCCAAGGAGGAGGGCACGGGACTCGGCTTGACCCTGTCACGACGAATCGTCGGGCTGTTCGGCGGTCGCATGTGGCTGGACAGCACCGTCGGCGTCGGAAGCACATTCGGCTTCTCGATTCCGATGGCATCGCGTGCCGCGGAGAAGATCACCGCGGAAGCGGCGGGTGAGTTTCCGGTAGTGGTGCTCGTCGACGACGACCGGGCGTCGCTTGACCTCATGTCGGCGTACCTCGACGACGCACCGGTGCAGGTGATTCGCGCAACCGATGGCGAGAGTGCGCTCGAGCTGATTCGCAAGGTGCTGCCCGCCGCGGTCGTGCTCGACATCCAGCTGCCACGGCTCGACGGCTGGCACGTTCTGGCCGAGCTCAAGGCGGCGGAGGACACCGCCGACATACCCGTCGTCATCGCCTCGGTTGTCGACGATCGGCCCCGGGGAACGGCGCTGGGCGCGAACGTCCAACTTCTCAAGCCGGTCAGCCGCGACGACCTGATCGGTGCGCTGAGAAGTGTTGGTGCTGCAACGGAAGGAGGCGATTGATGGATGATCCTGTGACGGTGCTGGCGGTGGACGACCAATCGGTCAACCTTCGTCTCCTCGACGCCGTGCTGACACCACGCGGACATCGCGTCATCAGCGCATCGTCGGGAGCCGAAGCCCTTTCACTGCTCGAAACCGAGGACGTCGACCTCGTCCTCTCAGACGTCGTGATGCCGGAGATGGACGGCTACGAAGTCTGTCGCCGGATCCGGTCGAACCCGTCGACCGAGTTTCTTCCGGTGGTGATGATCACGGCCAGCGGAAGCGAACAGCGGCTGAACGCCCTGCTGGCCGGCGCCGACGACTTCATCACCAAGCCGTTCGACCAGAGTGAACTGCTGGCAAGGGTGGCGTCCCTGGCGCGCATCAAGCGTTATCACGACACGATCCGACGACAAACGGCGGAGTTGGCCGCGTGGAACACCGAACTCGAGTCTCGTGTGGCTGAGCAGGTCACCGAGCTGGAGCGGACGAGCCGGTTACGCCGTTTCCTGTCACCGCAATTGGCCGATCTGGTCATCAGCGATGAGCACCTTCTCGAGAGCCACCGCCGCGAAATCGTCGTGCTCTTCGCCGATCTGCAGGAACTTCACCCCGTTCGCCGAGACCAGCGAGCCCGAGGAAGTGATGGGGGTACTCGCGGAGTACCACCAGGCGATGGGTGCGTTGGTCCACCGATACCAGGGCACGCTGGAGCGGTTCACCGGCGACGGCGTCATGGTGTTCTTCAACGACCCGATCCCGCACGACGACGCAGCCGAGCGCGCCGTTCGCATGGCGTTGGAGATCCGCGATGCGGTGAACGAGCTGGCCGTCCGGTGGCGGCGCAAAGGTTACGATCTCGCGCTCGGGCAGGGGATCGCCCAGGGCTTCGCGACGCTGGGCCGGATCGGTTTTGAGGGCCGCTTCGACTACGCCGCCATCGGCAGCGTCACGAATCTGGCCGCGCGGCTGTGCTCGGACGCCGGTCCCTGGCAGGTGCTCGTCACCGACCGCATTCTCGCCGCCATCGAGCACATGGCCGTCGCCGAAGAGGTCGGCGACGTGCAACCCAAAGGATTCAGCAAGACGGTACGCGTCCACAACATTTCTGCGATGAACGAGGTGAACACATGACACAACTACGAAACCCCGAACCGGACTCTCGGTCAGCTGAACGACGAAGAGCGTTACCGCGCATTCGACGACCTGCAACTGTCGATGGACTCTGCCTGGGACTCGATCCAGAAGAACTTGGCGGACGAATCGGTCGTCGTGGTCCCCTCGATCAGCATCGAGCGCACCACCGCATCCACCGGCACCGTCACCCAAGCGATGGAGGAGCGCGCCCTGTTCCTGCTGTTGCTGCTCCGTCAACCGCGGCTGCGCATGATCTACGTGACATCGCAGCCGATATCCGAAGCGATCATCGAGTACTACCTCGGGCTGCTTCCCGGCGTCATTCCCAGCCATGCCCGAGCCCGACTCACGCTGGTCCCGGTCGGCGACGCGTCACCGGCGTCGCTCAGCTCGAAGCTGCTGGCGCGCCCGCGGTTGCTTCGGGAAATCCGGTCGCTGATCCCGAACCCGGCGCGGTCCCATCTGATTCCGTACAACACCACTTCGCTCGAGCGGGATGTCGCGCTGTCCCTTGGCATTCCGATGTACGGGGCGGATCCCCGTCTCGTCGACATGGGCAGCAAGACCGGCTGCCGCCGGATGTTCGAGGAGTGCGGGGTGCAGTACCCGATCGGGGCGGAGGACCTCCACTCAGTCGACGAGATCGTGGCGGCTGTGCAGGGCATGCGTGCGCGACGGCCGTCGATCAGCAAGGCGATCGTCAAAACCAACGAGGGAGTCTCTGGCTCGGGCAACGCGTCGCTGGATCTCGCCGGGCTGCCCGCTCCCGGCGCATCGGACGAAGCCGCGGCAATCGCCGAGCGGCTGAGGAGCCTGGTTCCGGAGTCGGAGAAGCTGACGGTCGACGCCTTTCTGGCCGCCTTCGAAAAGGGCGGCGGCATCGTCGAAGAGCGGATCACCGGGGTCGCGCTGGAGAGTCCTAGCGTCCAGATGCGAGCACTGCCGGACGGCACCGTCGAATTGCTGTCCACGCATGACCAGCTTCTCGGTGGGGCGAGCGGACAGAAGTATCTGGGGTGTGTGTTCCCGGCGGATCCCGGCTACGCGGCGAAAATCGCGGAGCCTGCGATGGTGGTTGGTCGCCATCTCGCGCAGCGGGGCGTATTAGGGCGCTTCGCAGTCGATTTCGTGACCGTGAAGGACGAGTCAGGAGAGTGGACGCCGTATGCGATCGAGCTGAACCTCCGCAAGGGCGGGACCACACACCCGTTCCTGACGCTGCAGTTCTTGTGCGGCGGCAATTACGACGGCGAGCGCGGAGTCTTCGTGACGCCCGAAGGCGCCACCAAGTATCTGGTCGCGACGGACCATCTCGAAGACGACCGGCTCAAAGTCCTTACCGTGGAGGACCTCTTCGATGTGGTCGTGCAGCACGGCGTGCATTTCGACCAGTCGCGCCGCACCGGTGTGGTGTTCCACATGATCAGCTGCCTGACCGAATGCGGCCGCATCGGTATGACGGCCGTGGGTGACAGCCCGGAGGAGGCGTGGCGTCTGTACCAGGAAGCGGAGTCGGTGCTGCTTCGCGAGGCGGATCTGGCGCTTCAGGAGGAAGCGGTCATCCACTAGAGGCTCTCGGAGAATATCTGGCGCCCGAGACTTGTCGTACCCGGCTGCAATGATGAGGTTATGTCCTTGACCGCGTCCTCCGGCGCTGTGGCAGTGCGTCCTGACCAGCGTCTTGAGGGGTTGTTCGAGGAGTTGGCTGAGTTGGCCGGTCAGCGCAACGCGATTGATGGGCGCATCGTGGAGATCGTCGCCGAGGTGGATCGCGACGAGTTGTGGGGCGCTACGGGCGCGCGGTCGGTGGCGGCGTTGGTGGCCTGGAAGATGGGCTCGTCATCGGGAAACGCCCATACGATCGCCACCGTGGCGCGCCGGTTGGAGGAGTTTCCCCGCTGTGCGCAGAGCATGCGGGAGGGCCGACTGTCGCTGGATCAGGTCGGCGTCATCGCGGCGCGCGCGGGCGAGGGATCCGATGAGCATTATGCGGAGCTGGCGCGCAGCGCAACGGTCAACCAGCTGCGCACCGCGGTCAAGCTGGAACCGCGACCCGAACCCGATCCGCGGCCCGAACCGCAGTCCTCGATCACCAAGACGTCCGACGAGGAGTTCACCAGTTGGCGGATCAAACTTCCGCACGTGGACGCAGCGAAGTTCGATGCGGCACTGGCGTCTCATCGTGATGCGCTGATCGCCGAGTGGAAACTCGATCGCGAGAACCGCGGTCGGGCATCGGATATCGCGCCGCCGTTGCCGGGCACTGTCGAGGCGTTCATGCGCCTGGTGGAGGCCGGCTGGGACGCCGAGGTGGCCCGCCGGCCGCACGGGCATCACACCACTGTGGTGGTGCACGTCGACGTTGAGCAGCGCGCCGCGGCGCTGCATCTGGGTCCGCTGCTCTCGGAGGCCGAACGCCGATACCTGACCTGTGATGCCACTTGTGAAGTCTGGTTCGAACGTGACGGCGAGGTCATCGGCGCCGGCCGAGCGACCCGCCAGATCAACCGGCGGCTTCGCCGCGCGCTGGAGCACCGCCATCCCACGTGTGCGGTTCCGGGTTGTGGTGCCACCCGCGGTTTGCACGCACACCACATCCGGCACTGGGAGGACGGCGGTCCCACCGAGCTGTTCAACCTGGTACTGGTATGCCCTTATCACCACCGGCTGCACCATCGAGGAGTTATCACCATCACCGGACCCGCAGACGATCTCATCGTCACCGACAGCTGCGGCCAACCACTCAGTGCAGGATCGCTCGCGCGTCCGCCGAACCTTCCCCCGCCCGTGGTGGCATCCTGCCCCGGGCCCACCGGCGAGCGCGCCGACTGGTGGTGGTACGAACCGTTCCAACCACAGGCACCACCAACAAACAATTAAGTTGGTTACCAGGGCCGGAAGTTGCCGGCACCGCGTCTTCGTCCTATCCCTCCGCCGCCACCAATGACCCCAGCTTCACGTCGGGGTTGTCCCGTTGGAAGCCCTGCAGCCGCCACGGGGTGGAGAACAGCACGAGCATGACTCCGTCTGAGCGGGTCAGGACTTCCGCCGACACCTGCTTGTTCATGAACTCGGCGTCCGCGGGGTCCACGATCCGCGCGACCTGGTAGGGCAGTGACTCCAGCGAGATCGGGGCGCTGAACTCGGCGGCCATCCGGTGGACAGCGACCTCGAACTGCATCGGGCCGACCGCGGCGAGCACCGGCGCCTGGTCACCGCGACGGTCCGAGCGCAACACCTGAACAACGCCCTCCTGCTCCAGCTGCTCGATCCCGCGGCGAAACTGCTTGTGCTTACTCGGATCGGAGCCATGCGCCACCGCGAAATGCTCGGGGGAGAAGCTCGGTATCGGCGGATACTGCACGGGGACATCGCGATACAGCGTGTCACCCGGGCGCAGCGCAGCGGCGTTGGCCAGCCCGATCACATCACCCGGCCACGCAGTGTCCAGGGTGGCGCGTTGCTGGCCGAACACCGATTGCGCGTACTTGGTGACGAAAGGCTTGCCGGTGGCGGCGTGGACGAGGACGTCGCCCCGTTCAAATGTGCCCGAGCACACCCGCGCGTAGGCGATGCGATCGCGGTGCGCGGAGTCCATTCCGGCCTGAACTTTGAAAACGAAGGCACTGAAATGTGATTCGGTGGCGCGCCGGCCCCCGTCGACGTCGAGTGCTCCGCCGGGCGGCGGTGCGATGTCGACGAGCACATCGAGAAGTTGATTCACGCCAAAGTTCAACGCCGCCGAGGTGAATAGAACCGGTGTGGCCGCGCCGCTGAGGAACTGCTCACGGTCGTAGTCGGAGCCGTCCGCGGACAGCAGTTCGGACTCCTCGACGGCGTGACCCCAGTCTTCGCCGGCGGCACTGTGCGCGTCGGCCGCCGCGATGTGCTCTTCGGGGGCCGCGGTGGCGCCGCCCGCGGTGCGGATGAACCGGATGAAGTTTCCGGTTCGGCGGTCAAGCACGCCTTTGAAGTCTCCGGCGATGCCGACCGGCCACGTCAGGGGAGTGGGGCGCAGCCCGATTCGTGCCTGGATCTCGTCCATCAGGTCCAGGGCGTGGCGGCCCGGACGATCCCACTTGTTGATCACCGTGATGATCGGGATCCGACGGTGCTTGCAGACCTGGAACAGCTTCAGTGTCTGCGGCTCAAGTCCTTTTGCGGCGTCTATGAGCATCACCGCGGAGTCGACGGCCGTCAGCACCCGGTAGGTGTCTTCGGAGAAGTCGGCGTGGCCGGGCGTGTCGAGCAGGTTGATGACGCATGTGCGGTACGGGAACTGCAACGCCGTCGATGTTATCGAGATGCCCCTCGCCTTCTCCATCTCCATCCAGTCCGACACCGTCGCGCGTCGGCCCGCCTTGCCGTGGACCGCGCCGGCTTCGGTGATGGCCCGGGCATGCAGCGCCAGCGCCTCGGTCAGCGTGGATTTGCCGGCGTCGGGATGGCTGATGACGGCAAAGGTTCTGCGGCGGCCAGCCTCAGCGGAGACACGTCGAGGTGTCGAGCAGTCGACGGTCAGCGGAACGGCCAGGGCATTGTCGGTCATAGCGCCAGCGATGGTATTGGCTCCCGGGGGCAAACCAGTAATCGGACGCTGAGGCACGCGAGAGCTCGCTGCGGCTCACGTCATGGAGAACAGCTCTTGCATCACAATCACGCTCGCAACACGCTGCAGACCGCCTTCTACCGCGATGCGTTGATCGACCGGGCATTCGAGCAGCTGATCGAGCGCCGTGGCGACCTTCTTCATGTCGTAGATCGGCTGGTCCTTCGCGGCTTGCGACGCGAACGTATCCCGGTAGAAGGTAAGCATCGGGTCGTTCTCGTTGCGTGTCGGAGGCGTGGTGAACGGATGCTTCTGGCGGTCATACACCTCGGGGATCAACACGTCCTTCGTTGCTTCCCGCAGAACATGTTTCTCCCGAATGCCTTTCACTTTCATGTTCACCGGCACGCGAGCCGCGACTTCGGCGACGCGGTGGTCCAGGAACGGCACGCGCCCTTCGATGGAGTGAGCCATCTCCATCCGATCGGCGAGATAGTTCAGAATGAAATTCGGCAATACCGTCTTCGCATTCACGTAGAGCATCTGATTCAGGCGGTCGCGTCCGGCGACGCGTTGCGCCAGCGGCAACCGATCCAGCGCCGACACCAGCGGCTGAAATTCCCGAACGGACTCCGGGAGATCCTCGCGGAATAGCGGGGCAACGCTGTTCATCTGGGCCGCACCCACATTGAGCGTCGCCGGTAGCCAGCCGAGCCTGCGCTCCACCGCGTGCATCTCCGGACTGCTCACCTGCTCCGGCATCAACAACGCGCGAGTCGCCGGGTTGGCGCCGAGCATCTCGTCGAGGAGCGCCGACTTCTCGCCGGCGCTCAACGCCGCGTTGTCATTCAGCGCGTCGACCCGGTAGTACGGATAGCCGCCCAGCATTTCGTCGGCGCCTTCGCCGGTGAACACCACTTTGATACCCGCGGCTCTCACGGCACGGCTGAGGAGATACTTGGCGACGCCGTGGCCGTTGAACATCTGCGTCTCGGCATACCAGACCGCATCCGCGAATGAGTCGGCGATCTCCCGCCCAGTGATCGGAATCGGGTGATACGTCGCACCGACATGCTTGGCCTGAGCTTCAGCGATGCTGGCTTCGTCATAGAGCGGGTTCTCAAATGTGAGCGTGAACGCGCGGATAGGCCGGTCCATCTCCTGCTGCGCGAGCCCCAGCACGGCGCACGAGTCGATGCCACCACTGAGATACGAAGCGACCTCGACATCGGCGACCAGTCTCTGCCCAACGGCATCGCGCAACGCCTCACGGAACTCGTCGACGATCTCGGCGTCGCTTCGCGTGTCTGCCCGCATCTGCCCGGCAGTCGGGATCTCCCAATCCCAATACGGATAGATGCGAACATCACCATCGCTGGCGATCGCATAACACCCCGGCGGCACGGTACTGATCCCGGCGAATTCGGTCTTCTCGTGAGATCTCCCCATACCTCCGATAGCGCCCTCGAGGTCCCACGCGGCCGGAACGCCCAGAGCCAATAGCGCTTTTATCTCTGACGCGAAGAACACGTCGCCGTTCACCACTGCGTAATAGAGCGGCTTGACCCCAAAGCGGTCGCGGATCGCAACCATCGCCCGTTGGCGTTCGTCGGCGATGACCATCGCGAACTCACCTCGCAGGAGCGTTGTGGCCTGCGTGCCGCGCTCCTGATAGAGGTGCAGCGCAATTTCGCTGTCGCTCTCGGTGGAGAAGCGATAGCCCTTGGCTCGCAGACCCTCGCGAAGCTCGCGGTACCCGTAAAACTCGCCGTTCACCACCACATGCACCGCGCCATCCGGGCTGGTCATGGGCTGGCTGCCGTTCCTCAAACCGATGATCGACAACCGCGTGTGTCCGAGCGTCCACTGCCCATCACGCGACGTCCAGATGCCGGTGCCGTCCGGCCCGCGATGTTCCAAGAGCTTGAGCGCGGCATCGCACCGGTCGCTGGCAAGGCCGTGACGTGTCATCGCGGCGAATATCCCGCACATCGTTGTTCCTCCGACATCGTCGTCGCCAGGGATAGCAGATCCACGATGCCTCGACCGAACTCGCGGCGCGGCTTTTCGGGACAAACGCCGGGGTTCTTCTGCCCAGAACAGCGGCAGCTGGCGCGTGTCCTCGTCGCCGAACTTCGGGGTCGGGTTGTCGGTGGGCGAGCCTACGGTCCGCCCCATGAGCGATGGACGCAAACGACGTCGGGCGAAACAGGCACGACGCGACATACGGCGCACGAAGGCGCGTGACCGGAAAATCTCGTGACGAACCGTCGACTCGCCGACGTGATACGCGGCGCGCTGAAGCGGTGGGCATCCGCTCGGTCTGCTCAGCCTGGCGAGCGTCATGATCCGCATGACGGTGCCCGATCCATTTCCGAAGTGGGGGTCCCGCCAGCGCGAGCCGATCGATATGGACCGTGTTATCGCTAGCTTCAGCCGCGCGAAGTCTTGGGAGACCACCGCGCTGCTGGCGGTTCTCGCCGAACTGATGCTCAACGAGACGGATCGACAAGATCGCTGTCGACGCGAGGTGGCTGCGCGGAATGATCGACTGCCTGAGTGGATTCCAGGTCTGGCGCACATTCAGGTCTACCGTGCGGTGCGGGCGACACATGTGCTCGGTGACGAGGACGAGTTGCTGATAGGAGTTCAGCTCGCAGGGGGATTCGAGCTGACATGTGTGGTCCACGTCAACCACAACATGCTTTCTGAAGTCGACGATGCATACTTCCTGCCGCAGTCGATCGACAACGTGCTTTCCGTCGCCATCGAGCGCAACACCGACCCTGACGTCAGCTTTGTCGACATGAATCTTGCCGATGCCCGCGCGTGGATCTCCCATGGACTCGAACAATCGCTGCTTCCGATCGAGTCCGACACATGGCCCGACTGTCGAGCGCTGGTCGTATGGCTGACTTCTCATATGCCAGAAGGCGGTGTGAAATTCGAGACGGCCGAATGGGATTGGGCGCCACTCTTGAAGTTGGTCCGCAGCTTCTTGGTCTCCCCGTCAGGCGCGCCGTTCAACGACTTCTGCAGCGAAGAGTTGCTGCAGGAACTGATCGACTCGGGTACCGGCGACCCGTTGCGTTGGAGCGCAGCGCGTATTGCCCGGGTGCTGGACGGATTACCGCTCTACGGCCAACATCTTCCATTGAGGAGTGTGCTGGAGGTTCCCGAACTATTGCGAGCCTTTGTTTCGTTTGCCCACTCGCAGAGCGGAGTTCGGGAAGAACTCACCGCGAAGGCGCTAGCGGTCATCGACGAGATGGCGCTGGCTTACAAGCGGGAAGTGACTGGATAAGGCGGAATACTGGGGGTGAAGGCGTCGACGGCTATGCATCGGCTACTCGTCAGCGTCCGAACCTGGCTTTCCGGTGAATGACTGCAGCAGGTCAACGATCTGCTGTTGGCCGGCGGCTGTGGCGTCGAGCATGCCGCGTACCTCCGTGAAGCCACTTCGGTCTTGGTTGACTTTCGCGAACTCTTGATCGACCTTTGCGAAACCTTCGTCCAGGTGGCTTCGGAGGTCGACGAAGTCCTCGCGGAGAGCATTGAAGCTCGCGGTGGTGGATGAACGGAGAGCAGCGAAGTTGGCGGCTGTGTCCGCGCGAAAATCGCGAAGCTTCCCCGCTGAGCGCGCCGACGCATCGCGGTCCATGTGCCGAGCATACCGGCGTTTGACCAGCGTCAGCGCACCAGTTTGTGGCTCGCTAGTTATCCACAGCCGGCCCACTATGTGATGCGATTCGCTGTCAATCTGTCGGCCGCGCGACAGACACTCGCCCCAATCGACGCGCAGTCCGAAACCGCGTCCTCAGAGATCGGGGCGGCATGGGTAACAGAGCCAACTTCGTCATCGTCAACGATCAGGACTGGCGGCTGTACTACTCGCACTGGGGCGGCTGCCGCATGCTCGACGCGCTGATCGGCGGACCGGAACTTGCACTGCGGTATGCAGCGTCGCTCCGGCGATGCGAGAAGAACGAATGGTGCGATCCAACATGGGCCGACGGCGGTGCGGTGGTGGATCTCGACCGTCGCAGAGTGCTGTTCTTCGGCGAGCCGCTGATGGTGGAGATGAACGAACGGCGCGCCCTCATGGAGGTGCTCGCCACGGTGTGGCCCGGTTACGAGATCTGCTGGGCATACGACGGCACAGCAGAACTGGCGGGATACGTGGGGGCTCACCTTCGCCCCGATACGTGGGACAGGCAGCCGAATCTGAAGCTCGCCCGCGCCCGAAATCACCTGTGCCACCTGATTTCTGTGGTCGACGCCCACGGTCAGCTCCGGTTCTGGCCGCTGTGGTGGCATCTCAGCAAGGCCTGGCATGGGCCGACATTGCTGGACAAGTTGCCCGGCCCAGGGATCCGCCGGATCCGGCTCGGCAAGATTCCCGAAGGCGGCGCCCACATCGATGTGCGTCGAAAGACGTTGGGGGCCTGGCAAACAGCCGACACGATGGGGTTCTTCCAAGCTCTACCCGAGCTATGGCCCGGGTGGCACACCGAGGTCTGGGAAGACCGTTACGAGGAGCACGTCAAACGGTGCGACGGCGCTCTCCGCGTTCCCGAACTGGACGTGGTCGCAGGCATCGAGAGCGCTGAGGCGTGGATCCGCAAGCGGGTGTTTGAGAGCTTCGAAGACAGCCCGGCAGGGCAGATCGTCAAACTCGCGGGAATGCTTGCGCCAGTCGCGCCGGGCTTCGTCGTCAGCCCCGATGCCGTGGGCGACTGTGCCGTGCGCCCAACCAATGCCGAGTGGTCACGCTTCCGCAGCGCATGTGACCTGGTGCGATCCGCCGATGCTGAATCCGCGTAACCGCCCCGGTAACTGGTACCATATGCTTGGTAGAAAGGTACCAATGGCTCTGAACATCAAAGACGACTCGGTCCATGAGGCAGTCAAGCGAATCACTTCGATCACCGGAGAATCCCAAGCTCAGGCGGTGGCGACGGCTGTGCGTGAGCGGCTGGCCAGATTGGAGAAGGACGAACTTGCCGCGCGGCTCCTGGCCATTGGCCACAAGAGCGCACGCCGCATGAGCACCGACGCCAAAGCACTCGATCATGGCGCCCTCCTCTACGACGACCGGGGGCTGCCATCATGATCGTCGATACGTCGGCCGTGATCGCGATTCTCACTGCCGAGGATGACGCAGCGATTTACGCTCACGCGATCGCCGATGCGAGCGTCCGACGCCTGTCGGCGGCGAGTTATCTCGAGTGCGGGATCGTTCTCGATCACCAGCGAGATCCAGTCATCAGCAGAAGCCTGGACGAGCTACTTGCGGAAGCTGACTTCGTGATCGAGTCGGTGACCGAGCACCACGCCCGGCTGGCTCGTCAGGCCTACACAGACTTCGGGAAGGGAAGCGGTCACCGCGCTGGACTGAACTTCGGGGACTGTCTCTCGTACGCGTTGGCCCTCGATAGCCGCGAGCCGCTGTTATGGAAGGGCGACGATTTCGGGCACACGGGTATTGCGTCGGCGCTCACGCGGTAGCCGCGTGCTCGCCGCCAGAAATTCCTCGGCGTCCTCTCGCGGCCACTGCTCGGCAAGTCGTTGTCTCGTGCACCATGCAAGTAGCCGTCGCTAGTTCTGTGACCCATGTTGCCGTTGTGACGACGGGACGACGGATTCCGTAGGTTTGCAATCTCAATGCCGCGGGAAAGCCCTCGTCCGTTAATTGTCCTGCTCGCAAGGAGGCGGCCATGGCAACGCCAACCGAGGCACCCGGCGTCATCCGCAGCCTCATTCCGGCACGGATCGACCGCCTGCCGTGGTCGCCGTTCCACACCCGCATGGTCGTCGCTCTCGGCGTGGCCTGGATCCTCGATGGTCTGGAGATCACCGTGGCCAGCGCGGTGGCCGACACGCTCACCCAGCCCGAGACGCTCGGGCTGTCGTCGGCGGCCGTCGGGCTGATCGCCACCGTGTACCTGGCGGGCGAGGTAGTCGGCGCGCTGTTCTTCGGGCGGCTGTCCGACAAACTCGGCCGACGCAACCTCTTCATGATCACCCTGGGCGTCTACCTCTTCGGCAGCGGCCTCACGGCACTGACGCTTGGCAACAGCGGCGGCTGGATCGTCTTCCTCTACATCACCCGGTTCATCGCAGGCATGGGTATCGGTGGCGAATATGCCGCAATCAACTCGGCGATCGACGAGCTCATCCCCGCCCGATTCCGCGGCCGAGTCGACATCGCAGTCAACGGAACCTACTGGGGCGGTGCGATTCTCGGCACCCTCGGCACGTTCATATTCCTCAAAGTCATCGACCTCAGCCTCGGCTGGCGGCTGGCCTTCCTCATCGGTCCGGTGCTTGGCCTGGTGATCCTGTTCGTGCGACGGCACCTTCCGGAGAGCCCTCGCTGGCAGGTCATGAACGGCCGCGTCGACGCCGCCGAGCAGTCGATCTCCCACATCGAGCGCGAGGTGGAGGCCACCGGCGTCACGCTGCCCCCGGTCGACGAGAGCAAAGCCATCGAGCTGAAACCGACCGAGAAGATCGGCTATCTCGCACTGACGCGAGTGCTCTTCCGCGAGTACCCATCCCGGTCCGTCCTGGGCGCGTCACTCATGATCAGCCAGTCGTTCCTCTACAACGCGATCTTCTTCACCTACACCCTGGTGCTGGGCAAGTTCTACGGGGTGCCTTCCGAGTTGACGCCGCTGTATCTCATCGCGTTCGCCGTCGGCAACCTCGCCGGCCCGCTGACCATCGGGCACTTCTTCGACACCATCGGCCGCAGGAAGATGATCGCCGGCACATACCTCCTCTCCGGAGTTCTGTTGGCCGTGAGTGCAGTCCTGTTCAACGCCGGACTCCTCAACGCGATCACCCAGACAATCGCCTGGTGTGTCATCTTCTTCTTCGCCTCGGCAGGGGCCAGCGCCGCCTATCTCACTGTGAGCGAGATCTTCCCGCTGGAGGTCCGGGCGAAGGCTATCGCGGTGTTCTTCGCCATCGCCCAGTGCTTCGGCGCCCTCGGCCCGGTGATCTATGGCGCGCTCATCGGCGACGGCTCCGATCCCTTCCTTCTGTTCCTGGGCTATCTGCTGGGGGCGGGCGTGATGATCGCCGGCGGCCTGGTCGCCTGGTTCCTCGCGGTCGATGCCGAAGGCAAGTCGCTGGAAGACATCGCCACCCCGCTGTCCGCCGCCGGAGCCGAGCGACGACGGGGTTCGGTCCGTGCAGAGGGTGCCACCAGGCCCTACTCGCCCTGAGCGTCGGGCGGGTCGCGTCGACGCATCAGCCGACGGCAGAGGATGACGGCGGTGCCGAGCTGCCTTCCGGCTCCCGGCCGTCATCAACGGACGATCTCTTCGCGATCGGCAGCCGACGGAAGGCCCATGCCGACTGTGTATCCGTAGACGTCATGCAACGGCGTCGCGCCAGTCCTGCCGTCAAGGATGTCCACCGAATCGGTACTGATCAGCCCGGGATGCTCCACCCCGCATGCCTCCGCCACCTTCAGCAGGTCGCGGCGCAGCGTCCTGATGTAGTTCGCGACCCGCACCGACTTGAGCGTCGGGTACCAGGCCGCGCGCCAGCCACGCGTCCTGGGTGGCCACCCCCGTTGGGCAGCTGTCGGTGTGGCACTTCTGAGCCTGGACGCACCCGATCGGCGAGCATCGCCTCCCGGCCCACGCTCATCATGTCGCAGCCGAGTGCGAAGGCCGACCACCGCGTTATCCGGCAAGCCCAGCTTGCCGCCGCCGATCCAAACCACCCCCTCCTGCAAACCTCGCTCGGCGAACACCGGTACACCCGGGCGAAGCCCAAGCTGGAAGGGCAGCGAAACGGTGTCGGTGAAGATCAGCGGCGCGGCGCCCGTGCCGCCCTCGCCGCCGTCGATCCTCATGAAGTCGACCCCACGCCCCGTCTCACCGCCATCCGATCTGCCAGCTCGCGCCAGAAGCCGAGATCGCCGACCGCCGACTTGATGCCCACCGGCAGGCCCGTCTCCGCCGCCAGCAGTTCCACCCAGTCCAGCAGGCTGTCCACGTCGCTGAACTCGGCGTGCCGCGACGGGCTGATGCAGTCCCGGCCCTCCTGGATGCCCCGCGGCGGCGGCGATCTCGGCCGACACCTTCGCCGCCGGCAGCAGGCCGCCGAGCCCCGGCTTGGCCCCCTGGGTCAGCTTGATCTCCAGCGCCCGCACCGGGGCGCCGGCCACCACGTCCTTCAGCCTCTCGAGGTCGAAGCGGCCCTCCTCGTCGCGGCAGCCGAAGTAGGCGGTGCCGATCTGGAAGATGAGCTCGCCGCCGTGGCGGTGGTAGCGCGCCAGGCCGCCCTCGCCGGTGTTCTGGAGGCAGCCGGCCAGCGCCGCACCCCTGTTCAGCGCCTCGACGGCGTTGCCCGACAACGAGCCGAAGCTCATGCCGGAGATGTTCACGATCGACTTCGGCCGGAAGGCCTTCGCCCGGCCCCGTGCGCCGCCGAGCACCTTGGCGCACGGCACCCCGACCTTCTGCCCCGCCTCCGGCGCCGACGGCGGCACGGCCCGGCCGAACGTGGCGTGGTTGATCATCGGGTAGCCGGGCGTGTGCTCCATGTCGTTGTCGGTGCCGAACCCGAAGTAGTTGTTCTCGCTTCTTCGACGAGGCGTACACCCACCGGCGCTGGTCCCGGTTGAAGGGCCGCTCCTCGTTGTTGCCCGCCACCACGTACTGGCGCAGCTCGGGGCCGATGGCCTCGATCCAGTACCGGGCGTGGCCCACGACGGGGAAGTTCCGCAGCAGGGCGTGCTGGCGCTGGATCAGGTCGTGCGCGGCGACGGCCGCCGCGCCGACGCCGCGGCGGCGCCGACAGCACGAGCTCCCCTGCTCATCCGGTCAGAGTGTCCAGGCAATCGCAGTCGAAACCTACGTTCACCACCGCGCAGTTACGTTGGCGGCGAGCTGCTCGGCAATCTTGACCGCCGAATCAGCGGGGTTGGCGCTGCAGGTATTGACGTCGATAATGATGTTGTTTCTGTGCGCGAGCGCGCGTCCGCAGCCCCAGCCGGGGGCACTCGCGTTCTGTTGAGTCGCGGTGGTACGCAGTGTGCCGTCACCGTTAGCGATCGGCCCGACGGACCAGTGCGTCTCGCTCTGCGTGTGGGAGTACTCGCGGCAGGCCGGCCACCGCTCGGCGGAGGCGTCGAAGAACGCGCCGGCTTTTTCGATGGTGGGGAACAACACCACCGCCTGCTTGAGATAGTGCGTGAAGTTGTCGCCGTTGTTCAGACTCTGATCGCGCTCCGCCCAGTAACCGCTGTCGGCATAAACCGGCGCCTCCGCCGCGCCGTCGACGGCCAGGCACTCCTGCGGCGCCATGGTGGCGCTGTTGTCAGACATCGAGGTCTGCTGATTTGTGACCGCCATCCCGGCTGTCCCCATCGCGACGTTCACCTGTTCGGGGTTGAGCAGCAACCCGGCCAGCTCACGTTCAACAAGAGGGCGCGGAATCATCGACCTGGTGGTGGTGGGCGACTCGGCATTGCCTATCGTGCTGGCGCACCCGACGATCGAAACGCAGATGACTGCAACCGCAAGTGCGGCCGTTGGCTGGCGCATGTGTTCCTCCCATGCCGGTTGTGCCCAACCCGGTCAGCCTGGCGCGACCTCCCCCGTCGCGCGGCTCATGAAGAAATGGTGCAGCAATTCCCCCAGCGCATGTGTGAGGTGATTGGCGTTTCCTGATAACGAAGAACGGCCATATTTGATAACGCCTTGAGCGTCCTTAGCGCCGCGGTCGTCCGATCAGAACAACGACAGCTGCCGCGTGTCCTCGTCGCCGAACTTCTGCGGCACCGGCCGCTGGCGCACTCGCACCGGCCACCAGAACCACCGTCCGAGCAACGCGGCGATGGACGGTGTCATGAACGATCGGACGATCAGCGTGTCGAACAGCAGGCCGAGGGCGATCGTCGTGCCGATCTGGCCGAGCACCAGCAGGTCGCTGAAGATGAACGACGCCATGGTGAACGCGAACACCAGCCCCGCAGCGGTCACCACCGAGCCGCTGCCCGCCATCGACCGGATGATGCCGGTGTTGATGCCGGCGCCGATCTCCTCCTTGAACCGGGACACCAGCAGCAGGTTGTAGTCCGACCCCACGGCGAGCAGCAGGATCACCGCCAACGGCAAGATCACCCAGTACAACGGGATGCCCAAGAGGTGCTGCCACACCAACACCGACAGGCCGACCGAAGCACCCAACGACAGCGCCACCGTGCCCACGATGACGAGTGCTGCGACCAGGCTGCGCGTGATGAACATCATGATCAGCAGAATGAGGCTCAGCGAGGCGATGCCGGCGATGATCAGGTCGTAGTGCGCCATCTCCGCAATGTCCTTGTAGGTGGCCGCCGTGCCGCCGATGTAGATCTTGGACCCGGCCAACGGCGTGCCCTTGACGGCCTCCTGCGCCGAGTGCCGGATCTCCTCGATGTGCGAAATGCCTTCGGGCGTAGCCGGATCCACGTCGTGGGTGATGATCATCCGCGCGGCCTTGCCGTCCGGCGAGAGGAACAGCTTCAGCCCGCGCTGGAATTCGGGGTTGGTGAACGCCTCAGGCGGTAGGTAGAACGAGTCGTCGGTCTTCGACGCGTCGTACGCGGCGCCCAGCTGGGTGGAGTTCTCCAATGCCGCCGCGGTCTGGTCGTAGATCCCCGACGTGGTGGCGTAGTTGGTCATCGTCAGATCGCGGTTGGTCTGCTGAGTGGCGATCTGCGGCGGAATCAGCGCGACCAGCTTCGGCTGCAGTTCATCCAGCTTCGCGATGCTCCCCGAGACATTGGCAAGCTGGTCGGTCAGCGAGTTGATGCCGTCGAGCGCGTCGAAGAGGGACCGCAGAGCAAAACATATCGGGATGTCGAAACAGTGTGGCTCCCAATAGAAGTAGTTGCGCAGCGGCCGGAAGAAGTCGTCGAAGTTGGCGATCTTGTCGCGCAGATCCGAAGCCACGGCGACGGTCTGCTGGAACGCCTCACTCTGCTCGTGCGTGATGTCGCTGGACTGCTGCTGCAACGAATACTGCTGCCGCAGGACGTTGATCGTCTTGTCGATTTCGCCGACCTGGTTGAGAAGGTCGGCGGCGCGATCCTGCTGGAAGGGCAGGTTGTTGATCTGCGCCGCACTGTTCGCGCTGATCTGGAACGGGATCGACGTGTGGTCCAGCGGCGTGCCCAACGGCCGCGTGATCGACTGCACCTGCGCGATGCCGTCGGTGTGGAAGACGGCCTTGGCCACCCGCTCCAACAGGATCATGTCGGTGGGATTGCGCAGATCGTGGTCGGTTTCGACCATCAACAGTTCAGGATTGAGCCGCGCCTTCGAGAAGTGCCGCTCCGCGGCGGCGTATCCCACATTCGACGGCGCACTGGCCGGCATGTACGGGCTGATGTCGTAACTCACCTTGTAGCCGGACAGCGCGGCCAGTCCGACGAAGGCGAGCGCCAGTGAGGCAATCAGTATCGGCCCGGGCCATCGAACGATCGCCGTCCCGATCCGTCGCCAGCCCCACTTGGCCGTCTTGCGCTTGGGCTCGAGCAGCCCGAAGCGGCCGGCGATCACGATCACGGCGGGCGCCAGCGTCAACGAAGCGATCAGCGCGACGAGCACACCGATCGCCGCCGGAATCCCGAGGCTCTGGAAGTACGGCAGGCGGGTGAAGTAGAGGCAGAACACCGCGCCGGCGATAGTCAAGCCCGAAGCGAAAATCACGTGCGCCGTCCCGCGGTACATGTCGTAGAAGGAGGCCTCCCGGTCCATGCCGTCGTTGCGACGTTCGTGATATCTGCCGAGCAGGAAGATCATGTAGTCCGTACCGGCGGCGATGACCAGCAGCGTGAGGATGTTGGTCGAATACGTCGACAGGCCGATAAACCCGGCGTTCGCCAGGAACGAGACGATCCCGCGCGCCGCCGACATCTCGATGAGCACCGTGACGAGCGCCAGGATCATGGTGACCGGCGAGCGGTAGACGATGAGCAACATCAAGGCGATCACCCCGACGGTCAACAGGGTGACCAACACGGTGCCCTCGTTGCCCACCTCGAACTGATCGGCGATCTGGGCTGCCGAGCCGGCGACGTAGGCATGGATGCCCTGCGGTGCAGGCGTTTTGGCGATGATGTCGCGCAGCGCGTCGACCGACTCCAGCGACAACGCCTCGCCCTGGTTGCCCGCGAGGAACACCTGGACGTACGCGGCCTTGCCGTCCGAGCTCTGCGAGCCCGCGGCGGTGAGCGGGTCACCCCAGAAGTCCTGCACGTGCTGGACATGCTTGGTGTCCTCGTTGAACCGCTGGACCAGTTCGTCGTAGTACTTATGCGCGTCGGCACCGAGCGGCTGGTCACCCTCGAGCACCACCATCGCGGCGCTGTCGGAGTCGAATTCATGGAACACCTCGCCGATGCGCTGAAACGCCTGCAGCGACGGCGAATCGGGGGAGCTCATCGCCACGTTGTGCTGTTCGCCGACCGCCTCGAGCTGCGGCACCAACACGTTCGTCAGGGCGGCAATGGCTACCCAGAACAACACGATCGGCACGCAGACCCAACGAATCCACTTGGCGACCCGGTCCGTCATCGTCGGGCGTTCGGCGACGTGGTGGCTCATCCGGACTTGTCCAGGCAGTAGGTGTAGGCGTTCAGGGTATTGACCGTTCTCTCGTCCTTGACGACGTCGTCGATCTTGATTCGGCAGCCGATGGAGTCGCTGTCACCCTGGGCGGAGACGTTGACGAAGACGGCGGGTTGCGTGGTGGTGGTGTCGTAGGCCCACGGCAGCGTCGCGTCGTCGACGCGCTGCGGTTGGGCGTTCACGTCGAGGTAGGTGATGGTCGCGACCGTGCCCGGCGGGCCGAAAACCTCCAGAACGACGCGCTTCGGGTTGAACGGCACGATGTCGTTCGCGGCCCCGCTGGGGGTGGAGACGACGTCCTTGGAGCCGAAGATGCCGTTCAGGCGGTACACCGCGAATCCCGCCACGGCGATGACGAGCACCGCCACAAGAAGCATCCACCGTCGCATCAATCGGCTTCCGATCGAAAACCGCTGCATCCGTGACCCTTTCGACGAGCGGCGACACGTTGACGGACGGTGGGGCGTTTTCTTCAGCTCAGGGGCGATATCAACTTAGTTGACAGTACGGTACGGGACCGGACTGCTCAAGTCCTCCTTCGGTTGACCTGAACGTCATTTGTTATGGCGGGTGAGGCTCGGGATGAGCACGTTGTCCACGAGGTCACGGATGGTCTCGCTGGCTGGGGGATTGCCGGTCAGCACGGAGCGGTAGATGAGGTAGCCGGGCAAAACGTCCCAGAGTCTTCGGTGATGGCGGAGGCCCGAATCTCGCCGCGGGCAACGGCCCGGGAGAGGACGTGCGACATGAGAGCTTTCCGCTGGTCGAGAAACTGTTCCTGCATCATGGCGTCGAGCTCGGCGCTCCGAGACGTCTCCACGAGCACCGCACGAATGGTGCCCGCATGGGTGCTGACGTGAGCGCGGATCTGCTCTCCCAGTCGCAGCAGATCTTCGCGCAGCGAGCCGGTATCAGGATCGACCGCGACCTGCCGGGTGCCCTCGACGAATGCGGCCAACACGAGTTCGGCCTTCGTCGGCCACCGTTCGATAGAGGTGGCCTTGCTCGCGCGCGCCGTCGTGGCCACCGCGTCGGGGTCAGCCGGTCGTAGCCGTGTTCCTGGAGCAGCTCCAGCGTCACCGCGAGCAGCTCACACTCCCGCGGCGACCACGGAGACTCCGCGTCACCACCGGAACTCCGGATCACGGGGGCCTCCGTGGAACCAGTGGACATGTCAACGAGTATCGGGGAATTCTGCTGCAGATCAGGGAAATCGCGCAGGCGGCCAACGGTGCCCTCGACACATTCTCCTGCGCTCGCTGGGGTGCGCGCCGGCGATCGAGTCTGCCGATCGTGGAGGTGATCATGTCCCAGGTTGTGAACGCATAAGCATTGACCGCTTTCCCGGTGCCCCGCGGAGTCAGAGGGCACCGGCACTTGCGGTGCCACACTCGCCGTGAACTCGCCGCCGACGCGCGAAGTTCAGACATTTCATCACTTTTCGCTGCGGAGTTTGGTTACGTTGGCGTCGGATGTTGTGTTTGTGAATCCATCTCAGCGGGGGTGTGGCAATGACAGAACAGTCCTCGAAGCCCGTCGCGGCCAAGGCCGAGCTCGCAATCTCGAAAGGCTGGGTGCAGGGCGTCGCCCTGGTCATGGTGTTCGGCTTCCTGATCATGGGAGTGTTGGCCGCGCGAACCTATTCGGACTCGATGCCGCTGCCCCAGCGGGTGGTCGGCCCAGACGGCCAGACCGTCTACACCGAGCAGCAGGTCACCTCGGGACAGCAGATCTTTCTGCGCCGGGGACTGCAGCAGTACGGCTCGGTGATGGGCCACGGCGGCTACCTCGGGCCGGACTACACCGCGGAGTACCTGCGGCTGTCCGCCGATCACGTCGGTGACGCATTGCGCGACTCCGGGTCGGCCGACCCGACCGCCGCCGTCGTGGAGATGATGCGGACCAACCGCTACGACCAGAGCAGCGGGACTCTGCAGTTCACCGCTGAGCAGGTGCGCGCCTTCGAGCAGATACGCGCCTACTACGCCGACTTCTTCGGCACCGACTCGACAGAACACGGACTGATCCCGCAGATGATCACCGACCCGCGGGAAATCCACGACCTCACAGCGTTTTTCAGTTGGACCGCCTGGGCCAGCGCGGCCGAGCGCGAGGGGCACAGCTACTCCTACACCAACAACTGGCCACCGGAAGAGCGGGTCGACAACACGCCGACGGCCGACATCCTGGTCTGGTCGGCGATGTCCCTCATCGCCCTGCTGGCCGGACTTGGGGGCGCTGTTCGCCCTCTACGGCCGGTGGAGCCGCAAGATCGGCTGGCACGCAGCAGAAACCCCGTCGCTGGCATTCCGTCAACCGGGCGAGGTGGCGATCACGCCATCCCAGAAAGCAACGGCCTGGTTCTTCCTCGTCGTCGCCGTGCTCTTCCTCGGCCAGGCGGTGTTGGGCGGTGCCATCGAGCACTATCGCGCCGAGCTGAGCAACTTCTTCGGCTTCGATCTGGCCCAGATCCTGCCGTTCAACCTGGCGCGGACCTGGCACGTGCAGCTGTCGCTGCTGTGGACAGCGGCATCCTTCCTCGCCGCCGGCATCTTCCTTGCCCCGATCATCTCCGGCCGCGAACCGCGACGGCAGTCGTGGCTGACGTACGGGCTGCTCGGCGCGCTGTTCGTCGTGGTGGCCGGCACGTTGGTGGGGACGGCATTGAGCACCTTCGGCGTCGACTGGGCCAAGGGTTCCATCTTCTTCGACCAGCAGTGGGAATACCTCGACCTGCCAAGGTTCTGGCAGATCCTGCTCGTCATCGGGCTGTTCCTGTGGATGGCGATCATCTACCGCTCGATCCGGTCCCGGCTGAAGACCGAGAGCAAGCTGAACATGCCGTGGCTGTTCTTCTACGCCGGCCTGGCCATCCCGGCGTTCTACGCGGTCGGCATGCTCGCCGGCACGCAGACACACCTGACCGTCGCCGAGTTCTGGCGCTTCTGGGTGGTGCACCTGTGGGTCGAGGACTTCCTCGAGCTGTTCACCACGGTCATGGTCGCCTACATCTTCGTGATGCTGGGCGTGGTGCGACGCCGGATCGCCATCCAGCTCATCTTCTTGGACATCATCCTGTACTCGGTGGGCGGCGTGATCGGCACGATGCACCACCTGTACTTCTCCGGCACACCGGTCGAGCACATGGCACTCGGCGCGTTCTTCTCCGCGATGGAGGTCATCCCGCTGACCTTCCTGACCATCGAGGCGTGGACGTTCCTCCAGCTGGGGTCGCGGCAGCAGTCCCGCAGCAGCGCACCGTTCCCGCACCGGTGGGCGGTGATGTTCCTCGTCGCGGTCGGTTTCTGGAACTTCGTCGGCGCAGGGATATTCGGCTTCCTGATCAACCTGCCCATCGTGTCCTACTACCAGATCGGCACGGCGCTCACCGCAAACCACGCGCACGGCGCGATGATGGGCGTCTACGGGATGCTCGCCGTCGGCCTGGCGCTGTTCGCGCTGCGCTACATCATCCCGCCGCGACGTTGGCCGGACAAACTGGCCAAGCTGTCCTTCTGGTCACTCAACATCGGCTTGGCCTGGATGGTCTTCGCCACCTTGCTGCCGCTCGGCGTCCTGCAGCTGTGGCACTCGGTCAACGACGGCTACTACGAGGCCCGGACGCTGGGCTACATCACCCAGCGGGGCAACGTCGTGCTGGAGTGGCTGCGGATGCCCGGTGACTTCCTGTTCATCCTCGGCGGCGTGTTGCCGTTCGTCTGGATCGCCTGGCTTGGAATTCGCTACGGAATCAAGGCGACCACGCACATACTGCCTGCCGAGACCCTGTTCGTCGAGGAGCACGCCGAGGCGGAAGAGGACCGGACCGGACTGGCTGTGACGGGTGGCGGCCGCCCGTCACCCTACGCATCCGACCGCCGTCCGGCGCCCGACGACAGCGAAACTCGGGAGGATCCGTGACCGCGGGCATCGGCATCGCCGCGTGGCTGACGATCGGATACGCCGCGCTGCTCGTCATTGCCGCATACGGCATCGACACGTTCGCCCGGCGCGCTGCGGCCAAGGTGGAGCAACATCGGGCGGGTGCGTTCGTCTACCACGAGGATCACGACGCCTGGCTGTGCCCGCAGGATCAGTGGTTGTGGCCCAAGTCGTTTGACCCCGATAACAGGGTCATGCGGTACCGGGGCAACCCGACGATCTGCAACGCCTGCCCGGTCAAGCAGACGTGCACCACCTCGAACGACGGCCGTGAGGTGAGCAGGGCGATCGACAGCTGGCCGGCGTCGGAGGCGGCGCGCTTCCACCGCGGGATCGCGTGCGCCGTCAGCGCCATCGCTGTCATCTGGCCGCTGGCAATGGCTCTCGCGGCCGAAACCGCACCCGAGGCGCTCCTGCTCGTCGGGTGCGCCCTCGCGGCCGGCCTGATGTCGCTGCCACTGTGGTCGCACCTGCGCCGCACCCCGGCGGTACCCGCCGGCGTGGTGTTCCAGACGCTCGATGAGAACCTCGAGGATCGAAAGCGGTTGGCCGAGGCCGAAATCCGCCGCCGCCCGTCCTACGCGTCCGATCGGCGCGATGAGACCGAGCCCCAGCCACGGAGGTTGCGCTGATGGGACCCTGGATGGTTGTCGTCGTATTCCTCGTCGTCCTGCTCGTGGCGCTGGCGATCGCTTCGCTGCGCATCGTCAAGGAGTATGAGCGCGGTGTGGCGTTCCGGCTCGGCCGGCTGCGCGGCCCGCTCGGGCCGGGCATCGTCGTCGTGCTGCCCGGTATCGACAAACTCGTACGTGTCGACCTGCGAACAGTGACGCTGACCATCCCGCCGCAGGAGGTCATCACCCGCGACAACGTGACCGCGCGCGTCAACGCTGTCGTGCTGTTCCGGGTGACCGATCCCACGAAATCGGTTATGGCCGTGGAAAACTTCGCAGTCGCCACCTCCCAGATCTCACAAACCACCCTGCGCTCGGTCGTCGGTCGCGCGGACCTCGACACGCTACTCGCGCATCGTGCCGATTTGAATGAGGACCTGGCCGCCTCGATCGCCAACCAGACGGAACCATGGGGGATCAAGGTCGAGGTCGTCGAGATCAAGGACGTCGAGATTCCCGAGATGATGCAGCGGGCGATGGCCCGCGAGGCCGAGGCGGAGCGGGAGCGGCGCGCGAAGGTGATCAGCGCGCACGGCGAGCTGCAGGCGTCGGCGGAACTGCGTGACGCAGCGATCACGCTCAGCGAGAGCCCGGCGTCGCTGCAGCTGCGCTACCTGCAGACGCTGCTCGAGCTCGGCGCCGACCAGAACTCGACGGTCGTCTTCCCGATTCCGATGGACATCGTCCGCCCGTTTCTCGATGGCGTGCAACGGAATTCGACGAAGGAGGCGGGCGGTAACGGCGATGCCGTCTCCCATATCAGGAGGGTGAGGTCCGATGAATAGCGCAGCACCTGATCCGGCAACCGTCGACGAGCGTGGCGGTGACGAGGTCGATGCCCCGGAGCCCGGTCGCCCCGTCGTCCTCGAGCCCAACCCGCCGGGCATGTGGCGGACGCTTGTGGGATTGGCAGTCGCCGTGCTGGCGCCGCTGTTCGGCTTCCTCGTAGGCGGCACCTTCGGTGCCGGGACGGTGGGCGACTCGATCGACCCGATGTTCCTGTCCCTGTTCATCGGCATCGTGATCGGCGGCATCGGCGTGCTCGTTGCGCTCTCCGGCGGCGCCCGGTTGTGGAGGCACTTCCACGAAGAGGACGCGGGCGAGTGGTGATGTGTGTAGGTGTCCGAGCCGGGATCCATCCCTAGCGAGGTTGCAGTGAAGCCGGCCGCCGATCGGAAAGATCCTGCGTCCGCTCAATCGGCCGATATGCGTTGCGCGACAGCGCCGTATCGCTCGATACGCTCCTCGTCCCCAAGCGCGTTGTACAGGACGATGCGCGTGGCGACTTCGCCGTACCGCTCCGTCAGCGCGTCGGCCAGGCCATCCCACGTCGACTCGACTGCGAACTTTTCGATGTGCTCGTCGGTGATCTGCGCCGCCATCCCCGTGAAGTCGCCCGCCTTCTGCTTCTCCCGGATCCGCGCCGTCGTCCCCTCGAACCCCGCCTCGTCCCAGATGAACGCGTAGTTCGGCGTGCTTCCATAGAAGCTCATGCTGAATCGGACGCTCTCGCGCTCCTTGTGCCGCTCCTCATCGCTGTCACCGACGATCGTCATCACCGGCACGATCACCGCGATGTCAGACGGTGAGCGCCCCGACTTCTCCGCTCCCTCAGCCACATTCGGCACTACATGCCTCGCGATGTAGCCCGGCTCGCCCAGCGGGTGTACGTGGACTCCGTCGGCCACCTCGCCTGCCATTCGCAGCATCCACGGATTGACCGCTGCAATGTCGACTTTCGGATCCGGCGCGTCGATCGGCCCCGCACTCCATTGCGGCGTGATGAAGTCCAGGTCGTAGAAGTCGCCGTGGTGGTCGAGCTTGCCCGTCCGGAATGCGTGGAAGCACGCCTTCACCGCGCGGACGTAGTCGCGCAGCCGCGGACCCGGACGCTCGAACTCCATGCCGTACCGCCGCACCACATGCGTACGCACCTGCGTGCCGAGCCCGAGCCGGAACTTGCCGCCAGTCGCCTCCTGCAGCTCCCACGCCGTCGCCGCCGTCACGAACGGGCTCCGTGGGAATGCCACCGCGACGCCCGTCGACAGCTCAAGCCCCGGCGCCGCTTGCGATGCCACCGCCGCGTTGAGATATGCGGTCCGACCTGTCTCGGTGAACAGCAACCCGGAGAACCCCGCAGCCTGCACCCGCCCGGCCATATCGCCGATCTTGTTCAACGGCTGCGGCGTCGTCATCGCGTCGACCTGCACGGTCGAACAGTACGCCGAGTGCAACAACCGCCGAAGACATCCTCGGCGGGGTCATCCCGCTCGGCGTCTAGCCGTAGAAACCGGTGTGACGGCTATCCGTCGAGCATCGCAACACCGTCGCGCCACGCGTTGACGACGTCCTCGACACGCTGGTGCACTTGTGCTCGAGCCGATTCGCGGTCGACACCCGACATGAGCAGGGCGTCGTAATCGGTCTCGACATGGCGGACGGAGGCAACGACGGCGAGATGTACAGCGTCGCGATCGAGTGCCTGCCCGGCAGCGCTTCGTCCCACACGGCCGCTGCCGCGTGCCGCCGCATGAAGTGCGATCGCCTCTGCGCGGTCGACCGGACAACCCGGGAACTGCTCACGGATGGCGACCGCGAACTCACTGCGGAAGCGCACGTCCTGATCGGCACGGCGGCTCTGCTCGCGATCCCTGCGCCGAGCGCGCACATCGGCGTCGGAGAGGCACTCCTGTGCGGCTTGTTCGATCGCCGCCGCTTCCGCCAGGATGCCTTGCCGCTCATAACGATTGCGTCGTGTGCTCCAGCGCACCACGACGGCGGACAGTCGGCTGGCCTTCGTGGCGCGCCGGGTGAGCGCGGCGTCGCCGGAAGGTAAGAATTCGAGGTGGCCGAGGTCGGCACAGTCCAAACACAGTGCACCTTCCTTGGTTTTGACGAGGAAGTCGCCGGTGTCGCTGCACGATGTGCACGTCCACGCGTTGTGAGGAGAGATCACGATGATCCGTTGGGAACGACGTGGTCGCTCGACTATTGGTTCGGGAATGTCGGTTGACACCCAATGGGTGCGGTAGGCGCGCTCGGCGTCAGAGTCACCGTCGGCGGTGAACTGCAAATCTTGGTAGTCGGCTTCCGACGGCGTGAGGCCGCGATCTTCGGCCCAGTGCCGCAGCGCCCCAAGGGCTGCCGTGACCTGGTCGGAGTCGACCCCTACGCACCGATCGAGCGAAGGAACACGGCCGCGCTCCCACCGGTCGACGTTCGGCTGAGCGAGCCATCCGAGACCGACGAGCACATCGATGGGGCGGACGGATCGCCGCTCAGCCAGCGATGCCTCAGCGATCCGTGCCACTCGTGTTTCCAGGCGTGCCATAGCGAAATCGACGTTACTTCTGCGGTGCGACTAACTGCAGCCAACCAATAGCGGTCATTCGCCTTCCAAACCCAGTGCGGAGCGCAGGCGCTCAGCGCTCATGCGCCCGGGTGCGCCCTCATCGGAGGGGAAGCTGTTCAAAAGTCTGATCAGGTCGCCGCGCCGAGTGGGGTCGTCAGCCGCCTGCCGCGGCGTGTGACCGTCGAGTGCGGGTATGGGTGCATCGAGCCAGTTGGCCTCGTACTCGCGGACGAACTCGTCGAGTATTGCGGCCACCTCGGGGGCGTTGGGATCAGGCGCACTCTCGCCAGCCGGCAACTGCGCCTCCAGTTCGGCGGCCTCTCGAGCGTCGCGTATCGGGCGTCGGGCGTCGTCGAGTACACGCATAGTGGGGTCGAGCCGAATCAACGTGGTCACGACCCGATCCATCCGCTCCGCGCTGTTGGTCTCGACCCGTAGCGTGTCGCCCTCGCGCACCAGCACGGCCCGGATATGCGGCATGCCACGGGTATCGACGAGTTCGTGCCACCGCGGCGGCTCCTCGCCGTCGACCCGACCGTAGGTCTCGTCTAGCGAGGCCTCGATTTCGTCCGGATCACTGAGGCGCACCGTCGTTTCACAGATCACGAGCGGTTCGCCTTCGGTGTTGGTCAGGGTCGCCGGTGCGAACCGTCGACTCAACGCGGTCATCAGCTCCACCGGGTCGGGTTCGCTGTCGAGTAGGTCGATCAGCGCATCGCGCTCGTGCAGCGCGATCGGTTCCACGCCGCCGAAGAACTGCATGCTGTCACCAGCGGGCACCACCCGCGCGCAGATCAGCTGACCGGCCTTGAGCTGGCGGCTCGCCGTCCGCTCACGCACTTCGTGCGTGTCGCCGTTTCGTACGTCGCGCACGGTCATGATCTCGCCGGGATTAACCCTCTCCACTTCGAACACCGAGCGGTCGGCCAGCAGCCATTGCTCGGCCAACAGCCGCTCATCGTCGGGCAACAGCGACCCGCGCACCGCAAGAAACTCCGCGAACGCGCCGCCCTCGAACAGCACGACATCCATCACCAGTGGGTCGGCCATTCCTGCGTCCAACGCCTCGGTGAGGTCATGCGTATGTCGGTATCGCTCGTAGCCCACCTCGGCCAGCAGTTCTCGCCAACCGCTGAGCTCTGCATATTGAGCGGCCTTGGCATACAACCACTTCACTCGCCCGGCAAGTGTGCGCTGCTCACGGCCCAGATGGCATTTCTTGTACTTACGTCCGGACCCGCACCAGCACGGCTCGTTGCGGCCGAGATCGCGGCGCGGCTCGGGTTGATGCGCCAGCAACAATTCCACCAACGGATGATCCGGTTCGGCGCCTGCGCGGCGCAACAACCCCAACCCGCGCTCAACATCGCCACGATCGCTAGCGATGCGGGCCAGGTCGATCAACGGCAGTGGCCAGTCAGGATCCATCGACTCGGCCGCCAGCAATTCACGCTCGGCCTGCTCGACGTCGCCGATTCGCTCCAGCGCGACCGCCTGCAGCCACCTCCACGCCACTTGCGCGGCGCGCGGCACCGCGGATTCCATCACCTCGGCCAATAGGCCCAGCGCCGCCGCACCGTGGCGGTCGACGCCGACGGTCTCGGCCACCAACAGCTCAGCCAGCAGCGGGTCGACAAGGTGCGCCCCCAGCTCTCTTGTCACACCGGTAGAGCCGTCGGCAGGGATTATCGCGCTTTCGTCGGCCCCGCCCGCGTCGTCCGCCTCGACCAGAAGTAGTGCCTTGTCGTACAGCGCGACCAGCGCGGTGAGCACCAGCGCATCATCGGCGTCGAGGCCGTGCCGTTCGGCGAGTAGTTCGCACCGCAGCTCGAATTGCCAACGGTCAAAATCGAATCCGCTGGGCGCGAACCACTCGCCGCGGCGCGCCAAACCGTGACCCTCGATGATTTCGCTCAGCGGCGGCAGCGGGTTGGTGAACAGTGCGGGATCCCTGACGCACGCGCTCCAGACCGCTGCGTCGACGTATATCGGTTCGTTCGCGTCGAGAGTCGCGGCCAGCCGCTCGCCTGCTGTGTGCTGCGTGGTGACGTCGACCCGCTCGAGGACGAGTCCGTCTGCGGTCAACCGCAAACCGACTGTGTCGCCGTCGCCCACGCCGAGCGTCGCGATTGCGCCGGGCTCCAGCAGCAGCGCCCCGGCCGGGTCGATCACCTCACCTGGAATGTTCCGCTCGTCGAGCAACTCGTCGTCATAACCGGCCAGCACGACTCGCGCGGTGGACCCGTCGGCGAGCCGCTGGTATCGCGTGTGCTCGCATAGCGCGGTGATCGAACTCAGGTCCGGCGTCACGGTGAGCACATCGTGGGTTGATTCGTCTGCGTTGAGCCGGTGGGTGAATACCCGCCCGGCCAGCACGGCCGGCAGCCACACCCATCGGTCGTCGACCAGCTGCCGTGCCGGACAATCCATTTCGAGCAAGTTCCACTGCAATGCTGAGTCGAGGTCATCTACGCCGTGATCCCGCGCGTGCTGCGTGATTTCGTCCTTGTGCAGCGGACCGTATTGGACCAACACTCCCTCAATTAGCGCAATCGCGTCGAGCGTCGCCGCCACGTCGACCACCCTACGCGGACGCCGAGCCTGCACCCGGGAGTATCCACAGCCGACATCCGTGCCGACCCATCGTCGTCCCAGTTGTCAAGCGTCCGGCAATATGTAGCACATGTGCTACTCTCGATATATGTCAACTGTAGGACTGCGAGAGCTACGTCAGCACGCATCCGAGCTCGTGCGCCGTGTGGAGGAGGGCGAGGAAATCGTCGTCACCGTGGCTGGCCGTCCAGCAGCGCGCCTCATCCCCGCTGCCGCTCGGGCCTGGCGTCAATGGGCTGACGTCGCCGAGCTCTTTGCCGGACCTGAAGATCGCGATTGGAAAGACGACCGTGAAGAACTGGCTCACGATCTTCGAGATCCCTGGGCAACGTGAAGTCCGTCCTCGACACAAGCATTGTCATCGCCGCCGACGTCGCTCCTCTTGACGGCGACTTGGCCATCAGTGCCGTGACGCTGGCCGAGCTGCACTTCGGTGTGCTCGTCGCCAAGCAACAGCAAACGCGTGCAGAGCGCCTGCGCCGTCTGCTGTTGCTCCAGCGCACCTTTGACGCCCTTCCGATCGATGAAAAGGTTGCGGCCAGTTATGGCCAGCTGGCGGCTGCGGTTGTCGAGGCGGGTCGTCAGCCCCGCGCGCGCTCGTTGGATCTCTTGATTGCCGCTACCGCGCATGCGCATTCGGCCCGGCTTTACACGCGCAACGCCGCAGACTTTCTTGGCATCGAAGGACTTGTCGACATCGTCGTCGCCTAACGCTGTTGGGCCGAAGCGGAAGCAAGAAAACACTCGCGACCGGTGGCGGCTAACGTCGTGCCCGCCTCTGAGCGATAAATTCGCTGCTGCCGAGGAATTAACAGTGGTCCTGTCCGGTCGAGCGAATTTGTCGCTCGAAGGCGGGCAACTCGAAAGTCTCGGTCCTCGCTGCGGGCACACTTTCGGCTGACGGGTGGGCAAATCGACAACCCCGTCGCGGTACAAGGTCGCCGATCTTTGCCATGGCATCTCATCTTCTTGCACGGTCGAACAAGCTGCCCCGCTACGGGTTTCGAGACGATGACTCGGCCGGTACTCTTTCGCCGTGTAACACCAGGTCAACCCGAGAGGTGAGTCAAGGTGGACATCAAAAAGCTAGCCGGGGCCGTCGCGGCCACGACTTTCATGTTCAGCGTTGGAGCCATTGCGCCGGCGTCGGCGGCTGACAGCCAAGCATTCGGTATTCAACAGGCGGTAACCGACCCCAACGGCGGCGAGATCGCCTATACCGTCACAAAACTTCTTCCGAGCGGCGACGCCGTCCCCTACCCGCTCTCCGGCCAGCTGTACGAAGTGACGGTGCGCGCCAACGCGATAAACGGGCTCGTCATTCCCGTGATACCCAACTTCAGCGCACAAACCGCGAGCGGGCAGAGCTACCCCGCCCTCGCAGGCGCCTGGACACCTCAGGGTTTCAATAGCGCGACCTTGCTGCCGGGCGGCAGCACGAGCGGCAAGATCTACTTCGATGCGGTTGGCGAAGCACCGACCGGCGTCGCCTACAACGGTGGTGGGGAATCCCTGGTCTGGATCGAACCGCCCGCTGCGTCCGAAGAGGAAGCAGCCCCGGAGGAAGAAGCCGCCCCAGCGGAAGAGGCCGCCCCAGCGGAAGAGGCTGCTCCCGAGGAGGGCGCACCGGCCGAGTCGGAAAGTGCCGACAGCGGCGCAAGTGAGGCCAACGCCGACGTGGCGACGAGCGAGGAAGAAGGGTAGGCCGAGTAGGTATCCGCTGAGGACCTATTCATCCCGCTACGCCCAAAAGCGGTTCGCCCTGTCCACCTCTGCCCACACTCGATCGCTGACGTCCATCAGGGAGACCATCAACATCAGGTCGGTGGCATGCAACAGCATGGGGTCCGACGGCAGGGTGGCGACCGGGTAGCCGTCGCTGTGGTTCCAGTTCGTGACAATGTTCGGATCGCGCAGCAGCTCGATGCAGGCGCGGGCCGGGGTCTCTGACTGCCCGGCGAGCAGTGTCGTCACCGATTGCCCCTCGAGAGTCTTCGTCGCCTGGTAGCCGAGCAGCCTTTCGCAGGCGGGGTTGGCGTAGACGACGTATCCATCGAGCCCGATCACGATCGTGGCGCTGTCCAACCGGTTCAGCAGCATCTCGGCGGGCCGCCCCGAAGCACCTCAGCGGAGCTGCGATGTGGAGCATTGCGGCGGCGCTCGACCCTCGGGCCCCGGAGTGTGTGGACGCCGTCGAGAGGATAAGCGGGGGGTATGTTGCGTTCGTACACGGTGCTCCCGGCATGCGGATGTCACCGGATTGGCCGGTGTAAGCGGAGAGCTTGTGTGAGGCGGCGGCTGACTGCGGCCACCTCAACCCGGCCTGGCTGTTGATTCAACTAATCGCAGCGTAGCAAGATCTTGCACTCATGCCGACCCGCTGCGACGTGCTTTTGCCCGGCGCACCGCTTCGTCGACCAGCCGCTCGGCGATCACGACCAGCTTGACGTTCTCCGCCTGACTCAGCCGGGTCAAGCGGTCGAATGCCTCCTCCGCGCTCGCGCCGGACCGGCTGCGGATGATCCCGACCGCCTGATCGATCACCGCTCTGCTACCCAATGCCCGCTGCAACTGCGTCGTCCGCTCCTGCGCGCGGGCGAGCAGTTGACCGTTGTACACCGACACCGCGGCAGGCCCCGCGAATTGGGTCCCCAACGTCACGGCGTGCTCACCGAACGCATCTCGGCTGTGGGCATAGGAGTTGATCGCGCCGATCACCTCTTCGCCGACCACCAGCGGAAGTGACAGCGCGGAATGCACCGCCATTCGCGCCACCCGGCCACCGAAATGGGGCCACCGTTTGTCACTGCCGAGTGATCCGCTGACGACCACGCGTCCCGACTCCATGCACGTGATGCAGGGCCCCTCGCCGAGCTCTTCGTATTGCACCTTGTCGATGTCGTCGACGATCTGCGCCGTGGCCGCCCACGACCTGATGCGCGGCGCGCCCTCGTGTGTCTGCAACAACGCGACACCCGCGCCGTCGACGCCCGGAATCGCTTGCGCCGCGAACTCGGCGACGTCGCCCAGCAGGTCGATCAACCCGCGGGCACCGGCGACCAACCCGGCCACACCGGTGAGTCCCGCATATAGGTCTATCTCGTCCGCTTCGCGCTGCGCGGCGGACAGGTCGGTTCCAGCCTGCGATTCTCGACCGGGCTGGGCGTCGTATTCAGCCATGATGCATGACAAATCTACCCGCTGACGGGCGCTGAATTAAGCCCACCGATCAGGTCACCAGTGCCAGGGCGTGCGCGCGTCGGAGCTTGCCCGACGGAGTCTTGGGAATCGTGCCCGGTTCGAGCACCACCACATTGCGGGGCCGCACGTCGACCTCGGCCAACACCTCGTGGGCGACCTGCCGTTCGACGCGGCGCACATGGTCGTGATCCTCGAACTCCTTGCACTCCACGGCCACGGCGAACGTCTCGCGCGACAGCCCGGCGTCCAGCCGCACCGCGACGGCGCAACCGGGCCGCACCCCGGCCACGCGGCATGCGGCGCGCTCGATGTCGGTCGGGAAGATGTTGCGCCCGGCCATGATGATGACGTCCTTGAGGCGCCCGCACACCACGACCCTGCCGGACTCGGTGAGATAGCCCAGGTCGCCGGTGTCGTACCAGCCGCGCTCATCCTGCGCCGAGATGAAGCCCGCCGCCGTGGTGTAACCCCTGGAGACCGGATCTCCGCGCACCTCGATGACGCCGACGCCGCGAGCGGCGAGGGTGGAACCGTCCTCGTCGACGATGCGGACCTCCATGCCGTCCAGCGGCTTTCCCACCGAGACCAGCCGCCGGGTGTGTCCCCTGGTCGCAGGGATCGCGCGATGCAGCACGGCCAGCAGGTCGGCGTCCACCTCGTCGATGACCATGCCCTTGCCGCAGTCCGAGAACGACACCGCGACGGTCGTCTCTGCCATGCCGTAGCCGGGGACGATCGCCTCGGGCCTCAGCCCGAACGGCGCCCCGGCGTCGCAGAGATCCTCGACGTCGAGCGGGTCCACCTGCTCGGCGCCGGACAACGCCCACCGCAGCGACGACAGATCGAAATCCCCGGGTGACGCCTGCCTGCGCAGCCGCTTGGCGAACAGGGTGTAGGCGAAGTTCGGCGCGGCCGTCATGGTGCCCTTGTACTTGTCAATCAGCTTGGCCCACAACAACGTATCGCGCAGAAAGTCCATCGGCGTGACCTTCACCAGCTCGGCGCCCATGTACATGGGCACCGTGAGATAACCGGTCATGCCCATATCGTGGAAGCACGGCAGCCAGCTCACGATCACGTCGGTGTCGATATCGAAATCGCAGCCGGCGACCATTGCTTCGGCGTTGGCGACGATGTTGGCGTGGGTGATCTGAACGGCTTTCGGCGATCCCGTCGAGCCCGATGTCAGCTGCATCAGCGCTACGTCGTGGTCGCCGGTGTCGACCGGCGACACCGCAGTGTTGGCAAGCAGCGCCTCGATGGTCAGCACGGTGATGCCGATCCCCTCCAGCACCGGCACAGCGGCCATGAACGGCTCGGAGACGACGACGGCCTTCGCCGAGATCATCCTGATGACGCCCGTCGTCTCCTCGGCCCAGCGCACCAGGTCGGTGCGGGGGGTGGGCTGGTGCAGCATGGTCAGGCTGGCGCCGCGCATCCAGATGCCCTGGGCGGTCGGTGCGATCTCCACCGGCGCACCGGCGAGCATTGCGACGGCGTCACCGTGTCCGATGCCCGCCGCGGCCAGGCCACCTGCCACGCGACCGGCACGCTCGTGCACCTCGGCCCAGCTGTGGCGAACCGGCCGGTCCGGCTCGCCGGTGACCATGCCCTTGAGGCTCCAATGGGCGTTGCCATACATGGTTTCGGTAAAACGGCTCACGACAATCCCCCTCGGCCTACGCGCAACAACGGCACGCAGACGTAATGTCGGTAACCCCGCGCGCAATTGCGAGCGCGCCATAAAACCAGGACTGGCGGCTGACGTCGGGTTTCGCACCCGTCGGCGGGGAGTTCAGATCGCCGCCGCGACGTTTCCGAGAGGCTGGAGAGTCAACCCGGTTAGTAAGGTACCGCGTCGGGTGGCCATTCACCGGTATTGGACGACGGATTGCGAGGTCAGGCGCCCTCGCGAAGCCGTCGGCCCAGCCCGGAAGCGCGAATCGCCCGCCGGTCCACGGCGGCCCGTAGGGCCGGCTCGGCGCCGATGACCCGGATGCGCTTCTTCGCGCGGGTGACCGCCGTGTAGAACAGCTCACGCATCAGCAGGCGAGAATCCTGCCTGCGGAAGCAGCACGGTCACCTCGTCGGCCTGGCTGCCCTGGCTCTTGTGGATCGTCATCGCGTGCATCGTGTCGACATCCGACAACCGGCTCGTCGCGAACTCCAACTTCTCGGTTCCGGCGATCACCGCCCGCAAGACGCCGTCGCGCACCACCGTGACGCCCGTGTCGCCGTTGTACAGCTTCAGCCCGTAGTCGTTCGCCGTCACCAGCACCGGCCGTCCCGCATACCAGTCAGACCAGATCGGCTCGCCCGTCTCCTCCGCCAGCCATCGCTCGACTTGCCGGTTCCAGAACCGCACCCCGTACGGGCCCCGCCGATGCGCACACAGCAACCGGTGCTCGTCGAGTGTCTGCAGCGCCACCTCCGCGTTGCCCAGGATCGCCGCCTCCCGCAGCCGAAGCGCCTGCGGGACAACCACCTTGCGCAGATGCTCCGACGGCTGGTCTGTGTCGATCCACTCGATGTGCTCGCCGCCGGCCCGCAGCACCTCGATCACTTGGTCCGCGTCGCCGGCACGAATCGCCGACGCCAGCTCGCCGATGGATTCGCCGAATCGATGAGAGGTCTTCAGCGCGGCGACCTTTGACTCGTGCAGCCCGTCGACCAGATCGGCCAACACCGCGCCCGCCTCCACCGACGCCAACTGGTCCGGATCACCCACGAGGATGAGCCGCGCGTCCGGGCGCACCGCCTCCAGTAGCCGCGCCATCATCGTCAGCGACACCATCGACGTCTCGTCGACGACGATCACGTCGTGCGGCAGCCGGTTGCCCCGGTTGTGGCGGAACCGCGCCGACGTGTCCGGCCTGCTCCCGAGCAGCCGGTGCAGCGTCGTCGCATGCATCCCCGACAGCGCCTCCTGGTCGGCCTTGTCCAGCTTGCCGACCTCCAACTGCACCGCCTCCTGCAATCGGGCAGCGGCCTTGCCCGTCGGCGCCGCCAGCGCGATCCGCAATCGCGTGCCTGCCGCAAGCAACGCCAGCAGCCGCGCCACCGTCGTCGTCTTACCCGTGCCCGGTCCGCCCGTCAGCACCGTCAACCCCTGCGCCAACGCGACTTTCGCCGCCGCGCGCTGCTCTTCGAACCCCGCCGGAAACAGCCGATCGATGTCCGGAGACACCTTCTCGGGCTTCACCGCGATCATCGTGTGCACGTCGTCGGCGACTTGCTGCTCTTCGAGCCAGTAGCGGTCGAGGTACAACAGGTCTCCGTCAAGGCGCAGCGCCGGCGGCTTGCTCGCCAAAGTGCTCGCCCGGACAGCCGCCAGCCATGCGTCGACATCCGGCCACGGCAGCCCCTCGACGCCGACCTGCCCCTCGACCGATCGCAGGTCGACGCACACCGACCCGTTCCGCAGCGCCCTCACCGCTATCGCGACGGCCAGTGCGACGGTCTCGTCGGGCTCCTTCGCCAAGCGCGGCAAGCCGCTGCGCCACATGCACATCCGAGGACTCGAGCACCTCGGCCTCGGTGAACGCCTGCAGTAGTCCCGTCGCGCCGCGGGCCTGCCGCCATTCCATCGTCGTCATGCGGCGGCCCGTCCCTCGTCGAGCAGATCCGACATCGCCGTGATCAACGTCGTCGGCGGTTGCCAGCTGAACACCCCTGCCGGGTGGCCGTCGACGACGGGTGTGCCCGGCCCGCACATGCCTCGCAGGAACAGGTACATCACGCCGCCCAGATGCTTTTCGGGGGTGTACCCGGGGAGTCGCCACCGCAGGAATCTGTGCAGCACAACGCTGTACAGCAGCGCCTGCAGCGGATAGTCCGAATGCAGCATCGCCTCGGCGAGTCTCGGCTGGGCGTAGTCCGCCGCCGTCAGCGGTTCTGAGGGATCGCCGAGCCAGTTCGTCTTGTAGTCGACGACCACGTACCGGTCACCGATCCGCAGCACCGCGTCCACCGAACCCGACAGGTATCCCTTCAGCGGCTGGCCGCCGAGCGCCTTGCCGGTCAACCGGTCGGCGTATGACGCCAACGGGTCGTCCTTGGGCAGGTGCGCCCGCAGCAACTCGCCGACATGCGACAGTCGGATGTCGGGTGCCGCGGCGCGTAGATCGCCACCGGCCAAGGGGAATTCGAAGTCCATCTCCCGCATCCGGTCCTTCAGCCCGATCTGCCGCAACGTCATGCCGTCGGCCAGCGGGCCAAGGGGAGTGTCGTGCATCGGCACCATCGCCGCCGCCAACTCGGCGGCCGGGACGTCGACCGGCCACCACACCGCGTGGTCGCGGATCTGCGCCTCCAGCTCGGCCGCCAGATCGGCGGCGAACGGGTCGGCCGTCTCCAGCACCGCGTGCACCAGCGTGCCGAACTTCGCGCCCATCGGCAGATCCGCCATCGGCGACGGCACGTCCGCGCCGACCGCCGACGTCGTCAGCGGGATCTCGGCGACCTCGTCGTCCAGCTCGACGACCTCCGGCTCGCTGCTCACCGGCGTCGTCTCGGCGGCGCGAATCAAGCCCGGAGTACGACGTCCGCCGCCACGCGGCGTCGATCGAGCGGTGGAAGTGGCGCGCAGCCAGGTCGGCTCGCGCCTCGTCCGCAGGCAGCGCTGGTACCGGCCGCACCACTGACTCCTCGATGACGAGGCCGCCTGCCGCCTCCCACTCCTTGAACCGCGCCATCGCGTCGTCGTCGGAGATCTTCTCCGGCGAGCAGCGATCCGGCACCTCAGACTCACCCGGCCGCCGCCCGCGCAACAGCCGCGACAACCCGCCGTTCGGCTCGTCCCTCGACGGCGCCCACCACGCGACCACCTGCGACTGCGCACGCGTCATCGCCACATAGGTCAGTCGGCTGTCGTCGCTGGCGTCCTCTTGTCCGGCCCAGCACCGAGACCGCGTTGAAGTCCGGGCTGTCGACTCCCGCCGACGTGCAGGCACCGCTGATCGCCCTCGTGGAACAACACCAGCTTGCGGTCCTGCACATTGCGGTTGAACGCGAACGGCAGATAGACGACCGGGAACTGCAGGCCCTTGGCCACCCACACCGTCATGATCTGCACCGCGGCCGCGTCATTGTCGAGCCGACGCGCGCGTTCCGTTGCGCCGCTTCGCTCTTCGCGCTGCTGCGCGCAGCCAGTCCCGCAGCGCGGGCAGGCTGAAGTGCTCGCGGTGCGCCGCCTCCTGCAGCAGCTGCGTCATGTGCGCGAGGTCGGTCATCTGCCGTTCGCCGCCCTGCCACGACAGCACCCGGTCACTCATACCTGTTCAGCTGCGCGGCCTCGAAGATGGCGGCGACGCCTCGCTCGCGGGCATGACCCGCCCACTCCCGCAACGTCTCCGCGATGTCGTCGGTCAGCTCGTCGCCACCCTCGACGAGCTCGACTCGGCGGTCTTGCCGAAGAACATCGTCGCCGCGGCGGCCCGCACCATGCCCGATCGGTGCGGCTGGTCGAACGCCTCCAGCAGGCACAGCCAGTCCTCGGCGGCGTCGGAGTTGAAGATGTCGGAGTCACCGGTGTACACCGCCGGGATGCCGGCCTCGCACAGCGCGCGGTAACACGCGCGGGCGTCCTTGTGGTTCTCCACGATCACCGCGATATCGCGTGCCTCGCAGCGGCCTGCCGTCGAACGTGGCGTCGTTCGTCAGCAGGTCCGCCGATGTCGGCGGCCAGATCCGCGGGATGTGGGCGCGCAGATCGTCGATCGCTATCGTTCGAGTTCCGCTGCGGCCGAACGGTTCCCGAGGCACGACCCGCAACCGGAACGGGTCGTCACACGGGGCACCCGCGAGGCGTGAGCCGTGATAGTGCGCTTCGACCTCGTGCACGATGATCCGCTCATCCCCGAGCTGCGGCGCCACCCAGCATCGCCTGCAGTCGGTTCACCAGGGCGGCGTCGCTGCGCCAGTTCTTGCCGAGGGTCTTTCGCACGCCTGCGGTTTCCGCGGCCTTGAGATAGGTGACGATGTCGCCGCCGCGGAACGCGTAGATCGCCTGCTTCGGGTCGCCGATCAGGATCAGCGTGGAGCGATCGGTGAACGCGCGGTCGATCACCTTCCACTGCACCGGATCGGTGTCCTGGAACTCGTCGACCATCACGATCGGCCACCGCTGATGCATCCGCAGCTGGGCCGGCGAGTCGTCGGCTTCGAGCGCATCGGCCAGCCGGGTGAGCAGGTCGTCGTAGCCGAGGATATGCCGCGTTGCCGCTTGCGGATCTCCAGTTCGGCCAGAACGTCTTTCGCGAAGTCGACGCAGACCGCCGCACGGGAGTCCGGGTTCGGGATCTTTCGGCCGCAGTTCCGTCGCCGGGTGCTTGACCACCTCGCGGGCCAGTCGAAGCGCATCTGTCGTGGTTCAGCAGCGGGTCGTCGCGCTCCTGGCCGAAATGGCGAAGGTACAGGTCGTCGACGATCTCGGCGACCAACTCGTCGAGGCTCTCGACGAGCGTCACGCCGGTGTCGCTGTCGCCTGCCACCCCGAGTGATTTGAGCACCATCTGACAGAACTGGTGTGTGGTGGCGATCGTCGCCGCGTCGAAAGCCGCCAGGGCGTCACGCAGCCGCTGACGACGGTCACGACGTTCGTCCTCGCCGCAGTCGAGCAGATGCGCGATCACCTGATTGTCGCCGACCCAGGACGGATCGTCGAAAGCCACTACCGCGTCGACGATTTGGCGCCGCACCCGGTCGCGCAGCTCCTGAGTCGCCGCCCGACCGAAGGTGATCAGCAGCATCTGATCCAGCGTCGCCTCGCCCTCGGCGATGTACCGCGTGACCAGACCCGCCAACGCGAACGTCTTGCCGGTGCCTGCGCTCGCCTCCAGCACGGTCGTCGACCGCGCCTCGGGCAGTGGCCCCAACAGATCGAAGTTGTCCATCAGCTGTCCATGGCTCTCAGCATCGGCAGCCATAGTCGGCCCGCGTAGTGGTCGAGGCCGGCATCGATGAGGACCTTCAGCCACGCGCCCTGACCCCACGTGCGCACGTGCGCAGGCTCCGCATCGTCACCGGGATAGCGGTCGGACTTCCACTTGTACCCCGCCGACCGCTCCGGATCGCCGTGGCGTGTGTACGGCGTCCGCCCACGCGAATGACGTCTTGGTCGGCAGCGGCAGTGGCTCGCGACGGCCCTCGTCGTACATCGCGACGAGATCGGCCAGCAGGTCGACGGCGGGCTCCGCGGGTCGGCGCAGCGTGCTCTGCTGCGGAGTCGTGCCCTTCCTGGCGCGACAGATGCACACCGCCGCCCAGTCCTGGCCCGGATCGTGAGCGAGCAACGCCAGCAACGGAATCCACGACTGCAGCAGATGGCGCCCGCCCGGCTTCGAGTACGTCACCGACGACCAGCCGCTCGCCGAACACCGGAGAGACGGTGCCCGTCAACCGCCGACCGCCGAGGTCGATGTCGACGTCGACGGCATCCGCGTCGGCCTTGCGGTAGGCGCGAGCGGTTTCGGCCAGCAGCGCGGCCTGGTCGCGGATCTCGGTGGCCTTGCGCCACCCCAGCTGGCCCGGCGGCAGGGTGCCGCGCCGCCACTCCGCGTGCCGTCGCCTCGTCAGCCGCCATCCCGTGCAGCATGTCGTCGAGCATCCGGTCGCCGACCGTCCACTCCTCGAGCGCGTTGATGTCGACGGGCATGGCGTCCTCGACGCCGTCGACCTCCCACGGCAGCGTGAAGTCGAGCGCGCGGTAGAACCCCTTCACCGGATCGCGGAAGAACGCGACGAGGTCGGCGAGCACGACATCGTCGAGCGGGGGAGCGGGCAGCGGGCCGGAGATGAACGGTGGCTTCTCGGCACGATCACCGGATCGGGCCTTGGCCGCGTTCAGCACGGTCGAGTCGAACGTGAACGGCTCGTTCGGGATGAGTTGGCCGGGGATGACGTTGCGAGTGTCGAAGGGCTGCAACGGATGTTTGACGACGATCGTCTCGCGGACCTTCTGCTCGGTCGTCAGGTCGAGAGTGTCGAGGAGTTCGGCCAGCGGCACCGCGGGCGGCCGCTCCTGGCCGGAGTACTCATTGGCTCCGGTGTAGGTGATGACGAGCTTCTCGGTCGCGGCGCCGATCGCGTCGAGGAGCAGTTGCCGATCCTCGGAACGGATGTCGCGTTCACCGGTCATCGGATCGCGGGCCAGCACGTCGTCGCCGTCGACCACACCGAGTCGCGGAAAAACGCCGTCGTCGAGGCCGACGAGGCAGACCACGCGGTGCGGCACCGAGCGCATCGGCACCATCGTGCACACCGTCAGCGTGCCGGTGCGGAAGTTGGCCCGCGTCGGCCGCCCGGCGAGATGACGGTCAAGAAGCGCGCGGATGTCGGGCAGCCGCATCGGCGTCTCCGCCCGCGGGCCCGAATTGGTCAGCACGTCACCGAACTCGCGCTGCAGCTGGCTGGTCTGCCAGGCGTCGTCGTCATCGACGCGGGCGAGCAGGTTGATGCCGTCCTCCAGCGCAGTCAGCCACTCGCGCAACGGCTTCACGCCGGTGAGCGAGTCGACGACATGCTGCAGCCGGTCGACATACTCGGCCAGCTGGCCCGCGAGCTCGACGCGGTTGCTGCTGACGTCGTCGAGCGGCAGCGTGGTGTCGATCCAGGCGTGCGAATCGTCGGACATCGCCACCCCGGCGAGGACGCGGTCGATGCCGAAACGCCATGTGTTCTGGACGAAGTCGACGCCGTAGGGCTTGCGGTGGTCGCGGTCGAAGCCCCAGCGGATGTTGGCCTGGCGCACCCAGCGGGTGATGTCTTCGAGGTTGTCGTCGGTGAACCCGAACCTGGCCCGCACCGGCGCTGCCTGCGCGAGGTTGAGCACCTCACTGGAGGTGGCCCGGCCACCGGCCAGCGCGAGCAGCTGCGACGCCACACCGAGCAGCGGGTTGGTCTGCACGAGCGATCGGTCCGCGAGGCGCACCCGCAGCTTGTGCGCGGGGTGCACGCCCTTGATCATGTCGCCGAGCCCGAAGCCCGCGACGATCAGCGGCGCGTAGGTCTCGATGTCCGGGCACATGACGAGGATGTCGCGGGGTTCGAGCGTGTCATCGTCGGCGAGCAGGCCGAGCAGAACCTCGCGGAGAACGTCGATTTGGCGGGCCGGGCCGTGGCAGCTGTGCACCTGCACCGAACGGTCGTCGGGTCTGAGCGTCCGCCCTTCGCGTCGCACTTCGTTGGCGGTGACGTCGGACTGCAGCCAGCCCAGCAGCGTGTCGGGGCGATCGTGGGCGCCAGCCGATCCAAGTAGGTATTCGTCGGTCTGCGGATCCGGCGGCAGGCTGCGCTGCAGTTCGCGGAGATCGCGGCCGAGGGTGGCCAGCAGCGGATGTCCGACCTCGCGGTGGCTGGTGTCGTCGCGGCGAGCGATCTGGCCGTGCACGTCGGCGAGGGACTGCCACAGGTTGTCGCTGGGGTGCGGCAGCCAGAGGTGAAGGTCGTGGTGGGTGGACAGGGCGTCGAGCAGTTCGATCTCGGTGCTGGGCAGCCGCGTGTGACCGAACAGGGAGATCCGCTCGGGCAGGTCGGTGGGGGACTCCTGCAGTGTGACAAGCGTTTTCGCATGCCTGATGTGGGGTGGATCGGCGTCGACGCGGTTCAGCAGCGCGCGCCACAGGTGCGGCTGCCAGTCGAGGTCAGAAGCGATATCGCCCGCGATATCGCCTTCCCAGTCGATGAGGAGCTGCGGCCGCTGCCGTGCATACGAGGCGAACAGTCCGGCCAGCCGCCGCGCGACGGCATAGCGCCGGCCCATCCGAAGCTCTTTCTCTTCGCCTGCTTCGAAGTGGCCGAGGTGGGTCGCGAGCGTCTTGCACCAGTCGGCGTCGCAGCTGTCGTCGATGACCTCGAGCAGCGGCCAGACGAGCGTGTCGGGATGCCACGGGTCCTCGTCGTCGGTTCCGGTGATCTCGGCGATCAGCGAGCGCGGATTGCGGAACGAGATGCCGGCGCAGACGCCGTCCTGCCCGGTTCCGCGGCCGAGGATGTGCGACAGTCGCTGGCTCAGCCACCGCTCGACGCCCTTGGCCGGGACGATGACGAGCTCGTCGGCGAACGGATCGTCCAGCGGGTTCGAGAGGAGGGCGCCGAGGCCGTCAGCCAGCAGATCGGTTCGTTCGGCTCGGTGGATGATGAAACGCCATTGATGGCCACGATAGGGCGTAGCTCCGACACGTGACAGGCGTTTGCCCGTCGGCCTGACAGCGTCATCGAATGATGACGTCGAAGTAGCGCCGGTATATGTACGCCAATCCGGGTTCCGGTGTCAGACGTGGCTGGGAGAGTGGAGCCAGAGGAAGGGAGGGTCTATGAGCGAGACGACGACGTCGCCTCGGCTGGGCGAGAGATTCCAGGAGGCGCTCGGCTACGCGGCCGACCTGCACAACACCCAGACCCGCAAGGCCAGCGAGGTGCCGTACATCGGCCATCTGTTGTCGGTCGCCGGGCTGGTCATCGAGGCCGACGGCACCGAAACCGAGGCGATCGCGGGCCTGCTGCACGACGCGGCCGAGGACCAGGGCGGTGACGCCACGCTGGCCGAGATCGAGAAGCGATTCGGCCCCGAGGTCGCGACGATCGTCGCGGAATGCAGCGACACCGTCGTCACGCCCAAGCCGCCGTGGCGTGCCCGCAAGGAGAACTACATCAAGCACCTGGGCGAGGCGTCGGACAGCACGATCAGGGTGTCGATGGCCGACAAGCTCGACAACGCGCGCGCCATCCTCCGCGATCTCCGACGGGAGGGCCCGCAGGTGTGGCAGCGGTTCAACACCAAGGATCCGCAGGACCATCTCTGGTATTACCGGTCGCTACTGGAGGTCTACCGCCGGCGAAGCGACAGCTGGCTGGTCGACGAGCTCTCGCGGGTGATCCACGCGCTCGAGGAAGAAGTCGACAAGTGACGGACGCCAGTGGGCTCGAATTGCACTTCGCACAGCACCCGGCATGTCCTCTCTGCGGGGCGCAGCGGACGCAGCGCGCCGTGTTCGGCATGCCCGCCTCCGAGGACGACTACCGCAACGCTCCACCGTGGGTCGACTGGCGCGGATGCTGCGTCACCGAGAACATCTGGACCTGCTCGGTCTGCAAACACACCTGGGGATAGCCATCGAACCGGCGCAGTAGGGCGTCACCGTCAACCCAATTGCGCGACGAGCGCCTCGGTCACTTCAGCGGTCGACGCGCTACCGCCCAGGTCGCCCGTCCGTGTCTCCGGCTTCGCCAATGTCGACTCCATCGCCGCCAGCACATCGGCGGCGGCCGCGTCGTGCCCGAGGTGATCGAGCATCATCGCCGCCGACCACACCGCCCCGACAGGGTTGGCCACCCCCTGCCCGGCGATGTCGGGCGCCGAGCCGTGCACCGGCTCGAACATCGACGGGTACTCCTTCGTCGGGTCCAGATTGGCCGACGGCGCGATCCCGATCGACCCCGCCACCGCCGCCGCGAGGTCAGACAGTATGTCGCCGAACAGGTTCGAGCCCACGACGACGTCGAACCGCTCCGGCTGCAGCACGAATTTTGCCGCCAGCGCGTCGATGTGCTCCTGGTCGACCCGCACATCCGGATAGTTCGCCGCCCGCTCCGCGACCACCTCGTCCCAGAACGGCAGCGTGTGCACGATCCCGTTCGACTTCGTCGCCGACGTCACGTAGTTGCGCCTCGTCCGCGCCAGCTCGAACGCGAAGTCCGCGATCCGGCTCACCCCGACCCGCGTGAAAATCGACTCCTGGACCGCCATCTCGTCGGGGAAGCCGCGGTTCATCCGGCCGCCGATCTCGCTGTACTCGCCCTCGACGTTCTCCCGCACGACGACGAAGTCCACATCACCCGCCGTCCGCAGCGGACTCTGGACGCCGTCGAAAACCTTGATCGGGCGAAGGTTGACGTACTGGCGGAAGGCGCGGCGGATCGGGATCAACAGCCCCCACAGCGACACATGGTCCGGCACCCCCGGCCAGCCCACCGCGCCAAGGAAGATGGCGTCGAACTCGCGCAGCGTCTCGATCGCGTCGGCCGGCATCATCGCGCCCTCGCGCTCGTACCGCTGGCACGACCAGTCGAACTCGGTGTACGACAACTCGATTCCGTGCTTCTTCGACACCGCGTCCAGCACGGCGCGCGCCGACTCGATCACCTCGGGACCGATGCCATCACCCGGGATAACGGCGATGCGTTGCGGGCTCACGTGCCCAAGCCTAGGAGGCTGACCATGATCGGCAGCAGAATGATGATCAGGATCGCGCCCGCGATGTCGAACGCGATCCCCGACCGGATCATCGTGGTGATCCGCACGACGCCCGACCCGTACACGATCGCGTTCTGCGGCGTGGACACCGGCAGCATGAAGCCGAACGACGCCGCGAACGTCGCCGCCAGCGCAGGCACGAATGGATTGATCCCGGCAGCCACCGCCACCGGAATGACGATGGGCACCACTACCGCCGCTGACGCGGTGTTGCTCGTCGTCTCCGACACGAGAATCGCCAACAGCACCGCGAAGATGGTGATCGCGACACTGCTGCCCAGACCCAGCGCGTCATTGACGGACGTGCCGATTGTCTCGGCCAGACCGGTCTCGGAGATCAACGAACCGAAGATGATGCCGCATCCGAAGAGCACGATTGTGCCCCAATCGATCGCGGCGGCGTCACGCCACCGCAGTGTGAACTCGCGCTCCTTCCAATCCGTCGGCAACAGGAAGAGAAGTGATGCGCCGAATACGGCCACTACACCTTCGTCGAATCGGTCGCTGACGAACTCGTATGCGCCGGATTCGGTGCCGGCGATCAACGCGACGATGCCCGGCATGATCCACAGCGCCACCGTGATGACGAACGCAATGAGCGTGTTCTTCTCTGCCCGCGACAGCGAGCCCAGCTTTTCGCGTTCTTCGGCGACGTACTCGGCGACGCCGTCGATCCGCTTGATCTCCGGCTTGTTCAGCCGCAGCAGGATGAAGGCCAGCAGCACGAACATCAACGCGCAGATGGGTAGCGCCAGCATCATCCACTGGAAGAAGCTGATGCGCTCGCCGGTCGCCTCCTCGATGAGGCCGCGGCCGATCAGGTTGGGCGGGCTGCCCACCGGGGTCAGCAGGCCGCCGACGCTGGCGCCGTAGGCGAGCATCAACATGATCGCCGCGCCCACCCGCAAGCGTTGGGGATCGAAGTCGGGTTCGACATCGCCGCGGCTCTGCATCAGCTTGGCGATGACGCTGATGATGCCGATCGCTGTCGGCAGCAACATCGCGACCGTGGCGGTGTTGGAGACGAAGGCCGACAGCATGCAGGTGATCGCACCGAACGCGAGGATTACGCCGGTGGTGGACCGGCCCACCCCTGGCAGATTGAGGATCCAAAAGGCGAATCGGCGGGCGACGCCGTGCTTGAGCATCGCAGCCGCGAGGATGAACGCGCCGATGAACGTGAAGATCGTCGACGACCCGAACGGGCCGAGCACGTCGTCGACCGGCGCGACCCCGAGGAAGACGGCTACGGCGACGCCGAGCAGACCGCCGATCGGGATAGGTACCGCCTCGCTGATCCACAGCGCGATGACCCCGAGTAGGACCGCGGCCAGCACCTGTTGTTCGCGCGGAATGTCGATCGGCAGGACCAGGAAGACGATGGTCAGCAGCGGCGCGAGGAAGAGGCCGACGGTGCGCCGGCCCTTCTCGAAGCGTTCCTCCTGCGGTGATAGTCGCTGTTCACCGAGGCTGCGATAGGTTGCGGTGCCGCGCAACGCCTTGTCGACATCAGTGGGCTTGGCCTGGTTTTCAGTCGTCATCGCGCACTCCGTCCCGATGGCGTGGCTGTGTTCTACACCACATTTCTTTGCACGGGGGTTGCCGCTCGTTAGCCCGCCCTAAACATCGGTGTCATAGGAATCGCACAGCGGACTCATAGCAGCTCGCGGCACTGTGGAGTCGTGCAGGAAACACATGAACACGATCTCGGCCTGACCCACGACCTCCGCGTCCTGTCCCGCCGGCGCGTCTTCCGGCTGGCCGGTGTCGCCGGCGCCTCCGCACTGGTCGCAGCATGCGCGGGCGGGGAAGCCGAGCGTCCGGTCGCGACGACCGAGGCGGCCACCTCGACAGGAACCTCGGCCGACGCAGCGTCATGCGTGACGTCCGCGCCCGCCGAGACCGCAGGACCCTATCCCGGTGACGGGTCGAACGGACCGAACGTTCTCGTCGAGTCGGGCATCGTCCGCAGCGATATCCGCCCCAGCTTCGGCAGCTACTCCGGGTCCGCCGACGGCGTGCCGATGACGATCGACCTCACCCTGGTGGACACGACCAAGAACTGCGCCGCCGGAACCGGCATGGCCATCTATGTATGGCACTGCGACCGGGCAGGCAACTACTCGCTCTACAGCCAGGACGCCGCCGAGCAGAACTACCTGCGCGGCGTGCAGGTCGCCGACGCCAACGGCCGGGTCTCCTTCACGTCGATCTTCCCCGCCTGCTACGCGGGTCGATGGCCGCACATCCACTTCGAGGTCTTCGACTCGCTGGAGTCAGCCGTCGCCGGCGAGAACGCCCGACTGACCTCACAGATCGCGCTGCCCGAACAGTCGTGCACCTCGGTGTTCGACCACGACGCCGGATACGCCGCCAGTGTGCAGAACCTGTCGCAGGTGACGCTGAACTCCGACAACGTGTTCGGTGACGGCTGGGATGCCGAGCTTGCGAAGGTCACCGGCGATCCGGCCAGCGGCTTGACCGTCGCGCTGACGATCGGCGTCGGCGAGAAGTCGACGAGCGCGGCCCCGGGAGGGCCGCCGCCCAATGGTGGGCCGCCGCCCGGCGGTGGTGCGCCGCCTCAGCCGCCGCGGTAACCGTGCCACGATGGGGACATGCCCGATGACGACATGGCCTCCGAGCGCGAGTTCAACGAAAGCAACATCGAGGAGTTCCGCCGCAACGGCGGCAAGGTCGGCGGTCAGTTCGAAGGCTTCCCGCTCCTGCTGTTGACGTCCACCGGCGCCAAGAGCGGCACCGAGCGCGTCAACCCCGTCGCCTACTTCGACATCGACGACAAGATCTACATCGTCGGCTCCGCCGCGGGCCGCGACAAGAGTCCCGCGTGGGTGTTCAACATCCGCGCCCATCCCGATGTTCAGGTCGAGATCGGCTCCGATCCGCCCAAGGCCGTCGTCGCCAACGAACTGCCGCGCGACGAACGCGACCGAATCTTCGCCACCGTCAAAGAGCGCGCACCCGGGTTCGCCGAGTACGAGAAGCGCACCGATCGCGTCATCCCCATCTTCGAACTTGCCACCAAGGCTTAATCAATCCGTTCTTCGACACTTATCTGAGCGCCCTATAGTTGGACCCCGATCGGCCTAACCCGATCGACTGTCCGGCCCATGCCGACCCACATTGGAGTGCAATTGCCCTGGTCTCGTCGCGTTCGCGCCACCTCCACCGTCGCCGCGGTGGCGGCGTTGGCGCTGCTCGCTGGAGATGTCGCCGACACCACCGACCAGTGCTCAACCCAATGCCAGGTGGCCAGCGCCGCGCGGACCGTTTCCGCCCCGAAGCCGGCTCCTCCCCGACCCGCCGCACTCGGCGTCTTCCCGAAGCCGCACGCCGACGACGTCGACCCGGCCGCACCCGTCTCGGTCGCCGCGTTCTCCGGAACCATCGGCGACGTCAAGATGGTCAACGACTGGGGTGAGACGGTGCCCGGCGCCCTGACACCCGACAAGACGGGCTGGCACCCGACCGAAGAACTCGGCTACGGGCGCACCTACACCATGACCGTCACCGCCCGCGGGCCCGGCGGCATGCCGTCGCGTCAGACGTCGAGCTTCACCACGCTGTCGCCCGACTCCGAGACCGCCGTCAACCTCAACACCACCGCCGGCGTCTCGCTCGTCGACGGCAACACCTACGGCGTCGGCACCGTCGTCGTCGCGCACTTCGACGAACCGATCACCGACAAGACCGCCGCCGAGAAGCGCCTGCACGTCACCACCAGCCCGCGCGTCGCCGGATCCTGGAACTGGGTCGACGACCAGAACGCCCACTGGCGCCCCGAGAAGTACTACCCGCCAGGCACTTCCGTCGACGTCAGCGCCGACATCTACGGCGCGCAGCTCGGCGACGGCATGTACGGCCAAGAGGACCAACATGTTTCGTTCAAGATCGGGAATGCACACGTCTCGATCGCCGACGACACCAACAAACAGGTCAGCGTGTTCGACAACGGCAAGCTGATACGGACCATGCCGACCTCGATGGGCATGGGTGGCACCGAGACCGTCGGCGGGAGGACCCTGCACTTCTGGACACCGCCCGGTGTCTACACCGTGCTGGACAAGTCCAACCCGGTGGTGATGGACTCCACGACGTACGGGCTCACCGGCTCCGGCGGCTACCGCACGACCGTCCCGTACGCCACGCGCATCAGCATCGACGGCATCTATCTGCATCAGCTGAACTCCACCGTGTGGGCGCAGGGCAACACCAATGTGTCCCACGGCTGCCTGAACCTCAACGGCGAGAACGCCAAGTGGTTCTTCGACTTCTCCGTGCCCGGCGACATCGTCGAGGTCCGCAACACCGGCGGCCCGCCGCTGCAGCTGTCGCAGAACGGCGACTGGAGCGTGCCCTGGGACCAGTGGCGCAAGGGCAGTGCGCTGAACGCGTAACAGCGACCTCACGCGTCAATCCAATTGACGCAAGTGCTATTCCACGCCCGGAACATCGCCGTCATTGTTCGGAAACAAAGCGGTCCTAGCTTCGCTGCATGACTCAAGACGTCAGCAAGGAGCCGGTGGACGAGGTCATCGTGGCCGACCTCGACACCATGACCGCCACCAAAGAAACCCTCGAGGACTACACGCTGCGCTTCGCGCCGCGCAGTTACCGAAAGTGGTCGACGCGGGTGGTCGGCATCTCGGCCCTCGGCGGGATCGCCTACCTCGCTGACTTCGCGATCGGCGCCAACATCGGCATCTCCTACGGCACGACGAACGCGCTGTGGGGCATCCTCATCTTCGCAATCGTCGTGATGGCCACCGGATTTCCCGTTGCCTACTACTCGGCGCGCTACAACATCGACCTCGACCTGGTCACCCGCGGCAGCGGCTTCGGCTACTACGGCTCGGTGGTCACCAACGTCATCTTCGCGACGTTCACCTTCATCTTCTTCGCGCTCGAGGGCTCGATCATGGCCCAGGGTCTCCAACTCGGGCTCGGAATACCGCTGTGGCTCGGGTATGCCGCATCGACCCTGGTCATCTTCCCATTGGTCATCTACGGGATGAAAGTGCTTTCCACACTTCAAGTCTGGACGACGCCGCTGTGGCTGGTGCTGATGGTTGCGCCGTTCGTCTATCTCGTCGTTAGCCATCCCGAATCGGTCGGCCAGTTCTTCGCCTACCAGGGCGAGAACGGTGTCCAAGGGTTCGACTTCGGCTCGACGCTGCTGGCCGCGGGCGTCTGCCTATCGCTGATCGCTCAGATCGCAGAGCAGAACGACTACCTGCGCTTCATGCCGCCCAAAACTCCGGAGAACAAGCGCAGTTGGTGGATGTGGATGTTCCTCGCCGGACCGGGCTGGGTCATCTTCGGCGCCATCAAGCAGATCGTCGGACTGTTCCTGGCGGTGTACCTGATCGCCAACGTCGCCGACAGCGCAGGCATCGCGAACCAGCCGGTGCACCAGTTCCTGGAGATCTACGAGAACTTCCTGCCGGGCTGGCTGGCCATGACGCTCGCGGTGGTCCTCGTCGTCATCAGCCAGATCAAGATCAACGTCACCAACGCATACTCGGGATCGCTGGCGTGGACCAACTCGTTCACCCGCGTCACCAAGCACTACCCGGGCCGGCTGGTGTTCCTCGGCGTGAACCTGCTGATCGCGTTGATCCTGATGGAAGCCAACATGTTCGACTTCCTCAACACGATCCTGGGCTTCTACGCCAACTGCGGTATGGCGTGGGTCGTCGTGGTCGCTTCCGACATCGTGTTCAACAAGTATCTGCTCAAGCTATCGCCGAAGGAGCCGGAGTTCCGCCGAGGCATGCTCTACGCGTTCAACCCCGTCGGCTTCGGCTCGATGCTGATCGCCGCGGGTGTGTCGGTCATCGCGTTCTTCGGCGGACTGGGCGAGGCCATCCGGCCGTACTCGCCGCTGGTCGCCATCGGCTTGGCGCTGGTGTTGCCGCCGATCTTCGCCATCGCGACCAAGGGCAAGTACTACCTGCGGCGCACCGACGACGGCATCGACCTGCCCATGTACGACGAGCACGGCAACCCGTCCGGCGAGCACCTCAAATGCCATGTCTGCCATCACGATTACGAACGGCCGGACATGCTGAAGTGCGAAACGCACGACGCCCATGTCTGCTCGCTGTGCCTGAGCACCGACAAGGTCGCCGACCACGTGCTGCCGGCGCAGGCCTAGCGCCGGGCGAAGTCGGGCGCCTGCTGCGGCAGCAGGCCGACACCGACGATGTAGGCGGGCACGCCCGTCAACTGGGGGAAGCGCTGCAACAGTTTCAGTAGCGCTTCGGGCGGCCTGGCCGCCTCGCGGCCCTGCAGCACGGCACCGAGCAAGAATCGATGCAGGACGCGTTGAACCGTTTGGGTCGCGACAGTGGGCAGTATTCGTCGACGGCGTACCGCGGCGAGGTGCTTGCTCGTCAGCCGGTGCGCGCGAAGGGGTTCCGCCAGAAGGCCGGCCGTGGCGACGGCGTCGGCGATCGCAAGGTTGATGCCCACACCGCCGACCGGTGACATGGCGTGCGCGGCATCGCCGATGCAGAGCATCCCGTCGCGGTGCCACCGGCGCACGCGGTCCAGCCGGACGTCGAGCACTTTCACGTCGTCCCACGACGTGACGGCCTCGGGCGACGATTCGGGGACCATCTCGGCGAGTTCGCGGTGGAAGGCGTCGAGTCCGCGTTCCCGTAACTTTGCGTTGCTGCCCTTGGGAATCAGGTAGGCGATCTGGTAGTAGCCCTCGCGCGGGATCATGATCAGAGCCCGTCCGGGTCTGGTGCGTGGGATCAGCGAGAACAGCGCCTGCTGATCGCGGGGCAGCCGGAACCACCACACATCGAACGGCACCGGGTAGTCCTTGATGGGCAGTCCGGCATCTCGCCGGACGGCCGATGTACGCCCGTCGCATCCCACGACAAGGTCGGCGCGGAGTTCGCCTGCGCCATCGGGACTCGTGTATCGCACACCGGTCACCCGGTCGCCATCGCGCAGCAGGCCGGTGACGTCGTGCTGCATCAGCAATGTGAAGGTGGGCTCCTCTTGGGCGGCGTCGGCGATCAAGTCGAGCAGATCCCATTGCGGCACCATCGCGACGTAGGGATGGGGCTGCGACCGGAGGCGACTGAAGTCGACGAGGGTGTAGAGATTGCCGTCGATGTCGAACTGCCCCCGCTCAACGACACTGTGCGGCAGTCGGTTGAACCGTTCGAAGAGGCCGAGCTGCTCGAGCAAGCGCATGGTGACCGGGTGCACGGTGTCGCCGCGAAAGTCACGCAGGAAGTCGGCGTGCTTCTCCAACACGGTCACGTCGACGCCGGCGCGCGCCAGCATCAACCCCAGAAACAGTCCAGCCGGGCCGCCCCCGACGACCGCGCATGTCGTTGCGTCGCTCACGCCGCCATTGTCACCCCGCTTCCGTGCCGAAATCCATAGCCCACCTCCACATACGGCGCCACCACCACTTTCCGGATTCGGCCCAGCGGAACGCGGCAATTCGGCACAACATCAAGATCACGAATTGACGTTTCGGTTGTGAGTCAGCTCACTACAAGGGCTATATTGTGTCTGCAGTCACAACAAAGGGGGCTCCACAATGCTTGAAGCGCACAACGGTGCGGTGCTCGCGTCCCAGGTCAGCCCCCGTGCCCCAGCGCGCAGCCATGCGCACATGTGGTGGGGCATCCTGCTCGTGCTGATCGGCGTCGCGGCCATTGCAGCCATCGTGGTGACGGCAGTGCTGGGCCTGACGACCGAAGCCCTGATCATCGCGATCTTCACCGGGGCGTTCTTCTCGCGCTGCGCCTGCTGACGCGACCCTCGAACCCGGCGCGCTAGTCGCCGGTGCGCTCCAACCTGTCTTCGAAATCCCCGCCGCCGGTGCACGCACCCCCTGGCGCAACCGTCTGAGTTCCGCGCCCGGTCAGCACCGAGATCGGATCGTCGAGCTGGTTCGGCATCGGATACTCCGCGGTGATCGTCATCTGCGCCGTACCCCCGGCCCCGCACGCGGTCGTGCCCTTCTCGTTGCGTGTCCACTTCTCGTCGGCGTACATCAGCGTGACGGCCTGACCGCCCGCGTGAAACAGGCTCATGCACCGATCGCCGGTGCGAAGGCAGTACGTGTTGGCGGTGAGGTTCTTTCCGGGGACGACGCCGCCGTCGGCGAAGGTCGTCGTCTCCCGATAGCTGCCGCGCAGCCCGTCGGCGGGAGACGTGACACGCGGCGGAAGGACGGCGGGATCGGGAACCTTGTTGGGGTCGGGATCGCCGGTGCGGGTGAACTTCACCGTGCGTTTCGCGGCGCAGAGGCTGTCGGTGGATGCCCTGACGCTGTCGCCGGAGAGCGTGCCGTCCGGAAGTGGTTGCAGCGTCGTGATCACCCAGATCTCCGACGGTCCGTCGCCGCCGCATTCCGCTGAGGCGAGGCCGACGGCCACCCAGGCGCCGCTCATCTGATCGAACGTCATATTCGACAACAGCGCCGTGCCGCCGCCACTGACGTTCGCCGCCGTCGCCACGCAGCCGCTGGCGCCGCACTCCGACCGGACGGCCCAATTACTCGTCGTCGCAGGCGCATTCGGCACCGGCTTGTCGTCGAGATCAGTCCCCGGCCCGTAGTCGGCCCGGTACGTCCCACTGAAATCGACGCCACCGGGGGCGGCGGTGGACGGCGTGGTGGAGGTGGAATCGTCGCGCTGGGTGAGCTCGATGAAGCCGATCACGCCGCCCACGACGAGCAGCGTCACGACGAATACCGCTGCGCCAATGAGGATCCCGTGCCTACCGCTTGACTTCTTCGGCGCCGACGGCCGGGCGGTGGTGGCGGGGGCTGCACATGATGAGGTCCGCTGAACTGCGTCGGCGCCGACGCCGGATACGGGGCCGGGGTGTTGCCCACCTGCGTCCACGGTTGTTGTGGCCAGCTTTGCGCGGGGAGACCACCCGCGGGCGTCGGCGGCGGTGGCGGTGGCTGCGCAGCGAGGGATTGACCGGTTCCGGTAACCGCTTCCTTTGCCGCGGAGGCCATTTCGACCGTAGTGGAGTAGCGGTCGGCGGGTTGCTTGGCGAGTCCGGTGGCGATCACCTGGTCCATGGCCTGCGGGATCGCGGCGCGTTCGGATGGCCGCGGCGGCGGGGTGACCATGTGCCCGACGGCGACCTGCTCGAGCGTGCTGCCGGGGAAGGGTTGTTGTCCGGTGAGGCATTGATAGAGCACACAGGCCAGCGCGTAGACGTCGGAACTGGGGTGCACCTCACCGGAACTGAACCGTTCGGGTGCCATGTAGGCCCAGGTGCCGATCGCGGAGCTGGCCGAGGTCAACCGGGTGTCGGTGGCGGCGCGGGCGATGCCGAAGTCGATGAGGTAGGCGTAGTCGTTCTTGTCCACCAGGATGTTCGACGGTTTGACGTCACGGTGCACAAGCCCGACGTTGTGCGCGTTGTGCAGTGCCGACGCGATCTGGTCGATGATCGCCACCGCGCGGCGCGGCTCGAGCGGACCCTGGTCGATGAGCGTCTGCAGGTCGGTGCCGTTGATCAGCCGCATGGTGACGTACAGGCGGTCGTCGATCTCGCCGACGTCGTAGATCGGCACGACGTGGGGATCGTCCAGCCGTGCGGCGGCCCGGGCCTCGCGGCGGAACCGCTGATCGAAATCGGGGTCCTTGGCGTAGTGGGGAAGCAGCATCTTCAGCGCGACCACGCGGTCGATGGCGGTGTCGTGGGCCTTCCACACCTCGCCCATTCCGCCACGGCCCAGCAGCTCGATCAGCGTGTAGCGGCCGAACGGCGTGCCCTCCTCCGGCGTGCCTTCCACGCCGATCACGATAACGGGCAAGGTGCGGATCTGTGGGTGTGACAGGGCGGCTGTCGCTGCTAGCGGGTGACAACCTGTTGCCGACGACGGTCTTCGTCGGATGCCGGCTCGGCCCCCAGCGGATCTCCTGTCGTCGGCTCTGGGGCGCCCGCCCGAACCGCCTCGAGTTGTGCGGCGAACGCGACGCCGAGGAACAGCGCGACCGAGGACAGGTTCGCCCACAGCAGCAGGGCGAAGATCCCCGTCAACGGACCGTACGTGCTACCGAACGAGCCGCTCTTGACGACGTAGAGCGCGAGCAGCCCGGTCAACAACAGCCACAGCACGAGAGACACCCCGGCGCCGAAGGCCAGCCACGAGTAACCCGGCTGCTGCCTGCGCGGCGCGCGTTCGATGATGACGGTGAAGGAAGCCCAGGCCAACACGATGCCGATCGGCCAGCTGCCGATCGTCCACATGGTCTGGAACGTGTCGCCCAAGCCGTACGCTGCGGCCAGCGAATCGCCGAGCGCGTCGCCGGCGATGATGACGAGGAACCCGAGCTGCAGCAGCAGTCCGGCCGTCAGCGCCATCAGCAGTGCCCGGCCGTACTTCCGCAGCGCAGGGCGGTCGCGTTCGATGCCGTAGATGCGGTTGGCGCCCCGCTCGATCTGGCCCATCGCCGTTGTCAGCGCGATGATCGCAGCGAGCAGACCGAGCCACAGCGCCAGCTGACCGCCGGTGACCCCTTGATCATGGGTGCGCTGCGCGGCCTGCTCGACCATGTCGCCTTGGTCCTTGCCGGGCAGCACGCCTGCCACGGTCTGGATGATCACCTGTGCGACCTTCTCCTGATGCACCGCGCTGGCCAGGCCGACGAGCGCGATGACGAGTGGGATGAAGGACAGGCACAACTGCAGCGCCAGCGCGCGTGAGTGGGAGAACCCGTCGGCGTACCTGAACCGGACGAACGAGTTCTTCACCAGGTTCCATCGTCCGTAGCGCCGCAGGGCCGTCATGGCGTCGTCGGCCGAGAGTTCATCGCCGGAGATCGTGATCGTCTGCGGAACGCGACTCGATGTGCCCATCGCTCCTCCCTACCCGGTCACGCGGCGGCCGCCGACGACCGCGGTACCCGCACGATGAGCGCGCCGGGCTCGACGCGTGCATCGATGCGACGACCGTCGTCGATGACCTCACCGTCCACCTGGCGAGGCACCTCGCGGTCGGCCTCGATCGAGATGACCTGTCCCTGAAAGCGTTCGAGGTGCCGGTCGCGGGTGTGCGGCTTGCGGATGATCCGATACGCCACCCGAACCCAGTCGCGCAGTGTCCGGGGCGCGACGATGACCACATCGAGTAGGCCGTCGTCGGCCGCGGCGGCGGGCAACAGTTCGAGGCCGCCCTCCAGCTGCCCGACGTTGCCGACCAGAACCGTTCGGGCGGACCGGCTCACCGCCGGACCGCCGTCGATGCTCAGCTGCACTCGCATCACCGGATCCCGCAAGTGCCGCAGGGCACTTGCCACGTACGCCGGCCACCCGGCCAGTCGCTTCATGCCTTCGGTTGTGTCGGCCATCATCGCGGCGTCGAAACCCATCCCCGCCATCACCGCGAACGGTTGGTCGCCGACCCGCCCCAGGTCGATGCGGCGGTCGTCACCGTTGACGGCGACATCCAGCGACTCGTCGAAGTCGAGGGGAATTCCGAGATTTCGGGCAAGCAGGTTGCCGCTGCCGAGTGGGAGCACCGCAACGGGCAGGCCGGATCCCGAAAGCGCGTCGAGGCACGCCATCACCGTGCCGTCGCCGCCACAGATCACGACCAGCTGCACGCCCGCCTCGACGGCGGCCTCCGCCATCCCGAAGCCGGGATCCGCCGGCGTCGTCTCCAACCACAGGGATGCCGACCAACCGGCGGCAGCCAGCGTCTTGTCGACCTGTTTTCGTAGGTCGACCGCGTCGGATTTCGCCGGGTTGACGATGATCGCGGCGCGCATCAGCCCTTCACCAGCCTCGCGTCGGCGTCGACAACGGCGTCTGGGTGCCCGTGGGCGCTATGGCGACGCACGTAGAAGATGACGATGCTCAACCACAGTGCCCCGAGAAGCGCGCCGGCGAGTACGTCGGTCGGGTAGTGCATACCGCGGTACACGCGACTGGCGGCGATCGTCAGCGGCACTGCCGCGCAGATGATTACAGCGACGACGCTGACCCAACGCTTCGTGCTGTGCCATATCACGACCGCGGCGATGGAACCGTAGAAGCACACCGCTGCGGCGGTGTGGCCGGAGGGAAACGACGACGTCGGCGGTGCGACGTCCAAGTGCGACACATTCGGGCGCGGGCGGTCGATGAGCATGGTCGTCGCCATGAAGATGGCGGTTTCGCCCACCACCGCGTAGATGACCACCAGCGACTCACGCCAGCGACCGAACATCCAGCGGAACACGATCGCGGCCAGCACGGTGAGGGCGACGATCGTCGGCGTGGCCGACAGCATCGTGATGATCTTGCTTTCCGAGACTTCGTCGTGCTGGCGATACTCGAGCAGACGACGCGGCACGTCGGCATCCCATCGCCCGATCGCGGTCGACGACATCAGCTCGGTGACGAGATATCCCAGGAGCACCATCACCGCGGTCAGGCAAAGTGCCGGGACGACGAGCCACCCGACATCCCTTACCGCGCGCTTGACGCCGTGTGAGCGCATTAACCACAGGTACCCAATTTCGGGCTGATTTACTCGTCAGTCAAATTCTGTTCCGCCATACTCGCAGGTCAGCGGTGGGCTGGCTGCTCAGCGCTTCCGATTTCGGCCGCCCGCGCGACCGGTTGCCCCGTCTCGCGTCGCCACGCGACGTACGCCCACGTCGTCACGGCCACCCATGAGATGCCCAGCGTGATTCCGGCCAGCACGTCGCTGACGAAATGAACGCCGAGCACGACTCGGGCGAGGGCGACCGCGCCGACGACGAGAACGGCCGCGAAGACCGCGGCGATGCGGCCGCGGCGCGGTAAGAAACGAAGCGTGAGGAGGAGCAACAGGCAGCAGCCGATCGACGCGCCCAACGCGTGGCCGGACGGAAATGACATGCCGGGCGCCGTCGATACCGGGTCGGGTAGTGCCGGACGGGCCCTGGCCACAAGCGTTTTCAAGGCGAGTCCCAGCGCGGCGCCGCCGAACACCGTGACCAGGAGCCACACTGCGTGACGGCGTTCGCCGCGAACCAGGTACATCAATGCGATCAACCCGAGCACTACCCGAAAGACGTTCGGATCGAAGACATCGCTCACCGTCTCGGCCGTCTGCACCAGTCCGGGATGAGAAGCGGTCGATTCGTCGCGACGCCTCGGCGGCGTTCGTGTCGAGGTCACGTAGCGGGGCCCACCCCGCACGGATCAGCAGTAGTAGCAGTACGAACACTGCCGCAGCGACGAATGTGCCACTGATTCCGGCGCCGAGTCGCAATCCGAATCGCTCGTCGGCGGCGGAGAGATGGTGGTGGAGGGGTTTCCGTGGCCTCCGCGGCATGCGGGTCTGGGTTCCCCGTTCGGCGGCTCTGTACACCTCTGGTGTCACCCTACGGACACGCGGCGCGGGCCATCAGCTGGTGCGTTGCTGAAAAGTATTCTGCCGCAGCCGAATACGCTATCGATAGCTGGTCCTGATACGAGTGCGCTATTGATAGCCGCCCGTGATACGGTTGACAGGGATGTCCGTTGACATCCGGTGAAAAATGAAAGAAGAAGAAAAGTATGACGCAGGGAACTGTGAAATGGTTCAACAGCGACAAGGGCTTCGGCTTTATCGCTCCCGATGACGGCGCAGCAGACGTGTTCGTTCACTTCTCGGAAATCCAGGGCAACGGCTACAAGTCGCTCGAGGAAAACCAGAGGGTTGAATTCAGCGTTGAGCAGGGCGCGAAAGGCCCGCAGGCGGTGCGTGTAACCGCTGTTTAAAAAGGTCTAGTCATGTGGGCTGGTGGATTTTTCCACCAGCCCACAATGCATTTAAGGGCCCTTCGAGGGCTGCCGGCCTGCCAGCCAGGCCGAGGCGTATGCTAAAGACATCGGGACCAGTCAGGTTCCGCTATCAGGCGCCCAGCAATTCAGACGTTCTTCACAACAAGAACCGTTGACGCGCAAGGTCTCTCGCTAAATGTGCCCCGACTCGGGGTGTAGTTCGAAATTCGGCCGTTTTCGCGGTCAGGACGGATAGTCCGATGACACGTCACAATGGCCGCGCCGCGTCCGGTGATGACCACCCGGGACCCGAGAACACCCCTCGACTGCGATTGAAGCCCAAGGCGCCGACGACGGGCCACGTTGACGGGGCATGGTGGCCGCGCAGCGACGACCTCAGCCGTGAGCTGCCGGATCTGCTGGCGGTGCTGTCGGTGCGCCTCGGCGCGATTGATCGCGTGATGTACAACCTCGCCGAGTGGGCAAAGGTGCCGCGGCGACTGACGACCGGGGGGCGAGCGGTTCGACTCGACGGGTACCAGCGACAACCGGTAAGCACCCTCCAAGTGCTTGGCGCCAACGGCGGCGACAGGATCCTCTTGCTTGTCATACCCCCGCACTCCGAACCGAGCGCTGCACACGACGCGATGATGACCGCAGCAGCGCCGGGCAACGCATCGACCGTCAACGATCTGCTTGCGGCCAGCGCGCACGTCCTCTGAACCCAACCCATCCAGTTGAAACGGCATCTTTCATGACAGTCAGCGTGACCCGCCGCGATGGCGGAACCGACAAGTACATGCGGTTCGGTGACGCATACATCAAGCACAACGACGGCACTCTGGACGTGTTCCGCGGCGGCGCCAGGAAGCCGTTCAGCTATGCGTCCGGCGAGTGGTCAGACGTTGAAGGCGACCAGAAGAGGTCGACCAGTCGGTTCTGGGCTCGGTCGCCGTCGCCGAACTGAGGCCAGGTCCGAATCAGCTTCCTTGGCCGTCGGCTTTGACAAGAGCCGACGAATTCGGGTCAGCCCTGCTGCACCACATTCGATCCGGCGTTATCGACTTGCGGCGACCCCGAGTGGAAGGTGACCCGGTTGTCGAACCCCGAGGCACCGATCGTGTCGGCGGCGTCGACGGTGATGACGTTCTCGACGCCAGACACCGTGACTTTCACGCAATGGCCGGTGATGTTCACGGTGTTGCGGATGCCGCTGATGTTCACCGTGGCGTCATTGCATGTGACCGTCTTGTTCTCGTCGATGCCCGAGACGCTGACGACCTGACCGGGCGTCCCGGTGATCACGTTCGGGTCGTTGTCTGGCGCGGCATTCGGGGCGCCGGGCACCGCCGGGAAGCTCGGCATGCTCGGCATGCTGGGGATCTCGATCGACGGGATCGACGGAACATCGATGATGCCGCCGCCACCTGACACGCTCGACCCGTCACCGGTTCTGGTGGTGTAGACGACGGCGCCCGCGACGAGCCCGCCGACGAAGAGGACCGCGATGATGCCGAACACCGCCCACGGAATGCCCCCGGAGGATTTCCGTTGCGGTGACGGGAACTGGCCATAGGGCTGCTCGCCGTAGGGCTGGGTGCCGTACGGTTGCGCGCCGTAAGGCTGGTTGGCATATGGCTGGGTGCCGTACGGCGGCGGGCTGCCGTAGGCCGGGGTGCTGTAGTCGGGTGGGGTGTAGGCCGGCGCGGGCGGCGGCACATAGTCGGTGCTGCTGTAGTGCCCACCACCCAGTTCGCTCGCCTTGGCCTGGTCCGAAAGCGGTTGTTCCAGCGCCCTGATCCGGGCCTCGGGATCGTCCTCGGGATTCATGCGCAGATGGTCCCACAGCAAGGGCGGCGAAGTGGCGCAGTCGGTACGAGGTCAGGTCATTGCCTCGGCCGCAGCGATATGGCCGGGGTAGCCAAACGATATTGCGAGCGTGCGGTACTTCTCCGCAATCTCCCGGTACTCCATGTGGTCGCCCCTCGCCTTCGCGATCATCGCGCGCGACCGCAGGTGCTGCGCTTCCATTCCAGGGAAGTCCCCGTTGGGGACCGCCTCGGACCGGGCAAGGGCGTTCTGCGCAGCTTCGACATCTCCGGCTGAGCCTCGGAGTAGGAGTGCCTCCACCAAGACACCAGAAACGAGCCCCCAGAGACTCTCACCGGTGGGATACAAGCCATCGACCGCCGCCTGCGCCAAGTCGATGGCAGCGTCCAGATCACCCTGCAGCATCTTGACTCTCGCGGTCTCGCAGTCGAGAAAACTCAAAACCGCATGACTGAAGCGGTCACCGACGATGTCCTCGCGAACCTGGCTGAACAGTGCCATGGCACCTGCAAGATCTGGCGTGTCCTGGTGCGCCAGCACTACGCCCCGAGTGCACTGAGCCAAGACGAGCGCCAGGTCATCGCCCGACCTTTCAGCGCGCGCCAGCGTCTCCGCTGTCAGTTCCCGGGCCTTGGTGTCTGCCGGCAAAATCCACGGGATGGTCGTGGCGTAGATGAAGAACACCACCATGGCTTGTGTGGTTGCGTCCGCGGCGCGCGCCAACTTGATGCCTTCGTCGTAATCGTGCTTGGCGCCCGGAAGCCCGAGGGCCCATCGCGCGCTGCCGCGAAAGGTCAAACCGATCGCCAGCGGGCATCCGATGATCAGGTTGCCTCTGGTGGGATCACCTTCGGCCAGCTCGACTACGCGCTCGGCCAACCGCAGGACTTCTCTGATTTCGCCCGTCTGCAACTTTGCGGCGAGGTCGCCAACGAGCAGCCCGACGGTGAGTAACGGGTCGTCGATCGACTCGATGAGTCGGACATGTTCGGATGCAAGCTCAGATACCTTGGCGCTGTGAGCCATGTAATGCTGCGCGACCAGTCCGATCATGCCGATGGCCAACGAGCGCTTGTCCCCAGCCTCGGTACACAGCGTGCGTAGATTCTCGAAGCCAGTCTCGGCGCCGCTACCACCGACGCGAAACGCGGTGGCGGACAACAGGGTCCGTGGCGCGATTCGCATCGCCAGTAGATCAGAAGCGTCGTCGGTCAGTCGATCGGCGATATCGCGTGCTCTTTTCCAGCTTGTCTGCGCCGCCGCGATATCGAGAATATTCGACCAGCCTCCGGCGCGCATGTGCCAAACGTACGCAGCGAGCAGATCCCCTGCGGACTCGAGATGTTCGGCGATCAGCGCGGCGTTCTCGTCAGCGGAAGCGGGATCGCGACGTTCGATCTCGGCGGCGAGTCGACGGTGCAACGTCGCGCGGTCGGCCTTGAGCTGCGATTCGTAGGCGACAGTACGAATCAGCGGATGACGAAACACGTACTCCGCCCTCGGCGTGAACCTCACCTGATCGATGAGCTCCGCTTGGACCAATTGGGGGAGGGCAGTTTCGCCCACCAGGATTCCCGGTAATTCGGCGTCGAACGCGGAGCCGATCACCGCCGCGGCATTGAGCGTGCGCTTGGCTAGCGCATCGAGCCGATCGATGCGGGCGGCGATGGCGGCCTGCAGAGTCGCGGGCACGCTCGCCTCGCTGGTCGTGCCCGCGCCGGCGTACGCGCCGCGCTCGCCAAGGAGTACCCCTCGGTCGGCCAGGTCGCGCACAATCTCCTGGGCGAAGAACGGGTTCCCAGCGGCTCGCTCGGTGATCTGGGTGGTCAGCGAGGCGAGTGACGCGTCGGGCCCCAGCATCTCGGTAATGAGAGAGCCCGTCTCCGAATCATTCAGCGGGGCAAGCGCAATGGTCTGCGCACCCGGTGTCGTGCTGAGCGATCCATGATATTCCGGCCGATAGGTGATGAGTACCAGCGATTGCGTGCGGGGAATCACGGAGAAGAAATCGGCCAGCATCGACTCGCTGACCTGATCTATCCAGTGCACGTCCTCGATGACGTACACCGCCGGCGTTGAGCGCGCCATCGACGCCGCGTTAACCAGAGCTGTGAGCCGTCGCCTGCGGGCCTCCGGCGCGATATCCGGCGACGGAACCGACGGATCGCGGATACCCAGCAGGTCGTCCAGCAGAACCAGGTCCTCGCCATCTGCATCCGGGGTCACGGCCCGGATGTGGTCGCACGCCGCCTCGTCGGTGAGCCCGGCCACGCCGAACGTGCCACGAAGTAGCCGGGACACCGCGTGGAACGGGATCTCCGTGGCATGCGACTCGCAAAACGTCGTGTACACCGATACCCTGCGATTGCCCGCGATTGCTGCCAGTTCGGCGACCAGTCGGCTTTTGCCGACGCCCGGCGGCGCCACCAAGCCGACGACGCTTCCCGTACCTGCGATCGACCGGTCCAACACACCGGTCAGCGCGGCCAGCTCCCATTGGCGGCCAACGAGAGTCGTGTCTCGGCGGCCGATCGCTGCGTGTTCGGCAATGCCCAGCAGGCGGCGCGCAGGCACGGGCTGGTCGGAGCCCTTGATGTGCACCAATTCGGGATCGGCGAGCTCCACCGCCTCGTCGACGAGCCGCGCGGTGGACTCGCTGAGCATCACCCCGCCCGGCGGTGCGGCCGATTCCATTCGCTGGGCCATGCCGACCTGTTCGCCTATCGCGGTGTAAGCGCCTGCGCCCGAGCCGATTTCCCCGGCAATGACCTCGCCGGAATTCAATCCGACGCGAAGTTTCAGATCGACACCGTCGCGAGCCTTGACGTCGAGAGCAAGTTGCTTAGCCTGCATCTGGAGATCGAGAGCTGCCAGGCACCCGCGAAAAGCGTGGTCCTCCAACGCTACCGGAGCCCCGAATACCGCCATGATCCCGTCACCGGTGAACTTGTCCACCGTCCCGTTGTAACGCAGCACCACCGATGTCGCCTGCTGCACCAGTATCGTCATGATCTCGCGCAGTCGCTCGGCGCCCACGGCTGCGGCGATGTCCATCGAATGCACAACATCGGCAAACAGCACCGTCACCTGCTTGTACTCGGCCGCTGTCTCCGATGGTCCGAGCGCGGAACCGCACCCATGGCAGAAGCGCGCACTCTGCAGCGGTTCGGTGCCGCACATTAAGCACGCCGTCATCGCACCTCCCTGGACAGAGCGTCAATACATTCAACAGCGCGGTCGTTTGTGCGGCTGGCAATACGGCAACTCCGAGGCCATGATCGGAAAGCTTCGTTCGGTGGTTCTCGACACCGCAGACCCGCTCAAGCTGGCGCAGTTCTACGAAGGTCTGCTCGGCGGCACCCTCGTGCAGAAAGACGAGACGTGGTCGGTTCTGACCGATCCTGCGGGCAGGCGGCTCGCGTTTCAGCTGTCGCCGGAGCATGAGGCGCCTCGATTTCCCGACCCGCGGGGCTCGCAGCAGTTTCACCTCGACATCGAGGTCGATGACATCGGCACCGCCGAGCGCGACGTCCTGGCGCTGGGCGCCACCCGCGTGGCCGACGCCCACGGCGGGGACCGGTTCCGGGTGTTCCGCGACCCCGCAGGCCACCCGTTCTGCCTGGTCTGGGGCATCGCGGCCGACGACGTCTGACCGCTTTGTGACAAAACCCCGAATGCGTGGAGTAGCAAAGCCTCGGCGGTGGTAACCAGAAAGAGTGGTGGCACCAGGTTTCATCGCCATCGGCAGTGGTCCGGCAGGGTTGACCGCTGCGGAGACGTTTGGCCGGAAGCACCCGAATATTCCCGTCCGCATCCTCAGCAGCGACCCCGCACTGCCGTACGCCAAGCCGCACTTGAGCAAGGCCTATCTCCGCGGCCGTGACCCCAAGCTCGACCTGCACAGCCCGAGCTGGTTCGTGAAGAGCGGCATCCGATTGCACCGCGGCATCTCGATCGACCACATCGACCTCGCCAACCGCGAGGTCGTCACCGCAGCGGGCCGGCGCTACGCCTACTGGCATCTCGTGTTGGCCTCCGGCGCGACACCCGTCCCGCTCGCCGTCCCCGGCGGGGAAACAGCGCTGTCCCTTCGGTCGTTTTCCGACGCTGTCGTCCTCCGAATGGCGGCCAAGAACGCCGACTCGGCCGTCGTCGTAGGCGCCGGCCTGATCGGCTGCGAGGCGGCGTCCAGCCTGGCATTCCGCGGTGTAGCCACCACCCTTGTCGCGCCCGAGCCGGTCCCTGTGCACCGCAGGTTCGGCGTCGAGGTGGGCGAGCGCGTGGCGAAGATGTTGTCCGACATCGGCGTTCGCTTCATCGGGTCGACCGGCGTTGCCGCCGTCGAGGACCGCATAGTCACTCTGGACACCGGTGAATCCGTTGAGGCAGAGCTCGTCGTGTCGGCCACCGGGGTGCGGCCCGACAGCAGGCTGGCCGCCGCGGCGGGCATCGACACCGAGGACGGCCGCATCGTCGTCGACGAGCACATGCACACCTCGGCGCCCAACGTGTATGCCGCAGGCGATGTCGCGCTCGCCTACAACGTCGCCGCGCAACGACGCATACCCGCCGAGCACTGGCGCGACGCAGCCCGGCAGGGCCGGGTTGCCGGCCTGGTCGCCGCGGGATACCAAGCAAGCTGGGACGCGGTACCCGAATTCTCCTTCGCGATCGGCGATCAGATGCTCAAGTACCGCGGCTGGGGCACCGAATTCGACCACAGCCGAGTCGTCGACCACCGCAACGGCTTCACGGCGTGGTACGAGGCCGGCGGCGACACCATCGGTGTACTCACCTTGAACGCCGAGTCGCGCGCACCCCTGAGTTGATTTGTGCTACAACCAGTCCCGCCGCTTGAACATCCAGTAAAGCAACAATATCGTCAATACGATGAGGGTCGTGCTCGTGACGAAGCCGCCGAAGCTCTCCAGGCCGGGATAGTCGACGTTCTGCCCGTAGAACCCGGTGATCGCGGTGGGCACCGCGATGATCGCGGCCCAGCCGGTCAACTTCTTCATCACCGTGTTCAACCGCGCGTCCTGCAGCGACAGGTTCGTTTCGAAGACCGTGGTGACCATGTCCCGCAACGATTCCGTCCACTCCGACACCCGCAACACATGGTCGTACAGGTCGGCATACAGCGGGTCGAGTTGCGGCGCGGTCTTGGCGTCCAGCCTGCGGTGCTGAATCGAGTTGACCACCTCGCGCATCGGCAGCACCACCCGTCGCAACTCGACGAGGTCCTTGCGCAGCCGAAAAGTCTTGCGCTGCAACCCACCGCGGGGGGTGTTGTTTTCGAATAGGTCGTCCTCGAGCGCCTCGATACCGTCATCGAGGGCTTGCACCGCGTCGAAGTGACCGTCGACGACCACGTCGAGCAGACCGTGCACCAGTGAGCCGACCCCGTACTCCTGCCCGCCGAGCTCGTCGAAGCGCTGCGAAACGGTGTCGATGTTGTACCACGGCGACAGCCGCACGGTGATCAGTCCCTGCGGCAGCACGAAGCCTGAGATCCGGTGTGTTTCGAGAGTCGACTCTGAGTCGTCGGCGGGCTCCCTGCACGACACCGAATACACCGTGAAAAAGGTGTGGGTCCGGTAGACAGCGGCCTTGGTGCGCTCGGCCTCGGCGACGGCATCCTCGACCGCCCAGTCGTTGAGCCCGAGCTCCTGCGCCAGATCGGTCAGCGTCTGCTGATCCGGGTCGTAGATGTCGCACCAGACCAGGGTGTCGTCCTCGGTGAGGTAGTCCGAGATCGACGAGAACTCGAAGTCGTCCTGCGGCTTGCCGCCGCGCCACACCCGGCCCCGCACATCGGTCACGCAGATCATCATGTCAGCGCAATCCTCGTAAAGCCGCCCGCGATAGGGAATGGTGGAGGGATGACCCCGCCACTTCGACCCTCGGCCAGCCTGACAGCTGCCCGGCCACCTTTCGGCTAGATGTGGCGATCCATCAGCAGCTTCTCGACGCCGTCGAAGGCAGGCGAGGGGTAGCCGCGGCCGACCGTCTGTGCGAGGCGTGCGTGAGCCTGTTCGACATCGACGCGGCGGCCATCTCGTTGGTCTTCGACGGTGCCAACGCGGGCACCCTGGGCTCCAGCGACGCGTCCGCCCGGCGGTATGACGAGCTGCAGTTCACCGTCGGTGAGGGGCCCTGCCTGGAATCGGTCGCCCGTCGCGCACCCGTATTGGTGGCCGACCTGGCCGACCCCACCGACACGCGTTGGCCGGCCTATGGTCCCGCCATGCTGGCCAATGACATCCGATTCGTTTTCGCCATGCCGGTCGTGGTCGCAGGCGAACATGTCGGCGCACTGGACCTGTTCCGCGGGCAGCCGACAAAACTTGACGGGGGTCAGGTGGCCGGCGCCGTCGCCGCCGCCGAGTTGGCCGGAATCCCGCTGCTGGATTTGATGAACGACGATCTGCAGGCGGCGGTCTACGACCCCACCAGCAATGCCTGGGCCGAATTGAACGCACTCAGCCGCGCGGAGGTCAGCCAGGCCACCGGCATGGTGGTCGCTCAGCTGGGAATTACGCCGGCCGAGGCGCTGGTGCGACTGCGCGCGCATGCCTACTCCACCGGCCGCACCGCCACCGACGTGGCCCGCGACATTCTCGACCGCCGATTGAGACTGGAGGCCGATTGATGAGTGCCAACTGCACGAGATCCGCACATCATTCCTCGACGGAGGAGGCCGAATGACCGACACCCCTCGCGAAACACAGGTACTCGAGGCCGTCGTCACCCTCGTCGACAGCCTGCTAGACGACTTCGACGTGGTGGACCTGCTGACCGATCTCACCGTGCGCTGCTCGCAACTGCTCGATGTCGCTGCCACGGGCCTTCTGCTCGCCGATCCGCTGCAGCAGCTTCGCCTGCTGGCGGTGACGTCCGAGCAGGCCCGCGAACTGGAGCTCTTCCAGCTTCAGGCCGACGAAGGCCCCTGCGTCGACTGCTACTCGACCGGTCAGCCGGTTTCGGTCGCCGACCTGCGCGTTGCCGTCCGGCGGTGGCCGCAGTTCGTTCCCGCCGCCCTCGATGCCGGGTTCGCTTCGGTGCACGCTGTCCCGATGCGCGCAGCCGGCATCGTGCTGGGTGCCGTCGGCCTGTTCGGCACCCGGCACGGCGAGCTGAACAAGGCCGACCTGCTGGTCGCTCAGACCTTGGCCCACGTCGCGTGCGTGGCGATCTTGCAGGAACACCCGCCCACACCCGACACCGTGATGCCGCAGCTACGGTCGGCGCTGGCCGGCCGCGTCGTCGTCGAGCAGGCCAAGGGCTTTCTGCGGGAAAGCGTCAACGTATCGGTCGAGGACGCCTTCCGGCTGTTGCGGACCTACGCCCACACCAACGACGAACACCTCACCGAGGTTGCCCGACGGCTGATGAGCGACCGGGCTGCCAGGCCCGAGCTGGTGGCTGCCATGGCCGAGCTCGCGACGGCGCCTCCGCCTTAGCTCCGGAGGCCGCGGTCAGGCGATGAGCGCCAAGGCATGGGCGCGCCGCAGCTTTCCCGACGGTGTTTTCGGGATCATCCCCGGCTCGAGCACGACGACATTGCGGGGCCGGACATCGACCTCGGCAACGATCTCATGGGCGACTTGGCGCTCGATGCGGAGCACCTCGTCGTGGTCGTCGAAGGCTTTGGATTCCACCGCCACGGCGAAGGATTCCCGAGAATGCCCCGCGTCCAGCCGCACCGCCACGGCACCGCCGGGCCGCACACCCTCGACGCGACAGGCGGCCCGCTCGATGTCTGTCGGATAGATGTTTCGGCCCGCCATGATGATGACGTCTTTGAGCCGCCCGCACACCACGATGTCGCCGACCTCGGTGAGGTAGCCGAGATCGCCCGTGTCGTACCAGCCGTTGGCATCTTGGGCCGAAATAAATCCCGCCGCAGTGGTGTACCCGAGCGTCACCGGATCACCGCGCACTTCGATGACACCGACGCCGCGCGCAGGCAGCACGGCGCCGTCCACGTCGATGATGCGAGCCTCGAGCCCCTTGAGTAGACGCCCGAGGGAGGCCAACCGGCGGGTGCGGCCGTGTGTCGCCGGGACAGCCCGGCGCAGGACCGCGAGCAGGTCGGCGTCCACCTCGTCGACCTGGAGGCCGGTGCCGCTCTCGGTGAACGACACCGCAACGGTGGTCTCGGCCATACCGTAGGCGGGCAGGATCGCCTCCGGACGCAGGCCGAACGGTGCGCCAGCCTCGCACAACTCCGCCACATCGGCCGGATCGACCTGTTCTGCCCCCGACAGCGCCCATCGCAGGGAAGACAGGTCGAACTGGCCGGGGGTGGCTTGCCTGCGCAGCCGCTTGGCCAAGAGGTTGTAGGCAAAGTTGGGTGCGGCGGTCATCGTGCCGTTGTACTTATCGATCAGCTTCGGCCACAACAAGATGTCGCGCAGGAAGTCCAGCGGCGTCACCTTGACCAGCTCTACACCGAAATACATTGGTACGGCGAGAAATCCGGTCATGCCCATATCGTGGAAGCACGGCAGCCAACTGACGATCACATCGTTGTCAGGGTCGACTTCGGCGCCGGCGAACATCGCCTCGGCATTGGCGACGAAGTTGCGGTGGCTGATCCGAACGGCCTTGGGCGAACCTGTCGACCCGGACGTCAACTGCATCAGGGCCAGATCGTCGTCGTCGGTGTGGACAGGGTCAATTGGTGCGCTCTGGGCCAGTTCTTCGATCGTGATCACGCGTAAACCCACGTTGGCCAGTACGGGTGCCGCAGCCATGAACGGCTCGGAGACGACGACCGCGCTCGCCCGGATCATGTCGATGACGCCGATGCTCTCCGCGGCCCAGCGGGCCAAATCGGTTCGTGGAGTGGGTTGATGCAGCATTGTCAGGCTCGCCCCGCGCATCCAAATGGCCTGGGCTGTGGGCGCTATCTCGACAGGAGCGCCTGCCAGCACCGCGACCGCGTCGCCGCGACCGATGCCGCTTCGGGCCAATCCGCCTGCTAGGCACCTGGCTTGCTCGTGCACCTCCGACCAGGTATGCCTGACGGGCGCGTCGGGTTCGCCCGTGACCATGCCCTTGAGGCTCCACCGGGCGTTGCTGAACATCGTCTCGGTAAATGTGCTCACGACAATTCCCCTGGCTCTTGCGTTTCGACGCGTAGTGGTTGCACGGGGTGACCCGTTGTGCAGACGCTGCTTGAGCCGCTGGGGTACGACCGCCGCCCGTCGCCGATGGCGTGGACGACTATGACGGAAGAGCTAGGCCCCTTTGCGTTGACCCCAGGTGATCGCCCGCACTGGTCGGAGCGCGGTGCGAAGGATTTCCGATGCCATGAATGTACAGACTCGCGCGCTACCCCTCGGTTAAGCGCGCCGAGACCGGCGTCGGTTGACGCAGGCGGCAGTGCATCCGTTGGCACGAGACCCCGTCGGATCGGAAAGCAACCGTGAATTGTCGGCTACGCCGTGTGCTCGGCACTTTCGACGGGGAGTTCATATCGCCGCCGTGACGTTTCCGGGGGGCTGGGAAGTCAACCGGGTGTGACGGTACCGGTTGATTCGCTTGATTTCACCTTTTCCGCTGCTGTTTCGCGATCAGTCCGTGCGATAAGAGTGCGCGATGTGGATCGCAGATGTGCAGTATCCGCGCAACCGCGGGGCTGGGAACGAGCGTCCAGGCGACCGCGGCCGTTGTGCAGCGTTCGGCGATGATGTTGAGTGCCGAAAAACATTCGACGCCAAAGAATTCCACGTCGGTGAGGTCGAGTATCAAGCGTCGGCTGTTGGCGCCGTATCGGAATACATAGCGTGCGAGACGGTCGATGTTCGACGCGTCCACCTCGCCGGTCGCACTGATGCGGACCACCGTCTTGCTGTGCCATTCGGTGCGCAGAAACAGCCGGCTGCCTGCGCTTTTGGCAACGGATCTGGATGGACATAACTCGGTTTGTGCAAGAGCGGTCAAGATGAATCGACTCCAAAGGTCGTAAGTGATTTGCTGTAGATTGACCCACGGCGGAGATTTATTGGTTCCTGCCAAGGCCTGCAACGTTCCCGGAGGCTGGCAACTCAACCTGTTGTGATCAGCCTACCCGGGCACATCCGTCATCGAAGAGTCCGGTGACGAATCTCATGGATTCGCCATGCTGAAGCCGTCGAGCACGGCGGTAACCCCGACCTTCCATCTTCGCTCGATCTCCGTCGCGGTTCCCAACCAGCGACCGGCTTCCTGCACCGCCAAACCCTGTGCCAGTGCGAGCAATACGTGCGCGACGTCCATCGGATCCCCGCCGAGCAAACCCTTGTCGACGCACCGCTGAATCCGGCCGACGAAGATCTCGCGGACGGCCGCACCCGCCGCCAGTTCGTCGGGGCCCGGCTCGAAATCCGCGAACGGGCGCGAGAACATCACCTGCGCCAGTTTCGGATACGCGCGACAGAACAGCCGGAACACCGGAACCAGCCGCTCTAGATCTCCCAACGCACTGTCGGTCTGCGGGATCTTCGCCAGCTCCGCGCCCAGCAGTCGGAAACCCTCGAAGAACATCGCCCGCACCAGGCCGGCCTTGTCGTCGAACAGTTCGTACACCGCGGGCACCGAGGTGCCCGCCCGCTCGGCCACCCGCCGCGTCGTGAACCGCGCGATGCCTTCCTCGCCGAGCGTCGTGATCGCCACATCGAGCACCCGATCCCGAAGCTCGGGCGTGCGCTGCTTCGCCCTCGGCATCGCAGCGACCTAGCTGGCGGCGAATTCCGTCGGCAGCCCGTCGATTCCGGCGCGGATCGCAGCCAGCGCGGACTCGCGGGCCTTCAGCTTGGTCGCGAGGTGCGCACCTGCATGCAGCGTCGCCGCGGCCTCGGTCGCGACCTCCTGCGCGCGTGCCAGCACCTTGTCCGCGTCGACGATCTCGTCCAGCCAGCCTGCGGCGATCGCCTCGTCGCCGACGAACGTCGACGCCATCGCAGTGCCCCGGTGGAACGCCGCAGGCGTCAACCGCATCCGCATGATCTCGATCGCCGAGATCGGAATCGTCATGCCGATGGCCACCTCGATGGCCTGACACCGCGACTTCGGCGCACCGACGCGGTGGTCGCCGCTCAGCAGAAGAAACGAGCCCATCGCGATCGCCGGGCCCGTCGCCGCCATGATGACCGGCTTCGGGAACGTCAGGCATCGCACAGACAATTCGAACCCGCCCGCCAGCATCCCCAGCGCCGCCTGCGGGTCGCCGGACTGGAAGACCGACAGGTCGAACCCACCGCTGAACACCCGCTGATTTCCGGCCAGCACGACGGCCTTGGCGTCGTCCTTCTCGGCCCGGTCGAGCGCCTCGTTGATGGCGCTCTGCATCGTCGGCCCGAGCACGTTCACCTTGCCGTCGTCGAGCGCGATCGTCGCGACGGACTCGTTGAGCTCGTAATTCACCGGGCTGGTCATCGGGCCTCCCTTGACGTGCGCATTCGTTTCAGACCAATGTTACGAAACGATGTTACGAAAGCCAAGCCGAGAAGGTCGCCCGGCGCGTCAGCCGCCGCCGAGGCCGCGACGATGCCTGCCGTTGATCACCCGGGTCTGGGCGTCGTCGTCGTCGTACGGCGGCTCCTCGTCGAACGGGGGCGGCGGGTCGTCGTACTCCGGGGGCAGGCCCTCGTACCGCTGCGGCGACTGGTTGGCGTACCGCTGCGGCTGAGGCTGCGACGGCAGCTCGTCGACGGACACCGGGGACGCGGACACCGACGCCGCGGACACCGACGCCGCGGACACCGACGCCGCGGAAGAGTTGCGCTGCGGAGACTCCTGGTCGACGACGAACTGGCTGCGGTAGCGATCGCGTTGTTCATTCGCGGCCGCGTTGATCTTGTTGATCTCCGACTGCAGCGCCTCGTGGCGGCTCTCGGTCGTCGCGTAGTGGTAGTAGGTCAGCAGGCCGCGAAGCAGTTCCAGCTTCTGCTTCTCCTGGCGCGCCAAGTCGTGGGAGGTCAACAGCTCGAGCCGCTCGACGGGATGCAGCGTCGCCCAGTCCAGCACCGCGGGGGTGCGGAACTGATGCCGTGCCTTCTTCTGCTTCGTCTTACCCTGCCGGGACGAATTCGGCCGGTCGTAAAACGTGACGGCGCCGGCGAAGCGCGAGCCGATGGACTCGCCCAGCTGCTTGCGATCCAGCGCCGAATCCCACACCGTCCGCCATTCCTGTGTGGGCGCGAGGTAGGGAATCTCCGTGGGAAGTTTCAGCGGGACGATGTCGACGTAGTTGTCGGCGTCCGCGCTCTCGTAGCGAGGCACCGTCGGCGGCGTCGCGAACTCGAACTTGATTCCGTAGGCCGGTTTCTGGCCGAAGTTCTTCACCACCAACTCGACGAGGTGCCAGTCCGTCGCGCTGGGCTCCATGAACATGGCGACATTGGGCTGCGAGACGTCCTCGGTCTCTTGCTTGGCCGACTGGAACTGCCGCCACGCGTAGACGAGGGCGGCAATGGTGACGCAGACGGCCAGCCAGGCAGCCATCGCCGTCCACGCGCCGGGCGACAAATTCGCAATATCGCTGGCGCGGTCGTCGAACCATTCCGTAATCCCCACGCGTCGTTAATATCATGCTCTGACGCTGAGGTCCGCATTCGCTAACCGCGGACCTTGAAATTTGCTGTGACGCTAATTTCTGGTGAGTTAGATGAGGCTGAAGTGCCTCACGGGGTTGTGTGCGCAGATTGCCAACATCACGCAGTTGCGCCGGTGCGAATCATGGCCGCCAGATCCTCGCGGTCGGAAATGTCGAGTTTGATGCACGCGCGATAGAGATGTCCCTCGATGGTGCGCACCGAGACCACCAAGCGGTCGGCGATGTCCTTGTTGCTCAAACCGGCGGCGACGAGGTTGGCGATTTCGCGCTCGCGCACGGTCAACGGCAGCGGGTGTGCGGCCAGGTCCAGTGCCGGTGTGCGAAGCCCGCCGCACTCCGCGGCCAGCCTCGCGGCCGCGGCTGCCGCCTCCACGCTCCGGCGACGGTCGTCGCACGCTTCGAACGCCACCGCCGCCTGCGCCGAGGCATCGGCCGCCGACAGCAGGGCGCCGATCTGCTCGAACTGCTGCGCCGCCTCCCACATCTTGACCGCGTCGCGATCGCGGACGGCCGCCGCGTGCGCCCCGATGGCCGACGCCAGCCGGCCGCCGGTGTTCGCGGCGAGCTGGGCCAACTGGTCGGGACAGGTCTGGTCGCCGAACCGCACAGCGTCGTGCAGCGCCAGCATCTCGATGGCCGTCTGTTTGGACGTCGCCGCCAGCCGTGCGGCATCCAGTGCGAGTTCGATTGCGGTGCTGACGTTTCCCTCCGCAGCGGCCAGCCATGACTCGGCAATGCGCAGCTGCGGGCCGAACACCGCGACGTGCTTGCCGCTGCGGGTTCGCAGCTCGGCCACCATCTTCGCGCCCGCGTCCGCACGGGCCAGCGCGCAATACGACTGCGCCAGCAGAAGGCGGGCGGGAAAGCTCCATGACGCCGCCGACTCCGATGTCAGGGCGGCGACGGTCTGCTCCATGCGGGAGACGGTGTCGGCGAACCGGCCGCGTCCGAGTTCGACGGTGCCGACGAGAACGTTGGCCATTCCCCACGCCAGGTACTGGCCCGCCGAGGTGATCCGCACGATATCGGCGGATCGTTTTGCAGCGATGTCGAAGTCGCCGCTGAGCACGAGCGCGCGCACTTCGCCGAACGCCGTCAGATAGCGCAGCAGCCCGTCGACCTTGTCGTCGAACTCGTGTCCGCGCTGGGCGACGGCCTCGACCTCTTCGCCGCGGCCCATCAGCGCCAGCGCCAGCGCGCCGCCGAACACCGCCCACTCGACGGCGGCCGCAGACGCATCCGGGGAGGCGAGCACCAGTTCCGACAGTTCGACGGCCTCTTCGAGCTGGTTCTCGAACAGTCGCGATGCCGACGCGACGCCGGCGACGACCAGTTTGAGACCGGGGTGAGCGACCCTGTCGCACAACAGGTCCAGTACCTCGTCGGCACCCTCGGCATCGCCCATCGACCAATGCAGGTTGGCGATCCGCGCCAAGCCCCACCGCACGAGTTCGAGTTCGTTCATCTGGTTGGGATCGAACGCGCTGAGCGTCTCCTCGGCTTCCGCGGAGTTGCCCTGCCACAGCAGCGAGCGCGCCAGCAGCTCACTGGCGACCAGCCCGCCACCGCGGTACACCGCTGCGCGCGCCAACCTTTCACCCAGGGTCACGTTGGTCAGTGCGATGGCGTCCCGAGCAGCGGACACCAGCAGGTCGACCTCGGGCGACTCATCGCTGTCGAGGGTCAACTCCGCCAGCCGGATTCGATCCGTCGGCCCGCGCAACGGATGGCCCTGCAGCGCGCGCACCACCTCGCCGCGCAGCCGCCGCGCCGCCGCCATGCCCAGCCGTCGACGGATGACCTCACCGAACAACGGATGGTTGAACCGGACGTCGATTCCGTTGTGCTCTTCGACGACACGGATCAGGCCGCGGTTCTCGGCGTCCTCGACGGCCTCGACACCGGCGACGCCGCTCAACGTGTCCAGGTCGAGCGGCTCGCAGAACGTCAGCAGCCGCAGCGCGTGCAGCACATTGTCCGGCAGCTGATCGACCCGGCTGTCCAGCAGCGAGGCCAACTCCGATGTGACCGCGGTGCGGCCACGCAACTGCCACACCCCACGGACCTGCCGCAGCGTTCCTGCCTCCAGCGCACCCTCGACCAGATGCTTGACGTACAACGCGTTGCCGCCGGACGACTCCCACATCAAGTCCGCGGACAAACCCTCCACCCGGCCGCCGAGCGCCGACTCGATCAGCGTCACGCACTGATCTTTGGTGAACGGCATCAGGTGCAGCCGCTGCAGATAACCGTCCTTCCACAGCGAGGTGATCGCGTCGGGAACGGTTTCTCCGGACCGGACGGTGGCCACGATGCGCACAGAGCCGTCCAGCGCCAGTTGATGCAGCAGCGTTGCCGAGAGCTGGTCAAGCAAATGCGCATCGTCGACGCCGATGACCGAATGCCCTTCGGACAGAATCGTTTCGCGCGCCGCCGCCAGGAATGCGACGGGATCTCGCGACGTGGCCGAGCCCACCAGGTGCGCAAACACTCCCAGCGGGATGCTGCGCGCCGATTCGGTGCCCGCCACCCACTGCACCCGCACCGGAAGTGCTTGTGTGACCAAGCGAGCGAGCGTTGTTTTGCCAACACCCGCATCGCCGACCAGAACAATGCCGCAGACGCCCTGTTGATCCACGAGCGCCGACTGGATGGTCGTGTATTCGTTGTCACGCCGAACGACCGGCCAGTTTTTGGCCATAGCCTGCGACTTTACTCCTGCGCGCCAATCGCAGCGGGATCTTCGCGATCTGCGAATCAGACCGTGTTTCAGCGCGTTTGGACTACGACGCGACCGCGGTCAGTTCGCCGGAATCGGGCACTGCCTTCGCGGCGGGCGTGGTGTCGGGCACCGGCAGTCGCTCGGCGCGTGCCGCCCAGTCCAGATCCGACCACACGATGTGCCACGGCAGCCGGCGCCAGTAGTCCGGATGCGCGCGCACGTACACGTCGACGCTGGCGTGCACGAGTGCGTCCTCGGGCACCTTGCGCAGGCGCAGCGATCGGGCGCCTTCGGCGAGTGCATCGCGGTCGGTCGGCGCGGGAGTGCGCGGCATGCCTTCGTCGCCGATGATCGCGCCCGCCTTGACCACACCGTCGAGCATCCAGTCGAGCGTGATGTCGGCCAGCGGCCAGTACGCGTTCGGCCCGCCGACGACATCGCAGTGGGCGCCGCGGAACCAGACTTCGGAGATGGTGTCGTCGTCGCGTCCGATTCGGCATTCGCCGAACGGCCCGAAGCCGCCGTCGATGGCGACCGCGTGGCGCCCCGAGACGACGTTGCCCAGCCAGTCTTCTTCGCAAAGTGGCGGCGTCCCAGGCACTTTCACGGTGTCCCACAGCCCGAGGAAGTGCACCGGCACGGCGACATCGTTTCGGCCCTCCAGCGCGCACGCCAATTGGTGGATCTGCTTCCAGTCCTGCGTTGTGCGGCTCTGCGTGGGCAGCGCGTAGGCGGCCAGCGCGTATTTCACGACGTGGTCGGCGCGTTCGGCCATCATCCCGACGGTGCCGAGCATTCTGGCCAGCGCCCGCGCGCAGTACGCGCCGCGTCCGGCACCGAGCAGGAAGATCCGGTCCTCGGGCTCCCAGTGGTCGGCCAGGAAGAAGTACGCGTCGATGACGGATTCGCGGGCGGCCGCGGCGACGTTCCCGCGCCAGCGGCGGGCCGCGGGGTTCAGCAGCCGGGGGGAGTTGAGTACGGCTTCTCCGGCGTCGTACCAGGTGAGCTGGCGGTCGTCGTCGGTGGCGAGCAACCGGAACAGGGTTTCGGCATTGGTCGCATCCCGTGGACCCGGACGATTGCTTGTGCTGTCGAAGCACAAGACGAGATTCTTCATAGCAAACTCCCTGACCGCGCGTCCCCATGGCTCGAGACGTTGACAGTGAAAGTTTGCCAGGCAATGCCGGGCATGTCTTGCGTATTGCACTACTCGAAAAATTTGCCCCTCGGATTTCGAAGGTGATTGCGCCTGATCAGTACGGATTCGGTTGCCGATGGCCAGCCGTTGCGCCATATCGCCCCGAACTGCGGTCATCGGCCCGGCATAGCGCGGAACGGACACCGGCACCGGATTAGCTGCGGCGGTTCCGCTCCGGGGCCACTACCGTTGCTGCACTCATTCAAGTTTGGCCGGTTCGGGCGGGTTGTCGCGCTACATAGCAACGGCTGAACCCGGCGTCGGCTACGCGACGGGCAGCACGACCCCCGGACTCATCGGATCGGCGTGCAGCTCGACCGACTCGGGCACGGTGCCGGGCGGCACGTCGTAGGCCAGGCCGACATCGACCTGGCCGCCGGGCGGGATGTCGACGAACCCGCCGCCGACGTAGAACGTGGCCTCGTCGTCGATGGTGTACACCTGACCGCCCGCGTTCAGCTTCTGGAAGGTGCCGAGGAACTGACCGGGGTCCGGGCTGGTGTTCTGCACGGTGAGGCGGACGACGATGAACTCGCCCTGCGCATCCTTGGTGAGGAACTCGTTCTCCGAGTCGGTGATGGTGGTACCGCTCTCGACGCCGGTCACCGAGAACGTCAGCGGGCCGTCGACGGCACCTGCCAGGGGTGGTGGTGGCGCCGCCTCGGTCGAGGTGGCCTCCTCCGACGTCGTCTCTTCGGTTGTGGTGGTAGTGGTTTCGGTGGTTGGTGAGGTGAGGTCCACGGTGTCGGGCTTGTGGATGACGAACGCGTACACGGCGGCGAGGACCAACACCAGCAGTAGCGCGGCGACAGCGCCGCCGAACCCCATGACCAGCTTGCGGTTGTCGACCGGGACCCGCGGCTCGGTGCCTGCAGGCGGCTCGACGGCCGGCGGCTCGGGTGGCGTCGACGTGGTGGCATCCGCGTAGGGAACGGTCTCACGCGGCGGCTCCGGTGCGGTCTCGGACGTCCAATCGCGCAGCGGCACCTTCGTCGTGGGCTGCTCGGTCAGCGGCGGCGGTGGCGCGAAGGATGGTTCGGGGGTCTGCTCGGGTGTCGGGTCGGTCGCCGGGTCGGTCGTCGGGTCGGTCGTCGGGTCGGTCGTCGGCTCCGGTGTGGGCTCCGACGCCCAGTCGCGCAGCTCCGGCGGAGGCTCGGGCGTCCAGTCGCGCAGCGGCACCTTGGTGGTCGGCTGCTCGGTGACGGACAGCGGCTCGGGCTCGGGCTCCGGAGCGCGATGGGAGCCCACGTGATCTGCGCCGGCCGGTGGCTCGGGCTCGGCGGGAGGCTCGGGCGCCACAGGCGCAGCGGGCTCCTGCGCGGGCGACCGGTGCTCGGTCCAGGTCCCGCCGTCCCAGTACCGGAGACTGTCCGGCCTGCTCGGGATCGGGATACCAGCCTGCGGGGGTCGGCGGTGTCGTCATCGAGTGGGGTCCCTCCCGTTTGGGCGCGCGGGGCGCTCAGACACGGCAACATCGCCGTGGTCAGAACCCTACTAAGAGATCAGCCGCCCATCAGCATTCGCCACTGATCCAGATTGCTCGCCCGGTACACGTAGTTGGTGCGGCGCACGTCCGACAGCGACGCGCTGGGCTCCATCGAGTACCAGTGGCCGGGATACACCGTCGGGTCGCCGGACAGCTGTGCGAGCTGCTGCAGGCTGCGGAACATCTCGTCGACGTCGCCGCCGGGGAAGTCGGTGCGGCCGCAGCCCTCGAGGAACAGCGTGTCTCCCGCCACCAGCCGGCCGTCGAGCAGGAAGCACTGGCTGCCTGGAGTGTGGCCCGGCGTGTGCAGCAGCTCGATCTCGACGTCGCCGACGTTGACCTTGTCACCGTGCTCGTGTGCGGTGAGGTCGCTGCGGGCGATTCCGGTGATCTGTGAAACCCATTCCGCCTCAAGGCTGTTCACGTGCACGGGAACGCTCTGGCGCTCCAGTAACTCGGCCAGGCCCTTGAGCTCGAAGCCCATCATCGAGCCGCCGACATGGTCGGGGTGGTGGTGGGTGACCAGCACACCGGACAGCTTCATGCCGTCGGACTCCAGGATGTCGACGAGATCGTTTGCGGCGTACGCCGGATCGACGACGACGGTGTCGCCGGTCTCGCGGTCGCCGATCAGATAGGAGAAGTTGCGCATCTGCTGGGCGATCACGTCGGACTCTGCGAAGTCGCGGCCCGACAGCAGCTGCCGAAAGTAGAGGCGTTCGGTCACTGCTCGACTCCCACTCGCTCCGGTCCTCGCTCGTACCTCGCTGCGATCCTCACTCGCGCTCGTCTTCGGTCGGTCATGAGGCTAAGAGTAGGACTAGCCGGCTTCGTCCTCTTTGTGCAGCCGCACCATCCGGGTGGTGCTGCTCTCGTCGAGGTCGGCGACGTCGCTGCGCGAACGCAGGAAGTCGCTGAACGAGCGGAACCCCAGCGACTTCTCGGAGAACGACGGGTCCATCCGCTTCATCTGCGCCTTCACCGCCGAGTTGTGCAGCCAGTCGGCGTCGTCCTTCTCGTGGCCGATGCGCAGCGCCCGCTCCAGCAGACCGGTCGCCGCCGCCTGCGCATCCGCGGGTTCGGGCTCGGCCTCGTCGTCGGGCTCCTTCGACTTCGCGCGCCTGGTCGCTTTCTTCACGGGCGCGGGCGCGACGGTGGGGATGCCGGGAAGTGCGTCGTAGGTGACGAATTCGTCGCACGCCGACGCCAGCGATCGGCTGCTTGCGCCCGCCACGCCGATACCGACCACGTAGCGGCCCAGCCGCTTGCAGCGCTGCGCGAGCGCGATGTAGTCGGAGTCGCCGCCGACGATCACCACATGGGTCAGGTCCGGCAGCCGGAACATGTCCTCGACGGCGTCGACGGCGAGCCGGATGTCGGCGCCGTTCTTGCCGTATGCCGCCGCCGGAAACAACTGCACGAGGTCGACCGCCCGCCCGACGAGCTGACCCTGGTACTTGGAGTTGAGATCGGCCGACCAATCGGCATAGGCGCGTGTCAGCACCAGCGTTCCGAACGACGAGGCGAAATCGATGATGGCGCCGAGGTCGACGGTGGCCTTCGTCAGCTTCTCGTCGTCCAGCCCCCGCGCCTTGTCCTTCTGGAACGAGTTGCGCCCGTGCACCTGGTCGTAGCGGGAGATCACGATGTTGTCGAAATCGAGATAGACCGCCACCCGTGGGCTGTCGCCCGCAATCACCGACTCCGGCATGGGTCTGTACTACCACAGCCAGGACCAGCCGAACCGCGTTCGCTAACCGATTCGTTATTGCTCCGCAGCGCGCGGACCTGCGATATTGTCCGTTTGCGTGGCCTTGACTAATTAGCTCATAGAAGGGTCGCAACTCGTGACCACACCTGCCGGTTGGTATCCGGACCCCGACGGGTCGGGCGGCCAGCGTTACTTCGACGGCCAGTCCTGGACCGATCACCGCGCCGCCGCAGCCGTCGAGGCGCCACCGCTCGAGGCGGCTGCGGCCGCGCCGCGGTCATCGGGGCCGAATGGGAAGGTCATCGCAGGCGTGATCGCCGCGGTCGTCGTCCTCGTCATCGTCGGCGTCGCCGCCGTGGTGATGACGCTCAAGACCGACGTCGGTGAGTCGACGGTGACCCGCAAGCCGTCCGACGCGTCGGCCGAGACGTCCGTCGTCCCCTCCGGACCCGAAACCGGCGTCGAGGCGCCGACGCTGGAGAACCAGGCCTGGAGCGTGGGCCAGCCGGTCCGCGACGGCAATTTCGAGTTCGTCGTCACCGGCATCGATCGGGCGCCCGTCGTCGCCGACCCGGAGTTCCCCGACCTGCAGAAGGCGGCTGCGGGCGAGTACGTCTTCGTCAACATGAAGGTCACCAACGTCGGCACCGAACCACAGACGTTCTTCGCGTCGTTCAACACGCTTTCCGACGGGTCCACCGAGTTCACGTCCGACGACGAAGCGTGGATTTACCTCGGCAACACCCTCGCCGACCTCAACCCGGGCGATTCGATCGACACCGCGGTGGTTTTCGACGTGCCGGTGGGCACCGATCCGGAGTCCATCGAGCTGCACGGCGGGCCGTTATCGGAGGGCGTAACCGTCGGGCTCTAAGCGGTTTGGCGGGCTAAGCGGCGGGAATGTACCCTCTTTAAGGCCCACTAGCGTGACTGCGCGGGGTCAGGCCCCCTTAGCTCAGTCGGTAGAGCGTTTCCATGGTAAGGAAAAGGTCAACGGTTCGATTCCGTTAGGGGGCTCGATGGACGCCGATAATGCCGGCGGCGCCCGACCAGGCGATGTAGCTCAGTCGGTTAGAGCGAACGACTCATAATCGTTAGGTCGCCGGTTCGAGTCCGGCCATCGCTACAAGGCAAGAACGAAGAACGTGAAAGAGGGCAGCTGACATGGCGTCCAGTACCGACGTAAGGCCGAAGATCACCTTGGCCTGCGAGGTGTGCAAACACCGCAACTACATCACCAAGAAGAACCGGCGCAACGACCCCGATCGGCTCGAGATCAAGAAGTTCTGCCCCAACTGCGGCAAGCACCAGGCGCACAAAGAGTCGCGCTGACCGCCAACGCTTTTGGGTTTGCTGAGGACTTAGGTAGGTTCACTAGCCGTGTCGCTGTCTCCTAAGCTGATCGGATTGCACTACAGGCATCCCGACCACTACGTAGTGGGCCGGGAGAAGATTCGCGAGTACGCCGTGGCGGTCAAAAACGACCAAGCCGAGTTTCACCACGAGGAAGCGGCCTCCGAGCTCGGCCACGACCGCATTCTGGCGCCGCTGACGTTCATCTCGGTGTTCGGGTATCAGGCGCAGCTCGCTATGTTCAAGCACAACGACATCGCGATCGCGGACGAGAAGATCGTCCAGGTCGATCAGGAGCTGAAGTTCGTGCAGCCGATCAAGGAGGGCGACACGCTCTACTGCGATGTGTACGTGCACTCGATTCGGCAGTCGTTCGGCGCGGACATCATCGTGACGAAGAACATCGTTTCGAACGACAAGGGCGAGATAGTTCAAGAGACCTATACGACCCTTGCGGGCCGTTCGGGCGAAGACGGGGAAGGTGGCTTCAACGATGGCACTGCGTGAGTTCGATTCGGTGAAGGTGGGTGACCAGCTTCCCGAGAAGGTCATTGCGCTGACACGGCAGGACCTGGTGAACTACGCGGGCGTATCGGGGGATCTCAACCCGATCCACTGGGACGACGAGATCGCGAAGCAGGTCGGCCTCGACACCGCGATCGCACACGGCATGCTGACCATGGGTTTGGGCGGCGGCTACGTCACCTCCTGGGTCGGCGACCCGGCCGCGGTCACCGAGTACAACGTTCGCTTCACGGCTGTGGTGCCGGTGCCCAACGACGGTGTGGGCGCCGAGATCGTGTTCACTGGCCGGGTGAAATCCGTTGATCCCGAAACAAAGTCAGTGACCATCGCGCTGTCTGCGACATCCGGTGGCAAGAAGATCTTCGGCCGGGCCGTCGCGTCAGCGAAGCTGGCGTAACGGATGGCAATCAAGACGAACGTTCTCGGGATGGTCTACAACCACCCCGACTATTTCGTGATCGGCCGCGAGAAGATTCGCGAGTACTCCGCTGCCATCAAGTCCGACGACGCGGCGCACTTCGACGAGGCTGCCGCCGCCGACCTCGGCTACCAGGCGCTGGTGGCGCCTCCGACCTTCATTTCGACGCTGGCACTGATCATGCAACGCGATTTCTTCCGGAAGGTCGACACCGGTTTCGAGACCATGCAGATCGTGCAGGTGGACCAGAAGTTCCTCTATCACAAGCCGATGCTGGCCGGGGACAAGGTCTGGGGCCAGATGGAGGTCATCTCCGTCAACGAACGGTTCGGCGCGGACATCGTCCAGACCAGGAACCTCGCCCTCGACGAGAACGGGGATCTGTACCTGGAAGCCTTCACGACGTTGATGGGCCACGAAGGCGATAACTCGGTTTCGCTGAAGTACGACCTGGAAACCGGCCAGGTCGTGCGGACGGCCGACGATCCCGCCAAGGCCGATCCGGAGCCGGACGCCGGCGCCGACGCAAAGCCGGATTAGTAACTCAGACCTGGCCCGATGTACACTCGGACCTCGGGATTTTCCCAATTTTGCGCGCTGTCCGTCGGTTTCTGATCGGCCGATCGGGGAGCGCGCAAATTGTGTGAGTCCCACCAAACCTGCAGGTTGGCCTGCCAACCTCGAAGGGGCGTAGCTCAACTGGCAGAGCAGCGGTCTCCAAAACCGCAGGTTGCAGGTTCAAGTCCTGTCGCCCCTGCTCAACTGAATACTCGACAAGTGTGGACACTGGTAGGTGACCGACACTTACCATCCACCCAGACGAAGGAAGAATGCGGTGAGCGACGAGCCCGAAGGCACCGGCGCCGTATCGACGCAGCCGGTGCGACCCACCGGCAAGCGGTCGCGGCGCGGCGGTGCCGACGACGCCGACACCGCGACCGGCGCCAAGGAAGCCCCAGCGCTCGAAGACGCCGGCAAGGGCAAAAAGAAGACCAAGAAGGCGGCCAAAGAGCCGCGTCTGAACCCCATCGCGTACGTCTTCAACTACCTGCGCGAAGTCATCGGCGAGCTACGCAAGGTCATCTGGCCGAACCGCAAGCAGATGGTCACCTACACCATGGTCGTCCTGGTCTTCCTGGCGTTCATGGTGACGCTGATCGGGCTGGTCGACCTTGGCGTGGCCAAGGTCGTGATGATGGTGTTCGGCTGACCAGGATATTGAGAGGACTGACAAGTGACTAGCTTCGACGGCGATACGGCCGCGAGCGTGTCCGACGCGCTCGCTGAAGCCGCGGACCCGGCGACCGTGATCGCAGACGAGGCCGCCGAGTCTCTCGAGGAGACCACTGCGGCCGAGGCCGTCGAGGATGCGCCGCTCGACTCCGACGACGCTGCCGCCCCGGCCGAGGACGCCCCGGTCGAGGAGGCCCCGGCCGAGCCGGCTGCAGACGACGAAGAAGAGGACCCGGCCGTCGCGCTCAAGAAGGAGCTGCGCCTCAAGCCCGGCGAGTGGTATGTCATCCACTCCTACGCCGGTTACGAGAACAAGGTGAAGGCCAACCTCGAGACCCGCGTGCAGAACCTGGACGTCGGCGACTACATCTTCCAGGTCGAGGTGCCCACCGAAGAGGTCACCGAGATCAAGAACGGCCAGCGCAAGCAGGTCAACCGCAAGGTGCTGCCGGGTTACATCCTGGTCCGCATGGAGCTCAACGACGAGTCGTGGGGCGCGGTGCGCAACACCCCCGGCGTCACCGGCTTCGTCGGTGCGACGTCGCGGCCGTCGGCGCTGACCCTCGACGATGTCGTCAAGTTCCTGCTGCCGCAGGGTCAGCCGAAGAAGACCGCCAAGAGCACCGCCGGTGCCGCGTCGTCCGAGGCCAGCCTGGAACGGGCGCCCATCGAGGTTGATTTCGCCGTCGGCGAGTCGGTCACCGTCATGGACGGCCCGTTCGCGACGCTGCCGGCCTCCATCAGCGAGGTCAACGCCGAACAGCAGAAGCTCAAGGTGCTGGTATCCATCTTCGGCCGCGAAACACCTGTCGAACTGACCTTCAACCAGGTCACCAAGATCTAGCGATTTCGGCGTGATCGGTTGCGCTGAGCGCAACGAACCACGCCGAAATCGCAAAGGAACGAGAGAGGAACACGAACACCAATGGCTCCGAAGAAGAAAGTCATCGGGCTGATCAAGCTGCAGATCCAGGCCGGGCAGGCCAACCCCGCCCCGCCGGTCGGTCCCGCGCTCGGCCAGCACGGCGTCAACATCATGGAGTTCTGCAAGGCGTACAACGCCGCGACGGAGAACCAGCGCGGCAACGTCATCCCCGTGGAGATCACCGTCTACGAGGACCGCAGCTTCACCTTCAACCTGAAGACCCCGCCCGCAGCCAAGCTGCTGCTCAAGGCCGCAGGTGTACAGAAGGGTTCCGGCACGCCGCACACCACCAAGGTCGCCAAAGTGACCTGGGATCAGGTGCGCGAGATCGCCGAGACCAAGAAGGAAGACTTGAACGCGAACGATATCGACGCCGCGTCCAAGATCATCGCCGGCACCGCCCGGTCGATGGGCATCACGGTCGAATAGTTCGACCGACGTGGGAGGGCCAGCTTCGGCCCGACTAACCACACCTCTCGATTAGGAGATACGAATGAGCAAGAAGAGCAAGGCATATCGCGAAGCCGCCGAGAAGATCGACCGGGATCAGCTGTATTCGCCGCTGGAGGCCGCCAAGCTGGCCAAGGACACCTCGTCGAAGAACCAGGACGCGACCGTCGAGGTCGCCATCCGGCTCGGCGTCGACCCGCGCAAGGCCGACCAGATGGTGCGCGGCACCGTCAACCTGCCCCACGGCACCGGTAAGACGGCCCGTGTCGCGGTGTTCGCCGTCGGCGACAAGGCCGAGGAGGCCAAGGCCGCAGGCGCCGACGAGGTCGGCAGCGACGACCTGATCGAGAAGATCCAGGGCGGCTTCCTGGACTTCGACGCCGCGATCGCGACGCCCGATCAGATGGCCAAGGTCGGCCGCATCGCCCGCATCCTCGGCCCGCGTGGCCTGATGCCGAACCCGAAGACCGGCACCGTGACGCCCGACGTCACCAAGGCCGTCAACGACATCAAGGGCGGCAAGATCAACTTCCGCATCGACAAGCAGGCCAACCTGCACTTCGTCATCGGCAAGGCGTCGTTCGAGGAGAAGGCACTGGCCGAGAACTACGGCGCCGCGCTGGACGAGATCCTGCGGGCCAAGCCGTCGTCGTCGAAGGGCCGCTACCTGAAGAAGATCGTCGTCTCGACGACCACTGGTCCAGGCATCCCGGTCGACCCGGCGGTCACCCGCAACTTCGCCGAGGCCTAAGCCCGTCGAAGTGCGCACGCTCGCAACGGTTTTCGTCGCGCTGACGGTAGCCGTAGTCGGCGCGCCAGCAGTCAGGGCGGAGCCGGCGACTGCGGCCCAGGCAGGTTTCGTCGACATCACCAGCGTCATTCCCGACGCGGTCGTCGACCTGCGCTATGCGACGGCGGACAACTTCGTCGGCAAGCCGCTGTATCCGGCGGACGCGCGTTGCCTCGTGCACGAGTCGCTGGCGCCTGGCCTCGCGAAGGCCGCCGAGGCGTTCCGGGCCCGCGGGGCGAAGCTGGTGTTCTGGGACTGCTACCGCCCGCACGCGGTGCAGGTCGAGCTGTTCGACGCCGTGCCGGACCCGAACTGGGTGGCGCGGCCGGGGACGTCGGCGCGTAGCCACGAGTCGGGCCGGTCGGTCGACGTGACACTCGCCGACGGCCACTACGGCTGGCCGATCGACATGGGCACTGGCTTCGACGACTTCTCTTCCAAGGCAAAGGCTTTCGCGACCGACGGGGTCACCGCTGACCAGCAGGCCAACCGGAAATGGCTGCGCGACGGGATGGCCGCCGGTGGTCTCACCGTGTACTCGGGCGAGTGGTGGCACTTCGACGGCCCGGGCGCCGACGTGAGCCAGCCGATCCTCGACGTGCCCCTGAACTAGCGCGAGCGTGCGTGTCTGCACACGACACGCCGCGATTTTTCCAACAAACGCGCACGCTCGCGGGGGCTAGACGGAGCACTCCGTGATGCGGCGGGTCAGGAAGGCGCGGGCCGGGTCGGAGCCGGCCAACTCGAGTGCTCGCTGATACCAGGTGAGTGCCTCGCTCGTGCGGCCCGCCCGCCGCAGCAGGTCGGCCCGGATCGACGGTACGGTGCTCGATCGCGCAAGCCGCGGATCGTCGGCCACACCGTCGAGAGCGGCGAGACCGGCAGGGAAGCCGTCACGAAATCCGATGGCGAGCGCGCGATTTGCCCGTGCAACGGGTGAGTCGGCGATCTGCAGCAGTCGGTCGTAGGCCGCGCAGATCGTTGCCCAGTCGGTCTGTTCCCAACTGGGCGCCGTCGCGTGGATCGCGGCGATCACTGCCTGCGGCAGATACGGCCCCTCCGCACCCGCGGCCAGCTGCAGGCGTTGCACGCCGGTGGCGATCCTGCCGCGGTCCCATCGGCCACGGTCCTGCTCGTCGAGCGGTACCAGTGCGCCGTCGCCGTTCACCCGGGTACTTCGCCGCGAATCATGAAGCAGGACAAGGGCGGCCAGCGCATGCGTGTCACGCGAGTCGGGCATCAGCGCGCACACCTCACCGGCGAGCCGAACGCCTTCGTCGCACAGCTCGTCGCGAATGGCCGACGGCCCCGCAGTCGACCAGTAGCCTTCGGTGAACACCGAGTAGATGCAGCCCAGCACATGCGGAGTGCGCTCCGGCAGCAGCTCGGCGGGCGGGACCCGCAGCGGGATGTTCGCGTGCCGAATCTTGCTCTTGGCCCGTGTGATTCGCTGTCCAACGGCCGCCTCGGACACAAGCAGGGCCCTGGCGATCTCGGCGACCGTCAGCCCGGAGATCAGCCGCAGCGTCAGCGCCAGCTGGGAAGCCCGGTCCAGCGCCGGATGCGCGCAGGTGAACATCATCCGAAGCTCGTCATCGCGGACCTGATGCGGCATGCCCGCGCGGTCGGTGCGGGCGCGAATGTCGTCCACCACGGCGGCCAACTCCTTACCCGGCCGGACCGATTCGCGACGCAGCCGATCCAGCGCGCGATTGCGCGCAACCGTCACAACCCATCCGCCGGGATTGTCCGGCACGCCGTCGCGGGGCCAGGCGCGCAGAGCTTCGGCGAAGGCCTCCTGGACAGCGTCCTCGGCGACGGTGAGGTCACCTGACCATCGCGCGAGCGCGGCGACAGCAGGGCCCCACTCGCGCCGAAAGACGCTGTCCAGGTCGGCCATTGAGGGTCAAAGCCCGGATACGCCGGCCAGCCGCCGCAGCTCCACCGTCGTCGCAGGAATCATCGACGCCACCTTGACCGCCTCGTCGCGATCGGCGGCGTTGATGTAGTAGAAGCCGTTGGCCACTTCGGCGCCCTCGGCGTAGGGCCCGTCGGTCAACAGCACCTCGCCGTCGCGCACCCGCACCGTCGTTGCGGTCGTCGGCGGGTGCAGCGGGGCGCCGCCCACCGCGCGGTCACCGGCGAGCTTGCCGAACTCCATGTGGGCCTTGATGCCCTCGTCCCACCGCGGAGTCCCCGGCTCGACGGTCGATGCCGGCGGCTCGAGCAGCAGCGCCAGCCAGCTGTCACTGGTCAGCGGTGCACGCGCGGGGGAGAACTGCACCATCGGCCACACCTCGACGCCGCCGTACTTCGCGGCCGGGATGTCGCGGGCCAGCGCCAACGCCTCGTCGAGGTTCTCGGCCTCGAAGACGTAATAGCCGCCCGCGACCTCGGCGCCCTCGGCGAACGGGCCGTCGGTGACGACCGGGGCGTCCGGGCCGCCGGTGATCCGCACGCCGGTCGACTGCGGCTGCAATGCGTCGCCGGCGCGTATCGCCGCGGCAGCCTTGGCATGGAAATCCTGGTAGGCCGTCATCTCGGCCGCGCCCTCCTGGGGCGTGAGATCGCGTTCGGGACTGATCAGCAGGGCGAAGTAGTGCATCGTCGAAACCTTCCGCGTGGGGAGCAGAACCCTGTGTTCCACTCTCTACCCGTCCGACGAACCGGGTGCCGAGAATCCGACAACGACTAACCTGCGATCACTCGGCGCGCTGACGGCACATGCACCTGCCTGTCTGGGTAGGGTCGACGAAGACTCGTCAGAAAGTCGTCAGGAGTACCTGCGACAGGTCGTAGTGGTGCTGCACGTCGGGGAAATGAGGCATCGATGGTCGGGCGCGACAACGCTGGGTACATTCCGACCGTCATCGCCGGAAATTCTGGCCGAGACGGACGCCCCCGCCCTGTGAGAGTGTTATCCGCCACACAAATATGGCAGAACGTCTCATTGTCTCGATCTAAGGCAACTACGGGTGACTGATGTGACGAATGTGAGAGCCGTGGCCACGTTTTCCCAGATCGGAACGCCTAAAGGAGGAATGAATTGAATTCCCAGATCCGCGCCGATTCACGGCTTGAGCGCCGTATCTCTTAGACTGCGCTTATGGAAAGTGCTTCTGTGCATGGCGCACCCGCTCGGGGAGTAGGGCCGGCAACCGAGCCCTACTTGGACGCGAACGGTCAGATCGCGCTGCCTGAAGGCACAAACCTGTCTGCGATGCTCGACAAGAACATCGTCGACTTCGCCACCGCGCTCGCCTACCGGTACGTCGACTACAGCCAGGATCCCGAGGGGAAGGCCGTCGAGCTCACCTGGGAGCAGGTGGGCATGCGCTCACGCGCCATCGCCGCCCGACTCCAGCAGGTGACGTCGCGGGGTGATCGCGTGGCGATCCTGGCGCCCCAGGGCCTCGACTATGTGACGAGTTTCTTCGGCGCCCTTCAGTCCGGGAGCATCGCGGTTCCGCTGTTCGCGCCCGAACTCCCTGGCCACGCCGAACGCCTCGATGCCGTGCTCACCGATGCCCAGCCCGCCGTTGTGCTGACGACGACCCGGGTGGGCGACGCCGTGCAGAAGTTCGTGCGCCTGATGCCGCGCGAGAAGCGGCCCCGCATCATCGCGGTGGACGCCATTCCCGACACCGTGGGGTCGACGTACGCGCCGGTGAAGATTGCTCAACGACGAGATCGCCTACCTCCAGTACACCTCGGGGTCGACGCGGACTCCGACCGGCGTGGAGATCAGCCACCGCGCCGCGGGCACCAACCTGCTGCAGATGGTGCTCTCCATCGGCCTGGAGGGTGCCTTCGACGAAATCAACGGCGTCAGTTGGCTGCCGCTGTACCACGACATGGGCTTGATGATGATCGGCTTCCCGATCCTCTACGGCGGGCATCTCACCTTCATGTCGCCTATGGCGTTCGTGCGTAGGCCGTTGCGTTGGATCCAGGTGCTGTCCAACGAGTCGCAGACTTGTCACATCGTCTCTCCCGCACCGAATTTCGCGTTCGACCTGGTCGCGCAGCGAGGCATGCCGACTAACAACTCGATCGACCTGAGCAGCGTGGTGCTCATCAACGGCTCGGAACCGGTGAATCTCGACTCGATCCTCAAGTTCACTGAGGCGTTCCTGCCCTACGGCCTGACCAAGACCGCCGTGCGGCCGTCGTACGGAATGGCTGAGGCGGCCCTGTTCGTGTCGTCGATCCGCCCCTACACCGAGCCGACCGCCGTCTACCTCGACCGCGAGCAGCTGGGCCTCGGCCGGGCGGTTCACGTCGAGCCCGACGCGCCCAACGCCCTTGCGCAGGTGTCGTGCGGCGAGGTCGCGGTGAGCCAGTGGGCGGCGATCGTCGACCCCGACACAGGAGCCGAGCTGCCCGACGAGCACGTCGGCGAGATCTGGTTGCACGGCGACAACATCGGTCGCGGCTACTGGGCGCGGCCGGAGGAGACCGAGTACACGTTCGGCAACAAGCTGCAGTCCCGGCTCGATTCCGGCAGCCACGCCGAGGGCGCCAAAGCCGATGCGACGTGGCTGCGCACCGGCGACCTTGGCTGCTACATCGACGGCGACCTGTACATCACCGGCCGGATCAAGGACATGGTCATCGTCGACGGGCGCAACCACTATCCGCAGGACATCGAGGCGACCGTCGCCGAAGCGTCCGACGGAATCCGGCACGGCTTCGTCGCGGCGTTCTCGGTTCCGGCGCGTGAGTTGCCCGACGGCTCGCCGACCGACACCAGCGAAAAGCTGGTCATCGTCGCCGAACGCGGGCCGGGAGCGGGCCGGGCGGATCCACAGCCCATCGTCGACGCCGTCCGCAAGGCGGTGTCACGCAAGCACGCCGTCAACACCTACGACGTTCGACTTGTCGCCGCCGGTGTCATCCCGCGCACGACAAGTGGCAAGTTGGCGCGACGCGCATGCCGCGCGGAGTACATCGAAGGGACGCTGAGCACGCGGTAGGTGCTCAACGAGCGCGGCAGAGTTAAGCCGCGGCGCCGGGCTTGAGGTACGTGACGAGGTTGCAGTCGAGCATCTCGTCGGCGAAGTAGTTCTGGCAGCCGCGCAGATACCTCATGTACCTGTCGTAGACCTCTTCGGTTGGTCACCTCGAGGACCGTTTCCTTCTTGGCTTCCAGCGTGTCGGCCCACGTGCGCAGTGTCCGCACGTAGTGTGCCTGCAGCGAGAGGTACTCGGGCACAACGAAGCCCGCCTTCTCGCCATGCTCCACCATCATCTTCGCCGTCGGGATGCGGCCACCGGGGAAGATCTCGGTGACGATGAACTTGATGAACCTGGCCACATCGAACGTCAGCTTCTTCCCCCGCGCGTGATAGTCCTCGGGCCGGAAGGCGGTGCTGCTCTGGATCGTCATCCGCCCGTCGTCAGGCAGGATCTCGAACGCGTTCTTGAAGAAGTCGTCGTAGCGCTCGAAGCCGAAGTGCTCGAAGGCCTCGATGGACACGATGCGGTCGACGGGGTCGGAGAACTGCTCCCACCCCCGCAGCAACACCTGGTGCGAGCGGTCGCTGTCCACGGAGTCGAGCAGCTGCCCGCAGTAGGCGTGCTGGTTCTTGGACAGCGTCAGGCCGATGACGTTGACGTCGTACTTCTCCATCGCCCGCTTCATCGTGGCGCCCCAGCCGCAACCGATGTCGAGCAGCGTCATGCCCGGCTTCAGGTCGAGCAGGTCCAGGTTGAGGTCAGCCTTCGCGATCTGCGCCTCTTCGAGGGTCATGTCGTCGCGTTCGAAGTACGCACAGCTATAGGTGCGGGTCGGATCCTGAAACAGCCCGAAAAAATCGTCGGAAAGGTCGTAATGGGCCTGTATTTCTTCGAAATGCGGTTCCATCCGGTTCCCCGCCTTTACGGACATGTCCGTCAAACTCGCCTCCCGGCAATTTGATCAGATTCTGGCCTGCCAGACTCCTACTTATCGGCGCTACTGGCCCACGTCCCCGAGCCATTTCTGTGCGGCCGGCCGGCCGATTGATTTTTCGATTACTTTTCGAGCGTGAACTGATTGATGTCGATGTATCCGATGCGGAACCCGTCTGCGGTCCCCCGGAGGAACTTCATATATTGCTCGTAGACCTCTTCGGACTGGATCGCAATGGCCTCGTCCTTACGGGATTCCAGCACGTCGGCCCACATGTCCAACGTCCTGGCAAAGTCGGACTGTAGCGATTGAATGCCAGTCACTTTGAAACCCGCCTGCGTCGAGTGCTCCTCGACTTTTTCGATCGACGGCAAACGGCCGCCGGGGAAGATCTCGGTCATGACGAACTTGATGAAGCGGGCGAAGTTGAAGGTTATCGGGATGCCGCGCTCGGCCATCTGCGATGGGGTGAGCGCAGTGATCGAGTGCACCATCATCACGCCGTCGTCGGGCATGAGGTCGTAAGCAAACTTGAAGAAGTCGTCGTAGCGCTCAAATCCGAAGTGCTCCAATGCCTCGATAACCACGATCCGGTCGACGGGCTCGTTGATCTCCGACCAGTCCTGTAGCAAAACCTTGTGTGACCGGTTGGTGTCGGCGTTGGCGAGTAGCTTCTCGCAAAACGCGTGCTGGTTCTTGGAGAGTGTCACACCCACGACGTTGACGTCGTACTTCTCCAGCGCCCGCTTCATGAGCGAACCCCAGCCGCAGCCGATGTCAAGCAGCGTCATACCGGGCTTGAGCCCCAGCTTGCCGAGGCTCAGATCGAGCTTGGCGATCTGAGCTTCATCCATCGTCATGTCTTCACGAGGGAAGTACGCGCAGCTATAGGTCATCGTGGGATCCGTGAACAGCTGAAAGAACTCGTTGGAGAGGTCGTAGTGCGCGCGCACCTCGCCGACGCTCTGCCGCTTCTTCGTCGAGGCTGCCGACAGTTCGGTCATTTACTTCTCCAGGGTGAACTGGTTGACGTCGATGTAGCCCACGCGGAAGCCGTTCGCGCACCCGGTCAGGTACCTCATGTAGCGCTCGTAGACCTCTTCTGACTGGATGGCGATCGCCTCCTCCTTCTTGGCCGCCAGATTCTCGGCCCAGATGTCCAGCGTGCGGGCGTAGTGCGGCTGCAGCGACTGGCGGCGCGTCAACGTGAAGCCGGCCTTGCTGCTGTGGTCTTCGACCTTCTCGATCGACGGCAGCCGGCCGCCGGGGAAGATCTCGGTGATCATGAATTTGACGAAACGGGCGAAGTTGAAGGTGAGCGGCATACCGCGCTCGACCATCTGCGGCCCGGTCAGCGCGGTGATCGTGTGCAGCAACATGACCCCATCGTCGGGCATCAATTTGTAGGCGAGCTTGAAGAAGTCGTCGTAGCGGTCGAAGCCGAAGTGTTCGAAGGCGCCGATCGAGACGATGCGGTCGACGGGCTCGTCGAACTCCTCCCAGCCCTTCAGCATGATCCGCTTGGTCCGTGGGCTGTCGGACTGCTCGAAGACCTTCTCGACGCGGGCGGCCTGGTTCTTCGACAGGGTCAGGCCGACGACGTTGACGTCGTACTTCTCGATCGCCCGCATCATCGTCGAGCCCCAGCCGCAGCCGACGTCGAGCAGCGTCATCCCTGGCTTGAGGCCCAGCTTGCCCAGCGCCAGGTCGACCTTGGCGCGCTGCGCCTCTTCCAGGGTCATGTCGTCGCGCTCGAAGTACGCGCAGCTGTAGGTGCGCGACGGGTCAAGGAACAACGCGAAGAAGTCGTCGGACAGGTCGTAGTGCGCCTGCACGTCCTCGAAGTGCGGTTTCAGGCTTGTCTGGCCGTCATCTGACATGTCGAAATGCGCCTCTCTGGATACGGAAGGCATTCTCCCAGAGATGATGGGGAACTGCCGTGGGACGCGCCATGGATTAGGCCCACGGATGCTTCCCGCCTGGGAATGCTAGCCGATTTCCGGGTGAGCACCGAATCGGCAAGCGCGCTGATCAGGGCGCTTCGGCGAAGTTCGTCTTCAGTTCGCCGACGATCTGGTCCCACAGCTGCTCGGGCAGATCGTGGCCCATGCCGTCGATCAACACCAGCCGCGCGCCCTTGATGGCGCGGGCGATGGCGCGCCCGCCGAACGGGCGCATCAGCCTGTCGGCCCTGCCGTGGATCACCACGGTCGGCGCGGTGATCTGACGGTCGTAGCGCAGCAGGCTGCCGCTGCCCAGCACCGCGGCGAAGTGCCGCGCGATGCCCGCGGGGTAGTAGGCGCGCTCGTAGCCCTCGAGCGCGTCGGCCCGCAGTTGCTCCTCGGGCCGTGGGTAGCCGGGGCTGCCGATGACCCTGCCGACCCGTACCGCGTTGGCGACGATCGCTTCCTGCGTGGAGTCGGCAGGCCGCTGTAGCAGGGCCCGCAGCTGCCTGGGTCCCGGCGGCGGAAGCAGCGCCCGGTTGTTACTGGAGAAGATCATGCCGAGCGTCTTGATGCGCTGGGGGAACCTGGCCGCGACGATCTGCGCGATCATGCCGCCCATCGACGCGCCGACGATGTGCGCACGGTCGATGCCCAGGTGGTCCAGCAGCGCGGCGGCGTCGTCGGCCAGGTCTTCGAGCGTGTAGACCGCAGGACTGCGCCTGCCGAGGAACGACCGGACCATCCGCGGCAACAGCTTCGCGCCGGTGTGGCGGCCGGTCACCTTGCTCGACAGGCCGACGTCGCGGTTGTCGTAGCGGATCACGCGCAGGCCCTGGTCGACGAGCTTCTCGCAGAAACCCTTGCGCCACAACAACAATTGCGCGCCCAGGCCCATGATGAGCAACACCGGAGGATGGTTAGGGTCGCCCATGTCCTCGTAGTAGAGCTCGACCGAGTCGTCGGAGTCTCCGGACCTCGCGTATCCGGTGCGGACCTGCACTAGGCGTCGACCTGATTCTTCTCGGGGTCCTGCTCGGGGTCCTGGTATTCGCGGCTGACCTCGACCATGAAGTTGGCGAAGTAACCCGTCAGCTGCGGATCCGTCATCATCTGCCAGCGCGGTGCCAACAGCTTCATGTAGCGCTCGACATAGAGGAACTGCTTGCCGATCAGCACCAGCTCGCGAGGCAGCTTGACGTCGTAGGCGTCGGCCAGCGTGGAGAGCTGCTTGCCGATCTCGGCATACGACATGTCGCCGAGGTTCTGCATGGTCAGCGGGGTGGCGAACTTCTCCAGGTCCTTGGCGGCCTCGGCCTCCGGCCTGACGTTGCCGACCGCGCCCATCAGCACGACGATCTTGCCCGCCGCGGCGTGGTCCTTCTTGACCAGCAGCGCGTACACCAGCTCGCGCAGCAGCCAGCGGGTACGCGGGTCGACGCGGCCCATGATGCCGAAGTCGAAGAACACGATCTTGCCGTCGTCGTCGACGTACAGGTTGCCCGCGTGCAGGTCGCCGTGGAACAGGCCGTGCCGCAGCCCGCCCTCGAAGAGGCTGAACAGCAGCGCCTTGACCAGCTCGGTGCCGTCGAAGTCCTTCTTGCGGATGGCGGCGACGTCGTCGATGCGAACGCCCTGGATGCGCTCCATGGTGAGCACCCGCGCGCTGGTCAGATCCCAGTACACCTGCGGCACCCGGATGTTCTTGCCGAGCGGCGATGCGTGCATGTGGGACACCCACGCGTCCATCGACTGCGCCTCGAGGCGGAAGTCCAGCTCCTCGGCGAGGTTGTCGGCGAAGTCGGCGACGACGTCCTGCGCGGACAGCCGCCGGCCCAGCTTGGCCAGCTCGACCAGCTGGGCGCCGCGCTTGAGGATCTGCAGGTCGGCGGCGACGCGGCGACGGATGCCGGGCCGCTGGATCTTGACGACGACCTCCTCGCCGCTGTGCAGGGTCGCGTAGTGCACCTGCGCGATCGACGCCGACGCGAACGGCGTTTCGTCGAAGGTCTTGAACAGCTTCGTGGGCTCGTCGCCGAGGTCCTCGACGAACAGTTTGTGGATCTCGTCGGTGTCGGCGGGCGGCACCCGGTCGAGCAGGCTGCGGAACTCCCGCGAGAGCTCTTCGCCGAACGCGCCCGGGCTGGACGCGATGATCTGGCCGAACTTGACGTAGGTGGGCCCGAGATCGGTGAACGTTTTCGGGATCTCCCGAATGACCTTCTGCTGCAGTGAGCCGCGGCCGGCGAGCTTGGTGACGACCCGTGCGCCGGTGCGGGTTACCTGCCAACCCGTCGCTCCGATGCGGGCGGCCTCGATGGGCAACGGGACCCGATCAAGCTTGGCCACCTCGCGGTGCTTAGTCGTACTCATGGCTAGCAGTCTCTCAAAATCGGCCGTGACCCGCGAAAACCTGTGGAGCCGGTCACACTGACCTGCGATTGTGGCGGCCTCGCCCCCGTGAGCACAATGCGCACAACCTCGAGATCGCCGGATACGGCGGGTAGTGAGCACAAGCGCGCCATCGCCGCCGCGGCTCCATAACTTCGGACGTGACAGACCGTTCGAGGAGCGAAAATGACAGCGACACTGGCCCAACCGCACGGCACCTCGATGAAGCGCGTCGCGTTGGCGAGCTTCGTCGGGTCCGCGATCGAGTACTACGACTTCTACATCTACGGCACCGCGGCGGCGCTGGTGTTCCCCAAGGTGTTCTTCCCGCACCTCGGATCGACCTTGGCGACCGTCGCGTCGATGGCGACGTTCGCCGCGGCGTTTCTGTCCCGTCCGCTTGGCGCGGCGTTCTTCGGACACTTCGGCGACCGGCTGGGTCGCAAGTCGACCCTGATCGCGACGCTGTCGATCATGGGGCTGTCCACCGTGATGGTGGGTCTGGTGCCCGGTGCGGCGACGATCGGCATGGCCGCGCCGCTGATCCTGCTGACGCTGCGCCTCGTGCAGGGGTTCGCGGTCGGCGGCGAATGGGCCGGCGCCGCGCTGTTGTCCGCCGAGTACGCACCGGCCAAAGCGCGTGGCCGCTACGGGATGTTCACCCAGATGGGCGTCGGCAGCGGACTTGTCATGAGCAGCCTGCTGTTCCTGATCGTGAACCAGACGATCGGAGAAAGCAGTCGAGCCTTCATCGAGTGGGGTTGGCGGATCCCGTTCCTGTTCAGTGCGGTGCTGATCGCCATCGCCTTGTACGTACGGCTGAGCGTCGCCGAGACTCCGGTGTTCGCCGCGCAGAAGGCCCGCGAGACCGCCCCGGTGAAACCGTTGGCCGCATTGTTCGCCAACCAGCGTCGCGAGGTCATCCTCGCCGCGGGCTGCATGATCGGCTTCTTCACCTTGGGCTATATGGCCAATGCCTACTTCATGAGTTACGCCCATGCCCACGTTGGTTATTCGCCGAAGCTGATCCTGGCGGTGGGCCTTCTGGGCGGCGTGGTGGTGGTGGTGTTCAACGCGCTGAGTGCAATGTTGAGCGACATCTTCGGTCGCCGCCGCGTCATCATGGCGGCGTTGGCGGTTGGCGTTCCGTGGGCGTTCGTCGTGCTCCCGCTGATCGACACGGGCAATGCCGCGTTGTTCACCTTGGCGATGACGGGCACCTACGCGGTCGCCGCCAGCTCGTACGGCCCGATGGCGGCGTTCATCCCGGAGATCTTCGGCACGCGGTACCGCTACACCGGCGCGGGCCTGTCGCTCAACGTCGCGGGCCTCGTCGGCGGCGCGGTGCCGACGATCGCCGCGGCGCCATTGCAGGCGAGCTGGGGTGTGGGCTCCATCGGGCTGATGATGGCAGCCGTCGTGCTGGTCAGCCTGGTGTGCACCGCCCAGCTGCCCGAGACGAACGGCGTTGTGCTGCACTGATTTCCCCGCGAACGTTAATTCCAGCAGGCATGCTCTCGCGACTTCTCGAGCTGCTAGGAATTCCGTTCCGCGGTGTATGTGCAGGCGAAGCTGTGCTCGACCTCGTCGCGGCTGAGCACCGGGTCGCTGCCGGGCACGTACGTCGGCAGCGTGTGCGGCACCGTCGTGCCGCCCTTCACCCGGGCCTGCGCCTGACGGAATTCGGGGATCGGACCGGTCGCAGCGGTCAACCCGTTGATAACAGTCCAGACCGCCGCCCGCCGAGCCGTGCGTTCGACGATGTTCGGGTTGGTGTGCTGCACCAGCTGCGCGCCCCACTTCGGCAACGTGTCGCGGATCGCCCAGTCGATCGCGCCCTGCGCCATCGGCAGCCCGGGCCCCGTCGCCACCGCGGTGCCGTGGGTGACGGCCAGCTTCGGCAGATACGATTCGAGGCAGTCCAGCGTCTCGGCCTTCGTGGTCGGCAGGTCGGTGCCGCCGAGCGCATGTCCAACCCGAACGAATTCGCCGTAGTAGCGGTCGATCTTCTTGCCGCGCAACGGCTGCGGGTGATAGAGCTCGTGGGCGGTCGCCAGACCCCACACCACCGTCGCGTAGTTCCAGCGCAGCCAGTCGGGGTCGTCGGCGTCATAGCGGGCGCCGTCGGGGCGGGTGCCCTTGATCGTGTGGTGCATCGCCCGCACCGACTTGGCCAGCCGCTCGGCGGTTTCGGTCGAGCCGTAGGCGGTGCCGATGAAGAACGCGATCGAATGCCCGAGTCGCACCGCAGCGCCTGCGGGGTCGATCACAGGGATGCTGGCCCCGGTCTCGCGGTCGCGCTTCACCAACCGCGAGTGGTGCATGCCCATCCAGTAGATCGACGGGTCGAGCCGCTCCATGTACGCCGCACACTGCAGCCCGAAGATCAACGCATGCATGTGGGAGTGCACATGCCAGACGGCGCTACCCGGGCCGAACCAGCCCGGGTCGCCGACCGGTGCGGCGAACTCCATGCCGCGGAAGTAGTTGCGGCGGATGTCCTCGTCGAACTTCTTGTTCAGCAGTTGGCCGGCGATCTGATGCGGCAGGTACATGCGCGTCTCCCCAGTTCTGGTTACAGCTGTAACCAGATTACAGTTTGGGTGCGGGTGTGACCAGACCTGGCCTGACCGACGCCTGGCCGACGTAGTCTTGCCCGATGTCGAGCCCCACGCGCTGGGCCGGTGTGCCGCTGTCTGATCGCCGCGCCGAGCGCCGTGCGCTGCTGGTCGACGCGGGCTACCGGTTGTTCGGTGACGAGGGGGAGTCCGCAGTCTCGGTGCGCTCGGTCTGCCGCGAGTGCGGGCTGAACACCCGCTACTTCTACGAGAGCTTCGCCGGTGTCGACGACCTGCTCGGCGCGGTGTATGACCGGGTCAGCGCGGAACTCGTCGAGGTCGTCGGCACCGCGATCGAACAGGCCGACGATTCGGTGCGGGCGCGCACGCGGGCAGGCATCGCCGCCGTGCTGGGCTTCAGCTCCGCCGATCCGCGCCGAGGTCGCGTGCTGTTCACCGAGGCGCGGGCAAATCCGGTGCTGACTGGACGTCGCGCGGCGGCCCAGGAGCTCTTGCGGGAGAGCGTGTTGACCGAGGGAGGCCGGCTCACGCCGGAGTCCGACCCCGTCGCGGCCGCGGTCGGTGCGGCGATCTTCACCGGCGCGATGGCAGAGCTGGCGCAACAGTGGTTGGCGGGCAATCTCGGCAATGATCTGAGCGCGGTGGTTGACCAGGCGATCGCGCTGATTCTGTGAGCCGAAAGAGCTGACCGGGGCCTGCGCCGCTGCCGCCGGAGGAGGAGGGTCTGCCGGGCTAGCCGTCAGCCGGCCAGGGCGAAGTTCTCGGTGAGCGCCTCGACGATGGGGCGCCACACCGGTTCGGGCAGGTCGTGGCCCATGCCGTCGACGACGACGAACCGCGCCCCGCGAATCGCTCTGGCCAGGTTGCGGCCGTTGCGCGGCCGCACCATCGGATCGTCGGTGCCGTGGATGACCATCGTCGGTGCGGTGATGCTGCGGGTGTAGCGCAGCAGGCTGCCGGTACCGAGGATCGCGTCGAACTGACGCAGCATGCCCTGCGGGTAGTCGCTGCGGGCGCGCAGGTCCTCGACGCGGCGGCGCAGCGCATCGATCGGCGGTAAGTAGTTGGGGCCGTTGATGATCGAGATGCTGCGCACCTCAGCGGCCAGCCGCTCCTCCCACGGCGCGTCCTTCGCGGGCCCACCGAAGGCCAGCTTGATGACCCGCCACCGCGGCACCGCCGAGAGCAGTCGGTTCGAACTGGACATGATCAGCCCGAGCGACGCGAGCCGGTCGGGATGGCTGGCCGCCAGCACCTGCGCGATCATGCCGCCCATCGATGCGCCGACGACATGCGCGCGTTCAATGCCGAGGTGGTCCAGCAGCCCCTTCACGTCGTCGGCCATGTCGACCAGCGTGTAGGGCACATCGCTGCGGCGGCCCGTCACGTGCCGCAGCACCCGCGGGTACACCGAGCCTGCGGCTTTCTCGCCGTGCATCTTCGTCGACAGGCCGGTGTCGCGGTGGTCGAACCGGATGACGCGATAGCCCTGCTCGACCAGCTGTGCGCAGAAGCCGTCCGGCCACATCGGCAGCTGCGCGCCGACGCCCATGATCAGCAGCACGGGCGGGGCCTCGGGGTCGCCGAGATCCTCGTAGAACAACTCCACGTCGCCGCAGAGCGCCGTCCCCGTTCGGGTTTGCACGAGTCCTTTGTATACCGTGCGGCTAAGCCGACTTCCTCCACGGCTTGATCCAGTCGGTCTCCGGCCACCCCAGGATGCCGGCCATCAGCTCGTACATCGTTGCGCCGTCGATGGATTCGCGGATGATGTCGCAGTGCCCGGCGTGCCTGGTCAGCTCCTCGACCAGATGCATCGCCACCCAGCGCACATTCCAGAAGTCCAGATCCTGTGGGAACCACGGCACGTCGTGCGGGACGGGCACCTGTGTGTCGAGGTCGACCTCGGCGAAGATCCGCAGCGTGTCCTCGTTCTGCGCGCGCAGCTTGTCGAGTAGCTCGTCGAGCGTCTCGTCGTCGCGCATCACGTACTCGTCCTCGTAGTCGGCCACTTGCTCCTCGAACGGCCGGTCGTCGCGGGGCGGGAACTCGGGCGCCGCCTCGACGCGCTGCCATCCAGCTGTGCTGCACGCCGGTCGCATGCTTGACGAGCCCGCCGATCGACAGTGCGCTCACCGACGGCCTGGACCGTGCCTGCTCGTCGGTCAGACCGTAGGCCACCGCGAAGAAGGCGTTCTGGTTGAACCGCAGGAACTCGATCAACGTCTGGCGCTCGTCGGCGGCGGGTGGGGGCATTCCTTGCATCGGCTACTTCTCCTTGTTCTCGGGGCTGTTGGCGTAAAGGTCTCGGATGCAGGCGATCTCGGCGCCGTGGTGAATCATCTCGCGGTTGATGTGCAGGACCAGCGCGATGAACGGATAGTCGGCGTACGGGCCCTCGGCGGGGCCACATGGTCGATCCAGCTCATCGTCGCCGAGCGCGCGCACCCCCGCCATCCATTTTTCGTATACGTCGTCGAGCTGACGCAGCGCGGTCGCCGCATCGGTGGCGTACGGCCAGCTCTGGTAGTCCGCGGGCGGTCCGGCGAAGTGCGAATGGTTACGCATCGCCAGCACGCCGACGATGACGTGGGCGAGCCGCCACGCGATCGTGGTGAACGGTGCCGGCTCCGGTTCCGGGTATTCGAAGTCGATGCCGCCGTCGGGATGCACGGTCCAGCAGTTCGGCACCGGGCACCAGAAGTACTCGGCGTCGGTCAGGCCCTCGAGTCGCGGCCGCAGCTGGGTGGTCCAGTGAAAGTCGAGCTGGTCGGCGAGTTGGCTGACTAGATCTGATGCCGCCGCCGTAGCGGCTCCGGTTTCTTCGTTCGTCTTCGAGCTCATGAAGCCAACCTCTCATCTATATAGGACAGTTTCTGTCCTAAAACTGTGCGAGTCTGAAAACGTGTCCGAGACGACGAGCCGGGTGCTGCAGCTGCTGGGCCTGCTGCAGTCGCGCCGGGTGTGGTCTGGTGAGGAGCTCGCCGACCGGCTCGGCGTGACCACCCGTAGTGTGCGCCGCGACATCGAACGGCTGCGTGACCTGGGCTATCCGGTGCTCGCCAGCAAGGGGCACGGCGGCGGCTATCAGCTGGGCGCGGGCGCGGCACTGCCGCCGCTGCTGCTTGACCCCGACGAGGCGGTGGCCATGGCGGTCTGCCTGCGGCTGGCCGCGGGCGGCAGCGTGGCCGGCGTCGGCGAATCGGCGCTGCGGGCGCTGAGCAAGCTTGACCAGGTGATGCCGTCGCGGCTGCGGTCGCAGGTGTCGGCTGTTCACGACGCCACTGTCACGCTCACCTCGAACTCGTCCGACTCGCCCGTCGAGCCCGACGTGCTGATGACCCTGGCCCGCGCCTGTCGCGACCGCGAGCATGTGGCGGCGTCCTACGTCGATCGCGCAGGCAACGTCACGGAGCGCAGGCTCGAGCCCTATCAGCTCGTGACGACGGGCAAGCGCTGGTATCTGCTGGCGTTCGACCGTGACCGCGACGACTGGCGCAGCCTTCGGCTGGACCGGATGGGTGACGTCCGCGCGCGGGGCAGCACATTCGTGGCCAGGGACGCGCCCGACGCCGCAGCGTATGTACAGCGGTCGATCAGCGCATCGCCGTACCGGCACGTGGCGCGGGTTCGCTATTTCGCACCGGAACAGGTTGTGGCACCGCACTTCTCACCGTCATCGGTGACGATTGAAGCCGATGGCCCCGACGCCTGCATTGTCACCGCGGGCGCGGACGACCCGGAGCGGATGGTGATCTACTTCGCGACGGTCGGTGCCGATTTCGAGGTGCTCGAACCGCCTGAAGTGGCCGATGCGGTCGAGTCGGCCGCCGACCGGTTGCGGCGTGCCGCCAGCAGGCCGTGACGCTCGCGCCTGGCCGCCGATCCGCGCAGCCGCAAGCGCAACAGGAGAAGACGGCGGTGCGCCTCGAACCCCATCGACAACGGGTCCGACCAGCTGCGCGAGCCGCCCGGCATCTTGCGTTCAGTCATGATGTCCCCATTGTGGCATTCCGGCGCCAAAGCTGCAGACGGCACGCCGCGAGATGCAAAACTGGTGTCGGCCGAAATGAATTGTGGCCCAACCTCACTCAACTTCACGGCGACGAAATGGGGTATGCGGCATTGCCAAGCGTGTGACGATCCTCACCCGCAGTCGGTCACAGCGTGATGCCTAACCGGTCGGTGAGCACCAGAAATGCCACGGCAAAGTCGTTTTCGACAGTGTCGGCGCGCAGTCTGTCCCAATTGACCCGCTCGCGTACCGCCCGAACAGCGGGTAACAAGGCCGCGAAATCGCAGTGATGCTCGTTGAGCGAATTCAGCTTCTCGGTGATGACGTGCGTCGGCGAAAGTACACGCATCCGGATGGCCAGCACATCGAGCTCCTCCGCCGCCGCGATCACGTCGGCATTCACCGGTATCCCGTTGAGCTGATGTAGCACGTCGATGACGAACTGCTGCTCGACGCACGCCTTGAACAGCCAGTCCTCCGGCGTGCGGTCGATCTCGAAACCGGCCTTCTCCAGCGTCAGCGCCGCCGCTTCGGTGTCCTCCTCGGCGACCACGAAATCCACGTCGTGTACGGGTTCCGGACCGCCGTACGCCCACAGCGCGTAACTGCCGGCCAGCGCGAACTCCGGGCCGTCCGCCTTGAGCGCCGAGGCCGCGTGCTTGAGCGCGTCGCGCAGATCGATATTCGTCATCGTGGGTATCTAGTACCCATGCGGATGGCCACCTTCAACATCCTGCACGGACGAAGCGTCCACGACGGCGCGGTCGAATTGGATCGGCTCGTGGAGTCGGTCCGGCGCCTCGACGCCGACGTGCTGGCGTTGCAGGAGGTCGACCTGGACCAGCCCCGCTCGTCGATGGCCGATCTGACGGCGTTGGCGGCGCAGGCGATGGGCGCGGTGACGCACCGGTTCGTCGCGGCGATCTCGGGCACGCCTGGCGCGACGTGGATGGCGGCGACGGGCCGCGAACAGCCCGGCACGGCGGCCTACGGCATCGCGTTGCTGTCCCGGTTCCCGGTGCAGAGCTGGCAGGTGCTGCGCCTACCCCGGATCCCGGTGACGTTCCCGATGTACCTGCGCGAGCCGAGAAAGGTGCTGATGGTGCACGAGGAACCGCGTGCGGCGATGGTTGCGCAGCTGGAGACGCCGCTGGGACCACTGACGATCGCCAACACACACCTGACCTTCGTGCCCGGCTGGAATCGTATGCAGCTGCGCCACCTCGTCCGGGACCTGCGCGGGTTCACCGGACCACGGGTGCTGATGGGCGACCTCAACATGACGCCGCCGAGGACCGGGCGCTGGATAGGAATGCGCTCGCTTGGAGCCGCGCCCACATTCCCTGCCAACGACCCACACCGTCAGCTCGACCACATCCTCACCGACGATCCGACGCTTCGGGTCGACGACTGTCAGGCCCCCGAGTTGTCGATCTCGGACCACCGTGCGCTTGTTGTGGACGTTTCGCGGCCGTGACTACGTAGGGTGGCGTCGTGGCGTTCGGCGTGACCTCCGCGGAGTCGACGGACCTGTTCGTGGGGCCGACGGATGCGCCGCTGCAGTTGGTCAGGGTCGTCCATACCGGCGGCACGTCGCCGATCGTCGTCGAGGGTGACGGTCTGGCCACGCCGGAGCCGCCGGCGGCCGACCCGGCCGGTGGCGTGGCCGAGGTGCCCGTCGAGGTGCGTGCCCCGGTACCCGGTGAGCGCCGCGCGGCTCGCGTCCGGTGCGGCGGCGACAGCGCCGACTTCGAGTTCGTCGTCGCCGAGCCGGGCTGGACGATGTTCATGGTCAGCCACTTCCACTACGACCCGGTCTGGTGGAACACGCAGGCCGCCTATACCAGCCTGTGGACCGAGGAGCCGCCGGGCCGGTGCAGGCAGACCAACGGGTTCAACCTCGTCGCCGCACACCTCGAAATGGCGCGCAGGGAAACGGAATACAAGTTTGTACTCGCCGAGGTCGACTACCTCAAGCCGTACTGGGACACCCACCCGCAGGACCGTGCCGATCTACGCCGTTTCATCTCGGAGGGCCGCGTCGAGATCATGGGCGGCACCTACAACGAGCCGAACACCAACCTGACCAGCGCCGAGACGACGATACGGAACTTCGTGGCCGGCATCGGCTTCCAGCGGGATGTCGTCGGCGCTGAGCCGGCGACCGCGTGGCAGCTGGACGCGTTCGGGCACGACCCCCAGTTCCCGGGAATGGCGGCCGACGCCGGTCTGACGTCCAGCTCGTGGGCGCGCGGACCGCACCATCAATGGGGCCCGATGCAGAACCAGGGCGACCCCGAGCGCATGCAGTTCTCCAGCGAGTTCGAGTGGATCTCCCCGTCGGGCCGCGGCCTGCTCACCCACTACATGCCTGCGCACTACTCAGCCGGCTGGTGGATGGATTCGTCGGCGACCCTCGAAGAGGCCGAAACAGCGACGCACGAACTGTTCTCGTCGCTGAAGAAGGTCGCGCTGACGCGCAACGTGCTGCTGCCGGTCGGCACCGACTACACGCCGCCGAACAAATGGGTCACCGAGATTCACCGCGACTGGAATGAGCGCTACACCTGGCCGCGGTTCGTGTGCGGGCTGCCGCGGGAGTTCTTCGCCTCGGTGCGGGCCGAGCTGGTCGAGCGGGGGATTGAGGCGTCGCCGCAGACGCGCGATATGAACCCGATCTACACCGGCAAAGACGTCTCCTACATCGACACCAAGCAGGCCAACCGCGACGCCGAGAACGCCGTGCTGGACGGCGAGCGCTTCGCCGTGTTCGCCGGTCTGCTCGGCGGCGCCACCTACCCGCAGGCCGCGCTGGAGAAGGCGTGGGTACAGCTTGCCTACGGCGCACATCACGACGCCATCACCGGTTCGGAGTCCGACCAGGTGTACCTCGACCTGCTGACCGGCTGGCGCGACGCGTGGGAGCTGGGCTGCGCGGCGCGCGACAATGCGCTGGCCCTGATCTCCAGCGCCGTCGACGGAACGGTGGTGGTGTGGAACACGCTGACGCACAAGCGAACCGATGTGGTGACGGCGCGGCTCGACGAGCCACTCGGCGACGGTGTGCGGGTGATCGACGCCGACGGCAACGAGCACCCCGCGCTCGTCGAGCACGGCGGCCGGTCGGTGACCTGGCTGGCGCGGGACATCCCGTCGCTGGGCTGGCGCGCCTACCGGGTGACCGCCGCCTCGGCGCAGGGGGGCTGGGAAGCGTCGAGCGGTAACGAGATAGGCAACGGGCGCTATCGGCTGCGGGTCGACCCGGCCAGGGGCGGAGCGGTCTCGTCGCTGACCGATGACGGCCGCGAGCTGCTCGCCGACGGAAAGGTCGGCAATGAGCTGGCGGTGTACGACGAGTACGCCGCGCACCCGGACGCAGGCGAGGGACCGTGGCACCTGCTGCCCAAGGGACCGGTGGTCGTCTCGTCGAGCGCCGCCGCGGAGTCCGTGCAGCGCTATCACTCTCCGCTGGGGGAGCGGCTGGTCGTGCACGGTCGGATCGGTTCGGTGCTGCGGTACACCCAGACATTGACGCTGTGGCAAGGCATTCCACGGGTGGACTGCAGCACCACGATCGACGAGTTCATCGGTGAGGACAAGCTGCTGCGGCTGCGCTGGCCGTGCCCCGTCCCAGGGGCGACGCCGGTGAGCGAGGTCGGCGACGCGGTGATCGGGCGCGGCTTCGCGCTGCTGCACGAGCCCGGCTCCTCGGAGTCCGTCGACACCGCGAAACATCCTTACACGCTGGACAATCCGGCGTACGGCTGGTTCGGGCTCTCGTCGGCCATGCGAGTGCGGGTCGCGGACGCGAGGAGCACGAATAACCACAGCGAATCCGTGCGCGCGGTGTCGGTGGCCGAGGTGGTGTCGCCGACCGAGGCGGAGTCGGCGCCGCTGGCCCGCGACCTGATCGTGGCGCTGGTCCGCGCAGGCGTCACCGCCACGTGCAGCAGTGCCGACAAGCCCCGATACGGGGATCTGGAGGTCGACTCCAACCTTCCGGATGCCCGGATCGCGCTCGGCGGCCCCGACCAGAACCCGTTCACCGCAGCCGTGTTGGCCGAGGCCGACCCGGTCTACACCGACGAGCTGAAGCGTCAGCTGTACGAGACCGGATCGGCCAGAGTGTGGGTGCCTGCGGCCGCGCCGCTCGCGGCGACGTGGCTGCCCGGTGCGGACCTGCGCGGTGTGCGGACTCTGCCGGTGTTCGTCATCGCCGGCGGCGACGGGCTCGACGAGGCGGTCGCGTCGGTTGTCGAAGACCTTGCCGATGCGGAGATCTCAATCGACCAACAGGCCCCGTCGGATGTGGAGCCGTTCGACGGGCGGACCGTCGCGGTGCTCAACCGCGGGGTTCCCGGCTTCGCCGTCGACACCGACGGCACCCTGCACGCGTCGTCTGATGAGGTCCTGCACCGGCTGGCCGTCGGGGGTGTGGATGGACCCGCAGCCGCGTCGCACCGCGCCGGACGGCTCGAACTTCCAACTGCAGCACTGGACACATACGTTCGATTACGCGTTGGCCTCCGGTGACGGCGACTGGCGATCGGTGGCCGTCCCTGACCGAAGTGCGGAGTTCTCACACCCGCTGCTGGCCGTTGTCGGAAATCGCAGTGCCACAGGTGGGTTGCCCAGCTGGGGCTCACTGCTGGAGATCGAGCCCGCAGGCACCGTCCAATTGGCGGCGCTGAAGGCGGCGGGAAACCCGCTGGCATCCGGAAGCAGCCAGCCTGTCGACCCGACCGAGGCGGTGGCGATTCGTCTGGTCGAAACAGTCGGGGCCACTACCGAAGTCGCCATCACGTCCGGGCTACACAGGGTGTCATCGGCGTCGCGCGTCAACCTGCTCGAGGAGCCGCGCCTGCAGAAGCACCGCGCATTCGAGGGTGTCACCCTGCAGGGCTACGAGATCGCCACGATGCTGACCCGTCTGAACATGCCGCGCGTACTCGAGGCCGACCATACGCAGCTGGCGCCCGAGGCCGAGGCGGCGCAGCCGCTGTATGCGCGGTACTGGTTGCACAACCGCGGCCCGGCACCGCTCGGCGGGCTGCCCGCCGTAGCGCATCTGCATCCGCAGGCCAGCGTCGCCGAGGCCGGTGACGAAGTTGTGCTTCGGCTCACCGCAGCCAGCGACTGCACCGACTCGGTGTTGCACGGCACGGTGCGATTGGTGTGCCCCGACGGCTGGAACGCCAGCCCGCCAAGCCTGCCGTTCGTCCTGCCTGGCGGCGGGCATCTGGAGGCCGACATCGAACTGACGATGCCGCCCGACACCCCGCCCGGGCTCTATCCGATTCGCGCCCAGCTCGTCGTCACCGGCGACGACGCGGAGTCGATGCCCGCGTCTTGGCGCCAGGTCGTCGAGGACGTCGCAACCGTGTCTGTGGGTACGCCACGGGAGGACAACGACATCGTCTACCTGGTCGGCGAGCCCGCGGACATCGAGGTGGCCGCGGGTGAGGCCTCGCGGCTGGCGGTAACGGTCGGCACATCGGCGGGCGCACGCCTGTCGCTGGAGGCGCACCTGATCAGCCCGTGGGGAACATGGGAGTGGATCGGTCCCGCCGCGCAGGGCGCTGTGCTGTCGCCGGGCGAGACGGTGGAACTCGGGTTCGATGTCGCCCCGCCGCCGTGGGTGCAGCCCGGCGAGTGGTGGGCGCTGGTTCGGGTTGGCTGCGCCGGACGGTTGCTCTACTCGCCTGCCGTGAAGGTGACGGTCCGATGAGCCACGCGCACGTCGCCGCCACCGTTGCGGGTTTTACCGTGCCCGTTGCGGACGTCGACGCGCGTGAGGCGCGGCTGCGGGAGAAAGTGCCTGCCGCGGCGCTACCGCGGGCGGGTACCAGCGAGGGACGGCAGTTGCGCCGCTGGCTGACGCAGCTGCTGGTGACCGAGCGGGTAATCGCCGCCGAGGCCGCTGCGGCGGGCCTGACCACGCACGGAGCACCTTCGGAAGATGAACTGCTGCCAGACAATTCGGCGCGGTTGGAGATCGGCAGCGTCGCGGCGGCGGCATTGGCCGATCCGCTGACAAGGGCGATGTTCGTCCACATCACGGCCGAGGTCGACGTCACCGATGCTGACGTAGCCGATTACCACGCCCGCAACCCACTGCGATTCGCGACGCCACCGGACGCCGGGAACGGTTGGCGCACAGCGACAGTCGACGCCCCGCCGCTCGACACAGTTCGGCCGCTGATCGTCGAGCATCTGCGAGGTGCCGCCAGGCGACGCGCATTCCGGCTGTGGCTCGATGCGCGACGGGCCGAGCTGGTTCGGCTCGCACCCGGCTACGAGCATCCCGGCGACCCCCGTCAACCCGACAACACCCACAGGCACTGATGGACGACCCGGCGCTGGCTATCGACATCGGGGGCACGAAGGTCGCCGTCGGCTTGGTCGGTGACGACGGAGAACTCGGCCACCACGCCCAGCTGCCGACGCCGGACGGTGACGCCGAGGCGATCTGGTCGGTGATCGACTCGCTGATCACCGAGGCGCTGGCCGCCGCAGGAGGTCACGTCCGCGGCGTCGGGATCGCTTCGGCGGGCCCGATCGACCTGCCGTCGGGCACCGTCAGCCCGATCAATATCACTGAGTGGCAACGCTTTCCGATCGTCGATCGGGTGACCGAATTGGTCGGCGCGCCGGCGCGGCTGGGCGGCGACGGCCTGTGCATGGCCATGGGTGAGCGGTGGCGGGGCGCTGGCCGTGGCGCGCATTTCATGCTCGGCACGGTGGTGTCGACGGGCGTCGGCGGGGGTCTGGTGCTCGACGGTGCGCCCTACGACGGTCGCACCGGCAATGCCGGGCACGTCGGCCACGTCGTTGTCGATCCTGACGGTGCACCGTGCACGTGCGGTGGCCGCGGCTGTGTGGAGACGATCGCGTCGGGCCCGAACATGACGCGGTGGGCCCGCGAGAACGGCTGGGACGCGCCGCCCAAAGCGGACGCCAAGGAGCTCGCCGACGCTGCCAATGCGGGAGACCCGTTGGCGCTCAAGGCGTTCAGGCGTGGAGCGACGGCGGTCGCGGCGATGATCGCGTCGGTCGGGGCCGTTTGCGACCTGGATCGCGTCGTCATCGGTGGGGGAGTGGCGAAGTCGGGGGCACTGCTGTTCGACCCGGTGCGCGAAGTGCTGGCCGTGCACGCGGGCCTGGACTTCCTGCGCGATCTGCAGGTGGTGCCCGCCGAATTGGGTGGTGACGCAGGCCTCGTCGGCGCCGCGGCCTTGGTGATTTCGGCGCGCTGACGTGCGCTCAGCGCCGAAATCGCTAGGTGACCATCGGCGCCGGGGTTCGGTCGGGCTGGCCGACCAGGTATCCGATAAGCAGCCCGACGAACGGGACCGCCGCAAGGACGGCACTCAACGCGGCGCTGCCCCCGGTGACGAGCGTGAAGTTGGACAGCACCAGCCACAGGCTGGCCAGGAGGCCCAGGCACGCCAGCGCCGGGGCGATGGCGGTCTGCCAGACGCGTCCGGCGGCCTGCTCGCGGTGACGGGCGAAGTACACCAGCACTGCGGCCGATGTGCTCAGCATCAGCAGCACCATGCCGACCGTGGCCACTCCGGCCATCGACCCGAATACACCGACCAGCGGGTCTACCCCGAAAACGGCCAGTATCAACACGATCGCCGCCGCGGTCACGGTCTGCACGACCGAAGAGAAGGCCGGCGAATGATGCGTCTGATGCACGACGCCAAGCCGGCGGGGCAGCAGACCCTTTCCGGCGAGGACGAATTGGTAGCGGGCGATCACGTTGTGAAAAGACAGCACGCAGGCGAACAGGCTCGTCAGCAGCAGGACGTTCACCACATCCCTGCCGATCCTCCCGAGCGTGTCGTCCGTGGTGTCGAGCAACATGTTGGCCTCGCCATCGAGCGTTCGCTGCGCAACCTCGGCGACCTGGTCTGGACCGATCGCCACGACGAACGCCCAGCAGGTCACCGCATAGAAGGCGCCGATGATCAGGACGGCCGCATACGTCGCGCGGGGGATCGTCCGCTCTGGATCGCGTGCCTCGTCACGGAATACCGCGGTGGCCTCGAAACCGATGAACCCGGTGAGGGCGAACAACACGGCGATTCCGAGACTGCCGTTGGTGAACACCTCCGGCCGGAAGGAGTCCAGGGCGAGGCCTGACGGCCCGGGGTTGACGACGATCACCAAGTCGAGAATGACGACGATGCCGATCTCTAGGGCCAACGCCACCCCGAGCACCTTCGCGCTCAGTTCGATGCGACGGTAGCCCAGTAGGGCGACGATCGCTAACACGGCGAAAGAGTAGACGGGCCAGGGGATCTCCGGGCCGCCGTAGAAACCGACGGTGTCGTCGATGGCCCAGCCGATATAGCCGTAGATACCCACCTGTATCGCCGTGTATGCGATCAGCGCGACGACCGCAATTCCGGTGCCCGGTCGCTTGCCGAGCCCGAGGGTGACGTAGGAGAAGAATGCACCGGCCTCCGGCACGTGCGGCGTCATGGTCACGAAGCCGATGCTGAACAGAAGCAGAACCAGGGCCGCGATGAGGAAGCCGACCGGAGCCCCGGCGCCGTTGCCGAGGCCCATGCCCAGTGGCATGTTGCCCCCGATCACCGTCAGCGGTGCCGCCGCGGCCACCACCATGAAGACGATGCCGACGGTGCCGAGGTGTCCGCTGAGCCGCTGGTCGTTCGTCGATATCGCATTCTCGGTCATCGGTCCTCCTGGTGGTGAGTGGGCGGGTTCGAAGAGTCAGTAAGTGCCTGCCGGAGCAGGTCGTGGTCGATGGCGTGCGCGGTCATACCGTTACGGCCGGTGAGGGTGGTGGCGGCCACCATGGCGTTGACAATGGCCTCTTCGGTGGCCTCGATCGTCAGGTCGAACAGTCGAGTCATTAGTTGCGGCGCAACCATTCTCAACGGGATCTCGGGCCTCGGGACATGCGGATCTTCATCCCAGGCGTAAGGGGGAATGCCGCGATTGCCGGTGGCGAACGCCAACATCAGGTCACCGCTGTACTGTTCGCCGGTCCCGCCGACCCGGGCGACGCCGAGTGCGGCGCGCTGCGCGAGCCTTGTGCACTGGTGTGGCAGCAGCGGCGCGTCGGTACCGACGATGACGATGATCGAACCCGACCCAGACTCGTAGCCGGCCGGTGTTTCGGGCAGCGGCACCTTGTCATGTCCGATCAGGTGGCCGATGGGCACGCCGTTCACTCGCAGCAGCTCGCGGCGACCGTGGTTGGCCTGCACCAGAACTCCGACGGTGTACCGCCCTGCCGCGGTCTCGGTCACGCGCGAGGAGGTGCCGATGCCACCCTTGAACTCGTGGCAGATCATGCCCGTTCCACCGCCGACGTTGCCCTCGGCAACCGCTCCGTCACTCGCCGAGACCAGCGCTTCGCGGACATGCTCGGCGCGGACATGGAATCCGTTGATGTCATTGAGAACGCCGTCGTAGGTTTCGCCGACGACGGGCAACGACCAGTACATCCCTTCTCCGCGTGCCTGCACCTGCGTATCGACGAGTGCATCGCGCACCACGCCAACGCTGTGGGTGTTGGTCAGTGCCACGGCGGAGGTGAGCTCGCCGGATTCGCGAATCCACTCCAGTCCGGTGAGTTCGCCGCTGCCGTTGAGCCGGTGGGTCCCCGCGAAGACGGGTTCGACCCAGATATCGGGATGCGGGACGACGACCGTGACGCCGGTGTGCACGGCAGGCGGTCCGGTTTCGTTGAGAGTGGTATGCCCGACGAGCACGCCGGAGACATCGGTGATGGCGTTGTAGGGACCGGTCGGATGGCTGCCGATGACGATGCCCAGATCTCTGGCTCGCATGTGTCCTCCATGACGGAGTCCGAGGTAGATAGTTTTTTTCCTTGACGGAAAATAATGCACCTCCGGTGGGCCACGCGCAAGAGATCCGTCGATATTGGGATCATGGGAACCGTGGCACGTCCTAATCGGCAGACGCAGCGACGAAAAGAGATCCTCGACGCGACCATCGGCCTGATCGAGCGACATGACGTGGCCGCGCTTCGGCTCACCGATGTCGCCGCCGAACTCGGGCTGACCGCCAACGCGGTGCGTTACTACTTCAAGGACATGCACGAGCTTTTGTCGGAACTGGCCCTGCGCTCCGACGTCCGCTTCTACGACGACCGTCTGGCTACGGTCAAGCGCACCCCGGATGTTCGCGAACAGTTGGCAGTGACAATCGCGGCCGGATTGCCTACGGGGCCAGAAGACGCCGAATGGCGGGCGATCTGGCGTGCCGTGCTGGCGGCCGGCTTCGAACTCGACCAGCGCCGCGACGTGCAGGGGATCTACCACCGGCAGGTGAAGCTTTACGTGCGCATCCTCAACTCCGGCACCAAGGCCGGAATGTTCGAGCTGCGCACGCCCGCCCTCGATGTTGCGATGACATTGATGTCGATGGAGGACTACCTCGGCTACCGCATCGTGGCGCGCGACCCCGAGCTGAGCAGGAAGACGGCAGTGCGGCTGATGCGCGAGTACGCCGAGTTGGCAACGGGCGCAACGTTGCCGGAGATTACGTAGGCGGCTGACTCGCGATCGCGCTGTCTGCGCCCCTGCGGGTCTCCAGCACCAGCATCGCGACGTGCAGCGAGACCATCGATTCGGCGTCGGAGAGATCCACGCCGAGGGTCGTTGCGATGGCGTCGAGCCGTTTGTAGAGCGACGGCCTGCTGATGTGCAGACGCTGAGCCAACGCGGCCTTGTTGCCCGCCAGTCGCAGGTACTCCCGCAGCACGGTGAGATCCGACAGCGGACCACCGCGGTCGGCGGTCAGCAGTGCTTTCAATTCGGTCTCGGCGAAACCCTGCACCCTGGGGTCGTCCTGCAACAGTGAGATCAACCCGCGCAGCCGCACGTCAGATGCGCGGTAGAACGGCCGGTCCTGCGCGTCCATGGCCAGCGCCACCTCTGCCACGTGGGCGGAGTCGGTCAGGCCGTGCACGGCATCGGTGATGAGGTCGGCAGGTGTCCCGATCGCGAGCACCGAATGCTGCACTTCGTCGATGCGCATGACCTCGCGGTTCACCCCGTCGCCGAGCGCATTCCATGTCTTGTCGGTGCCGCCGGCGCGGCTGGAACTCAACGCGATGACCGCGCCGACCTCGCCGTCGCTGCGGGTGGTGAACAACCCGGTGTGACCCGACGCGTTCACGGCGTGCGCGACCGCGTCGAGCAGGGCCACATTGCGGCGCTGACCAGCCAGCGGGTCAGCTCCCGTTGGCCGATAGCGGACACGTACCGTCACCGGGAAATAGCGCGATGTCTTGCGCAGCCCCAATGCGTGTGCGCGAACGGCGATTTCACGCTCATCGCTCATCCGGTCACGGAGTACCTCGTCGATGAGCCCGCTTTGCGCCTGCAGATGTAGACCTGTTCGGTCGCGTTCGATCATCCGGTCCATCGCGAGCGCGACCGCCGCCCGTTCGAGCACTTTGGTGGCACGAGCGGTGTCGGCGGCGACGCGAGGGACGATCAGCCGCCCCCATTCCTCGCCGCGGAGCCCCACCGCCGTCATCACCCAACCGTTCTCGCCGGACTCTCCGGACGCGCGCCGCGAACGTCGCTCCCAGTCCTCGAGCAGTTCGACCGTGGTGTCCGGGCCCGGTGCCACGGCGAGCGCCTGATGGGCAAGGTCCTCCAACACCACCGGCTCGCCGAGCATGCGCGCAGCGGCTCCGACGATTCCGCTGGCCGAGACGCGCTTCATGCCGAGGTCGGTAAACGTCTCGTGCACGCGGCGATCAAAGGCCACCTCCTCGAACTGCTCGGCCACGATCCGTCGGTGCACCTCCTCGGTCACTTCGACGAACTTGATCTGGCGGTGCAGTTCGACCAGCGCCAGGTTCAGCGTGTCGGCGAGAGTCGCGGCCGCCTTGGGCAGTGTCTCGTGCGGAGCCCAATTCGACGACGACACCGAGTGCTCCCGCATCGGCGAGCCCGCGCAGGTATCTAGCGGGTGACCTTCGCAGCGCCGCACCGGTGGTCAGCACCAATTCGCCGCCTTGCAGCAGGGCCGACCAGTCCGCGACGTCACCGACGTGCACCCAGCGGATCTGATCGTCCCACCGCCGGGCACTGAGGACCTTGGGCTGACCGGCTTGGAGCGCGGGCAGCCCGATCACCTCGGCCACGGTAAGGGTCATTTACATAGTGTATTCGCCAGGCCGATATCAGTAACACTTTGTAGCGCCGGTCCAGTCATTTTGGGATTCACACTTGAAGCACCGAACGGTCGCCTGCGACCGAACCCTCTCGCGTGAAGAAAGACATATGCCGCACACCATTTCGCATTGGATCGATAACAAGGCCTTCCCGGGTAACAGTGGGGCGACGGCGCCGGTGACGAACCCGGCGACCGGTGAGGTGACCGGTCAGGTCGCGCTGGCCAGCACCGAGGACGCGCGTGCGGTGATCGACGCTGCGGCGGCCGCCTTCCCGGGGTGGCGGGACACGTCGCTGGCCAAGCGCACGCAGATCCTGTTCGCGTTCCGTGAGTTGCTCAACGAACGCAAGGGTGAGCTGGCCGAGATCATCACCGCCGAGCACGGCAAGGTGGTTTCCGACGCGCTGGGCGAAGTCAGCCGCGGCCAGGAGGTCGTCGAGTTCGCCTGCGGTATCCCCCATCTGCTCAAGGGCGGGTTCACCGAGAACGCCTCCACCAAGGTCGACGTGTATTCGATCCGCCAGCCGCTGGGACCCGGTCGGTGTCATCAGCCCGTTCAACTTCCCGGCGATGGTGCCGATGTGGTTTTTCCCCATCGCGATCGCCTGCGGCAACACCGTGGTGCTCAAACCGTCGGAGAAGGACCCCTCGGCGTCGCTGTGGATGGCCGCGTTGTGGGCCGAAGCCGGCCTGCCACCCGGGGTGTTCAACGTGCTGCAGGGCGACAAGACCGCCGTCGACGAACTGCTGACCAACACCGCGATCAAGTCGGTGTCCTTCGTCGGCTCCACCCCGATCGCGCAGTACGTGTACGCCACCGGCACCGCGGCCGGCAAACGGGTGCAGGCCCTGGGCGGGGCGAAGAACCACGCGGTGATCCTGCCCGACGCCGACCTGGACCTGGCCGCCGACGCGATGGTCAACGCCGGCTTCGGCAGCGCCGGGGAACGCTGCATGGCGATCAGCGCCTGTGTCGCGGTCGGCCCGATCGCCGATGACCTGGTCGCCAAGATCGCCGACCGCGCCCAGGCATCAAGACCGGTGACGGCGCCGGTGACGCCGACATGGGCCCGCTGGTCACCCGGGCCCACCGCGACAAGGTCGCGGGCTACATCGACGCCGGCGAGACCGACGGCGCCAAAATCGTCGTCGACGGCCGCAGCGTCGAAGCCGACGGCGGCACAGAATGGCTTCTGGCTGGGCCCCACCCTGATCGACCACGTCACCCCGCAGATGAGCGTCTACACCGACGAGATCTTCGGGCCGGTGTTGTCGGTGCTGCGCGTGGAGACCTACGACGAGGCGATGGATCTGGTCAACTCCAACCCCTACGGCAACGGCACCGCTATCTTCACCAACGACGGCGGCGCCGCCCGGCGCTTCCAAAACGAGGTCGAGGTCGGCATGGTCGGCATCAACGTGCCCATCCCGGTGCCGATGGCCTACTACAGCTTCGGCGGCTGGAAAGCCTCCCTGTTCGGCGACACCCACGCCCACGGCGCCGAAGGCGTGCACTTCTTCACCCGCGGCAAAGCCATCACCAGCCGCTGGCTCGACCCCAGCCACGGCGGCATCGAACTCGGCTTCCCCCAAAACAAGTGAGTGACAACGACATGACCGCTCTCAACGATCGCACCGACAGCGCAGTGCTGCCCAACGGCTTGAACCTCGACGATGCCCGTCGGCAGGCGGCACGGGCGTACGAACTCGACCGCACGCACGTCTTCCATTCCTGGTCTGCCCAGGCGGAGATCACGCCGATGACAGTAGTTGCGTCGGAGGGCTCCTACATCTGGGATGGTGACGGAAATCGCCTGTTGGACTTCGCTTCTCAGCTGGTCTTCACCAATATCGGCCACCAGCACCCCAAGGTCGTCGCAGCTATCCAAGAGCAGGCGGCCAAGCTGTGCACGATTGCTCCGCAGCACGCCAACGATGCTCGCTCGGAGGCGGCGCGGCTCATCGCGCAGCGCACTCCCGGCGACCTCAACAAGATCTTCTTCACCAACGGCGGTGCGGACGCCAACGAACACGCCTTGCGCATGGCGCGACTGCACACCGGCCGCTACAAAGTCCTGACGCGGTACCGCTCCTATCACGGGGGCACCGACACCGCCATCAACCTGACCGGTGATCCACGGCGCTGGCCCAATGACTACGGAAACAGCGGCGCAGTGCACTTTTTCGGCCCGTTCCTCTATCGCTCGCACTTCCACGCCACCACCGAGCAGCAAGAATGCGAACGCGCGCTCGCGCACCTCGACGAGGTGATCCGGTTGGAGGGACCCACGACCATCGCGGCGATCGTGCTGGAGTCGGTTCCGGGGACCGCGGGCATCATGGTGCCGCCTCCTGGCTACATGGCCGGCGTCCGGGATCTCTGCGACCGCTACGGCATCGTGTTCATCGCCGATGAGGTGATGGCAGGATTCGGCCGTACCGGAAAGTGGTTCGCCATCGACCATTTCGATGTCACGCCTGATCTGATCACCTTCGCCAAGGGTGTGACCTCCGGCTACGTTCCGCTCGGCGGAGTAGCCATCAGCCCGGCGATTGCGGAGACATTCGCCCACCGGGCCTATCCCGGCGGCCTCACCTATTCGGGTCACCCGCTGGCCACCGCTGCAGCCGTCGCCACCATCAATGCGATGGAGGACGAAGGCATGGTCGCCAACGCCGCGCGCATCGGTGAAGAGATCATCGGACCCGGCCTGGCCGACATCGCCCGGCGTCATCGCAGTGTCGGGGAGGTCCGCGGCCTCGGCGTGTTCTGGGCGGTGGAACTCGTCGCCGACCAGAACACCAAGGAGCCGCTGGCGCCGTACGGCGGATCCAGCGCGGCGATGAGTGCGGTCGTCGGGGCGTGTGTGCAGGGCGGCATGGTTCCGTTTGCGAACTTCAACCGGATTCACGTGGTTCCGCCGTGCACGGTCAGCCCGGAGGAAGCACGCGCCGGTCTGGCGATTCTGGACAACGCCCTCGACGTCGCGGACAGCCACCTCTGAGCGCAGTCCGCGCACCCTCGTAGCACCGCGAGCGACCGCATTTGTCCGGCAGAACACGGCGCGTCGGGGTACAGACACGGTCGCTCGCGGTGCAACGAAACCGCCGTTTTGGCTGATCGGCGGGCGGTCGGCTACTCTTGACGAGTTCCACCAAAGACCGTCGGTCACCGAGAAATCGGTTGAAGGTCCCGGATTGCCCGGGCGGCCTACGCAGGAGGACGAGGCAGCCGTGTTTCAGCGCGCCCCGACCATCTGCGTCGGGGCGTTCGTCATTTCCGGCCCCTTCTGACATCCGACCTCGGTCACCAACTAACGAGGAGGCATGCATGGCCAAGGCTGACAAGGCCACCGCGGTTGCCGACATCGCCGAGCAGTTCAAGGAGGCGACGGCGACGCTCGTCACCGAGTACCGCGGACTGACAGTGGCCAACCTCAAGGACCTGCGCCGCTCGCTCGGTGACTCCGCTACCTACACCGTTGCCAAGAACACGCTGGTCAAGCGTGCCGCGGCAGATGCAGGCATCGAGGGTCTCGACGAGCTGTTCGTCGGCCCGACCGCGATCGCGTTCGTCAAGGGCGAGGCGGTCGACGCGGCCAAGGCGATCAAGAAGTTCGCCAAGGACAACAAGGCGCTGGTCGTCAAGGGCGGCTACATGGACGGTCGACCGCTGACCGTCGCCGAGATCGACAAGATCGCGGATCTCGAATCGCGCGAGGTGCTGCTGGCCAAGCTGGCAGGCGCGATGAAGGCCAACCTGACCAAGGCGGCGGGGCTGTTCCAGGCTCCCGCGTCGCAGGTCGCCCGGTTGGCTGCCGCACTGCAGGAGAAGAAGGCCGCAGAAGAAGCTGCGTAAAAGCCGCGCAAATCACATCCACCCACAAAGACAGAAGAAGAAGTTAAGGAAGGACCACCACCATGGCAAAGCTGTCCACTGAGGATCTGCTCGACGCGTTCAAGGAACTGACCCTGCTCGAGCTCTCGGAGTTCGTGAAGGCGTTCGAGGAGACCTTCGACGTCACCGCCGCCGCTCCGGTCGCCGTTGCGGCCGCTCCCGGTGCCGCCGCCGCACCCGCCGAGGCCGCCGAGGAGCAGTCGGAATTCGACGTCATCCTCGAGGCTGCCGGTGACAAGAAGATCGGCGTCATCAAGGTCGTTCGCGAGATCGTCTCCGGTCTCGGCCTGAAGGAGGCCAAGGATCTGGTCGACGGCGCTCCGAAGCCGCTTCTGGAGAAGGTCGCCAAGGACGCCGCCGAGGAGGCCAAGACCAAGCTCGAGGCCGCGGGCGCGACGGTTACCGTCAAGTAGCTCGTCGCACCGTCGGCGGAGCCGACAAACAACTACTGTGGGGCTGATCTGGCAAACAGATCAGCCCCACAGTGATTTTTGCCGTCGATGCTGGTCGGAGCGGAGTTGAGACCTCCGACAAGTGTCGCCGAACCGGCGTCGTAAGCTACAGTGACTCAAGCCACAGGCGGGGAGCGTGTGGCGGCAGAACTCATTGGCGGAAGGATCTCGCATGGGCATTGGCATTCAGGTCGAGGGACTGACCAAGTCCTTCGGGCCCCAGCGAATCTGGGAAGACGTCACCTTTGACATCCCGCCCGGCGAGGTCAGCGTGCTGCTCGGCCCGTCCGGTACCGGTAAGTCGGTGTTCCTCAAGTCGCTGATCGGGCTGCTGCGCCCCGAGCGCGGCTCGATCATCGTCGACGGCACCAACATCATCGAGTGCTCGGCCAAGGAGCTCTACGAGATCCGGACGCTGTTCGGTGTGATGTTCCAGGACGGCGCCCTGTTCGGCTCGATGAGCCTCTACGACAACACCGCTTTCCCCTTGCGTGAACACACCAAGAAGAAGGAAAGCGAAATCCGCAACATCGTCATGGAGAAGCTTGAGGTCGTCGGTCTGGCCGGCGACGAAACCAAGTTCCCCGGCGAGATCTCCGGCGGTATGCGCAAGCGCGCCGGCCTGGCCCGCTCGCTGGTGCTCGACCCGCAGATCATCCTCTGCGACGAGCCAGACTCGGGTCTGGATCCGGTTCGCACCGCCTACCTGAGCCAGCTGCTGATCGACATCAATGCGCAGATCGACGCGACGATCCTGATCGTCACGCACAACATCAACATCGCCCGCACGGTGCCCGACAACATCGGCATGCTGTTCCGCAAGCACCTGGTGATGTTCGGCCCCCGCGAGGTTTTGCTGACCAGCGACGAGCCCGTCGTGCGCCAGTTCCTCAACGGCCGCCGCCTCGGCCCCATCGGCATGTCCGAGGAAAAGGACGAGGCGCAGATGGCCGAGGAGCAGGCCATGGTCGACGCGGGTCACCACGACGGTGGCGTCGAGGAGATCGAGGGCGTGCCGCCGCAGATCAGCGCGACCCCGGGAATGCCCGAGCGACAGGCTGTCGGCCGCCGCCAGGCGCGGGTCCGCGAGATCATGCACACGCTGCCGCCCAACGCCCAGGAAGCGATCCGCGACGACCTCGAGGGCACGCACAAGTACGCCGCGCACTCGATCCCCGACGACGCGACCGCACGACATCGCAACGCCGAGGACGAGGCACCGACCGGCCGCATCCCGGTCAGCGGAGAGCGCTGAGCCAACCCATTTCACGAACTGCCGGCGGAGACAATCCGCCGGCAGTCGTCTTTGTGTACTGACGCAATAGCGGAATCTTGTAAACAGCCTCCTGAAGCTCGCGTCGACGGTTAGCGTTACCGGCGGTTCGCAGACGGGAGACGGTATGGGCGACCGGTTCTTGCTTTGGCTCGGTGCAGGCGCGGTGTGCGCCGGTGTCACGGTCGGGATGCTGGCCGGCGCAGGCACGGCTTTCGCGCAGACCGAATCCGATGGCGACGGCGGTGCCAAGACGTCGCAGTCGGCGAAATCTGCTGAGAACAACCAAGATTCGAGCAAGGACGATGCGTCCGCGGCGCCCGACGCCGGACCGAAGTTCGGCCGCGATGCCGCCAAGGCGATCGACGCGGTCAAGCAGGCGGTCAACGACGCGGTCACCAAGGTCGTCAAGGCCGCGGGGGACAGCGACCGTGCAACCGTCGCCGAGTCGAACGTCGCGACCCCGGTCAAACCAGAACCAGGCCAACGCGCCGCGAAGCTGGTCAACAACGTCATCGCCGCGGTGACACCCGGGCCCGACCGCAAGGTCGTGGTCAACAAGACGCGCCAGACCGAGCCCGTCACGACGCCGGAACCCGTCGAGACCGTCGACACGGTCGAGACCGAGCCGACGAACGTCGCGCACACTCGACCGGCGACAAGGCGAGGTCGCCCAGACGAACGTGGTCGATGCGCTCGCCACGTTCGCGCCGAAGCGGTCGAACCTCACGCTGGCCACGCCGATGCTCGCGCAGCCGCAGGTCACGGCCAGCGCGACGGCACCACAAATAGATGTGCCGCCGGTGATCAGCGCCATCGGCACCGCCGTCTTCGGCCTGATCTCATTCGCGGAAAGCGTGTTCGAGGGGCCGCCGAAGGCTCTGCCGGGTAGCGGAGTCACGGTCAAGCGCTCGACGCTGAAGGTCGGAGATCAGGAGGTTCCTGCCGACTGGTACTTCCCGGACACCTACGACCCGAACAGTCCGACGCCGCCCGAGCGCATCATCTACCTGCAGCACGGCTTCCTCGCCAGGGGAGTGTTCTACGACTACACGGCCTCCTACCTGGCCAAGGAGACCAACAGCGTCGTCGTCGCACCGACATTGACCTCGAACATCTTCGCCACGGACGGAATGTGGCTCGGTGGCGACCAGATGCACCGCGCCGTCGCCGACCTGTTCCTGGACGACAACCCGGCATTGCTCGATAGCGCCCAAGACGCGGGTTACGGCCAAGACGCCCTACCCCAGAACGTCGTCCTCATCGGACATTCGCTGGGCGGCGGCCTGGTGATCGACGTCGCCAGGATGATGGCCGCCGACGAGGCGGGTTCGGATCCTCCGTCGAGCTACAAACTCGCCGGTGTGGTGATGCTCGACGGCGTCTCATTCACCGACCCGGTACCCATCCTGGACGACATCCCGGATGGCATCCCGGTGTACAACCTCTCGGCGACGCCCTATCCGTGGAACCTCTTCGGCACCATGGATCACGCCCTGGCCGAGGTCCGCGGCGGCGACTTCCACGGCGCGCAGCTGCTCTTCGGCCTGCACTCGGATGCGATGATCGGCGGCAACCCGCTGGTGCAGTTCGGCGCCTACCTGGTCACCGGCTTCTCGCTGCCGAGCAATGTCACGGGCTCGCAGGTCCTCGCCGCAGGTTGGATCAACGACATGTTCAACGGCACGACGGCCTCGGGGTTCTACGGCCCGCCCGGTTCGACGATCAAGATCCCGACGCCGGTCGGGCCCGCCTTCGGGCTGGTTCAGCCGACCCCGGGACCCATCACCTCGCTGGCGCGTGAAGTGACGGCGGCGTTCTTCGGGCTGCTGGCGCACATCAACTTCGCCACCGACGTCGACGAGGAGTCCACAACATGCGCTGCCAGCCCAGAGGCTGCGTCCCCGTCCTGCGCTCCGCCGATCGCGGCGTGACCAACCCGTAAAACTCCACAACGACACGGCGTTATCTCTTGACGGAAACGCTCCGACGGGCCACTCTGTTGGGCAGCATGTGTAAACGGGTCAAGGACGCCAGCCAGCGCCCGAGTTGATCCTGCATGCCGTGGTTGAGGAATACGCCGTCCTGCGCTATTGTTGGACGTTGCGCTGGCTGCCTCCTGCCCATCTACCGCCTCTGACACCGTGGTCCTAGGCTGAGCCCCGTTTCTGGCTCAGTGATCTAGTTGCGTGCCCGTTGTTTGGGGCCGTCTGGACTGGGAGAACGCCAGCCGAACCGACGCAGAGTTCGCGGCGTAGGGATGGTGCCCACCTTCCCGACAGTCGCATTAGGTGCTGGAAGGATGCATCTTGGCAGTCTCCCGCCAGAGCAAGTCCGCTACTACAACCTCTAGCTCCGTACCCGGAGCACCCAACCGAATTTCATTCGCCAAGCTCCGTGAGCCTCTCGAGGTTCCGGGGCTACTCGAGGTGCAGACCCAGTCATTCGAATGGCTGGTCGGCTCCGAGCGCTGGCGTGAGGTTGCCACCGCGCGTGGTGACGTCAACCCCGTCGGTGGGCTCGAAGAGGTGCTGACTGAGCTGTCCCCGATCGAGGATTTCTCCGGATCGATGTCGCTGTCGTTCAGCGATCCGCGCTTCGACGAGGTGAAGGCACCGGTCGACGAGTGCAAAGACAAGGACATGACGTACGCGGCCCCGCTGTTCGTCACGGCCGAGTTCATCAACAACAACACCGGCGAGATCAAGAGCCAGACGGTGTTCATGGGCGACTTCCCGATGATGACCGAGAAGGGCACGTTCATCATCAACGGCACCGAGCGTGTCGTCGTCAGCCAGCTGGTCCGCTCGCCGGGTGTCTACTTCGACGAGACCCGCGACAAGACCACCGACAAGACGCTGCACAGCGTCAAGGTGATCCCGGGCCGCGGTGCATGGCTCGAGTTCGACGTCGACAAGCGCGACACCGTCGGTGTGCGCATCGACCGCAAGCGGCGTCAGCCGGTCACCGTGCTGCTGAAGGCGCTTGGCTGGACCACCGAGCAGATCACCGAGCGGTTCGGCTTCTCCGAGATCATGATGTCGACGCTGGAGAAGGACAACACCGCAGGCACCGACGAGGCGCTGCTGGACATCTACCGCAAGCTGCGTCCGGGCGAGCCGCCGACCAAGGAGTCCGCGCAGACCCTGCTGGAGAACCTGTTCTTCAAGGAGAAGCGCTACGACCTGGCCCGGGTGGGTCGCTACAAGGTCAACAAGAAGCTCGGCCTCAACGTGGGCCAGCCGATCACGTCGTCGACGTTGAACGAAGAGGACGTCGTCGCGACCATCGAGTACCTGGTGCGGCTGCACGAGGGCCAGACCTCGATGACCGCCCCCGGTGGCGTCGAGGTTCCGGTCGAGGTCGATGACATCGACCACTTCGGCAACCGTCGTCTGCGTACCGTCGGCGAGCTGATCCAGAACCAGATTCGGGTCGGCCTGTCGCGTATGGAGCGCGTTGTGCGCGAGCGCATGACCACCCAGGACGTCGAGGCGATCACGCCGCAGACCCTGATCAACATCCGTCCCGTCGTGGCGGCGATCAAGGAGTTCTTCGGCACCAGCCAGCTGTCGCAGTTCATGGACCAGAACAACCCGCTGTCGGGCCTGACCCACAAGCGCCGCCTCTCGGCGCTGGGCCCCGGTGGTCTGTCCCGTGAGCGCGCCGGCCTCGAGGTTCGCGACGTGCACTCCAGCCACTACGGCCGGATGTGCCCGATCGAGACCCCTGAGGGCCCGAACATCGGTCTGATCGGCTCGCTGTCGGTGTACGCGCGGGTGAACCCGTTCGGCTTCATCGAGACGCCGTACCGCAAGGTGAACAACGGTGTGGTCAGCGATGACATCGAGTACCTGACCGCCGACGAGGAGGACCGCCACGTCGTGGCGCAGGCCAACTCGCCGATCGACGACAAGGGCAAGTTCACCGAGGAGCGCGTCCTGGTCCGTCGTAAGGGCGGCGAGGTCGAGTTCGTGTCGGCGACCGAGGTCGATTACATGGACGTCTCACCGCGCCAGATGGTGTCGGTGGCCACGGCCATGATCCCGTTCCTCGAGCACGATGACGCCAACCGTGCCCTGATGGGTGCCAACATGCAGCGCCAGGCCGTTCCGCTGGTGCGCAGCGAGGCCCCGCTGGTCGGTACCGGCATGGAGCTGCGCGCCGCGATCGACGCCGGCGACGTCGTCGTCGCCGACAAGGCGGGCGTGATCGAAGAGGTCTCGGCCGACTACATCACCGTGATGGCCGACGACGGCACCCGGCACACCTACCGGATGCGCAAGTTCGCCCGCTCCAACCACGGCACCTGCGCCAACCAGCGCCCGATCGTCGACCAGGGTGACCGGGTCGAATCCGGGCAGGTCATCGCCGACGGTCCCTGCACCGAGCAGGGCGAGATGGCGCTGGGCAAGAACCTGCTCGTGGCGATCATGCCGTGGGAAGGCCACAACTACGAAGACGCGATCATCCTCTCCAACCGCCTGGTCGAAGAGGACGTGCTCACCTCGATCCACATCGAGGAGCATGAGATCGACGCCCGCGACACCAAGCTGGGCGCCGAGGAGATCACCCGGGACATCCCGAACGTCTCCGATGAGGTGCTGGCCGACCTCGACGAGCGCGGCATCGTCCGCATCGGCGCCGAGGTCCGCGACGGCGACATCCTGGTCGGCAAGGTCACTCCGAAGGGCGAGACCGAGCTGACCCCTGAGGAGCGGCTGCTCCGCGCGATCTTCGGTGAGAAGGCGCGCGAGGTCCGCGACACCTCGCTCAAGGTGCCGCACGGCGAATCCGGCAAGGTCATCGGCATCCGGGTGTTCTCCCGCGAGGACGACGACGAGCTGCCTGCCGGCGTCAACGAGCTGGTCCGCGTCTACGTGGCCCAGAAGCGCAAGATCTCCGACGGCGACAAGCTCGCCGGACGCCACGGCAACAAGGGCGTCATCGGCAAGATCCTGGCAGTCGAGGACATGCCGTTCCTTCCGGACGGCACGCCGGTCGACATCATCCTCAACACCCACGGTGTGCCGCGACGGATGAACATCGGCCAGATCCTGGAGACCCACCTTGGGTGGGTGGCCAAGAGCGGCTGGAAGGTCGACGGCTCGCCCGACTGGGCGGGCAACCTGCCCAAGGAGCTGTTGGAGGCCGGGCCGGAGACCATCGTGTCGACGCCGGTGTTCGACGGCGCCAAAGAGGACGAGCTGACAGGCCTGCTCTCGTCGACGCTGCCCAACCGCGACGGCGACGTGCTCGTCGACGGGGACGGCAAGGCGGAGTTGTTCGACGGCCGCAGTGGCGAACCGTTCCCGTACCCGGTGACGGTGGGCTACATGTACATCCTCAAGCTGCACCACCTGGTGGACGACAAGATCCACGCCCGGTCCACTGGCCCGTACTCGATGATCACCCAGCAGCCGCTGGGCGGTAAGGCGCAGTTCGGTGGCCAGCGGTTCGGCGAGATGGAGTGCTGGGCCATGCAGGCCTACGGCGCGGCGTACACGCTGCAGGAGCTGTTGACCATCAAGTCCGACGACACCGTCGGCCGGGTCAAGGTGTACGAGGCGATCGTCAAGGGCGAGAACATCCCCGAGCCGGGCATCCCCGAGTCGTTCAAGGTGCTGCTCAAAGAGCTGCAGTCGTTGTGCCTGAACGTCGAGGTGCTGTCGAGTGACGGTGCCGCGATCGAAATGCGCGACGGCGACGACGAGGACCTGGAGCGCGCTGCTGCGAACCTGGGAATCAACTTGTCCCGCAACGAATCTGCTTCTGTCGAGGATCTTGCTTAAGAGAACTAGTCCCGAAAGGGGAAAGGGAGTTACGTGCTAGACGTCAACTTCTTCGATGAACTCCGGATCGGTCTTGCGACCGCCGACGACATCCGTAACTGGTCGTTCGGTGAAGTCAAGAAGCCGGAGACCATCAACTACCGCACGCTGAAGCCAGAGAAGGACGGCCTTTTCTGCGAGAAGATCTTCGGACCGACTCGCGACTGGGAGTGCTACTGCGGCAAGTACAAGCGCGTCCGATTCAAGGGCATCATCTGTGAGCGCTGCGGCGTCGAGGTAACTCGCGCCAAGGTGCGTCGTGAGCGGATGGGCCACATCGAGCTGGCCGCGCCGGTCACCCACATCTGGTACTTCAAGGGCGTCCCGTCGCGTCTGGGCTACCTGCTCGACCTGGCGCCGAAGGATCTCGAGAAGATCATCTACTTCGCGGCCTACGTCATCACCGCCGTGGACGACGAGATGCGGCACAACGAGCTGTCCACGCTCGAGGCCGAGATGGTCGTGGAGCGCAAGGCCGTTGAGGATCAGCGCGACTCCGACCTCGAGGCGCGTGCGCAGAAGCTCGAGGCCGACCTCAAGGAGCTCGAAGAGGAAGGCGCCAAGTCCGACGTCCGGCGCAAGGTCCGCGACGGCGGCGAGCGCGAGATGCGTCAACTCCGCGACCGCACCCAGCGCGAGCTGGACCGGCTCGAGGAGATCTGGACCACCTTCACCAAGCTGGCTCCCAAGCAGCTGATCGTCGACGAGGTGCTCTACCGCGAGCTCGTCGACCGTTACGGCGAGTACTTCCAGGGCGCCATGGGCGCGGAGTCGATCAAGAAGCTCATCGAGAACTTCGACATCGACGCTGAGGCCGAGACGCTGCGTGACGTCATCAAGAACGGCAAGGGGCAGAAGAAGCTTCGCGCCCTCAAGCGTCTGAAGGTCGTCGCCGCGTTCCAGCAGTCGGGCAACTCGCCGATGGGCATGGTGCTCGACGCGGTGCCGGTGATCCCGCCGGAACTGCGCCCGATGGTGCAGCTCGACGGTGGCCGGTTCGCCACGTCGGACCTCAACGATCTGTACCGCCGCGTGATCAACCGCAACAACCGCCTCAAGAGGCTGATCGACCTCGGCGCGCCCGAGATCATCGTCAACAACGAGAAGCGGATGCTGCAGGAGTCGGTGGACGCGCTGTTCGACAACGGCCGCCGCGGCCGTCCGGTCACCGGACCGGGCAACCGTCCGCTCAAGTCGCTGTCGGATCTGCTCAAGGGCAAGCAGGGCCGGTTCCGTCAGAACCTGCTCGGCAAGCGCGTCGACTACTCGGGCCGTTCGGTCATCGTGGTCGGCCCGCAGCTCAAGCTGCACCAGTGCGGTCTGCCCAAGCTGATGGCACTCGAGCTGTTCAAGCCGTTCGTGATGAAGCGTCTGGTCGACCTGAACCACGCACAGAACATCAAGAGCGCCAAGCGGATGGTGGAACGCCAGCGTCCGCAGGTGTGGGATGTGCTGGAAGAGGTCATCGGTGAGCATCCGGTGCTGCTGAACCGCGCACCGACGCTGCACCGGTTGGGCATCCAGGCCTTCGAGCCGCAGCTGGTGGAGGGCAAGGCAATTCAGCTGCACCCGCTGGTGTGCGAGGCGTTCAACGCCGACTTCGACGGCGACCAGATGGCGGTGCACCTGCCGCTGAGCGCCGAGGCGCAGGCCGAGGCCCGCATCCTGATGCTGTCGTCGAACAACATCCTGTCGCCCGCGTCGGGCCGCCCGCTGGCCATGCCGCGTCTGGACATGGTGACCGGGCTGTACTTCCTGACCACCGAAATCCCCGGTGACGTCGGTCAGTACCGGCCGGCCGCCAAGGACAAGCCGGAGTCGGGTGTCTACGCGTCGCCTGCCGAGGCGATCATGGCGCTGGACCGCGGTGCGTTGTCGGTGCGGGCCAAGATCAAGGTCCGGCTGACGCAGCTGCGTCCGCCCGCCGAGATCGAGGCCGAGCTGTTCGGCGACGACGGGTGGAAGCCCGGCGACGCATGGACGGCGGAGACCACGCTGGGCCGGGTGATGTTCAACGAGCTGCTGCCGACGAAGTACCCCTTCATCAACCAGCAGATGCACAAGAAGGTTCAGGCGTCGATCATCAACGACCTGGCCGAGCGCTACCCGATGATCGTGGTCGCGCAGACCGTGGACAAGCTGAAGGACGCCGGCTTCTACTGGGCCACCCGCTCGGGTGTCACCGTGTCGATGGCCGACGTGCTGGTGCCGCCGAACAAGCAGGAGATCCTCGACCGCTACGAGAAGGAAGCCGACGGGATCGAAAAGAAGTACCAGCGCGGTGCTTTGAACCACGACGAGCGCAACGGCGAGCTGGTCAAGATCTGGCAGCAGGCGACCGAAGAGGTCGGTAAGGCGCTGGAGGAGCACTACCCGGAGGACAACCCGATCATCACGATCGTGAAGTCCGGAGCAACGGGCAACCTCACCCAGACCCGCACGCTGGCCGGCATGAAGGGTCTGGTGACCAACCCGAAGGGTGAGTTCATCCCGCGCCCGATCAAGTCCTCGTTCCGCGAGGGCCTGACGGTGCTGGAGTACTTCATCAACACCCACGGCGCCCGAAAGGGTCTGGCGGACACCGCTCTTCGCACCGCTGACTCGGGTTACCTGACCCGTCGTCTGGTCGACGTGTCGCAGGACGTCATCGTCCGCGAGGCCGACTGCGAGACCGAGCGTGGCATCAATGTCACGCTGGCCGAGCTGACCTCCGACAAGTCGCACATCCGCGACCCGCACATCGAAACCTCGGCGTACGCGCGGACTCTGGCCGCCGACGCCGTCGACAAGAAGGGCAACGTCGTCGTCGAGCGGGGTCACGATCTCGGTGACCCGGCCATCGATGCGCTGCTCGCGGCGGGCATCACCGAGGTCAAGGTTCGCTCTGTGCTGACCTGCACGACCGGCACCGGTGTGTGTGCGATGTGCTACGGCCGATCGATGGCGACCGGCAAGCTGGTCGACATCGGCGAGGCGGTCGGCATCGTGGCCGCGCAGTCCATCGGCGAGCCCGGCACGCAGCTGACCATGCGCACCTTCCACCAGGGCGGTGTGGGTGAGGACATCACCGGTGGTCTGCCCCGCGTGCAGGAGCTGTTCGAGGCCCGCGTGCCGCGCAACAAGGCGCCGATCGCGGACGTCAGCGGACGGGTGCACCTCGACGAGACGGAGTCGTTCTACAAGATCACCATCGTCCCCGACGACGGTGGCGAGGAAGTCGTCTACGACAAGCTGCCGAAGCGCAACCGTCGCCTCAAGGTGTTCAAGCACGAGGACGGCTCGGAGCGGCTGCTCACCGACGGCGACCACGTCGAGGTCGGCCAGCAGCTGATGGAAGGCTCCGCGGACCCGCACGAGGTGCTGCGTGTCCAGGGCCCCCGCGAGGTGCAGATCCACCTCGTCAAGGAGGTCCAGGAGGTCTACCGCGCTCAGGGTGTGTCGATCCACGACAAGCACATCGAGGTGATCGTCCGGCAGATGCTGCGTCGCGTCACGATCATCGACTCGGGTGCGACGGAGTTCCTGCCCGGCTCGCTGACCGAACGTGGCGAGTTCGAGACCGAGAACCGTCGGGTGGTTGCCGAGGGTGGCGAGCCCGCTGCGGGTCGCCCGGTGCTGATGGGCATCACGAAGGCATCGCTGGCCACGGACTCGTGGCTGTCGGCGGCGTCGTTCCAGGAGACCACGCGTGTGCTGACCGATGCGGCGATCAACTGCCGCAGCGACAAGCTGCAGGGTCTGAAGGAAAACGTGATCATCGGCAAGCTGATCCCGGCCGGTACCGGCATCAACCGGTACCGCAACATCCAGGTGCAGCCGACCGAGGAGGCGCGGGCCGCCGCGTACACGATCCCGTCCTACGAGGATCAGTACTACAGCCCCGACTTCGGCCAGGCCACCGGTGCCGCGGTTCCGCTGGACGACTACGGCTACAGCGACTACCGCTAAGTCAGTCAAGAGAAGAGCCCTCGCCTCGTGCGGGGGCTTTTTCTATGTCAGCGTGCCGACTCCGGGCCCGTGGAGTTCGTTCAGCGCCGTCCGACGTCCGGAGATGACCAGCAGCAGTGCCAGCGCAGGACCGCTGACTTCGGGCCCGTCGCCGATCGACAGATCGAGGTCGGTCGCCTCGAGTCGGATGCGGCCGACGAGTTCCTTTGCACCGCCGAACGATTCCGAAGTGCGGGCCTGCTGGCGCAACGATCTGACGACCGCGTCCTGCGGATAGGAGCGGGTGAGCCCGACCGCCCGACGGATGTCCTCGCCGTGCACCACCGCTTCGACGATCCGGGTGTCGATGGGCGCAGGCGGAGTCGAGGTTCGCGACGCCACCTGACGCAGCCGCTCCAGCGTCTGCCGCGGCGTGGTGCCGCGCGCCCGCTCGACGCCGTTGGCGTTCTGCCGGTCGAAGTCGAACCGCGCCCGCGCCATGTCGACGACGAACCCCAGCCGGGTCGTCTGCGCCGAGTCGACGATGTGCGCGACCACGTCATGCACCGTCCATCCGTCACACAACGAGGGCCGACGTCCACTGCGTGTCGTCCAGTTTCGCGAGGTCGTCGATCAATGCTCGGCGCTCCACGTGCACCATCGGCCACACATCGTTCGGCATGCGAGGTAGACCGCCGACGGGGACGGAACTCATCGACCGACGTGTCTGCACGCATCACTAGACTGGCCGGGTGCTTATTGGTTCGCACGTCCATCAAGACGACCCCATCGCAGCGGCGGAGGCCGACGGCGCCGACGTGGTGCAGTTCTTCCTCGGCAATCCGCAGAGCTGGAAGAAGCCCAAGCCCCGGGACGACGCGGAGACGCTGAAGGCGGCGAGCATGCCGCTCTACGTCCACGCGCCGTATCTGATCAACGTGGCTTCGGCGAACAACCGCGTGCGCATCCCGTCGCGAAAGATCCTGCAGGACACCTGCGACGCGGCAGCCGAGATCAACGCCACCGCGGTGATCGTGCACGGCGGCCACGCCGACGACAACGACATGGAGGCCGGCTTCGAACGCTGGGTCAAGGCGATCAAGTACCTGGAAACCGAGGTGCCGGTCTACCTGGAGAACACCGCGGGCGGAGACCACGCGATGGCGCGTCACTTCGACACCATCGGCCGGCTGTGGGACCACATCGGTGACACCGGCATCGGTTTCTGCCTGGACACCTGCCACGCGTGGGCCGCGGGCGAAGCGCTGATCGACGCCGTCGACCGCATCAAGGCGCTCACCGGCCGCATCGACCTCGTGCACTGCAACGATTCGAGGGATGCGGCGGGCTCCGGCGCCGACAGGCACGCCAACTTCGGCACCGGCCAGATCGACCCTGACCTGCTCGTTGCCGTTGTGACGGCCGCCGATGCGCCGGTCATCTGCGAGACCGCCGACGAGGGCCGCAAGGATGACATCGCCTTCCTGCGCGAACACATCGACTAAGTCGGGCCGGCTCACGGTTCGGTAACCGAACTGTTATCAAACGGACGGTTTCACCTAGGTGAACTATCCTCTTGCGGGTGTCCGCAATTGACGATGCGCCAATTGTGGCGACGCGTCTCGAGGACGATCCTGTCGCGACCCGCGGTCGATGGCTGAAGATCGTCCGTTGGGTCGCGATCGCCGTGTGGGCCGGGGTCGTGATCTACCGGACCGCGACCGACGGCTTCGCGTTCAATCGTGAACTGCTGCTGCTCTACATCTGCACGGGCCTGGCCGCCGCCAGCATCGGGCAGGGCCGCCGCATGCTCTACATCATCCGGGACTGGCTGCCGTTCACCTTGGTGCTGGTTGCCTACGACCTCAGCAGGGGTGCGGCCGATTTCATCGGACGGCCGACGATGTGGCACTGGCAGGTCGACGCCGACCGATGGTTGTTCTTCGGCACGATGCCGACGGTCTGGCTGCAGGAACACATCAAGCTGCCGAGTCCGCCGTGGTGGGAAGTCGTCCTCAGCACCGTCTACATGTCGTTCTTCGTCCTGCCATACATCGTGGCCGGCGTGCTGTGGCTGCGGAACCGCGACGAGTGGAAGGCCTTCGTCAAGCTGTTCGTCGTACTGTCCTTCGCGGCCTTGGTTATCTACGCGCTCCTGCCCGCCGCGCCGCCGTGGGCCGCGTCCCGCTGCACCGCCGCCGACGTCGAGGGCGGACCATCGGGGCCGCGATGCATGTTCCGCTCCGCGCGAGGCGTTCCCGACGGCGGCCTGCTCGGCGCGATGCAAACCACCCAGGACGGCGCCAACGGCTGGATCGAGCGGATCGTCGGCCGCGGGTGGGGCAAGTTGAATCTGCACACCGCCAGCGCGCTGCTCGACCAGGGCCAGGCCAGTGTCAATCTGGTGGCCGCAGTCCCGTCGCTACACGCCGGCATGACCCTCGCGATCACGATGTTCCTCTGGAACCGCGTGCATCGCGGCTGGCGGCCGGTGCTGGTGGCCTACGTGATCATCATGGCGTTCACGCTGGTTTACACCGCCGAGCATTTCGTCATCGACATTCTGCTCGGATGGGCGCTTGCGGTGGTCGTGATGTTGGCGATCGACTGGTTCAGGTCGCGTCGGGCAGAACCGTCGCCGGAAGACGCGGAGATTCAACCGAGCGCGGCCGCTACTTCGTGATGTGATCCCTGCGTGCAGGTCGAGTCGCGCGGTTTCAGCATCGATTACGCCGTAGATGGGGATGGGCCGCCGTTGGTCCTCGTGGCCGGGACTCTTTGTGCCGCTCGGCATTGGGTCGACTACGGATACGCCGCGGCCCTTGCCCGGCACTGGCGTGTCATCAACATCGATCCGCTGGGGCATGGCGCCAGCGATACGCCGCACGATGCCGATTCATACCAGGTCGCAGGAGTGACAGCGGACCTCATCGCTGTGCTGGACGCCGAGGGTGTGGACCGCGCCACCGTCTGGGGCTATTCGCGCGGCGGTTGGCTGGCGTGCAATATGGCCAGCCGCTACCCGGACCGGGTGGAGCGTCTCGTCGTCGGCGCCTATGCGATGCACGCCCATGAACAGGAGGTCGGCCGGCTGCTGACGCCGCTGGCAGGATTCTTGCGGGAAGGAAACTGGTCGGGCCTCTGGCGGGCGCTCGATGTCACCGATCGCGAGTTTCAGCAGATGATGGAATCGAGCAATGACGCGCTTGCCGTGGCGGCGGCCATCGACGGTTCGACACGGCCTACGAGGTATGTCGACCCCGCTTCGATTCGTTGCCCTGCAACCTATTACGTCGGTTCCGAGGACTGGATCGTGCCGCATGTACGCGCCGATGTCGAGGCTCTCGACGCCACCCTCGACGTGATCGACGGCCAGGGGCACATCGGATCATTCTTCGCGGCGGCTGACTCGGTGCTGGCCGCAATGGAGCCGCGGCTTGAACGTTGACTACAAGGATGCTGAAGGTCCGCTCGCGGCCGAGCGCCTAAGGGGCTTGCCCGGCAGCGGCCGTTACGATTCCCGCATGGCGGACACCGAACCAGACCAGCAACCCCAATCCCACGCGAAGCCCCGCGCGAATTCCGGCGGGGGAGGGACCAGCTGGGTGACCCTGCTGTCGCTCGTCATCGCGTTGACCGCCATCGGTGTCGCGGCGTGGGCGATGGTGATGGCCTGGCCGCAGAGGGAGGCGACGGTTCAGCCGACCGCGGAGTCGAAGCAGAAGGTGTGCGCGGCATTCGACACGGTCAGCAAGGCCGTTCAGCTGCAGACCCACGCCAACCTCGGACCCGACCCGGTCGCGCAGACCGCGGTGGCGGGCAACGCCCGGTTGTCATTGATCGGCGGCGGCGAGTATCTGCTGAGCCGCCTGGACGATCAGACGCCGCCGGACCTGGCCGATGCCGTTCGACTGTTTGCGAACAACCTCGAAGACATCGGGGTCAACGCTCTCGCCGGCGCAACCAACGACGACCCGCAGCAAGCCGCGCGGCTAACCGCCGGTGAGGACGGCAGGAACAAGGTCGACGACCTCTGCAAGTAGGGGACGTATTACGCCTGTTGTACGGCTGTCGATAAAATGTAATATGACGGCATGGCAGATACGCACGTCGTCACCAACCAGGTTCCACAGCTGGAGGACTTCAACCCGGCCTCGTCGCCGGTGCTGACCGATGCGCTGATTCGCGAGGGCGGCGAGTGGGGCGTCGACGAGGTCGCCGAGCTCGGCGCGCTTTCCGGCAGCGCCCAGGCGCAGCGCTGGGGCGAGCTGGCCGACCGCAATCAGCCGATCCTGCACACCCACGACCGCTACGGGCATCGGGTCGACGAGGTCGAATACGACCCCGCCTACCACGAGCTGATGAAGGTCGCGATCGGGCACGGCCTGCACGCCGCGCCGTGGGCCGACGACCGACCCGGCGCCCACGTCGTCCGCGCCGCCAAGACGTCGGTGTGGACACCCGAACCCGGCCACATCTGCCCGATCTCGATGACCTACGCCGTGGTTCCCGCGCTGCGTTTCAACAAGGAGCTTGCCGACATCTACGAGCCGCTGCTGACCAGCCGCTCCTACGATCCCGAGCTGAAAGTGCCTGCCACCAAAGTCGGTATCACCGCGGGCATGTCGATGACCGAGAAGCAGGGCGGCTCCGACGTCCGCGCGGGCACCACCCAGGCCACGCCCAACGCCGACGGCAGCTACAGCCTGACCGGACACAAGTGGTTCACCTCGGCGCCGATGTGCGATGTCTTCCTGGTTTTGGCCCAGGCTCCCGGCGGGCTGTCCTGTTTCTTCCTGCCCAGGATCCTTCCCGACGGCAGCCGCAACCGAATGTTCTTGCAGCGCCTCAAGGAGAAGCTCGGCAACCACGCCAACGCCTCGTCGGAGGTCGAATACGACGGTGCCACCGCGTGGCTGGTCGGTGAGGAGGGCCGCGGCGTGCCGACCATCATCGAGATGGTGAACCTCACCCGGCTGGACTGCACACTGGGCAGCGCGACCAGCATGCGCACCGGCCTGACGCGTGCCATCCACCATGCGCAGCATCGAAAGGCATTCGGCGCCTATCTGATTGACCAGCCGCTGATGCGCAACGTGCTCGCCGACCTTGCGGTGGAGGCCGAAGCCGCCACCATCGTCGCCATGCGGATGGCGGGCGCAACCGACCGCGCAGTCCGCGGCGACGAGCGTGAATCCCTGTTCCGCCGCATCGGCCTGGCGGCCAGCAAGTACTGGGTGTGCAAGCGCGCGACGGGACACGCAGCGGAGGCGATGGAATGCCTCGGCGGCAACGGCTATGTGGAGGAGTCCGGCATGCCGCGGCTGTATCGCGAGGCCCCTCTGATGGGTATCTGGGAGGGCTCCGGCAACGTCAGCGCATTGGACACCCTGCGCGCCATGGCAACTCGGCCGGAGAGCATCGACGTCTTGTTCGACGAACTCGCCAAGAGCACCGGCCAGGACCCGCGGCTGGATGCCCACATCGATGGCCTCAAGCCACAGTTCGACGACCTCGAGAGCATCCAGTACCGGGCCCGCAAGGTTACCGAGGACATCGCTCTGGCGTTGCAGGGCTCGCTGCTGGTGCGGCACGGGCATCCAGCCGTCGCCGAAGCGTTCCTCGCCACCCGGATGGGCGGCCAGTGGGGCGGCGCCTACGGGACCATGCCCGCAGGCCTGGATCTCGCGCCGATCCTCGAGCGAGTCTTGGTCAAAGGGATGACGCACGCGATCAGGCCGGTCGACTTCGACAACCTGAAGACGATGACCTACGAGGTCACCGATCGGGTGGCCCGAATCACGTTCAACCGTCCCGAAAAAGGCAACGCCATCATCGCGGACACCCCGCTGGAGCTGTCCGCACTCGTCGAGCGGGCCGACCTCGACCCCGATGTCCACGTCATCCTGGTGTCGGGCCGGGGCGAAGGATTCTGCGCCGGATTCGACCTGTCGGCCTACGCCGAGGGATCGTCGTCGGCAGGCGGCGGCAACCCCTATGCGAACACCGTGCTGTCCGGCAAGACGCAGGCGATCAACCATCTGCCCGATCAGCCGTGGGATCCGATGATCGACTACCAGATGATGAGCCGCTTCGTCCGCGGCTTCTCCAGCCTGATGCATTGCGACAAGCCGACAGTGGTCAAGATCCACGGCTACTGCGTGGCAGGCGGCACCGACATCGCGCTGCACGCCGACCAGGTGATCACCGCGTCGGACGCCAAGATCGGTTACCCGCCGATGCGCGTGTGGGGCGTGCCCGCCGCGGGGCTATGGGCGCACCGACTCGGCGACCAGCGCGCGAAACGCCTTCTGTTCACCGGTGATTGCATCAGCGGCGCGCAAGCGGCGGACTGGGGGCTCGCCGTGGAGGCGCCAGAACCGGCCGACCTCGACGAGCGCACCGAACGCCTCGTCGAGCGCATCGCCGCAATGCCGGTCAACCAACTGATCATGGCGAAGCTCGCGCTCAACACCGCGCTGCTTCAGCAGGGCGTCGCCACCAGCCGGATGGTGAGCACCGTGTTCGACGGCGTCGCCCGCCACACCCCCGAGGGCCACGCGTTCGTCGCCGAGGCACGCGAGCACGGCTTCCGCGAAGCCGTGAAGAGCCGCGACGAGCCCTACGGCGACGCGGGCCGCAAGACGTCCGGGGTCTGACCGGTGGCGACGCTCAGCCGGATGACGGCGCGCTCGGTGGTGCTGAGCGTGCTGCTCGGCGCACATCCGGCATGGGCGACCGCGAGCGAACTCATCCGTCTCACAGCGGATTTCGACATCAAGGAAGCGACGCTTCGGGTCGCTCTCACCCGGATGGTCGGTGCGGGGGATCTGGTGCGCTCCGAGGACGGCTACCGGCTCTCCGACAGGCTGCTCGCGCGGCAGCGACGCCAGGACGACGCCATCAACCCGCAGCTGAGGTCGTGGGACGGGACATGGACGACGCTGGTGATCACCAGTGTCGGCATCGATGCGCGCATCCGCGCCGGACTACGGACGACATTGCAGCAGAACAGATTCGCCGAGTTGCGCGAGGGCGTCTGGATGCGTCCGGACAACGTGAAGATCACCCTGCCGGACGAGGTGCTGTCGCGGGTGCGGGTGTTGCACTCCTACGACGACAGCCCCGCTGACCTGGCGGCCCTGCTGTGGGATCTGCCCGCCTGGGCGAGCGTCGGCGGCCAGCTCCTCGACGACATGGCCGCGGCTGCCGACGTTCCAGGCCGATTCGTCGCGGCCGCAGGCATGGTGCGTCACCTGCTGACCGATCCCGTGCTGCCGAACGAGTTGTTGCCCGACCGCTGGCCCGGTGCGGCACTGCGGAAGTCCTACGCGCAATTCGCCACCGAACTGGTGGCCAGACGAAACGAACACGAACTGTTGGAGGCGCAATGAGTGTGCGAGTCGAGCGAAGCGGCCCGGTCACCACCGTCATCATGAACCGGCCCGAGGCGCGCAACGCCGTCAACGGCCCGACCGCGGCTGAACTGTTCGCCGCCTTCGACGAGTTCGACAAAGACGACTCGGCGTCGGTCGCGGTGCTGTGGGGCGACCACGGAACCTTCTGCGCCGGCGCCGATCTCAAGGCGTTCGGCACACCCGACGTCAACCCCGCGCACCGGACGGGACCGGGGCCGATGGGACCCACCCGGATGGTGTTGTCCAAGCCGGTGATTGCCGCCATCAGCGGCTACGCGGTGGCCGGCGGGCTGGAGCTGGCGCTGTGGTGCGACCTGCGGGTGGTGGAGGAGGACGCGATCATGGGCGTCTTCTGCCGACGCTGGGGCGTCCCGCTGATCGATGGCGGTACCGTGCGGCTGCCGCGGCTGATCGGGCACAGCCGCGCGATGGACATGATCCTGACCGGGCGCGGTGTCGATGCCGCCGAAGCCCTCGCGATGGGTCTGGCCAACCGCGTCGTGCCGAAGGGTACGGCGCGGGAGAAGGCCGAGGAGCTCGCCGCGGAACTGGCCTCGCTTCCGCAGCAGTGCATGCGGGCGGATCGGACGTCTGCGCTCCACCAGTGGGGGGTGTCGGAAGCCGAAGCCATGGATTTCGAGTTCGGCAGCCTGTCGCGCGTCGCGGCCGAATCACTGGAAGGCGCACAGCGTTTCTCGAAGGGAGCCGGACGCCACGGGGCCTCTGCTTAAGACTGGACTAGCTGCGTCTTCCTGACGAAGTCGCCGATGGTATCGGCGGCCACCTCGGCCCCGTCGCGTTGCCGGATCTGAGCTCCCAACCGATCGGCCGCCTCGCGGTAGGCGGGGTCGTTCAGCACGGTCTGTATCGCCGCTCGAATACGTTTCGGCCCAGCATGTTTCCGCAAGAGAAGGCCTGCACCGACGCGCTCGAGTGCCGCGCCGACACCCTTCTGGTCGATCATCGGGTTGGCGGGCATGATCACCTGCGGCACTCCGAACGACAGCGCCCGCATCGCCGTGCTGTGGCCACCGTGTCCTACCACCAGAGACGCCGTCGGGAGCACTTCGTCATGGTCGAGCCACGCGTGCATCGCCGCGTTCTGTGGCACCCGCAAGCCGGCGGCGTCGATGCCCGGTCCTACCGTTACCGTCGCCGTGACGGGCAGCGGCGCGATCGCGTCGAGGATGTTCTGCAGCATTCGGCGCTGCCCGGCGAAGGCACACGTGCTGAGGCTGACCAGGATTCGCGGCACAGATGCCGGCACGGCGGCTTTCGGCACGCCCTGCCACACGACGCCCGTATGGCGTACCGCTGGATCTCCGCGCATAGGGTCGAGATCAGCGCGAGCAGAGACCACTTGAAGCAGCCCTCGGTGTTCTGGCGCAAGCGGATCCGTGCCTCGCAGCCGTAGCATCCAGCCGACCGGGCTCGCTGCGAGGTCCTGAACCGCGCGATAGAAGCAGTGCACGAAAACGATCGTCGGGATGCCGGAGTCGACGACCTCGGGAATGCCGGCGGCCAGGATCATGTCGACGACGACGGCGTCCACATCGTGGCGCCGCGCGGCCTCCGTTACGCACTGGCCGAGGCGTCGATCCGCCGCCACTCGGGTGAACGCCGTCATGATGGCGGCCAGCGACCGCTGAACGGTGGGATCGAAATGCTTTCCGCCGCTGAATGGTTCGAACGCGAAGCCGGCGGCTTCGACCCGATCGCGAATGCCGCGATGACCGACAATCCAGACCTCGACGCCGCGGGCCTGAAGCGCCCGCGCGACCGCCAACTGCGGAGGGATATTGCCGCCGCCGTCCACGATTGCAAAGAGAATCTTCATTGTGCCTCCCCGGCTAACGTCGTGAGATCCGTTGCGGCCAAGAGTGCCTCGGTCATCAGCAGCATCCGGTCACCGACGTCGTCGACTGACAGCCCGCGGTCGAGCCGCAGGAGCTTCCAGGCGTAGACATCGGTGGCGACGACGAGGACGTCGATGAGCCGGGAGCGCTGAGCGGTCTGCTCGGGAAGGCGGTCTGCGAAGACGTCCTCCACCCATTCGCGATGGGCGAGCTGTCCCGCGTTGTTCATGCGTGCGGCGCGTGGGTCGGTCTCGTCAGCGAGCATGGCGAGTACGACGCCGCCTCGTCGTTCGTAGTGGGCGATGAGTACCTTCAGTGCGGCCTCCGGGTCGCCCTGCGGTGGGACGCGTTCGGTCATCACCTCGTCGTAGGCCTGCGACCACGCGGCGTCGACCAAGCCGTCTCGACTCCCGAAATGCCGGAGCACCGTCTTGACGGTTACCTGCGCGCGCTCGGCGACGGCGGGCAGCGTGATCGCGAACGAACGTTCGGCCATGAAGGTGTCGATGGCGGCCCTGAGGATCACGTCGCGGGTCGCGGTTTTGGCCTGCTGACGTGCGCCCATGTCGTACTTGCGCGATTTCATGTCCATCAGAAGGTACATCAAATCCCTATTTGGTGTCCACAGTTATGGACACCAAATATCAGAACGTCAGCCCTTGCTGATCGTGTTGCCCGAACCGGTGTCGTTGACCGTCGGGTCGCCCTGCTTGTAGGTGACGGTGTTGTTGAAGCCGACGACGCTGAGGCCCTTGTCGACCCGGTCCATGTTGACCGTGTTGTCCGCACCGCCGATGTTCGCGTTCGCGCAGTTTCCCTTGACGGTCAGCTTGTTGTTGTTGCCGCCGATGTTCAGCGATTTGCCATCCGCGCAATCAAGTTCGGTCGTCGTGCCGACCGAGCTGTAGTTGATGGTGTTGCCGATCTCGACCTGTCCGCCCTCGGTTCCCAATGTGGCGGTGGGAGTGGTGGAATCACTGCTGTCCGCACCGCAGCCGGCGAGGCCGATCATCGCGGCGGCGGCCACACCGATCAAGACGTGCGTGCGCATCGTTCCTCGCTTCCGTTCGGTGCGATTAGAACTCGGCCGATCACGCCGGAATGCGGTCGATCCGGTTCATCATGCCCAGTTCCCGTCCGCGATCCCAGACAACTGGCTCACCGGTTTTGTAGAAGACGGTCTGGTCGGAGCCGTACACCGTGATGTCGTTGATCACGTTGTCGGCCACGATGAGGTTTCCCGAGCCCTGCACCGTCACCGCCCAGCAGGTGCCAAGCGCATTGATGGTGTTGTTGGCCCCATTCACGATGAGCGTCGACTCGTTGCAGTCGATCGTCTGGTTCGCGCCGATTGAGGTGATGTGTGTATCGCCGTTCTTCGCCTGCGCCGCGGGCGTCCCCACAGTCAGCGCGACGGGCAGTGCGACCAGGCACGCGGCCATCGACCGGCTCATTGCTTTCCAACCCCCAGCGGTCATGGCTGTAGAGCGTACGTCGCGGGCGTAGTTCATGGCAGTACTTGACCGGTTCGATTCACGGCCGGGCCTGCCCCGAATGAGTCGCGGCGGTAGCGTATGCAGGCGATGCGTTGGCGTGTCAAAGCGGTTGCTATCGCGGCGGTCACAGCGGTGGTGACCGCCGCGGGGTGTGCCCAAACCGTCAGCGGAACCGCGCAGCGGGGATATCCGGCCGTGCCCGATCCGGACCGCAGCTACGGCTACGTCGACAACCGGTGCGGGTTGCTGGAAGACAGCTCGATCCAGGAGATGCTGGGCGCAGAGAACGTGGTCCGGCCCTACAGCGGCGCGGTGTGTCAGTACGTGTTGGAGCGCGGGGCCGATGTCGGCGCCGGTGCGCCTCCGGCCGCCATCGTCGACGTCGTCTTCTCCTGGTTCGAGGCCGGCAGCCTGGACCGCGAACGGAACCTGGCTGACCAGCGTGGAGCGCAGGTCACCGAGAAGGTTGTCGAGCGGCACGAGGCCTTCCTGGCCCGCCGCGACACGAACGGCGCGGGCTGTTCGGCGACCGCCGCGGCGGGCCCCGGTGTGCTCAGCTGGTGGGTGCAGACGCGCGGCAAGACCGACGTCGATCCCTGCAAGGACGCCGAGAAATTATTGGCCGCCACGCTGTCGTCGGATCTGTGACCATGTCCCGTCGTACGCCGCCCCGCTTGTGCGCCGCGCTGTTGGCCGGCATCGCCGTGCTGGCCGCCGGCTGCGGCACGCCGGACACCCCCGCTGCGTCGGACACCCCCGCGGCGCCGCCCAGCAGCGGCTTTCAGAGTGGGGAGTGCAACAACGTCACCGACGCCGACGTCGCCAAGGCCATCGGGTCGGCGACGTTCACCAAGGTCGTGGACAGCGATGCCGGCTGTTTCTGGCAGGAGAACACGATGCTCGGCTCGTTCGGGGCGGGCATGGGCATCTCGACGTGGTGGTACCGCGGCAGCGACATGGACACCGAGCGGACCCTCGAGCAGCAGGCCGGGCGCACGCTGACCGAACTGTCGGTCGACGGCAACAAGGGATTCAAGGCCTACGACGCCAACGCCTGCAGCATCTACGTGTCCAAGGGCGGCGACGTCATCACCTGGTCGATCCAGACGATGAATCCGGCCACCCTGCCCGATCTGTGCGGCATCACCCAGCAGCTGGCCCAGCTCAGCCAGGAACGTGTCAACTGACTCTGGAAGAAACTAGAGGTGTTAGTTTTCGCATATGACAGGCCGTCCCGCCCCCCAATCGACCGGTCGGCGACCGGCGAAACTGAGCCGGGACGCCATCGTCAACGCCGCCCTGACCTTCCTGGATCGCGACGGCTGGGACGCGCTGACGATCAACGCGCTGGCCACCCAGCTCGGCACCAAGGGGCCGTCGCTGTACAACCATGTCGACAGCCTCGAGGACCTGCGCCGCACGGTGCGGATGCGGGTGGTCGGCGACATCATCGACATGTTGAACACCGTCGGCCAGGGCCGCACCCGCGACGACGCGGTGATCGCGATGGCAAGTTCCTACCGCAGCTACGCCCACCATCACCCGGGGCGGTACTCCGCATTCACCCGGATGCCGTTGGGCGGCGACGATCCCGAGTTCACCGACGCCACCAGGGCGGCCGCGGGGCCGGTCATCTCGGTGCTGTCCTCCTACGGCCTGGACGGCGAAGACGCCTTCCACGCAGCGCTGGAGTTCTGGTCGGCACTGCACGGATTCGTGCTGCTGGAGATGACCGGGGTGATGAACGCAATTGTCGACACCGATACAGTGTTCAGCGACATGGTCATGCGGCTCGCGTCGGGCATGCAGAGGCGTTGAGCATCCGTACGGGCTGACCTGCGGTTAGATGCCTCGTCGCGGGTTTGGATCGATGTGCTCTGCCCTGGTATCGTGGATCGCCGTGCCTGGCAGGTAAGCGGTTGCCGCGCGCCGGGCCAATTCGCATGTCGTTTGTCCATCGGAAATGGATCGCCAAAAGATTCCGGTGCGGGCGCGTGCGACACACCCGGTCGCGGGGTAAGCGAACGGGGCATAACAGCAGTACAGAGACTTAGAACAACACGAAGAGACGAAGAAAGAAAGCCGGTAGATGCCAACCATTCAGCAGCTGGTCCGCAAGGGTCGCCGCGACAAGATCGCCAAGGTGAAGACCGCGGCCCTCAAGGGCAGCCCGCAGCGGCGCGGTGTGTGCACCCGCGTCTACACCACCACTCCGAAGAAGCCGAACTCGGCGCTTCGGAAGGTGGCGCGCGTCAAGCTGACCAGCCAGGTTGAGGTCACGGCCTACATCCCCGGCGAGGGCCACAACCTCCAAGAGCACTCGATGGTGCTGGTCCGCGGCGGTCGCGTGAAGGACCTGCCCGGTGTTCGCTACAAGATCATCCGCGGCTCGCTCGACACCCAGGGTGTCAAGGCCCGCAAGCAGGCCCGGAGCAAGTACGGCGCCAAGAAGGAGAAGAGCTGATGCCGCGCAAGGGGCCCGCACCCAAGCGTCCGCTGGTCAACGACCCGGTCTACGGATCGCAGTTGGTCACCCAGCTGGTCAACAAAGTTCTGCTGGACGGGAAGAAATCGCTGGCCGAACGCATTGTTTATGGTGCGCTCGAGCAGGCCCGCGACAAGACCGGCACCGATCCGGTGGTCACCCTCAAGCGCGCTCTCGACAACGTCAAGCCCTCGCTCGAGGTGCGTAGCCGACGCGTCGGTGGCGCCACCTACCAGGTTCCGGTCGAGGTTCGGCCGGATCGGTCGGTGACGCTGGCCCTGCGTTGGCTCGTCAGCTTCTCCAAGCAGCGGCGCGAGAAAACGATGATCGAGCGGCTCTCGAACGAGATCCTCGACGCCAGCAATGGCCTGGGTGCCGCCGTCAAGCGACGCGAGGACACCCACAAGATGGCCGAGGCGAACCGGGCCTTCGCGCACTACCGCTGGTGAGAAACGCCGGCGTGCGATGCGGCCGCCGGGCGTGACGACAACAGCAACCAAGCAACCGAAAGAGTGAGACTTCCGTGGCACAGAAGGACGTGCTTACCGACCTGAACAAGGTCCGCAATATCGGCATCATGGCGCACATCGATGCCGGCAAGACGACGACCACCGAGCGCATCCTCTACTACACCGGTATCAGCTACAAGATCGGTGAGGTGCACGACGGTGCCGCCACCATGGACTGGATGGAACAGGAGCAGGAGCGAGGCATCACCATCACCTCGGCTGCCACCACCACGTTCTGGAAAGACCATCAGATCAACCTGATCGACACCCCCGGCCACGTCGACTTCACCGTCGAGGTGGAGCGCAGCCTTCGGGTGCTCGACGGTGCCGTTGCCGTGTTCGACGGCAAGGAGGGCGTCGAGCCGCAGTCCGAGCAGGTCTGGCGCCAGGCCGACAAGTACGAGGTCCCGCGCATCTGCTTCGTCAACAAGATGGACAAGGTCGGCGCTGACTTCTACTTCTCCGTCAAGACCATGGAGGACCGCCTCGGCGCGAACGTCATCCCGATCCAGCTGCCGATCGGCTCGGAGGGCGACTTCGAGGGCATCGTCGACCTGGTCGAGATGAACGCCAAGGTGTGGCGCGGCGAGACCAAGCTGGGCGAGACCTACGACACCATCGAGATCCCTGCCGATCTGCAGGAGAAGGCCGATGAGTACCGCACGAAGTTGCTCGAGGCGGTCGCCGAGACCGACGAGGCGCTGCTGGAGAAGTATTTCGGCGGCGAGGAGCTCACGGTCGAGGAGATCAAGGGTGCGCTGCGAAAGCTGACGATCACTTCCGAGGCTTACCTGGTGCTGTGCGGCAGCGCGTTCAAGAACAAGGGCGTGCAGCCGATGCTCGACGCGGTCATCGACTACCTGCCCTCGCCGCTGGACGTGCCGCCGGCCACCGGCCATGCGCCCGGCAAGGAGGATGAGGTCATCATCCGCGAGCCGAATACGGACGAGCCGTTCGCGGCGCTGGCGTTCAAGGTCGCCACGCACCCGTTCTTCGGCAAGCTGACCTATGTCCGCGTGTACTCGGGCAAGGTCGACTCCGGTTCGCAGGTCATCAACGCGACCAAGGGCAAGAAGGAGCGGCTGGGCAAGCTGTTCCAGATGCACTCCAACAAGGAGAACCCGGTCGAGTACGCGTCCGCCGGCCACATCTACGCGGTGATCGGCCTGAAGGACACCACGACCGGCGACACCCTGAGCGACCCGAACCAACAGGTCGTGCTGGAGTCGATGACGTTCCCCGATCCGGTGATCGAGGTGGCCATCGAGCCCAAGACCAAGAGCGACCAGGAGAAGCTGAGCCTCTCGATCCAGAAGCTCGCTGAGGAAGATCCGACCTTCAAGGTGCACCAGGACGTCGAAACCGGTCAGACGGTCATCGGCGGCATGGGCGAACTGCACCTCGACATCCTGGTCGACCGGATGAAGCGCGAGTTCAAGGTCGAGGCCAATGTCGGCAAGCCGCAGGTGGCCTACAAGGAGACCATCAAGCGCAAGGTCGACAAGGTCGAGTTCACCCACAAGAAGCAGACGGGTGGCTCGGGTCAGTTCGCGAAGGTGCTCATCTCCATCGAGCCCTTCTCCGGCGAGGACGGTGCGACCTACGAGTTCGAGAACAAGGTCACCGGTGGACGCATCCCGCGTGAGTACATCCCGTCGGTGGACGCCGGCGCGCAGGACGCCATGCAGTACGGCGTGCTGGCCGGCTATCCGTTGGTGAACCTGAAGGTCACCCTGCTCGACGGCGCGTACCACGACGTCGACTCATCGGAGATGGCATTCAAGATCGCCGGCTCGCAGGCACTGAAAAAGGCTGCGGGACAAGCCCAGCCGGTCATCCTGGAGCCGATCATGGCCGTCGAGGTCACCACGCCCGAGGATTACATGGGTGAGGTGATCGGCGACCTGAACTCCCGCCGTGGCCAGATCCAGGCCATGGAGGAGCGGAGCGGTGCACGCGTCGTACGGGCGCACGTGCCGTTGTCGGAGATGTTCGGCTACGTCGGCGACCTTCGGTCGAAGACCCAGGGCCGGGCAAACTACTCCATGGTTTTCGATTCCTACGCGGAAGTTCCGGCGCAGGTGTCGAAGGAGATCATCGCGAAGGCGACGGGTCAGTGAGAATCGAGGGCCGCCAGGCCCGAGGCTCGGAGCTGACCCGGAGTCGAGCAATCGACGACGCGAAGGCGACGGGTCAGTAATCTCGGACCCGTCGCGTTGGCGGGACCACACAACTGCAAAGATCAACACACTGCTTTACAACAAGCACCAACACAGTCCAGGAGGACACAGAAGTGGCGAAGGCGAAGTTCGAGCGGACGAAGCCGCACGTCAACATCGGGACCATTGGTCACGTTGACCACGGCAAGACCACGCTGACTGCGGCAATTACGAAGGTTCTGCACGACAAGTTTCCCGACTTGAACGAGGCATCGGCCTTCGACCAGATCGACAACGCGCCGGAAGAGAAGGCGCGTGGTATCACGATCAACATCTCCCACGTGGAGTACCAGACCGAGAAGCGTCACTACGCGCATGTCGACGCTCCCGGCCACGCCGACTACATCAAGAACATGATCACCGGCGCGGCGCAGATGGATGGCGCGATCCTGGTGGTCGCGGCGACCGACGGCCCGATGCCGCAGACCCGCGAGCACGTGCTGCTGGCCCGTCAGGTCGGTGTGCCCTACATCCTGGTCGCCCTGAACAAGGCCGACATGGTCGACGACGAGGAACTCCTCGAACTCGTCGAGCTGGAGGTTCGCGAGCTGCTGGCTGCCCAGGAGTTCGACGAGGACGCCCCGGTCATCCAGGTGTCGGCGCTCAAGGCCCTCGAGGGTGACGAGAAGTGGGTCAAGTCCGTCGAGGACCTGATGGCCGCCGTCGACGAGTCGATTCCGGATCCGGTCCGCGAGACCGACAAGCCGTTCCTGATGCCCGTCGAGGACGTCTTCACGATCACCGGTCGTGGCACCGTGGTGACCGGTCGTGTCGAGCGCGGTGTGATCAACGTGAACGAGGACGTCGAGATCGTCGGCATCCGTCCGACGACCACCAAGACGACCGTCACCGGCGTCGAGATGTTCCGCAAGCTGCTCGACCAGGGCCAGGCAGGCGACAACGTCGGTCTGCTGGTTCGTGGCGTGAAGCGCGAGGACGTCGAGCGTGGCCAGGTTGTCGTCAAGCCCGGCACCACCACGCCGCACACCGAGTTCGAGGGCAGCGTCTACATCCTGTCCAAGGACGAGGGCGGCAGGCACACGCCGTTCTTCAACAACTACCGTCCGCAGTTCTACTTCCGCACCACCGACGTGACCGGTGTGGTGACGCTGCCGGAGGGCACCGAAATGGTGATGCCCGGTGACAACACCGACATCTCGGTGAAGCTGATCCAGCCCGTCGCCATGGACGAGGGTCTGCGCTTCGCGATTCGCGAGGGCGGCCGGACCGTCGGCGCCGGCCGGGTAACCAAGATCGTCAAGTGACGCTCTGATCTAGATCGCAGAAGTGGCGCTCACCCGAAAGGGTGGGCGCCACTTTGCTTTCGGAGCTTTTCGACGGCTTTCAGCCGTATTTCGTTGAACGCCTGGCGTGGATCGGACATCACGGTTGGGAATCGGCCGCGAAATCAAGCGCTGCTCTGACTTCACGCTTAACCCGATGGCGCGAACCTGAGCGATCCCTGAGTCGCGGCCGGAAATGAGAGTGCGAGCACACTACCAGAGCAGCCGCGAGCTAATTGCGCTTCCGACAATAATGTTGTCGGTTAGACAAAACGACTAGTCATGTCAAGCTTGCCGACTGACGCTCCTGCAAGTAACAGAGCCTTCGGCTGATGGCGATAGAACAGCTTGGCAGGTTGAATACATACAGGTCAACTGATTTTTTCTCCTCTCATCGCAGCCAAGCGATGATTTGCGGGTCGTCAGGTAGGACTTAGCTAAAGGCAGTCCCAACTCGTGGAAGAAACTAGGTGTGTGATGCTTGACACACTATATAGCAAAGATCTAGTGTCGCCTTGCGCAACTTAGGTTTTACACAGCTTTATCTGAGGGGTGAGTCGCCGATGACTCCAGATAGCAGCGGTGCCGGCCGGCGAGTGCCCAGACAACTGGGCCGCCACAGGGCTTCGCGTAGGCAACAGTCAGTGGTCGTTCGCACCATCGCGGTGGGTGGCGCAGCCGTCTGCATCGGCTTGGTGGCCGAGATGAATCCCCCCGCCGCCGACGCGCTGTCCATCCTGCTGCCCTCAGGCAACGGCAACGCGACTCAGATCAACATTCTCGAAGGCAATGTGTTCAAGCCGCAGTTCGGCGCCGGTGGCGACGGAGCTAATGTCAGCAACAACTCGACCCTTTCAAATTTCATCCTGGGACTTGGCAACGGCCAATCGACGACGGAGACGTCCGGCTCCGGCTTGTTCGGGACGATCGTGCTCGGCGGCGCAACGGGCACGGGCAACGTCACCCAGGTCAACATCCTGTCCCACAACATCTTCAACCCGCAGTTGAGCATCAATGGCGGGAACACGAGCGACAACACGACCATCAGCAACGTCGCGGCTTCTAATGGAAACAACAGCCCCACCGCAGTGACATCGTCCGGTGGCACCGGGATGTTCGGAGGTGCGATCGGTGGCGGCAACACGACTCAGATGTCGTTCTTCTCCGGCAACATCTTTAACCCGCAATTCAGCCTGTTCGGCGACAACACAAGCAACAACTTGGCGGCCACCAATGTCTCGATGTTCAACGGCAACGGCAGCCCGACCTCCGTGACGTCGGGCGGCGGCTTCGGGAATTCGTTGTTCGGCGGGACCGGCAGCGGCAATACAAATCAGCTCGCCATCTTCACCACCAACATCTTCAACCCGCAGTTCAGCCTCGCCGGTCGAAACGTCAGCCACAACGAGACGGACACCAATACCGCGGACCAGAACGGCAACTACAGCCCTAACACTGTGGAGTCGACCGGCGGGTTGGCCAACAACACCACGGGCACGGTCGGCAGTGGCAGCGTCAGTCAGACCGCCAGCGCCTCAGGCAACATCATCAACGACCAGTTCCGCCTGGGGAACGAAGAAGTCTTGGGAGGGTTGGGCCTTGGCGGTGCACAGAATCAGGATCAAGAGCTGCTTCTGAGCCAACAAAGCCAACAGTCGGGTACGAGCCAGCGCAGCGACGGGCCCCGCCCGGTCAGCACAGTCGTCAAGCGCATCAAAGATGCGATCGACCGAACGCTCGGAGTACAGCCGGACGACACCGCTGTTCAGAGCGAGCCTGACAACCCCGACCAGCCCAGCGGCAGCTGATGCGAAATATCGCGGCCTCAGGGAGGTGCGGATGAGGTGACTGTAGACAGCGGTGTTGCCAAGCGGCGCACTGCACCGGACGCCAACACCGATACATCTGAAGAAGACAGAAAACAACGAATCAATAAGGGGTTCAAAACAATGGGTACTCACCGTAAGCCACGCGAATCGAAGCTGAATCGCACGCTGGCCATCGGCGCCATCGCCGGCGCCACCGCTGGATTCGGCGCGCTCGCCACCCTGAGCGCACCGATCGCATCAGCCGACGAAGCAGGCTGGTGGCTCACCGATGGCGACATTATGAGCGACAATGACATTGCCAGCGGCAACAACACTGTTCTCGGAAGCGTCGGCAGCGGCATCAGCAATCAGAGTTCCTTGGGTTCAAACAACATCGTGAACAACCAGTTCAACGTCCTTAGCCCGGTCATCGGAAGCGGCACGGCAGTCAACAGCGGCGCGGCAACCGCCACGGGCGGGAGCGCCGCCGCGGTTAACGCACCGATTGCAGCCGCTAACGGCACCGCCCTGGGTACGACGCTCGGTGTCAACCCGGCACTGGCCGGGAACCTCGGTGGTGCCCTCGGTGGTCTGGGAGTTGGCGGCTCGAACCTCACCGGCGCGAACGCCGCCGCGGCAGTTCCCGTCACCGCAGGCGCCGCCGCGGCAAACCAGATTCCACTAGTCCCCGTCACCGACGGCACCACCGGCGACGCCATCAACGCTGCCGTCGGGGCAGCAAATGGACCCACATCCGCCGGCGTCACCAACAACCCGACCAATGAGAGTCCTGGGACCGCGCAAGCAACCAACGCCCAGGTCGCCGGTGCGAGTTCCGGCAACGTGAGCGGTGGCGGCCAAGAAGGCGGCAACACCAGCTTGGGCACCAACATCGTCAAAGCTGGCACCGGCGGAAGCGCCAGTGCCAGCAATAACAATTCGGCCATCGCGGGGGGCAACGTCGCCACCAACACGTCGAATACCAACACCTCGACCAACAACGGCAATAACAGCCCGAACACTGTCGGCAACAACAACGACAGCGACTGACCAGATATAAGCCGGAGCGGCGCTCACCCCAACGTGTGAGCGCCGCTTTGGTTTTCGGGCCGGATTGCCTAGTTCATCGTGAGGACCATGCGGAAGCGGGCGGCTCCGCTCATCATCTTGTCGTAGGCGGCCTGCGCCTCAACCAGCGGCATTGTCTCGATCATCGGCCGCACACCGGTCAGCGCCGAAAACCGAAGCGTGTCTTCGGAATCCTGCGACGTTCCCGATGCGTGACCCTGGATTGCGGCGGATTTGAAGATCAGCGCCACTCCCGGTACCTGCATCGGTTCGTCAGCCGCTCCGACGACGACGAGCTGCCCGCGCGCCTTCAGGCCTCCGAGCGTCGCCGTCATCGCATCCGGGACAGTGACCGTCGCGAGGACGACCTGTACGCCGCCGAGCTTGTTCAGCTCCTCGGCGACATCAGAGGCCTTTGAATCGACGTAGTGGTGCGCGCCGAGCTCTTTCGCCAACGGCTCCTTGTCCTTTCCGCGCGCGATCGCGACGACCTCCAGGCCCATCTTGGCCGCGAACTGGATCCCGAGGTGGCCCAGCCCGCCGACACCGAGTACGGCCACCCGGTCTCCCGGTCGAGCCACGGACTCGCGCAGTGCATTGAACGTCGTGATGCCCGCACACATCAGCGGGGCGGCCTCGACATCTGACAGGTCGTCGGGGATGCGAGTGAGCGCTTCCGCCGGTGCGACCATGTACTCGGCGTAGCCGCCGTCATAGGCGATGCCGGGGATCTGGCCGTTCTCGCACGAGATGAAATCGCCTCGGCGACATGGTTCGCAGGTGAAGTCGCAGCCTCCGAACCAGCCGACGCCGACGCGATCACCGACATTCCATGTGCCGACACCGTCGCCGACTGCGTCGACCACGCCTGCGACCTCGTGGCCGGGAGCGCGAGGAAAGGAGTTACCCAACGCACCGGCCACCGTGATCGAATCGGAGTGGCAGACGCCGCAAGCGTGGACCTTGACGCGGACATGTCCAGGGCTCGGCTCGGGGATCTCGACATCGACTAATTCGAACTTCGCATTCGCCTCGGGAACGCGGGCGATTTTCATGGTGGCCACGTTGGGGACATTACTCCGACGGCGTCGTGCGAGACCGTGCCATCAGCATCACCAGCCCACCGGCGGGCAGCAGCGCGGCGGCGACGGCCAGGAAGATGACCGCGATGCCTGGGCCCGCGGACATGCCCGCGCCGCGTGAGCACCTCGAGCATCGTTCCGGACACGGCGACACCGACGCCGGCCAGCGTCACCAACGACGTCAGCGCGACGCCCGCCGCCTCACCCGCTCGCTCGGGTCGCACGACTGCCTGGGTCGCGACGGTGGTGAACGCGTACACCAGTCCCATGGTGAATCCACATGCGGTGAGCGCGATTACGTAGACGAACCAGCCGTGCGACACCGCCAGCGCCGCCAGAGAGATCGCCGCGGCCATGCAGCCGGCGCCCATGACGAGCACAGGCGGATACTTGGCCGCCAGCCGACCCGAGAGCGGGCCGCCCAGTGCGGCACCGGCGGACGGCCCCAGGAACACGAGGCCGGCCATCAGCGGGTCGAGACCGCGCACCTGCTGCAGGTTCAGCGTGGAGAGGTAGATGGTCACGGCGTAGGCGATATTCGCGACGGTGCCGGCGACCACAAGAACCGTGAAGCATGCGTTGCGGAACAGCGACAGGTCGAGCAGCGGCCAGCGCACCCGTCGCTCGACAAGAACGAACGCGCCCAGCACCGCGATCGCGCAGATGAACGCGACGATCGTGCCGGGCGACAGCCAACCCCAGTTCGGCGCGCGGTCAAAGGTCAACGTGAACAAGCCGATTCCGATGGTGATCAATGCCAGGCCCGTGATATCGATGCGACGTGGCACGGTGTCATCCGAACTCTCCGGCACCGTCAGTGCGCCGATCACGAACGCCGCCAAGGTGAACGGCACCAACAACCAGAAGATCCACCGCCAGCCCAGCGTCTGCGTCATTAGGCCGCCGACTAACGGCCCCGCCGCGTTGCCCAAACCCGCAATGCCGTAGGCCAACCCGATCGCACGGCCGGCGCGGGCCGCAGGAAAAGCGTTTGTGAGCACGCTGACCGACACGGGAAAGATCAGCGCCGCGCCGACACCCTGCACGGCCCGGAAGGTGATGACGAGAGCAGCCGACGGTGCAACGGCACACAATGCCGACGCGAGGCCGAACAGCGCGATGCCCGCGAGCAGCGCCCGCCGGCGGCCGAAGATGTCCCCGATCCGGCCCGCGGGGACCATGAAGGCGCCCAGCGCCAGCATGTAAACGCTGATCACCCACTGCAGATCCGTGGCGTTGCTGTTGAGGTCCGACGCCATCCGCGGTAGCGCAAGGTTCATCGCGAAGTAGTCGATCTGGACGCAGAACAGCGCCGTCGACACCGCCACAAGGACCCACCGGGACCGCACGGCGCCGCTTGGCGAACTCACGCGCCGACGATACGACCCGCAACCGTCGATACCGCTGATCTCGGATTTTGTGATGCACCTGTAACGCGTGAGACCTGTGTGGCGATAGATCTCGCAGATAACATGTTTTTGCTGGTCGGGTTGGGGGTTTTATGTTTCGTCGAAGATGCGGCGGCCTGTGCGGTCGCTGTGGCAGGAAGTGCTCTGGTCGGGCTCACGGCCGGTACCGCAAACGCGGCGCCCGGTTGCCCCGACGTCCATTGGATGGGTGCCGCCGGCTCCGGTGAGCGCACGGAGTACGAGGTAGGCCAGAACGAGGGTATGGGCGAGATCGTCTACCAGTCGTACCAGGCTCTCCAGCAGCAGCTCGCGGCTGAGGGCCGCACCATCACCGCAGAGGCCGTCGACTATCCCGCCAAGGATGTGCCGGACGATGCCGGCGTAGGGGACTGGCTTGACTACATGGGCAGTGTGGATGTCGGAACGGCCGCCTTGGGCGCGCAGTACGCGGCGTTCACTGCCCAGTGCCCCACTTCCAAGGTGGTGCTGGCTGGTTACTCCCAGGGCGCAATGGTCGTGCACCGAAACTTGGTCGCGCTCGGGGCCAACCCGAACCTGTCGGCCGCGCTCCTGATCGCCGACGGTGACCGGCTTCCCGACGACACCACGGTCAACATCGGCACGGCGTCGACGGACCCCGAGAAGACGGGCGGCGCCGCGCAGGACTGGCCGATCTTGGCGCACGCGCCCGCGAAGCTGCCGGCGAACATCGGCGTACGTACCATCAGCGTCTGCGACGCCGGGGACGCGGTCTGTGACTACGACCCGGACGCCGAAGAGGTTTCGCCGGTCGCGGTTGCCATCCACACCAGCTACACCCCCGCAGACAGCGACGGACAGATGTGGACCTGGATGGTGCACCAGCTGCTCGGCGGGCCCGGTTCGGCGCCGGCAACCGACGTCTCACAGGTTCCCACCACCCTCTCGTAACTCGGCGTCGCCAAGCGCCTGTTGGCGCTAATCTGACACGCAAACCGCGTCAAGCGAGGAGCGTGGCTCATGTTGTGGCGTTACATCAAAGCCCAGCTGATGGTGCTGCTGTGCGGCGGTCTCGTCGGCCCGATCTTTCTGGCGGTGTACTTCGCCACGGGCCAGAGTTCACTCCTGAAGTGGATGTTTTACGTCGGCCTGCTCATCACAGCCGCCGACGTCCTGATCGCCTTGGCTCTCGCCAATTTCGGCGCGAAATCGGCGGCAAAGACCGCTGCCCTCGAACAGAGCGGCGTGTTGGCGATCGCCCAGATCATCGGGATGGGCGAAACGGGCACCCGCATCAACGACCAGCCGTTGGTGAAGCTGCAACTGCACATCGAGGGTCCGGGCATCGCGCCGTTCGACTCGCAGGACCGCGTCATCGCCAGCGTGACTCGGCTGGGCAACCTGACCAACCGCAGGCTGGTGGTGCTGGTGGACCCCGCGACGCAGCAATATCAAATCGATTGGGAACGCAGCGCTTTGATCAATGGGCTGGTGCCTGCGACGTTCACGATCGCCGAGGACAACAGGACCTACGACCTCAGCGGTCAGACCGGTGCGCTGATGGAGATCCTGCAGATCCTCAAGGCGAACGGCATCGGCATGAACAACATGATCGACCTGCGGTCCAATCCCGCTGCGCGGCAACAGGTGCAGGCGGTCGTTCGACGAGCCGCTACGCAGCAGGCACCTGCCAGACCCGGCCCGTCACCCTTTCCGGCCGCATCTGGAGGCGCACCGCCCCCACCGCCCCAGTACCCGGCCATGTCACCGGAGCCGTCCACATCACAGCGGTTGCAGGAACTGGAGACCCTGCGCGCGACCGGTGCCGTCTCCGAAGAGGAGTACAACGCGAAACGGGCGCAGATCCTCTCCGATCTGTAACCGTTTCGGACACTTGATAGGTCTGGTCAATTGACCGCCACTGAATCCTCGACGGAGAAGTCGAGCGACAAGGTCAGCCTGCCCACGCTGACCGCAATGGTGGTCGGCTCGATGATCGGGTCGGGCGTATTCCTGTTGCCCCGCCGGTTCGGCACCGAGACGGGCGTGCTGGGCGCGATCATCGCGTGGACCATCGCGGGCGCCGGAATGTTGATGCTGGCCTTCGTCTTTCAGCGTCTGGCGATGCGTAAGCCCGATCTGGACGCCGGGATCTTCGCCTATGCCAAGGCGGGTTTCGGGGACTACGTCGGGTTCAACTCGGCAATCGGTTACTGGGCATCGGCGTGTGCGGGCAATACCTCGTACTGGGTGCTCATCACCGCCACGATGAGCGCAGTTTTTCCCGCGTTCGGCGCCGGTGACACGGTGCTCGCGGTCGTGGTGTCCTTAATCGGCGTATGGCTGTTCTGCTACCTGGTCTCACGCGGCGTCAAGGACGCCGCCGTCATCAACTACATCGTCACCGTCGCCAAGGTCGTACCGATCCTGGTGTTCATCGTGATCGCGGTCATCGCCTTCAAGGCCGACGTCTTCGCGGACAACTTCTGGGGTGGCGCGGAGTACTCGCTCTCGTCGATATGGGACCAGGCGACCGGCACGATGCTGATCACGGTTTTCGTCTTCTTGGGAATCGAGGGTGCCAGCGTCTACTCCCGGATGGCCCGCAGGCGAGAAGACGTCGGTCGCGCAACCTTGATCGGATTCCTCAGCGTGCTCAGCGTTTTCGCGCTTGTGACGCTGGTGTCCTACGGCGTGATGCCACAAGACGAGTTGGCCGGCGTCAGTCAGCCTTCCATGGCCGCGGTGCTGGAATCCATCGTCGGGCCATGGGGATCGATCTTCATTCGCGTCGGTGTGATCGTCTCGGTACTCGGCGCCTACCTTGCGTGGACGCTGATGGCCGCCGAGGTGCTCCACATACCCGCCACCACCGATGACATGCCGCGATTCCTGGCGCGAACCAATCGTCATGGCGCACCGCTGCCCGCGTTGGTGATGGCGGCGGGCCTGATCTCGCTGTTGCTTGTCGCGCTTCTGTTCGCCGGGGACGCGCTCGATTTCATGCTCGATCTGACCGCGGCTCTGTCGCTGATTCCCTACCTTCTCGCGGCGGTCTACGCGCTCAAGCTGACGGCCACCCGCGAAACCTACGGCGACGGCAAGTCGCTCGTCGGGGACATGGTGATCGCCGCCGTAGCAACCGTGTACACGCTGTTTCTGATCTATGCCGCGGGTGTGGACAAGCTTCTGCTGTCGTGCATCTTGTATGCGCCTGCCGCCGCGTTGTACTTCAAGGCCAGGCGCGAACGGGGGCTTCGCGTGTTCACGCCCGCCGAGGCGGTGCTGTTCGGAGTGATTCTCCTCGGCGCGGTCGCGGGTGTGGTGTCCTTGGCAACAGGGGCGATCGAGATCTAAGAGCCTACGGCGCGAGAGGAACTCAAGTGACGAACACGTCCGCCAACTACGGTGTGCATTCCGAGGTCGGCAAGCTGCGCAAGGTGTTGGTGTGCTCCCCGGGCCTGGCGCATGAGCGACTCACGCCGACCAACTGCGACGACCTGTTGTTCGACGACGTGCTGTGGGTGCAGAACGCTCGCCGTGACCACTTCGACTTCATGGACAAGATGCGCGACCGCGACGTCGAGGTGGTAGAGCTGCACAACCTGCTGACCGAGACCATGGCGATCCCTGACGCAAAGACCTGGTTACTGGACCGCAAGATCGTCCCCAATGAGGTCGGCTTGGGGCTGGTCGACGACACTCGGGGATTTCTGGACTCGCTGCAGCCGCGTAGGCTCGCCGAGCTGCTGATCGGCGGAATGGCAACGCGCGACCTGCCCGCCGAGATCCAGTCCGGCTACCGGGCGCTGGCCCGCGAGGACACCGGGGTCACCGAGTATCTGATGCCGCCGCTGCCGAACACGCTCTATACCCGTGACACCACGTGCTGGATCTACGGCGGCCTCACGCTCAACCCGCTGTTCTGGCCCGCCCGACACGACGAGACGTTGCTGATGAAGGCGATCTACGAGTTTCACCCCGAATACACCGGCTCAACGGTGTGGTGGGGAGATCCCGAAAAGAGCTGGGGGCTCGCCACATTGGAAGGTGGCGACGTGTTGATTCCCGGCAACGGGGTGGTGCTCATCGGCATGAGCGAGCGGTCTTCACGCCAGGCCATCACCCAGGTCGCAGCCGAGCTGTTCAAACAGGGTGCCGCCGACAAGGTGATCGTCGCCGGGATGCCCAAGCTTCGCGCGGCCATGCACCTGGACACGGTGTTCACCTTCGCCGACCGCGATGTCGTCACCATCTACCCCGAGATCGTCGACAGCATCGCGTCGTTCACGTTGGTGCCCGGCGACTCCGACGTCGGTGTCGAGGTGATCGACGAGACGAAGCCGTTCGTTGAGGTGGTTGCGGCGGCGTTGGATTTGCCGGAACTGAGGGTGGTGGAGACGGGTGGCACCAAATACGACTACGAGCGCCAGCAATGGGACAGCGGCAACAACCTCGTCGCCGTCGAACCCGGAGTCGTATTCGCCTATGACCGCAACACCCACACCAACTCGCTGCTGCGCAAGGCCGGGGTCGAGGTCATCACCATCGTCGGGGCGGAACTGGGCCGCGGCCGCGGCGGCGGCCACTGCATGACCTGCCCGATTATCCGCGACCCAATCTAGAACACGTTCTAGATCTGCTGTTAGCCTGACCCTGGTGCTTGCCCATGCCGGCGAGCCCGCGAAAGGAGCAGTGGTGACGGCATCTGGCGGCCCTCTGGAAGGGCGAGTGGCATTCATAACCGGGGCCGCACGCGGTCAGGGTCGGGCCCACGCGATCCGGCTGGCCAACGACGGCGCCGACATCATCGCCATCGACATCTGCCGACCCGTCTCCGACACCATCACCTATCCACTTGGCACCTCCGAGGAACTCGCGGAGACGGTGCAGGCCGTGGAGGCCACCGGCCGAAAGGTGCTTGCCCGCGAGGTCGATATCCGCGACCTGGCCGCACTGCAGAAGGTGGTGGCCGACGGTGTCGAGCAGTTCGGCCGGCTGGACATCGTGGTCGCCAACGCCGGCGTGCTGAGCTGGGGTCGGCTGTTCGAGATGTCGGAGGAACAGTGGAACACCGTCATCGACATCAACCTGAACGGCACCTGGAAAACGATCCGCGCCGTGGTGCCCGCGATGATCGAGGCCGGTAACGGTGGCTCGATCGTCATCGTCAGCTCATCGGCCGGCCTGAAGGCCACCCCCGGGAACGGCCACTACTCGGCGTCCAAGCACGGACTCGTTGCGCTCACCAATGCGCTGGCGATCGAAGTGGGCGAGTTCGGGATTCGGGTGAACTCCATCCACCCCTACTCCATCGAGACGCCGATGGTGGAGAAGAAGGCGATGATGGACCTCTTCACCAAGTTCCCGCAGTACGTCCACAGCTTCTCACCGATGCCGTACCAGCCGGTCAACCACCAGGGCAAGAAGGGCCTGATGGAATTCATGCTGCCCGAAGAGGTTTCGGATGTGGTCGCCTGGCTGGCCAGCGACGGATCGGCGACGATCTCAGGCAGCCAGATCGCCGTCGACCGCGGCACCGCGAAGTACTAGCTGGGCAGGACCAGCACCGGCACCGGGCTGTGCCGGATGATCTTGGCTCCGTGCGAGCCAAGGAAGACGGTCTTCAGGCTGCGGCGTGACGTGGTACCGAGAGCCAGTAGCTCGCCGTCGTCCCACTCGGTGTCGTCGAGCGCCTCATCCCAGCCGTTGCCCGTAACCACCTGTAGCTCAACGTCATCGCCGACGACGCCGTCTGCTTTCAACTTCCCGAGCGTCTCGCGCAGCTGCTCCGCCCATGCCGACAGCAGGGAGTCTTCGGCGTGCAGACCCACTTCGGGCGGGAACATCGTGCGTCCCCTGATCGCGTAGGTGACCACCCGCATCTTGACATCCAGCTCGTCGGTGAGCGCCTTCACCCGCTCAACGACTTTCACGGATTCGGGTGTGCCCGAATACGCACACGTGACGCGGTTCAGCTTGTCGGACTTGGCGCCCCGGTAGCCACGGGGGCTGATCGCGACCGGTATCGGCGAGGAGTGCAGAAGCCAGTCTGTGGTCGAGCCGAGGACCACCTGGCCGAGTGAACCGTCAGACGACGACCCCGTCACGAGCACCTGAGCGCCGAGCTGTTCGGCCGCGTCGAGAAGGCCTTCGCCCGCCGTGCGGCTCGCGAACTTGTGGAAGCTGACGTCGAGGCCCGTGGTGATCTGGTCGAGGCACCGCTGCGCCTCACGCTGGGAATCGGCGCCCAATTGGTCTGCCCACGTGGCATATTCGGCATCGATGCGGGCAGGAGAGGGGGTGGTCCACGGCTTCGGAACGACGGTGGCGACGGCGAGCGAGGTGTTCAGCGTGTGCGCAGCCTCGACGGCCAGGTGCAGCGCCGACCGCCCAGCTTTCCCGGCGAGGTAGCCGACGACTACCGTCACGGCGATTTCCCTCGGAGGGATCAGCACTTCGTCCTCTTCTGGTGCGGCGGTGGGGATGAGGCCGTCACCCGCCGTCGTTCAGTGCGCTGTGACGTCGGCTCCAGAGGAAGTAGAAGCTCAGAACCGCGACCACCCAAATCCCGAACCACAGCCAGGTGTTCGTTGGTAGGCCATACAGGATCCATACACAGCGGCGATGGACAGAATGGGTGTCACCGGATAACCCGGAACCTTGAAGCCGCGAGGCAGGTCTGGTTCGCGGACCCGCAGGATGATCACGCCGACCGAGACCGTGATGAAGGCGACGAGTGTGCCGATCGACACCAGGTCCCACAGATAGTCCAGTGGCACGAAGCCGGCCAGGATCCCCGTGACGGCGGCCACGATGATCGTGTTGTTCACCGGTGTCATGCTGCGCGGGTTGACCTTGGCGAACATTGCCGGAAGCAGCCCGTCGCGGCCCATCGCGAACAGGATGCGCGTCTGGCCGTACATCACCACGAGCGTGACCGAGAAGATCGAGATCACCGCACCGGCAGCGAGGATCGTGCTGGCCCAGGTCGAGCCGCCGAGAACATTTTCCAGGATGACCGATAGGCCTGCCTCGGATTGTTCTTCGGATCCGAACGCCTCGGCTTCCTGCGTGCCCAACCCGGCGAACGCCACCAGGATGTAGATGGTGGTGACGGCGATCAGCGCGGCGATGATCGCGCGCGGCATGGTTTTCTGTGGATTCTTGACCTCGTCACCGGCCGTGGAGACGGCGTCGAGTCCGATGAACGTGAAGAAGATGGTGGCCGCACCCGCGGTGATCCCGGCAAAGCCCGCGTCCCAGAACCCGGCGAAGTGGTCGGTGGTGAACGCGGTGAACGCGATGGCGACGAACAGCGCAAGCACACCCAACTTGATGATCACCATCACCGTGTTGACCGTGGCGGACTCGCTGGCGCCGCGGATCAGCAAAACAGTGCGCACATGGTGATGAGCAACATCGCCGGCAGGTTGACGATGCCTGGTGTCTCGCCCCACGGCGCTGCGGTCAGGGAATGCGGGATCGTGACCGCCAAAGAGATTGTCCAGCAGTTTGTTCAGATAGCCGCTCCAGCCGATTGCCGTCGCCGACATGGAGACGCCGTACTCGAGAAGCAGGCATGCCGCCACGCCCATGGCCACGAACTCGCCCATCGTCGTGTAGGCGTACGAATAGGTTGATCCTGAAACGGGAACTGCGGAAGCCATTTCCGCATAACAGATGGCGGAAAGCCCTGCGGCGATGCCCGCGATCACGAACGAGATCAGCACCGCGGGACCGGCCTTCGGTACCGCTTGTCGCAGCACGATGAAGATGCCGGTGCCGACGGTCGCGCCGACACCGAACATCGTCAGCTGGAATGTACCGATACTTCGTTTGAGATGGTCGGCGGCGCCATGGGCGACCGGCGCGCCGATCACTGGTCGGCGTCGCAACATCTGCTCGGAGAGGCTTATCGGTGGGGCGGTCATGGTGCCTCCTGTGCGGCTAGATCTCCGTAGGGGATAAGTGTGGACCGCGATTCGGCCAGAACGTCGGCGAACTGACCGGTAGCCCAGTCGATCTCCTCCGCGGTGATCACCAGCGGAGGCGCGAAGCGCAGCGTTGAGCCTTGGGTGTCCTTGACTAGAACACCGCGCTCGGCCAGACGCATGCTGATCTGCTTTCCGGTCCCGATGGCAGGGTCGATATCGACACCCGCCCACAGTCCCAGGCCGCGCACAGCGATCACACCCTGACCGATCAGCGCGCGCAGCCTGCCATGCAGCCGGTCGCCGAGTTCGGCTGAACGAGCCTGGAATTCGCCTCGACGAAGGATGTCCACCACGGTGGTGCCGATCGCCGCCGCCAGCGGATTGCCGCCGAACGTGGAACCGTGCTCGCCGGGGTGCAGCACCCCGAGGATGTCCTTGTTCGCCACCACCGCCGACACCGGCACCACGCCGCCGCCGAGGGCTTTGCCCAGCAGATAGATGTCGGGCACCACTCGCCAGTGGTCGCACGCGAAGGTGCGCCCGGTACGGGCCAGCCCGGACTGAATCTCGTCGGCGATCATCAACACGTTGCGCTCGGTGCATACGGCGCGCACGCGGGGTAGATAGTCGTCGGGCGGGACGATGATGCCCGCCTCACCCTGAATGGGCTCGATGAGCACCGCGACCGTGTCGTCGTCGATCGCTGCTGCCATTGCGTCGGCATCCCCGAACGGCACCGCGCGGAAGCCCGGCGTGTAGGGGCCGAACCCGCGGCGTGCGCTGTCATCGTCGGAGAAGCTGATGATCGTCGTCGTGCGGCCGTGGAAGTTGTTGTGCGCCACCACGATATTGCCCTGGCCGGCTGGCACGCCCTTGACATCGGTGCCCCACTTGCGGGCCACCTTGATACCGCTTTCGACGGCCTCGGCGCCGCTGTTCATCGGCAGCACCATGTCCTTGCCGCACAGCTCGGCCAGCGACTGGCAGAACGGTCCGAGCCGGTCGGAGTGGAACGCTCGGCTGACCAGCGTCACGGTGTCGAGCTGAGCATGTGCGGCGGCGATGATCTCAGGGTTGCGGTGCCCGAAGTTCACGGCCGAATACGCAGCCAGGCAGTCCAGATAGCGCCTGCCTTCGATGTCGGTGATCCACGCGCCCTCGGCGCTGGCCGCGACGATGGGCAGCGGAGAGTAGTTGTGCGCGGCATAGCGATCGTCGACTGCGATCGCGTCCGCTGTCGATTCCCGGGTCGTCCCCCTACCCTCCGGGGGGAGGTGCCCCCTTCGTTCCTGCCCTCCGAAGTCGGGGTCACGGCATCAAGGATGGTCACGAATACACCTCCAGCGTGCAGCATTTGATAGATCCGCCGCCCTTCAACAGCTCCGACAGGTCGACGCCGATCGGCGCGAACCCGGCGTCGGAGAGTTGCTCGGCGAAACCGGTTGCGGCCGCCGGGTGGACGACGTTCAGACCGTCGGAGACGGCGTTGAGCCCGAGCACGTAGGCGTCGGGGGTGGCTACCTCGATGGCGTCGGGGAACAGTTCGAGCAACCGCGCCCGCGACTCTTCGCTGAATGCCGGTGGGTAGTAGGCGATGGTGGTGTCGTCGAGCACCGCGAGTGCGGTGTCGAGGTGATAGAACCGGGGATCGACCAGTTCGAGGCTGACAAGCGGCATGCCGACAGCGGCGGCGATCTCGCCATGCGCGCGACGGTCGGTGCGGAATCCGTAGCCCGCCAACACGATCGAGCCCGCGACAAGCAGGTCGCCCTGACCTTCATTGACGTACCGCGTCTCGGCCGGGTGGAAGCCATGGCGATCCATCCACTCGGCGTAGGCCGCCGCTTCGCCTGCGCGCTGCGGGTAGGCGAACTTGGCGACGACGGCCTTGCCGCCGACGAGGAGGCCGCCGTTGGCGGCATACACCATGTCGGGCAAACCGGCGACGGGCTCGACCAGTTCGACGGTGTGTCCCAGTTCCTTGTAGGTCTGGCGCAGGCTCTCCCACTGGTTCATCGCCAGGTGGGTGTCCACGGGCGTCGAGGTGTCCATCCACGGGTTGATGGCGTACTCGACGGCGAAGAACGTCGGGGGCGTCATCGCGTAATGGCGGATACGGGCGGATCGCTGCGTCATTGCGGCGACATCGGATACCGGGGCCGCGAGGGCGGCGACATCTGAAATCGTCATGATCAAACGATATTTGCTGCGGAATTTGCAAGCAATCGCCGTCTATTGCGTGTCTACCAGTGATTCATTGTGTCAGAATCGTAAGCGCGGCGATTTATTGCGTGGAGGCAGGCATGGAACGACTGGATGAGACGGACGAGCGCATTCTCGCCGAGTTGGCGCAGGATGCCCGGGCAACGTACGCCGAAATCGGCCAGCGGGTGAGCCTGTCCGCTCCTGCGGTGAAGCGGCGTGTCGACCGCATGCTCGACAGCGGGGTCATCCGCGGGTTCACCACCGTCGTCGACCGAAACGCCTTGGGCTGGAACACCGAGGCCTACGTTCAGGTGTTCCGCCACGGCACCATCGCTCCCGACGAGCTGCGGAAGGCATGGATCGACATCCCGGAGGTGGTCAGCGCCGCGACCGTCACCGGGACCGCCGACGCGATTCTGCATGTCCTCGCCCGCGACATGCGCCACCTGGAGGAGGCGCTGGAGCGGATCCGCTCGGCGGCGGACGTCGAGCGCAGCGAGAGCATCGTCGTGCTGACGAACATGATCGACCGGATGCGCGGTTGAGGCATTAACTGCAGGGTGGCGCACATAAGGCTCGAGGCCATCGTGTAGAAAACCCCACGTGAGCACATCTGCGGGGATAGTCATCGTCGGAGGCGGGCTGGCCGCCGCCCGGACCGCCGAACAGCTGCGCCGGTCCGAGTACGCCGGCGCCGTCACGATCGTCAGCGACGAGGACCATCTGCCCTACGACCGGCCGCCGCTGTCCAAGGAAGTGCTGCGCGCCGAAGTGGACGACGTCACCCTGAAGCCGGCCGAGTTCTACGAGGAGAACGACATCGCCGTGCGGCTCGGCAACGGGGTGCGCTCGGTGAATTCCGCCGCGCAGACGGTGACGCTCGCCGACGGCAGCGACGTCGCCTATGACGAACTGATCATCGCGACCGGGCTCGTACCCAGGACCATCCCGTCGTTCCCGGATCTCGAAGGCATCCGCGTGCTTCGCTCCCTCGAAGAGAGCATCGCGCTGCGCGAGCACGCTGGTTCGGCCGCCCACGCTGTCGTCGTCGGCGCGGGATTCATCGGGTGCGAGGTCGCAGCCAGCCTGCGCGGCATGGGAGTGAATGTCGTTCTGGTGGAACCGCAGCCGACCCCGCTGGCATCGGTGCTCGGCGAGAAGATCGGCGCTCTGGTCACTCGGCTGCATCAGGCCGAGGGGGTCGACGTGCGCTGCGGCGTCGGGGTGGACGAGGTGCGGGGCACCGATCATGTCGAGAAGGTCGTGCTTTCGGACGGAACCGAGCTCGACGCCGATCTGGTGGTTGTCGGGATCGGCTCCAAGCCGGCCACCGAGTGGCTCGATGGCAGTGGCATCGAACTGGACAACGGTGTGGTCTGCGACGATGTCGGCCGAACCGCCACCCCTCATGTCTGGGCTATCGGCGATGTCGCGTCGTGGCTTCACCCCGTGGGACACCAAGTCCGCGTTGAACATTGGAGTAACGTCGCCGACCAGGCACGGGTCTTGGTGCCCGCGATGCTGGGCAAGGACATTCCTGCGACCGTCTCGGTGCCCTACTTCTGGAGCGACCAGTACGACGTCAAGATCCAGTGCCTCGGTGAACCGCAGGCCGACGACATCGTGCACGTGGTCGCCGACGACGGCCGAAAGTTCCTGGCCTTCTACGAACGCGACGGTGTGGTGGCGGGCGTCGTCGGCGGCGGGATGCCGGGCAAGGTGATGAAGGTGCGCACCAAGATCGCCAATGGCGCGCCGATCGCCGACGTGCTCGGCTAGAGCTCGCCTAGAGTTCGCCTAGGTAGAAGCGGCTGCCCTGATCGTCGGTGCACAGCGCGCTCTTCCCGTACGACTGCTGCGACGGCTCCTCGATCACCGTTCCGCCGGCTGCCCGCACCCGGGCCACCGCGGCGTCGACGTCCTCGACGGTCCACATCGGCACGGTCACCTGCTGGGCGTTACCTCCGGCGACTCCGGCCATCGGGTGCGTCTGCTGCACCTGCCAACCGTCGGCGATCCGGCCCGGCTCGAAGGTCCAGAACAACACGCGGCTGTAGAACGCCTTGAAGGCCGTCGAGTCAGTCACCTCGTAGGTGATGTATGAAAGTTCTCCTGGCCCAGCGCCATTGAGCTCGGGCCGCGGCTGGCCCGCATTCGGCTGGAAGACGCCGAACGACGTTCCCTGCGGGTCGGTGGCGCCGCTCAGCGTGCCGAAGTCGAACTGCTCGAGTTCGTCGACCGTTCCGCCGCCGTCCACGATCGCCTGCCGTGCGCCGTCGAGGTCGGCCACCGCGTAGCAGCAGAACAGCGTCGGCGGACCATCGACGGAGTAGATGCCGATGTGTTCTTTGGTGTTGGTGACCTGATGGGTCTGCGGGTCGTAGGTCCAGCCGAGCACGTGGCCGTAGAACGCCGCGGCGCGGTCGGCGTCGGGCGTCCACACAGAGATATAGCCGACGTCGCCGTGCTGGATCTGGATCGGCGCTCCGGTGACCGGTCCGCTGAGCATCCATCGATGTCCGAACGGGTCGATAATGGTGGCGCTGCGGTTGCCGTAGTTCTCATAAGCCTCCCGTTGCACCACGGCGCCACGGTCCCGCGCCCGTTCCAGGGTGGCGTCGGTGTCGGCCACGTGCAGCATCAGGCTCACCGAACTTGCCTGGGGGTCAGGCGCTTTGAGGCCGAGCTCGGGATACTCGTCGGCCAGATAGAGCACGCCGTCGCCGATCTGCAACTCAGCGTGTCCGATGCGGCCGTCGTCCATCTCGTACATCTCGCCGACGAGCGACGCGCCAAAGGTGTCGATGTACCAGGCGATCGCGTCGCGGGCGTTCGCCACGGACAGGTAGGGCAGTGCCGCCGGACGCGGGGGAGCCGTCGCCACCCCGGGCTTGGCGGTGGTTTCGTTGAGTTCTGCGATGGCGGTATCGGTGCCGCTCATGTCGATTTCTCCTGTTCGATTCGGTAGGGAGAGTCCCGATTCCAGGCGGGCGCGAAGTCGGGCCGCGAAGGCCGGATCGGGCTGGACCGGAAGCTCGTCGCCATGCAGCACGGTCAGCGGATCGTGGCTGTTGTTCATGACAACCCTCCTTCCGGTTCTGGATAGTGCGATCTGAAGGCGCGACGGGCCCGCACCAACAGGGCTTCTGTGGCGTGCACGGTGCGGCCGATCAGCTCGGCGCATTCACCCACGCTGCAGTCGTCCATGTATCGCAGCGCGAGCACGGTGCGGTGATGTTCGGGCAGTCTGGCCAGCACGCTTTCGGCCACAATCCGGTCCAGCTCGGCCTCCCACTCGTCGGCCGGCTCCACCGGTTCGGGCAGATCGGCCACCGGAACGGTGAACCGGTCAGACCGCCGGCGGTAATGGTCGGCGAGCTTGTGCCGCGCCACACCGATGAGCCACGGCACCGAGATCGGCGGCGGAGACTCTTTCCGCGCGGCGTCCATCGCCGCCAGAAAGGTCTCCGACGTCAGGTCTTCGGCGGCTCCGCGGTCACCACAGCGTCGGACGAAATATCCGTACACAGCAGGCAGTGCGTCGTCGTACAGCGCAAGTAGCGCCCGCGGAGCGTCGCCCTGGCTCTGGTTCGGCGCTCACACCCTTATCGTCGCCTCGCAAGTCGCCGAACTCCGACGCCCCAATCGCAACTATTTTTGCGGGGTGTCAGCCCAGCGCGCCGAGACCGTCGCTGACCGTGTCGAACGCGTGGTCCAGCGCGTCTGGAAGCGACACCGATTCGTCGGCCAGCCAGTGCGCGTAGGCGGACAAAGCGACGCCCAGCATCGTCCACGCCACAGTCTGGGGCGCCAGGTCGCTCGCCTTCGCGCCCATCCGTCTCGCAACGAACGCGGCCACCACCGCGCGCCACCCGGCGTACATCGTCATGGAGTACGCCTGCAACTCGGCTGTCTCCAGGATGACCCGCATTCGCCTGCGGTGCCGGGCGGTCTCGGCTTCGTCAAATGTGTTGAACGCCAACAGCGCCGTCCGCAGCGCTTCTTCGATGGGAACACCGGGATCCAGGTCGGCCAGCTGGTCGCGCATGTGCTCAAGATGCGCATCGAAATCACCCCAGGGGAGCGCGCTCTTGGACGGGTAGTAGCGGAACAGGGTGCGGCGCGCGATTCCCGCGGCCTGCGCGACGTCGTCGACGCTGACCTCGTCGAAGCCGCGGGTCGCGAAGAGATCGATCGCCACATTGCTGAGCTCGGCCCAGGTCGTGGAGCGACGCCGGCCAACCCGGTGCTCGGAATCCGACCGCATCACCACCCCGCCCTTTCTTTTTGGCACTCGATGCCATATTCTTGCGATCTCGATCACGAATTGTCGAGACCCGGTTGAAGAAAGGTGCGAGACCATGGAGCCGAATCAGCAGGTGGAGGCGGCAAACCGAGCTCGTCACCGAGACGCTGGTCGAAGAGGTGTCGATCGACGGGATGTGCGGGGTCTACTGACCATGGCGTTCGACCCGGACGTCAGCTGGCGGCTGCACCACCAGGTGGCGGTGCGGCCCGAGCCGTTCGGCGCGCTGCTGTATCACTTCGGCACGCGCAAGCTGTCGTTCCTGAAGAACCGGACCATCGTCGAGGTGATCAACTCGCTCGGCGAGCACCCCGATGCAAGGTCCGCCTGCCGCGCGGCCGGAATCGACGACGCGCAGCAGGGTCCGTATCTGCACGCACTCGGCGTGCTGGTTCAGTCGAAGATGCTCGTAACGGGAGACGATTCATGACCGTGACAGATTCGGCGCCCGCGCCGGAAGTCCAACCGGTGCCACGCCTGGTCGAGCAGTTCGAGCATGGGCTTGACGCACCGATCTGTTTGACGTGGGAGCTGACCTACGCGTGCAACCTGGCGTGTGTGCACTGCCTGTCCTCGTCGGGAAAGCGTGACCCGCGCGAGCTGACGACTGCGCAGTGCAAGGACATCATCGACGAGCTCGAACGCATGCAGGTGTTCTACGTCAACATCGGCGGCGGCGAACCGACTGTGCGGCCCGACTTCTGGGAGCTCGTCGACTATGCCACCGCCCACCATGTCGGGGTGAAGTTCTCCACCAACGGGGTGCGGATCACCCCCGAGGTGGCGGCCCGGCTGGCGGCCAGTGACTACGTCGACGTGCAGATCTCACTCGACGGAGCCACCGCAGAGGTCAACGATGCGGTGCGCGGAGACGGCTCTTTCGCGATGGCCGTCCGAGCGCTGGAGAACCTGGCCGAGGCCGGTTTCAAGGACGCCAAGATCTCTGTCGTCGTGACCCGCCACAATGTTGATCAGCTCGATGAATTCGCCGCTCTGGCAGCACGTTACGGCGCCACGCTACGGATCACCCGCCTGCGGCCGTCGGGTCGCGGCGCCGACGTGTGGGACGAACTCCACCCCACGCCCGAGCAGCAGCGCCAGCTCTATGACTGGCTCGTTCTGCGCGGAGACGGCGTGCTCACCGGCGACTCCTTTTTCCACCTGTCCGGGCTCGGAGCGCCAGGTGCGCTGGCCGGCCTGAACCTGTGCGGCGCGGGTCGGGTGGTATGTCTCATCGACCCTGTTGGGGACGTCTACGCCTGCCCGTTCGCCATCCACGATCGGTTCCTCGCCGGAAACATCCTGTCCGACTCGGTTTTCTGGCTTCGACTAACGTGTGGAAAACGCCCCGCTGTTCCGTCGAGCTGCGGGAGCCGCAATCGGCGGGGGCGTGCGGCAGCTGCGGTCACTACGACAGCTGCCGGGGCGGTTGCATGGCGGCTAAGTTCTTCACTGGCCTGCCCTTGGACGGCCCCGATCCCGAATGCGTTGAGGGATATGGTGTTCCGGCGCTGGAGCGAGAGCGGGTCAAGCCCAGGCCGAGCGGAGACCACTCCCGCGGGACTAAGCAGGGGCCGATCCCACTGACTCTGCTGACGACACCGCCGTCCCGCCTGTGCAACGAGAGCCCGGTCTAGCCATGGCGCGCGACAAGTGGTTCGAGACGGTGGCGTTCGCCCAGCAGCGGGCGAAGAAACGGCTACCGAAGTCTGTCTACAGTGCATTGCTCGCCGCCAGCGAGAAAGGGCATCACCGTCGCTGACAATGTCGACGCATTCGGTGAGCTCGGGTTCGCACCGCACGTCATCGGCGCCATAGAGAAGCGCGACCTGTCGACAACCGTTATGGGACAGGAGATCTCGCTGCCCGTGGTGATTTCGCCGACGGGCGTCCAGGCGGTCCATCCGGACGGTGAGATCGCCGTCGCTCGCGCAGCCGCCGCGAGAGGCACCGCGATGGGTTTGTCGTCGTTCGCGAGCAAACCTGTCGAGGACGTCGTCGCCGCCAACCCGAGGACGTTCTTCCAGATTTATTGGCTGGGCGGCAGGGACGCGATCGCCGCACGGGTCGAACGCGCCAGGGCCGCCGGGGCGGTCGGCCTGATCGCCACCACCGACTGGAGCTTCGCGCACGGCCGCGACTGGGGCAGCCCGAAGATCCCCGAGCACATGGACCTGCGCACGACCGTGCGGATGCTCCCCGAGGGCCTGACCCGGCCGCGGTGGCTCATGCAGTGGGCCAAGACGCTGCGCCCGCCGGATCTCCGGGTGCCCAACCAGGCCGCGCTGGGCGAGCCCGGACCGCCGTTCTTCGCCGCGTACGGCGAGTGGATGGCGACTCCACCGCCCACCTGGGAGGACATCGCCTGGCTGCGTGAGCTCTGGGGCGGACCGTTCATGCTCAAGGGCGTGATGCGTGTCGACGACGCGAAACGTGCTGTCGATGCTGGTGTTTCGGCGATATCTGTGTCCAACCACGGCGGCAACAACCTGGACGGGACACCGGCGTCGATCCGGGCGCTGGCACCCATCGCAGAAGCGGTGGGCGACCAGATCGAGGTGCTGCTCGACGGCGGCGTGCGGCGCGGAAGCGATGTGGTCAAGGCGCTGGCTCTCGGCGCACGGGCCGTCATGATCGGCCGGGCGTACCTCTGGGGGCTGGCGGCGGAGGGCCAGGCCGGCGTCGAGAACGTGCTCGACGTCCTCCGAGGCGGCATCGACTCGGCGATGATGGGCCTCGGCCGCGCGTCGGTACACGACCTCGTCGCCGGCGACGTGGTGGTGCCGGCGGACTTCATCCGGGCGCTCGGTGTGCCCGCCGACTCGCGCGCCTGAAGCGTCAACTCCACTACCAGCGTCATTGCGTGTGAAACATGCGTGGCAGGGGAGACGGACGTGATTAGCCGAAACCGCCTGCGGCAAATTTACGGAAAAAGAAATCTGCGCATGCGCGAACAACCGGCGCACAGCAGGTGAATTCGTCCTACCATCGGCAGGTGGCTTTCCCCAGCGAGCTAGGGAACTCAACGTCGAGCCAGCTGCACGGCATATCACCCGCGTTGTTAATCCCGGTAGGTTCCACCGAACAGCATGGACCCCACCTGCCGTTGGACACCGACACCAGGATCGCCGTGGCCGTCGCTGGTGGGGTTGCTGAACGCCTGGCCGGAGCTGATCATGATTCCGGATGGATGATTGCACCGCCGATCGGCTACGGAGCCAGTGGCGAACACGAGAGCTTTTCCGGCACGGTCTCGATCGGCACCTCCGCGCTACGGCTTTTGCTGGTGGAGTTCGGCCGGTCGGCTGCGAGCTGGACGACGCGGCTGGTATTCGTGAACGGACACGGCGGGAACGTGGAGGCCCTGGCCGCGGCAGCAGCGTTGCTGAGGTACGAGGGTCGCGACGTCGGATGGTGTTCGTGTGGTGTCGAGAACGCCGACGCCCACGCCGGACACACCGAAACGTCTGTATTGCTACATATTTCGCCGGACGCCGTACGGACCGAGGAGATAGTCCCGGGAAACCGCGCTCCGCTGGCCGAATTGCTTCCCGCGATGCGCAGCGGGGGGGTGGCGGCGGTGAGCGAAGTGGGCGTTCTCGGTGATCCCACGACGGCCACCGCGACCGACGGAGAACGCCTGTTTGCCCAGATGGTCGACGGCTGCGCTCGCCGGATCGTGCGCTGGAAACCCGACCGGGACGGGATGCTGACGTGAGTCAGCCGCGACTGCCCGACGGGTTCGCGGTGCAGGTTGATCGCCGAGTCAAAGTGCTCGGGGAGGGCGCGGCTCTGCTCGGTGGTTCCCCCACCCGTCTGCTGCGTCTCGCGCCCGCCGCGCAGACCATGCTCAACGGCGGCAGGCTCGAAGTGCACGACGCACTGAGCGCACAGGTCGCCCGGACGCTGCTCGACGCCACCGTCGCGCATCCGAGGCCCGCCAGCGGACCGTCACACCGCGACGTCACCGTGGTTATCCCGGTGCGCAACAATGATTCTGGCGTGTACAGGTTGGTTTCGGCGCTGCGTGGAATGCACGTGGTGGTGGTGGACGACGGGTCGGCGACTCCGCTCCAACAATCGGACTTCGAGGGCATGCACTGCAACGTCCAGGTGCTGCGCCACCCCCGCAGCAAGGGCCCCGCGGCCGCCCGTAACACCGGTTTTCGTGTCTGCACCACCGACTTCGTCGCGTTTCTCGACTCCGATGTGGTCCCGCGGCGTGGCTGGCTCGAGGCGCTGCTGGGCCACTTCTGTGATCCCGCAGTGGCTTTGGTGGCACCGCGCATCGTGAACCTGGCACAACCGGACGGTTTGGTGGCCCGGTACGAGGCGGTGCGCTCGTCGTTGGACCTCGGGCAGCGGGAGGCACCTGTCGTGCCGTACGGCACCGTGTCCTACGTGCCGAGCGCCGCGATCATCTGCCGACGCTCCGTGTTGAACGAGGTCGGTGGATTCGACGAGACGATGAAGTCCGGGGAGGACGTCGACCTGTGCTGGCGGTTCGTTGAAGCCGGTGCGCGGTTGCGGTATGAACCCATTGCGATGGTCGCCCACGAGCACCGCACCCAATTACGAGAGTGGTTCGCGCGCAGGGCGTTTTACGGTGAATCAGCGGCGCCCCTTTCGGTTCGTCACCCGGGCAAGACCGCTCCATTAGTGATCTCCGGGTGGACGTTGGTGGTGTGGATCCTGCTCACGATGGGATCCGCGGTCGGCTACCTCGCATCCATGGTGGTGGCCACGATCACCGGCCGTCGGATCGCCAACTCACTCGGCACGGTCGACACGGAACCCAAGGAGGTCGCGGTCGTCGCCGCACACGGCCTCTGGTCGGGGGCCCTCCAGCTCGCCGCGGCGATCTGCAGGCACTACTGGCCCGTCGCCCTGCTGCTCGCCCTGCTGTCCCGTCGGTGCAGGAACGTGGTGCTGGTGGCGGCGGTCATCGACGGTGTTGTGGACTGGCTGAAGCGTCGCGGCAATGCTGACGACGATACGAAGCCCGTGGGGCTGGTCAGCTACCTGCTGCTGAAGCGGCTCGACGATATCGCCTATGGGACCGGCCTATGGACGGGCGTAGTTCGGGAGCGGCATATCGGCGCCCTCAAGCCGCAGATCCGGACCTGAAGCCACTTTGCACAGCGATGTGCTGATCATCGGCGCCGGAAGTGCCGGATCCGTGGTAGCAGAACGTATTTCAGCTGATAGATCCTGCCACGTGACCGTTGTCGAGACGGGTCCCGCACCGTCAGATCCAAAGGTGAGCGCCCAGATCACGGATGCGGTGCGGCTGCCGATTGGCGCCGCCAGCTCAGTGGTGCGGCACTATGCGACGTCGTTGACAGACGAGCCGAGGCGAGTTGGGCACATCATGCGGGGAGCGGTGGTGGGTGGCTCCGGGGCTGTCAACGGCGGCTACTTCTGCCGGGCATTGCCGGAGGACTTCCAGAGGTGGTCAATTCCGGGCTGGTCATGGACCGACGTGCTTCCGCATTTCCGGGCAATCGAGAATGACCTTGACTTCGCCGGACCGCTGCACGGATCGGAAGGTCCGATACTCGTCCGCCGCGTGTCTGAATTCGACGGTTGTACAGCCTCTTTCGTGAGCGCTGCTACCGAAATGGGCTACCCGTGGGTCGCAGATCTCAACGGCGCGGCGGCGGACAAGCCGTTGTCGGCGGGTGTCGGCGCCGTACCGCTGAACATCGACGGCGGCATAAGGATCGGCCCAGGGGGTGCCTTTCTGCAGCCTGCTCTGGACCGTCCCAACCTGACGTTGATGGCAGACACGCGTGTCTTGCGGATCAGGTTCGACCGAGGGGTTGCCGTTGGTGCGGACATCGTCGGCCCCGAGGGGCCCGTCGGTGTGTCCGCCGACCGGATCGTGTTGTGCGCGGGGGCAATCGGCTCAGCGCAACTCTTGATGCTGTCGGGCGTCGGACCCGAAGATGTGCTCGCAGCTGCCGGTATCCCGGTGGTCCTGAATGCACCGGTCGGCATGCGGACCAGCGATCACCCCGAATGGGTGCTACCCGTGGACTGGACGCCGACACACGATCTCCCCCCGGTGGAGGCGATACTCACCACGCCGAACGGGCTCGAGATCCGGCCCTATACGAGTGGCTTCGGCGCCATGACGGAGGGCGCAGGCGACGATCCGGCCGATCGACCGCACATCGGCGTCGCGCTGATGCAACCCCGATCGGTCGGCAGGCTGAGGATTGTCTCCGACGATCCCGAGGTGGCGCCGATTATCGAGCATCGCTACGACAGCGACCCGCACGATGTGGCGATGTTGAGCGCCGGTGCCGAACTCGCACGTGAATTGGCCTCGCCGTCAACCGAAGTCGGGCGGGCGACCTGGTCGACTTCGCAGCATCTGTGTGCAACCGCACCGATGGGTCCGGAAGGTGATGCGGCGGCGGTCGTCGATGAACGGTGCCGGGTGCGCGGCGTCGACGGGTTATGGGTCGTTGACGGCTCGGTCCTGCCTACCGTCACCGGCCGCGGCCCCCACGCCACGATCGTGATGCTCGGCCACCGCGCCGCCGAGTTCATCGTCGGATGACCGACGCGCGGCCAGTCGGCGAACGAACCCCGACTGTCTGCCGTCCCGTCCTGGTGCCCAGACCGCGACGAGAACGGCCCCGACGGCGAGCACTGTCGAAACGACAACCAGCGACAGGTCCATCGCATCGAGGAACGCTGATTCGGCGAGCTTCGCCAACGCGGGGCCCTGCGGGCCAAGCTGTTTCGCGATTTCGAGAGCGTTGGCGAGCGAGTCGGTAGCGGCGCCGCGAATCTGTTCGGGGAACGCACCAAGGCGCGCGGCCAGCGCATTGGTGTACTGCGCGGCCAGCACCGACCCGGCGACGGCGATGCCGACCGCTGCGCCGACCTCCCGCGTCGCGTCGTTGACCGCCGAGGCAACTCCCTGCTTTTCAGTAGGGACGGCGTTCATGATGGCCGACGTCGTCGGCGCAACGCATAAGCCGATGCCTGCGCTGGTGATCAGGCACGGCCAAAGGAGTTCGATATAGGCGGAGTCGGCTTGGAGGTACCGCATGCTGAACAACCCAACGGCTATCAGCAGCAGGCCGACGGACACCACCAGCCGGAGACCGACCCTGGGGAGGATCAGGTGCATCGTCGCACCAAGGGCGATGATCGGCACCGCCACAGGCCCCAGCGCCCAAGCCGTTTGGAGCGGGCTGTAGCCGAGGATCAACTGCATGTACTGCATGACGACGAAGAAGAAGCCGAAGTTGGCGAAGAACAGGAAGGTGATGCCTGCCGCGCCGGTGGTGAAGTCCGGGCGCATGAACAGCCGCACGTCGAGCAGCGGATGCGCGCGTCGCAGTTCAACAACCACGAACATCAGGGCCAGTGCCACACCCGCGGTCATGCATCCCCATACGACGGGGTGAGTCCACCCGCGAACCGGAGCCTCCACCACGCCGAACACGAAGACCGCGACGGCGCCGCCGATGAGCACCGCGCCGACCCAGTCCACCGGGGTGGCGGTTTCGTCCCGTGAGGAACGGATTGTGCACGTGCAGACGAAAAGCCCGAGACTTGCGATCGCAAACGCGTAGAACACCGACTGCCATCCGAAGAAGTGCAGTAGCACCCCTGTTCCCATGAACCCGACGATCGCCCCGGAACTCGCGACGCCCGCCCAGATGCCGATGGCCTTGTTCCGCTCGTCCTTCGGGAACGCCGCGGTCAGAAGGGAGAGCGTGGCCGGCATGATGAACGCCGCGCCGATGCCCGCGACGGCGCGCGCGACGATTATCTGCACCGGGCTGTCGAATACCGTCGGCGCCAACGAGGCGAGCGCAAAGATCGCCAGTCCGACAAGGAGCGCACCGCGCCGTCCGTACCGATCGCCGAGTGCGCCGGCAGGCAACAGCAAGCAGGCCAGTACCAACGTGTATCCGTCGACCACCCACGTCAGTTGTGTCTGGGTGGCCGCCGTTTCGAGCGCGATGTCCGGAAGCGCAGCATTCAGCGCAACCATCGAGGAGATCACCAGCAGGACATCGACGGCCGCGACCGTCAACAACCAGAACCGGCCGAATTTCGACAAGGAGGCCAGGTTGGCGTCGATATCCTGGTCAGACCGGACGAGGGTGTCGACCATAATCGTCGCCTTCTTTCGATCGGCTATTTTTGAGACTAACAGTCTTGGTACAAGACTGACAGTCTTGTTCCCGCAGGGAAGGGGGCACAAACCATGACCGACGGGCGTATCGACCCACGACCGGCGCGATCGCGGGCTCGTCTACTCGATGCGGCGACCGCGCTGCTGCGCTCGGGAGGCCCGAGCGCGGTTACCGTCGATGCGGTAACCCGCGCCGCCAACGTGGCCCGCGCCACCCTCTACCGCCACTTCCCGAGCGGAAATGATCTGCTGGCAGCGGCTTTTCATGCGCTGATCCCGCCGGCACCGACGCCGCCCGCCGAAGGTTCGTTGCGGGACCGGTTGATCGAGCTGGTGCAGGCACAGGCCGACTTGATCGCCGAGGCTCCGGTCACGTTGACCGCGATGTCCTGGTTGACCCTCGGCGGAGACCTCGAGAGGCTGCCGGGCGCACCGCACCGCGGCTCGCAGGACAGCCCCGAGGTGCGCACCCTCCGTGAGCGTGTCGCCGAACAGTACGCGGCGCCGTTCGACGCGATTCTGAGTAGCCCGCAGGCGGTCGCCGAACTCGGTGACGTCGACCGCACCAGGGCGGCGGCATTGCTGCTTGGCCCAATCGCTTTGGGAAAGCTGTCGACATTGCCGGACTTCGACTATCGCGAGACTGCGGTCTGCGCCGTCGATGGATTCCTGGCCACCCATCGCAAGAAGGCTGAGGGGCTCAGCGCAGCGAGTAGCGAATAGGCAGGTGCTTGAGTCCGCCGACGAACGTGGTCGCGGACAGCTCGGCCGCGCCGGCCAATTCGATGGACTCCAGGCGGGGAACCAATTCGGTGAAGAGGCTGTTCATCTCCATCCGCGCCAGCGCGGCGCCGAGGCAGAAATGCACGCCGTAGCCGAAGGCCAGGTGCTTGTTCGGGTCGCGGCCGACGTCGAACCGGAACGGGTCGGTGAAGACATCCTCGTCGCGGTTGCCCGAAACATAGGTGAGGTAGACGGATTCGCCCTTGGCAATCGGCACGCCGCGAACGGTGGTGTCCTCGGCCGCCGTCCGCATGAACTCCTTCACCGGCGTCGTCCACCGGATCATCTCCTCCACTGCGGTCGGCATCAAATCCATGTTGTCGCGCAAACGTGCTAGCTGGCCGGGATTCTCGATGAGTGCATGCAGGCCGCCCGAAATCGCGTCCGAGGTGGTGTCATGCCCGGCGCTGGCGATGATCACGTAATAGGAGACGGTGTCCATATCCGACAGATGTTCACCATCGACGCGTCCGTTGGCGATGGCCGATGCCAGGTCGTCGGTCGGGTGCTCGCGCCGCGACGCGGTCAGCGCGGTGAAGTAGGCGAAGTAGTCGGCAAGAACGGCGAGCAGATCCTCCATCGAATCCCCTCGCTGATGCTCGGTGTCGTCGCCCCCGAACATCTCCTGGGTCAACTTGAGCATCCGGGGGAAGTCCTCTTCCGGCAGCCCGAGCAGCGAAAGAATCACGTAGAGAGGAAAATTCAGCGCGACGTCGGTGACGAAGTCGCATTCCGGCCCGATCTCGCCCATCCGGTCGACGTAGCGTTTGGCCAGTTCGTCCACCCGCGTCTTGAGATCGCGCATGGCCTTCGGCCGGAACCAGTCGGCGCCGATGGCGCGCACCTTCCGGTGGTGCGGGTCGTCCATGTGAACCAGGGTGCGGATGCCGACGCCGGCCTCGATCTGAGCCTTGAAAAGGTCATCGGCGTCGGCGGTGGCCAGCAGCGGGCGTGGCTCCGACAGGAACAGGTCGTTCGCCCGCTCGATGGCCATGATGTCTTCATGCTTGGTGATCGCCCAGAAGGGCCGGTACGGCGGGTTGTCGACCCACGCCACCGGATTGTTGGCACGCAGCTGGGTGAGCGCGGTATGCAGCCGGTCGTCGTCGGCGTACGCCGTCGGGTCGGCCAGTACCTTGGCGGACTCGTCCATGGTGCGCGAGCTCATCGGGTCTCCTGAGGTGTGGGCTCCGAACTTGACGGGTGTCAAGTTCGGAGTCTAGGCGATCGTCACACCCGTGATCCAGGGTTTTGGCTGAAAGCCTGCGTAGGCTCGGACTCCGTGCAGCCAGGGACGGCTCGAAGCCTGCGGGTGGTCCTGCTCGTCGTGATGGCGACCGTGCTGGTGGTTGCGCTGGGACGCCTCGTCGGCGCGTCGCCGAGGGCGGCCATCCCGGAAATTCTGGAGCCGCCGTCACCGGTGGTCCCGACGCCCGCGCCGCAGTCGGATACCTCGCTGGTGCAGACGGCAGCCGGCACGGTCCGCGGCAAAGTCGAGTGGGACCATCGGTTGTTCGCCGATATCCCTTACGCGGCACCGCCTGTGGGCCCGCTGCGCTTCCGGTCGCCCGCACCGGCGCAACCCTGGGAAGGGATACGCGATGCCACCGAGCCGGGGCCGCGGTGCATCCAAGACCCCGGTGCTGACCCGGAATTCGGCAAGCAGAGCGATGAGGACTGCCTGCACCTGAACGTCTGGACTCCTGCGATGAAAGGATCGCCGCGACCGGTCATGGTGTGGATCCACGGCGGTTCGTTCACGGGCGGCACCGGCAAGACCTACGACGGCCGGTGGCTCGTGTCGCGCGGCGACGTCATCGTCGTCACCATCAACTACCGGCTCGGGACGCTCGGGTTTCTTGCCCATCCGGCACTCGGGCCGCCCGGCGACGTCGGCAACTACGGATTGCAGGACCAGCAGGCCGCATTGCGCTGGGTGAGGGACAACATCGCCAACTTCGGCGGCGACCCGGCCAAGGTGACCGTCGCCGGGGAGTCGGCAGGGGGCATGTCGGTGTGCGACCACCTGGTCGCGCCGGGTTCGAAGGGGTTGTTCCGCGCGGCGATCATCCAGAGCGCGCCGTGCGGGGCCCAAGCCGACCTTCCGACGGCCGAACAGCGCAGCGTCGACTATGCAACCAAAGCGGGGTGCGGCGACCCCGCGACAGCCGCAGACTGTCTGCGGGCGTTGCCGCTGGACAAACTGCGAGAACCGGTGACCTTCTACAACATCGGCGACGACGCATTGCCCGGACCCGTGACCGGCAGCGCGGCACTTCCCGTCGATCCGGTCACCGCCATGGCCGAGAACAACGCCGCACGCGTGCCGGTGCTGATGGGCACGAACCGCGACGAGTTCACGCTCTTCGTCGCGATGCAGTACCTGCGGTTCGGAGAGGTCTACACGACCGAGCGGTACCCGGAACTGCTGCGGGAAACGTTTGGCGCCAACGCAGTTGCCGTCGAACAGCGCTACCCGCTGAGCAACTACGGCGGCAATGTGCCGTCCGCGTACTCGGCCGCGGTCACCGACGGGGTGTTCGCGTGTGTCAACGAGCGGATGAGCGACGACCTGGCGAGGGAGGGGCCGGTGTACGCCTACGAGTTCAACGACCGCGATGCGCCTGCGCCAGAGCCGATGCGCACGTTGCCTTTTCCGGTCGGCGCCAGCCACTCATTGGAGTTGCGCTTCATCTTCGAAATCGGCGGTGCGGAGCCACTGGATCCTCCGCAACAGAGACTGTCGGACCAGATGCTCGACTACTGGAGCCGGTTCATCATCGAGGGGTCGCCGGATGCCGCCGGTCAACCGGAGTGGCCAGCGCTCGGCACCGACGTCGCCGCGCAGCCGTGGATGTCGTTGCAGTCCGACGGCAGTCGCGTCGTCACCGACTTCGATGACAGCCACCAGTGCGCGTTCTGGGCAAACCTGCCCAGATAAACCCCGTTGAATCCGCGAAATCGTCTTTTAGGCTTGCCAGATGCCAACTCCGGATCCAAAGACGTTCGCCGACGAGTGGGTGCGCGCGTGGAACGCCCACGACGTGGAGGCCGTGCTTGCGCATTTCCACGACGATGTCGAGTTCACCTCGCCGGTGGCGGCGCGCGTGCTACCCGAGTCCAAAGGTGTGGTGCGTGGCAAGGACGCGTTGCGTCACTATTGGACAACGGCTTTGACGATGTTGCCCGACCTTCACTTCGACGTCATCGGGGTGTACACAGGGCGAGTCGACGCTGGTGATCAACTACCGGAACCACCGAGGCGAGCTGGTCAACGAGGTGCTGACATTCGACGGCGCCCTTGTGCGAGTGGGTCACGGCACTTATCTGGGCTCATGACCCTTCCACGGCGGGCGGCCGCGGCGGGAACATCGTTGCGCCGTCGATCGACTCGCGGATGATGTCGGCGTGCCCGGCATGCCGCGCCATCTCCTCGTTGATGTTCATCAGTGCCCAGCGCGCCGTCCAGTGGGCATCTTCGCAGATGCGCTGAACGTGTTCGGGTACGACGATCGTCGTATCGAGGTCGGTTTCGGAGAACACACGCAGTGTCTCGGCTGTCTGAGCCTCCAACGCGGCAAGTAGTTCGGCGAGACTCTCGTCGTTGCGCATCACGTGCTGTTCGTCGCGGTGCGACATCATCCCCACCAGCGACCAAGGGTCGCTCTGCAGCTGCTCGGGTTCGACCGCGACCTGCTGCGTCCACGCGTAGGCCACAACGGTCACGTGCTTGATCAGTCCACCGATGCTGAGCGAGCTGACGGTCGGCGTGTTGCGCGCCTGCTCATCGGTCAAGCCACTGGACACGGCCAGAAACGCGGTGTGGTGATACCTCAGATACTCGAGCAGGCTTTCCCGCTCACCGGCTAACGGGCACTGGTAGTACGGGCATGCCGCAAAGTTTCCGACGGGTATGCGTCGAAATCCGACTTTTGCAGAGATCTACTCGCTTGACTTCAAGGGGTGATCGCAACACTTCGCGGTAGGCGTGTTGTTATGGGCGTCAGTGGGCGGGCGTCACCCAGCACGTGATGTCGGCATGCACCACCTCGGTGCCCGCCTTGTCCGTCACGCTGACCGGGATCACCACCTCGACGCCGTCGGTGATCGCCGAGAAGTCCGGCGGGTCCAGCCGGGCCTGGGCCCGCAGCGAGGTGGTGGCCTTCTCGAGGTACTGCACCGTCATCGCCTTGGGGATCCAGCGGTGGCTGGTCGGCACGGTGGCCTCCATCAACATCCCCATCGCGATCTCCGCGGCATTGCAGGACGCGATCGCGTGCACGGTGTGCAGGTGGTTGTAGACGAAGGGTGTCGAAGTTTGGTCACTCTTGACCCTCAACCAACCGACAGAAGGCTGCGAACCCATGATCTCCCTGAACGGCACCAAAGCGAACCACAAGAGCTACCTCAAGACCGTGACGGTGATGACGCTGATCATCCTCGCCGCCCTGGGGGTGAACGTTCTCGACCTCGGTCCAGTCGTGCGTGGGCTTGCCACGGTGTACCGCCTCGCCGGGCGGCTTGGGCTTGCGTCCTGTTACCGGCATCGTTCGACCTCCTGATTCATCGACGACCACTGCGAGCAAAGGCCAAGATAAGCCCCGCCGGGCTTGCGGCCACGGGCGCTCGGCAGCACGGTCACGGTCATCAGCGCGTCGCGTACCTAGCCGCGCACGCCCGCCACGGAGTCGGTCAGAAGCCGACGCGCCCGGTCCGCGTTGACCGGCGGGGGGGAATGATTCGGGACGAGGACCGGATTAGCGGCGACGAGCACCAGGTGGTGGTTTCCCAGATACGCGGTGTAGTTGTACGACTCGGTGGAACGGGTTCGATCCGCGACCGTGGCCTCCAGCACGCTATAGGTGCCCAGCGTCTTCGCCCCATCGATATGGGGGGCGTCGATCGCGTAGATCTCACCCTTCAGGCTGCGGCCGGTGAAGGTGATGTGCTTGCAGTGGTCGCTGACTGCTTCATACGCAACCGGTTGTGCAGTCTCGACCGCGACCGCGAGTAGGCGGTTGTTCTCGCTCTGCGCGGTCAGTGAGGCCATGTTCCCCTTCAGACCTGGCCGCAGCGGCTGACTCAAGGCGTATTTCGCACAGTCGGGGGGATCTAATGTGATGTCGGGAGGCAGCTTTGGCGGGGCGAGAAGCCGTGGGTCGATCCCTGTCGGACCCGTGGTGACGACCTTGAAGTCAGGGCTGAACGTCGACTTAACCGAGAGGATTCTGCTGATGTCGATGTGTCGGTTCAGCATCGAGTCCGTCGAGCACCCGAGGGCGAGCAACAACGTGGCGGCGCACACGACACCGATCAGCTTCCTTACGATCGACATTGGCGCAATCTACCGAAGCGACGGCGTCAGTCTCGGAACATCCAGCAACCCCGCGCCTTATGACGTTGGCGCCGCTATGGCAGTTGAGGCCTGCCTAGAGGGATGAGAGCCACGCTGAAAGCCGAGGCATCATCGTCGAGGACTTCGGTGAGATGGCGGCGCAGCCGGTCGAGATTGGTGGCCCAGCATTTCGCTGATCCGATGAGTCATGGGCGGTGCAGTTGGACAACGACAGCCTGAGCCAAGTAACCGCAGAATGCGATACCCAGCGAAGTTCTCGCCGATCCGCAACGGCATGGGGCGCATGTTAGTTGCTGCATTCTTTGGGCTTCAGCGCTTCGGCTCGCCCGGACGGTGCCACCGAGCACGCCCGTGCGGACGGGAGGCCGTCGCAGCAACCGATGGCAAGGCAGCCCGCGACCTGATCGCGGAGATCAGTGTGCCGATTTGCATCGCCGGTCTCGGCGGCATTGACAGCCCAAGTCTCGCCGTGGACACCACGGTGTGCAGACCCGTGGTGCCACAGCCGCAGACCACGGCATCGAAGATGAGCGACACCCGCGTCTCTGGGCACTGAGCCGGTCGGTCGGTACCGCCTGATCGGGTGCCGGTCACGGCTCGGTGTCGGTTATTTGTCGATTGTGCTATCAATCGCGGCACGTGGCGGCCAGGTCAGCGCGCCAGGCGCACACTGCGGGTGTCTGGGACTTCACCGCCAGAGCACCGGGAGCCGACCACCATGCAAACAAACGCACCGAAGATGGGCCGCGAGGAGCGCCGCGTGCTGCTGGAGCAGCGGCGCGCAGCAGTGGCACGGCAATTGCGTCGCCTGGCAGTCGAATTAACGGACCTCGACAGGCAGCTTGAAGAGATCGAGCGGTCGGAGCGTTGACTAGACTGCGATCTGGGTTCTGCACGCTGGCTGGTTACCCTATTGTCCGATAGCGTCGCCGCAACTGAAGAAAGATGGTCACCCGACGGCGGCTAAACCGCGCAGATAAACCTATTCGGCGACCAACTGGTCGCTGTCGACGAAAACCAGACCACCCGCGTCGAGCGACACCGCCCATCTCCGTGCGGGGCCAACTATATGGTTCTCACCGATATCCACTGCATGCCCTGCCAGATCGCTGAAATCCTCGACGACAGTGCCGCCGACCTCGCCGTCCGTCCCCGGATACACACGCACCCGCACATTCACCGCCACGCGGCTGTCGCCGGAATCGCCGGCCGTCCCGCTAGCGCCTTTTATCCGTCTTTTCATCCGTCGTCACCCTAGGTCGTGGGCGTGAAAATAGTGACGCAATTAGAGCACGACCAGTTGCCGAGCCTGCGCTTATTGGCATCGACCATCCGCGCCGTTGCCTTCTTCATCGATGTAACTGGTCCAGTGCCGAAATGTAGGCGAGAAATCTTTGGTCAGATTTCTGTTCGAGACAGCGGCCTGGCACGGGGTCTACGACGGCGATCGGCCAATTGGGGGCATAGTCGGTCGACTGTACGGTGTCGTCAGCCGTCGGCGGCTAAATTGACGGCCATGTATCTGATCACGGGCGCGGCTTGGGCTTCGGGCAGGGTCAGTGACTCGGTGGTGGAGCTGCTGCGGGGCAAGGGGGAGCCGGTCCGGGTGACGCTGCACCGCGACGATGGCCGCGCGAATCGCTTTCGCGAACTCGGGGCCGAGGTCGTGGTTGCCGATCTCACCAGTGCGGTCGACGTGGTCGAAGTGATGCGGGATGTCACGCGGATGTTCTTCAACACTCACATCTCGTCCGACTACCTGCATGAGGTCACGATCGTCTGCGCGGCGGCCCGTGAGCGGGGCGGCCTGGAGGTGATCGTCAACATGTCGCAGTTGACGGTCTCGCAAATGACCCTAACCAGCAGCGAGGAGTCCCACCAGCAGCGGCTGTTCTGGCTCGCCGAGCAGATCATGAACTGGTCGGGTCTACCGGTGGTTCACGTGCGTCCCACGGTGTTATTGGACAATCCGCTGTTCACGGTGTTGGCCAGGCGATCCGTGCGCGAGCGCGATGTGCTGGCTTTGCCCTTCGGCACCGGGCGCACCTCTCCGATCGCCGCCGAGGACGTGGCACGGGTGGTCGCGGCCCTGCTGCTCACCCCGCCGCAGGCGGGGCAGGTCTACGGGCTGACCGGTCCGCAGGTGCTCGACGTCACGGGTCTGGCCGAGCAGTACTCACGCGCGCTGGGACGGACGATCCGCGCGGAAGACATTCCCTACGATGACTGGCTGCGCCAATACTTGCGGAACTCGGGGCAGTCCGACCTCGTTCAGCAACATCTCGCGACCGTGGTGCGTCTGCATCGCGAGAACCGCTACGACCGCTCCACTCATGACGTCGAACAGGTCACCGGTCAACCCCCGCAGACCGTCGAGCAGTACGTCGCCTCGCACCCGGAACTGTTTGCCTAAATCAGCTGCCCCAGGGACTTTCGACGCAATCGGTAGGTCGAACTCGTCACAACCACTGCCTTAATCGGCTTCAACAATGTCATCGACGCCTTCCACGTCGTCGACCGCTCCGACGTCGGTACCCGGTTCTTCCTCGACGAGCGGCAGCACCCGCTGCGAGAATCGATCATCGTCACCACGGGGCGAACCCCGACGGGTCGATTCGACTTTTTGCGCTCGGTCCAGACCCGTGCGCTGAGCATGCGCGGCGGACTGGAGACCGCCACGGTGACCGATGGAAAGCTCGTCCGCGACCCGATCCCGCACCGCATTCGGGAGTCCGGCAGGCTTCCAGGGTCATCGTTGGCCTGGGCGCTCGCTTCCGGCCCCGGCGAGTGCGATTCCCGCCGACACCGCGAGGGTGGCCAAGGTGACGAGGATCTTCTTCATGGCACACACCTCCTCTAGGTGTGAAGTAGAAGCTCATCACTGCGGCCAGGCTGACGAACGTGTTCCCAGGGCGGAGGAAGCCGACGACGCCGACGATCACGAACAGCACCGCCAGTAACCAGTGCAGTATCCGCCAGCCTCGTGACGACGAGACCGCGGCGACCATCACCTCATTCGCCGCCGCCGCAAAGCAGAAGACGCCGAACAAGATCGCTATCGCCGCAACGGTGCCGTAGTCGAAGCGCAGGATCACGATCGCGATGATGACCCACGCGATGCCTGCGATAAGGAGCAGCCACCAGTTCTTGCTCGTCGTGACGACATCGTCCAGCGCCTCATGGAATAGGCCTTGTGGTTTTTAAGGGGTTTCGCGGATTTCGCTCATTTCAACTCCCGACAATCGGTTGATGGTCCAATTAATCATCGTTAGGCGACGACGCTGCGGCCCGCCTTTCTGGCGTGGTCTGTGCCACGTGCCCAAGCAGCGAGTTCCGTCCCAATAAAGCTTCGAATCACGATTACTTGGATCGGGATACCAACCCGGAGGTTCTGACCTATCGTTCATGGCGCTGTGCCTCCCTGGCCGTATCGGGTCGATGGGCGCAGTCGGTGCCCCGCAGACGCGAAGGCCAACGTGTGGTGCAGCTCGGGATCAGCAGGTGCACCCGGCACCGCCCGGGGCAGCGGAGGCCTGGCTTCGTGTCGGAAATCAGGATCGCGAGGCCGGGCATCGAGAATTACGACGGCGCAAACGGCGCCGAATGCGCGACCACTGTGTCAGTTAACGAAATAGTCAATCACACAATTACGTCTCCGAATTTCTTCTAGAAAACGCTTCATGCCAACCGCTGCGCCATTACGCTGACTTTTCAGCGGCTTCAATTTGGTCGTCCGCCCATGAGTATTCAGTCGGAACCAGCAAACCAAAGGAGAGCACCAATGCGCAGAATCTTCGCCCGAGCCGCCAGTGCGCTGGGTTTAGCAGCGGCGGGTCTTGTGGCCGCAAGTGCGGCGACCGCTCATGCTGACACCGGCGACATCAACGTCACCATCGGTCCAGTGACCTACAGCTGCTCGCCGTGCACGTCCACCAGTGCCAAAACTACTACCACGTATACGAACGGCGGGACGACCCAGACGTTTAGCACCAGTGCTCCCAACACCGGACAGCTATACCTGAAGAACACCACCACCGATGCGTCCGGCACCACCAGCACTAACTGGTACGGCGGGAATCTGGGCCTGTGGGGAGGTAGCTCCACCACTACGCAAAGCGGAACCAGTGGCTTCCAGGGGGGTTACTACACCAACACCGGAACCGTGAAGTACACCAGTTGGCCGTGACACGCTCTGGGCGGTAATTGAGCCGGTCGGCGGGTGGGCTTACCGTCCAGCTCAGACCGCACCGTTCTGCGCGACGCTCTGCTGTCCCAGAATTGGAGTCATTGTTCTCGTCCAGGGCGGGACGGGGTCGGAGGCGGTCGATCAGGGTAGCGATTGCTGCCAGTTGAGCGGTCCGTTGAGCGAAGTTCTCGGCCTTGGGTGCTGTTTGGTGCCAGGTCTTTGTACGGCTTACGTTGCATCGGGTGCGCTCTTACGTGGATTGAGGTCCTCCCGAGGCTGATCAATGCCATAGGCCATCAGACCCACACCGCAGTGAGCATCGCTGCTCCCACAGAGGATCTGCAAAGAACACGTTCTCCCTGGTCAACCCTCTGTTTCCCGATGTGGATACAGGAGAGGGAGGTAAGGCTGAATGAATGCCTTGAAGGGGGAGTGAAAGGGGGGTACGGGACTGGTGAGGACCTGCTTGAGCAAGAGCAGCAGCCATCTGCTCTTCAAGCAGTTCTGCATCGCAGAAAGGGACGATGAAGGAGTCGTGCACCACATCTGGTAGGTGGTGGTCGGAGCAGCCATGACGAGCGACCTTACTCTGGAGTAAGAAAGCCCGGCAGCAACGCCACCGCGAGGGCCGCCTGCCAGCGCGGCAATCCCATGGCCAGGGATTTGGAGCAACCACAGATCTGAGGCATACTGTTCGGGTTGCCTTGAGCCGGGTTTGCGCCTGGCCGGGCATACAACCGGCGCCCAAACGGGCGCAAACGGTGCCATCTTCGACGAAGGCGGAATTTCCGCCGAGGCGAAGTGCGCGTGCGGGCGACACACCCGACCGCGGGGACCGGTGAACTTCAGACAGGTAAACAGCGGCGGCAACACCAGCGCTGTGTTCGTGTGGCTAGCCCACACGGACGAAGCGCAGGGACCAGGTCCTCAGAACGGGCCGGCCGAAGTACGAAGTAGGAGCGAGGTAGGAGAAGCGTGGCGGGACAGAAGATCCGCATCAGGCTCAAGGCCTACGACCACGAGGCGATTGACGCCTCTGCGCGCAAGATCGTGGAAACGGTCACCCGTACCGGCGCCAGTGTGGTGGGTCCAGTGCCGCTGCCGACCGAGAAAAACGTGTATTGCGTCATCAGGTCCCCGCATAAGTACAAGGACTCGCGGGAGCACTTCGAGATGCGCACGCACAAGCGGCTGATCGACATCCTCGACCCGACGCCGAAGACCGTTGACGCTCTCATGCGCATCGATCTGCCGGCGAGTGTCGACGTCAACATCCAGTAGGAGACCCGAGACAAATGGCTAGAAAAGGCATTTTGGGCACCAAGATGGGTATGACGCAGGTGTTCGACGAGAACAACAGGGTCGTGCCGGTCACGGTCGTCAAGGCCGGCCCGAACGTCGTGACGAAAATCCGCACGCCGGAGCGCGACGGCTACAGCGCAATTCAGTTGGCGTACGGCGAGATCAGCCCGCGCAAGGTGAACAAACCGTTGACCGGGCAGTACGCGGCCGCAAACGTCAACCCGCGCAGGCATCTCGCCGAGTTGCGAATCGACGATGAGGCCGCCGCCGAATTCGAGGTCGGCCAGGAGTTGACCGCCGAGATCTTCGCCGACGGCAGCTATGTCGATGTGACGGGCACCTCCAAGGGCAAGGGCTTCGCAGGCACCATGAAGCGTCACGGCTTCAAGGGCCAGGGCGCGAGCCACGGTGCGCAGGCCGTGCACCGTCGTCCCGGCTCGATCGGTGGCTGCGCCACTCCGGGCCGCGTGTTCAAGGGCACCCGGATGTCGGGCCGCATGGGCAACGACCGGGTGACCACGCAGAACCTGTTGGTGCACAAGGTCGATGCCGAAAACGGCGTATTGCTGATCAAGGGCGCCATCCCCGGCCGCACCGGTGGCCTGGTGATGGTCCGGAGCGCGATCAAGCGAGGCGAGAAGTAAATGGCAACCAAGAGTGTGAAGATCGACGTCCACACACCGGCAGGCAAGAAGGACGGCTCCGTAGAGCTGCCCGCCGAGCTGTTCGACGTCGAGCCGAACATTGCGCTGATGCATCAGGTGGTGACGGCGCAATTGGCGGCCGCCCGCCAGGGCACGCACTCCGCCAAGACCCGCGGCGAGGTCCGCGGCGGAGGCCGGAAACCGTACCGGCAGAAGGGGACCGGTCGTGCCCGTCAGGGTTCGACGCGTGCGCCTCAGTACACCGGTGGCGGCGTCGTGCACGGCCCGAAGCCGCGCGACTACAGCGAGCGGACCCCGAAGAAGATGATCCGCGCCGCATTGCTCGGCGCCCTGTCCGATCGGGCCCGCAACGGTCGCATCCACGCAGTCACCGAGCTTGTCGAGGGTCAGACGCCGTCGACGAAGAGCGCCAAGTCTTTCCTGGCCAAGCTGGTCGAGGGTAAGCAGGTGCTGATAGTCATCGGCCGCAGCGACGAGACCGGCGCCATGAGCGTGCGGAATCTTCCTGGTGTCCATCTGCTTTCGCCGGACCAGCTCAACACCTACGACGTGCTGCACGCCGACGACGTGGTGTTCAGCGTCGAGGCGCTGGATTCCTACATCAGCAGCAACACGAAGACTGACGAGGAGGTTTCGGCCTGATGGCGACCGTTACCGATCCGCGCGACATCATCCTGTCGCCGGTCATCTCCGAAAAGTCCTACGGGCTGATCGAGGACAACGTCTACACGTTCGTCGTTCACCCCGACTCGAACAAGACCCAGATCAAGATCGCGATCGAGAAGATCTTCAAGGTCAAGGTCTCGTCCGTGAACACCGCCAACCGCCAGGGCAAGCGCAAGCGCACCCGCGCCGGCTACGGCAAGCGCAAGAGCACCAAGCGCGCCATTGTCACGCTCGCCGAGGGCAGCAAGCCGATCGACCTGTTCGGAGCACCGGCGTGATATCGCCGTCCGCGATGAGCGCTCGCGCGAAGAGCAATCAGGCACAGAGGGATTAGAAGACATGGCAATTCGCAAGTACAAGCCGACGACCCCCGGTCGCCGTGGTGCAAGCGTCTCCGACTTCGCCGAGATCACTCGCTCGGAGCCGGAGAAGTCGCTTGTGCGTCCGCTGCACGGTAAGGGCGGACGTAACGCGCACGGTCGAATCACCACCCGGCACAAGGGCGGTGGCCACAAGCGCGCGTACCGCGTGATCGACTTCCGTCGTCACGACAAGGACGGCGTCGACGCCAAGGTCGCACACATCGAGTACGACCCGAACCGCACCGCCAACATCGCGCTGCTGCACTACCTGGACGGCGAGAAGCGCTACATCATCGCGCCGCAGGGACTTGCGCAGGGACACGTGGTGGAGTCCGGTGCGAACGCCGACATCAAGCCCGGCAACAACCTGCCGCTGCGCAACATCCCCGCAGGCACCCTGATCCACGCCGTCGAGTTGCGGCCCGGCGGCGGCGCCAAGCTGGCCCGCTCGGCCGGCTCGTCGATTCAGCTGCTGGGTAAGGAAGGCACTTACGCCTCGCTGCGTATGCCCAGCGGTGAGATCCGCCGCGTCGACGTGCGCTGCCGCGCCACCGTCGGCGAGGTCGGTAACGCCGAGCAGGCGAACATCAACTGGGGCAAGGCCGGCCGTATGCGGTGGAAGGGCAAGCGCCCCACCGTCCGTGGTGTCGTCATGAACCCGGTCGACCACCCGCACGGCGGCGGTGAGGGCAAGACCTCCGGCGGCCGTCACCCGGTCAGCCCGTGGGGTAAGCCCGAGGGCCGTACCCGCAAGGCGAACAAGCCGAGCGACAAGCTCATCGTCCGACGCCGGCGCACCGGCAAGAAGCACCACCGGTAGGAGTAGCCGATGCCACGCAGCCTGAAAAAAGGTCCGTTCGTCGACGACCATCTCCTGAAGAAGGTCGACGTACAGAACGAGAAGAACACGAAGCAGGTCATCAAGACCTGGTCGCGCAGGTCGACCATCATTCCCGACTTCATCGGGCACACCTTCGCGGTGCACGACGGCCGCAAGCATGTGCCGGTGTTCGTCACCGAGGCGATGGTCGGACACAAGCTCGGCGAGTTCGCACCCACCCGCACGTTCAAGGGTCACATCAAGGATGACCGGAAGGCCAAACGGCGATGACCTCTGTTGAGACCGAATACCCGAGCGCGACGGCGAAGGCCCGCTTCGTCCGCGTTTCGGCGTCCAAGGCGCGCCGGGTCATCGACCTGGTGCGCGGTAAGTCCGTGTCCGAAGCGCTGGACATCCTGCGCTGGGCGCCGCAGCAGGCCAGCGAGCCGGTCGCCAAGGTGATCGCGAGCGCCGCCGCCAACGCGCAGAACAACGACGGCCTGGATCCCTCGACGTTGGTGGTCGCTGCCGTCTACGCCGACGAGGGTCCGACGGCCAAGCGCATCCGGCCTCGCGCGCAGGGGCGTGCGTTCCGAATCCGCAAGCGCACCAGCCACATCACGGTGATCGTCGAAAGCCGCCCGGCGCGCGGTGAGCGCGGTGCCCGGTCGGCAAGCTCGACCCGTTCGCGTCGCGCGCAGGGCAGCAAGGCCGCTGCGAGCAAGGCGCCGGCGAAGAAGGCACCCGCGTCAAAGGCGACGGCTGAAAAGGCGACCGCTGAGAAGGCTTCCGGAGCCGCCAAGGCGGCGACATCAGCGGAAGCCAAGAAGTCCTCAGAGACCAAGGCGACCGCTGAGAAGGCACCGGCTAAGAAGGCTGCCAAGAAGGCTCCGGCGAAAAAGGCTTCTGACGAAGCGAAGGGAGGCTCGCAGTAGTGGGCCAGAAAATCAATCCCCACGGCTTCCGGCTCGGTATCACCACCGACTGGAAGTCCCGGTGGTACGCCGACAAGCAGTACAAGGACTACGTCAAGGAAGACGTCGCGATCCGTCGACTGCTGGCAACCGGTCTCGAGCGCGCCGGCATCGCCGACGTGGAGATCGAGCGCACCCGTGACCGGGTCCGCGTCGACATCCACACCGCCCGGCCTGGCATCGTCATCGGCCGCCGCGGCACCGAGGCCGACCGCATCCGCTCCGATCTGGAGAAGCTGACGGGCAAGCAGGTTCAGCTGAACATCCTCGAGGTGAAGAACCCCGAGTCGCAGGCTCAGCTGGTCGCCCAGGGTGTCGCCGAGCAGTTGAGCAACCGCGTGGCATTCCGTCGCGCGATGCGCAAGGCCATCCAGTCCGCGATGCGTCAGCCCAACGTCAAGGGCATCCGCGTGCAGTGCTCGGGCCGCCTCGGTGGCGCCGAGATGAGCCGCTCGGAGTTCTACCGCGAGGGCCGCGTTCCGCTGCACACGCTGCGCGCCGACATCGACTACGGCCTGTACGAGGCCAAGACGACCTTCGGCCGCATTGGCGTGAAGGTCTGGATCTACAAGGGCGACATCGTCGGTGGCAAGCGTGAGCTCGCCGCGGCCGCCCCGGCAGGCGCCGATCGTCCGCGCCGCGAGCGCCCGTCGGGTACCCGCCCGCGCCGCAGTGGCGCGTCGGGGACCACCGCGACGAGCACCGAAGCCGGTCGCGCCGCATCGGGCGGCGAAACCGGTCCCGCGCAGTCGGGTACCGAAGCGGCGCCCGCCGTCGCGGAGGCATCGACAGGCACCGAGGCCGCTGCAGGCGCTGCAGCCGAGGCGACCCCGGAGTCAACGGAAAGCACGGAGAGCTGAGTCATGTTGATTCCCCGTAAGGTCAAGCACCGCAAGCAACATCACCCGCGGCAGCGTGGCATCGCCAGCGGTGGTACGTCGGTGAGCTTCGGTGACTACGGCATCCAGGCACTGGAGCACGCCTACGTCACCAACCGTCAGATCGAGTCCGCTCGTATCGCGATCAACCGGCACATCAAGCGTGGCGGCAAGGTGTGGATCAACATCTTCCCGGACCGTCCGCTGACCAAGAAGCCGGCCGAAACCCGCATGGGTTCGGGCAAGGGCTCGCCCGAGTGGTGGGTGTCCAACGTCAAGCCGGGTCGCGTGCTGTTCGAGCTGAGCTATCCCGACGAGAAGATCGCCAGGGAGGCGCTGACCCGCGCTATCCATAAGCTGCCGATCAAGGCACGCATCGTTACCCGAGAGGAGCAGTTCTGATGGCAGTAGGAGTGACGCCGGGCGAACTGCGCGAGCTGACCGACGAAGATCTGCACGACAAGCTGCGCGAGTCGAAGGAAGAGCTGTTCAATCTGCGCTTCCAAATGGCGACCGGTCAGCTGGCCAACAACCGTCGGCTGCGGGTAGTGCGTCAGGAGATTGCGCGCGTGTACACCGTGCTGCGCGAACGTGAGTTGGGTCTGGCTTCCGGACCCGTTGGTGAGGAATCGTAATGGCAGAGAAGGCAACCAAGGGTCCCGCGTACACCCCGCGGACCGAGAAGCCGCGCAACCGTCGCAAGACCCGCATCGGCTACGTGGTGAGCGACAAGATGCAGAAGACCATCGTGGTCGAGCTGGAGGACCGGGTGAAGCACCCGCTCTACGGCAAGATCATCCGCACCACGACCAAGGTCAAGGCGCACGACGAGAACGGCATCGCCGGCATCGGCGACCGGGTGTCTCTGATGGAGACGCGTCCGCTGTCGGCCACCAAGCGCTGGCGGCTCGTCGAGATCCTCGAGAAGGCCAAGTAGTAGTTTCTGCGCGAGCAGACGGACAATCCCCCGACACACCTGGTGTGCGGGGGATTGTTGTTGTTCGGCGGTTGCAGCCTCGGACAAAACTGATCAGCAGTCGTCGTGATTGGCTTCCCGCCACGCCCGCTCGAACGGCAGCCGCCACGCGTTGGGTGCGATCAGCTGGTGAATTGCGTTGGGCCCCCACGTGCCCGGTTGGTAGACCTTCGCAGGCGGTGGATCGTTCAGCAGATTCTCCGAACGCTGCCATAGCGACTCGATGCCCTCCGCAGTGGTGAACAGTGTGTGGTCGCCACGCATCGCGTCGAGGATCAGGCGCTCGTAGGCCTCGAGCACGTCGTTGACCGTGTCGATCTCCTGCGTCGCGAATTGCATCGACAGCTTGTCCAGCTTCATACCCGGCCCGGGTCGTTTGCCGTAGAACGACAGCGACACCTTGGAGTTGTCGGCCAAGTCGAACGTCAGGTGGTCGGGACCTTGCGAGCCGACGCCCGAACCTGCAGGGAACATAGAGCGCGGCGCCTCTTTGAACGCGATCGAGATGATCCGCATGCCCTCGGCCATCTGCTTCCCCGTACGCAGATAGACCGGGACGCCGGCCCAGCGCCAGTTGTCGATGCCGACCTTCAACGCGATGAAGGTCTCGGTATCGGAATCCCTTGCCACACCCTCTAGGTCGCGGTAGCCGGCGAATTGACCGCGCACCACGTCGGAACACTTGACCGGCAACATCGATCGGAACACCTTGTTCTTCTCTTCGCTGATGGCGCGGGGCTCCAGTGCGGTCGGCGGCTCCATCACGACGAACGCCATCACCTGGAACAGGTGGGTGACCACCATGTCCTTGTAGGCGCCGGTGCTTTCGTAGAAGTTGGCACGTTCATCCAGCCCCAGGGTCTCGGGAATGTCGATCTGGATGTGATCGATGAAGTTGCGGTTCCAGATCGGCTCGAACAGGCCGTTGGCGAACCTGAAGGCCAGGATGTTCTGCGCGGCCTCCTTGCCGAGGAAGTGGTCGATGCGGAAGATCTGGTTTTCGTCGAACGTCTCGTGGACGAACTCGTTGAGCTCGACGGCACTGGCCAGGTCGGTGCCAAACGGCTTCTCCATGACGACGCGCGACCGCTCGACCAGTTTCGCGTCCCGCAGCATCGTGATGACCGCGCGGGCGGCTTTCGGCGGTACCGACAGATAGTGCAGTCGACGGACGTCCGGCCCCAGCTTTTTCTCGGACTCCTCGACAGCGGCCGCAAGCGCCTCGGGACCCCCGCCCTGCGGGACGTAGGTGACGAGTTCTGCGAAACTGGCCCACTGGTCCTTGGTGAGTTTGTGCGTTCCGAATTCGTCGATGGCCGCCTTGGCAACCTCGAGGAAGTCGTCGCGGGATATGTCCTCCAACGAGGTGGCGACGATCTGGATGTTGGGGGCCAGTTCGGACTGGTCCAGGTAGGCCAGGCCGGGAATCAGCTTTCGTCGTGCGAGGTCACCTGTCGCTCCGAACAGCACGACCACATGCGGGTCGACCGCGGATTCATCATGACGGCGCGGGCGAGAGCCCGGTGCCGGATAGGAGATGGTCTGCGCCTTGCTTGTCGCCACCTTCGGCATAATTCCACCGCCGGAATCTTTGTGCACGGCTTCCCGTGCTCCGCCATCGCGCAGTCACAGGTCGGACAATCTGGCGTTACCCGGAATCCGAATTAGCTAACCGTGCCGCGCCGGCGCGACGCCGTCGTCATTTTCTCAGTCCGGCCATAAGCACTCGGTGTAATCTCCGGGCGGTTGGGGACGACGCGGAAACGCACCTACCTGGACGAGGCTGGTCATGGCACCCGATTTCAACGGCAAAATCGAGCTGGATATCCGCGACTCCGAGCCGGATTGGGGACCGTACGCCGCACCCACCGCGCCCGAGGGAGCGCCCAACATCCTCTACCTCGTCTGGGACGACACCGGCATCGCGACATGGGACTGCTTCGGCGGCCTGGTGGAGATGCCGACGATGAGCCGCATCGCCGAACGCGGTGTACGGCTGTCCCAGTTCCACACGACAGCACTGTGCTCGCCGACCCGCGCCTCGCTGCTGACGGGCCGCAACGCCACCACCGTCGGCATGGCCACCATCGAGGAGTTCACCGACGGCTTCCCGAACTGCAACGGGCGCATCCCCGCCGACACCGCGCTGCTCTCCGAGGTGTTGAACGAGCGGGGTTACAACACCTACTGCCTCGGCAAGTGGCACCTGACGCCGCTGGAGGAGTCCAATCCGGCGGCCACAAGGCGCCATTGGCCGCTGTCTCGCGGTTTCGAGAGGTTCTACGGCTTCATGGGCGGCGAGACCGACCAGTGGTATCCCGACCTGATTTACGACAACCATCAGGTCGCACCGCCGGCAACGCCGGAGGAGGGCTATCACCTGTCGAAGGACCTCGCGGACAAGACGATTGAGTTCATCCGCGACGCCAAGGCGATCGCGCCGAACAAGCCGTGGTTCTCCTATCTCTGCCCCGGCGCCGGCCACGCCCCGCATCACGTCTTCAAGGAGCTGGGCGGACAAGTACGCAGGCAAGTTCGATATGGGCTACGAGCAGTACCGCGAGATCGTGCTGGAGAACCAGAAGAAGCTCGGCATCGTGCCCTCGGACACCGAGTTGTCGCCGGTGAACCCGTATCTCGACGTGAAGGGCCCCAACGGCGAGGCGTGGCCGTACCAGGACACGGTGCGACCGTGGGATTCCCTCAACGACGAAGAGAAGCGCCTCTTCAGCCGGATGGCCGAGGTGTTCGCAGGTTTCCTGTCCTACACCGATGCCCAGATCGGGCGCATCCTCGACTATCTCGAGGAGTCCGGGCAGTTGGACAACACGATCATCGTCACCATCTCCGACAACGGCGCCAGCGGCGAGGGCGGCCCGAACGGGTCGGTCAACGAGGTGAAGTTCTTCAACGGCTACATCGACACCGTCGAAGAGAGCATGAAGTACTTCGACCATCTCGGCGGCCCGGAGACCTACAACCACTATCCCATCGGCTGGGCGATGGCATTCAACACGCCCTACAAGCTGTTCAAGCGCTACGCATCTCACGAAGGCGGCATCGCCGACACCGCAATCATCAGCTGGCCCAACGGAATCAAGGCACACGGTGAGGTGCGGGACGCCTACGTCAACGTCTGCGACGTCACCCCGACGATCTACGATCTGCTGGACATCACGCCGCCCGCCGAGGTCGGCGGTATCGCACAGAAGCCGCTCGACGGTGTGAGTTTCAAAGCCGCCCTGGATAATCCGTCCGCCGACACCGGCAAGGACACCCAGTTCTACACCATGCTGGGCACCCGCGGGATCTGGCACAACGGCTGGTTCGCCAACACCGTCCACGCGGCAACCCCGGCGGGTTGGTCGCACTTCGAAGCCGACCGGTGGGAGCTCTTTCACATCGAGTCCGACCGCAGCCAGTGCCACGATCTGGCAGCCGAGCAGCCCGACAAACTCGAGGAGCTCAAGAAGCTGTGGTTCGACGAGGCCGCGAAGTACAACGGGCTCCCGCTCGCCGACCTCAACATCTTGGAGACGATGACCCGCTTCCGGCCGTACCTCGTCGCAGACCGGAAGAACTTCACGTACTACCCGGATAATTCCGAGATCGGCCTCGGGGCTGCGCCGGAGCTGCGCGGCCAATCGTTCTCGGTGCTGGCCGATGTGGCCGTCGACACGACCGGCGCGGAGGGAGTGCTCTACAAGCAGGGCGCGGGTCACGGCGGCCATGTGTTGTTCGTGCAGGACGGCCGGTTGCACTACATCTACAACTTCATGGGGGAGGACGAGCAGAAGCTGTCGGCGCCCGACCCGTTGCCGTTGGGCGATCACGTCTTCGGTGTGCGATATGACCGCACGGGAACGGTCGAAGGCAGCCACACCCCGCTGGGTGACGTCTCGCTCTACGTCGATGGATCCGTGGTGGCGACGACGCTCGGGGGTCCGCACACATCCGGCCAGCTTTGGTCTGTCAGGCGGCGGCGTGGCCGTCGGGCGCAACACCGGCCAGGCGGTGTCGAGCAGCTACAAGGCGCCGTACCCATTCACCGGAGGGACGATCGCCAAGGTCGTCGTCGACATCTCGGGCACGCCCTACCTGGACGTCGAACGGGAATTGGCGCAAGCGTTCTCCAAAGACTGATGATGTTGGGGTGAAGCGGTTCGGTTGGACGACGTTGGTCCTGCTGACTTTGATGGCGCCACTGGTCTCGGCATGCGTCCGGACCGACGAAGGCGTGGCGATCCGCAGCGAGAGCGCCGCGACAACCACCGGCGAACGTCCACAACCGACGCAGTCGACGGAGGACGCGGGGCCTGCGGCACCGGGCATCGTCACCACATCGCGCACACCGGTCCCAGCGGGGACCGTCAGCTGTTCGCAGCCGGTCAAGCCGGCGGTCTCGGCCGTCGCAGAGGTATCCGATCCGGCGGCCCCGAAGATCACCGTTGCCGTCCCTGACGGCTGGTCGACGGAACCGGGTTCCGGCGACGTCGGCCTCCGGATGCAGGGACCCGACGGCATGTTCGCGACAGTGACGATTGCGCAGACGAAGCTCGATCCCGCTGAGGCTTTCACCGAATACGCCGACAAGGTGATGGCGGTGTCCGCGGTCAGCAGCGTAAGCGTGCTTCCGGCCGAACTGTGCGGCTACAGCGGACAGAAGCTGATGGGCGCGTGGTCGGACTCCCCGCAGCAGTCCGTCGAGTTCCTCGACCGCATCGCCCACATCTGGACCAACACCGACAGCTATCTGGTCGCCGTGCACGTGCAGGCACCGGCCGGAACCGACGGATTCGATGCCGCCTCAACGGTGCTCATTGAGGACTTCGCCGTCGGCATACCCTGAAGTCATGCTCACTGAGCTCGTCGAGATACCGGGCGCATCGTTTCGGATGGGTTCGACGAGCTTCTATCCGGAAGAGGCGCCGATCCACACCGTGCAGGTGTCCGCCTTTGCGATCGAGCGGCATCCGGTCACCAATGCGCAGTTCGCCGAATTCGTCGGCGAGACCGGCTACGTCACGGTGGCCGAGCGGGAGCTCGACTCACAGCTGTATCCCGGAGCGAATCCAGCCGACCTGGTGCCGGGTGCGTTGGTGTTCCGGCCGACGTCCCGGCCGGTGGATCTGCGGGACTGGCGGCAGTGGTGGGAGTGGAAACCGGGCGCGTGCTGGCGGCATCCGTTCGGGCCGGACACCGACATCTCGGATCGCCTGGACCACCCGGTCGTTCAGGTCGCCTATCCCGATGCGGCCGCCTATGCGCGGTGGGCGGGACGCCGGCTGCCGAGCGAGGCCGAATGGGAGTACGCGGCGCGCGGCGGCGGCTCCACCACTTATGCGTGGGGCGACGATCCCGCGCCGGATGGGCAGCTGATGGCCAATACGTGGCAGGGCCAATTCCCGTATCAAAACGACGGCGCGCTGGGCTGGACGGGCACGTCGCCGGTCGGCACGTTTCCGCCGAACGGCTACGGCCTCGTCGACATGATCGGCAACGTGTGGGAGTGGACGACGACCGAGTTCGCCGGGCACCACCGCCTCGACGAACCGGCGCAGGGGTGTTGTCCGTCGACTCATGACGCGGACCCGTCGGTCAATCAGGCGCTGAAGGGTGGCTCGCATCTGTGCGCGCCCGAGTACTGCCACCGGTACCGGCCTGCGGCCCGGTCGCCGCAGTCGCAGGACAGCGCGACCACGCACATCGGATTCCGGTGCGTGGCTGATTACGCCTAGCGCCGGCCGCCACTGCCGATATCGTCACCGCCGTGAGCGACAAGAAATATCGGGTGATTCTCTGGGGGCCAGGGTCGATCGGCAGTGAGCTGCTGACGGCGATCATCGACCACCGTGACGACCTCGAAATCGTCGGCGTGAAGGTGTATTCCGATTCCAAGAACGGAATGGACGCCGGGAAGCTGGTGGGCCGGGATCCGATCGGCGTCACCGCCACCAATGACGACGACGCGATCATCGCGCTCGACGCCGACTGCGTCATCTACACGCCCCGCAACGGCGACATCGACGAGGTCTGCCGTCTGCTGGCCAGCGGCAAGAACGTCGCCACCACCGTCTTCCTCTTCTATCCGCCCCGACTGCCCGATGCCGACCGTCAACGCCTCGAGGCGGCCTGCCGCGAAGGCAACACGACGTTTCACGCAAGCGGCATCAACCCCGGCAACCTGTCGGGTGTCCTACCGCTCGCGCTGTCCGGAATGAGCCGCACGATCGACAAGATCACCCTTCAGGAACGCGCAGACATGACCCTTTACGACAGCACCGACATCAGCTTCGGAAACATGAAGTTCGGTGAGCCGCTCGAGGTCATCAACCCCGACGTCGACGAGTACCTCCGCGATATGAAATCGATGTTCGTCGAACAGATCTGGCTGCTGGGAGACGCTCTCAACGCAGGCCTCGACGAAGTCACCGTCGACATCGAAGCCATCCCCGCGCAACAGGACCACCAGATCTTCGACCGGCTTCTCGAGGCCGGCACCACGGCGGGCCAACGCTGGAACATGGTCGGTCGGCGCAACGGCGAACCCCGCGTCGAAATCGAGACGCTGTGGACCGTCGGCAATGAGTACCCCGAGCATTGGCCTGCGCCCGACCATGGCTGGACGTTGACCATCGAGGGCGACCCGTCGATGCGCGTTCACTTCCTGACACTGGCCAGCTTCACCCGCAACGCGAGCATCGCCGAGCACGCTCAAGCCGGAAACATCGCCACCGGCATGCAGGTGCTCAACGCCGTGCCCGCGGTGTGCGACGCGCCTGCGGGCTTCGCGACCAACGCCACGCTGCCGCTGATCCGCAGCGGCACCGGCTTCGCTCGCTGAGCGCGAGCGTGCGTGTCTGAGGGCGCCACGCCGGACCGTAGGCCGCCCACCTGCACGTTCGCGTCGGGACGAGCGTGCGCAAACGGCGCTATGCCAGCGGCGTGTCGGGGAGCAGACACGCACCGTCGCGGGGTGGGGTGAGTGCTGACCAGCAGCGATTTGGCGCATTGCTGGTCGTCGCCTAGAATTCACTGGTTGCCTTGGGCAGACCTCGGCTCTTCCTAGATGTGCTCTTCGCGCAAGCGCTCATCGGCCGGAAAAGCCCCGCGTGCTCTTCGGTGACGCAAGACCGCGCACGTCAGGTCGGTATCTGCCGTGCATACATAACCAGGTCGAGGAGATCGAGTGATTCAGCAGGAATCGCGGGTGAAGGTCGCCGACAACACGGGCGCCAAGGAGATCTTGTGCATCCGCGTGCTCGGTGGCTCGTCGCGGCGCTATGCCGGCATCGGCGACATCATCGTGGCCACCGTCAAGGAGGCCATCCCCGGTGGCAACGTCAAGCGCGGTGAGGTGGTCAAGGCCGTCATCGTGCGCACCGTGAAGGAGCGCCGCCGCGCCGACGGCAGCTACATCAAGTTCGACGAGAACGCCGCCGTCATCATCAAGCCGGACAACGATCCGCGCGGGACGCGCATCTTCGGCCCGGTCGGCCGCGAGCTGCGCGAGAAGCGCTTCATGAAAATCGTCTCGCTCGCTCCGGAGGTGTTGTAGATGAAGGTCCACAAGGGCGACACCGTCTTGGTCGTCTCGGGTAAGGACAAGGGCGCCAAAGGCAAGGTGCTGCAGGCGTTTCCGACTCGAAACAAGATTCTCGTCGAGGGCGTCAACCGCATCAAGAAGCACACCCCGGTGTCCCGCACCGAGCGTGGTGCGTCGTCGGGCGGCATCGTCACCCAGGAGGCGCCGATTCACGTGTCCAACGTGATGGTGGTCGACTCCGACGGCAAGCCGACCCGCATCGGCTACCGGAAAGACGACGAGAGCGGCAAGAACGTCCGCATCGCCAAGACCAACGGCAAGGACATCTGAGAATGACCACGGCTGAGAAGACAGAGAAGACTCTGCCCCGCCTGAAGCAGCGCTACCGCGAGGAGATTCGCGACTCGCTGCACAAAGAATTCGGCTACGGCAACGTCATGCAGATCCCCGGTGTGGTCAAGGTCGTCGTGAACATGGGCGTCGGCGACGCCGCCCGCGACGCCAAGCTGATCAACGGCGCGGTCAATGACCTCGCGCTGATCACCGGCCAGAAGCCCGAGGTGCGCAAGGCGACGAAGTCGATCGCCCAGTTCAAGCTGCGCGAGGGCATGCCGATCGGCGCCCGCGTGACGCTGCGTGGCGACCGGATGTGGGAGTTCCTGGACCGGCTGATCTCGATCGCGCTGCCGCGTATCCGCGACTTCCGCGGGTTGAGCCCCAAGCAATTCGACGGCCGCGGCAACTACACCTTCGGGTTGTCCGAGCAGTCGGTGTTCCACGAGATCGACGTGGACTCCATCGACCGCCCCCGTGGCATGGACATCACCGTCGTCACCTCGGCGACGAACGACGACGAAGGACGAGCGCTGTTGCGGGCCCTCGGCTTTCCGTTCAAGGAGAACTGAACAGATGGCAAAGAAGGCTCTGGTCAACAAGGCCAATAAGAAGCCCAAGTTCAAGGTGCGCGGCTATACCCGCTGCAACAGGTGCGGTCGCCCGCACGCGGTTTACCGCAAGTTCGGGCTGTGCCGCATCTGCCTGCGCGAGATGGCGCACGCCGGCGAGCTGCCAGGTGTGCAGAAGTCCAGCTGGTAACGCCCAAGACCACGACCCATTCGAAAGAAAGTTGCGGTAGGCCCTGAGAGGGGAACCGCCGCGAGGAAGGTGAACCGGCTGTCATGACCATGACGGATCCGATCGCAGACTTCTTGACACGTCTGCGCAACGCCAATTCGGCGTACCACGACGAGGTGTCCCTGCCGCACTCGAAGATCAAGGCGAACATCGCCGAGATCCTCAAGGCGGAGGGCTACATCACCGACTACCACACCGAGGATGCCCGGGTGGGCAAGTCGCTGGTCGTCGAGCTGAAGTACGGCCCGAGCCGCGAACGCAGCATCGCGGGCCTGCGCCGGGTGTCCAAGCCCGGTCTGCGGGTGTACGCGAAATCCACCAATCTGCCGCGGGTGCTCGGCGGCCTCGGCGTGGCGATCATCTCCACGTCATCGGGGCTGCTGACCGACCGTCAGGCATCACGACAAGGCGTGGGCGGCGAAGTCCTCGCGTACGTCTGGTGAGGGGGAACTAGCTATGTCGCGCATTGGTAAGCAGCCGGTTCCGGTACCCGCCGGAGTCGACGTGACGATCGACGGCCAGAACGTGTCGGTCAAGGGGCCCAAGGGCACCCTGGACCTCGCGGTGGCCGAGCCGATCACGGTGGCCCGCGACGACGACGGCGCCATCGTGGTGGCCCGGCCCGACGACGAGCGGCGCAGCCGTTCGCTGCACGGGCTGTCGCGCACCCTGGTGGCCAACCTCGTCACCGGTGTCACCGAGGGTTACACCATCAAGATGGAGATCTTCGGCGTCGGCTACCGCGTGGTGGCCAAGGGCAGCAACCTCGAGTTCGCCCTGGGCTACAGCCATCCGGTGCTGATCACCGCCCCCGAGGGCGTCACCTTCGCGGTGGAGACGCCGACGAAGTTCTCGATCACCGGTATCGATAAGCAGAAGGTCGGCCAGATCGCGGCCAACATCCGTCGTCTGCGGAAGAGCGACCCGTACAAGGGCAAGGGCATCCGCTACGAGGGTGAGCAGATCCGCCGCAAGGTCGGAAAGACAGGTAAGTAGCAATGGCTCAAGCCCAGAAGACAAAAGGCGCAAAGCAGAAGCCCGGAGCCGGGCAGAGCGTTGCGGCGGCCCGACGGACCTCGCGGCTGCGCAGGCATGCGCGGCTGCGCAAGAAGATCGAAGGATCGGCCGAGACGCCGCGCCTGGTGGTCCACCGCTCCGCACGGCACATTCACGTGCAGCTGGTGGACGACCTGACCGGCACCACGGTGGCCGCGGCGTCGTCCATCGAAGCCGACGTGCGCGGTGTGGATGGCGACAAGAAGGCCCACAGCAAGCGGGTCGGTCAGCTGATCGCCGAGCGCGCCAAGGCCGCAGGGATCGAAACCGTCGTCTTCGACCGGGGTGGCTACACCTACGGCGGACGGCTCGCGGCGCTGGCCGACGCGGCACGCGAAGGTGGGCTGAAGTTCTGATGACGAATGACCTGAAAACAATTGGAAGGACTACGTAATGGCCGAGCAGGCAGCAGGAGCCGCCGGGCCTTCGAGTTCGGACGGCAGGCCGCCACGCGGTGACCGCGAGGGCCGGGGACGCCGTGATGATCGCGGCGGTCGTCGCGATCGCGACGGCGGCGAGAAGAGCAACTACATCGAGCGCGTCGTCACGATCAACCGCGTCTCCAAGGTGGTCAAGGGTGGCCGGCGGTTCAGCTTCACCGCTCTGGTGATCGTCGGCGACGGCAACGGCATGGTCGGTGTCGGCTACGGCAAGGCCAAGGAAGTTCCGGCCGCGATCGCCAAGGGCGTCGAGGAGGCACGCAAGGGCTTCTTCCGCGTTCCGTTGATCGGTCGCACCATCACGCACCCGGTTCAGGGTGAGGCCGCTGCGGGTGTGGTCATGCTGCGCCCGGCCAGCCCCGGTACCGGTGTTATCGCCGGTGGCGCAGCCCGTGCGGTGCTGGAATGCGCTGGCGTGCACGACATCCTGGCCAAGTCGCTGGGCAGTGACAACGCGATCAACGTGGTGCACGCCACCGTGGCCGCGCTGAAGCTGCTGCAGCGTCCCGAAGAGGTGGCGGCCCGCCGTGGCCTGCCCATCGAGGACGTGGCACCCCCCAGCATGCTGCGGGCGCGCCGTGAGGCCGAGGCGGCAGTGGCCGCGAGCGCCGCGCGTGAAGGAACGGCATAGCCATGGCAGAGCTGAAGATCACCCAGGTGCGCAGCACCATCGGTGCGCGGTGGCGCCAGAAGGAGAGCCTGCGCTCGCTGGGACTGCGCAAGATCCGGCAGTCGGTCGTCCGTGAGGACAACGACCAGACTCGCGGGCTCATCAACGCCGTGCATCACCTCATAGAGGTGGAGGAAGTTTAAGAAGATGACGCCGATCAAGCTGCACGATTTGAAGCCGGCCCCCGGCTCGAAGACCGCCAAGACCCGCGTGGGTCGCGGTGAAGGCTCCAAGGGCAAGACCGCCGGTCGCGGCACCAAGGGTACGAAGGCCCGCAAGAACGTCCCGGCGACGTTCGAGGGTGGCCAGATGCCGATTCACATGCGGCTGCCGAAGCTCAAGGGCTTCCGCAACCGGTTCCGCACCGAGTACGAGGTCGTCAACGTCGGCGACCTGAACAAGCTGTTCCCCAAGGGCGGCGACGTCGGTGTCGACGAATTGGTGGCCGCGGGCGCGGTCCGCAAGAACTCGCTGGTGAAGGTGCTCGGCGACGGCAAGCTGACCGTGAAGGTCAATGTCACCGCGCACAAGTTCAGCGGCAGTGCGAAGGAAAAGATCACGGCCGCGGGCGGTTCCGCGACCGAGGCCTCCTAACCTCCGCGACAAGACGCAAAAGCCCCCGCACGCCCGGCGTGTCGGGGGCTTTCGCGTATTCAGCTCAGCGGAGGCCGGCCTCGATGTCTGCGACGATGCCTTCGGCCTCCGGCCCACAAACTATCGAGAGATCGACGGGGCCGGCGGCCGAGATTTCGTCGACGCGACTCTCTGAGGTCGCCGGAAGTGACGTGTGCGTAGAGGCTGGCGCCAGGGCAGGAGGTGTCCCCGCTCTCGTCTCGGTGCCCTTTGAGCGTATCGACCGGGATCCCGTATTGCTGAGCCGCCCAGGCGAATACGAGGGCAGCGCCGTTGAGTTGCTCCTCCGTCACCTCCTCTTCGTCGAAGTTGCCTTCGCAGACGACGAGGAAGTGCCCGGTGGGGTCGTAGCTTGTTGCGGTGTCGCCAACGAGGTTGGGATCTCTCAGCTGGTAGATGTTTCCGTTCCGATCGACGCTGAAGTGATAGGCGATATCAATCCAGCCCTGCGAGTCCTGGTGATAGTGCTGGTGCTGACGGAGCCGAGCGGGCGCGTTGGAGTTGTCACCGAGAACAACGGCGGTGTGGTGGATCGTCATGAAGTTTGGGGTATGGGGAGTGCCACCGGGTCGGGGCGGCAGCGCGCCCCAAGCTTCCCTACACAACACGGCAGATGAAACGGTGGGACTGACGACTGGCACGGGTGTAACCGCAGGCGCCGGTAGTGGGCTCGCCATCGCACTCGTCGGTGCGATGGGGCTCGACGCGGAAGACGAACTCGGGCCGGCAGCGGGCGCCTTCGAGCAGGCACCCACTGTGGCGACCGCAAGGCTCGCCGTTCCGGCCAGCTGGAGCAACCGGCGACGGCTGAGTTTCAGGCCGACGTTGGACGGGTCAGGCGGTAATGCGTCCATGCGGTCACGATATGCCCATCCTTGCATCGAGCTGACGATGAGCCGGCTTTCTTCACTGCAGCTGCGGAATCACTTCGGCGGCAAGCCGTTCCATCTGCTCCCGGTCTTCGGTCACGTTGGTGCCGACGGGGTTCAGCAGAACCATCTCGGCGCCCGCGTCGATGACCTCGCGGACACCACGCGCGACCTCGTCGGGTGTGCCCGACACCGGAACCTGCTCGATCCCGGGCATGTCCCCGTAGATGCGGTGCAATCCGGCGACGACACGCTCTCGGGCGCGTTGGGCGTCGTCGTCGATCATCAGATACAGCCGCTTGCCGATGGTGAATCGCGTTGCGTCCCTGCCTTGTTCGTCGAGTTGTTGGCGGACTGTCTTCACTGACTTGACGAACGTCTCAGTGGTCGACGAGCCCGCACCGATGAAGGCGTCTCCGAGCCGCACAACGCGGGCAAGCGCCTTTGGTGCAGCGCCGCCGATCCACAGCGGCGGGTGTGGCCGCTGAACCGGCTTTGGTTGAATCGGCAGACCGTCGACATCGCGGAACCGGCCGTGGAACGTCACCTTCGGCTCGTCGGACCATGCCGCCTTCATCAGCTCGACGCCTTCGGTGAAATAACTGACGAACGTCGACTTCTCCACGCCAAACGCCTGAAATGGCCGGAGCTTGCCACCGTGGCCGACCCCGACGTCTACCCGGCCGTGGCTGAGCCGATCGACGGCGGTGACGGCCCACGCCAGCTGCAGCGGGTCATGCAGCGTGGTGATCAGCACCGCAACCCCCAACCGCAGCCGGGTGGTACAGGCGGCGGCGTAGGCGAGCATCTGCAACGGCGCGATCTGCGGTGAGCCGCCGACGACCTGCTCCATCGTCCAGCCGCCCTCGAAGCCGAGTTCCTCGGCTCGGGCGAGATACTCCTTCACGCCTGCATCGTCGAAGCGGTCGTAGTCCAGCTGGGGGATCGAGATCGAGAACCGCACACGTCCACGGTAGGCGTCCGGGTGACAACGTGATGTGATGGGCGGATGGCCGACATCGTCGAGCGTTATCTCGACGCCATCGAGTCGCACGACTGGGACGTGGTGAGCGAG